>NZ_QKSD01000001.1 GCF_003234085.1 Curtobacterium sp. MCPF17_052
CCAGCCGTTCACCCCGTTGTTCGAGTAAGTGAACCAGAGGATCGTCGTGGTGCCGTCCGGCAGGAAGCTCAGCGCGTTGAAGGGTTCGCGGTAGCTGGAGCCGGTGATGCCGTTCGAACCGCCGGTGGTGTCGGTGAGCAGGCTCGACCGACCGACCATGCGGATGATCTCGGCACCCGAGATCGTCACGATCGCCAGGTAGTCCCCGCGCAACCGCAGGGTCGGGATGCCGAGGATGATCGCGAAGACGATGGCGATCGCGAGCGCGACGAGCACCGCCAGGCCGAGGGGCAGGCCGTTCGTGATGGAGATCGCGAAGCCGTACGCGCCGAGCAGCAGGAACGCCGCCTGGCCCATGTTGACCAGGCCGGTGAGGCCGAAGTGCACGTTGAGGCCGATCGCGGCGAGGGCGAACGCCGCGGTCGTCGGGGCGAGGGCTTCCTGCGTCAGGGAGCTGAGGAGTTGGAGGATGTAGTCCATGCGGGTGCTCCCTTAACCGATCCGCTCGGCACGGCCGAAGATGCCCTGCGGCCGGAACAGCAGGATGAGGATGAGGATGACGAGGGCGGTGGCGTACTTGAAGTCACCGGGCAGCACCAGGTTCGTGAGCTCCACGACGATGCCGATGATCATCGAACCGACGAGTGCGCCGTAGGCCGTGCCGAGGCCACCGAGGGTCACGGACGCGAACATCAGGAGCAGGAGCTGCAGACCGGTCTGCCAGTTCACGCCGTTGAGCACCAGGCCGAGCATCACGCCGGAGAGCCCGGCGAGACCGGCGGCGAGCGTCCACACGAAGCGGATCACCCGGTCGACGTCGATGCCGGAGGCCGCGGCGAGCGCCGGGTTGTCCGACACGGCGCGGGTGGCGCGGCCGAAGCGGGTCTTCGCGAGGAACAGCCCCGTGCCGATGAGGACCACGAGCGCGATGCCCATCGCGACGTAGGACTGCACGGTGAGGGTGATGCCGGCGAAGGTCACCGTCTCGGGGTTGCCCTGCTGGATGCGGACGGTCGAGGCGCCGAAGAAGTACTGGAAGGCGTACTGCGCGGCGATCGAGAGGCCGATCGTCACGATCATGAGCTGGGTGAGGCTGATCCGGCGCTTGCGGAGCGGCTTCCAGATGCCGGCGTCCTGCAGGTACCCGGAGGCGGCGCAGAGCAGCACCGTGACGATCCCGGCGAGCCAGATGTTCCATCCGAGCTGGTTCGCGAAGACGTAGGCCAGGAGTCCGCCGAGGGTGACCTGCTCGCCGTGCGAGAAGCTCGACAGTCCGGTCGTGCCGTAGATCAGCGAGAGGCCGATCGAGGCGAGGGCGATGAGCAGGCCCAGGCGGATGCCGGAGGCGAACTGCTGCCAGAACCGGGCGGCCGTGACGCTGGTGGTGGCGGTGTCGGTCGTGGCGCCCTCCTGGTCGGAGAGCTGGAAGATCGTGCCGGCGTTGGCGTTCAGGTTCCCCTGGACGGTGCGGGCGGCGTCCTTCGCATCGGTCAGGTACTGCCCCTTCGGCAGGGAGTCCTGGTCGACCTTGACCGTGTACGACCCCGCTGCCGGGATGCTGACGGACCAGCGTCCGTCGGCGTTCGTGGTCGAGGAGCCGGTGAACGAGCCGGGTCCGGTGACCGCCACGGCGACGCCATCGGTGGGCTTCCGGTCGGAGTCGAGGATGGTGCCCTGGATGCAGCCGTTCGAGGTGCTGACGACGCAGGGCCCGGTGCTCGCGGGTGCACTGCTGGAGCTGGGGCTGCTCGTCGCTGCGTCGGCGACGGGCGTGAGCGCCCAGTCGACCGCGAAGGTGGCGAGGAAGGCGAGGAAGAGCACGGCGGCGAGGACCAGGCGACGGCGGCCTGGTGCCCCGCGGCGGAGTCGGTGCGCGAGCACTGACCCCGGCGGAGTGATGGAACCCACGGATGAGCCTCTCGTTCGGATAGTCGAGGACCCTAGGGATTTTTTGTGTCCCCCGTGTTTCCGGCACGTTCCCTGCACAAATCGTGCCGGAACCGTGATGTTGCTCAGGCGCGTCGATTTGCAATCCCGAGACGAGCCTCCCGTCTGGCCGGTACAGCGACTTGGGAGGCGACCGGAATGGCGCGCGCAGCCCGCGCGTTACCATGTCCTATCCGGAGCCCACCGCAGCGTTCCCGGTGTCTCGACCACTTGTCGCGCCCACGAAGGGGACCCATGGACCAGCCGGATCCGTTCGGATTCATCGGACTCACGTACGACGACGTCATGCTCCTGCCGGGGCACACCGACGTCATCCCGAGCGAGGCGTCCACGGCGTCCCGGCTCACCAAGCGGATCTCGGTCAACGTGCCGCTGCTCTCCGCCGCGATGGACACCGTCACCGAGTCGCGCATGGCCATCGCCATGGCGCGCCAGGGCGGCATCGGGATCCTGCACCGCAACCTGTCGATCGCGGACCAGGCGGCCTACGTCGACAAGGTCAAGCGCTCCGAGTCGGGCATGATCACCAACCCGGTGACCACCACGCCCGATGCCACCGTGGCCGAGGTCGACGCGCTCTGCGGGCAGTTCCGCGTCTCCGGTCTGCCGGTGGTCGAGGCCGACGGCACGCTCGTCGGCATCATCACGAACCGGGACATGCGCTTCGTCGCCTCGTTCGAGCAGGCCACCACCTCCGTGCGCGACGTGATGACCAAGGCACCGCTGATCACCGCGATGGAGGGCATCGACCCGGAAGAGGCGATCGCCATCTTCGCGCAGCACAAGATCGAGAAGCTGCCGCTGGTCGACGCCGAGGGCAAGCTCCGCGGCCTCATCACCGTCAAGGACTTCGACAAGAGCGAGCAGTACCCGGACGCCACGAAGGACGACGAGGGCCGACTCCGCGTCGGTGCCGCGATCGGCTTCTTCGGCGACGCCTGGCAGCGTGCCGAGGCTCTGCGTGACGCCGGCGTCGACGTGCTCGTCGTCGACACGGCCAACGGCGAGAGCGAAGGCGTGCTCGACATGGTCCGACGCCTCAAGGCCGACCCGACGTTCGACGCGATCGACGTCATCGGCGGCAACGTCGCCACCCGCGCGGGCGCCCAGGCGCTCATCGACGCCGGTGTGGACGCCGTCAAGGTCGGCGTCGGCCCGGGCTCGATCTGCACCACCCGCGTCGTCGCCGGTGTCGGCGTGCCGCAGGTGACCGCCGTGTACGAGGCCTCCCTCGCCGCACGCGAAGCCGGTGTGCCGGTCATCGCCGACGGTGGCCTGCAGTACTCCGGCGACATCGCGAAAGCCCTGGTGGCCGGCGCCGACACGGTCATGCTCGGCTCGCTGCTGGCCGGCACCGACGAGTCCCCCGGTGACCTGGTGTTCGTGGGCGGCAAGCAGTTCAAGGCCTACCGCGGCATGGGGTCCCTCGGCGCCCTGCAGACCCGTGGCAAGAAGACCTCGTACTCGAAGGACCGCTACTTCCAGGCCGACGTGCCGAACGACGACAAGCTCATCCCCGAGGGCATCGAGGGCCAGGTGCCCTACCGCGGCTCGGTCGGCAACGTCGTCTACCAGCTCACCGGTGGGCTGCGGCAGTCGATGTTCTACGTCGGCGGCCGCACGATCCCCGAGCTGAAGGCCCGTGGCAAGTTCGTCCGCATCACCGCGGCGGGGCTCAAGGAGTCCCACCCGCACGACGTCCAGATGGTCGTCGAGGCGCCGAACTACCGCGCCTAGCCCTTCCGCAAAACGCAACGTGGGCGGCGCTCCGCAGCGGCATTCCGCTGCGAAGTGCCGCCCACGTTGCGTTTCGCGAGAGGACTTTCCACAGATCGAAGCGACGAGGCTCCCTGCGCCGGTAGCGCTCGCACAGTGGGGTGATGGACGAACCCCCACGACTGCTCCTGCTCCGCTCCAACGACAGCGAGTCGCAACACCGCATCCGGCGCGGCGAACTCGTCCGCGTCACGCACGGCGCCGCCGTCGACGCGACCGCTTGGGAGCGCGCGTCCGTCCGGGAACGCCAACGACTGGTCCTGGAGGCCGTGGTCACCACCGTGGGCGAGTGGCGTGTGCTGTCCCACCGCTCCGCCGGCCTGCTCTGGGGCCTGCCCGACGTCGACCGGCCCGACCCACGGGTGCACGTGACCGATCCCCTCATCGGCACGACCCACTCCGGGCGCCGAGTCGTCCGACATGCAGCGCCCCTCGAGTCCGCTGCCGTGTCGACCGTCGACGGACACCGCGTCACGTCACTCCTCCGTACCGTCGTCGACCTGGCACGCAGCACGTCGTACGAGAACGTCGTCGCGGTGCTCGACCACGTCCTACACGAGCGCCTGCTCGACATCGACACCCTGCACCGCGCCTTCGCCGACTGGCCCACGCCTCGGGGCATCACGCGGGCACGTCGAGCACTCCGGTTCGCCGATCCGCTGGCCGAGTCCCCGGGTGAGTCCGTGAGCCGCGTCCGCCTCGACGAGGACGGCTTCGCACCGCCGGTCCTGCAGCAGTCCTTCGGGCGGTTCCGGGTCGACTTCTGGTGGCCGCGGTACGGCGTCGTCGGGGAGTTCGACGGGATGACGAAGTACGACGAGCCCGGGGCTGTGCGGGACGAGAAGGCCCGGCAGTCGGCGCTGCTCCTCCGGCACGATGTCCGGACGGTCGTCCGGTGGGGGTGGGTGGAGGTCCGCACCCCGGGTCGCTTGCAGGCGTTGCTGCGGGGTGCGGGCCTCCCGACCGGTCCGTGAGCGCGACCCGGCCCGGCCCGCAAAACGCAACCCCGGCGGCGAGGCGCCGCGGTACTGCGCTGCGAGAAGCCGCCGAGGTTGCGTTTTGCGAGGACCTACGCGCTGCGCCAGTCGTTCGACGTGATGTGACTGCCGCCGTGGGGGCCCATCTGCAGCATGCCGCCGTCGACGGGCAGCGAGACGCCGGTGATGTAGGACGACGCGGGCGAGGCCAGGAACGCCACCGCGGCCGCGATCTCCCACGCGTTGCCCGGACGACCGAGCGGCACTCCGGGACGGGAGATCGTGTGCGGGTCCTCGTCCTCGGCGCCGGTCATCCGCGTCGCGATCTCGCCCGGAGCGACGGCGTTCGCGGTGATCCCGTGCTCGGCGAGCTCGATCGCGATCGTCTTGAGCAGTCCGCCGAGCCCGTGCTTGGCGGCGTCGTACGCACTCGAGCCGTAGCGGGGCTGGTGCTCGTGGACGCTCGTGATGCCGATGATCCGGCCGCCGGTGCCCTGCGCGACCATGCGCCGAGCGGCAGCCTGGATCGTGACGAACGCGCCGTCCAGGTCGGTGGACACGGTGTGCCGCCACTGGTCGAGCGTCATGTCGAGGAACGGTGCGTTGTCGCCCGTGCCGGCGTCGGCGACGATGACGTCCACCCCGCCGAGCTGCTCCGCGAGCCGCTCGATCACCGCGCCGGCGCCGGCGAGGTCGGTGACGTCGATCTGCTCGACGAACGCCTGACGGCCCTCGGCGCGGATCTCCTCCGCGGTCTCCTGGGCGCGGTCGGGCTCGGACAGGTACGTGATGCCGACGTCCATCCCGGCAGCCGCGAGGGCGACGGCGGTGGCGCGTCCGATCCCGGATTCGGCACCGGTGACGATGGCCCGGGAGGGCCGGAACTGGGTGGTCGAAGATGGCTCGCTCATGCCTCGGGAACGTACGCCGGGCCTCCCTGACGGCCGTCCGGAACCGCGGAGACCGTCCAGACGGACTCCTCATCAGGGGTTCCGGTGAGGCTGTTCAGAAGAGTCACGGCTCTGTAACGAAACATCCAGGTGTGTACTTCCGTCACACGGGCGAAACACATCGACCCTAGTTTTCTCCACATCCCACGCGGAGACGCCGCGCTCGACCCGATGCGGTAGGGCCTCCGCGCAGAGAAAGGGTTCCACGGATGATCAGAACCACCCGCGCCACCACGGCGCTGGCACTGGCGGGAGCTGCAGCGGTGCTCCTCGCCGCCTGTTCCACCTCGAGCAACGCCGGTGGCGGCTCCTCCGAGTCGGCTTCGGCCGGCGGCGCGAAGAAGGACCCGGCCGCGAGCTGCCAGGCCCCCTCGTCGCCCAGCACCGACGCCCTGAAGATCGGCACGATCCTGCCGCTGACCGGATCGCTCGCCTACCTGAACCCGCCGGCCGAGTCCGGCGTCGGCCTCGCGGTCGAGGACATCAACTCCGGCGGCGGCGTGCTCGACAAGGACGTCACGATCGACCCTGCCACCGACTCCGGTGACAGCAACGACATGACCGTGTCGAGCTCGGCCGCGACGAAGCTCGTCAACGCCAAGGTCCCGGTCGTCATCGGTGCCGAGTCCTCGTCCGTCACGCTCAACGTGATCGACCAGCTCACCAGCAACTGCATCGTCCAGGTCTCGCCGGCCAACACCGCGACCGACCTGTCCGGGTACTCCTCGCACTACTACCGCACCGCTCCGCCGGACTCGGTTCAGGGTTCCGCACTCGGACAGCTCGTCACGGGTGACGGCAACGCCAAGGTCGCGTTCCTCGTCTTCAACGACACGTACGGCACCGGCCTCCGCAACTCCGTCCAGGAAGCCGTCGAGGCCGCTGGCGGCCAGGTCGTCTACGGCGCCAAGGGCAAGGGCCAGGAGTTCCCGCCCGGACAGACCACGTTCTCGTCCGAGGTGACCGCGGCACTCGCCGCGAAGCCCGACGCGATCGTCGTGCTCGCCTTCGACGAGACGAAGTCGATCATCCCCGAGCTCGTCTCGCAGGGGAACAAGGCGAAGATCTACATGTCCGACGGCAACACCGCGGACTACTCGAAGGACTTCGACAAGGGCACCCTCGACGGCGCCCAGGGCACCATCCCCGGTGCCAGCCCGAAGGACGAGCTGAAGCAGCGTCTGGTGGAGTTCTACAAGAAGTCCTCCGGCAAGGACCTCGCCGACTTCTCGTACGCGGCTGAGTCCTACGACGCCACCACCATCGCCGCCCTCGCCGCGGTGAAGGGCAAGGGCACCGACTCCGGCACCATCCAGGCCAACATGGCTGCGGTGTCCGGCGCCGACGGTGGCACCGAGTGCGCGACGTTCAAGGAGTGCAAGGCCCTGCTGGACGACGGCAAGGACATCCACTACACCGGTCCGTCCGGCATCGGCCCGTTCGACAAGAAGAACGACCCGTCGAGCGCCTACATCGGCATCTACAAGTTCGACTCGGACAACAAGCCGGTCTACCAGAGCGCCATCCAGGGCTCGGTCTCGAAGTAACCGCACCAGCACCACGACGGCCCCCGGGAGCAGCAGCTCCCGGGGGCCGTTCGCGTGCGCCGGGTGGTCCCCGCGTGCGCGCGAGACGGGGGCGTCACCAGAGGACCCCGCGATGCCACCGAGACACCGCCGGACTCCGCGGCGTTCGACAGCGGTCGCGGCGTCTCGCGCAGTCGGGGGCGTCCCGGGCAGACGGCGGACTGGAGGACCGGCGAGACCCGGTGGACGGCCTACGCCCCGGCGTCCACCACCTCCGGCGCCGCCGTCCGTCGCGCACGTCGGGCCGCCGTGAACGAGTCCACCGTGAGCACCACCAGCGCGACCCACACGATCGCGAAGCCGACCCAGCGCGAGCCCGACATCGCCTCGTGCTGGATCGTCACCCCGACCACGAGCTGCATCACCGGCGTCAGGTACTGCGTCAGCCCGAGCGTGGAGAGCGTCAGCCGCCGAGCGGACGACGCGAAGAGCAGGAGCGGGACGGCCGTCGCCGGTCCCGCGCCGATCATGATGAGCGTGTGCAGCCAGCCCTCGCCGCCGAGGGTCACGCCGCCGGCCAGACCCGTGGTGCCGAGGACGACGAGCGCCCCCACCGCGAGCGGCGTCAGCCACATCGTCTCGATCGTCAGTCCGCTGAGCGCGTCGACCGTGCCACCGACCCGCTTCTTCACGAGCCCGTACAGCCCGAACGAGAAGGCCAGGGTGAGCGAGATCCACGGGACCTGCCCGTAGCCGACCGCGATCACGACGACCGCCACCACGCTGATCCCGACCGCTGCCCACTGCGCCGGCCGGAGTCGCTCGCGGAGCAGGACGACACCGAGCGCGATCGTCACGAGCGGGTTGATGAAGTACCCGAGCGCAGCTTCGACGGTGTGCCCGGTCGTCGTCGCCGCGACGTACACGGTCCAGTTCACCAGGATCAGGACGGCGGCGAGTGCCAGGACGGCCATCACGCGGCGGTCGGCGAGCAACGCCCGGGTGCGGAGCCACGTCCGCGTCACGGCGATCGCGATCGCACAGAACCCGAGGCCGAAGACGATGCGCCAGGCGACGATCTCGAACGGCCCGGCCGGAGCCATCGCGGCGAACAGGAGCGGCATCAGCCCCCAGAGACCGTAGGCGATGACGGCCTGCACCACGCCGACGGACGCCTCGCTGCGCGCGGGGCGCCTGGGACTCGGTTCACTCACGGAACCATCCTAGGAAGGCGAGCCGACGTCGGGTGCTGGTGTCGGGCCTCCCGGCGGACGACGGAACGCCCCGCCGGCCAGGCCGACGGGGCGTTCCGTGGAGCGGGTGTCAGTGCTCGATGACCGCGAGGACGTCGCGGGCGGAGAGGACCAGCAGGTCCTCGCCCGAGTACTTGACCTCGGTGCCGCCGTACTTCGAGTAGATGACCTTGTCGCCGACGGCGACGTCGAGCGGCACGCGGTTGCCGTTGTCGTCGATGCGACCGGGGCCCACGGCGACGACCTCGCCCTCCTGGGGCTTCTCCTTCGCGGTGTCCGGGATGACCAGACCGGACGCGGTGGTCTGCTCCGCCTCCACCTGACGGATGACGATGCGATCTTCGAGCGGCTTGATGCTGACGGCCACGGTGACCTCTTCTTTCTCGGTACGTGTTCGGTACTGACGAAAACCGGGTTGGCACTTCCCTCGGGAGAGTGCCAACCCCAACTGTAGGACGTCACTGGCACTCGGTCAATCCGAGTGCCAGTGCACCACGGTCGCGTCCGCCGCCTGGGAGGATCGGGGCATGGACGCCGCCGAACTCACCCAGCTGCTGACCCCGGCCGGGATGGACCTGCTCGACCGTACGCCCTCGGTCTCCGACGGCGGCGAGATCGTCCGGGTGGTGTCGCGGCTGCGGGCCGAGGGGCACGACCCGGCCCTGGTGGCGGCCGTCCTGACCCAGGCGAAGCTCCGGCAGAAGGCCCGCGGCAAGTTCGGCGAGTTCGCCGCGCGCATGCTCTTCACCGAGGCGGGCCTCGAGCAGGCCACCCGGCTGCAGGTCGCCGCGCAGCACGCCGGACGCTTCGCCGCTGCCGGTCTGCACCGGGTCGCGGACCTCGGCTGCGGGATCGGCGGTGACGCGTTGGCCATGGCCGCGCTCGACCTCGACGTCACCGCGGTCGACCGTGACGAGGTGACGGCGGCCGTAGCGACGCACAACCTCGCCCCGTGGCCGAACGCCCGTGTCGCGCTCGGGGACGCCGCCTCGTTCGACCTGTCCACCGTCGACGGGGTCTGGATGGACCCGGCCCGGCGGACGAGCGGGCACTCGGACACCCGCCGCCTGGCCGACCCCGACGACTGGTCGCCCTCGCTCGGCACGGTGTTCGCGGCCGCCACGACGACCCCGACCGGGGTGAAGCTCGGCCCGGGCATCGACCGTGACCTGATACCGGACACCGCCGAGGCGCAGTGGACCTCCGTCGACCGCGAGGTCGTCGAACTCGCCCTGTGGTTCGGCCCCCTCGCCCGCCCCGGGATCCGTCGTGCCGCGACCGTCGTCGGCCCGCACGGCATCGCCGAGCTGACCGGTGCCGCCGACGCCGAGGACGTCGAGGTCGGACCGCTCGGTGGCTACCTATACGAACCCGACGGCGCGGTGATCCGTGCGCGGCTGATCGGGGACCTCGCCCGTTCGATCGACGGCCGGATGCTCTCGGAGGGCATCGCGTACATCACGTCCGACCAGGCCGTCGTCGCGCCGTTCGCGCAGGGGTTCCGGGTGCTCGACACGATGCCGCTCGACGTCAAGCGCCTGGCGGCACGTCTGGCCGCGGACGACATCGGCACCGTGGAGATCAAGAAGCGCGGGGTCGACGTGGACCCGGCCGAGTTCCGCAAGCGGTTGCGTCTGCGGGGCCGCGGGAGCGTGACGCTGGTGCTCACCCGCCTGGAGGGACGACACACCGCCGTCCTGTGCGAACGACTCACCGACGTGGCCGGCTGAGCGGCGGACGCCGACCGGCGCAGCGCGCTGCGCCGCGAGCCGTTCCACGCCGTGCCGTGCCGGACGTCGCCTGGGTCAGCCGACGAGCGCGCCGACGCCGCCGCCGCCGGAGCTGTCCCAGTCGTAGCCGCCCGAGCCGGGCGCGGCGGCGAAGACCGCGATGATCGCGATGACCAAGAGGATGAAGAGCCCCGTCAGGACCCATCCGCCGATGATGCCGGCGAGCGCCAGGCCGCGGCCCTGCTCCCCCGTCTGCTTGATGCGGCCGAGGGCGACGTGCCCCAGGATCGCGCCCACCGGGCTCGTGAGGATCAGGAGCGGCCCGAGGACGAGGCCGCCGAAGGCGAAGACGATCGACAGGATCGCGAGGGTGCTGGTCTTCTGCGGGGCGTACGGGTTGTGCGTGGTGGCCCGGTAGGGGTCGGAGCTGCCCGGCTGACCGTACTGCGGAGCGGCGTACGGGTCCTGCTGCGCGTAGGGGGCCTGCTGGGCGTACGGGTTCTGCTGGTACTGCTGTGCGGAGGGGTCCTGGGGTGCGGCACCGTACTGCCCGTACTGCTGCGGCTGCCCGTACTGCCCCGGCTGCTGCCACCCCTGGCTCTGCTTCCCGGACGGGTACTGCTGCCCGGACGGGTACTGCTGCCCCTGCCGGGGCGTCTCGTCCGGCTTCGATCGGTCGTTCAGATCGGACACGTTGCACCCTCCTGACGGCCGCTCGACCGCCGTCCCCGATCCTCCCACACGGCACCCGGACGGACCCGGGCGTTCAGGCTCAGACCTGGACGGTCGTCACCGGCAGGGTGGAGTCCGCCGCGATGCCCAGGGCACTCGGCGCGTGCCCCTCGGCGACGAGCCGTGCCCCGACGGCCGCGATCATCGCGCCGTTGTCCGTGCACAGGTCGAACGGCGGGATGCGCAGCGCGACACCGGCGGCAGCGCACCGTTCCTCGGCGACCTGCCGCAGCCGGGCGTTCGCGACCACCCCGCCGCCCAGCAGCAGCCGGTCGACGCCGGTGTCCCGGCAGGCGTTCAGGGCCTTGGTCAGCAGGACGTCGACCACGGCCTCCCGGAAGCTCGCGGCGACGTCGGCCACGGGGACCTCGCGGCCCTCGTCACGGCAGCGCTCGACCCAGCGGGCGACGGCGGTCTTCAGCCCGGAGAACGAGAAGTCGTACCGGTGCGCCGCCATGTCCTTCGGCAGCGTCAGGCCGCGCGGGAACCGGATCGCGGTGGGATCGCCGTCCGCCGCGGCCCGGTCGATCTGCGGTCCGCCGGGGTACGGCAGCCCGAGGAGTCGGGCGACCTTGTCGAACGCCTCGCCCGCCGCGTCGTCGATGGTCTCGCCGAGGAGCTCGACGTCGCCGACCAGGTCTCGCACGAGGAGCAGCGACGTGTGCCCGCCGGAGACCAGCAGCGCCACGGTCGGCAGGTCGATCTCGGACCCGTCCGGCCGCAGGACGTCCGCGCCCACGTGACCGACCAGGTGGTTCACGCCGTACAGCGGCTTGCCGGTCGCCACGGCGAGCGCCTTCGCGGCGCCGACCCCGACCATCAGGGCACCGGCAAGCCCCGGACCCGCCGTCACGGCGACGGCGTCGAGCTCGTCGAGGGTGACACCGGCCTGTTCGAGTGCCTGCTGCAGGGTCGGGGTCATCGCCTCGAGGTGCGCCCGTGCGGCGACCTCGGGGACCACTCCGCCGTAGCGGGCGTGCTCGTCCATGCTCGACGCGATGACGTTCGCGAGCAGGGTGGTGCCGCGGACGATGCCGACGCCGGTCTCGTCGCAGCTCGTCTCGATGCCGAGCACCAGGGGTTCAGTCGCGCTCATCGAGCGCCTCCTGTCCGATCGGGCCCGGGGCGGACCGGGTGGCGGGCTCCAGCGCTGCACGCATCACCCACGCATCGACCCCGTCGGGCTGGTAGTACCGCGGCCGGGTGGCGATGTGCTCGAACCCGAACCCGGTGTACATGGTCTGCGCGACGGGGTTGTCGGCGCGGACCTCGAGGAAGACCTCGTGGACGCCGCGGCGTCGGGCTTCGTCGAGGAGCTCGGTGAAGAGCACCCGGCCGAGGCCCTTCCCCCGCTGGTCTGTGGCGACCGCGATGGTCTGCACGTCGGCGACCGGGTTGCCCGGCAGCGACGACAGTCCCGCGTACCCGACCACCGTCGGCGCCGAGCCCTCGTCCGTCGTCTCGACGACGACGTAGTACCCGTGCGGTGAGTACAGCTCTGCGGACATCTGCGACGTCGACCACGCGTCGGTCGGGAACGAGGCGCGTTCGAGCCACATGACGTCGTCGAGGTCCTGGGGGTGTGCCCGACGGATCCGCAGACCCTCCGGCAGCGCGGTCACCGAGCCACCCGTTTCGGCGCACCGGGCACCGTCACGTCGGGTTCGCGCAGGTAGACCGGCGTGTCCGCGGCCAGGGGTGCGCCGGAGGTGAGCCGGTCCGCGGCGAGCACCCCGAGCCTCCCGGCCGGGATCGTGGCGGCGGTGTGACGGGGCCAGTCCACGAGGTCGGGACGGGAGGCACCCAGCACGTCGTCCAGGTCCGCCGGCCTGGCGAGACCCGGGCCGGCGACACGGACGCCGTCGGCGTCGTACGCGCTCCACGCGACCTCACGGCGGCGGGCGTCCGTCAGGACGACGAGCGGACCCTGCTGACCGGAGGCCACGGCGTCGTGGCTCACGAGCGGCAGGAACGGGACACCGCGGGCAGCGGCGAAGGTGCGGGCGCCGGCGATGCCGACGCGGAGGCCGGTGAACGGTCCGGGGCCCATGCCGGCGACGACGCCCGTGACGTCCGCGGGCGTGATGCCGGCGGCACGCAGGACCTCGTCGAGGAACGGCCCGATCATCTCGGCGTGACGGCGGGTGTCGTCGGTGCCGCGCTCGGCGAGGACCCGGCGGGTCGCCGGGTCGACGACGGCGACCGAGGTCCCGGCGGAGGTGTCGATCGCGAGCAGCACCCGACCATCGTAGGCGCGGACCGACGCCCGCCCTACGCTGACGGGATGGACCACGATGCCCTGATCGAGCACGTCCGGACACTCCGTGGATCGGCACGGTCGCCTCTCGTGATCGGGGTGTCCGGCCACTGCGGGTCCGGCAAGTCGACGCTCGCCCGTGCGCTCGTCGACGCGCTGCCGGGGGCGGTCCGGATCCGCGGTGACGACTTCCTCGATGCGACCCGGTCGCACCGGCGATCGACGGACTGGGACGGCGTGGAACGCCTGCGGCTCGCCGCCGAGGTCCTCGAGCCACACCGCGCCGGTCGTGCGAGCACGTTCCGCCGGTTCGACTGGTCGAGCCGTGCGCTCGGGACGCCGGAGCCGTTGCCGGCCACCGACCTGCTCGTGGTCGATCTGATCGGGCTCTTCCACCCGGAGGTCCGAGGGGCGCTGGGCCTCACGGTCTGGTGCGACGTCGACCTCGACGAGGCGGCTCGGCGCGGGATCGCCCGGGACCACGAACTCGGACGGTCACACGACGACCTGTGGCGGGATGTCTGGATCCCGAACGACCGTGACTTCACCGAGCGTTTCGCCCCGCGGGAGTCCGCAGACGTCCGGTACCGCTCGCGCGCCTGACGCCCGCTCATCCGGACGCCCGAGAACGGGTGAAGCCGCCGTGACCCGAGGGACTACGACGGCTTCCAGAACCCGAGCAGCCTTTCGACTGCGGGACTATGCATCGATAGTAGCGTGCCTGGGTGATCCCGCCTCCGACGTACGACGAACAGCGAGCTCTGATCGCGAGTCTCGCTCCCTCTCGCCTGCGACGCTTCCGCGCTGCAGTCGGTGGTGCAGACCGCGCAGCCGTCGAGCTGGCCCTCGTCGACGCGTCGCTGGCCTCGCACTTCCACGCCGTCCTCCGGCTCGTGGAGGTCGCGCTGCGCGAGCACCTGCACCGGTCTCTCGCAGCGCAGTTCGGTCCCCGCTGGTTCGAGAACCAGCGGCATGCGTTCGATGAAGACCTCCTCGGGCAGGTGGAGACGGCGATCGCACGCGTCGGCGTCGCTGCGCAACCGGGCCAGGTCGTCGCGCAACTCATGCTGGGGACGTGGGTGGCTGTGTTGGGTCGCGGTGGCCGGAAACCCGACGGGACGAAGGCGTCCTACTCCGAGTCCTTCTGGGAACCAGCTCTCGGCGTTGCGTTCCCGGGCCGAACCCGCCGCGAAGTCCACCGGCTGGCACTCCGCCTCAATTGGGCACGGAACCGCATCAACCACTGCGAGCCGGTCGTCTTCGGGTTCCCCCAACCCGGAACCGGGGCCGAGGGACGCCAGCTTCGCCGGTCCCCGGCGCTGGTCCTCGAGGATGCGCGCTCGCTCACTGCGGCGATCAGTCCTGAACTCGGTGCGTGGGCACGCCGCTGGGATGCGGTGGATGCCCTCATCCACGACAGGCGTGCTGAGGCGGCCCTCGACCACATCGCGACCCATCCGCACACGACGCTCGAACGCTGGCCGACACACTCGCGGCCTTCCGGGGACGAAGATGGAACTCCCCCACCCCGATCGGGCAACACCAATCGTGCCCAGCAACCATCCCCCGCCAGACGCCGCCGCCGAGCTCGGTCGCCAGTTCGACCTGCACGGCCGCCGCATCCTGCGCTACCTCGCCCGCCGCACGGACCTGCAAAGCGCCGAGGACATCCTCAGTGAGACGTTCGTCACCGCCCTGGTGCGGTGGGGTTCGTTCGACCCGGAGCGGCAGGAGCCGTTGCCGTGGCTGTTCGGCATCGCGACGAACCTGCTCAGCCGACACTGGCGATCGCAGCGACGGACGCTCCGGGCGATGTCCCGTTCCGCGACTCCGGAGCACGTCGAGGACGAGACCGGCGACCGCGTCGACGTGCAGCGTGCCGTGCAGGCGGTGGTCCGGGAGCTCGACCGGATGCGCCCCGCGGTCCGGGACACCGTGCTGCTGTACGCATGGGCCGAGCTCACCTACGAGCAGATCGCGGCGGCCACGGGCGTCCCCGTCGGGACCGTCCGCTCCCGACTGAACCGCGCCCGCACGGCCCTCCGTGCCGTCCCGGGCGCCACCGACTCCCTGAACGGACCCCTCCATGTCTGACGACGACCTCTCCACCCTCCGTCTGCTGCGGCGGGACGACGAGCCGCCCGAGGTCCTCGACGCGGCGCTCGACCGTGCACGTACGCGGTTCGACGCCGCCGCGCAGGCCGCGACGGTGACCGCCCCGGGGACGGGAGGCGCGGGTCCGGCCCGCACCGTCCCTCCCGTCCGTCCCCGTCGTCGGTTCCGACCCGTCCTGGTCGCCGGTGCCGCGGTGGTGCTCGCCGGCGGACTGGTCGCCTCCGGGATCGGGATCACGCACTGGTCGTCGCCCGCGCCGGCTGCTGCGGCGACGTTGCGCGAGGCCGCCCGTGCCGCCGCGGACGACCGGGCACCCGTCGGCGCCTTCACGAAGGTGGTCGAGACCGAGCGGGCGCTCGGGTACGCGACCTCGGACGGGGAGCACTACGACGAGGGGTACCTGGCGCCGACGACGAGCACGACGTGGGTGCCCGCCGACGTCTCCGGCACCTGGGTCCGCGAGACGTGGTCGGGGCCGGCGACGACCTTCTACGGCGGCGCCGCTGCCCGGAAGGCCGCGGCGGACGACTACGCGACCGAGGCGCACCGCGACGGCCCCCGGTGGGAGCGTGCGGTCGGCGGGGACTTCACGGTCGGCGAGCTCGGCGGGGTCCGACCGGGCACGCTGACGGCGGCGGACATCGAGGGCCTGCCCCGCGATCCCGATGCCCTCGTCCGCCGGATCGAGGACGCGCCCCGAGCGGTGGACACGACGGACGCGGAGCACGTGTTCGACACCGTCCAGGAGCTCCTCCGGACCGGACTGGTGCCCGCCGACCTCCGCGCGGCGATGTACGAGGCACTGGCGACCCTGCCAGGCATCGTCGTCACCGAGGAGCAGGCGTCTCTCGACGGTCGGGTCGGGACGGCGGTCGGGCTGCCGGCCCGCACCGGCGGGGAACGCCAGGACGTGATCATCGACCGGACGTCCGGCACCTACCTGGGCGAACGGACCGTGCAGACGCAGCGGAACGGCAGCATCCCTGCGGGGACGCTGATCGACTCGGTGTCCGTCCGGGTCCTCCCGGTGGACGACCAGCCCTGACCGGTGCGCGGCAGACGCGCTCCAGTCGCGGCAGCGTGGTCCGGACGCCGGCGCGCCAGACGCGCGGACGCCGCGGGCAACGATTCGCGCTGAGCGACAGGCCTCGCGGTCTCGACCACGAACGGTGTCGCTCAGCGCGAAGTCGGGGGGAGCCCGCCCCTCACAACGGCGGGTCGACCACGAACGGTGTCGCTCAGCGAGAAGTCCCGGGGGAGCCTGCCGCCTCACAACCGCGGGTCGACCGCCTCGGACTCCATCGCCAGCACGCCGAACACGGCCTGGTGCACGCGCCACAGCGGCTCCCCCTCGACGAAGCGCTCGAGCGACTCCAGCCCGAGGGCGTACTCGCGGAGCGCCATCGACCGCTTGTGCCCGAGGTCCCGGTCCTTCAGCCGCGCCAGGTTGCCGGGCTCGGTGTACTCCGGGCCGTAGATGATCCGCAGGTACTCCCGCCCGCGGACCTTCACGCCCGGCTGCACGAGTCCCTTCGGCCCCCGGGTCAGGTTCGACTCCGGCTTCACGACGGCGCCCTCGCCGCCGGCACCGGTGCGTTCCTGCCACCACTCGGTCCCGGCCGCGCAGCTGGCCTCGTCGCGGACGTCGACGAGCAGCGACCGGGTCGCGCGCACCACGTCGGGTGCGGCGGCAGCCAGCCGGTCGGCGACCGCCGTGTGCCAGCCGTGCGGCCGGTCGGCGAACGTCCGTCCCTGGGCCGCGAGGACCTGGAACGGCGCGAACCGCACGTCGTCGAGGCCCGTCGCCGGGTCGGCGTACCGCCGGTAGGACTCCGTGTAGGCGGTCGCGTCGGCCGCGCGCTGCTCGGTCCGGGCCAGCAGGTCGCTGACGTCGACGCCGCTGTCGCGGGCTGCGGCGAGCGCGGCCAGGGCGTCCGGGAACGCCCCGCCGGCAGCGGCGCCCACCTCGGCGTACCAGTCGCGGATCATGCCCTCGGCCTTGACCGCCCACGGCAGCACCTCGCCGTCGAGCAGCAGCCAGTCGGTGTCGAGCTCGTCCCAGAGCCCGGCCGCCTCGACGGCCGCGTCGAGCCGTCCGAGGAAGGTCCGGGTGTCGGCAGCGTCGAAGAACGCCCGGCCGGTGCGGGTCGTGACGACGCCGTTCCAGTCGGCCGCAGCACCGAACCGTGCGGGGTCGCGTGCGAGCAGCACGGTCCCGCGGGAGCCCATGTGCTTCTCCTCCATCCGGACCTGGTCGACGCCCTGGCCCCGGTAGTACGCGAACGCCTCGTCCGGGTGCTCCAGGTGATCGGGGCGTGCAGAGGTCGCCACCGGGCTCATGGTCGGCGGCAGGTACGGCAGCCAACGCGGGTCGACGGCGAAGCGGCTCATCACCTCGAGGGCACCGGCGGCGTTCTCGGCGCGGATGCCGATCCGGCCGTGGTGCCGGGTCTCGACGATCTGTTTGCCGGTGACGTCCTCGATCGGCAGCAGTCCGGGGACGCGACGCGGTGCGGCGGGGCCGGCCACGGGCCTCCCGGCCGGACTGGAGGCCCGGCCCGCGTCCGCACCGTCGGCACCTGTCGTCGACGTGCCCGGTCCGCGCAGCGGCTCGAGCGGCTTGGCGGCGACGTAGTGGACCCGCTCGGCGTCGACCTGGACGACCTCGCGCTCGGGGTAGCGCAGCGCGGAGAGCTTCCCGCCGAACACGCACCCGGTGTCGAGGCACATGGTGCCGTTGATCCACTCGGCGTCGACGGTCGGGGTGTGCCCGTACAGGACCATCGCCGATCCGCGGTAGTCCTCCGCCCACGGCAGGCGGACGGGCAGGCCGTACTCGTCGCTCTCCCCGGTGGTGTCACCGTAGAGCGCGAAGGACCGCACCCGGCCGGAGGCCCGGCCCTGGTACTGCTCCTTCAGCCCGGCGTGCGCGACGACGAGCCGGCCGTCGTCGAGCACCAGGTGGCCGACGAGGGCGCGGCAGAACTCGCGGACCTCGTCGCGGAAGGCGTCCGGCTCGGCGGCGAGCTGGGCGAGGGTCTCGGCGAGCCCGTGCGCGGTCTGCACCTTGCGGCCGTCGAGCGCGCGGACGAGCTTGTCCTCGTGGTTGCCGGGCACGGCGAGGGCGTGGCCGTTCCGCACCATGCCCATCACGAGGCGGAGGACGCCCGGGGAGTCCGGTCCGCGGTCGACCAGGTCGCCGAGGAACAGCGCCTGACGGCCCTCCGGGTGAACGGCGTCGACGGGGCGACCGAGGTCGTCGCGGACCAGGCTCCAGCCGAGCCGACCGAGGAGCGTCTCGAGCTCGGAGCGGCAGCCGTGCACGTCCCCGATCACGTCGAACGGGCCGTGCTCGCCTGTCCGGTCGTTGAGCAGGGGCTCGCGGACGATCGTGGCGGCGGCGATCTCGTCCTCACCGTGCAGCACGTGGACGCGGCGGAAACCCTCCTTGCTCAGACTCTTGAGCCCGCGCCGGAGCTGCCCCTGCTGGCGGCGGATGACCTCGGGTCCGAAGTCCCGACCGGTGCGGGCGGCGTTCCGGGCGACACAGACCGACTCGGGGACGTCGAGGAGGATCGCGACCGGCAGGACGTCGTGCGCGCGGGCGAGCTCCACGAAGTCGCGGCGGGCCTCGGCCTGGACGTTCGTCGCGTCGACGACGGTGAGCAGTCCGGCGCGCAGACGCTGCGCGGCGACGTGCTTCAGGGCCTCGAAGGCGGCCGGGGTCGCGGCCTGGTCGTCCTCGTCGTTCGAGACGAGGCCGCGGAAGAAGTCGCTCGACAGGGTCTCGAACCGGCCGAAGTGCTGCGCGGCGAACGTGGACTTGCCGGAGCCGCTCGTGCCGACGAGGAGCACCAGGGACATGGTGGGGACGGTCAGGGCGGTCATGCGGCGGTGCCTCCGGTCGTCGTGCTGATGGTCGTCGGGCTGCCGTTCGTCGGGCTGCTGGTCGTGTGGCGGCGGAACAGGGCGAGCTGCGTGGGTGGGCCGACCTCGGGGTCGTCGTCACCGACGGGTCGGTGCTCGACCGTGTAGCCGTGCCGGTCGGCGACGGCCTGCGCCCAGGTGCGGAACTCGTCGCGCGTCCACTCGAACCGGTGGTCCGGGTGTCGGAACCGGCCGGCCGCCAGCGAGGCGAAGCGGACGTTGTGCTCGGCGTTCGGGGTGGTCACGACGACGGCGGCGGGTCGGGCGGCCCGGAACACCGACGCCTCGAGCGCCGGCAGCCGCTCGGGGTCGACGTGCTCGACGACCTCCATGAGCACCACCGCGTCGAGTCCGGCGATGCGGTCGTCGGAGTACGTGACCGACGACTGCAGCAGCCGCACCCGGGCACGCTGCTCGTCGCTGACGTCGTCGAGCCGCAGGCGCCGCTCGGCCCGTGCGAGTTCGCGGGGTGCCACGTCGGTGCCGATGATCGTCGTGAACGACCGGTCGGCGAACAGGTGTCGGAGCAGGGCACCCTCGCCGCAGCCGACGTCGGCGACGGTGTGGGCCTGCACGTCGGCGAGCGCCGTCAGGACGGCCTCGGCGCGGCGCCGGTACAGGGGCGTCTCGCGAGCCGACGTCCCGTCGTCCTCCGCGGACGCCTCGTCGACGGGCGCGTCCACCGCCCCGCCGTCGCCGGCCGTGCCGTCGAGCCCCAGCAGCCGGGACGTCGCATCGTCCACGAGCGACCGCTGGTGCGCGAGCGACCGGGTGGTGATGACCTCCCGGAGCGGGTGCTCGGCGAGCCACCCCTCGCCCCGGCGGAGCAGCATGCCGACCTCGTCGTCCCCGACCCAGTAGTGCTTCGCGTCGTCGAGCACCGGCAGCAGCACGGTGAGCTGCCGCAGCGCGTCCGAGAGCCGGACCCGCCCGCGGAGCCGCAGGCCGACCGTGGCAGCGTCGCCCCACTCCGGTCGCGTGTCGTCGAGCGGTCGCCGGGTCTCGTCGACGTCCCAGCCGAGGGGCGCGAACAGCCGCGAGGCCAGGCCGACGCCGTGCTCGTCGACCTCGCTCGGCACGCTGGTCAGGGCGAGCTCCAGGTCCATCGGTGCGGCCGCGCGCTCCGGCCGGGAGGTGCTCCGACCACCCATGGCGCTGCGGAAGACCTGCCCGATCGCGAGGGCGAGCATCGAGGTGGAGGCGTACGGCCGGTCGTTGACGTACCGGGACAGGGCCTGCGCGTCCGCGCCGTACCGCTTGCTGCGCGCGAGGGCGATCGCGTCGACCTCGAGCAGCAGGGCGGCGGAGCACACGTCCGGGGTGTCCACGGGGTAGAAGACGTGCGCCGTGCCGACGCTGAGGTCGAATGACTGTGCCCGACCGGGGTGCTTGTGCAGCAGGTGGGAGAGGTCCGGGGCCGCGTCGCCGCGGGTGGTGATGGTCACGAGCATGCGCGTGGCCTCCGATCGTCGTCGTCCGGCACCGCTGCCGGCCGGCTGGTCCGAGGCCGGAGAGCGAGCCTAGTACCAGCGAACGGCGCACAGGGAACGTCAGCAGACTGGGACGTCGACCGTCCCGCCGACCCCGGCACCGGTCCCGCCACAGGAGGCCCACGCCGGGTCCCGGACAGGAGGCCCGTGATGGTCGTCTACGACAGCCGCCCGACCCGACGTGCCCGGCAGGTCGTCGCCGACGTGCTCGTCCTGGTCGGCATGGTCCTGGCGGTGGTCGTCGGCCGCGACGTCGCCGGTTCGATCGCGCGGCTCGCCACGATCGGAACGCGCGTGCAGTCCGAGGGGTCGGCGTTCCAGCAGCAGCTGTCCGCCACCGCCCGGACACTGTCGCGGATCCCGTTGGCCGGCGACGCCGTCAGCACGCCGCTCCGGAAGGCGAGCGAGCACGCGGGCGCCGTCGCTGCCGCGGGCGCCCAGCAGCACGACACCGCACTGCACCTCGCGCACCTGGTCGGCGGTGGCCTGACCGTCGTCGTCATCGCGCTCCTGCTGCTGGTGTGGACGCGGACCCGTGGGCGTTTCGTCCGGGTGGCGACCGCGACCAGTCGGGTCGACCGGTCGCCGGACGGGGCGGAGTTGCTCGCGCTCCGGGCACTCGTCGGCCGGGACGCGGTCGTCACCCTCGGCCCCGGTGTGGTGGACCGGTGGCGTGGGCGGGACCCGCAGACGGTGGCGGCGTTGGCGGACCTGGAGCGTCGGAGCTGTGGCCTGCGGACCCGAGCGGCGGCTCGTCGCTGAGCGGTCCGCTCGCCCTTGTCGGTGCGCTGCTGCGGCGCTACCGTCGAGACACCGACGAAGGAGTCCGCCGTGCCCGCTCGGTTCGTGTACTGGATGAACGTCTCGCTCGACCTGCTCATCGAACGCGACCGTGACGACCACAGCGGCCTGGACGGCCCGGACTGGCTGCACATCGACGAGCCGCTGCACCGGGAGTTCAACGACCGGGCACGGTCGATGTCGATGTTCGTCGAGGGCCGGGTCGTCCGCGACATGATGGACCCGTTCTGGCCCGACGCCCGGCACGACGATTCACTGCCGCAGTGGTTGCGCGAGTTCGGCGAGATCTGGACCGACATCCCGAAGGTCCTGGTGTCCCGGACCCGGACGAGCGCCGAGCACCACACGCGCGTCATCGGCGGGGACGACGCGATCGAACAGCTCGCGGCGCTCCGTCGGGAGTCCCAGGGGGACATCGCGGTCGGCGGTGCCACCCTCGCCACGCAGCTGCTCACCGCCGGGCTCCTCGACGAGCTGCTGCTCTACACGCACCCCGCGGTCCTCGGCACCGGTCGGCCGCTCTTCGACGAGCCGGTCGCGGAACCCCTGCTGCTCGACCTGCTCGAACAGCGTTCCTTCCACAACGGCGTGACCCTCACCCGGTACGCGATCCGCTGAGTGACGCGTCGGCACACCCGTCTGCCGCGTCGTGATCCCCCGACATCGACAACTCGACGTTCGAGATGCGCGGATCGCGGGACCTCGGAGCGATCGGCGTGAGGTCGAGGGCGCCTGACTCGGGTTCGGGTCACGTGGCAGGCGCCCTCGCGCTACGACGCCGTCGGGTTCGACGTACGATCACGACGAGGCCGGCCCGGTAATGGGGGACGGGCATGCCGCGGCTAGGGACCGCGGTGTAGCCCGAGGGACGCTACGCGCTCCGTTCTCGATACCCAAGCGTTCCGAGATCATCGTCCGATCTCCGCGGGAACCGGACCGCACTTGTCCGTCGATGTGCCGACTTGGCAGCCGGCCGCCACGAGCAGGAGGCTTGCGCTCGTTCGACTCACGAGAGAAGGCAACGATGCCTCACATGACCATCACCCTGCGACGGGCGGCGCTCGCGTCGTTCGCGGTGTTCGCCGCCGCGGTCCTGCCGATCGCCTCCGTCACGGCGCCACAGGCCGCCCACGCCGCGATCCCGTCAGCACCTGCGGGCTTCACGCAGACCTGGAGCGACGACTTCACCGGTGCCGCCGGCACCGGACTCGACCAGGGGCAGTGGAAGTACGACACCGGACCGGGCAGCAGCTTCGGGACCGGTGAGATCGAGACCATGACGAGCAGCACGGCGAACGTCCGCCACGACGGTCAGGGCCACCTGGTGCTGCAGGCGCTGCACAGCGGCACGAACCCGTCGACCGGCTGGACCTCCGGCCGGGTGGAGACGCAGGCGGCCACCTTCGGGGCTGCTCCCGGCGGTGTGGTCCGGATCGAGTCCGTGCTGCAGCAGCCGAACGTCACCCCGGCGAACGGCATGGGCTACTGGCCCGCGTTCTGGATGCTCGGCGCGCCCCTCCGGTCCGGGGTCACATGGCCCGGTTCCGGCGAGGTCGACATCATGGAGGACGTCAACGGCCGCAGTTCCGTCTTCAGCACCATCCACTGCGGCGTCAACCCCGGCGGCCCCTGCAACGAGTCGACGGGCATCGGTTCGGGCGAACACGCCTGTGCCGGCTGCCAGACCGGGTTCCACGACTACGCGGTCGAGATCGACCGGTCGACGTCGCCGGAGCAGGTCCGCTTCTCCCTCGACGGCACGGTCTTCGCCACGGTGAAGGCGAACCAGGTCGATGCGACCACGTGGTCGAACGCCATCGACCACCCGTTCTTCATCATCTACGACCTGGCGATCGGTGGCGGCTTCCCGAACGCGTTCGGCGGTGGTCCGAACGCGTCGACCGTGTCCGGCGGTCAGCTGGTGATCGACTCCGTGGCGGTGTACAACAAGGGTCAGGTCGCCGGTGGTGGGACGGTCACCGGGCGGACCATCGCCGCGCCCGGGGGCACGTGCGTCGACGTCGCGGGTGACGACACCGGTGGGGACGGGTCCGCGGTGCAGCTCTGGGACTGCGCGGCGGCGGCGAAGGACCAGCACTGGACCGCCAGCGGGCAGACCCTGCAGACCCTGGGCAAGTGCCTCGACATCGCCGGAGGGGTGAGCGCCGCGGGCACGAAGCTCCAACTCGCGACCTGCAACGGCGGCGGCTACCAGAACTGGGTGGCGCAGTCGGACGGGTCGCTCCGGAACCCGACCAGCGGCCGGTGCGTCGACGCACCGGGCGGCGCCACGACGAACGGCACCCGGTTGCAGATCTGGGACTGCAACGGCACCCCGGCGCAGCGCTTCGTCCTCAGCTGAGCCGGGCCGGCCGGTCGGGGTCCGCGGGTCGGGGTCCCCGCTGGCCGGTGTCCCCGCTGGTCGGTGTCCCCGTTGGTCGGGCGTCAGAGCCTGGTGCCCGACCACCGGGGACCGGTGCCGGTCACCACCACGCGACGGGGTTCGTCGGGGACGTCGTCCGGATCGAGGTCGTCGCCGAGGCCGTCGCCACCGCCCGTCGGCCGGGTGATCTCGACGTCCAGGACACTGTCGCTGACCCCGTCGACCATGCCGCGGCCCCACTCCACGACGACGATCGAGCCGTCCCAGTCGAGGTCCAGGTCGTCGAGCTCGACCGGGTCCGACAGCCGGTACGCGTCCACGTGCACCAGGTCCGGGCCAGCCGTGGTCGGGTGCGTCCGCGCGAGCACGAACGTCGGACTCGACACCTGCCCGCGCGCACCGAGCGCCGTGCCGAGTCCCCGCGTCATCGTGGTCTTGCCGGCGCCCAGCGGCCCGGTGAGGACGACCAGGTCGCCGGCCCGGAGCACCCCCGCGATCCGGGCACCGAGAGCCCCCATCTCGTCCGTCGTCGCGA
The DNA here is from genome assembly GCF_003234085.1 of Curtobacterium sp. MCPF17_052. Classification (GTDB taxonomy): domain Bacteria; phylum Actinomycetota; class Actinomycetes; order Actinomycetales; family Microbacteriaceae; genus Curtobacterium. The sequence goes on from NZ_QKSD01000001.1 coordinate 24,400, forward strand.
CCGTGGTGTCGAGGAGGACGCTCACGAGCGTTCGCCCCGCAGGTACTCCCCCACCCGACCCTCGCCGGAGTGCCCCTCGTGGACGCGCTGGACCCGGCTGCCGATCCGGCAGACGATCTCCTCGCCGATGGTGTCGAGCGCACGGCCCCATTCGAGCACCGTGGACTCGCCGTCCTCGCCGGTGCCGAACAGCGTCACGGTGTCGCCCACCCGGACGTCGTCGTCCCCGACGTCGACCAGGAACTGGTCCATCGCGACCCGCCCCGCGATCGGGTAGCGGGTGTCGTTGATCGCGACCTCGATGCGACCCTGTGCCGCGCGGGGGACGCCGTCCGCGTAGCCGACGGGCACGAGCGCCAGGGTCGTCTCGGTGTCCGTGCGGTACGTGTAGTCGTAGGAGACGCCGGTACCGACCGGGACGCGCTTGGTCTTCGCCACGGACGCGGTCAGGGTCATCACGGGCGTCAGGCCGAGGTCGGCGGCGGACACTCCGTCCGCACCGGGGATGCCGAACAGGTTGGCGCCCATCCGGACCATGTCCTTCCGGAACTCCTTGCGTTCCAGGCCCGCGAGCGATGCGGCGACGTGCTCCCACCGGATGTCGAGCCCCAGGTCCTCGGCCTGCTCGACCATCGCGTCGAAGTGCGCCACCGCCGCGGCGTCGTCGGCGTCCGAGGACTCCGCCAGGTGCGTGTAGGCGGCGACGACCTCGATCCGACCGTCGCGCTGGGCGTCGCGCGCCAGTTCCACCAGCGCGGTCCAGTCCGCCGCCGTCGCGCCGTCACGGTGCAGACCGCTGTCGACCCCCAGGTGCACGCGGGCCGGTCGCTGGTCCACCGCGTCGACGATGCGACGCAGCTCGGCGACGTTCGAGACACCGAGGTCGACGGCGGAGTCGATCGCGTCGCGGAAGTCCAGCCCCGGGTCGTGCTGCCAGGTGAACAGGTGGACGTCCTCGCCGACGCCGATCGAGCGCAGCCGCAGCGCTGCCGGCACCGTCAGCACCCCGATCCACCGGATCCCCGCGTCGACCGCGGTCAGCGCGATCGGTTCGAGGCCGTGGCCGTACGCGTCGGCCTTCATGATCGCCATCACCTCGACCGGGTCCATCCAGGAGCGGACGAGATCGAGGTTGGCACGGTAGGCGTCCAGGTCGATGACCGCCCGGCGCAGTCCTGCGCTCACGTCGTCCTCCGTTCGACGCTGCGGCCGACGCGGGCGACCACCTCGTAGTTGATGGTGCCGATCGCCTCGGCCCACTCCTCGACCGCGGGGTCGCCGTTCGCCGGGTCGCCCCAGAGCACGACCTCGTCCCCGATCGCGACGTCCGCGTCCCCGATGTCGATGTGCATCGCGTTCATGGCCACCCGGCCGACGACCGGGAACCGGCGGTCCCCGATCCGCACCGAGACGTGGTTGCCGTAGGCACGGTCGAAGCCGTCGGCGTAGCCGAGCCCGATGACCGCGAGCCGGGTGTCCTGCTCGGCACGCCACGTGTACCCGTACGAGACGCCGTCCCCGGCGGGCACGGCGACCGTCCGCAGCACCGCGGCGGTCACCCGCATCGCCGGCCGCAGCCCGAGGTCGGCCGAGGTCCGGTCCGGGAACGGGCTGAGCCCGTAGAGCGCCAGGCCGACCCGGGTCAGGTCCCGTCGGGTCTCCGGCAGCGCCAGGCTGCCCGCGCTGGCCGCGAGGTGCACGACGTCGGGGCGGATGCCGACCGCCGCGAGGCCGTCGAGCGCCCGCTGCAGCGCCGCGTCCTGGTCCAGGTCGTCCGAGCGCGACGCGTTCGACAGGTGCGACATCACCCCCTCGATCCGGGTGCGGTCGCCGCCGCGGGACAGTGCGGCTGCGGTGGCGAACAACTCGGGCCACTCGGACTCCACCGCACCGTTGCGGCTGAGGCCGGTGTCCACGACCAGGTGCACCTCGGGGACGTCAGCGTCGGCCGCGGTGGAGAGCTGCTCGACGCTGGAGACCGCCGGGGTGACGCCGTACCGGGCCGCGCGACGGAAGTCCTCGTCGGGGGCGTGCAACCACGCCAGGATCCGGACGCCCTCGTCGATGCCGGCCTCGCGGAGTGCCACCGCCTCGTCCAGGTCGGCGACCCCGAGCCAGTCCGCACCCGCGTCCACCAGGGCCCGGGCGACCTCGACGGCGCCGTGCCCGTACGCGTCCGCCTTCACCACCGCGACGACGCCGGCCGGAGCCACCTGTTCCGCGACCGTGGCGTAGTTGGCGATCAACGCCTCCCGGTCGACGGTCACCCCCGTGAACGCGCTCACGCGATCGGTCCTTCCGTTGCGGGCCGGTCCCGGCCCTCGATGACGACGAACGCCGTCGCGATCCCACCGTCGTGCGACAGCGAGAGGTGCACGTGCACGACGCCGCGCTCGTCGGCGACCCGCAGGGCGCCCTCATGCAGAGTGAGGGACGGGTTCCGCTGGTCGTCGGCGACGACCTCGAGTTCCCGCCAGCTCAGGCCGGCGCTCGACCCGAAGGCCTTGATCAACGCCTCCTTCGCCGCGAACCGGGCGGCGAGCGACGCCACCGGGCGCGGCTCACCGTCCCGCAGCTGCTCGGCGTCGGTGAACAGCCGCGACCGCATCGCGGGGGTCCGTGTCAGGACCCGCTCGAACCGTTCCAGGTCGACCACGTCGACCCCGATGCCGATGATCATCGCCGACTACTCGACGGTGACCGACTTCGCGAGGTTGCGTGGCTGGTCCACGTCGAGCCCCTTCGCGGCCGCGAGCTCCATGCCGAACATGTGCAGCGGGGCGACGGCGAGCAGGGGCTCGAACAGCGGCGTCGCGAGCGGGATCCGCAGGACCTCGTCGGCGAAGGGCAGCACCGCGGCGTCGCCCTCTTCCGCGATCGCGATGACCCGGGCACCGCGGGCGCGGATCTCCTGGATGTTCGACACGACCTTCGGGTGCAGCGAGCGGGCGTCACGCGGCGACGGCACGATCACGAAGACGATCTGACCGGGCTCGATCAGGGCGATCGGACCGTGCTTGAGCTCACCGGCCGCGAAGCCCTCGGCGTGGATGTAGGCGAGCTCCTTGAGCTTGAGCGCACCCTCGAGTGCGATCGGGTACCCGACGTGGCGCCCGAGGAACAGCACGCTGCGGGTGTCGGCCATCCACTTGGCGAGCTCGGCGACCCCGGCGGCGTCCTCGATGGTCTGCTGGAGCTTGGCGGGCAGGCCCTCGAGCTCGGCGACCTGCTCGGCGATCTGCTCGGCGGTCAACGTGCCCCGGAGTGTGGCGAGGTGCAGCCCGAGCAGGTAGAGCGCGACGCCCTGGGCCAGGAACGCCTTCGTCGACGCCACGGCGACCTCGGGGCCGGCGTGCGTGTAGATCACCGCGTCAGATTCGCGCGGGATCGTCGCACCCTGGGTGTTGCAGATCGAGAGGACCTGGGCACCCTGCTCGCGGGCGTACTTGACGGCCATCAGCGTGTCCATGGTCTCGCCGGACTGGCTGATCGAGACGACGAGCGTGCGGTCGTTCAACACGGGGTCGCGGTAGCGGAACTCGTGGGCGAGCTCGACCTCCACCGGGATCCGGGACCACTGCTCGATCGCGTACTTGCCGAGCATGCCGGCGTAGGCCGCGGTGCCGCAGGCGATGACGATGACGCGGTCGACCTGCTGCAGGCGCTCCGCGATCGGGTCGAGGTCGGTCAGGGTGACCGCACCCTCGTGCACGCGGCCGAGGACCGTGTTGCGCACGGCCTCGGGCTCCTCGCTGATCTCCTTCGCCATGAAGGAGGACCAGCCGCCCTTGTCCGCGGCCGAGGCGTCCCAGTTCACCTCGAACTCGTTGCGGTCGGCGGGGGTTCCGTCGAAGTGGATGACGTCCACGCCGTCGGGGCGGATCGTCGCGATCTCGTCCTGGCCGATCGCGAGCGCGCGCTGCGTGTACGCGACGAACGCGGCGACGTCGGAGCCCATGAAGTTCTCGCCGTCGCCCAGGCCCACCACGAGGGGCGAGTTGCGACGGGCGCCGACGACGACGCCCGGCTGGTCGGCGTGCACGACGAGGAGCGTGAAGGCGCCGTCGAGGCGGGCGACCGTGCGACGCATCGCCTCGGTCAGGTCATGGGTGTCGCGGAACTCACGCGCGACGAGGTGTGCTGCTACCTCGGAGTCGGTCTCGCTGTGGAACACGACGCCCTCGGCCAGCAGTTCGTCCTTCAGCGGGGCGAAGTTCTCGATGATGCCGTTGTGGATCAGCGCGAGCTTGCCGCCGTCCGCCAGGTGCGGGTGCGCGTTCTCGTCCGTCGGGCCGCCGTGCGTCGCCCAGCGGGTGTGGCCGATGCCGGTGCCGCCGTCCGCGATCGGGTTCGTGTCGAGCTCGTCGACGAGCATCTGGAGCTTGCCGGCCTTCTTCGCCGAGGTCAGGTCCCCGGACGGGTCGACCACGGCGATGCCGGCCGAGTCGTAGCCGCGGTACTCGAGGCGCCGGAGGCCCCCGAGGAGGACGTCCGTGCTGCTGTTGCTGCCGACGTATCCGACGATTCCACACATGGGATCGATCCTACGGGCAGCGCGGGGAGCACCCTGCGAACCGCACGGCGGGTGGGGATAGCCTCCGGACATGGGACGCTTCGACGACATCGAGATCACCACCATCAAGGGCGAGACCACCACGTTCGGCAGCTTCGGTGACAAGGCGGTGCTCGTGGTGAACGTCGCCTCGCGCTGCGGCCTCGCCCCGCAGTACGAGCAGCTCGAGGAACTGCAGCGCACGTACGGGCCGCGGGGCTTCACCGTGCTGGGCTTCCCGAGCAACCAGTTCCTGCAGGAGCTCGGATCGTCCGAGGCCATCGAGGAGTACTGCTCCACCACGTGGGGCGTCAGCTTTCCGATGTCGGAGAAGGTCAAGGTCAACGGCCGCTCGGCGCACCCGCTCTACCGCGAACTCACCCAGGCTCCGGACGCCTCGGGCAAGGCCGGACGGGTCATCTGGAACTTCGAGAAGTTCCTCGTCGCCCCGGACGGCACGGTCACGCGCTTCCGCCCGACGGTCAAGCCGGACGCCCCCGAGGTGGTCGCCGCCATCGAGGCGGCGCTCCCCGCCTGATCCGGCACCGGCACCGGCACCGGCACCGGCACCGGCATCCTGACGGGAGGCCCGCCCACCGTCGGTGACGGCCCTGACCGGAGACGTGCCTCCCGGCTGAGTACGCTCGATCCCATGCCGATCCCGGAGACGACCGTCGCGCACCCCACCCCCTTCGTGGAGATCCCCCGGGACGAGTGGTCGCAGCTCGCGCCGAAGGAGCACCTCTCGCTCACGGAGACCGAGATCGTGCAGTTGCGCGGCCTGGGCGACCGGCTCGACATCACCGAGGTGCAGGACGTGTACCTGCCGCTCTCCCGGCTGTTGACGCTGTACGCCGCCGGTGCGCGGGACCTGCACGCGGAGACCAGCCGTTTCCTCGGTGAACGGGCCGGCCGGACGCCGTTCGTGATCGGTGTCGCCGGGTCGGTGGCCGTCGGCAAGAGCACCGTCGCCCGTCTGCTCCGCGAGCTCACGAAGCGCTGGCCGGACACCCCGCGGGTGGAGCTCGTGACCACCGACGGGTTCCTGTACCCGAACGCCGAGCTCGAACGTCGCGGGATCATGGACCGGAAGGGCTTCCCGGAGTCGTACGACCGCCGCTCCCTGCTGCGCTTCGTCAGCCAGGTGAAGAGCGGTGCCACCGAGGTCCGGGCGCCGTACTACTCGCACCTCGTCTACGACATCGTGCCGGACGCCGAGATCGTCGTGCGGCAGCCGGACATCCTCATCGTCGAGGGGCTCAACGTGCTCGCGCCGCCGGTGCACGGGCGGCTCGCGCTGAGTGACCTGTTCGACTTCACCATCTACGTCGACGCCAAGACCAAGGACATCGAGTCCTGGTACGTCGACCGGTTCCTGGCGTTGCAGGAGCAGGCGTTCTCGAGCCCGGACTCGTTCTTCCACCGCTTCGCCGCGCTGTCCCGCGAGGACGCGGTGCAGACGGCCACCGGGGTCTGGCGAGCGATCAACGAGCCGAACCTGCTCGAGAACGTGCTGCCCACGCGTTCCCGGGCAACCCTCGTGCTGAAGAAGGCCGCCGACCACAAGGTGACGAGCGTCCTGCTCCGCAAGATCTGACGCGCGGCGGCGCAGCCGGCGGTCCCGGCGGTCCCGGCGGTCCCGGCGGTCCCGGCGGTCCCGGTTCGGACCGGCGCCGCACAACAGAAACCCGTTCGAACCGCTGACTTCAGCGGTTCGAACGGGTTTCTGTTGTGCGAGTCCGGAACGCGCCGGGCGGGCCTACGCGGCGTCGAGCGTCAGGCGCTCGCGGACGACGTCCGCGAGCTCCTCGGCGACGCGCTGGGCGTCCTCCTGGGAGGCGGCCTCGACCATCACGCGGACGACCGGCTCGGTACCGGAGGGGCGCAGCAGCACCCGACCGGTGTCGCCGAGCGCCAGGGTGGCGGCAGCGATCGCGTCCTGCACGCCCTGGTCCTGCAGCCCGTGCCGGTCCACGCCCTTGACGTTGAGCAGCACCTGCGGGAACACCGTCATGCACGCCGCCAGCTCGCCGAGCGTCTTGCCGGTGCGGGCCATCTCGGCGACGAGGTGGAGGCCCGTCAGGACCCCGTCGCCCGTCGTCGCGTAGTCGTTGAAGATGATGTGGCCGGACTGCTCGCCGCCGAGCGAGTAGCCGCCCTCGGTCATCTTCTCGAGCACGTAGCGGTCGCCGACGCCGGCCTCGATCACGGTGATGCCCGCGTCCGCCATCGCCCGCTTGAGCCCGAGGTTCGACATCACCGTCGCGACGAGGGTGTCGTCGATCAGTCGGCCGCGTTCCTTGAGGGACAGCGCGAGGATCGCCATGATCTGGTCGCCGTCCACCGCGTTGCCCTCGGCGTCCACCGCCAGGCACCGGTCCGCGTCGCCGTCGTGCGCGATGCCGACGTCGGCTCCGGCCTCGAGGACCGCACGAGCCAGGTTGTCGATGTGGGTCGAGCCGACACCGTCGTTGATGTTGATGCCGTTCGGGTCGGCACCGATCAGCGTCACCTTCGCGCCGGCGTTGACGAACACCTCGGGCGAGACCCCGGAGGCTGCCCCGTTGGCGCAGTCGAGCACGACGTGGATGCCGTCGAGCCGGTGCGGCAGCGTGCCGAGCAGATGCACGACGTAGCGGTCCTCGGCGTCGGCGAAGCGCGTGATGCGACCCACCTCAGCACCCGTGGGGGTGGGTGCGGACTGGTCGTGCATGGCCGCTTCGATGCGGTCCTCGACCTCGTCCGGCAGCTTGCGGCCGCCAGCGGCGAAGAACTTGATCCCGTTGTCCGGCGCCGGGTTGTGCGACGCGGAGATCATCACGCCGAAGTCGGCGTCGATGTCCGCGACGAGGTACGCCGCTGCGGGGGTGGGGATGACCCCGGCGTCGTGGACGTCGACGCCGGCGGAGGCGAGCCCGGCTGCCACGGCAGCACCCAGGAACTCGCCGGAGACGCGCGGGTCGCGCGCCAGCACGGCCTTGGGGCGCGTGCGACCGGACGCTCGACGAGCGTCCGCATGGTGTCCGTGCGTGAGCACGGCCGCGCTCGCCTGGGCAAGGCCCAGTGCGAGCGCGGCCGTCAACTCGCCGTTGGCGAGGCCACGAACGCCGTCGGTACCGAACAGACGCGGCATGCGATCTCCCGCCGTCAGGCGATCAGCGCTTCGAGAACTGCGACGCCTTGCGGGCCTTCTTGAGACCGGCCTTCTTGCGCTCGATGACGCGGGCGTCACGGGTGAGGAAGCCGGCCTTCTTGAGGGCCGCGCGGTTGTTCTCGCGGTCGATCTCGTTCAGGGTGCGGGCGATGGCGAGACGCAGGGCGCCGGCCTGACCCGAGGGGCCGCCACCCGTGATGCGGGCGGTGACGTCGTACGAGCCGAGGAGCTCGAGGACCTTGAACGGGTCGTTGATCAGCTGCTGGTGCAGCTTGTTCGGGAAGTAGTCCTCGAGGGAGCGGCCGTTCACGACGAACGTGCCGGAGCCCGGGACGAGACGGACGCGGGCGATGGCCTCCTTGCGGCGACCGACGGCACCGCCCGAGACGTTGAGGATCTGACGGGGAGCCGCCTCCGACGCGACGGGCGCGCTCTCGGTGGTGAAGGTCTCCGGGGTCTGGTCGATGGAGTCAGCGATCTGAGCCATGAGTGTTTTCTCGTTCCTGGAAGTCGTCGTGGCCGCTGTTACTGCGAGACCTGGTCGAAGGTGTACGGCTTGGGCTGCTGCGCCGCGTGGGGGTGCTCAGCGCCTGCGTAGACCTTGAGCTTCTTGAGCTGCTCGCGACCGAGGGTGTTCTTCGGCAGCATGCCGCGGATCGCCTTCTCGACGGCGCGGGTCGGGTGCTTCTCCAGCATCTCCGGGTAGGTGGTGGCCGTGAGGCCGCCCGGGTAACCGGAGTGACGGTAGTAGACCTTCTTGGCGAGCTTCGACCCGGTCAGGGCGACCTTGTCGGCGTTCACGATGATGACGTAGTCACCCATGTCCATGTGCTGGGCGAAGGTGGCCTTGTGCTTGCCGCGGAGGAGGGCGGCGACGTGCGAAGCGAGGCGGCCGAGCACGACGTCGGTCGCGTCGATGACGATCCAGTCGTGCTGGACGTCTGCCGGCTTCGGGGAGAACGTACGAGTCACAGGAGTGCTGCTTTCGTGTCGAGGTGAGGAGTCCGTGAATCCCACTCCGGTGGGCGTTCCCGCGGGCAGATGCCCGGTGAACGACCCGGTGGAGGGCCCATCTGACTGTCTGGCGCAACAGAGCGCGCAGACCAAGAGATGAGCCTAGTCGACGCCGATCCTCCCGGTCAACCGCGCGCAGCTCCCCCGACACCACGGACGGGAGGCGCGACCCGGGTCGGACCCGGGGCGCGCCTTGCGTCGGTGGTCGCGCTCAGTGCGCGGTCACCCGGCGCTGCCACCCGTCGTCCGACGGCGACGGATGGCGAGGAGCCCGCCACCGGCGGCCAGGAGCGCGAGGGCCGCGGCGAGGCCGCCGCCGATCTCGGCACCGGTGAAGGCCAGGCTGTCGCCACCCGTGGTCGGCGTTCCGCCGGCACCCGGGGTCGTGCCCGCGCCACCGGCGACGGGCTCCCGGGTCGGCGCGGTGCCGGGGTCGTCCGTGCCGGGCTGCGGTGCGGGCGTGGGCTCCGGCGTCGGGTCGCCCGGCACCTCGGCCGCGGTCAGGTCGAACCCGACGAGGATCGGGTCGTGGTCGCTCGCGCGGTACACGTCGTCCGTGTAGAGGTCCGAGACGTTCACGTTGTACCGGCTGTACTCCAGGCCCACCGACTCGGTCGAGTTGATGTTCCAGATGTCCACGCCCTGCACGGTGGCGAGCGCTGCCGGCGACGCGAGCACGTGGTCGAGGGAACCGCTCAGACCGCTGAACACGTACGAGTACTCGGTCCGGTCACGCGCCGGGGCGAGGTCGGTGTACCCGGCGTCGCGGAGCACGACCATCGGGTCCTCCTCGCTGTACGCGTTGAAGTCACCGATCAGGAACGTCTTGTCGGTGCCGTACTGCGCCTGCATCGCGGCGGAGAAGGTCGTGAGGGCTCGGGCCTGGCGCACGCGGTCCGCGTTCGAGGCGCCCTGGCCGTCGCCCTGGTCGGCGTTCTCGCCGGTGCCGGAGCCCTTCGACTTGAAGTGGTTCGCGATGACCAGGAAGTCGTCCTGGACGGTCCCACCGACCGGGCGGAACGCGTCGGCGACCGGCTGGCGCTGGAAGACGTCGGAGTCGGTGAGGATCGTCGACTCGGCGGTCGGAGCGACCCGGGCCTTCTTGTAGATGAGGGCCAGGCGGATGACGTCCTCGTCGGTGGCGAGCTTCGTCGGTGACGGGACGTACGCCCAGGTGTCGGAGCCGGTGGCGGCGTTGAGCGCGTCGACGAGGGTGGCGACCGCGGCGTCCCGGTCCTGCCCGAAGGCCGCCGAGTTCTCGATCTCCTCGAGCGAGACCACGTCGGCGCCCAGGCCGTTGATCGCCGTGACGATCTTCACCTGCTGGCGTGCCAGGTCCTCCGGCTCGGCGGCGCCGCGGGCGTCACAACCGGAGTCCACCGTGATCGGGTCACCCGTGCGGTCCCGGAAGTACGTGCAGCCGGTCAGCTGGTCGCCCGTGGTCGGGAAGTAGTTCAGGACGTTGAACCCGGCGAGCTTCAGGTCCCCACCGACCGCGGCGGGCGCGGCGGTGCGCACGTCCGAGAACGTCGCGGGCAGGTCGGCCTTCGGGGTCGCGCCGGTGATCGGCGCCGTCGGCTGGAACTTCCAGGCGTTGTTCCGGTAGTCGAGCACCACGGGTGCGGTGAACGTCGCGGTGGCGCCGACCGTGACCGGGCCCGCGTTCGTCAGCCAGGGCACTGGGATCGACCGGGCCGACTGGTCCTGGTCGTCGCGGGGCAGGAAGTTCGTGCTCGCGCCGTCGTCGAGCGTGACCTTGCGCGCTGCGTTGTCGACGGCCACCGCGGCGGCCTCGGCGCTGCCCGGGCGGGCGACCTCGGTCGGCTGCAGCAGACGTCCCGGGCCGGTGGCGAGCGCGATCTCGCCGTACTGGTTCGTCGTGTAGTTGTCGGCGACCGTGTAGTCACCCTGCGGGGCGACGAGCATGCTCTCGAGCGTCTCGCGCTCGGCGTCCGTGCGGGGGAAGGCCACGGCGGCCGGGACCGGGGCGGCGGCCGGGGTGGTGAGCTCCGTCAGCCCGGCGGCGCTCGGGACGGTGAGCTCGGTGAGGCCGTTGAACTCGGAGACCGCGCCGGTGACCTGGACGTGGTCGCCGATCGCGACCAGTCCGGCCGTGGCGGCGGAGTAGACGTACAGGCCGTCGGAGGAGGTCCGCGCGGCCAGGGTGGTTGCGCCTCCCGTGCCCGGCGTCTGGATCGTGTACCCGTTGAGCCCACCGGTGGCGTACACCGCGGTCACGACACCGCTGGTGGTGACGGTCGAGCCGACGAGCGGCGAGGTGTCCGTCGTGCCCTGGATCTCGGGGATGGTCGCGGCGACGGGGGTCGTCGTCGGCGGGGTCGTGCCGCCACCGCCCGGTGCCGGGGTCCCGCCACCGGCTGCCGTCTCGCCGGCGGCGTTCCGCGGGGTGATCGACCGCGTCAGCGTGAAGTCCGCCGCGTTCGCGTCGGTGTCGGTCGTCCCCTGCCGGACGAGGGCGTCCGGGGTGCTGTTCGCGCCCGAGGGGTTCGTGGCCGGGGCGGTCTCCGACGTGTTCGAGGCGCCGTACCCGAGCAGGTCCACCACGCCGGGCGTCGCCGTCGTGACCGCACCCGCGGGCAGCGACAGTGCCGTCGGCTGGTCGGAGAGGACGAGTGTCCCGCTCGCGCCGGAGGCGTTCAACGTCGAGACGACGTCGGGCGCGGGCAGTGCTGCGCCGACCTTCCCGTTCGACGCTCCCTGCACGAGGTACGTGCCGTTCGCCGGGACGGAGCCGGTGAGCGGCACGACGGTGCTCGACGCTCCCGTGCCCGTCGCCGACCGGTACTGCAGCGACCACCCGTCGACGGACACCGCGGCGCCGGTCGGGTTGCCGATCTCGACGAACCGGTTGGTGAACGGCTGGTTCGCGCTGCCGCCCTTGAGGTACGCCTCGGTGATGACGAGTCCGGTGCCCGTCGGGTTCGCGGAGGCGGCGGTGACGGTGACGAGCGGTGCGGCGACCAGGGTCGCGGCAGCCGTGGCGCACAGCAGGGTGCGTCCGACGGTTCGTGGCATGGGGACCTTCGGTTCGTGGTCGGGAGTGATCCCGTGAACCGTACGGGCCTGCGGGGACGCACAGGTTACGACGAGGTGAAACCTCTCCCCCGGACGAGGGTCGACCGGGTGTTCCATCCGGCCCACGCGAGCAGCGACGCACCCGACGTCACCACGACGGGCTCGACCACTGCCTCACGACCCGGAGAGCACACGCAACAGCGCCACCCCCGCTGCAGCGACGTACCACCCCACGAGGTTCCCGCGTCTCCTCGCGAACGCCAGCGAGCCGGCCATGGCAGCCACCGTGACGACGGCCGCGACCCCGCGGATCGTCAGACCCTGGCCCGTCACGCCGACGACGCAGCACCCCAGGGTCGCGACGACCGCCAGGAGCGAGACGACGGCCTGGCGGATCCTGCCGCGTCCGAGCGACCCGGCGGCGGCCTCTTCAGTCGTGCCCCTGCGGACGATGTCCATGGTGGTTCCCTCCTCGTCGCGGCTCCACTGCCGGTCGACCACCATGTCACATCTGCCGTTCCGGTACCGGTCGCCGATGCCCGGGCAACGCCGTCACGCCTGGATCGGCACCCACTCCGACCCCACCCGGTGCACCGCCGGCCCGTGCCCCGGCAGCACGATCGCCGGGTAGGCCAGCGCCCGCGCCGACTCCACGGCGAGCGCCTGGTCCGCGGTGAAGAACGGTGTGATCATCCGCGGCCGTGGCGCCCACGCCGCGGGCTGCGTGTCGTGGTGCGTGACGACGGCGTCGCCGGTCACGATCGCGTCGGCAGCGGGCAGCAGGTACGCGGTGGAGCCGTCGGTGTGCCCCGGCACGGGCAGCGGCGTCATCGCCCGGCCCTCGAAGTCACGGGCGGTGAAGGCGCGCACGCTCGGCACCGTCGTCGGGCGGAGGGCAGCCGAGGCGATCGCGCGGCCGAGCCAGCGCAGCACGCGGGGTGCGGCGAGGCGACCGCCGATCTCGGCCGGAGTCACCTGCTGGCGCGACGGCCCGCGGACGTTGGCGAGTTCGTCGGCGTGCGCCAGGACCTCGACGTGCGGGAAGCGCTCGAGAATCCCGGGCAGACCCCCGACGTGGTCGACGTGCCCGTGCGTGACGTAGACGCGGCGGAGCTCGTCGAGGTCGTGTCCGGCGAGCAGCACGCTGTCGAGCACCAGGTCGGTGTCGGCCGGGTAGCCCGCGTCGATGAGGGCGACGCCGTCCTCCTCCGCCAGGACGACCCAGTTCGACACCGGCCCCTCGACGAAGACCACACCGGGTGCAACGGAGACGACGGAGCGCGGAGCACGAGGAGCCATCCCCCGACGCTACCGCCAGGCGCTAGCGCCCGCCCTCGTCCGACAGGTCGCCGGGCCGGTGTCCCTCCGCGTCGCGACGGGCGCGTGTCTGGACGGCCCGCGCCTCCAGGGCGTCGTCGTCCGGGTACCCGACCTCGGTCAGGGTGAGTCCGCGGGCCGGGGCGGTGGTGAAGGCGCTGGTGCGTTCCGCCGCGACGCGGAGCCCGTCGAGTTCGTCCGGCGTCAGCCGGCCCTCGCCGACGGCGAGGGTGCCGCCGACCATCGCGCGCACCATGGAGTGGCAGAAGGCGTCGGCCTGGAGGCTCGCCACCAGCACGCCGTCCGGCTCACGCTCCCAGCGGAACTCCTGCAGGGTCCGGATCGTGGTCGCGCCGACCCGCGGCTTGCAGAACGCCGCGAAGTCGTGCAGCCCGAGCAGCCGCAGCGCACCCCGCTCCATGGCCGCCGGGTCGAGGCGCCCCGGGTACCAGGTCGTGTGCCCACGGCGGAGTGGGTCGCGGAGGGCGGAGACGTCGGCGACCCGGTACCGGTAGCGCCGCCAGAGCGGGGAGAACCGGGCGTCGAAGCCGGCCGGGGCGACGCGCACGCTGCGGACAACGACGTCCCCGTCGGCGCCGGCGAGCCCGTTGAGCCGTCGGACGAGCCCGCTGAAGGCGTCGCGGACGGTGCCGTCGGCGCTCGGACGCTTCGGCCGGGTCAGGGCGGCCCACTGGTCCGGGCTGAGGTCGAGGTGCGCGACCTGTCCGGTGGCGTGGACGCCGGCATCGGTGCGCCCGGCGACCGTCAGCCGGGGTGGTTCGCCCCACCGGGTGAAGACGGTGGCGAGTGCGTCCTCGAGCACACCCTGCACCGTCCGGAGTGCGGGCTGCCGCGCCCATCCGGAGAAGCCGGAACCGTCGTACGCCAGGTCGATCCGCAGTCGCACGCCGGTGTCGTCTGCGCCGGTGTCGTCTGGTGTCCGGGCCGTCTCGCTCACGCCCTCCACGGTACCGATGTCAGCGCCGCGTCAGTGCCGCGTGAGCGGTGCTCGGCAGTGTCCTCCCCGTACACGACGTCGACGGAAGGACACGACGATGACCACGACACCGCTCGCGGTGGAGGCCACTGGCCTCGTGAAGACGTTCGGCAGCAACCGGGCCGTGGACGGGGTCGACCTCCGCGTGGAGGCCGGCACCGTCTACGGGGTGCTCGGACCGAACGGTGCCGGCAAGACCACCACGATCAGCATGCTCGCGACCCTGCTCCGCCTGGACGGCGGCGAGGCGCGGGTGTTCGGCCACGACGTCCGCCGCGAGCCGCACGTGGTGCGGCAGCTCATCGGTGTGACCGGCCAGTACGCCAGCGTCGACGAGACCCTGAGCGCGACCGAGAACCTCGTCGTCTTCGGTCGGCTGCTCGGGCTGTCCCGGACGGAGGCGAAGCGGAAGTCGACGGAGCTGCTCGAGCGCTTCGGGTTGAGCGAGGCCGCACGACGACCGCTCCGCGGGTTCTCCGGCGGCATGCGCCGACGGTTGGACCTGGCTGCGAGCCTCATCGCGCAGCCGCCGCTGATCTTCCTCGACGAGCCGACGACGGGCCTCGATCCCCGGACCCGGGCGCAGATGTGGGACACGATCCGGGAGCTCGTCGCGACCGGTTCGACGGTGCTGCTGACGACGCAGTACCTCGACGAGGCCGACCAGCTCGCGGACCGGATCGCGGTGATCGACCACGGCCGGGTCGTGGCCGAGGGCACGAGCGACGAGTTGAAGGCCTCGGTCGGCACCGCGTCGCTGCAGCTCCGGCTGGCCGACTCGACGCCGGCACGACTGGCCGAGGCGTCCGACCTGGTGCTCCGCGTGCTCGGGACCGCGGCGGTGGCGAGCCCGGAGGGCTCCCGCCTGACCGCGCCGATGGCGGACCCCGACCGTGTCACCGACCTGCTCGTGTCCTTCCGGGACGCCGGCATCTCCCTCGCCGAGATGAGCGTGCAGAAGCCGACGCTCGACGAGGTCTTCCTCACCATCACCGGCGAGGGGGCGGGCGCTGGCACGCCTGCACCCGCCGCCCGCGCGCTCGAAGGGAGCAACGCATGAGCACGCTCACCACCCCCGACCTGGCCCCCGCACCGTCGGGTGCCCCGCGGGTCGCCCCGCGGCCCGGCGTCGGCGGATCCGGCCTGGCCGCGACCGTCCGGCAGTCGCTGACGATGGCGTACCGCGGCCTGGTCAAGGTCCGACGGACGCCCGAGCAGCTCTTCGACGTGACGCTCATGCCGATCGTCTTCACCGTGATGTTCACGTACATCTTCGGTGGCGCGATCGCCGGCGACGTCAGCAGCTACCTGCCGATCATCATCCCCGGCATCCTCGTGCAGACGAACATCACGTCGTCGATCGTCACCGGCGTGCAGCTCCGTGAGGACATGGACAAGGGCGTGTTCGACCGCTTCCGGTCGCTGCCGATCGCCCGTATCGCCCCGCTCGCCGGAGCGCTGCTCGCCGACACCGTCCGCTACGCGATCGCCACCACTATCACCTTCACCGTCGGGTTCATCATGGGGCTGCGTCCCGCCGGTGGCATCGGCGCGGTGCTGGTCGCCGGCCTGCTCGTCGTCGTCGTGGCCTGGGCGATCAGCTGGGTCTTCGCCTACTTCGGTGTCGTCGCCCGCACCGCGTCGAGCGTCTCGGGCATCTCGAACCTGGTGCTCTTCCCGCTGACGTTCCTGTCGAACGCGTTCGTCCCGGCGGACACGCTGCCGGACTGGCTGCACTGGTTCTCCGACGTGAACCCGATCTCGCACCTCATCACCGCGGTCCGCGACCTGGTCAACCACGGCACGGTCGGCGGCGACCTGTGGTTGAGCCTGCTCGGCGCAGCGGTCGTCGTCGCGGTGTTCGCCCCGCTCACCGTCCGCGCCTACATGCGGAAGGCCTGACCGCCTCGAGCGCCGCTCGCGCGGCAGCGACGGCCTCGGCCCGGGACATCCCGGCCGAGGCCGTCTCGGCGTCCACCACGAGGGCCTCGCCGACCGCGGCCACGACCAGCGGCCGGAGCCGTCCGTGACCGAGGACCGCGAAGTCCTGTCGGGCACCCAGACGGAGCGCACTGCCCCAGGCAGCGGCGACGAGGGCCGGGTCGACTCCGCGGTCGATCGCCTCGAGCGCGGCGCCGAGGACGGCCGTCCCGACGACCGGCAGGTCGTTCCACAGCGACGGCATGCGGAGCGCGACCAGGGCACTCACCCGGACCTGCCGGGCGAGGTCCGCACGGGCCTCCCGACCGGCGTCCTGGAGGCCCGCTGCGGCCCCGGCGGACCGGCCCCGCGCCGCCTCGTCCTGCGCCGCCTCGTCCTGCGCGGCCAGGAGCGCCGCACCGATGACCATCACCCACTGGCTCGCCTCGCGCCGGTGCGGCACCACCTGGTCCCAGGCCCGCCGGTACTCGACGACCGCGCGTGCGGGGTCCCCCTCGGTCCGTGCGAC
Organism: Curtobacterium sp. MCPF17_052; assembly: GCF_003234085.1. Taxonomy (GTDB): domain Bacteria; phylum Actinomycetota; class Actinomycetes; order Actinomycetales; family Microbacteriaceae; genus Curtobacterium. Next base: position 40,919 of record NZ_QKSD01000001.1, read on the forward strand.
CTCGGCCCGGACCGCGTGCGCGAGCAGCGTCATCTGTGCCCGCTCGCCGCCGGGGCCGCCACCCGGGCCACCGACCGGTCCGGCACCGGGGGACGCCGGGAGCGCGGCGAGTTCGGCCGCCAACGAGCGGGCGCGATCGACGTCCCCGGTCGCCGCGGCGCTCAACCCGACGCTCCACCCGACCTCGACCAGGTCGTCCTCGGCGCCGAACTGCTCGAGCCGTTCGCGGGCTGTGGCCGCCGCGGCGAGTGCCTGCTCGTACCGACCGAGCTGCCCGGCGAGCTGCGTCACCGAGACGGCCGCGGTGCCTGAGGTCCAGACGTCACCGGCCTGCTCGGCGAGCAGCCGCGCGCGGGTCGAGAAGCCGAGGGCGCGTTCGAGTTCACCGTCGTTCTCGGTCAACGGCGCGCTGAGCAGGTGCGCCAGGCACGCCACCCCGGTGTCCGGGTCCGCGCGGAGTCGGGTCAGGGCGCTCTCTCCCGCGGCCCGACGGCCGAGGGTGAGGAGCAGCTCGGCCTGGGCGTCGACCACCGGGACGCCGGTCACGCCGGCCCGGCGCAGGCGGCGGAGCGCGGCTCGGGCGCGCACCGAGGTGCGGCGGTCGGAGAAGGCGGCGGTCGCGCAGGCGATGACGAGGCCGAGGACGGCGGCCGTCCGCACGCCGGTCGCGGGCTCGTGCTCGTGCTCGTGCTCGTGCTCGGCCTCGGCCTCGGCCTCGGGTGGGACGGTGCGGAGGACGGCCACGACGTCGGACGCGATCGCCGCGACCTCGCCGTGCGCCCCGCGGAACGACCAGTACCCGGCGAGTGCCGAGAAGAGCGGCGCGACCGCGACGGCGTCCCCTGCGCGCAGGCCCCAGCGCAGCATCGTGACGAGGTTGTCGGCCTCGCGTTCGAGCCCCCGGAAGCGCACGACCTGGTCCGTGGTCCGCACGATGAACAGGTCGTGTCCGGCCGCGACCCGGCAGGCCCAGCGGGTCATCGCGGCGCGGACGTCCCCGGTGGCGCCGGACTCCTCCAGCCGTGCGGCACCGAACTCGCGGACGGTCTCGAGCAAGCGGTAGCGGACGGGCTCGCCCTCCTGCTCGACGAGCTGCACGAGTGACTGCTCGACCAGTTCGGCCAGGTCGTCGAGGGCGTCGTGCACCCGTGACGGTGCGGCGACCGCTTCGACGGCGTCGACGGACAGGCCGTCCGGGAAGAGCGCGAGTCGGGTCAGCAGGTCGCGGGCCCCGTCGTCGAGCAGTCGCCAGCTCCACTCGATGACGGCGAGCAGGGTCCGGTGCCGTTCCGGGGCCGACCGGTCGCCACCGCGGAGCAGCGCGAAACGGTCGTCGAGTCGTCGTTCGATCTCGTCGACGCTCATCCCGCGGATCCGCGCGGCGGCCAGCTCGATCGCCAGCGGTGACCCGTCGAGCCGGGTGCAGATCCGGCGGACCGCGTCGACCGGCAGCACCGCACCCGGTCGTGCCGCGCGTGCCCGGTCGGTGAACAGGCGGACGGCGGCCCCGTCGGCTTCCACCGGCAGCGGTGCCAGCGGCGCGACGACCTCGCCGGCGACCGCGAGCGGCGCACGCGAGGTCGTCAGGACCCGCAGTCCGGGCAGCTCCGCGAGCAGGTCAGCGGTGAACGCGGCGACGGGTTCGAGGATGTGCTCGCAGTTGTCGAGCACGAGCAGGGTGGGTTCCTCGCCGAGTGCTCGGACCACCCGGCTCCGCAGGTCGGCCACCACGGCGTCCCGCAGGCTCCGTGCGCTGCGGACCTCGGCGATCCCCAGCAGCGCACCGATCGCGGGGACCACGTCCTCGCCGGTGGTGAGCGGCGCGAGCTCGACCACGACGACACCGCAGGCGGGCGGGACCGTCGTCGCCGCGGCCTGCGCGAGTCGCGTCTTGCCGAGACCGCCCGCACCGAGGATCGTCACCAGCCGCGCCTGGGACAGGAGGCGCGTGACGGTGGCGAGGTCGGCCTCCCGTCCGATGAGCGCGTTCGGCGCGGCCCGCAGCCCGACCCGCCGGACCGAGCCGCTGACGGGACCGGTGCTGCGGAGCACCTCGGCGTTGAGTCGCACCAGGTCGGCGGACGGATCGGCGCCGAGTTCGTCGGACAGCCGGTCGCGGTGCGCGGCGAAGACGGCGAGCGCCTCGGCTGCCTGCCCGGCATCGGCGAGGGCACGGACCAGCCCGGCGACGGTTGCCTCGTCGAACGGGTCGGCCGCGGCCTCGTCGCGCCAGAGGGCTGCGGCGGCATCCGGGTCGCCACTGGACTGGAGGACCGTGGCGAGTCGACGACGGAGGTCCCGTCGGACCGCGCCCGCCCGGTCGGCGAGCTCCCCGGCGACGGAACCCTCGAGGTCCCCTCCGGGCTCGCCGCGCCAGCGGTCCAGGGCCGCGCGCAGCACCGGCGCGTCCGGGGTGCCACCGAGCATCCGTTCGGCCGCACCGAGGTCGGTCGCGTCGGTGTCCACGCCGAGGACGTACCCGGACGCGGTGGAGACGACGAGCCCGTCGGCGGTGGCGCGGCGGAGGCGTGAGACGAGCGTCTGCAGGGCTGCGCGGGCGCCCCTGGGTGGTTCGTCGGCCCACAGGTCGTCGATGAGGGACTCCGTGGTCACGGCGCGGCCGCGCGCCAGGACGAGCGCGGTGAGGAACGTCCGAGCCAGCGTCCCGGGGACCGGGACGAGGGCACCGGTCCGGTCCTCGGCGAGCACCGGACCGAGGACGGCGACACGGAGCTCGGGCACGCTCGGAGTCTAGGCGCGCCCGGTCACGCGATCGTGATGGGAACGCCCTCTGCTGCCGTCGTGCCCGCCCGTACCCTGAGCATGTGTCCACACGCCTCCGCCGCATCACGACCGCCGCCGTCGCGGTCACGGTCGTCCTCGGTCTGACGGCCTGCTCCGGCACCGACTCGTCGTCCGCGCCGGGTCCGACGTCGGGAGCTGCGCGCGGGACGACCTCCACGCCGGACACCGGGGCTGCCGGGTCCGACCAGGACGGTGCCGACGAGCCGATCGCCTTCGGGCGCACCCCGGACAGCGCCGGATGGCCGAGCTGTGCGCAGCTGCTGCCGGGTGGCCTGGTCGAGGCGGTCGTCCCGGGCGTCGCCGTCGAGGACCCGCTCACCGGGCAGGCGCACACCCTGGGCGCGTGGGCGTTCGCGCGGGCCGCCGGTGGCGCATCCTGCTGGGCCACCAACGGGGTGTCCACGCTCGACGACGTCGCGGAAGCCCGGCGGGACGACCCCGTGTTCCAGGGCGTCCACGTGTCGGTGCTCCCCGACGCGACCCCCGAGTTCCGGGCTGCGGGCGGGAACGACGCGGCCGGCGCGAGCATGTCCACGATCGAGGTCCGCTGTGACGCGACGGATGCCGCACGCGTGCAGTGCCAGGGTGGCGTCCTGGCCGGTGACGCCTGGGTCGACGTCACGGCCGTCCGGGCGCAGGACAGCGCCGCTGCGACGCCCGAGGCCGTGCTGCCCGCCTTCCGGACGCTCCTCGGACACGTGCAGCAGGACGTGGCGGGCTCCGCCGGAGCGTCGGTGTCCACCGGTCACGCCGCAGCGAGCAGCCGACTGACGGTGTGCGACAGCAGCCGGGTGGACGACGTCAGCGACGTCGACCTCTCGACGCCGTCCGACGTGGCCACCGACACCGCCGCCGAACTCGTCGACTTCGCGATGCACCGGGTCGAGGGCGCCGTGTGTGTCTTCCGCTACGACGGCTCGGGGCGCTACCCGCTGACCGGTGCCGCGTACTCCGAACTGCCCGACGGCGGGTGGGTGCTCGAACAGCGGCTCGGCAACGGCACGGTCGACCGGTCCGGCCGACTCGACCTCGACGGACTCGAGAGCGGCGACGCCGCCTGGCGCACCTGCGACGACATGCTCTGCTCGGTGGACGTCCTGCGGGACGGCACCTGGGAGCACTTCGCGCTCTGGCGCGCGGTCGCGCCGGACACCACCTCGGCGATCGTCCGCTGGGTGGAGGCCTCGCTGGCCGCCTGAGCCGGCTACCGCTCCCGGGGGTGCTGCGGACGGCCCGTTCGCGGCCGTCGCCCGACCCGGTCGCGGACCCGCTCGCGGATCGGTCGCCGGTCCGTGTCGTCCGAGGGCCCGGTCGCGGTGTCCAGGTCCTGCGTCGCCTGGCGCTCGGACTCGACGATGCCGCGGAGCGACACCAACGCGGACGAGGTCACCGCCACGTCCGACGGGTACTCGCGCGATGCGTCGAGCGCCCGCTCGAGTTCGGAGATCGCCCGGTCGCCCTCCTCCGGCGGGTGGTCGCCCCGGATCATCGCCGCCACCTGCCGGACCGCCGTCGTGAGCGGCACGGTGAACGCCTCGTCCGGCCGACCGAGGTTCGACGACACCGGGCCTGACCGGGCGACGAGTTCGGTGAGGTCCGTCGTGTACCAGGCGACCCGCTCGAGTGCGCGGAACCGGGAACCGTCGCGCTGCAACCGCGCGCGCGATCCCCGGAGCGCTCCGCGGGGGTTGATGCGACGACTCTCCTGCGCGATCGACACCCGGCTCCGCACGTCGGCGATGGCACGGTCCAGGCGGTCCTGCGCGCGGTCCCAGGCCCGCTCGTCCCGCTCCCCCTGCTCGAGCACGTCGGCCAGTCCGTCGAGGTGTTCGGCCAGCACGCTGTTCACCTGGTCGATCCGACGTTCGGCGTCCCAGAAGCGCAGCGGTGGGAACACCAGGAAGTTGACCAGCAGGCCGACGACCACACCGACCGCCATCTGCACGAGGTACCCGAGCGAGTACCCCTCGGCGTGGGCGCCGCCGACGAGCAGCACGAAGAGCGCCGCCGTGGAGACCCACGAACTGCCCTCGCCGAGGATCCGGAACCCACCGACGAGCACACCGACGCCGACCGCGAGGGCGACCGCCAGGACTCCCGGGTCGCCCACCCACATCGTGAAGGCGGCGACGGCGATGCCCAGGGCGATGCCGACCAGGGTCTGCACGCCGCTCCGGAGGCCGGCGAACACCGTCGTCTGCATGGCCACCACCGCACCGAGCGGGGCGTAGTACGGGTAGTCGGACGCGACGCCCGGGACGTGCCGGGCGACCGTCCATGCGAGTGCTGCTGCGGCGGCGGCCTTGCCGGCGTGCAGCAGGCGCGGCTGCGTGCCGGAGCTCCGACTCCACCGCCAGACGCGCGTGCCGACCCCGGCGATGTGCTGGAACTGCATGGGTGCTCTCGTCTCGTCGGCCGGCACCGTGCCGGGGGCGCTGGGCGTGCCTCCCGGCCGGGCGGGTGCACGCACGAACACGGGAGGGCCCCCGCAGCCTGCGCTGCGAGGGCCCTCCGGTGTGGTGCGGTGTGACTACTTGGACGTGTCCGCGGCGTCGTCCGACTTGGCGGCGGCGTCGGCCTCGACCTCAGCGGCGGCGTCGGTCGTGGTCTCCTCGGCGACCGGGGTCGACTCCTCGGTGGTCTCGGTCTCCTCGACCGGGGCCTCCGTGGTGTCGGACTCCGTCGCGGCCGGCGCTGCGGCGGCCGGAGCAGCCGTGCGCGAGACCGGAGCCGGCGTGCTCGACACGGGCTCGAGGACGAGCTCGATCGAGGCGAGCGGCGCGTTGTCGCCCTTGCGGAAGCCGAGCTTCGTGATGCGGGTGTAACCGCCCTGGCGGTCGGCCACCTGCGGCGCGATCTCGGTGAACAGCGTGTGCACGACGGTCTTGTCGCGCAGGGCTGCGATCACACGACGACGAGCGTGCAGGTCGCCACGCTTCGCGAACGTGATGAGCCGCTCGGCGACCGGGCGGAGGCGCTTGGCCTTCGTCTCGGTCGTGGTGATGCGGCCATGCGTGAACAGGGCGTTGGCGAGGTTGCTCAGGAGCAGGCGCTCGTGGGCGGGACCGCCACCGAGGCGGGGGCCCTTGGTGGGCTTCGGCATGTCAGTTCTCCAGTGGTGATGGTGGTGCGCCCCGTGTCAGGAGCGCGTGCGCGTCAGCGCGAGGTCAGTTGCTGGACTCGTCCTCGTCGTACCCGCTGTAGAAGTGGGCACCATCGAATCCGGGGACGGTGTCCTTGAGGGACAGGCCGAGCTCGGTGAGCTTGTCCTTGACCTCGTCCACCGACTTCTGGCCGAAGTTGCGGATGTTCATGAGTTGCGTCTCCGAGAGGGCGACGAGCTCGGACACCGTGTTGATGCCCTCGCGCTTCAGGCAGTTGTAGCTCCGGACCGACAGGTCGAGGTCCTCGATCGGCGTCTGCAGCTCGTTCGACAGCACGGCGTCGACCGGCGCGGGGCCGATCTCGATACCTTCAGCTGCCGTGTTGAGCTCGCGGGCGAGCCCGAACAGCTCGACGAGCGTGCGACCGGCCGACGCGATCGCGTCGCGCGGCGTGATCGCGGGCTTCGACTCGACGTCGACGACCAGACGGTCGAAGTCCGTCCGCTCACCGGCACGCGTCGCCTCGACGCGGTAGGTGACCTTGAGCACGGGCGAGTAGATCGAGTCGATCGGGATCTGACCGGCTTCGCTGAACTCCGAACGGTTCTGCGTCGCCGAGACGTAGCCGCGGCCACGCTCGATGGTCAGTTCCAGCTCGAAGCGCGCGGAGTCGTTCAGGGTCGCGATGACGAGGTCCGGGTTGTGGATCTCGACACCGGCCGGCGCGGAGATGTCCGCAGCGGTGACCTGTCCGGCGCCCTGCTTGCGCAGGTAGGCCGTGATCGGCTCGTCGTGCTCACTGGAGACGACCAGGCTCTTGATGTTCAGGATGATCTCGGTGACGTCCTCCTTGACACCGGGAACGGTGCTGAACTCGTGGAGGACACCGTCGATGCGGATGCTCGTGACGGCAGCACCCGGGATGGACGAGAGGAGCGTGCGGCGCAGCGAGTTGCCGAGGGTGTACCCGAAGCCCGGCTCGAGCGGTTCGATGACGAAGCGCGAGCGGAATTCGGAGATGGACTCCTCGTTCAGGGTGGGGCGCTGTGCAATGAGCACTGTGGAATTCCTTTCGGCGAAGTGTCCGCTATATGACACTTGGCGGTACGACGGGGCCGGCCGGGCCCCGACGGGTCTGTTTCAGTTGTGATCACGCGCACAGGAGTGCGCGATCGAACGACCAGGAATGGCCGCCCCCACTCGTCCCGGTCAGGGAACGAGCGGGGAACGGCCGGTTGCTCCTCGCGTCAGACGCGGCGGCGCTTCGGCGGGCGGCACCCGTTGTGCGCCTGCGGCGTCACGTCGTTGATCGAGCCGACCTCGAGGCCAGCGGCCTGGAGCGAACGGATCGCCGTCTCGCGACCCGAACCCGGGCCCTTGACGAAGACGTCGACCTTCTTGACGCCGTGCTCCGCTGCCTGGCGGGCAGCCGACTCGGCGGCGAGCTGCGCCGCGAACGGCGTCGACTTGCGCGAGCCCTTGAAGCCGACGGCCCCGGAGGACGCCCAGCTGAGGACGGCACCCGACGGGTCGGTGATGCTGACGATGGTGTTGTTGAACGTGCTCTTGATGTGGGCCTGGCCCACAGCGACGTTCTTCTTCTCCTTGCGGCGCGGCTTGCGCGCGGCGGTCTTGGGGGTAGCCATCGTGATCTCCTATCGAGCCTTCTTCTTGCCTGCCACGGTGCGCTTCGGGCCCTTGCGGGTACGAGCGTTCGTCTTGGTGCGCTGACCGCGCACCGGGAGACCGCGACGGTGGCGGAGACCCTCGTAGCTACCGATCTCGACCTTGCGGCGGATGTCGGCGGCGACCTCACGGCGGAGGTCACCCTCCACCTTGAAGGTGCCCTCGATGAAGTCACGGAGGGCGACGAGCTGGTCGTCGGTGAGGTCCTTGACGCGGATGTCGCCGGAGATGCCGGTCTCCGCGAGCGTCTGGACGGCGCGGGTACGGCCGACCCCGTAGATGTAGGTGAGTGCGATCTCCACGCGCTTCTCGCGCGGGATGTCGACGCCTGCTAGACGTGCCATTGTGCTGGCTGCTCCTGTTGTCGATGGAGGTGTGGCGCAGTGCCGGTGCCCGGGCCTCCGACCCGAGGTGTCCCCCGACCGCTGGTGCGGACGGGATCTGACACTGCGTTGTCGATGTTCAGTTGTGGGTCGTGCTCGAGCCGCTGGCAGTCTCTCGACTGGCGGCCCCGGTCGTGCAACCGGACCGGAGTCCGTTCCGGAGCAGCTCTCGCTGGTCCGTCAGGGACTAACCCTGGCGCTGCTTGTGACGCGGGTTGCTCTTGCAGATCACCATGACGCGGCCCTTGCGGCGGATGACGCGGCAGTGCTCGCAGATGACCTTGACGCTGGGGTTGACCTTCATTGTTCGTTCCTCGTGCTCGCTGGCTTCGTGCTCGGCGGGTTCGCCTTGCCGTTCCTTTCCAGCTCGCGGATCACTTGTAGCGGTAGACGATCCGGCCGCGGGTCAGGTCGTACGGGCTCAGCTCCACGATCACGCGGTCCTCGGGGAGGATGCGGATGTAGTGCTGGCGCATCTTCCCGGAGATGTGCGCGAGGACCTTGTGTCCGTTGGTCAGCTCAACGCGGAACATCGCGTTGGGCAGAGCTTCGAGCACCGAGCCTTCGATCTCGATGACGCCGTCTTTCTTGGCCATAGCCTCACTGTCGCTTGGTTGGATTACCGGTGTGATCCCCGAGCCGGTCTGCGGGTTCGGGCGCCACGCCAGAAGGCATGGCACACCAAAGATCGATCTTATGTGGTAGTCGGCGGATTGCCAAGTGCGGGTTCCGTGCTGCGCGCGTCGGGCCCCGGTCCGGCGTGCGGTGAGCACCCGTGCGGCAGGGGTCATGCACCCCAGTGCAGGGGGTGGATCGTCCGTCCGGGTCCGCAGATGCGCTGTTCCACAGGGATCTCCTGGCCACACCGTCGTCGCCACCGAGCCCGGAGCCGTACGGTGACGGGAGCAGTGACCGAAGGAGAACCCCGTGCCCGACGCCCCCGGCCGCACGCGCCCTGTCGCGCGACACGGTCGCCTCCCCCGCCGACGCGGGTGGACGACCCTGCTCACCGTCCTCGCCGCCGCCGCCGCGGTGGTGCTGGTCAGCGGCACCAGCGTCGCCACCATCGCCGCAGCGCAGCTCGCCGCCGCACCGCGGACCGTGCAGCTGAGCACCGACGACCAGAGCACCGCGAAGACAGCCGACGTCACCGCGATCAAGGGCGGTGCGAACATCCTGCTCATCGGCAGCGACACCCGCATCGGACAGTTCGACTCCGACGAGGACGTCGAGGGCGCCCGGAACGACGTCACGATGCTCATCCACGTGTCCGAGGACCACCAGCAGCTCACCGCAGTCAGCTTCCCCCGCGACCTCATGGTCCCGATCCCGGCCTGCACCAACCCGGAGACCGGCACCACCTACCCGGCGGCGTCGTCCGCGCAGTTCAACACGGCGCTCGGGAACGGTGGTGTCTCCTGCGTCGTCGACACGGTCGAGAACCTCACCGGCCTGACGGTCCCGTACGCCGGACTCATCACCTTCGACGGCGTGATCGAGATGTCGAACGCCCTCGGCGGGGTCGACGTCTGCGTGGCCTCCCCGATCGACGACACGTACACGGGGCTGCACCTCAGCGCCGGTGCCCACTCGCTGCAGGGCTCGGACGCCCTCGCCTTCCTGCGGTCCCGCCACGGCGTCGGCGACGGCAGCGACCTGGCGCGGATCAGCTCGCAGCAGGTGTTCCTGTCGGCGCTGCTCCGCCAGGTGACGTCGAACGGCACGCTCTCGAACCCGATCACGCTCTACAAGCTCGCCGGTGCGGCGCTGTCGAACATGACGCTCTCGGACGGCCTCGCCCAGACCCGCACCCTGGTCGGGCTCGCCTCCGCACTCCGGGGGATGAGCACGTCGAGCATGTTGTTCGTCCAGTACCCCGTCGTCGACGACCCGGCGGACTCCGCCCGCGTGGTCGTCGACGAGGCGAACGCCCACACCCTCAACGTCGCCCTGCAGACGGACGAGCGGACGACGCTCAACGACTCCTCCACGGGTCGAGCCTCGCGGGAGTCGTCCGACACCGCGAGCCCGTCGGCCTCCGCGTCACCGTCGGACCCCGCGACGACGCCCGGTGCTGCGACGACGGCTCCCGAGACACCCGCTCCGGAGACCACGACGACCAGCAGCCCGTCCTCGACGCCGCTCCCCTCGTCCATCACCGGCCAGAGTGCCGCCGAGCAGACCTGCTCTGTGGGGAACTGACCCCGACGGCCCACGGTCACGACGCGGCGCGTCCACGACTCGACGGGAGGCCCGTCGCCAGCAGGCGACGGGCCTCCCGTCATGTGGGCCGGTGCGTCGGCAGGCCGCGAAGCACGACCCCGACGCGGGTGGAGTCGGGTTCCGCGGCTCCGTGGACCCTGTGGCCGTCCGGCTCCTGGGCGCAGTCCGCTACGGGACCGGGACCGGCGTCACGCCGAGCGGCTCGAGGCCGGCGGCACCACCGTCGGCCGCCGTGAGGACCCAGATCCCACCGGCGTGGACCGCGACGCTGTGCTCCCAGTGGGCGGCGTCGGAACCGTCGAGCGTCCGCACGGTCCACTCGTCGGCGTCGGTCGAGCTGTCGATCGTGCCCGCGGTGACCATCGGTTCGATGGCGACGGCCAAGCCTGGCTTGACGGCAGGCCCCGCGCCACGGACCCGGTGGTTGAACACCGGTGGTTCCTCGTGCATCGAACGCCCGATGCCGTGCCCCGTGTAGTCCTCGACGATGCCCCAGTCACCGGTCTCGTCGATGGCGTCCTCGACCGCCGCGCCGACCTCGTGCACGTGCTTCGCGTGCGCGAGCGCGGCGACCCCGTGCCAGAGCGCGCGTTCGGTGGTGTCGCAGAGCTTCTGACGCGCCGTGGCCGTGGCGGCGTCACCACCGGGCACGACGACGGTGAAGGCGCTGTCGCCGTTCCAGCCGTCGACCTCGGCGCCGGCGTCGACCGAGACGATGTCACCCGGCTCGAGGGTGCGGTCCCCCGGGATGCCGTGCACGATCTCGTCGTTCACCGAGACGCACAGTGTGTGTCGGTAGCCCGGGACCAGCTGGAAGTTCGGCACACCGCCGCCGTCGCGGATCGTGCGCTCCGCGATCGCGTCGAGCTCACCCGTGGTGACGCCCGGCCGGACAGCGGCGCGGACGGCGTCCAGCGCCTGCGCCGTGAGCAGCCCGGGGCGCACCATGGCGCGGAGCTCCTCGGGCGTCTTGTAGATCGATGGCTTCCGGAAACGCGACACGGAGTTCAGACCGAGGCGGCGAGGCCGCGGGCAGAGAGCGCCGCAGCGATCCGGTCGCCGACCTCGTCGACCGCGCCGAGGCCGTCCACGTCCACGACCAGCCCGCGCTCCTGGTAGACCGCTACGAGCGGAGCGGTCTGCTCCTGGTACACCTGCTGGCGGCGGCGGATGGTCTGCTCGTTGTCGTCGGCGCGGCCCTGGTCGGCCGCACGGTTGAGCAGTCGCCCGACCAACGCGTCCTGGTCCGCGACGAGCTGCACGACGGCGTCGATCCCGGTGCCCTGCTCAGCGAGCAACCCGTCCAGGTACTCGACCTGGGCCGGCGTCCGCGGGTAACCGTCGAGGAGGAACCCGTCAGCGGCATCCGACTCGGCGAGGCGGTCGCGGACCAGCTCGTTCGTCAGGTCGTCCGGGACGTAGTCGCCCGCGTCCATGATCGCCTTCGCACGCTGACCGAGGGGCGTGCCCTCGGAGACGTTCTTCCGGAAGATGTCCCCGGTCGAGATCGCGGGGATCCCGAAGGACGACGCGATCCGACCGGCCTGCGTGCCCTTCCCGGCTCCGGGAGGTCCGACGATGACGAGACGTGCGCTCAACGGAGAAGCCCTTCGTAGTGACGTTGCTGCAGCTGCGAGTCGATCTGCTTCACCGTCTCGAGGCCGACACCCACGATGATCAGGATGCTGGCACCGCCGAACGGGAAGTTCTGGTTCGCCCCGAACAGCGCCAGTGCTGCGAGCGGGATGAGTGCGATGAGACCGAGGTAGAGCGCACCGGGCAACGTCACCCGGGTCAGGACGTAGTCGAGGTACTCGGCGGTCGGACGTCCGGCACGGATGCCCGGGATGAACCCGCCGTACTTCTTCATGTTGTCGGCGACCTCTTCGGGGTTGAAGGTGATCGCGACGTAGAAGTACGTGAAGCCGACGATGAGCAGGAAGTACAGGACCATGTAGAACCAGTTGTCACCCGAGGTCAGGTTGCTCTGGATCCAGGTCACCCACGGGGCCGGCGCGGAGCCGTCCGAGGGCTGGTTGAACTGCGCGATCAGCGCCGGCAGGTAGAGCAGCGACGACGCGAAGATGACGGGCACGACGCCGGCCATGTTCACCTTGATCGGGATGTACGTGTTGTTGCCGCCGTACGTACGCCGCCCGACCATGCGCTTGGCGTACTGCACCGGGATCCGTCGTTGCGACTGCTCGACGAACACGACGGCCATCATGATCACCAGTCCGACCAGGATCACGAAGAGGAACAGCTCGAAGGACTGCGACTGCTCGATCGCCCAGAGGGCCGACGGGAACTGCGCGGCGATCGAGGTGAAGATGAGCAGCGACATGCCGTTGCCGATGCCGCGCTCGGTGACCAGCTCGCCCATCCACATGATGAGGCCGGTACCGGCGGTCAGGGTGATGACCATGAGCAGGATCGCGTACCAGCTGTCGTTCGAGATGATCGACGTGCAGGACGCCGAGGCGCTCGTGCCGAACAGCGCGCCCGAGCGGGCGACGGTGATCAGGGTGGTGGACTGCAGCACGCCCAGCGCGATGGTGAGGTAGCGCGTGTACTGCGTCAGCTTGGCCTGACCCGACTGACCCTCCTTGTAGAGGGAGTCGAAGTGCGGGATGACCACGCGCAGGAGCTGCACGATGATCGACGACGTGATGTACGGCATGATCCCGAGCGCGAACACCGACAGCTTCAGGAGCGCGCCGCCGGAGAACAGGTTGATCAGGTCGTAGAGGCCGCCGGAGGACGACGCGGACGCCAGGCAGGCCTGGACGCTGGCGTAGTCGACGAACGGTGCGGGGATGTACGAGCCCAGGCGGAACAGCGCGATGATCGCCAGGGTGAAGCCGATCTTCTTGCGAAGATCTGGGGTGCGCATGATGCGCGCGACCGCTCTGAACACGAGTTACTCCGAACTTCTGTGACCGGTCGAGCCGGTCGAGCCGGGCGAGGTGCCCGTGGCCGGAAGCGCCGACCCCGTGGCCCGTTGACGCACGTCGAACGACGCAGTCTTGCCGGGCCTGCCATCAAGGAAACCGTAACGGCGGCCCGCGCGCAATGCGCGGGCCGCCGACGGGGACTACTTGGTGACGGTGCCGCCCGCCGCCACGATCTTCTCCTCGGCGGATGCCGAGACCTTGTCGACCGTGACCGTGAGCTTCACGCTGATGTCACCCTGACCGAGAACCTTGACCTTCTCGTTCTTGCGGACGGCGCCCTTGGCGACCAGGTCCGCGACGGTGACGTCGCCACCGTTCGGGTAGAGCTCCGCGATCTTGTCCAGGTTCACGGGCTGGTACTCGACGCGGAACGGGTTCTTGAACCCGCGGAGCTTCGGGGTGCGCATGTGCAGCGGCATCTGCCCACCCTCGAAGCCGACCTTGACCTGGTACCGGGCCTTCTGACCCTTGGTACCACGGCCGGCGGTCTTGCCCTTCGAGCCCTCACCGCGACCCACACGGGTGCGGTCCTTCTTCGAGCCAGCGGCCGGACGAAGGTGGTGCACCTTCAGGATCTGGACGCGCTCGTTCTTCTCGTCGCTCATGCGTCGACCTCCTCGACCTTCACGAGGTGCGCCACCGTGGCGACGTACCCGCGGTTCTGGGCGTTGTCCTCACGCAGGACCGTACGGCCGATGCGCTTGAGACCCAGGCTGCGGAGCGTGTCGCGCTGGTACTGCTTCTCGCTGATGACGGACTTCGTCTGCGTGATCTTCAGCATGGCCATCAGGCACCTGCCTTCTCGTTCGCGGCGGCACGCGCGGCTGCCTCGGCGTGCAGCAGGCGAGCCGGCACGACGTGGTCGACGGGGAGGCCACGACGTGCTGCGACGGCGCGGGGCTCCTCGAGCTGCTTGAGGGCCTCGACCGTGGCGTGCACGATGTTGATGGTGTTCGACGAGCCGAGCGACTTGCTCAGGACGTCGTGGATGCCGGCGCACTCGAGCACGGCGCGGACCGGACCACCGGCGATGACACCGGTACCGGCAGCGGCCGGACGCAGGAGGACGACGCCGGCAGCGGCTTCACCCTGCACCGGGTGCGGGATCGTGTTGCCGACGCGGGGGACGCGGAAGAAGTTCTTCTTGGCCTCTTCGACGCCCTTCGAGATGGCGGTCGGGACCTCGCGGGCCTTGCCGTAGCCGACGCCCACCAGACCGTTGCCGTCACCGACGACGACGAGCGCGGTGAAGCTGAAGCGACGACCACCCTTGACGACCTTGGAGACGCGGTTGATGGTGACGACGCGCTCGAGGAACTGGCTGTCGCCACCCCGCCCGTTGCGGTCGCCGCCACGGCCACCCTGCTGGCGGTCACGGCCGCCACCGCTGCCGCCACCACGGCGACCACGGTTGTCGACGGAGTCGCGGTTGTTCGAAGCCGAACCCGCCGCGGTCTCGACGGGACGCTCGACGACGGGGACCTCGGGCTCCTTGACCGCGGGGGCCTTGGCGTCTGCGTCGGTCGTCTCGGCAGCGTCGCTGCTCTCCGTGGCGGTGTCCGCCTCGGTCGGCGCCGCAGCGGTCGTGTCGACCTCGGCGTCGGTCGTGGCCTCGGCCTTGACCTCGGCGTCGTCGTTGGTGTTCGCGATGTCGCTCACAGGTTCAGCCCTCCTTCACGGGCACCGTCGGCGATCGCGGCGACGCGACCGGCGTACTTGCTACCACCGCGGTCGAAGACCACGGCCTCGACGCCAGCCGACTTCGCGCGCTCGGCGACGAGCTCGCCGACACGACGGGCCTTGGCGGTCTTGTCGCCGTCGAACGAGCGGAGGTCGGCCTCCATCGTCGATGCGCTGGCGAGGGTGTGACCCTTCGCGTCGTCGATGACCTGGACGAACACGTGACGTGACGAACGGGTGACGGCGAGGCGGGGACGGGTCTCGGTCCCGGTGATCTTCTTCCGGAGACGGTTGTGGCGGCGGGCCTTGGCTGCCGCCTTGCTCTTGCCTCGAGTACGAGTTCCGATGGCCATGATCACTTACCTGACTTTCCGGCCTTGCGGCGCACGATCTCGCCGGCGTAGCGGACACCCTTGCCCTTGTAGGGCTCGGGCTTGCGCAGCTTGCGGATGTTGGCCGCGACCTCACCGACGAGCTGCTTGTCGATGCCGTTCACGGTGACCCGGTTGTTGCCCTCGACGGCGAAGCTGATGCCTGCCGGCGGGTTGACCGTGATCGGGTGGGAGTACCCGAGCGCGAACTCGAGGTCGCTGCCCTTGGCGGCCACGCGGTAACCGGTACCGACGACCTCGAGGCCCTTGGAGTAGCCCTGGGTCACGCCGATGATCTGGTTCGCGATGAGCGACCGGGTCAGGCCGTGCAGCGCGCGGGAGGAACGCTCGTCGTCCGGACGGCTGACGAGGACCTGGTTGTCCTCGACAGTGGCCTGGATGGGCTCAGCGATGACGAGCGTGAGCTCGCCCTTCGGGCCCTTGACGGCGACGTTCTGGCCGTCGACCGAGACGGTCGCTCCGGCCGGGATGTCGATGGGGAGACGTCCGATACGAGACATGATCGATCACCAAACGTAGGCGAGGACTTCCCCACCCACGCCCTTCTGCTCGGCTTCGCGGTCGGTCAGGAGCCCCGAGGAGGTCGACAGGATCGCCACGCCGAGGCCACCGAGGACACGGGGCAGCTCGGTCGACTTCGCGTAGACACGGAGGCCCGGCTTCGAGACGCGCTTGATGCCGGCGATCGAGCGCTCGCGATCGGGGCCGTACTTGAGTTCGATGGTCAGGGTCTGCCCGACACGGGCGTCCTCGACCTTCCACTCGCTGATGTAACCCTCGCGCTTGAGGATGTCAGCGATGGTCTGCTTGAGCTTGGAGCTCGGAAGCGAGACGGCGTCGTGGTGCGCCGAGTTCGCGTTCCGCAATCTGGTCAGCATGTCTGCGACCGGATCGGTCATCGTCATGATGCGTATCCGTTCTTCGTCCGGTTTCGATCACCCGTTCCACGAGTGCCGACCTCGACGATCGATGTGATCCCAGGGCGGTTCCCCGGGATCGGTGTGACTTCGTGCGTGCGGGCCGGAGGAGATGAACTCCTCCGGCCCGCACCGCCCGGAGTAGCTTAGACCGTCTGCTCGCCCGAACGGAACGGGAAGCCGAGCTGGCGGAGCAGCGCGCGGCCTTCGTCGTCCGTCTTCGCGGTGGTCACGACGGTGATGTCGAAGCCACGCACGCGGTCGATGCGGTCCTGGTCGATCTCGTGGAACACGCTCTGCTCCGAGAGACCGAAGGTGTAGTTGCCGTTGCCGTCGAACTGGCGGTCGCTCAGGCCACGGAAGTCGCGGATGCGCGGGAGCGCCAGCGACAGCAGGCGGTCCAGGAACTCCCACGCACGGTCACCGCGGAGGGTGACGTGTGCGCCGATGGCCTGGCCCTCGCGCAGCTTGAACTGCGCGATCGACTTGCGGGCCAGCGTGACCTGCGGCTTCTGACCGGTGATCGCCGTGAGGTCCTTGATGGCACCCTCGATGATCTTCGAGTCGCGCGCGGCCTCACCGACACCGGTGTTGACGACGACCTTGACCAGGCCGGGGACCTGGTTGACGTTCGCGTAACCGAACTGCTCGGTCAGCGCCGCCTTGATCTCGTCGCGGTACTTCTGCTTGAGGCGCGGCTGAACTTTCTCAGTCGTCGCGGCAGTCGTGTCAGTCATCAGAGCTTCTCACCAGACTTCTTGGCGTAGCGGACGCGGACGGTCTTGGTGACGCCGTCCTTCTCCACCTCTTCGTTGCGGAAACCGACGCGGGTCGGCTTCTTGGTCGTCGGGTCGACGATCGCGACGTTGGACACGTGGATCGGAGCTTCGTGCTGCTCGATGCCACCGGTCTTCGAACCGCGCTGGGTCTGACCGACGCGGACGTGCTTGGTCACGAAGTTGATGCCCTCGACGACCAGACGGTCGCCGCGGACCTCGATGACCTTGCCCTGCTTGCCGCGGTCGCCGCCACGCTCCTGCGTGGCACCGGTGATGACCTGGACCAGGTCACCCTTCTTGATGTTCGCCATGGCTTACAGCACCTCCGGCGCGAGCGAGATGATCTTCATGAACTTCTTGTCACGGAGCTCGCGACCGATCGGCCCGAAGATGCGCGTACCGCGCGGGTCGCCGTCAGCCTTGAGGATCACTGCCGCGTTCTCATCGAACTTGATGTAGGAGCCGTCGGCACGACGGGTCTCCTTCTTGGTGCGAACGATGACCGCCTTGACGACGTCACCCTTCTTCACGTTGCCGCCGGGGATGGCGTCCTTCACCGTGGCGACGATGACGTCACCGAGGCCGGCGTAGCGACGACCCGAGCCGCCGAGAACACGGATGGTGAGGATCTCCTTGGCGCCCGTGTTGTCAGCCACCTTCAGGCGGGATTCCTGCTGAATCACTGCTGTCTCCTATTCCGAAGCGGGCCGAGGCCTACTTGGCCTTCTCGAGGATCTCGACCAGGCGCCAGCGCTTCGTGGCGCTGAGGGGACGGGTCTCGCTGATGACGACCAGGTCGCCGATGCCGGCGGAACCCTGCTCGTCGTGGGCCTTGACCTTCGACGTGCGACGGATGACCTTGCCGTAGAGGGGGTGCTTCACGCGGTCCTCGACCTCGACGACGATCGTCTTGTCCATCTTGTCGCTCGTGACGTAGCCACGACGGGTCTTGCGGTAGCCGCGGGTGACGGCGGCGGAGTCCTTCTCTTCGGTGGCCATCAGTTCTCCTCGGCGGTCGCGGCCTCGGTCGACTCAGCCGGCTTCTCGGCCTTCTTCGACGACTTCTTGGCCTTCGGGGCGGTCTCGACGGGCGCGGGCGTGGCACGGATGCCGAGCTCGCGCTCACGGAGCACGGTGTAGATGCGCGCGATGTCGCGCTTGACGGCACGGAGACGGCCGTGGCTCTCCAGCTGGCCGGTGGCCGACTGGAAGCGGAGGTTGAACAGCTCCTCCTTGGCCTTCTTCAGCTCGTCAGCGAGACGCTCGTTCTCGAACGTGTCGAGCTCCGTCGGACGGAGCTCCTTGGAACCGATCGCCATTATGCGTCGCCCTCCTCGCGCTTGATGATGCGTGCCTTGAGGGGCAGCTTGTGAATTGCACGGGTCAGTGCCTCGCGAGCGACGTCGTCGCTCACACCGGCGAGCTCGAAGAGCACGCGACCCGGCTTGACGTTGG
Source organism: Curtobacterium sp. MCPF17_052 (assembly GCF_003234085.1). GTDB lineage: Bacteria > Actinomycetota > Actinomycetes > Actinomycetales > Microbacteriaceae > Curtobacterium. The sequence goes on from NZ_QKSD01000001.1 coordinate 59,297, forward strand.
CGACCCACCACTCGGGCGAACCCTTACCGGAACCCATTCGGGTCTCAGCCGGCTTCTTGGTCAGCGGGCGGTCCGGGTAGATGTTGATCCACACCTTGCCGCCACGCTTGATGTGACGCGTCATGGCGATACGAGCGGACTCGATCTGACGGTTGGTCACGTAGGCCGGGGTGAGCGCCTGGATTCCGTACTCACCGAAGGAGACCTTCGTGCCACCGGTCGCCTGACCCGAACGCTTCGGGTGGTGCTGCTTGCGGTGCTTGACTCGACGGGGGATAAGCATGGTTACGCCTCAACTCCTGCGCCGGCCGGCGCGTCCTGCGGGGCCTGCTGCTCGCGACGGTCGCCACCGCGGTCGTTGCGGTCGCCACGGGGGCCGCCGCCACGACGGTCGTTGCCACCGCCACGACGCTCCGGGCGGGACGAACGCTGGTTCGCCTGCTCGCGAGCGAGCTCCTTGTTCGTGATGTCGCCCTTGTAGATCCAGACCTTCACGCCGATGCGGCCGAACGTGGTCCGGGCCTCGTAGAAGCCGTAATCGATGTTCGCGCGGAGGGTGTGCAGGGGCACGCGGCCCTCGCGGTAGAACTCCGAACGGGACATCTCGGCGCCGCCGAGGCGGCCCGACACCTGGATGCGGACACCCTTGGCACCGGCGCGCTGTGCACCCTGCAGGCCCTTGCGCATGGCGCGACGGAACGCGACACGAGCGGAGAGCTGCTCGGCGATGCCCTGCGCGACGAGCTGGGCCTCGGTCTCGGGGTTCTTGACCTCGAGGATGTTGAGCTGGATCTGCTTCTTGGTGAGCTTCTCGAGCTCGCTCCGGATGCGCTCGGCCTCGGCGCCGCGGCGACCGATGACGATGCCCGGGCGCGCCGTGTGGATGTCCACGCGGACGCGGTCACGGGTGCGCTCCAGCTCGATGCGGGCAACGCCCGCGCGGTCGAGGCTCTTCGTCAGGAACTGACGGATCTTGACGTCCTCGGCCACGAAGTCGGCGTAACGCTGACCCTTCTTCGTGCTGTCGGCGAACCAGTGGGAGATGTGGTCCGTCGTGATCCCGAGACGGAAGCCGTACGGGTTGACCTTCTGGCCCATTACTTGCTCGCCTTCTTGCTCGTCGCGGCGGCCTCGGCCTCATCCGGCGTCGCGAGGACGACCGTGATGTGGCTGGTGCGCTTGTTGATGCGGAAGGCGCGGCCCTGGGCGCGCGGCTGGAACCGCTTCAGGGTCGTGCCCTCGTCGACGAAGACGCTGCTCACGTAGAGATCGCGCTCGTCGAGGAAGCTGTTCGTCGAGTCCGCCTTGACCCGTGCGTTCGCGATCGCCGAGGCGACCAGCTTGTACACGGGCTCCGAAGCGCCCTGGGGGGCGAACTTCAGGATGGCGAGCGCCTCGTGGGCCTGCTTGCCGCGGATCAGCTGGATGACGCGACGGGCCTTCTGAGGCGTGACGCGGATGTGTCGCACGCGTGCGATCGACTCCACCATTTCGTTCCTCCTCTTCGTCGCCGCCTTAGCGGCGACGGCCCTTCTTGTCGTCCTTCACGTGGCCGCGGAAGGTGCGGGTCGGCGCGAACTCGCCGAGCTTGTGACCGACCATCGACTCGGTGACGAACACCGGGATGTGCTTCCGGCCGTCGTGCACCGCGATGGTGTGACCGAGCATGTTCGGGACGATCATCGACCGTCGCGACCACGTGCGGATCACGTTCTTGGTGTTGGCCTCGTTCTGCGTGACGACCTTGCGGAGCAGGTGCTCGTCGACGAAGGGGCCCTTCTTCAGACTGCGTGGCATCTTCGGAACTCCTACTTGCGCTTCTTGCCGGCGTTACGGCGACGGACGATGAGCTTGTCGCTCGGCTTGTTCGGCTTGCGCGTACGGCCCTCGGACTGGCCCCACGGGCTGACCGGGTGACGGCCACCGGAGGTCTTGCCTTCACCACCACCGTGCGGGTGGTCGACCGGGTTCATCGCGACACCACGCACCGTTGGGCGGACGCCCTTCCAGCGCATGCGGCCGGCCTTGCCCCAGTTGATGTTCGACTGTTCGGCGTTGCCGACCTCGCCGATCGTGGCGCGGCAGCGGGCGTCGACGTTCCGGACTTCACCCGACGGCAGACGGAGCTGCGCGTAGGGGCCGTCCTTGGCGACGAGACGCACCGAGGCGCCGGCGGAGCGGGCGAGCTTGGCGCCGCCACCGGGGCGGAGCTCGATCGCGTGCACGACCGTACCCACGGGGATGTTGCGCAGCGGCAGGTTGTTGCCGGGCTTGATGTCGGCGCCGGGGCCCGTCTCGACGACGTCGCCCTGCTTGAGCTTGTTCGGCGCGATGATGTAGCGCTTGGTGCCGTCCACGAAGTGCAGGAGCGCGATGCGCGCCGTGCGGTTCGGGTCGTACTCGATGTGTGCGACCTTCGCGTCGACACCGTCCTTGTCGGCACGACGGAAGTCGATCACGCGGTACTGGCGCTTGTGGCCACCACCGATGTGACGCGTCGTGATGCGACCCGAGCTGTTCCGGCCACCGGTCTTCGGCAGCGGGCGCAGCAGGGACTTCTCCGGGGTGGAACGGGTGATCTCGGCGAAGTCGGCGACCGAGGAGCCGCGACGACCGGGGGTCGTGGGCTTGTAGTTACGAATAGCCATGATTTATCCCTCTGGTCCTCAGCCGACAGCCGTGAAGATGTCGATCGAACCGGACTTGAGCGTCACGATGGCGCGCTTGGTGTCCTTGCGCTTGCCGATCCCGAACTTGGTCCGGCGGGTCTTGCCCGGACGGTTCAGCGTGTTGATGCCGGCGACCTTGACGTCGAAGATCTTCTCGATCGCGAGCTTGATCTCGGTCTTGTTCGCACGGGGGTCCACGAGGAACGTGTACTTGCCCTGGTCGATGAGGCCGTAGCTCTTCTCCGACACGACCGGCGAGATGATGATGTCGCGCGGGTCCTTGTTGAAGCCGCTCATGCGGTGATCTCCTTCGCGGTCTTCGACGCGATGAAGGCGTCGAGGGCGCTCTTGCTGAAGACGACGGCGTCCGCACGGAGGACGTCGTAGGCGTTCAGCTGGCCGTACGAGAGCGCGTGGACGTTCGGCAGGTTGCGGACGCTCTTGAGCGTCAGCTCGTCGCCCGACTCGAGCACGATGAGCACGTGCTTGACGGGTGCGACCTTCTCGAGCAGCGTGCGGGCGGTCTTGGTCGACGGCAGTTCTGCCTCGACGAAGCCCTCCACAGCGGAGATGCGGCCACCGCGGGCACGGTCCGAGAGCGAGCCGAGCAGAGCTGCGGCGATCATCTTCTTCGGGGTGCGCTGCGAGTAGTCACGCGGGGTCGGTCCGTGGACGACGCCACCACCGGTGTGCTCCGGGGCGCGGACCGAACCCTGACGGGCGCGGCCGGTGCCCTTCTGCTTGAACGGCTTGCGACCGGCACCGCGGACTTCGCCACGGTTCTTGGTCTTGTGGGTGCCCTGACGCGCGGCGGCGAGCTGCGCGGTGACGACCTGGTGGATGAGCGGGACGTTGGTCTCGACGTCGAAGATCGCTGCGGGGAGCTCGACGGAGCCGGACTTCACGCCCGAGGCGTCGAGGACGTCGATCGTGGTTGCGGTCGTGGTGGCCATGATCACTTACCCTTCACGGCGGTGCGGACGAAGACGGAACGGCCACGAGCACCGGGGACGGCGCCCTTGACGAGCAGCAGACCCTTCTCGGCGTCGACGGCGTGGACCGTGAGGTTGAGGACGGTCACGCGGTCGCCACCCATGCGACCGGCCATGCGCATGCCCTTGAAGACACGCGACGGGGTCGAGGAGGCGCCGATGGAACCGGGCTTGCGGTGGTTGCGGTGCGAACCGTGCGAGGCGGAGACACCGGCGAAGTTGTGACGCTTCATGACACCGGCGAAGCCCTTGCCCTTGCTGGTGCCGACGACGTCGACCTTCTGGCCGGCCTCGAACGTGTCGACGGTCAGCTCCTGACCGAGCGAGTACTCCGCGGAGTCGTTCGTGCGGATCTCGGTGAGGGTGCGTCGCGGCGTGACACCGGCGGCCTCGAAGTGGCCAGCGGCCGGCTTGTTCACCTTGCGGGGGTCGATCTGGCCCGCGGCGATCTGGATCGCCTCGTAGCCGTCGCGCTCGATGTTGCGGATCTGGGTGACCACGTTCGGGCCGACCTCGATCACGGTGACGGGGATGAACTTGTTGTTCTCGTCCCACACCTGGGTCATCCCGAGCTTCTTGCCGAGGAGGCCCTTGACGGTCTTGGTTGAGTTCGCCATGAGTTCCAGCCCCCTTACAGCTTGATCTCGATGTTGACGTCGGCCGGGAGGTCGAGACGCATGAGCGAGTCGACGGCCTTCGGCGTCGGGTCGACGATGTCGATGACCCGCTTGTGCGTGCGCTTCTCGAAGTGCTCGCGCGAGTCCTTGTACTTGTGAGGGGAACGGATCACGGGGATCACGTTCTTCTCGGTGGGGAGCGGCACCGGGCCGACCACGGTCGCACCGGCACGGGTCACCGTGTCGACGATCTTCCGGGCCGACGTGTCGATGACCTCGTGGTCGTACGACTTGAGCCGGATGCGGATCTTCTGTCCCGCCATGTGTTTTCCTGTCCTCTCTGCGCCGCGCACCCTCAGGCCGCCTGACGCCGCCGGGGCTCCGCTGTCGCGTGCCCGGCTGTTTACGTGAACCACCGGCTCCATCCGCAGGGATGACCGCTGTTCTCCTGTCAACCGCGCGAGTACCCGGGGCACACGCGTGGGCATGTCGTCACCCACGCACCGTGGTGCTGGCGGATGTCGAGCGTGTTCTGCTGCCTGCGGCCCAACCCAGCCCTGCTGAACAGGGGGGTTGTGCACTGCCAGAGCAGTGACCCCACGGGCGCGAACGCCCGCGGAATTTCGGAACCGGACAAGTCTCGCATAGGCCATGCCTCCGTGCAACCCGGGCGTGTCGCGATCTCGACGGCGTGTTGCGGAGCGCGCCACGGGCCTCCCGGCCGGGCTCCCACCGCCGGTCCGGAGCCGGACTGGAGGCACTGGCCGCGCCCGCCAGGTCGGCTCCCGTCGGGCCCTCCGAACGCCGCTGCTAGCCTTCGCGCATGCCCGATCTCGATGTGCTCGCCGATCCTTCCGACCCCGCCGTCCAGCGGCTCAGCGACCTCGCCAAGCCCGCCCGCGGCGCCGTCCGGACCGCGATCATCGAGGACCAGGAGCCGCTCGTGCAGGCCCTCCGCGCGGGAGTCCGGTTCATCGAGGTCTACGGCGAGTCCACGCGGGAGTTCCCCGACGACCTCGCGGCTCTCTGCGCCGAGCTCCGGGTGCCGGTCCGCCTCGTCGAACCGGCCGTGCTCACCAAGGTGTTCCGCAGCGAGAAGCGCCCGAAGGTCTTCGGCGTCGCGAACATCCCCGCACCCGCCCGTTTCTCGGCGCTTGCGGAGGGCACCGGCGACGTGCTGGTCCTCGACGGGGTGAAGATCGTCGGCAACATCGGTGCCATCGTCCGGACCGCCGTCGGCCTCGGCGCCCGCGGGGTCGTCCTCGTCGACAGCGACCTGCCGACCATCGCCGACCGCCGGGTCGTCCGCGCGAGCCGCGGTCACGTGTTCTCGGTCCCGGTGCTGCTGGAGTCACGGGAGCGTGTCGCACGCTGGCTCGCCGAGTCCGGCCTGCGGGTCGTCGACGTGGACATGGACGGCTCGCTGTCGCCCGAGTCGCTCGGCGAGCTCGAGGGCGACGTGGCCCTGCTGCTCGGTGCCGAGAAGACCGGCGCTTCGGACGTGCTGCAGGACCTCGCGGCGGACACGGTCTCGGTGCCTATCGACAGCCGGGTCGAGTCGCTCAACGTGTCCGTGGTCGCCGGCATCGTCCTCTACGCCCGCAGCCGGCGCAGCGCCTGAAACAGGGACACCCGACATCCGGACACCGGACGCACAGAACGCCCCGGCCCGCACGTGCGGGCCGGGGCGTTCTGTGCGTCCGGGGATCAGTCCTCGGGCAGCGGCGGGACGAACCACGGCGGGAAGACGGCCACGCGCGGAGCGGGCCCACCGTGTTCGGCGAAGACGGCCTTCACCTGCTGACGGACCTTGTCGTTCGGCACCCCCACCAGGGCGACCGAGGACATCGGCACCTGTGGGCCGGCGAGCAGCTCCACACCGTGCATGGACGGGTCGGTGATGTCGGTGCGGCGGAGGAGGTTGGTCGCTGCGTCCGGGCCGACGGCGAAGCGCACGTCCGGGTCGTCGGCGTCGGTGTCGGCCAGGATCACGGACGCACCGAACGCGGTCGTCGGGACGACGAGGACGACGAACTCGGTCGCGCGGGTGCGCCGGGCGGCGTCGGACCAGCGGTCCTCCTCGGCGCCGGAGCGCAGCTCGTCCCACCGGCGGGCATCGGGTGAGAGGGTGAACGGGACGTGGCCGGCCACGCTGGAACCGTCGGGGGCGGTGGCCGCAGCACGGGCCTCCCGGGTGGCGGCGGAGCTGACGTCCACGGCCGGCGTGGCCTGGTCCGACGCGACGATCGCGCCGTCCGCCACGATGCCGGGGAGGTTGTCGATGTGGGTGACGTGGTGCGCGCGGAGCGCACCGAAGTCACGGGTCGCCGGCAGCACCTGCTCCGGGACCTTGCCGCCCGGCGTCGACGGCGTCGACCGCAGTGACGTGGTCACGCGGGTCCGACGCGGCGTCGGGGTCTTGATGATGTCCTCCGGATCACGCTGCCGTGGGGAGCAGATGTCGCAGAGTTCGATGGGGAAACCGTGGATGCACTCGTCGGTCACGACTGATGGGTCCTTCCGTGCCTCGTGGGGTGGGCGGGCACGACCACCAACGCTACGTCATCACGGCACTGCCGGCGACCGTTCACCACTCCACCACGTCATTGTCGGTAGAGCAGCGCCCGGACCTCGGACTCGGCCGCGTGCAGACGTCGGGGGTCGATCGTCTCGCCGTGCTCGTACGCGTCGAGCAGCCTGGGGTCGATGTAACTCTGTCTCGCGACGGTCGGTGTGTTGCCCAGGACCTCGCTCGCGGCCTTGACGGCGTGCGAGATGGCCTTCTTCCGTTTCGCCTGACTCGACAGCACGCCCGTCTGGGCCAGGTCGACGGCGGCCGCGACCGTCCCGTGCAGCGTCCGGAAGTCCTTCGCGGTGAAGTCCTCCCCCGCACGCTCCTTGACGTAGGCGTTGATGTCCTCAGCGGTCACCGGCTCCCAGTCGGCGCCGCGGCGCTCCCGGAACGACAGCAGGCGGGCGTTCGGACCGCGACGCTTCATGCCGACGAGCACACGCGCCAGGTCCGCGTCGTGGATCGTCGACGACCACGCCTGGTGGCTCTTGCCGGGGAACTCGAGCTCGATGTCATCGCCCGAGATGTGGGCGTGCGTGCAGAGGAGCGTCGACAGACCGTGACTGCCGTGCTCGGTGGCGTACCGCTCGGACCCGACGCGCAGGGAACCCTGGTCGAGCATCCGGAACGCCGCGGCCAGTGCACGGCGTCGGTCCGGCTCCGGACGGCGGAGGTCCTGTGTCACCATCCGTCGCGCAGCCGGCAGGGACTCGGCCAGGGCGAGCGCGCGGTCGTACTTGATCTTGTCCATGCGGTCGCGCCAGGACGGGTGGTACATGTACTGCCGGCGTCCGGCACCGTCGATGCCCGTCGCCAGGATGTGCCCGTTCTCGTACGGGGAGATCCACACGTCGTCCCACGCCGGCGGGATGACGAGGTCCTCGAGACGCTGGCGGACCTCCGGATCGGTAACAGTCGTACCGTGCGGGTCCTTGTAGGAGAAGCCCTTGCCGCTCCGGAGGCGGTGGTAGCCCCGACCCTTGGTCGAGGAACGGCGGAGACGTGTCACGTTCCCGATGCAACACCATGGGGGCTGCCCGACGGGGCAGGAACGTACCCCGGTGCGCGTGCTGGCCCGGACGGCGAGGGCAAACGGAAAGCGGGGCCGGACCCGAAGGTCCGACCCCGCTGACGCAAGTGACCGGAGTTACTTGATGATCTTCTCGACCGTGCCGGCGCCGACCGTACGACCACCCTCACGGATGGCGAAGCGGAGGCCCTCTTCCATGGCGATCGGCTGGATCAGCTCGACCGTCATGGCGACGGTGTCACCGGGCATGACCATCTCGGTGCCCTCGGGCAGCGTGATGACGCCGGTGACGTCCGTGGTGCGGAAGTAGAACTGCGGACGGTAGTTCGCGTAGAACGGGTTGTGACGGCCGCCCTCTTCCTTGTTCAGGATGTACGCGTTCGCGGTGAACTCGGTGTGCGGCGTGACCGAACCCGGCTTCACGACGACCTGGCCGCGCTCGACGTCCTCACGCTTGAGGCCACGGATGAGCAGACCGGTGTTGTCACCGGCGACTGCCTTGTCCAGCAGCTTGCGGAACATCTCGATGCCCGTGACCGTGGTCTTCTGGGTCGCCTTGATGCCGACGATCTCGACCTCGGAGTTGATGTCCAGCTCGCCACGCTCGACGCGACCGGTGACGACGGTGCCACGACCGGTGATCGTGAAGACGTCCTCGATCGGCATGAGGAACGGCTGGTCGGTGGCGCGCACCGGGTCCGGGACGTTCTCGTCGACGGCGGCCATCAGGTCCTGGACGGACTTGACCCACTTCTCGTCGCCCTCGAGCGCCTTCAGCGCCGACACCTGCACGACGGGGGCGTCCTCGTCGAACTCCTGCGAGCCGAGGAGCTCGCGGACCTCGAGCTCGACGAGCTCAAGGATCTCCTCGTCGTCCACCATGTCGGCCTTGTTCAGCGCGACGACGATGTACGGGACGCCGACCTGGCGGGCGAGCAGCACGTGCTCACGCGTCTGGGGCATCGGGCCGTCGGTGGCGGCGACCACGAGGATCGCGCCGTCCATCTGGGCCGCGCCGGTGATCATGTTCTTCACGTAGTCAGCGTGACCAGGAGCGTCGACGTGCGCGTAGTGGCGCTTCTCCGTCTGGTACTCGACGTGCGAGATGTTGATCGTGATGCCACGCTGGCGCTCTTCGGGAGCGTTGTCGATCTGCGCGAAGTCGCGGGCCTCGTTGAGGTCCGGGTACTGGTCGTGCAGAACCTTGGTGATCGCCGCCGTGAGCGTGGTCTTGCCGTGGTCGACGTGACCGATGGTTCCGATGTTGACGTGCGGCTTGGTCCGCTCGAACTTGGCCTTGGCCACTGTGGGTCCTCCTCAGGACTCGGATGCGTCGCCCCCAGCAGGACCTGGTCGGTCCTGCGCTGTTGGCGCGCGGTGTGTGTGTCTCTACTTTACTTGGTGGCGAGGGGCCCGTCGCCGGGCACCCTCGCCTGGGGATGACGCGGGAGCGTCAGGCCCCGGTGCTCTTCTGGATGATCTCGTCCGCCACGTTGCGCGGGACCTCGTTGTAGGTCTCGAACACCATGGAGAAGACAGCACGACCAGAGGTCTTGGAGCGCAGGTCGCCGACGTAGCCGAACATCTCGGACAGCGGGACGCTCGCACGGACCACCTTGACGCCGGACGCATCCGTCATCTCGGAGATCTGGCCACGACGCGAGTTCAGGTCGCCGATGACGTCGCCCATGTACTCCTCGGGCGTACGGACCTCGACGGCCATGATCGGCTCGAGCAGCACGGGACCGGCCTTGCGGGCCGCTTCCTTGTACGCGATCGAGCCGGCGATCTTGAACGCCATCTCGGACGAGTCGACGTCGTGCGCCGCGCCGTCCTTGAGGGTCGCCTTGACACCGACGGTCGGGAAGCCGGCGAGGACGCCGACCTGCATCGCGTCCTGGATGCCCGCGTCGACCGAGGGGATGTACTCACGCGGGACGCGACCACCGGTCACGCCGTTCACGAACTCGTACACCTTCTCAGCGGTGACGGGCATCGGCTCGAGCGCGATCTGCACCTTCGCGAACTGACCGGAACCACCGGTCTGCTTCTTGTGGGTGTAGTCGTAGCGCTCGACGACCTTGGTCAGGGTCTCGCGGTAGGCCACCTGCGGCTTGCCGACGTTCGCCTCGACCTTGAACTCACGCTTCATGCGGTCGACGAGGATGTCGAGGTGGAGCTCGCCCATGCCCTTGATCGTCGTCTGACCGGTCTCGGCGTTCTGCTCGACGCGGAACGTCGGGTCTTCTTCAGCGAGCTTCTGGATCGCGACCGAGAGCTTCTCCTGGTCCGCCTTCGTGTTCGGCTCGATGGCGACCTCGATGACCGGCTCCGGGAACGTCATCGACTCGAGGACGACCTGGTTCGACGGGTCGCACAGGGTGTCACCCGTGGTGGTGTCCTTGAGGCCGATGACCGCGTAGATGTGACCGGCGGTGACCGAGTCGACCGGGTTCTCCTTGTTGGAGTGCATCTGGAAGATCTTGCCGATGCGCTCCTTCTTGCCCTTGGTCGAGTTGATGACCTGGGCACCGGAATCGATGTGACCGGAGTACACGCGGACGTAAGTGAGGCGACCGAAGAACGGGTGCACCGCGACCTTGAACGCGAGCGCCGAGAAGGGCTCGGAGGACTCCGGCTTGCGGATGATCTCGACCTCTTCGTCCTTGACGTCGTGGCCGATCATCGGCGGCACGTCGAGGGGCGAGGGGAGGTAGTCGATGACCGCGTCGAGCATCGGCTGCACGCCACGGTTCTTGAACGCCGAGCCACAGAGGATCGGGTAGACCTCGGAGTTGATCGTCAGCTTGCGGATCGCAGCCTTGATCTCGGCCTTGGTCAGCTCTTCGCCACCGAAGTACTTCTCGAGCAGTGCGTCGTCGGTCTCGGCGACACGCTCGACGAGCTTGGCGCGGTACTCCTCGGCACGCTCCTGGAGGTCCGCGGGGATCTCCTGGACCTCGTACTGGGCGCCCATCGTGACGTCACCCTTGGCGTCGCCCGGCCACACCTTGGCGTGCATCTCGATGAGGTCGATGACGCCGGTGAAGTCGTTCTCGGCACCGATCGGGAGCTGGAGCACGAGCGGCTCCGCACCGAGGCGGTTGATGATCGTGTCGACGGTGAAGTAGAAGTCGGCGCCGAGCTTGTCCATCTTGTTGACGAAGCAGATGCGCGGGACGTTGTACTTGTCCGCCTGACGCCACACGGTCTCGGACTGGGGCTCGACGCCCTCCTTGCCGTCGAAGACGGCGACCGCACCGTCGAGGACGCGGAGCGAACGCTCCACCTCGACCGTGAAGTCCACGTGACCCGGGGTGTCGATGATGTTGATCTGGTTGTTGTCCCAGAAGCAGGTCGTCGCGGCCGACGTGATCGTGATGCCGCGTTCCTGCTCCTGCGCCATCCAGTCCATCGTGGCAGCGCCGTCGTGGACCTCACCGATCTTGTGCGTGATGCCCGTGTAGAACAGGATGCGCTCGGTCGTCGTGGTCTTGCCAGCATCGATGTGCGCCATGATGCCGATGTTGCGGACCTTGTTCAGGTCGGTGAGCACGTCCTGTGCCACAGGTTCCTCCGGGAGAGTTGTAGGAGAGGGTGGCGGCCGTCCGGGCGCCGCGGCTCTTGGCCGAGGCACCCGGACGGTGCCGGATGACTACCAGCGGTAGTGCGCGAAGGCCTTGTTCGACTCGGCCATCTTGTGGGTGTCCTCACGGCGCTTGACCGCGGCACCGAGACCGTTCGACGCGTCGAGGATCTCGTTCATGAGACGCTCGGTCATCGTCTTCTCGCGACGGCCCTTGGCGTACGAGGTCAGCCAGCGGAGCGCGAGGGTGTTCGCGCGGTGCGGCTTGACCTCGACCGGGACCTGGTAGGTCGAGCCACCGACGCGGCGGCTGCGGACCTCGAGGGTCGGGCGGACGTTGTCGAGCGCCTTCTTGAGCGTGACGACGGCGTCCTGGCCGTTCTTGGAGGAGACCCCTTCGAGCGCGTCGTAGACGATGCGCTCGGCGAGGCCCTTCTTGCCGTCGAGGAGGATCTTGTTGACGAGCTGGCTGACGACGGGGGCGCCGTAGACCGGATCGGCGACGACGGGGCGCTTCGGGGCGGGACCCTTACGAGGCATCTAACTCAACCCTTCTTCGCACCGTAGCGGCTACGAGCCTGCTTACGGTTCTTGACGGCCTGGGTGTCCAGGGCACCGCGGATGATCTTGTAACGCACACCCGGGAGGTCCTTCACACGACCGCCGCGGACGAGCACCATCGAGTGCTCCTGGAGGTTGTGGCCCTCACCGGGGATGTAGGCCGTGACCTCGGTGCCGTTCGAGAGCTTCACACGAGCGACCTTGCGCAGGGCGGAGTTCGGCTTCTTCGGGGTGGTGGTGTAGACGCGGGTGCACACGCCACGCTGCTGGGGGTTCGCCTTCAGTGCCGGCGCCTTGGTCTTGACGACCTTCGGCGTACGACCCTTGCGAACGAGCTGCTGGATGGTAGGCAACTGTTCTCCTGGTTCTTCGCTCGTGCTCTCTGGCCGACGCGGTCCGTCGGCTTCCTCATCCCACGCGGACCAACGCCTGACGGCGGAGGGAGATGGGGGATGGAGTGATCGGGAGGCCAGAGGCCTGCAAGATCTGGGCGCGCCCGAAGGCGCACACCCGGAAGAGCCTAGCCGTCGCGACAGACGAGGTCAATCCGTGGTAGGTCGGACACCGGCGCGTCCGCTGTGGGCGTGACCGGGGTCGTCGACGTCAGGACCCGGAGTCGGACTGGCCGTTGCCGACGGCCGACACGAAGGTCGCGCCGTCGTCGCTGAACGCGGTGATCCACCCCGAGGCGTTCACCGTGATCGGCCCGGCGGTGGCGGTGCCTCGGCCGGCCGGACCCGTGAACTGCGCCCGGAACGTCGCCGAGCCCGCCGAACGGGTCTCGACCGCCCACCCCTTCGACGCCCAACCCCCGACGGCAACCGACGGTCGCGCATCGAGCGTCCATTCCTGGCCGGAGTAGGTGTTCGCCGGGTCCTCGCCGTAGGCGTAGAAGCTGCAGCCGTCGGGAGCCGCGGAGGTCGAGGCAACACAGGCGTCCACCCACGCGTCCACGGCCTTCGACGCCGCCTGCGCCCCCGCGTCGGTCAGGGTCGTCGCCACCACGACCGGGGTGCCGGCAGCGCCGAAGCCGGGGACCGCCGCGGTCGAGTCCGTCGCCGTGAACCACTTGCCCCCGTCGAGGTGCACCCCGTACGAGCCCGGGAACGCCCGGAGGTCAGCACCACCGGAAGCGTCGGTCCCGACGTCGACGCCCGCGACCTGCACGGTGCTGCGTGGCGGCCCCTGCACGACGACCTGCACCGACCCCAGCGCGGGCGCCCGCAGCGACCAGACGGGGAAGACACCCCAGTCGGTGCCGGACCGCTCGAGTTCGAACGTCGCCGGGACGATCCGGCCCGCCTGGGTCAGCACGGCCTGGACGGTCGCCCGGTCCGGCCCCTGCTGGACGGAGGTGATCCGGTGCGCCGTGATCTTGTCCCCGGCACGCGCGTAGGCCGCGTCCGTGAGGAGCACGTCGTCGCGACCGCGGTCGATGCCGGCGGTCCGGAGGGCGTCGGCGAGGTGGCCGTGCTCGACGTCGTCCAGGAAGGACTCCACGGGCCGCTCGGCCGAGTGGCTGTCCGATCCGACCGACCACCCGATGCCCCCGGCGACGACGAGCAGGACCACTGCTGCGACACCGGCCACGATCCCGACGACCACGCCACGGCGCATCGGTCGACGCCCGCCGCTCGAGGTTGGCGCCGACTGGGTGACGGTCATGGCGGGCGGCAGCACACGGTCGCCGTGCAACGACTCGTCGTCCGGCACCGACTCCCAGCCCGGCGTGCGGTCAGCTCGGTCGGTCATCGGTCCCCCATGGTCCATCGGTCAGCGCTTCCCAGGAATCGTACCGGCCGGGGCGGGGGCGGGCCGCGCCTCCCGTCAGTCCTGTGGACGGACCGGCGGCCGCTGTGACCCCTGTGGATGACTCGCCTGCCAGCGCACCGCGGAGATGCCGCCGACGACGGTCACGAGGGCGACGACGACCGCACCCACCACGAAGGGACTGAGGGCGTAGCCCGTGGGGAACACCAGGAGCTCCGCGACGTCGGACCGGACCAGGGCGTAGCCCACCGCGCCGACCCCGAGCATGACCAGGTAGGTGGTCGCGGCGGCGACCAGACCGGTGACGCCGGGGTTGCCCTCCCGGGCGCCCATCGCGGTCGAGAGGAACACGACGAGCGCGGCACCGACGACCATTGCCGGGCCGAGGTACGGGGTCGCGTCGGGCTGGCGGATCGCCTCGGCATCGGCGAGCAGGGCTTCGAAGCCCGCCACCGCGATGACGAGCGCGATGAAGAGGACGGACGTCATCGTCGCCACCAACCACCGGGACATGGGCCGATCGTAGCCCTCCCCTGCTGGCGGGCAGCGACGTGACTACGGGGCGTCGGCGCGTTCCGGCTCGGGGGCGTGGTCGGCGGGCCGCGGGGTCGTGTCGTGCCGGGTCCGGTGCTGCTGGGTCGCGTGCTGTTGGGTCGCGTGCTGTTGGGTCGCGTGCTGTTGGGTCGCGTGCTGTTGGGTCGCGGCTCGGACGAGGGCGAGGGCGATCGTCGCGGTGATGACGGGGACGGACTCCGTCATCGGGGCGGGGGCATCGGTGCCGGTTCCGGTGCCGGTGCTGGCTCCGGCTCCGGCTCCGGGCGCTTCCACGGCCGGGAGGCTCGGGGCCGCGTCGGCGACGGACGTCACGTCGTCGTCGTGGTCGCGGAGCGCGGGACCGATGACGGGGACGACCGCAGTGGTCGCCGGCAGTTCGGCGTGGAGGTCGGGGAGCCGGTTCTCGGACGACCCGGTCGCGCGACGGCCGCGGGCTCGGCGCAGACCCATCCGGACCAGGACGACGGCCGCGACAACCGCCCAGATGCCGTTGACGATGGTCGACGGCACGGCGTGGTGCGCGGCGACGTTGACCGCCACGGAGACTCCTCCGACCAGGTTGAACAGCTGGTACACCGGGCCGTTCGGGATCTTGCCGAGCGAGAAGAGCAGGTAACCAGCAAGAACGGTCACTGCTCCGAACCATCCGAGGAACTCGATGACACCGACGAACACGCGCGACTCCGGGCACGACGAGGAGCGCCCGTTTCGAGGGGCGTCCGAGAGGGAGATGGGCAGCCGCGAGCGCGGGCCCGAGCAGCATCGTAAACGGAGCCGGCGGGCGGCGGAAGTGGGAGCGGCGTGGCGGGGTGGCCCCGGTGGTGGGGGGGGTGGCGCTCGGCCTCGCGGCGCCTGTCCCCCGGCGCTCCGCCTGACCGTCTCGCAGGCACCGGTCAGCCGACCGCCGTTGGCGATCCGGACGGCGCCGACGTCGCGGCCGCGCCGGATGCCGAGGACCCGAGTGCTTCATCGGCCTGACTCGCGTGCACGACGTAGATGTACCCGGCGAGCGACCACGACTGGGCGGTGGCAGAGTCCTCCTTCGTCGTCTGCGAGAGCGAGTCGACCAGGAACAGACGCTGCCCGTGCTGCAGTCGTTTCGCGACGTCGAGGGCCTGCTCGTAGCTCGTCGCGTCCACCGCGATCGTCACCGGGAGGAGGTCGAACGTGTTCGAGGTGATCTGATCGTTGCGGTAGGGCTGCGGCGCGGCGGGTGCTGCCGGGCTGCTGGGCGAGGGTACAGCGGTCGCAGTGGGGGCCGGCGTCGGCGATGCCGTCGGAGTGGATCCGGCCCCTGCCTGCGCCCCGGCCGCGTCCGTCAACGGGACGTACGCGCTGAGTGCGCCGAAGGTGAGGGACGTGAGTTGCACGCCCGATGACGACACGGCCTCGTCGACCTCACGAGTGAAGCCCGCGGTGTCCGGGGTGGACGGAACGGACTTCTGGAGTTCGGCGAGCGCCCGCTGCGATCGAGGGAGTTCCCGGAAGTCCGCCTCGAGCTTGCGCAGAACATCGCGATTCGTGGTGTTGGTCGACTCGATCGTGGCGCGCTGGGCGTCGTCGGCAGCAGCAGAGGCGAGCTGCGGCTGGATGCCGATGAACCAGCCACCAGCGACGAGGACCGCAGCGGCCATACCGGCCCCGATCAGGGAGAGCTTGTGCTTGTCCACCTTAGTCAACCGCCTTGTACTCGTACGTCTCGTCGAAGGCTGCCGGTCCGAGCTCGAGGGACACCTGCCCGGTGAAAGCGGCACCCTCATCGGCACTCGCAACGGCGGTGATGCTGGCGCCGACGTATCCCGGCACCTGCTGCAGGCTGTCCGACAGGCTCGGGATCGACGGAACCGTCGGGCTGCTGATCGTGATGTCGATGGTGGCGACCCGGCTCTGCGCCAGAGGCACCGTCGACTGCCCGAAGCCCTTCAGCGGGTCCATCGAACTCACCGTCAGGCCGGTGATCGTCGTGTCGGCGGGAAGCGCTGCGCCGACGGAGCCGAGGACTTCCGACCAGTCGATCTGAGCGGCCCCGCCGACGGCCTGAGCGGCCTTGATGAGGTCGGTCTCGCGTAGTACCGTCCGGACGTCGCTGAAGCGCAGCTGCTCCTGCAGCACTCCTGCCCCGTCCGCCTGACTCCGGGTCAGATCGGCGCCGGCTCGGAGGCTCTCGGCCGTGGCCGCACCGGTCGCGAGCACGACTACGACGCCCACCACGACCACGGCGAGCCAGGCCCGACGCGCGGACGCCCGTGCTCGGCGCTCGTCCGCGACCTCCATCGGCAGCAGGTCGACCCGCGGCTCCGCCCCGACCGCTTGGATTGGTGTCCGCCGACCCCGCCGGGCACGTCCGGGCTCCGAAAGGGGGCGGTCGACCTGTGGCTCAGCGGGTTCTTCCCTGGCCCGGCCCTCACGCACGCCCAGACGACGGCCGAGTCCCCGGGCTCGCCCACGCCGGTCGTCGATGACGTTGACATCGAGTTTGCTCATGCTGCTCTGCTCCCGACCGCGAGGCCGTAGGCGACCGTGATGGACTCACGCTGACGCGCGATGTCGTCGCTGCTGATCGAACGTGCGAGGACGGCGTCCGCGAATGCGTCGCCGCGCTCGACCGGCAACCGGGTTTGCCGCGACAACGCTTCGGCGAAGCCGTGCATCCGTGAACCGCCGCCGGTCAGCAGGACCGAGCTGACCGGTTGGTCGGGCCGGGTGTTGACGAAGTAGTTGATGGTGTTGCGGAGGCTCGCGAGCACCTCGCCGACTGCCTCTGTGGTGATCGCGACGGCTTTGACGTCGTCAGGTGTGCGTGCGCCGTCACCCATGCCGAGCCACTGTTTGACCGATTCGGCTTCCTCGGTCGGGATCTCCAGCCGCCCGCTGAGCGTCCGGGTCACGTCGTTGCCACCGCTCGGGATGATCCGCACGAACTGCGGCGTCCCGTCCGTCGCCACGACGACACTCGTCGTGTCCGCTCCGAGCTCGATGAGGGCGACCGTGCCGGGGAGACGCCGACGCGTGATCAACGTCCGGGTCAGTGCGAACGGGATCAGGTCGACGCCGGCGGGGGTGAGACCTGCCAACTGAACGGCTCGGACGTTCGCGAGCACAGCGTCCTTCACCGCGGCGATCAGCAGCCCGGAAACCGTCGGTCCGCTCTCGCCGGTCCCTGCGGAGGTCGCGTAGAAGTCGAGGATCGCGTCGCCGACCGGGACGGGGAGCATGTCCTGGACCTGGAACGGCAGGCTCTCTCGCATCTGGGCGTAGGGGACGTGCGGAATTGTGAGGTCGCGGGCGAGCACGCGTTGATTTCCCATGCCCAGGACCACGCGACGGGACCGGAACCGGCCCGTGCGCCAGAGGTCTCGCAGTGCCTGTGCGACGGTGTTGGGCTCCAAGACCTCGCCGCGGCTTATTGCGCCGACCGGGGCCGGCACCTCAGCGACGCGGAGGACCGAGGGCTTTGCCTTGTCGGGATCACCGACCTCGACTGCCCGGATCGACGTACCGGTGAGGTCGACCCCGACGATGCTCTTCGCCATACTCACTGCTTTCAACAGGGACTGGTCAGACCAGACCGAACGAACGGACGTACGCGGACCACAGCTGCGCACCGACGAAGACGCCGAGCCACGCGCCGATCAGCATCGACGGTCCGAAGGGAATCCCGCCGCGCCACCGCGCACGTCCGATGACGAGGAGGACGACGGCGAAGATACCGCCGACGAGGAATGCTCCGAAAGCTCCCACTGCGAGGGGTCCCCATCCGAGGTACGCGAGGACGAAGCCAAGTACGACCGAGAGTTTGACGTCGCCGAGCCCCATCCCGCCAGGCACGGCGAGGGCCAGCGTGAGGTACACGGCGCCGAGGCCGACAGCACCTATCGCTGCCCGTCCGAACGCTCCCCAGTCCCCGCTGAGCGCTGACGCGACAGCCAACAGGACCACCAGGACGATTGCCGACGAGTAGGTGACAGGGTTCGGGAGACGGTGGGTGTCGAGGTCGATGAGGGCCAACGCAACGCTGGCCGCCATGAGGTAGAGCAGCGCGACGAGTACCACCCAACGGCCCGCGTACCCAGGCTGGTCGACGCGCAAACCGGGGCGCACGATGACGGCCACGAGGACGAACAGCACCGCGGTACCGGCCTCGACAGCGGGATACCGGTACGGAATCGGGACGCGACAGTCTCGGCATCGGCCACGGAGCGCGATCCACGAGAGCACCGGGACGTTGTCGCGCCGTCGGATCGCATGCGAGCAGTTGGGGCACGAGCTCGGCGGGCTCACCACCGACACACCGGCAGGCACCCGGTGGACGACGACGTTGAGGAACGACCCGATCACCAAGCCCAGCACCGCCGTCACTGACAGGGCGAGTCCGACCGGCAGTGACGCGATGATCATCGGCAGACCCCCGCGGGCGTCCGAGCACAGACACCGTTGGCCTGGAAGGCGGGCTGGACCTCGACTTGGGTGGTCACGCCGTAGGAAGTCGAGACCGGCTGGAGGAACTTCGGCGGTGCCGTCGTCAAGAACCGGCTGTCGTACACGTAGTCCTTCGCGAATCCAGTGGAGATCGTCCCGCCGCCGGTGGCGACGATGCCGCGCCAGTTCTGTGCGATGGAGCCTTTCACGGTCAGCGTCCCCAGCGGACGACCGAGGTCGTAGTTCTGGTTCCAAAACGTCCCGGCGTTGCTCGCGATCCCAGCGTCGACCTCGAAGTCCTCGCCCCCATTCCTGCGAAGCAGCGACGCGCTCGTACACGCCGTCCCCGAGAAGCTCGAACACTTCGCCGGGTTCCAGATCTCGACGGCGTCCTGGCCGACGAGCCCGAGCACATCGGTGTTCGCGTTGACGTACGTGACGTTTCCGGTGAGCCAGATCGTGCCGGACGCAGCTATGGTCATCGCTCCCGAAAAGCCGCCCGAGAGGAAGACGTCGCCCTCGGTGCAGCTGTAGGTGTCGGAGACCGAGCCGGTCCTCCAGAAGGTGGTGCCGTACTGGCTGTAGGAGCCGCCGTTCATCCACTCGCCGGCGACCGGGTAGCCGGCTCCGTTGCTGTACGTCGAGGTCGCGGAAGTCGTCGCTGTCCCGTTCGAGACGTTGACCTTCGTGTTGCAGTAGGTGTTCGAGAACCCGCTCGGGAAGGCAGATCCCCAGTAGTTGACGTTCGTCGGGGTGTTGGTCTGCGGAACGTCCTGCACGAACACGAGGTTCGAGGGCAGGGTGGGGATCGTCGCCCCGTTCGCGCTCTGCAGCGCGCTGACGGTACCGCAGAGAGACGCAGCGCGGGCGGTGTCCGACGCGGAGGTCGAACCGTCAGCGGCCGTCCTGAACTGGGTGGCCTTCGTCCATGGCGATCGCACCGTCATCGTGCCGTCTCCGTTCAACTTGACGGTCGTCGGACCCGTGTAGAGGCACCCCGGACGCGGAACCAACGTCGGGAGGTCTGCACGGGCTTCCTGAGACATGTTCGAGTTCAGCGCCGGCAGGCCGAGGTAGGCCGCCGACTCGGGTGTCCCTCCCAGGTACGTCGAACTCGCACACCCACTGGGTCGATTTACCGTGCCGTCGTGGTCTTCGACACTTCCGTTGAAGACCGCGCCGCACGAGGTGAAGGTGTCATTCGTCCGGATCGGCCCGTTGAGGACGTCTCGGGCCGCGAACTGCACGTACCCACACGTGTTCGACACGTTTGTCTGCCACTGGTAGTTGGACGTGCAATTCGCGCCGGTGATCGACGGCTGCGCCGACTCGTAGTTGGTGAAGTACAGGTAATTGATGAAGCCGTCGCCCTTGAGGTTCGCGACGATCGACCGCGTCGTCATCCCGCTCTTCCCTGTGACCCGGACCTTGAGGATGCCCTGAGCGGCGTATTGGGAGTTGTCGACCTCGTACCGGTACCACTCGTCGTTCGTCTTCGGTACGCCGACCCAACCCACGAATGCGGGGTTCGTCGTGCCGTTCGGCCCGAGCCCCTGGAACACGGCGTTCGCCGTGCTGCTGAACTGCGCGTTCGCTGTCGTGCCGTAGACGGCGTACCCATTGTCGTTGGAGATCTTCGACTGGTAGTCCGCGAGTCCGGCGTAAGCGGCGGCAACAGCGTTCTGGTAGTCACGGTCGGATGCTGACTTCACGGCACCGGAGGTCGACAGGACGAGCAGCCCTGCGACGACCATCATGAGGACGGTACCGAAGATGATCACGTTCGCGAGGACGATGCCACGGTCGTCGTCGTGCGCTCGCCGGAGTGCGGCTCGGAAGAGGCGGTTCATGGCGTCGGGCTCGCAGTCGAAGTCGTCGCGTACCCGACGTTGAAGAGGTACAGCGTGTTCTGGAGAGACGTGTTCCCCGCACGTCCGGCGGTGCCCGAACCGGCTTCGATGTTGACCTGTATCGCGCGGACGGCGGCGGGATTCGACGACGGGTTGCTGATCGGGGAACCGCTACCGTCGAGATAGACGAAGAGGTTCCGGCCGTCCACAGTCGGAGACGCCACCGGGCCGCCAAGGGTGATGGTGCGGGACGGTGCGGCGGTCATCGGCGGGAACGTGTAATAGCCGCCCGAGTCGGCCACGCCGTCCCACTGCTTCTCGAGCAGGAGCCCGCTCGCGCCGTCACGGACGAACTCGACCTGCGTCGGTCGCTGCGATGTCGAGCCGGAGAGGTTGACGTACGCGTAGAACGCCACGTCCGTCGGGGTCGCGCGCTGGATGGCAGCTTGGAAGGTTCCGTCGGCGAGGGGTAGCACCGTCGCAGCGTGGACGTACTGGCTGACCGCGTTCATGATGTTCGAGCCCTGCCGCATGCCCGACTCGCTGATCTGGTCGGTCGAGGCTGCCTTGACCGTCGCCGCGAAGAAGCCACCGACGGCGGCAAGGATGATCGTGGCCACACCCATCGCGACGAGAAGCTCGACGAGCGTGATCCCATGGTCGTCGCGGAGTCGGCCGCGCATCACTTCGTCTGTCCTCTGGGGTCCACGAGGACGGTGAAACCACTGATGACGTTGCCGCTCGCCGTTCCCGGCGTGACGTTGCGGACAGCAGCGCCACTCAGCACGTTGAGGACCGCGCCGGTGATGCTCGAGTAGTAGGTCAGGCGCCACGTCCCGAACGGGAGCGCGAGGGTCTGTGTCCCGGAGGTGGAGGTGGGGAACTGCAACGAGTACCCCGCTGAGCATCCAGGGTCCCCCGCTCCCGGCGTCGCTGCGGTCGTCGCCACCACGTACGTCGAACTGGTGAGCCCGCTGACCTGGACCACCCCGGTCATGATGGGCAGCGGGTTGATCGATCCTGGCTGCCCTGGAGACGTTCCGACCTGCTGGACCGCGGTGCCCGTCTGGTTCGCGGCATTCGGGACGCTCCAAGCTGCCGGGTTCGGGCTGAGGCAGCTCGTCGGGCCGTTCGCCGAGTTGTATGCGCCGGCGTACACGGAGTAATTGCCGAAAGGAAAGACGTTCACAGTCGTCTTCGTCGCGGAGGTGACCGTCGGGCTCGCTCCCCACGGTGTGATGACATCCTGCCCGCCGCCGCCGGATGCCAGCGTGGTCGGCATGCTCTGCGAGAGCGTCGCTCCGTAGGTGGTCGCGTACTGGAGCGTCAGCGGCGAGGCAAGGTCGTAGACGAACGGCACGTACGCATTGGCACCAGCGACGACGGTCACCGGAGTCTGGACCGCGGGCTGCTTCTGGTTCGTGTCGATTCCGCCGGCCTCCGTTGCCGACACCGTGTACGTCCCCTGCTGCACGTTCACCGCGACCGTGCACCCCTGGACGTTGGTGGAATCGGGTTGCAGCGTGAGCGCTGCGCCAGAGCCGCCGACCGGCGTGACGGTAACGGCGACACCGGCGTTCCCGTTGCCGGCGGCCGACTTCACCGAGATCGTGATCGTGCCGTTCCCGGGCGACGTGACGGCGCTCGCCGGGGCGATGGCCGACGTCATCGTCGTCGAGAGCGTCTGATTGCGGCTCTTCCAGGACACCGTCTCGACGATGCTCTTGTAGGCCAGGTAGCCCGTGGTGGCGGACCCACATGCATTCGTCGCGCCGCTGCTGTCGACCCAGTTGACGTCACGGGTGATCGTGTACTCGACGCCACCGAGCGTCTTCCGGAGCGGCGCTTCGCCCGGATTCGCCGGAATGCTCGTCACCTGTTGTATGCCTGTGGCGGAAGCGGAGGCTTTCTGGCGCAGTCCGTCGATGTCCTGGGAAGCGAGCGACACAGCGGTCGTCCGGCTCCGGCTGGACTGGCTCAGCGTCAGCGCGTTGACGATGCCGTAGGCGATGCCCATGGACATGATCGCGAAGACCATCATCGCGACCATGACCTCGATGACCGTGAAGCCGGCGTCGTCCTGTGTGCGGTCCGTGGGACGGAGTACCGCAGCGAGTCGGCGGATCATGGTCACCTCCTGTCGAGAAGTCGTTCTGGGACGTGCACTGAGCGGGACGCCCTGGGAAGAGCGCCCCGCTCAGACCGTGCGTTCAGGTCACGTGGTGACTGCGGTGCACTGCGCCGGCTTGGTCCCCGTCACGCCGCCCGACTCCGTCGCGTAGTAGGGCGTCGAGGCGGTGCTGAAACCGGCGACGCAGAACGACGTGGCGCTGATGTACTGGTAGTAGAGCGTCTTGGTGTTCGACGAGAGGGTCATGCCGGCAGCCGACCAGTCGGGATCGCTTCCCGCCGCCGGGAGGGTGGTCCAGCTCGCGCTGGTGCTGGGCAGCGCACCCTTGTTGGTCTGGACGCTGACCACGGCGGTCTTGAGGTTCGACACGTCCGACTGGGTGGCGGAGTTCTTGGCGTTGTTCTGCACGCCGAGGTACACCGGGATCGCGATCGCGGCCAGGATGCCGATGATGATCACGACCACCAGGAGCTCAATCAGGGTGAACCCGCGATCGCCCTGATCGCGAAGACGTGCGCGCCGGGCGTCCAGCGTTGCGAGAGCTGTGAAAGTCATCGTTGGTCCTTGATTCTGTCGACGGCCGGTCAGGAGATGGTGCAGGCCGTCGTCGAGACGCCGCTCGTCGAAGTCGCGTAGTAGGTGGTGCCGCCAGCGCTGACACCGATGATGCAGAAGTCGCCGGAGGCTCCGGGGCCGTAGTTGATCGACGTCGTGTTGGAGCTGACGGTCGCGCCTGCGTTGCCGAAGCCGTTCGGGAGACCGCTCGAGCTGGTCACGGCCGATGCGAACTTCGTCGGCAGGGTTCCGCTGCTCGTCTGCAGGCTGACAACAGCGGTCTTGAGGTTCGTCACGTCCGACTGGGTCGCGGAGTTCTTGGCGTTGTTCTGCACGCCCAGGTACACCGGGATGGCGATCGCGGCCAGGATCCCGATGATGATCACGACGACGAGGAGTTCGATCAGCGTGAAGCCGGCCTCGTTCTTCGACGTGAGCGCATTGCGGCGAGCACTCAGCTTGCCCATGAGACGGAAGTACATTTCGTCATTCCTTCGGAACAGATTGATGATGGCATGGGCTGCACTCGGCCGCCGCGACGAGCATACGGCGACGGCATTCCGGAACGTCATCCCGAGAACGGGGGTGTTCTGCGCGCGAAACGCCCCCAGTCCGGGGGCGGTGAAACGATTCCGCCCCCAGTACGCGGGTGGTATCTGCGACGTCAGGAGCCCTGGATCGCGCTGGTGATGTCGAAGATGGGCAGGTAGAGCGCGACGATCATCCCGCCCACCACGACGCCCAGGAAGGCGATCAGCAGTGGTTCGATCAGGGAGGTGAGCGCTTCCGTGGTCGCCTCTACTTCGTCGTCGTAGAAGACGGCGATCTTCTCCAGCATGGTCTCCATCGAACCGGCATCCTCGCCGACGGCGACCATCTGTGAGACCATCTGCGGAAAGACATTCTCTCGCTGCAGTGGAATACTGATCGATTCGCCTTTCCTAACCGATTCGGCGACGCGCTCGAGCGCCTTCTGCACGACGAAATTGTTCGACACCTGACCCACAATCTGCAGCGCTTGCAGAATGGGAACACCCGCGCCGATCATGTTCGAGAAATTGCGTGCGAACCGGGCGATGACGATCTTCCGGTTCAGCTGTCCGAACACCGGCATCCGCAACTTGATCGGATCAAGGACTGCGCGCACCCGATCCGTGTTCTTCCGCGCTCGGTACCAGAGCCAGATCGTGACGCCGACGACGGCGAGGATCGGGGCCAGCCATACCATCGCGTGCGAGAGCACCACGAGGAACTGCGTCGGCAACGGAAGTTCACTGCCGAGCCCCTCGAACATCTTCGAGAAGATCGGCACGATGAAGACGAGCATCACGACGACACTCACCAGCGACATGATCAGCACGACGATCGGGTAGGTCATCGCCGACTTGATGGTCGTACGGAGCTTGTGCTCCTTCTCGAAGTTCACCGCGATCGAGTCCATGGCCTGGTCGAGGAACCCACCGGCTTCACCCGCTCGGATCATGTTGATCATGATCGGCGGGAAGTCGACCGGGTACTTCGCGACTGCGTCCGACAGAGACACACCCTGCTCGACCTCGTCACGGACCTTCGCGAGGATGTCCTTCAGCTTCTTGCTCTCGGTCTGTTCGGCCAGGATCGAGAGGGCTTTGAGCAGCGACAGACCCGAGGCGAGCATCGTGGCCGCTTGACGGGCCATGATGGCAAGGTCCTTGAGCTTGACGCCCTTCTCGAACCCGGGGATCTTGATCTCAGCCTGCAGGCCGGTGCCAGCACGAGCCTCGCTCAGCGCGATCGGGGCGATGCCCATCGTGCGGAGTCTGGCCGCAGCCGCCCCCTCGGACGCGGCGTCGAGCTTGCCCTTGACGAGCTTCCCCGCCCCGTCCCGCCCGCGGTAGTCGAATGCGAGGGACATCAGTAGCCTCCGGAGAACTTGTCGCCGAAGTCGATCCCGCTCGCGGCGATGGCGTCGGCGGATGCGTCGGACGGGGATTCGACGCGCTGCACCAGTCGGTCGAAGCCCTCGAGGTCGTGGACCTTCTCGAGCGCCGCCTTGCGGGTGATGGTGCCGACGTTGACCAGCTCGGCGAGGTCCTGGTCCATCGTGTGCATGCCCGAGTCGCGCCCGGCCTGCATGGCCGAGGTGATCTGGTACGTCTTGCCCTCACGGATGAGGTTGCCGATGGCGGGGGTGGTCTTCATGATCTCGGTGGACACGATGCGACCGGTGCCGTTGGCCTTGGGGACGAGGGTCTGACAGACGACGCCTTCGAGGGTGGCGGCGAGCTGGGTGCGGATCTGGCCCTGCTGGTGCGGCGGGAACACGTCGATGACGCGGTCGATGGTGCCGGGGGCACTCTGCGTGTGCAGGGTGGCGAACACCAGGTGGCCGGTCTCGGCGGCGGTGAGCGCGACGGAGATCGTCTCGAGGTCGCGGAGCTCACCGATGAGGATGACGTCCGGGTCCTGGCGCAGCACGTGCTTGAGCGCTCGGGCGAACGAGTGCGTGTCCGCGCCGACCTCGCGCTGGTTGATGATCGCCTTCTTGTGCTCGTGCATGAACTCGATCGGGTCCTCGACCGTCACGATGTGGTCGGCCCGGGTCTCGTTGACCAGGTCGATGAGCGCGGCCAGGGTGGTCGACTTGCCGGAGCCGGTGGGTCCGGTGACGAGCACGAGGCCGCGCGGCAGCTTGGCGAAGTCCCCCACGTACTCGGGGATGCCGAGCTGCTTGAGGGTCTTGATCTTGGTGGGGATGATGCGGAAGGCCGCGCCCCAGTTGCCGCGCTGCTGGTAGTAGTTCACGCGGAAGCGGAACTCGGGCGACAGCGAGTACGCGAAGTCGAGTTCCTGTTCCTGGTCGAACTGTGCGGCCTGCTCGGCGGACATGAGCGTCTTGAGGGCGGCGATGACCTTGTTGCGCGCCCACGGGCCTCCCGGCACGGCGGGACGCAGCGAGCCGTCGACGCGCACGGTCGGCGGTGCGTCGGCGGTGACGTGCAGGTCGGACGCCCCCTGGTAGACGACCTGGGCCAGGGCGGTCACGAGGTCGGAGTCGGCGTCTTCGCGGGCGTGGCGCGTGAAGTTGATCTCGGCGCTGCCCGTCGGGGCGACCATCTGCACCGGCGGGGCGGCGACGGTCTGGAGGTTCGTGGTGGCGACCGCAGGCACCACCGGCAGCCGTTCGGTCACCTGGTACCCGAGAGCCGGGTCCGGTTCGTACCCGTAGCTCGCGGTCGACGGCGGCACCGCGGCGGGAGGTGTGGCCGGTACGGCGTACGGCTGCGCGACGGGGACGGCGACCGGCACGCCACTCGGGGCGGCCCAGCCGGCGAGGTCGTCGCTGAGGTCGTAGACGGGGGCGGCTGGTGCGGCTGGTGCCGCTGATGCGGCAGGGACGACGGGCGCCCCGGATGGTGCCGGGGACTGCTGCGCGGCCTGCGCGAGGCGCGCAGCACGGCGTCCACCGACCTCGAGACCGGGGGTACCGGGGTGCCAGCCGTCGACGGGTTCGTCCCCGGCGGGGCTCAGGTCGTACACGGAGTCGGTCATCTGTTCGTCTCCCACGGCTACGCGACCACGCGCAGGATCTCGTCGACGCTCGTCAGGCCGAGCTTGACCTTCTCCCACCCGTCCATGCGGAGGGTGAGCATGCCCTGCGCCTGGGCGACCCGGCTGATCTCGGCGCTCGAGGCCCGGGACACGGCGAGGCGCTCGATCTCCTCGGTCACGGTCATCACCTCGTGCAGGGCGATGCGTCCCCGGTACCCGGTGTTCGAGCACACCGAGCAGCCGATCGGGGCGAAGAAGTCGGGCACGGGGGCGTCGGCGCTGTCGAGGAACCCGAGCGCGTGGAGCTGCTCGGCCTCGTAGAACGCCGGGGCCTTGCACCGGTCACAGAGCTTGCGGGCGAGCCGCTGGGCGACGACGCAGTCGAGCGCCGATCCGACGAGGAACGGCTCGATGTCCATCTCGGTGAGACGGGTGATCGCCGAGGGGGCGTCGTTCGTGTGCAGGGTGGAGAGCACGAGGTGCCCGGTGAGGGACGCTTCGATCGCGATCTGGGCGGTCTCGTGGTCGCGGATCTCACCGAGCAGGACGACGTCGGGGTCGGAGCGGAGGATGCTGCGGAGCGCCGAGGCGAAGGTCAGCCCGGCCTTCGGGTTGACCTGCACCTGGTTGACCCCCGCCATCCGGTACTCGACCGGGTCCTCGACGGTGATGACGTTGATCTCGGGCTTCGCGACGGCGTTCAGCGTCGTGTAGAGCGTGGTCGACTTTCCGGAGCCGGTCGGGCCGGTGACCAGGATCATGCCGTACGGCTTCGAGTAGGAGCGCTGGTAGGCCGCGGCGTTCCGGTCGAGCAGGTTGAGGTCCTTGAGGGTCAACGACGTGTTCGTGTTGTCGAGGATCCGCATGACGACCTTCTCGCCCCACACCGTCGGCAGCGTCGCCACTCGGAGGTCGATCTGGCGGCCACCGTGCCGGACGGACATGCGGCCGTCCTGGGGCTTCCGTCGCTCGGCGATGTCGATGTCGCTCATGATCTTGAGCCGGCTGATCACGCCGTTCTGGATGTTCTTCGGCGCCGGGCTCATCTCGTGCAGGACGCCGTCGATGCGGTAGCGGACCCGGACCTCGTGCTCGCCGGGCTCGATGTGGATGTCGGACGCGTGGTCCTGGATCGCCTGCGACACGAGCAGGTTGACGAACCGGACGATCGGGACGTCGTCGAGTGAGCCGTCGCCGATGTCGGCCTGCTGCTCGGTGGTGCGCGCCTCTTCTTCGAGCGAGGAGGTGAGGTCGTTGAGCTCGTCGTCGGCGCGCAGGTAGCGTTCGAAGGCGGACAGCAGGTCACGTTCGTCGACCTGCAGCGGCTTGATCGGCCGGCCCGAGGCGGTGCGTGCGTCGTCGATCGCCAGGACGTTGGCCGGGTTGACCATCGCGAGCACGAGGGTCTCGCCCTCGAAGCCGATGCCGAGCACCGAGTGCCGACGGCAGAGCGGAGCGGGCAGGACCGAGACGGCCGTGCCGTCGACCGGGTAGTCGGTCAGCGGGACCGTCTTCGAGTTGTGCGACGCCGCACGCGCGGTGATGTACTGCGCCTCGCTCACGACGCCCTGCTCGACGAGTGAGCGGATCGCCTGCTCGTCGACGTCTTCGTGACCGGTCATCGCGTCGAGGTACTCGATCGGGAGGGCGCCGTTGAGGATCAGGATCTCGGACAGGGTTGCCATGTGCCCTGTACCTCCTTGCTTGCGCGCGCGACGGATCGGCGTGGTTCGGTGGGCGCCGCCAGGGTTGCGGCGCTCGACCACGGTACGTCCGGTGTCGCTGCGCAGAGCAGTCCCAGAAGGAGGGGGCGGCGGGGTCCTGACTGGACCCAGAACAGGGGTACCCGCGGGTATCGAGTTCCGAGCTCGGTTGCTAGAGGGCCATCGAAGTCGTGATCGTCGCGGTCCCCGCGACGAAGCCGAACCGTTCGTACAGCGCCACGGCACCACTCGGGTTCTCGGCGTCGACCTCGAGCGACGCTGCGGAGAGGCCGGCGTCACGGACGGCGTCGAGGGTCGCACCGAGCACCAGCGGAGCGAGGCCACGACCGCGTGCGCGACGGACGACACCGACCCAGTGGAGGTACCCGAAGCTCCGACCGCGGGCAGCGAAGGCGCCGGGGTCGGACTCGACGACGGTGAAGGCCAGGACGTCCCCGTGCTCGTCCACCACGACGCGCGACAGGTCCAACCGGCTCTTCTCCGCCGTGAGGTACCCGCGCCAGTCCGCTTCCACCATCGGCTGCGAGCCCCAGTGGTCGCGGAAGGCGTCGTTCTTGGCCGCGCGCATCGGCTCGACGTCGGCCACCGTCGCCGCGCGCAGTACGAGCCCCTCGGGCAGCGGTGGTCCGGACTGCCGCCCGGGCGCATCCGCGTCGTCCAGGACGACCTGCATGTCGAGCCACGTCCGCACCGGGTGCAGTCCGGCGTGCGCGGCGAGTGCGAGTGTCGACGATCCCTGCGGTGCGGTGAGGTCGATGGCACCGGGCAGGTCGAGGTCGAGCCCGGCGAGGTGCTGCCGTGCCCGCCCGGTCTGCCACGCGAGCATCCGTCGGCCGATCCCCCGTCCGCGGTGCGCGGGGCGCACCGAGCCGCCGAGGATGACCCGGGCAGCGGTGTCCCGCGTCGGGACCGGGATGACGATGGCGTAGGCGTGCACATGCCCCTCAGCATCGATGCCGACCACCGTGTCACGCTCGGGGTCGAGCCCTTCTGTGGACAGCCGGTGCATGAAGTCCTCCGTGGAGGGATGCGCGTGCGGCTCGTCGACAGCAGCCGACTCGAGGGCGATGCCGTGCACCTCCGGCAGGTCCGCCATCGTGGCCGGCCGGAACGTCAGGCCACCGACCGGGGTCGGGACATCGAGGTGAGCCGGAGCCGTGACCCGTTCGCGCAGCGTCGCCATCCTCACAGCATGCCCTACCCCTCGACGCACCGGGCATCGACGGACCATGATGAGTCATGGACATCACGAGCGTGACCGTGGGGTTGCCCGTCACCGACCTGGAGGCCTCCTGCCTCTGGTACGGCGCGGTGTTCGAACGGGTCGAGCCCGATCTCGAGCCCACCGAGGGCGTCGCCGAGTACGAGGTCGGCGGCATCTGGATCCAGCTCCTCGAGGACCCGGACGCCGACGACAACCCCGTCATCGTCCGCTTCGGCGTCGACGACGTCGTGGCGCAGCACGCCCGGATCGCAGCCCTCGGGATCGACGTCGGACCGGTCGAGTGCGTCGACGGAGCCGTCGACTGGTTCGACGCCCGCGACCCCGACGGCAACGTCCTGAGCCTGTACTCCCTCGCCGACGAGAGCGGCCGCGGTTCCGGCGGTCGCGACAGCGACGCCGGTCGCTCTGTCTAGGACCAGCCACGTCCGGCCGGGAGGCCCGTGACGGGCCCGCCCCGTGCCTCCCGTCCGGTGTCTCCCCCGCGACAGCGGAAGGGCCCCGCATCCGACTGGATGCGGGGCCCTCCTTATGGACTCACTCGGTTCAGTTGTACGTACCCGGCGTGAAGTCGTCCGACGAGAAGCTGTCGAAGTCGACGAAGCTCAGGTCGGCGTCCGAGAACGACGAGTCGTCCGCGAAGATGCGGTTCGGGTACCGCTCCGCCTTCGCTTCTTCCGTCGCGTTCACGTCCACGTCGCGGTACCGGCTGAGGCCCGTCCCGGCGGGGATGAGCTTACCGATGATGACGTTCTCCTTGAGGCCGACGAGCTGGTCCTGCTTGCCCTCCATGGCCGCCTGCGTCAGGACGCGGGTGGTCTCCTGGAAGGACGCGGCGGACAGCCACGACTCGGTCGCGAGGGACGCCTTGGTGATGCCCATGACCTCCTGGCGAGCCGAGGCGGTCTTGCGACCCTCCTGCAGCGCCGCCCGGTTGATCGCGTTGTAGCGCGACCGGTCGACGAGCTCGCCCGGCAGCAGGTCGGTGTCGGCGTGGTCGACGACGGTGACCTTGCGGAGCATCTGGCGGACGATGACCTCGATGTGCTTGTCGTGGATCGGCACACCCTGCGAGCCGTAGACGTCCTGCACACCGTTGACCAGGTGCTTCTGGACCTCTCGGACACCCTTGACCCGGAGGACTTCCTTCGGGTCGACGGTGCCGGCGATGAACTGCTCGCCGAGCTCGACGTGCTGGCCGTCCTCGATGAGGAGGGTCGCACGCTTGAGCACCGGGTAGATGAACGGCTCGTCGCCGTTGTCCGGCGTGAGGATGATCCGACGACCCTTGTCCGTGTCCTCGATCGTGGCGCGGCCGGGGGCCTCGGCGATCGGGGACGCGCCCTTCGGGGTGCGAGCCTCGAAGAGCTCGGTCACGCGGGGCAGACCCTGCGTGATGTCGTCGGCCGAGGCCGAACCACCCGTGTGGAAGGTACGCATCGTCAGCTGGGTACCGGGCTCACCGATGGACTGGGCGGCGATGATGCCCACAGCCTCACCGATGTCGACCAGGTTGCCCGTGGCGAGCGACCGGCCGTAGCACTGCGCGCAGACACCGACGGCCGACTCGCAGGTCAGGACCGAGCGCACCTTGATGCTCTCGACCCCGGCGGCCAGCAGCTTGTCGAGGAGGACGTCACCGACGTCCTCGCCGCCCTCGGCCACCACGGTGCCCGAGGCGTCGACGGCCTCGGTCGCGAGGGTGCGCGAGTAGACGGTGTTCTCGACGCGCGGGTCGCGGACGAGCTTGCCGTCGGCACCCATCGTCGCGATCGGCAGCTCGAGGCCACGGGTCGTCCCGCAGTCGTCCTCACGGATGATGACGTCCTGCGACACGTCCACGAGACGACGGGTCAGGTACCCCGAGTCGGCGGTACGGAGAGCCGTGTCCGCCAGACCCTTGCGAGCACCGTGCGTGGCGATGAAGTACTCCGCCACGGTCAGGCCCTCGCGGTACGAGTTGATGATCGGGCGGGCGATGATGTCACCCTTCGGGTTGCTCACCAGACCACGCATACCGGCGATGTTGCGCACCTGCAGCCAGTTACCACGAGCACCGGAGGACACCATGCGGTTGATGGTGTTGTCGATGGGGAAGTTGTCCCGCATCTCCTGCGCGATCTCGTTGGTGGCCTCGGTCCAGATCTTGATCAGGTCGGCGCGACGTTCCGCGTCGGTGATCAGACCCTTGTCGAACTCACCCTGGACCTTGGCGGCCTGGATCTCGTAGCCCGCGATGATCTCCTTCTTGCGAGGAGGCGTCACGACATCCGAGAGGGCGACGGTCACACCGGAGCGGGTGCCCCAGTAGAAGCCGGCGTCCTTGATCCGGTCGAGCGCGGCGGCCGTCTCGGTCTTGGAGTAACGCTCGGCGAGGTCGTTGACGATCGCGGAGAGCGTGCCCTTGTCGGTGACCTTCTGGACGAACGGGTAGTCCGTCGGGAGGGTCTCGTTGAAGAGCGCACGGCCGAGGGTGGTCTCGAGGAGGATCGACTGACCGACCTCGTAGCCCTCGGGTGCTTCACCCTCGGCGAAGTGGACACCCGACATGCGGATCTTCACCATCGCGTTGAGGTGCAGCGTGTTCTGGTCCTTCGCCATGATCGCCTCGGCGACCGAGGAGAACGAACGGCCCTCACCCACGGCGCCCTCGCGGACGGTCGTGAGGTGGTGCAGACCGATGATCATGTCCTGTGCGGGCAGGGTCACCGGACGGCCGTCGGACGGCTTGAGGATGTTGTTCGAGGCGAGCATCAGGATGCGGGCCTCGGCCTGGGCCTCGACCGACAGCGGCAGGTGCACGGCCATCTGGTCACCGTCGAAGTCGGCGTTGAACGCGGCACAGACCAGCGGGTGGAGCTGGATGGCCTTGCCCTCGACGAGCTGCGGCTCGAACGCCTGGATGCCGAGACGGTGCAGCGTGGGCGCACGGTTCAGCAGCACGGGGCGCTCGCGGATGATCTCCTCGAGCACGTCCCAGACCTGGGCGCGCGAACGCTCGACCATGCGCTTGGCCGACTTGATGTTCTGCGCGTGCGACAGGTCGATGAGGCGCTTGATGACGAACGGCTTGAACAGCTCGAGCGCCATCTGCTTGGGCAGACCGCACTGGTGGAGCTTGAGCTGCGGGCCGACGATGATGACCGAACGACCCGAGTAGTCGACGCGCTTGCCGAGCAGGTTCTGGCGGAAACGACCCTGCTTGCCCTTGAGCATGTCGCTCAGAGACTTGAGGGCGCGGTTGCCGGTACCCGTGACGGGGCGCCCACGACGACCGTTGTCGAACAGCGCGTCGACCGCTTCCTGCAGCATGCGCTTTTCGTTGTTCACGATGATCTCGGGAGCACCGAGGTCGAGCAGGCGGCGGAGACGGTTGTTGCGGTTGATCACACGACGGTAGAGGTCGTTGAGGTCCGACGTGGCGAAGCGGCCACCGTCGAGCTGCACCATCGGGCGCAGTTCCGGCGGGATGACCGGCACGACGTCGAGCACCATCGCTGCCGGCGAGTTGCCGGTGGCGAGGAAGGAGCTGACGACGCGCAGACGCTTGATCGCACGGATCTTCTTCTGGCCCTTGCCCTCGGCGATCTGCAGACGCAGCGCCTCGGCCTCGGCGGCCAGGTCGAAGGCCTCGAGCCGCAGCTTGATCGCCTCGGCGCCCATGTAGGCGTCGAAGTAGATCCCGAAGCGGTCCTGCAGCTCGTGGAAGACGGCGTCCTCGGGCTTGAGGTCGCCCACCTTGAGGTTGCGGAAGTCCTCCCACACACGCTCGAGACGGGTGATGTCCTCGTCGAAGGACTTGCGGACCTGGGACATCTCCTTCTCGGCGGTGTCCTTGGTCCGACGCTTCACGTCGGCTTTGGCGCCTTCTTCCTCGAGCGCTGCGAGGTCGTCCTCGAGCTTCTTGAGGCGGTCGGCGATGATCGAGTCGCGCTGGTTCTCGAGGTTCTTGATCTCAAGGCGCATCTCGTTCTCGAGGCCGGGCATGTCAGCGTGACGGCCCTCCTCGTCGATGCTGATGATCATGTACGCCGCGAAGTAGATGACCTTCTCGAGGTCCTTCGGGGCCATGTCCAGCAGGTAGCCCAGGCGCGACGGGACGCCCTTGAAGTACCAGATGTGCGTGACGGGTGCGGCGAGCTCGATGTGGCCCATGCGCTCACGACGGACCGAGGACTTGGTGACCTCGACGCCGCAGCGCTCGCAGACGATGCCCTTGAACCGGACTCGCTTGTACTTGCCGCAGGCGCACTCCCAGTCGCGGGACGGACCGAAGATCTGTTCGCCGAACAGACCGTCCTTCTCGGGCTTCAGGGTGCGGTAGTTGATCGTCTCCGGCTTCTTGACCTCGCCGTACGACCACTGGCGGATGTCCTCGGCGGTAGCGAGGCCGATCCGAATGGCGTCAAAGGAAGTTGCTTCGAGCAATGTTCTTCTCTCTTGCTGGTTCGAAACGTGTTCAGCGGGCGGGATCAGATGTCGTCGACGGACGACGACTCGAACCGCGAGGAGATGTTGATGCCGAGCTCTTCAGCGGCACGGAAGACCTCGTCGTCCGTGTCGCGCAGGCTGACCGCCTGGCCGTCCGCCGAGAGGACCTCGACGTTCAGGCAGAGCGACTGCATCTCCTTCATGAGGACCTTGAACGACTCCGGGATGCCGGGCTCCTGGATGTTCTCGCCCTTGACGATCGCCTCGTAGACCTTCACGCGGCCGAGGATGTCGTCGGACTTGATCGTCAGGAGCTCCTGGAGGGCGTACGCGGCACCGTATGCCTCGAGCGCCCACACCTCCATCTCGCCGAAGCGCTGTCCACCGAACTGCGCCTTCCCACCCAGCGGCTGCTGCGTGATCATCGAGTACGGGCCGGTCGAACGGGCGTGGATCTTGTCGTCGACCAGGTGGTGCAGCTTCAGGATGTACATGTAGCCGACCGACACGGGCTCCGGGAACGGCTCGCCGGAGCGGCCGTCGAAGAGCTGTGCCTTGCCCGAGGAACCGATCAGGCGCTCCCCGTCACGGTTCGGGAGCGTGGAGTCGAGGAGGCCCTCGATCTCGCGCTCGTACGCACCGTCGAACACCGGCGTGGCGACCTTCGTGCCGGGGGCTGCGCTGTGCGCGGCTTCCGGCAGGTTCTCGGCCCACTCCTGGATGCCCTCGACCTGCCAGCCCTGCTTGGCGAGCCACCCGAGGTGGATCTCCAGGACCTGGCCGAAGTTCATGCGACCGGGGACGCCGAGCGGGTTGAGGACGATGTCCACCGGGGTGCCGTCCGCGAGGAACGGCATGTCCTCCACGGGCAGGATCGTCGAGATGACGCCCTTGTTGCCGTGGCGGCCGGCGAGCTTGTCGCCCGCGGTGATCTTGCGCTTCTGGGCGATGTAGACGACCACGCGCTGGTTGACGCCCGAACCGAGCTCGTCGTCGCCGTCCTGCGAGTCGAACACCTTGACGCCGATGATCGTGCCCTCTTCACCGTGGGGCACCTTGAGCGAGGTGTCGCGGACTTCGCGCGACTTCTCGTTGAAGATGGCACGGAGCAGGCGCTCTTCCGCGGACAGCTCGGTCTCGCCCTTCGGCGTGACCTTGCCGACCAGGATGTCGCCGGGGCGGACCTCGGCACCGATCCGGATGATGCCGCGCTCGTCGAGGTCGGCCAGGAGGTCCGGGCTGACGTTCGGCAGGTCGCGGGTGATCTCTTCCTTGCCGAGCTTCGTGTCGCGGGCGTCGACCTCGTACTCCTCGATGTGGATCGAGGAGAGCGTGTCGTCCTTCACGAGGTTCTGCGACAGGATCATCGCGTCCTCGTAGTTGTAGCCCTCCCACGGCATGAACGCGACGAGGAGGTTCTTGCCGAGCGCGAGCTCGCCGTTCTCCGTCGCGGGGCCGTCGGCGATGACCTCGCCCTGCTCCACACGCTCACCGGCGCTGACGATCACGCGGTGGTTGTAGCTGGTGCCCTGGTTCGAGCGGTCGAACTTGCGCAGGTAGAAGGTCTGCGTGCCACCCTCGTCGAGCTGCAGGGTCACGGCGTCGGCCGAGACCTCGGAGACGACACCGGCCTTGTCGGCGGTGACGACGTCACCGGCGTCGATGGCGGTGTAGCCCTCCATGCCGGTACCGACGAGCGGCGACTCGGAGCGGAGGAGCGGCACGGCCTGGCGCTGCATGTTCGCACCCATGAGGGCGCGGTTCGCGTCGTCGTGCTCGAGGAACGGGATGAGCGAGGTCGCGACCGACACCATCTGGCGCGGCGAGACGTCCATGTAGTCGACCTCGTCGCGGGCGACGAGTTCGACCTCTCCGCCCTTCTTGCGGACGAGCACCTTGTCGTCGGCGAAGTGGAAGTCGTTCGTCAGCGGGGCGTTGGCCTGCGCGACGACGAACTCGTCCTCTTCCGAAGCGGTCAGGTAGTCGATGGTCTTCGTGACCTCGCCGTCGACGACGCGACGGTACGGGGTCTCGATGAAACCGAACGAGTTGATCCGACCGAACGACGCGAGTGAACCGATCAGGCCGATGTTCGGGCCTTCCGGGGTCTCGATCGGGCACATGCGGCCGTAGTGCGACGGGTGGACGTCGCGGACCTCGACGCCGGCACGCTCACGGGACAGACCACCCGGGCCGAGGGCCGAGAGGCGACGCTTGTGCGTCAGACCCGCGAGCGGGTTGTTCTGGTCCATGAACTGCGACAGCTGGGACGTCCCGAAGAACTCCTTGATCGCGGCGACGACGGGACGCACGTTGATGAGCGTCTGCGGCGTGATGGCCTCGATGTCCTGCGTGGTCATGCGCTCGCGGACGACGCGCTCCATGCGGGACAGACCGGTGCGGACCTGGTTCTGGATCAGCTCGCCGACCGCGCGGATGCGACGGTTGCCGAAGTGGTCGATGTCGTCCACGTCGAGGCGGAGCTGGACCGGCTCACCGTCACGGACGCCGTCCATGTGGGTGCGCTCCGCGTGCAGGGACACCAGGTACTTGATCGTCGCGACGATGTCCTGCACGGTGAGCACCGAGTCGGACAGCGGGGCGTCGATGCCGAGCTTGCGGTCGAGCTTGTAGCGACCGACCTTGGCCAGGTCGTAGCGCTTCGAGTTGAAGTAGAAGTTGTCGAGGAGCGCACGCGCGGCCTCGGCAGCGACCTGCTCGCCCGGACGCAGCTTGCGGTAGATGTCCTTGAGCGCCTCTTCCTTCGTGAGGACGGCGTCCTTCTCGAGGGTCGACTCCATGGACGCGAAGCCCTGGAACTCCTCCATGATCTCTTCGCTCGTCAGGCCGAGGGCCTTGAGGAAGACGGTCACGGACTGCTTGCGCTTGCGGTCGATGCGCACGCCCACCTGGTCGCGCTTGTCGATCTCGAACTCGAGCCAGGCGCCACGGGAGGGGATGATACGAGCCGAGTAGATGTCCTTGTCGGACGTCTTCTCCTGCTGGCGCTCGAAGTACACGCCCGGCGAGCGGACGAGCTGCGAGACGACGACACGCTCGGTGCCGTTGATGATGAAGGTGCCGCGCTCGGTCATGAGCGGGAAGTCACCCATGAAGACCGTCTGCGTCTTGATCTCACCGGTCATGTGGTTCATGAACTCGGCGTTGACGTAGAGCGGAGCAGCGTAGGTCTTGCCACGCTCCTTGCAGTCGTCGATGGAGTACTTCGGGTCCTCGAGCTCCGGGGACGTGAACGAGAGCTGCATGGTCTCGCCGAGGTCCTCGATCGGGGAGATCTCCTCGAAGATCTCCTCGAGGCCGGAGTGCAGCGCGAGGTCGGTACGACCCTGCTCCTGCCCTTCGGCGAGGCGGGCCTTCCATGCGTCGTTGCCGACGAGCCAGTCGAAGCTCTCCGTCTGGAGGGCGAGCAGATCAGGAACCGTGAGGGTGTCCGTGATCTTGGCGAACGAGAGTCGCGAGTGGTTGCGACCGTTCTTGGGGTTGGTGGATGCGTTGGGCGCAGCAGCCAAGGGTGTGACCTCCGGTAGGCCCCGTCGGGCCGACACTGACGAAGCAGTGTGTAGGTGAGTGGATTGATCGCTCGGCGCAACCCGGTGATCAGGACACGAGTACGGTGTGCTCCGGGTCCGGAGCCGCGTGTGGGATGATCGGTGAGCGGGTCCCGCCGCCATATACGGGACCGGCATCACCAGGCGTGTTCAGCGAAGCACCTGCTGAGAGGCGTCTTCGTGGAACTCGGTCGACCGCAATATGACGACACGGATGCCAGGGAGCGCGAACTGTCATCATAGGTGGCTCGACAGTGCGCTGTCCAGTCCCTGGCTTGACCGAGATCGAGTCCGACGTGTATAAGCCCCGGGCGACCGGTCTCATTCCCCGGTAGAGGGCCTTGCAGGCCCGCCGGGACGGCCACCAGGACCCGTGGCAGCGCCGTCGACAGTGCTGTCGACAGCGGCGCCGTCCAGCGCCCGCACCGCCTCCTGCGGCCGGTCGCTCCGCACGAACGTCGTCCGTCCCGAAACATCGGTGATCTCCACACCGGGTCCCGGCGTGAGCACGAGGGCCCGGCGACGACGACCGATCCGCAACCCGAGGCCGCCGTAGGTGTGCGCGTCCGCCTCGATCACCCGGACGGCCGTGATGCTGCGCCGGGCGATGCGCCGCCGCGGGAGCGGGCGGAAGTGCAGGACGACGGCGTCCTCGGTGACGGTCAGGCCGGCCCGGGCGACCAGCGCCAGGACCCCGACGACGACCGCGACGAGGCCGGGGATCACGAGCGCCGACTCCGGCGCGTCCCCGGGCCAGCCGAGGACGGCTGCGGTGAGCGCCAGCCCGGCGGCCAGGACGACCCCGCCGACGACGCGCATCCAGGCCGGCGCACCCTGGTGGTCGTCGACGAGCGGACGGGAGGCACGGCTCGGCCCCGCCGTGCTCCGCACCTGGTCCCGAGCGGACGTCGGCGACCGGTCCGGTCGGCTCGGTCGGACGGGGACGGACATGGTGTCGGCGGTCATGGGGTGCTCCTTCGGGCGCGGGGCCCGGACGTCGTGCGGCGGTGCGTCTGCAGCGGTGCGTGGTGCAACGCTCGGTGCAGCGGTGCGCGGTGCAGCGGTACGGGTGGACGCGGAGCACGTCGTCGAGACCCGCGACGGGAGCGGGGCTCGTCGTCGGGCAGGCGTCCGGGTCGGACCCCTGCGGGGACGCCCGAGGGACCGGGACGACGGGCACGACCGGTCGGTGGGGACCCGCGGTCGCGTCGCTCGTCGTCGTGAGGACCGCACCACGGTACGTCGCGAGGCTTGACGTCCCCTGTCAGTCGATGCAGAAGCATCGAAAAGCGCGGTACGACGAGCCCGGCCGGTCAGCGCAGGACGCGGGCGACCGCCTCCGCCCGGGTCCGGACGCCGAGCTTCGCGAAGACCTGGTTGACGTAGGACTTCACGGTCGGCACGGTCAGGAACAGCTCGGCGGCGATCTCCGGGTTCGTCCGGCCGTCGGCGATCCGGCTCAGCACGTCGGCCTCGCGCGGGGTCAGCCCCGGGAACCGCTGCCGGAGGTCCCGCCACGCACCGGCACCGTCGTCTGCCTCGGCAGCAGCACCGACACCGGCCGCACCAGCGGCGAGCCGCGCCAGCACCTTCGCCCCGACGGTCGCGTCGAACGTGGTCTGCCCGGAGGCCACCGAACGGATCGCGGTGGCGATCTCGGCGCGGCCGGCATCCTTCGTCAGGTACCCGCGGGCCCCTGCGGCGAGTGCGGTGAGGATCGAGTCGTCGTCCGCGTGCGTGGTCAGCACGAGGACCGCGACCTGCGGGTGTCCTGCGGTGATCCGCCCGGTCGCCGCCGCCCCGTCGAGGACGGGCATCCGCAGGTCCATGAGCACGACGTCCGGCGTGAGCGCCTCGACCATCGCGACGGCGGCCGCGCCGTCCTCGGCTTCGCCCACGACGTCCAGGTCGTCGACGAGCGAGAGCACCGTCACCAGTCCGTCGCGGACGATCGCCTGGTCGTCGGCGACGAGGACCCGGATCGTCACGAGGTCCGGCCGGTCGTTCCGTCGACGCCGGGCGGGTCGGCGACCTGGGCGACGGGCACGTGCATCGCGACGACGAACTCGCCGTCGGACCGCTCCGCCTCGACGGTCGCGTCGGTGCCGAGCTCTTCGAAGCGCTCGCGCATCCCGAGCAGGCCGTGTCCGTCCGCGGCGACCGGGTTCGCGACCACGACGTCCACGGCGTCGCCGTCCCGGATGACG
This sequence comes from Curtobacterium sp. MCPF17_052, assembly GCF_003234085.1. GTDB lineage: Bacteria > Actinomycetota > Actinomycetes > Actinomycetales > Microbacteriaceae > Curtobacterium. The sequence continues at coordinate 99,288 of NZ_QKSD01000001.1, forward strand.
GACAGGGACACGGGGCGGCCGGGAGCGTGCCTGCGGGCGTTGCTGAGGGCCTCCCGGACGCCGGCCACGACGACCGCGCGGGTGCGCTCGTCGACGTCGGGCAGGTCCAGGTCGCCCTGCACGACCGCGGTGCCACCGAAGGAGCGGTGCGCGTCGACCAGGGCGGCGATGCCGTCGCCGGCCGGCCGGGAGGCCCGTGCCGACTCCGGCGCACTGCTCTCGTCGGACGAGGGGTCACCCTGGGCGACGGCGGTCTCCGTGTCCGTGTCGGCGTCGACGTCGACGTCGGCGTCGGCGTCGGGCAGGTCGTCGCGGAGGGCGCGGACGGCCCGACGTGCCTCGGCGAGCCCGTCGGCGGCGAGCGCGCGGGCATCGGTCGCGCGCCGTCGGGCGTCGTCGACCCGGCCGACCTCGAGCAGGGCCTCCACCGCGTCGAGCTGCAGGACGAGTCCGCCGAGCGAGTGCGCGAGGACGTCGTGCACGTCCCGGGCGACCCGCGCCCGGTCGGCGAGCAGGCGGGCACGCTGCTGGTCGCGGTCGGCCTGGCGGGCCTGCTCCTCGAGGACGCGCGTCTGTTCCTCCGCAATCCGGAGCTGTCGGCGGCTCATGCCGATCACGACGCCGAGTGCCAGGCCGAGGGCGACACCGAGGACCAGGGCGATCGATGTGCCGACGACCGTCGCGATCCCGGCGACGACGACCACGGCGGCGAGTGCGGCGAGGACGGCAGCCCAGCCGGGGAGGGTCGGCGCGGCTCCGAGGACCACGAGCCCGATGATGACCGGGACGAGCAGGAGTCCGTCGGTGTGGACGACCGCGAGCGACCCCGCGGCGACCATCAGCACGGCCGAGGGCACGACGACGCGGGGTGGGCCGTACTCGCGGACCGCCCACGCGGCGAGCGCCACGGCACCGCCACCCCAGACCCAGACGGGGAGTTCCTGGGCGACGCCGTTCCGGACGAACCAGAAGGCGACGACGACGATGCCGATCGCGGTGAGCCCGACGGACAGCCCGGCGCGGGACCGGCCCCGTGCGGAGTCGGTCCCGGCGTCACGCCCCTCGGGGCCGCGGAGGTCGCTCATCACACCATCATGCCGCGGGCGGTGCGGGCGTCGTGCTGGAGGCGCTGGTCGACGACCAGGGCCCGTGCGGCGCGGTTGACGGCGAGCATGAGGAGGATGACGCCGGTCGAGGTGAGCAGGTGTGCGCCGAGGCGGGCTCCGACGACGTCGAGGCCGATCCGGACGACGATGAGGGCGATCCAGAGGCCGGCACCGACCCAGCCGGTGCGGGACTGCAGGGTGCGTCCCTTCCCGTCGGGGGTGCCGACGGTCCGGAAGCGGGTGCGGCTGCCCATCGCGAGGCCGATGCCGACGGAGAGCAGCGCCTCGATGCCGAGGAAGACGACGTCCTGGCTGTCGATCGTGGCGGCGCTCTGGGCGAGGACCACGATGCCGATGCCGGCCATCACGACCGGGCCGCGCCAGATCCGTGCCGGGTCGAGGTACCGCCAGGTGGCCTGCTTCCAGGCGAGGTACCCGACGAGTGCGAGTCCGATGACGGTGTTCGTGAGGAGCTGGACGGACATGGGGTGAGCCTCCCGGTCGTGTCCGGCGGGGTGTTCCCTGCCGGTGGTCCCATCGTCGCGAGGCCGCGTCCGCCGGCCCACCACCCACGGGTGGGGACCGGGCAGGGGTCCGGGTGGTGTTCCATGGACGCATGGCTGATGCGTTCGACGGGTTCCGGGTGGGTGCGGGGTACGCGGTCGTCGAACCGGACCGACACCGTCCGGGGTCGTTCACCCTGGTGGTGGACGGGACGCCGCAGTCGCACGTCGACCTCGAGGACCCGACGCACCTGGCGTTCGAGTACATCCGGCGGATCGGGCACGCGATCGACCTGCTGCCGCCGGGGCCGGTGACGGCGCTGCACCTGGGCGCCGGCGCGCTGACGCTCCCCCGGTACGTGGCGGTGACCCGGCCGGGTTCCCGGCAGCAGGTCATCGAGCTCGAACGGGACCTGGTCGACCACGTCCGGGACGCCCTGCCCTTCCCCCGCGGTGCGTCGATCCGGGTGCGGTACGGCGACGCCCGCGAGGTGCTCGAGAAGCTGCCCGCCGGGCTCCGCGGCACGGTGGACCTGGCCGTCGTGGACGTGTTCTCGGGAGCACGCACGCCCGCGCACGTCACGAGCGTGGAGTTCTACCGCTCCGTGGCGTCGTTCCTGTCGCCGACCGGCATGGTCGCGGTGAACGTCGCGGACGGTGCCGGACTGGCGTTCGCCCGCGGGCAGGCGGCGACGCTGCAGTCGGTGTTGCCCGCGGTGGCGGCGGTCGCGGACACCGGGATGCTGAAGGGTCGACGCTTCGGCAACATCGTGCTGCTCGGCTCCCCCGGCGAGTTGCCGATCGCCGACATGCCCCGGCGGTACTCGTCCGATCCGCTGCCGAGCAAGGTCGTCCACGGTGACGAGCTGCGGTCCTTCATCGCGGGGGCACCCATCGTCACCGACACCACGGCCGTCGGGTCGCCCGAACCGAACCGGTCGGTCTTCGGCGCCTGAGCCCCGGCTGCGGATCACCTCCTGGCCGTACCCCGCGCGGGGGACGCTGCCAAGATGGGCTGAGCACGCCGCGCCAGCGCGCGACCGCACACCACGAGGAGGCCGCCGATGACCAACGACGATCGCAACGACCAGCAGCCGCGCTACGGCGAGCGTGTCAGCCCGGAGCAGGGCGGAGCGCCGCGGTACGAGGACCAGCCGACACAGCAGTACGGGCAGCAGCAGTCGGCACCGCAGTGGGGCCAGCCGACACAGCACGGGCAGCAGCAGTACGGGCAGCCGCAGGACCAGCAGTACGGGCAGCAGCAGTACGGGCAGCCGCAGCAGTACGGCAACCAGCAGCAGCACGGCGGGGCGCCCGCCTGGCACTCGTACGAGGAGCCCGCGAAGAAGAAGAAGACCGTCGGCCTCATCGCGTTCGCCGCAGCCGTCATCGCGCTCGTGATCGGCGTGATCGGCGGCGTCATGCTCGGTACCGCCCTGTCGAGCAGTCAGCTGCTGCAGGACTACGCGCAGAACGGCGGATCCGGCAACCCCGCCGACTCGCAGGAGCTCCAGCGTCAACTCATGCAGGACCCGGAGGCGATGGCAGGACTCGGCACCGGCGCCGTCCTCATGCTCGTCGGGTCGGTCTTCGGCTTGTGGGCGATCGTGCAGGGCATCGTCGCGATCGTCGCGAAGCGCGGTCGGCTCTGGGGTGTCCTGGCGATCGTCCTCGCCGTCCTGGCCTCCGTCGTGGCCGGTGCCGTCTACATCGGCGTCGCCGCCAGCTCCTTCAACGGGATGTGACCAGCAGCACTCCCGAGCACGGCCCGTCCCGGCGCATCCGGGGCGGGCCGTCCGCGTTCGTGCGCGTGGCACGGACACCTCCCGGGGCGACGCGGATACCCTCGACCGTGATGTCCCTCCCGCCCGAAGAACGCCGAGACCACGACCGTGCCGACCAGGCCCGGGAGCCCCGTCATGCCGCTCCGGTGACCGCCGGCGTCAGCCCGGGCAGCACCTTCGCGCCGGTCAGCCTCCGCCCGGCGGTCGACGTCCAGGCCGTGCAGGACCGCCTGCGGGACCTCGGGCAGAGCCGCAGCACCGACGCCCTGGCCGAACGCGCCGAGCTGCTCCGCCTGCTCGGACGGCTGGACGAGGCGCTGACCGTCGCCGAAGAGGTGTTCCGGCTGACGATGTTCACCGGGGAACGCCAGGACAAGGTGGCCGCCCGGATCCGCCGCGCCCACATCCTGCACGACCTCGGGCGGTACGAACGTGCGGCGACCGAGGCCTCGATGGCGCGGGACACCGCCGCGACCGAGGAGTGGCCGGAGCTCGAGGGCGCCGCCGCCGAACTCGAGGGCTGGTCCCTCTACGAGCTGTCCCGCTTCGAGGAGGCCCGCGCCGTCCTCAGCCGGTCGTACGACGCGTTCCGCGCTGCCGGCGCCCCGGCGGAGCGCACCGAGGCGCTCCGGACCGCCGTCGAGGCCGCGCTCCGGGCCTCCATGACGCAGCCCGCGGTCGAACCGGAGGCCGAACGCCCGCGGACCGCCCGCGACTTCGCGGTGCGCACGGACTCCGAGCCCGCACCTCGTCCGGCCGAGACCGCGCCGCAGGTCCCACCGGCCCCGCGTCGGGTGCTCGGCGCCCCGGACGCGGCGCGGACCGAGGGCGACTCGCTCTGGGGCCGGCTGGCGCGTCCGTCCCGCACGGACCGGGACGAGTGACCCCGCTCGACCACGTGCGGAACCGCGCCGCCGAACTGATGGGGCACCACCTGCCCGACGGCTCATGGGCCTTCGCGTTCGACAACGCGAAGACCCGTGCCGGCCAGTGCGACTTCGCGCGACGCCGGATCACGGTGAGCCGCCACCTCGCGGTCCGCTCCACCCCGGAGGACGTCGAGCAGGTGCTGCTGCACGAGATCGCACACGCGCTGAGCGGGCCGCGCGCCGGCCATGGTCCCACGTGGCGGCGGACGGCCCAGGGCCTCGGGTACACGGGCTCGCGGCTGCACGACGGCCCGATCGCCAGCGAACTGGCCCCGTGGGTGGGGACCTGCCCCGCGGGGCACGAGCACTTCCGGTACCGCACACCCACCCGCCCGCTGGCGTGCGCGCGCTGCGGTCGGCGGTTCGACGAGCGGAACGTCATCACCTGGCACCGCCGGAACGGAACGGCTAGCCCAGCTTCGGGAGATCGTGTCGGAGGCGCGCCGCGCACCCGTTAGCCTGGGCGGATGCGAACAGGGCAGGACATCCGGACCGATGCCGGGTCCTCGTGGTTCTTCGACGCCGGTCGGATCGCCCTGGACTTCGCCCACACCGGTGGGTTCGCCGACGACCCGGACCGTCGACGCCCCCGCGGTCACCTCGGCGAGCTGCTGGCCACACCCGCTGACCTCGACGAGTGGCTCGGGTTGCACACCGAACCGATCGACGTCGGGGCGACCGCCCGTGAGCTGCAGGACGCCCGCGCGCTCCGGGCCGCGATCGCCCGCCTGGCCACCGCCGCCGCTCCGGCACCCGCCGACTCCGCCGCCGAACGTACCGCGGTCGCGGCGGGCCTCCGTGCCGGCACCGGACGGACCCGGCCGGTGCCGGACGACATCGACACGGTGAACCTGTTCGCCGCCCTGCCGGACGTGCCCCCGAGCCTCCCGGGTGGCCGACGCCGTGCCGGGGCGAACCGGGTGCGGCTGGCGCAGGCACTGTCGAGCGTCGCGCGCGACGCGGTCGCCCTGCTCACCGAGGTCGGGTTCGACGACGTCGAGGCCGACGGCCGGGCGGCACGGCTGAGCCGCTGTTCGGCGCCGGACTGCGGTCTCGTGTTCTACGACTCCTCGCGTGGCGGCACGCGCCGCTGGTGCTCGATGCAGCGCTGCGGCAACCGCGCGAAGGTCCGGGCCCACCGGGCCCGGCGCGCGGCCGTCTGAGCGGAGCTCGGGGCCCGCTCCCCGAAGATCCGCGGAGATCGGACGGCACGTCGAAAGTCTGGATTCGGCGAACCGAAAGCTCTGGCATGGTGGGTGCATGACGGACACCGCTGCCCCGGTCGTGGGCCACCGCCCGCCCGGTCGTCGTGCCACCGGACTCGGACTCCTCGGCCCGGCGTTCGTCGCGGCGATCGCCTACGTCGACCCCGGCAACGTCGCCGCGAACCTGACAGCCGGCGCCCGCTACGGGTACCTGCTGCTCTGGGTCCTGATCGCCGCGAACGCGAGTGCCGTCGTCGTCCAGTACCTCTCCGCCAAGCTCGGCATCGTCACGGGGAAGTCGCTGCCGGAACTGCTCGGTCTGCGGATGCGCCGCGCACCCCGGCTGCTGTTCTGGGCGCAGGCCGAGGTCGTCGCCGCCGCGACCGACGTCGCCGAGGTGATCGGCGGCGCCCTCGCCCTGCACCTGCTCTTCGGCGTCCCGCTCGTGGTCGGCGGCGTGATCACCGGCGTGGTCTCGATGGCGATCCTGCTGCTGCAGCACCACCGCGGTGCCCGGACCTTCGAGGCCGTCGTCACGGCGATGCTCGCGGTCCTGACGATCGGGTTCTGCGCGGGACTGCTGTTCGCGCAGGTCTCCCCCGGGGCGCTGCTCGCGGGCATCGCGCCGCGGTTCGCCGACTCCGGCTCGGTGTTGCTCGCGGCGTCGATGCTCGGTGCGACGGTGATGCCGCACGCCGTCTACCTGCACTCGGCGTTGGCCCGCGACCGGCACGGCGACACCCCGGTGGGTCCGGAACGCCGACGTGTGCTGCTCGCCACGCGGTGGGACGTGGCGCTGGCGCTCGTCCTCGCCGGCGGGGTGAACATCAGCATGCTCGTCCTCGCCGCCGCCACACTGCAGGGGGTGTCGGGTACCGACTCGATCCCGGGAGCGCAGCACGCCATCGCCGAGAACGTCGGCCCCGTCGTCGGGGTGCTCTTCTCGATCGGTCTGCTGGCGTCCGGGCTCGCGTCGACCTCTGTCGGCTGCATGGCCGGAGCGGAGATCATGCACGGCCTGTTGCACATCCGGGTCCCGCTCGTCGTGCGGCGGCTCGTGACGCTCGTGCCGGCGATCGTCCTGCTGGCGCTGCAGTACGACGCGACGCAGCTGCTGGTGATCAGCCAGGTGGTGCTGAGCTTCGGGATCGCCTTCGCGATCGTGCCCCTGGTGGCCTACACGTCGCGGCGGAGCGTCATGGGCGACGACGTCAACGCGGTCGGGACGCGGGTGCTCGCGTGGCTCATCGCGGCGGTGATCGTCGCGCTGAACGTCGCGCTGATCGTGCTCACCGTCACGGGGTGACGCGACCAGGGTGCCGCGGCCGCGCCGCACGAACGTGCGGTGCGGCCGCGGGTGCTCACTCGGAGACCTCGACGTCCTTCCAGAACGCCACGTACCCGCTGTAGTCCTTGCCGACACGGTCGAACGACGTCGGGATCGGGTCCGGGTAGGACCATGCGTTGTCGACGTGCTGCTGCCCGTCGACGGTCACGGTCCAGTACTGCGTGTCGCCCTTCCACGGGCAGTGGTACTGGGTGGGGCTCTCGCTGAAGAGCTCGGTCTTCACGCTCGCCGGCGGGAAGTACCAGTTGCCCTCGATCTGGATGAGGTCCGTCTCCGGGGCCTCCGCGATGACGGTGTCACCGATCAGTGCCTGCATGGCTCACTCCTCGTTCTTCGCCGTCGGTGGGACGGCATCGAACCGGGACGTTACGCCCGCTCGGTGGACGGCCGCAGCGTGACCAGCTCCGGACCGACGGCGAGCGCCGCGTGGACGCGCTCGACACCGAGCACGTCCGCCGACTCGGACGCGGTCACCAGGTGTCTCGCGGCCCGCCGGAGGCCCGTCCACGCCGCGCAGGCAGCCGCCGCCTCGGGTGAGGTGTGGTCGATCCCGGTGGTCACGAGCGCGTCGACGACGGCGCCCGCCGCGAGCAGGTCCTCGACCGCGAACTCCGGCACCGCGGGCACGTCGGGGAACTCGCCGGCGTCGTCCGCCGCACCGCCACCGACGGGCTCGTCGAGGTGACCGGCAGCGACGACCGCCACGACGCAGCGGTCGCCGCGGTCGGCCTGGAGGCGCAGCACCCGTTCCGCGACGGCCGTCACGTTCCCCAGGTGGCCGAGCACGACCTCCGGCCCGACCGGCAGCTGCGTGCGGGGCGCGCGGTGTCCGTCCGGTGCCGCTGCTGCTGCGAGGGTCGGGAGGACGTCGACCCAGACGAGGAGGTGCGCGTCCGGGGCGATCCGTGCCGCTCCCGCCGCACCCCAGCCGAACCGGACCTGGTACCTCCGCTGCCCTCGTTCCTGCACCCCGACACGATACCGAGACGGGAGCGGGCGCCCGCCGTCTCGTCCCGGGTGCGCGGCGGTCGCTGGATGCACCGTGCATCCCGTGTGTCGCGTGCACACGGGATGTGATGGCCCGCACGCAGCCTCGGTGTCCGCGCCGGCCGGTACGATCCGATGCCATGGAGACCGACCCCGCGCCCACCCTCACCGGCGACCGCGTCACGCTCGAGCCCCTGTCGCTCGAGCACGCGGACGACCTCCGGGCAGCGGTCGCGGACGGGGACCTCTGGCGCGTCTGGTACACGTCCGTCCCCGCGCCGTCGCAGGTCGACACCGAGATCGCTCGACGCCTGTCCGAGCAGGCCGCCGGTCGGATGGTGCCCTTCGCCGTGCGGGACCGCCCGACGGGCCGGGTCGTCGGCGCCACCACGTTCCTCGGCCTCGACCGTGAGAACCGCCGGGTCGAGGTCGGGGGGACCTTCCTCGCCGCGTCGTCACAGCGCACCGGCATCAACACCGAGGCGAAGCTGCTGCTCCTCTCGCACGCGTTCGAGACCTGGCAGTGCATCGCCGTCGAGTTCCGGACGCACTGGCACAACACCCGGTCCCGTGCGGCGATCAGCGGGCTCGGCGCGAAGCAGGACGGCATCATCCGGAACCACTCGATCGGGCGGGACGGCAGCATGCGCGACACCGTGGTGTTCTCCGTGATCCAGTCGGAGTGGCCGACCGTGCGGCTGTCGTTGTCTGAACGTCTGCGCAGCCACGACCGGGCGGAGGGTGCGCGCCGCCGCTCGGCTCGTCACGCCTGAACCCGGGCCCGCCCCTCACCGCTGAAGTGCGCGGCCGGACCCCAGCCCGTCCGCGTAGCGTCCGCCGCATGCACGTCGGTCTCCGCATCGTCCTGGACGCTCCCGTCGACGCCGCCCGGGACGCCCTCCTCCGGCCGTCCGTGATGGTCGCCGTCACGAAGCCGTTCCTCGTCTACCGCTCGCTCGACCCCGCCGGGTTCCCCGAGCACTGGACCCCGCATCAGCCGCACCCGATCAGCGCGTCGACGTTCGGCCTGGTGCCGAGTGGGTCGAGCCACGTCGACATCGACCTGCACCAGACCGACGGGGTCCCGGTCCAGGTCGACCGCGGTGGCGGCACGAGCGGCCTGTTCGCCCGGATGGACATGCGGCACCGGATGGCCGTCTCCGCGCTCCCCGACGGCCGGACCCTGTTCCGCGACCGCCTGACCTACCGCACGCGCCCCGCGCTCCTCGGCGTCGCGCTCTGGCCCGGCATGTGGGTCATCTGGCAGTGGCGGGCGTTCCGGATGCGCGCACTCGCCCCCACCTGGCGGGCGTGAGCGTACGCTCGATGACGTGACCCAGACGGAGACCGCCGACCGCGTCCGCACCGCCCTCGCCACCGCCGACTGGCGTCGCGAGACGTTCGACCTCTTCCGCCGGGTCCGGGCCACGCCCGAACCCGAGGCGGCGCACACGCTGTGGCGCGAGGGCCGCGACGCGATGTTCGCCGGACACCCGGCCAGTCCGCTGCTCCCCGAGGACGCCGCCGGGTTCACCTCGCTCCCCTTCCCGGCGTACGACCCCGCCTGGCGCTTCCACGTCCGGATCGAGGAGGCCGAGCCACGGGTGCTCGACGTCGAGACCGGCACCGACGGCATCGTGCACTTCGACCGACTCGGCGTGGTGCAGGTCCCCGGCGTGGGCTCGCTCGACGTCTGGGCGCACGGCGGGTACGCGGGCGGGCTGTTCGTCCCCGTGAAGGACGCGAGCGCCGGCAAGCCGGGCGGCACGTACGGCGGCGGGCGCTACCTCATCGACACCATCAAGGGCTCCGACCTGGGTGGCGACGACGGCGTGCTGGTCCTCGACTTCAACTTCGCGTACAACCCGTCGTGCGCGTACGACCCGGCGTGGGCGTGCCCGCTCGCGCCTCCCGGCAACACCCTGCCCGTGGCGGTCCCCGTCGGCGAGCGGTACGGCTCCTAGGGTGGACCGCATGTCGGGATTCGTCGCGATCGACGCCGGTGGCCGCGTGCCGCCCTTCGAGCAGGTCCGCTCGCAGCTCGCCGCCCAGATCGCCGCCGGGTACCTGGTCGACGGCGAGCGCCTGCCCAGCGTCCGCGGACTGGCCGCCGAACTCGGGCTCGCCGCCGGGACGGTCGCGAAGGCCTACCAGCTGCTCGAGGAAGCGGGGCTCGTGCAGACCGCGCGCGGCGCGGGGACCCGGGTGGTGCGCCCCGCCGCCGTTCCCGACTCGGTGACGCACGCCGCGGCCGCCCTGGTCACGGCCGCCCGCGAGGCCGGTCTGTCGGCTGACCAGACGGCGGCCGCGCTGCACGACGCCTGGCCCGCGTAGCCCCGCACACCACCGCATCCGCGCTCGACACGAGGCCTCCCCGGGGCGCCCGGGGGCCGTCCGGGTCCGCTCAGCAGTGGCGGAAGACGTACCCGTCCTCGCCGGCAGCGACGAGTTCCCGGTCGCGGAGGATCGTCATCCGCGGGCGGTCGGTCATCGAGCAGACGGCGGACCACTTCCCCTGCAGCGTGTCCGCGTACTCGACGTCGATCACCCGCGCCCCGTACACGTCCGTGTAGGCGGCGCACTCGTCGTACTGCACGCACTCCTCGGCGACGGCGAAGTCGAACCCGGTGCGCTCCCGCCCGGCGACGCCGAGTTGCGGGGTGTTCTTCTGTGCGGCGGCCAGGCCGTGCTGGTGGGCGGCCCGGACGAGCGACGTCGCCAGTGCGAGGTTCCCCGAGCGGGTCAGACGTCCACCGGAGCGGGTCCACGAGTCCAGGTTGTCGAACTCGACGGCGTCGAACCCGCGATCGGCGCACCGGGCGATCGACCGCGTCAACACCGAGGTGATCGTGGCCCGGGCGTTCGCGGTCCGGGTGTCGAGGATGAGCTCGTCCGGCCAGCCCGGGTCGATGACGGGCTTGCCGGCCGCCGTGCGGAGGACCGCTCCCGGGTGCTCGGACAGCCAGGAGGCCCGGTCCTCCGGCTGCGTCTGGAACCCGTTGACGTAACAGATGCCGTACACGTCGGCAGCGGGCTTCTCCGTGCTGTCCCGCTCGACGATCGTCACCCCGTCGGGTGGCGTGTACGACCCGCCGAGCTGGTAGTCGGGGATGCCGCCGGTGGGCAGTGCACGTGCGGCGACGTCGACACCTGCGGTCGCGCCTCCCGTCCCGGCGTCGTCGACGGTGCGGTGTGCGCCGGGCGTGGTGTCCGCGCCGCCGGTACCGGCGGCGCAACCCGTCAAGCCGGTGACGGCGACTGCGAGCAGGGCGGTGGTGACGAGGGACCTGCGGGAGAGCACGAGGCATCCTCGCACGTCGTCGTGACCCGCTCGTGCCACCGTGCAGGAGGCCGCATCGCCACGCTCGACGCGAACACCCCTCCCGTTCCGACGCCCGAGCCCGCTATGCTGGGACCACTCGAGGCACCGATCGCCTCGTGCGTCGTACGGACGCCCCCGAAACCTCCCGGTGTCCCGCACGAGTCCACGTGACTCCCGCGGAACCGACACCGATGTGTATCGTGCACCACCCTCGCCCCGGAACCCGTCCGGTGGCGCAGATCCCGGTGCCAGGCTCTCTGCTGCGGCGACAGCACCCGCACTCCAGCGCCGACGTCCTCCCGGACCCGGACCGCTGAGCGGATGCGCTCCCGCCCGCGCCGGCCTCGACCGCGCGCCCTTCCGGCCCTCACGGGCCCGAGAGGTCACCATGACCACCCAGAACACCACCCAGAGTGCTGACAGCACCGACGTCCGGTTCGCCGACCTCGGTGTCCCCACGCCGATGGTCGACGTCCTCGTCGCCCAGGGCAAGGAGAACGCCTTCCCGATCCAGGTCGACACCCTGCCCGACTCCCTCAAGGGCAAGGACGTGCTCGGCCGCGGCCGCACGGGTTCCGGCAAGACGATCGCCTTCGCGATCCCCCTCGCCGCCCGTCTCGCCGCGTCGGCCCGCAACCGTCGCGCCGGTCGCCCCCGCGCCCTCGTGCTCGCACCGACCCGCGAGCTCGCGACGCAGATCGACGCGACCCTCGCCCCCCTCGCCAAGGCGATGGGCCTGAACACGACGACCATCTTCGGTGGTGTCGGTCAGGGCCGTCAGGTCGAGGCACTGAACCGCGGCGTCGACATCGTCGTGGCCTGCCCGGGCCGCCTGGCGGACCTCATGCAGCAGGGCCACGTGCACCTGGACGCCATCGAGGTCACCGTCCTCGACGAGGCCGACCACATGGCGGACATGGGCTTCCTGCCCGGCGTCACCAAGATCATGCAGGCGACCCCGGTCAAGGGCCAGCGTCTGCTGTTCTCCGCCACGCTCGACAACGGCGTGGACAAGCTCGTCAAGAAGTTCCTGCACGACCCGGTGATGCACTCGGTCGACGACGAGAACAGCCCCGTCGAGGCGATGACCCACCACCTCTTCGAGGTCGCGGACGCCGACGCCAAGAAGGACCTGGTCAAGGCCCTCGCCTCCGGCACCGGCCGTCGCATCCTCTTCATGCGCACGAAGCACCACGCCAAGCGCCTCGCCAAGCAGCTCTCCAGCCAGGGCATCCCGGCCGTCGACCTGCAGGGCAACCTGTCGCAGGGTGCCCGCGAGCGGAACCTCGCCCGGTTCTCCTCCGGCGACGCCCTGGTCCTCGTCGCGACCGACGTCGCCGCCCGCGGCGTGCACGTCGACGCCGTCGAGCTCGTCGTGCACGTCGACCCGCCGACCGAGCACAAGGCGTACCTGCACCGCTCCGGCCGCACCGCCCGTGCCGGTTCGTCAGGTGACGTCGTCACCGTGACGATGCCCGCCGAGCGTCGCGACGTCGCGCAGATGATGCGTGCCGCCGCGATCAAGGTCACCCCGCAGCACGTCACCGCGACCTCCCCGGCCGTGACCGAGCTCGTCGGCGAGGTCGCCCCGTACCGCGAGGACACCACCCCGGCGCCCCAGCAGCAGCAGCAGCCGCGCCGCCAGTCGTCCGGTGACACCGCCGGCCAGGGCCGTGGCCGCTCGCGTGGTCGTGGCGCCCCCGCCGGTGGCACCGGTGGCCGGTCTGGAGGCTCGTCCTCCGCCGGTCGTTCCGCCGCCGGTTCCGAGTCGACCGGTTCCGGCGCACGCCGTGGCGGTCGCGCCGAGGGCGCCGGTCGTGACGACCGTCGTGGCGCCTCGGCCGGTCAGCGTGGCGGTGCCCCGCGCCGTGCCGGTTCCGACACCACCCGCGGTGGCTCGGCGTCGGTCTGGTCCTCGGACGGCGGCTACAGCGCCGGCCGTGCCCCGCGCGACGACGCTGCTCCCGCAGGCCGTCGTGGTGGCTCGCGCCGCGCCTCCCGTCCGGCCGGCTCCGGCCGCTGACCCCGGTCCTGGACGCTTCCTCCGAAGCGCGCGGATCGCGCGCGTACGGTTCTGGTCACCGGCGGGTGCGCGAGCAGCCGTCGGGGAACTTTCCGTTGTCGAGAGGAGCGCACATGGCTGGGATCGAAGACATCAAGAACGCCGCTGAGAAGGCGGCTGGCAAGGCCAAGGAAGGCTTCGGCAACGCCACGGACAACGACCGCCTGAAGGCCGAGGGTCAGACCGACCAGGGCAAGGCCTCGGCCAAGCAGGGCGTCACGGACGTGAAGGACGCGGCCCACGGCGTCGCTGACAGCTTCAAGAACGACAAGTAACGAAGCCGGTCTCGTACCGCGCTGCGAAGCCCCCGGATCCGATCGGATCCGGGGGCTTCGTCGTTCTCGGCTTCGTCGTTCGTGGGCTTCGTCGTTCACGGGCCCGGACGCGTCCCAGCGGTCAGTGCAGCGCGCCGACCGAGGCGAGGCCGGCGCGGAGGAGCGTGCCGCGACCGCCCTCCATCTCGTCCGCGACAGCGTCGGACGCGGCCTCCATCGGGCTCATCCAGGTGAGCTCGAGGGCGTCCTGCCGCGGCTCGCACGTCCCGGTGACGGGGACGACGTACGCCAGGGAGATCGCGTGCTGCCGCTCGTCCGTGTAGACCGAGGCTCCGGGCAACGGGAAGTACTCGGCGACCGTGAAGGGGTTCGGGCTCGCCGGCAGCTGCGGGAACGCCATCGGCCCGAGGTCCTTCTCGAGGTGGCGGAACAGTGCGGTGCGGATCGACTCGCCGTACATCACGCGGCCGGAGACCAGCGTCCGGGCGATCGACCCGCTCGGCGACACCCGCAGCAGCACCCCGACCTCGGTCACGACCCCGAGGCCGTCCAGGCGCACCGGCACCGCCTCGACGTAGGTGATCGGGAGACGACGGCGGACGGACGCGAGTTCCTCGTCCGACAGCCAGCCGGAGCCGGAGTCGGGATCGGGATCGGGGGTGCGCAGCGAGGACATGCACCGTTCCTACCAGGCCCGGTCGCGGAAACGGCCCCCGGCGCGGCTTCTGTGGACACCGACCGCTCGCGACGAACGGACGGACTGTGGTGCTGCGGTGCGGACCGCTCAGTCGCTGAGGACCTGGAGCAGGTCGCGGCGCAGGCCGTCGATCTTCTCGGTGGCGGCCTGCGTCTGCTCCTCGGTCGCGCTCGTGCGGAACACGTGGACCACGCCCACGAGCTTCCGGAGGGCCTCGAAGAACTCGCGCTGCGAGTCCGGCATGCCGGGCGTGGACTCCCACGCGGCGGCGATCTCGTCGGCCTTGGCCTCGGCCTCGGCCCGACCGGCGTCGGTGAGCTCGAACAGGGTCTTCCGACCGTCGCCCGTGGAGACCACGAGCTCTTCGTCGACGAGCTGCTCGAGCGTCGGGTAGACCGAGCCGGGACTGGGCTTCCAGGCGCCGCCGGTGCGCTCGGCGATCGTCTTGATGACGGCGTAGCCGTTCTGCGGGCCCTCGGCGAGGAGCCCGAGGATGGCGAGGCGGACGTCGCCGCGGCGACGGCGCTCGCGGCCGGGGCCGAAGCCCGGACCGAAGCCGCCGCCGAACCCGGGGCCGAAGCCCGGTCCGCCGAACCCCGGGCCACCGAAGCCGGGACCGAAGCCCCGCCCGCCGCGGCCACCACGGCCGTGTTCGTGGTCACCGTGGTCACGGCCGGGGAACCCGGCACCGTGGTGCTGGCGGGCGCTGCCGAAGCGGGGCCCGCGGGAGCCGCGACCGAAGGGGTCACGGGGGGACGTGGAGCTGTTCTCGTCGTTCATGGGGTGCATGACGACTCCTTTCGTGAAGTTGGTTGGCGATGGGTTCAGGACCGCTCGCGATGCTGTAACGATAGATCGCTAATGTTCTCGTTGTCAAGCATCGATCCGCACGGCCTCCTGTCGGTGGTCAGGAGCAGGATGGAGCGGACCATGACGGACGTCTTCGAGCGCTTCTCCCCCGCCACCGCCGAGTGGTTCCGGGGGGCCTTCCGCGAACCGACGGCAGCGCAGGCCGGGGCGTGGGACGCCATCTCCACGGGGCAGCACGCGCTGGTCA
Source organism: Curtobacterium sp. MCPF17_052 (assembly GCF_003234085.1). Lineage (GTDB taxonomy): Bacteria > Actinomycetota > Actinomycetes > Actinomycetales > Microbacteriaceae > Curtobacterium. Next base: position 114,563 of record NZ_QKSD01000001.1, read on the forward strand.
TCGCCCCGACGGGCTCCGGCAAGACCCTGGCCTCGTTCCTGTGGTCGATCGACCGGCTCATCTCGGCGTCGGACACCCCGCCCGCCAAGCAGCGCACCCGGGTGCTCTACGTCTCACCACTCAAGGCGCTCGGCGTCGACGTCGAGCGGAACCTGCGCTCGCCGCTCGTCGGGATCACCCAGACGGCCAAGCGGCTCGGCCTCGAACCGCCGGACGTCACCGTCGGCGTCCGGAGCGGTGACACCCCCTCGTCCGACCGGCAGAAGCTGCTCCGACTGCCGCCGGACATCCTCATCACCACGCCCGAGTCCCTCTACCTGATGCTGACGTCGAAGGCGCGCGAGACCCTGGTGAACGTGGACACCGTCATCGTGGACGAGGTGCACGCGGTCGCGGCGTCGAAGCGCGGCGCCCACCTCGCCGTCTCCCTCGAGCGCCTCGACGACCTGCTCGAGAAGCCCGTACAGCGCATCGGACTGTCCGCGACGGTCCGCCCCGCCGAAGAGGTCGCCCGGTTCCTCGGCGGTCGGGCTCCCGTGCAGATCATCGCCCCGCCCGCGCAGAAGACCTTCGACCTGCGCGTGGTCGTCCCGGTCGACGACATGACCGAGCTCGGCGCTCCGCCGGTCGGGGCGGACGCGACGTCCGGACCGACGAACGGATCGATCTGGCCGCACGTCGAGGAATCCGTCGTCGACCTGGTCGAACAGCACCGGTCGACGATCGTCTTCGCCAACTCCCGGCGGCTCGCCGAACGGCTGACCGCTCGACTCAACGAGATCCACGAGGAACGGGCCCTGGCCGCAGCCGGCGACGGGGTCCTGGTCCCCGCGGGGGTCGTGCCCGAGGACGACGACCTGCCCGCTGCCCGACCAGCGGCGCGACCGGCCCCGACGCGTCCGCCCGCGCAGCTGATCGGTGGGTCCGGCCAGACCGACGGCGGTGGCTCCGACCGGACCGTCCCGGTGCTCGCCCGTGCGCACCACGGCTCGGTGTCGAAGGACCAGCGCGCGATCATCGAGGACGACCTGAAGTCCGGGCGACTCCGATGCGTGGTCGCCACCAGTTCGCTCGAACTCGGCATCGACATGGGCGAGGTCGACCTCGTCATCCAGGTCGAGGCACCGCCCTCGGTCGCCAGCGGCCTGCAGCGCGTCGGCCGCGCCGGGCACCAGGTCGGCGAGATCTCGCGCGGCGTGCTCTTCCCGAAGCACCGGGCCGACCTGGTCAACAGCGCCGTCACCGTCGAGCGCATGGTCGCCGGGCAGATCGAGTCGATCTCGGTCCCCGCGAACCCGCTCGACGTCCTCGCGCAGCACACCGTCGCCGCCGGGGCCATCGACACCGTCGACGTCGAGCACTGGTTCGAGCTCGTCCGCCGCAGTGCCCCGTTCAGCAGCCTGCCCCGGTCGGCGTTCGAGGCCACGCTCGACCTGGTCACCGGCCGCTACCCGAGCGACGAGTTCGCCGAACTCCGGCCGCGCCTGGTCTGGGACCGCGTGCACGGCACCCTCACCGGACGTCCGGGGGCCCAGCGCCTGGCGGTGACGAGCGGCGGCACGATCCCGGACCGCGGCATGTTCGGCGTCTTCATGGTCGGTGAACGGGCCTCCCGCGTCGGTGAACTCGACGAGGAGATGGTCTACGAGTCGCGCGTCGGCGACGTCTTCGCCCTCGGTGCCACCAGCTGGCGGATCGAGGAGATCACCCACGACCGCGTCCTCGTCAGCCCTGCGTTCGGGCAGCCCGGCCGCGTGCCGTTCTGGAAGGGCGACGGGTTGGGTCGACCGGCCGAGCTCGGTCGTGCCACCGGCGCCTTCGTCCGTGAAGTGGAGTCCGCGTCCGACGAGGACGCCCGCACCCGCGTGGCCGCCGGCGGGCTGGACGAGCGTGCCGTGACGAACCTCATCACCTTCCTCCGCGACCAGCGCGCCGCCACGGGGCACGTGCCGAGCGACACCACGCTCGTCGTCGAGCGCTTCCGCGACGAACTCGGCGACTGGCGGCTCATCCTGCACTCCCCCTACGGCATGACCGTGCACGCGCCGTGGGCCCTCGCGGTCGCTGCCCGACTGCGGGAGCGGCACGGGATCGACGGCGGTGCCATGGCCGCGGACGACGGCATCGTCGTGCGGATCCCGGAGACGGACGCCGAGCCCCCCGGGGCGGAACTGTTCGTCTTCGAGCGGGACGACCTCGAGACGATCGTCACCGACGAGGTCGGGGGTTCCGCGCTGTTCGCCGCACGCTTCCGCGAGTGCGCCGCGCGCGCGCTCCTGCTCCCCCGCCGTGACCCCGGACGCCGATCGCCGCTCTGGCAGCAGCGGCAGCGGGCGTCCCAGCTGCTCGAGGTGGCGCAGAAGTACCCGACGTTCCCGATCCTGCTCGAGACCGTGCGCGAAGTGCTGCAGGACGTCTACGACGTCCCCGCCCTGCTCGGCATCGCGGACGAGATCGCCCGACGACGGATCCGCCTGGTCGAGAGCGAGACCGAGCAGCCCTCGCCGTTCGCCCGCACCCTGCTGTTCGGGTACGTCGCCGCGTTCATGTACGAGGGTGACTCCCCGCTCGCCGAACGCCGGGCCGCCGCACTGTCGCTCGACTCGACCCTGCTCAGCGAACTGCTCGGTCGCGCGGAGCTCCGCGAGCTCCTCGACCCGGCCGTCATCGACGGCGTCGAACGCGACCTGCAGCGGCTCTCCCCGGACCGCCGCGCCCGCGATGTCGAGGGCATGGTCGACGTGCTCCGGCTCGTCGGTGCGCTGGGCCTCGACGAGCTGGTCGACCGGAGCTGGCTGGCTGAGGCCACCGACCGAGCCGACGCCCAGGCAACGCTCCGGACGGCGCTCGGCGGACTCGAGCGCGACCGCCGGGTCCTGGCGTTCTCGCACGCCGGGGCCACGCGCTGGGCCGTGATCGAGGACGCCTCCCGGCTCCGCGACGCCCTCGGGGTGCCGCTGCCGATCGGCGTGCCCACCGCCTTCGTCGAGCCGGTCGCGGACCCGCTCGGGGACCTGGTCGGCCGGTACGCCCGCAGCCACGGCCCGTTCGGCGCGCACGAGGCCGCAGCACGCCTCGGCCTCGGCGTCGCCGTCGTGCAGGACACCCTGCGCCGACTGACCGCCGACCGTCGCCTGGTCGAGGGCGAGTTCCGCCCGGACCGCCAGGGCGCCGAGTGGTGCGACTCCGAGGTGCTCCGACGGATCCGCACGAAGTCGCTCGCGGCACTCCGGCACGAGGTCGAGCCGGTCGCCCCGGACGCCCTGGCCCGTTTCCTGCCCGCGTGGCAGCACGTCCGCGTACCCGGTGCGCGCGGCGGCCTGCGCGGCATCGACGGCGTGCTGCAGGTCGTCGACCAGCTCTCCGGGGTCGCCCTGCCGGCGAGCTCGTGGGAGTCGCTCGTGCTGCCCTCCCGCGTCTCCGACTACGCCCCGAGCATGCTCGACGAGCTGACCGCCACCGGCGAGGTGCTCTGGTCCGGCGGCGGCACCCTGCCCGGCAACGACGGCTGGGTCCGGCTGCACCTCGCGGAGACCGCCGCGACCACCCTCGCCGAGGCCGCGGGCGACGAGACCACCGAGCTGCAGCGGGACGTCCTCGGCGCCCTGGCCGGCGGTGGCGCGTACTTCTTCCGGCAGCTCGGCCAGGCCGTCGGCAGCACGGACGACTCGGCGCTCACGACCGCGCTGTGGGACCTGGTCTGGGCCGGCCAGATCACCAACGACACGTTCGCGCCACTCCGGGCGATGCTCGGCGGCAAGGCCCGCACCTCCAGCGCGCCGCGCACCCGCGCCTACCGCGGGCGGCGCCGCCCGACGCTGCCGACCCAGTCCGGTCCGCCGAACGTCGGCGGACGCTGGTCGTTGCTGCCGCTCGCCGAACCCGACGCCACCGTCCGGGCGGCGGCGACCGCCGAACTGCTGCTGGAGCGGTACGGCGTCGTCACCCGTGGTGCCGTCCAGGTCGAGGGCGTCCGGGGCGGCTTCGCCGGGGTCTACCGCGTCCTGGCGAAGTTCGAGGAGTCCGGCCGTGCCCGACGCGGGTACTTCGTCGAGGGGCTCGGCGCCGCGCAGTTCGCCACCGGGCCGACCGTCGACCGCCTCCGCACGTACGCCCGCGACCTGGACGACGAGGAGCGCGCCGACCCCGACCGGGCACGCGAAGCCCTGACGCTGTCGGCCACCGACCCGGCGAACCCCTTCGGTGCGGCCCTGCCCTGGCCGCACGACGCCGCAGCGGTCGACCCCGACGACCCCACCGCAGCCGACCCCACCGCCGCCGGTGTCGGGCCGGTGGCACAGACCAGCGTGAGCACCGCCCCCGCGAACGGCGGTGCCCGCGGACACCGTCCGGGTCGCAAGGCCGGTGCGCTCGTCGTGCTCGTCGACGGGCGGCTGGCCGTCTACGTCGAACGCGGCGGCAAGAGCGTGTTGACCTTCACGGAGGACCCGGCCGACCTGGCGGCAGCGGCCACCTCGATCGCGGCGACCGTCCGGAGCGGACTCGGCAAGCTGTCCGTCGAACGGGTCGACGGGGTCTTCGTGCTCGAGGCCCCGCTCGGCGACGCCCTCCGCACCGCCGGCTTCACCGCCACCCCGCAGGGGCTGCGACTCCGTGCCTGAGGTGATCCGTGCCTGAGGGCGACACCGTCTTCCGCGCCGCGGCACGGCTGCACACGGCGCTGGCCGGCAAGGTCCTCACCCGCAGCGACTTCCGGGTGCCGGCGTTCGCCACGCTCGACCTGGTCGGCCGCACCGTGGACGAGGTCGTCCCGCGCGGCAAGCACCTGCTGCACCGGATCGGCGACCTGACCGTGCACTCGCACCTCAAGATGGAGGGCCGGTGGGACGTCTACGCCCCCGGTGAGCGCTGGCGGCGGCCGGCGTTCCAGGCACGGGTCGTCCTCGATGCCGCCGACGTCTCGACCGTCGGCTTCACCCTCGGTGTCCTGGAGGTCGTACCGCGCGACCGGGAGTCCGAAGTGGTCGGGCACCTCGGACCGGACCTGCTCGGGCCGGACTGGGACGCCGAGGTGGCCCTCGCGAACCTCACCGCGGAGCCGGACCGACCCGTCGGTCTGGCGCTCCTCGACCAGCGGGTGATGGCGGGGCTCGGCAACGTGTACCGCAACGAGCTCTGCTTCCTGCGGGGCGTGCTGCCCACCCGGCCGGTCAGCGAGGTGCGGGACCCGGCGCGGATGGTGACCATGGCCTCCCGGCTGATCGTCGCGAACCGCGACCGGAGCAACCGGGTGACCACGGGTGTCGACCGGCCGGGACAGCGCTTCTGGGTCTACAACCGGGCCGGCAAGCCGTGCCTGCGCTGCGGGACCCGGGTGCGGTCAGGCGATCTGGGCGAGTCGGAACTCACCCTGCGGGACACCTACTGGTGCCCGCGCTGCCAGACCTGACGCGGCCCGGATGGAACAGCCCGGTCTGGTCCGGGCCCCGTCGGTGCGTCAGTGGTCGACGGCCTCGATGATGCAGCTCTGGACCTGCTTCGCGGCGTCCGAGGTCTCGGAGAAGTCGGACGGCGCGGCGGTCGCGGTGCTCTCGTCGGCGACGACGTCCTCGGCGACCTTGTTCACCGGCACGACCATGCCGTCGAAGTCCTCGGCGGTGGGGTCGGACTCGGTACCGAAGATCGCGACCTCGTCGTCGTTGGGGTCGTCGCTCTGGTTCGGGGCGACCGAGACGCCGAGGTACCAGCCGGCATCGCCCTTCGTGACGCTCGCGACGTCCGTGTTGTCGTGCGGCCCCACGGCCTTGTCCACAGCGTCGACGGCAGCGCTCGAGGCGACCTGGCACGGGGCGCTGTTGCGCTGACCCGGGTCCGTGCGGGTGGCGGACTCCTCCGAGCCGGGCACCTTCGCCACCGGGTCACCGTTCTGGGCGCCGGCGTTCGAGCAGCCGCCGAGCAGCATGCCGATGGTGGCGAGGCCGACGAGGGTGGCAGTGGTCTTCGCGCGCATGGTCATGCCGTGGACGGTAGGCCGACGCAGGTGTGCCGGAGCCCAGGAGTGCGTCCTGTGGCTCCGGCACGCCGACTCGCGCTACTCGTGCGACATGATCCAGGCGAGCAGGTACGACCGGGTGTTGCCGGTGTCGATGTCCTCCGCCGGCAGGTCCCGGGCGACGGCGAGCGCCGCCTTCGCCTGACTGCCGGACGCCAGCGCCCGGTACATCAGCAGGTAGTCACCGAACTGCACCGCGTAGTCGCCCTCCGGGACGGCCTCGTCGAGCACCTTCGCGATCTGCTGCTTGCCCCCGACGGCCACGTAGTCCGCGGCGACGGCGGGCATCGGGATGAGCTCGATGCCGGCCGGTGCCGCCGGGTCCGCGCTGAACCACGTGGCGTGGTCGCGCTTGCCGCCCCAGTTCAGGGACACGACGGTGTGCTGGAACCCGGGGAAGGTCCGGAGGTCCGGGTCGAGGACGTCGCGCCGCGCTGATGCAGCCTCGTTCGCCAGCAGCCAGTCGCCGAGTCGTTCGGTGGCTCGGGAGCCGGAGACCTGTCCCCAGCGGGCGAGCCCGTTCCAGGCCGACACCGCCTCGGACGACGACTCCTGGTTGTTCCCGTCCGCGAACGGCGAGTACCCGGAGGCCCACGAGTGCTGTGCGTACGGGTCGTACACGCGGAGCTCCGGGAACGACTTCGTCGCCTCGGGGGACGCGATGTCGTCCGCCACCAGGTCGAGGACCGGCTTCCACTTCGCGACGAGGTCGTCCGACCCGTCCGCCACGATGGCGGCTGCGGACAGCAGGTACCCGTAGTGGAAGTGGTGGTCGTTGAACTCGTCCGAACCGAACGAGGGCGCCTGTCCGACGAGCCCCTTCACGGTGTCGTCGTACGCGAAGCACCGGGTGCCGCTCACGCCACACCCGTCGGGGTCGGTCCACTGGTCGATCTGGGTGACGAGTTGCTGCTGCAGGCCGGCGGCGACGTCGTCCAGGTCGAGCTGTGTGGCGAGCCGGTACAGGTTCGCCACCCGGTACAGGTCCTTGCCGCCGCCGTAGCTGTCGGCGCCGAAGGACGCCTCCGACACCCCGCCGGCGTCCGCGCGGACCTGGGCGACGAGGGTGGCGCGCTGCGCCGACGTCAGGCCCGACAGGTCGAGCCGGTCGGCGGCCGGGAGGCTCGGTGCCGCGATCCGCAACACGTCACCGATGCAGACGGGCGCGTCCCCGGTGATGGTCGCGTAGTGCAGTCCGGTGCAGCTCAGACCCGTGGTTCCCTGGCCGGGTTGCGGCACGATGAGGGTCTTCCCCCTCGCGGCGGTGCGGTAGCCGAGCGCGGTCCGCTGCTCCCCGTCGGATGCGGTGCCGGTGGACGAACGGGCCATCGTGACCCCGGTCAGGGGCGACGCGGCGGCCGCGGACAGCGCCCGGACCTGCTTCGCGGTGGCGTCGTCCGGCACCGCGAAGAGCACGACCGAGCCGCCGGCGGCCAGGCGGATGCCACTGCCGCTGACGTCACCGGTGGTGACGACGCCCCAGGTGCGGCCGTCGGCGGTGATGGTGCCCGTCGTCGTGCCGTCCGGACCGTCGGTCGTCTCGGAGACCGTCCCCGTGGCGGTGACGGACTGCGCGCCCTCCGCCGTGTACGAGACGAGGGGTGAGCCCTGCGCGAGCACGGTGTGGCCGAGGACGGTGGAGCCCTTCCGGTGCTCGACCGTGACGGACACCTGGTCGTACGCCGACACCAGGGTACGGTCGGCGCCCAGGTGCAGGCCGACCTGCTGCACGGCACCGCCGGCGATCGTCTTCTCGGTCGCGCTGACGACGGGCAGGCCGGCGGCGAACCCGTCGTCGGTCACCTGCCACGAGATCGGCGTCGGGAAGACGGGCTGTGGTGCTGGGCCGTGGACGAGGCCGGAGAACCACCGGTTCGTGGGCGGGACCAGGCCGTCGGCGAGACGCATCGTGCCCGCGGTGGTCTTCGCGACCGAGCCGAGCGCCCGGAGGGCCCGCTGCTGGGCCGCATCGTCCACGGAGGGTGACGCCGTCCCGGTGGCCCGGTCGGAGCCTCCCGTCCCGGTCTCACCGCCGGTGCCGGTGCAGGCGGTGAGCACGAGTGCTGACGCGGCCACCAGGGCGACGGCGCCGACGCGGAACCGCACCGTCACAGGCCGATCTGCCGGAGGAAGTCGCGGAAGCCGTCGGTGACGCCGGACAGACGACCGTCGTCGCGGAGGTGCAGGGTCGCGTCGACCGGCGTGCCCGGGCTGGTGACACCGGAGGACGGCGAGGCCGACAGCTCCGGACTCTCCACCGACACGGTCGTCTTCGCCTGGCCGTCACCGTCGGTGACGACGCTGACGTTCTTGACCTTGCCCTCGAGCGAGCGGTCGTTCGGCAGGAGCAGGTCGACGGTCGCGCCGTCGGCGATCCGGCCGTAGTCGCGGGGGCTGACGAGGAACTCCGACGTCACGAACAGGCTCTGCGACTTGTGGATGGTCCCCAGCTCGGAACCGGCCTGGACGTAGCCGCCGGCCTTCACGTCGAGCTTCGCGACGGTACCGGAGACCTCGGCCTTGAACGTGATGAGGCCGTCCGGGGCGATCTCGTACGCGCTCGTCTTCGTGTTCGCGCCGACGACGCCCTTCCGGATGTCCTGGGCGAGCTGCAGGCTCTGGACCTGCATCAGCTTCTCGCCCTCCTGGACGGTGTCGCCCTCTTCGACGTACTCCTCGGTGACGGTCCCGCCGTAGTCGGTGCCGACGGCGTACTCCTGCGCGGTGATCGCGGCCGAGGTGCTGGCGACGGCGCTCTGCCGCTGGTTGAAGACGAGCGTGCACGCCGCCACGACGACGAGCACCACGAGGATGCCGCCGTACAGACGGAGTCGGTTGGTCCAGGTCACGAGGCGACCTCCACGGGGGTCGGGGTGCCGGAGGCGGCACTCGCGGTGATCACGTCGCGTGCGGGCTGCAGCGAGTCGGGTCGGACCACCTGGGTCCGGAGGGCCGGTGCGGGCTCGAGCCCGGCAGCGGCGGCGAGCACGAGCACCGGCGCGGTGTCGGCGTCGCGCTCCTGGCGGGCCGCCCGACGGTTCGCCGACTGCTCACGGAACGCGGTGATGATGAACGCGCCGAAGATGAGCGAGTTCGTGATGTTCCACGCGGTCGCCAGGGTCAGTTGGCCGTTCGAGACGTCACGCCAGATCGCGACGACGCTCGTCAGGGACAGGAACACGAAGACGAGCACCTGGGGCACGATGAAGTTGAACGGTGACGGCGCCCGGCCTCGACCGGCTCCGGTGACGTGCCACGCCTGCTCCTTCCCGCAGAGGACGTTCCACAGCGCACGTGCGTAGATCGGGAAGGACACCGCCGCGAGCAGCAGCGTCTCGTAACGGAACGACCCGAGCGCGTAGAACGCCAGGACGACCTGCATGAGGTAGAAGCCCAGGTAGAAGAGCACCCACTCGCCCACGCCGATCGACATGTTCATCGGTCGGAGGTCGAAGAAGATCTCGAGCGGCGGGACCAGGAGCAGCAGTCCGGGCACGATGCCGGTCAGGTAGAAGCTCGCCGTCACGAAGTACTGCAGGCGCTGGTCCATCGTCAGCTTGCGCTTCGGGTTGAACGGGAAGTGCGTGAGCAGGATCTCGAATCCACCGGTCGCCCAGCGGAGCTGCTGCTTGCTGTACGCCTCGATCGTCTCGGGGGCGTCACCGACCGCGAGGGTCATCGGGATGAAGACCGACTTCCAGCCGCGCTCGTGCAGGTGCAGGCTCGTCCAGACGTCCTCGGACTTCGAGTCGGTGTGGATGCCACCGACGTCGTCGATCGCGGCGCGACGGAAGATGACGTTCGTACCGACGCAGAACGCCGCGTTGAAGCGGTTCCGGCCGGGCTGGATGAAGCGGTAGAACACCGTCTGCATGTAGCCGGCACCGCGGGAGACGAGGTTGTGCAGGTTGCCGTAGGTCTGCGGCGTCTGCACGAAGGCGATCGAACCGTCCGCGAAGAACGGCACGGTCTCGAACAGGAAGTCCTTGCCCGGCACGAAGTCGGCGTCGAAGACCGCGAAGTAGTCGCCCTTCGCCAGGGTCAGGGCGTGGTTGATGTTGCCCGCCTTCGCGCCGTTCGAGGACAGGCGCCGGACGTACCGCGCGCCGAGGCGGTCCGCCAGGGCCCGCACGTCGTCGCTCCGGCCGTCGTCGAGGATCCAGGTGCGGTGCTCGCCGCGCATCGCGACGGCGGCGGCGACGGTGGCCGCGATCTTCGTCAGCTCCTCGCCGTAGACCGTGATGAACACGTCGACGACGACACGCTTGCCACGGACCCGCATCGGCCACAGGTGGCTGCGGTTCGTGAGCCCCTCGCGGTCGATCTCGTCCAGGTCGAACATCGTGTCCTGGGTGTTGTGGAACGCGAAGTCGCGAGGGTCCGAGCCACCGGACAGGATCGTCCACATCGACAGCAGCGACTGCCCGACGAGGACGCTCTCCGCCACGATGACCAGGCCGTAGGGCAGGAAGTCGCCGCGGTTCGCGGGGTTGAGCAGGAACACCGCGTAGGTGACGACGCCGAGCGTCGCCAGCAGCACGATCAGCACCATCACGGGGCTGTGGGCCCGGGTGTCGGCGCGGGACCGACCGGTGGCGGCGGTGCCGGTCAGGCGCTGGAGCTGCTCGCGGTCGCGCTGGTCGCGCTCGTCACGGCCGCGCTGGTCACGGTCGCGCTGCTCGCCGACACGGCGGACGGAGCGGCGGGTGGCGGCACGGCCGCGGGGGTCGGACGCCGCTCCGGTGCCGGGTCGCTCGCCGCCCCGCTCGTTCGCGGGGACGTCGATCACGACCTGTTCGGCCGGGTCGTTCGGGGGTTCTGGGGTCGTCCGGGGTCGCCGGACGTCCGTGGGTGCGGACATGCGCGTTCTCCTGTCGGGTGTCGGAGATGTCGTCCGCCGGGCCCACGGGGGCATGACGGACGACGGCGTCGGCGACGGTGGCGACAGGACCCGGACGCGGTGGTCCGGCGCGGACGGAGGCTAGGGTTCCTCGTCCGTGGCACGGTGCCCGCCGAGGGTGCGGCGCGCACCGGAGCGGTCCGCCCTCGGGAGACGGGACCGGTGTTCGGTGTGTGTTCGGATGTGTGCCGACGACCCGTGCCGTCGGTGGAGCGATCGTACGTCACGGTCCGCGCTCCCCATGTGACGATCGCGTGAACATGCCCCCTGAGCAGGGGGCACGGGCCTGTCGCCCGGCGGGTCGTGCGTTCTGGGGACAGTCACAGGCGGGCGGCGCGCCCACGCCCGGTCACCCCGGCTGGTGCAGCCGTTCCGCAGCGACCGTGCGCACGGCATCGGTCACACGTTCGAGCAGCGGCGACGCCAGGTTCCACCGCTGCCACCAGAGCGCCACGTCCGCCCGGCGCCCGGGCGTGAGCTCGACCAAGTCGCCCCGCTCGAGTGCCTCGAGACACTGCGCTTCGGGCAACAACCCCCACCCGAAGCCGAGCTGTACCGCCCGGGCGAAGTCCGCCGAGTTCGGGACGAAGTGCCGCGGACCGCGGGGAGCGTGCCCGAGCACCCGCCGGAGGAACCCCTGCTGCAGGTCGTCGTCACGGTCGTAGTCCACGAGTGGCACGCGGTCGAGACGGGTCGTCATCCGCCGCTCGGTGTCCGCACCGTCGAGGTACCGCCGGACGAACGACGGCGCGGCGACGGCCCGGTACCGGTCCACCCCGAGCGGGACGGACGAGCAGCCCTGCACCGGTTCCGCCTCGGCGGTGACCGCCGCCATCACCGTGCCGGCACGGAGGAGCTCGGCGGTGCGGTCCTGGTCCTCGCGGTGCAGGTCGAAGACCACCTCGGTGTCGTCCCGGACGATCGCGAGGGCGTCGAGGAACCACGTCGCGAGCGAGTCCGCGTTCACCGCCAGCGGGATCGACGGTGTCCGACCGGGGACGTCGGAGTCTGGGACGTCGAGGGCACGCGACGTCTCCTCGTCGAGCAGCCGCACCTGTCGCGCGTGCCGGAGGACGACCTCGCCGTCCGGGGTCGGCATTATCGGCGTGGTCCGCTGCAGCAGCACCCGGCCGACGAGCTGCTCCATCGCCTTCACCCGCTGCGACACCGCCGACGGGGTGATCGACAGCTCGCGGGCGGCGGCGTCGAACGTCCCCGCGTCGACGGCGGCCAGGAGGGTCTCGAGGTGGTCACGCTGGAACTGCACCATCAGCGCAGCTTACGGCGCACCAGGAACCTGAGCTGGCCTGCAGCTCGAGCACGGCCTACGGTTCCCCTGTGACCACGCCGCTCGACGCCCTGCTCCCCGCCCTCTCCGGCCTGGGCACCGGGCTGGCCCTCATCGTCGCGATCGGCGTCCAGAACACCTACCTGCTCCGGCTCGCGGTGAGCGCACGACTGGCGGTGGTCGCCGTCGCCGTCGCGGTGTGTGCGCTGTCGGACGCGGCGCTCATCACCGCCGGCGTGCTCGGCGTCGGGGCCGTCGTCGAGCGGGTGCCGGCAGCACTGCTGGTCATCCGCTTCGTCGGGGCGGCGTTCCTGCTGACGTACGGGGTGCTCGCGGCCCGGCGGGCGCTGCGGCCCTCGGGCGAGGCCATCCGTCTCGACGAGCGGGCCGCCGAGGACGGGGTGCCCGTCGTGGCGGGTGCGGGCCCTGGGACCGATGGCCTGGAGGCTGCACCGACGTCGCGGGGTGCGGGCGAGCCTCCCGGCCGGGCCGGCCTGGGCGACCGGCGTCCGGGCGAGTGGCGTCCGGGCGGCGACCACGGTGGACCGACGATGCGTGCCGCGGTCCTGACCATGCTCGTCTTCACATGGGCGAACCCGCACGTGTACCTGGACACCCTGGTGTTCCTCGGGTCGGTCGCGAACCAGCAGGGTGTCGACGACCGCTGGTGGTGGACCGTGGGAGCCGTCGCGGCGAGCTGCCTGTGGTTCGGTGCGCTCGGTTTCGGCGGCCGACTGCTGCGGCCGCTGTTCGCGCGACCGATGACGTGGCGGGTCTTCGACGCCCTGGTCGCCGTCGTGATGCTGGCCTTCGGCTCGGCGCTGCTCCTCGGCGCCTGAGGGCTGGCCCGCCCCGGCGTCGCCCGGCCTGCCGGCGTCGTCCGACGTCGCCCGGCCTGCCGGCGTCGTCTGGCGTCGCACAACAGAAGACGGCTCGCGCCACTGGATCCGGTGGCGCGAGCCGTCTTCTGTTGTGCTGATCCGAACGGTACCGCGGGGCGCGGGGCGTACCGCGCGGCGGCGACGGTGGTTACTCGCGCATGGCCTTGCCGACGCGGCTGTTGCGGCGGCTGTAGCCGAAGTAGATCGCGAAGCCGATGACCAGCCAGATGACGAACCGGATCCAGGTCTCGACCTCGAGGTTGAGCATCAGCCAGAAGCAGAGCACCGCGGACAGGATCGGGATCACGGGCGACCACGGCACCCGGAAGGCGCGAGGTGCGTCGGGGCGGGACTTCCGGAGCACGATGATGCCGATCGACACGAGCACGAAGGCGGACAGCGTGCCGATGTTGATCAGGCCCTCGAGCTTCTCGACCGGCGTGAACCCGGCGAGCACCGCCACCACGATCCCGGCGATGAGCTGCACCCGGACGGGTGTCTGCGTCTTCGGGTTCGTGACCGAGAACCAGCGGGGCAGGAGTCCGTCGCGGCTCATCGAGAAGACGATGCGGGACAGGCCGAGGAGCAGCACCATGACGACGGTCGTCAGGCCGATGAGCGACCCGATGGCGATGATGCCGGCGGCCCACGGTAGTCCGACGATGTCGAAGGCCGAGGCCAGGGACGGAGCGTCCTCCTGCGCGAGCTGCTTGTACGACACCATGCCCGTGATGACGATGCTCACGCCGACGTAGAGCAGCGTCACGATGCCGAGCCCGATGAAGATGCCGCGGGGCAGGGTCTTCTGGGGGTTCTCGGTCTCCTCCGCACTCGTGGCGACGACGTCGAAGCCGATGAAGGCGAAGAAGACCAGCGACGCCGCGGCGAGCAGTCCGAAGACGCCGTACTGTGCCGGCGCCGCTCCGGTGACGAACGAGACGAGCGACTGTGTGAGGACGCTGCCCTCGGCACCCTTCGTCGGCTCGGCAGCGGGGATGAACGGCGTGAAGTTCGCGGCCTTGACGAAGAAGGCACCGACCACGATGACGAACAGGACGATCGCGACCTTGATGACCGTGATGACGGCCGACACCCGGCTGGACAGTCGGGTGCCGAACGCCAGCAACGCGGTGAACACACCGACGATGAGGACCGGGCCCCAAGTGAAGCCGATCGGGCCGATCGCGATGGTGCTCGGCAGCGTGATGCCGAACACGTCGAACGCGGTGCTGAGGTAGATGCCCCAGTACTTCGCGATCACGGCGCTGGCCGTCAGGGTCTCGAGGATGAGGTCCCAGCCGACGATCCACGCGAGCAGCTCACCCATCGTGGCGTAGGTGAACGTGTACGCCGACCCGGCGACGGGGATGGTCGAGGCGAACTCGGCGTAGCACATGATCGCCAGGCCGCACGTGACGGCGGCGAGCAGGAACGACACGATGACGCCCGGGCCGGCGAAGTTCGCGGCGGCGTTCGCGCCGACCGAGAAGATGCCGGCACCGACCGCGACGGCGATGCCCATCGCGGCGATGTCGAACGTCCCCAGGGAGCGCTTGAGCGAGCGCCCCTTCTCGTCGGCGTCGGCGAGCGACGCCTCGATGGACTTGGTGCGGAGGGCCATGGTCGTTCCCGTCATCGGAGCAGGCGGACCCCGGAAGGGTAGTGGTATACCGCACGATGGTGCAACCGCAGGTCCTGCGACCGGTCAGGGCCGGTCGCGGGTCCGGTCAGACCGCCGAGTCGGAACGTCCCTCGCGCCAGGCCCGGAGGAACCGGGCGCCGGCCTCGTCGTGGATGACCCCCTCCGGCGCGGTGAGCACCGGGTACGGCGTCTCGGGCACCCCGTCAGCCGGTCGGACGTCCACGTGCGCGACCCGGTGTCCGTTCGCGTGCAGCCAGTCGGCCATCGCGTAGTCGCTCCGGGAGTCGCCCACCGTGCGCCACTCCAGCGGCAGGGCACCGTCCTCGGCCAGGAGCTCCAGCGCACGCTCGGCCCCGAGGTCCTTGCCGCTGCGGTCGGACTCGATGTCGGTCGAGATGATGGTCGGGTCGACGCGCCAGTCCACGGCTCCCCGATCATCCGGCCGGACGTCGTCCAGGCGACGGACGCCGAGCCCGCGACGCTCGAGCGCGGACATCGCCCGGGCGTCGAAGTCCGGCTGCCGGGCCAGGTACGCCGCGTTGTCGACGTCCACCAGCTGCTCGATCGACACCATCGCGTGCTTCGTCTCGTCGAAGAACACCAGGTCGGCGTACTCGTCGTGGACGAGCCCACGCATCTCGTCGGCGAAGTCCTCCGGCAGCGCCAGGTCCTCGGCGACGGTCAGGTCACCCATGCCGTCCGGGAACTGCGGGCCGATCGAGCACCAGACGGCACCCTTCTCGCACACCGCGTGCACCCGGCCGCCGGCCGCGAGACCGCCGGCGAGGAGCGGGCCGACGACCTGCTCTCGGATGAAGGCGTCGCTGCGGCCGGTGTTGAACACCACGGGGATGCCCTCGGCCGCCAGGGCGACGAGGTCCTCGACGATGCTCGGGATCGCGATGGTCCGCGAGAGCGGACTGGCGATCGGGCCGTCGACGTCGAGCAGGAGTCCGAGGCGGGGTGCGTTCACCCGTCCATCCTGGCCCAGGTCAGTGCGGGTCGGGACTGGGCTGGGCCTGGAGGAAGCCGTCGACCGTGCTCCGCAGGACCGCGGGGTCCGGCACGTGCCCCTGTCCCTCGAGCACCACGGACGTGGAACCCGGCACGGTCTCGACCACGGCGCGGGCGGCCGCCCGGGTCCAGGTCGGGCCGCTGGTACCCGCGGCGACGAGCACCGGGATGCCCACGGCGGCGAGCGCCCGCTCCGGCACCACGAGCCCGCTGAGCACGCGGACGTCGCGGCCGAGGACACCGGCGTCAGCGAGCAGCGCCTTCCACAGCTTCGGCTTGAGGGGCACGGCGGAGACCTGGAGCATCGGGACGCCGAGCACCCGGGTGAGGTAGGCACGGACCGCGGCGGCTCGACGTCCGCCGGCGATCATCTCGTCGAGGCGGTCGGCGAACAGGACGTCGTCGGCGTGCGCGTCGACACTCGCGCGGTACGGCGGTTCGTAGAGGACGGCCCGGCCGACCGGGACCCCGGTGGCGACGGCGTGCAGCACGACGGCGGCACCGACGCAGATGCCGAGCAGGTCGACGGGGGCGCCGACGTCGGCGACCACGGCGGCCAGGTCCTCAATCTCCCGCGTGACGGACCACGGCCGGGTGTCGCCGCTCTCCCCGCGTCCGCGCCGGTCGTAGGTGACGACCCGGTAGCGGTCGGAGAACGCGGCGACCACTCCGTCCACGAACGGTGTGCCCCGGTGATCGAAGGCCCCGCCCACGACCACGAGCGCGGGCCCGTCGCCGCTCGACGAGACCGCGATCCGCGTGCCGTCCGCAGACAGCACCGATCGGTCGGCGGTGGTCGTCATGGGCGTCCTCGTTCGGTCTCGACGGCGGGTGGCGCGTCCCCGGTCGTGCCGCACCTCGAGGTGCCACACGCATCGCGCTCGACGCTGCTCTCGGTCCACGGTGTTCGTGGGCCACGCCGTCGTCGCGAGTCTGACAGGCCCGGGGCTCCGCGTCACCACCCACGTCCTGGGGGAGCGCTTGGTGCTCGCTGTGAACGCGTCACCTGTCCGAGGGGCCGCTCAGACGAGGGCGTCGGCGGCCACGGATTCGCGTTCGAGCAGCGCCCGTTTGACGTCGAGTCCCCACGCGAACCCGCCGAGGGACCCGTCCGAACGGAGCACCCGGTGGCAGGGGACGAACAGTGCGGGTGCGTTCCGGGCGCAGACACTGGCGGCAGCACGGACCGCGTCCGGCCGGCCCATCGCACTGGCGAAGGCCGTGTACGTCAGGGTCGACCCGGCGGGGATGTCCCGCAGACGCCGCCAGCCCTCGGCGAAGAGCTCGGTGCCGACCTGGTGGACGGGGACCTGCATGGCGTGCTCGGGTTCCCCCGCGTAGTAGGCGTCCACGGCGTCGGCAGCGCGGACCTGCCCGTCGAGGACCCGCGTCGGCCGGTGCCGTTCGGCCAGGCGCGCGAGGATCCGGTCGGGATCGGCGGTCCACCCCGAGGAGAGGACCCGCCCGCGGTCGTCCTCGAGCACGGTGAAGGGCCCGTCGGGGGTGGAGAGGGTGGTGAGGACGGCGTCGTTCATCGGGGTTCCTTCCCGGGGTTCGTGGAGGTCGCTGCGGTCCGGTCCATCGCGCGATCGATGATCGGCCGCCAGCAGTGCATCGTGAGGTAGCTCCGCCAGGGGGCCACCCGTTCCGACCATAGGGAGAGTGCACGCGCCGTCCCGGGCAGCCCGAGTTCCTGTGCACCGTTCCGCACGGCGAGGTCGCTGTGCAGGAAGAGATCGGGGTGGTGCCGCACCCGCAGAGCGACGTAGTCCGCCGTCCACGGTCCGATGCCCTTCACCGCGAGCAGGCCGGAGCGGAGTTCGTCGAGCGACTGCCCGCCGTGGACGCCCAGCGTGCCGTCGGCGAGCGCCGCAGCGACCCGCATGATCGTGTCGACACGGGCTGCGGGGCCGCGGAGGACCTCCCGCCCGCGCTCGGCGATCACCGCGGCGCGGGGGAACAGCCGCACGAGGGACCCATCGAGATCGGAGGCACCCGACCCCTCGACCACACCCGGCACGAGCCCCGTCGCCACCCGCTCCCCCAACGCCGCGACGAGTCGTGTCTGCGCCGTCCGGGCCGCCGCGACGGACACCTGCTGCCCGATCAGGGTCCGGAACACCACCTCGTGCGGGTCCACCGCCCCCGGCAGCCGCATGCCGGGCACGCGTGCGACGACCGGTGCGAGCTCGGGCACGGCTGCGAGGGCGGTGTCCACCGCCACCGGATCGGCGTCGAGGTCGAACAGCGCCCGCACCCGGGCCACGAGGGTCGGCAGGTCGGACAGGTCGGTGAGCCGGACGAGCAGGTCCAGCCCGGTCCGCACCCGGCCGACACGAGCACCGGACCCGGCCGTGTCGGCACCCGCAGCCGTCGCGCGGAACCAGCCCGGGCCTCCCGGCAGGTCCAGCACCCGCCCGTAGGAGGCGACCCGCCCCGCCGCGTCGAACCCGACCTGCTCCATGCCGGCGAGCGCATGCAGCGCATGCCACTCGAGGAGCCCCTGCACGTCGAACGGCGGCCGCGCCGGCAGGTGCACGCGCAGCGCGCCGTCACCACCCGGCGCGGTCCGTCGTCGGGCACGCAACTCGGTGGGTGTGAGCGCGAAGACCTCGCGCACGGTGTCGTTGAACTGGCGGATGCTCGCGAACCCTGCGGCGAAGGCGACGTCCGCGATCGGCAGGTCGGACGAGGTGAGCAGGGTCCGCGCGGTCTGCGCCCGGTGTGCGCGGCTCAGGGCCTTCGGTCCGGCGCCGAGCTCGTCGGTCATGATCCGGTTGAGCTGCCGCTCCGAGTAGCCGACGCGCCCCGCGAGGCCGGGGACGCCCTCCCGTTCCACGACACCGTCGAGGACCAGGCGCATCGCACGGGCCGCGACGTCCTCGCGGAGGTCCCACTCGGGGCTGCCGGGGGTCGCCTCGGGCAGGCAGCGGCGGCAGGCGCGGAACCCCGCGAGGTGCGCGGCGGCACTCGTCCGGTAGAAGGTGACGCCCGCCGAGCGGGGTGTGCGGGCGGGGCAGCTCGGGCGGCAGTAGATACCGGTGGAGTGCACGGCCGTGACGAACTGCCCGTCGAACCGGGCGTCCCGGGACGCCGCGATCCGGTACCGCTCGTCGTGGAGCGCATCCGCTCCGGTGATGGTCATGTGGTCAGCCTGACATGCGCCGACGACAGCGGACTGGCGGGAATCGGACGTCGCAGCACCGCGGATGGACGGGCCGGCCGGGAGGCACGGCTAGCGTCGTCCGCATGGCTCCCGTCGTCGACCCGGTCGCCTCCGTCGCGCTGCCGCACGCCCGCGACGTCGAGGTGACGATGCTGCTGGTCTCCCGGCGCCACCGCTACGAGGGGCGTCCCGCGGACGGGGCGTCACCGGCGGACGAGGAGGAACTCCGCGACCGCGTCGAACTGCGCGCCGGACTCGGCATCGTCGGCGACCGCTACTTCGCCGCCCGGGCGCACGTGCACGCCTCGGTGACCCTGATCGGGGTCGCGGGCCTCGAGGCGGTCGGCCGCGAGCTCGGGGTGTCGGTCGACCCGGCGGCGACCCGGCGGAACGTGTTCCTGCGCGGCGTCGACGTCGAGGCGCTGCGGGGCGAGCCGTTCTCCCTGGACTCCGGCGACGGCCCGGTCCTGTTCCGCGGGTACCGGCCGGCGAACCCGTGCGCGTGGATGGACACCGAGATGGCGCCGGGAGCGTTCCGGGCGATGCGCGGGCGTGGCGGGGTGCGGTGCGACCCGGAGTCCGACGGGGTGCTCACCCTCGGCCCCGCGGTGCTCCGCACGGCGCTTGCGGTCCCCGTCGCCTGACCGGGCCCGCCGCCCGCCGGCCCGCGAAACGCAATGCGGGCGGCACCACGCCACGGAGTACCGCTGCGCGCTGCCGCCCACGTTGCGTGTTGCGAGGGGTCAGGCGAGCGCGGCCTGGATCGCGTCCACGAACGCCGGCAGGTCGCCGGGGTTCCGCGAGGTGATGATCGTGCTGCCGGTCTCGTCGACCTGGACCTCCTGGTCGACCCACTCGGCACCGGCGTTGCGGACGTCCGTCTGCAGCGACGGGAACGAGGTGATCGTGCGACCCGGCAGGACACCGGCCTCGACGAGGGTCCACGGGCCGTGGCAGATCGCCGCGATCGGCTTGCCGGCCTCGACGAACGCCCTGACGAGGTCGATCGCGGTGGGCTCCTGGCGGATCGTGTCGGCGTTGATCGTGCCGCCGGGGACGACGAGCGCGTCGAAGTCACCGGCCGAGACACCGTCGAGGGTGGTGTCGGAGTCGACGCTCTTGCCCGGGTCCTTGTCACCGACCAGGGTCTGGATCGGGCCGGACTCCTTCGCGGCGACGGTCACGGTGGCGCCGCGCTCCCGGAGCTGCTCGGTGGGGACGACGATCTCGTCCTGCTCCACGCCGTAGTTCGTCGCGATGACGAGGATCTTCTTGCCGTCGAGGGCTGCCATGGTCACTCCTTCCGCAGACCGGGGTCTCCGGCTGCGCACACCACGGTCGTCGGACGCCGCTGGACGCGTTCGCAGTGCGCCGGGGGCGTCCAGCCGGAGTGCGCGGACCGGAGTGCGCGGACCGGCCCACCGCTCGCGCTGAGCTCAGCCGTGGATGCGGAACCCGTCGCCCTCGGCCGTCACCGTGACCCCGTCGTACCCGGTGATCCGCACCAGGTCCGCCGGCAGGTCGGCGGGGGCGAGCGGCCCGACGGCGACGGTCGTCGCACCGGAGGCGAGCGCAGCCTCCAGGCCGGCGGGTGCGTCCTCGAACGCCAGGCAGTCCTCGGCCGCGACCCCGAGCAGGGCCGCACCGCGCAGGTAGCCGTCCGGGTGCGGCTTGCCGTGCTCGACGTCGTCGGCGGCGACCACGGCGTCGGGGACGGGCACGTCCGCGGCGCGCATCCGGTTCACGGCGAGGTCCCGCGGGGCGCTGGTGACCAGCGCGACGGGCACGCCGGCGGCGAGCAGTCGGCGGACGAAGGCGCCGGCACCCGGGACCTCGATGATGCCCTCGGTGTTCTCGACCTCGTCGTTGACGAGTTCGAGTGCGACCCGACGCTGCTCGTCGGGTGCGAGGTCGGGCAGGAAGTGCCGGATCGTGTCGATCGTCTGCCGGCCGTGCGAGAAGCCGAGGATCGTCTGCGGGTCGAGGTCGTGGTCGGCGCCGAAGCGACCCCACGCACCCTCGACGATGGCGGTCGAGTCGACGAGCGTCCCGTCCATGTCGAACAGGACCCCGGACACCACGACGTCGATCACGGTGCCGACCCTACCTGCCACCCGGCGCCGTCATCGCGCACGCACGTACCGCGTCAGCAGCACGTCCCCGGCCCCGTGCAGCACGTGCGCGAGCCGCATCGACCGCAGCTCCGGCGACGACCCGTGCACGATGCGTCCCCCCTCGCCGCCCTCGAGCGACGGGTCGATCGACAGGCACAGCTCGTCGACCAGGTCCGCCGCCACCAGGGCACCGAGGAACGACGGCCCGCCCTCGCAGTGGATGGTCGGCAAGCCCCGGTCGACCAGGGCGGCCCGGACCTGGGCCGGGTCGACGGAGTCCTCGCCGCAGGACACCACGTCCGCGACGGCCTCGAGCGCGTGTCGCCGCGAGGGGTCCGCGGACGCCGAGGTCAGGACGACCGGCCGGACCGGCGCGTCGGTGAACACCCGCGATGCCGGGTCGAGGCCGAGTGACCCCGTCACGATCGCGAACACCGGGTGGTCGGACAGGCCGTGCTCCCGGCGCCAGGCGACGTCGGCGTCGTGCAGCACCATCGGCCCGTACCCCTCGTCGCGGACGGTGCCCGCGGCGACCAGGACGACGTCGGCGACCCGGCGCAGCAGGTCGAACACGCGCAGGTCGTCGTCCCCGCCCAGCGAGCCGGACTTCCCGGAGGCGGTCGAGGAGCCGTCGAGGGAGCTGACGAAGTTGACGCGGAGCCAGCCGCCGTCAGCGGTGCCCTCCGCACCGTCCCTGTAGACGTCGAGCAGCTCGTCGTCGGACAGGTCGGAGATCGGGTCGGGCAGGTGCGTCACGTGTTGTGCCTCGCTTCCAGGGGCGCTCGCCAGCCGAGGACGGTCTCGACCATGCGCATCGCGTCGACGGACTCGACGACGTCGTGCATCCGGACGATGCGGGCGCCGAGCATGGCACTCACCGTCGCGGCCGCGAGCGTCCCGGACAGCCGTTCGCCGCGGGGACGGCCGAGGCTCTCCCCCACGAAGTCCTTGTTCGACACCGCGGCGAGGACCGGGTAGCCGAGGGCGACGACCTCCGGCAGGCGCCGGGTCAGCTCGAGCGTGTGCACGGTCGTCTTGTTGAGGTCGTGCCCGGGGTCGATGATGATCCGGTCCTCGGAGATGCCCGCCTCGAGCGCCCGGTCGACACGCAGCCGCAGGAAGGCCGCGACCTCGCCCGCCACGTCGGCGTACTGCGGCTTCGGGTACTCCTGCCGTGGCGCCGCGAGCGAGTGCGTGATGACGATCGTCGCGTCCGAGTCCGCGACGACGGCGGCCATCCGCGGGTCGGCGAGGCCGGTGGTGTCGTTGACGACGCTGGCACCGGCGGCGATCGCGGCGGCCGCGACCTCGGGCCGGAAGGTGTCGACGCTGATCGTCACGTCGGACTGCTCGGCGACCTGCTCGACGACCGGGAGGACGCGCTCGATCTCGTCGGCCGCGGACAACTCCGGCCCCGGGGCGAACTTCACCCCGCCGATGTCGACCCAGTCGGCGCCCTGCTCGGCGGCGGTGACCGCGGCTTCGACCGCGTGGTCCAGGGCGAACGTGCGGCCCTTGTCGTGGAACGAGTCGGGGGTGCGGTTCACGATCGCCATCACGGCGATGCGGTGGTCGAAGTCGAAGGTACGGCGGCCGATGGTCCGGATCGGCTGGCCCAGGTCCGGGACCACCCACCCGGGTCCGGTCGCGCCGGCCGCACCGGACGGGAGGCCCGTACCGAGTCCGACGCGCATCAGGCGTCCGCCCCGGCGCCGGCTCCGGCTGCGGTGTCGGCAGCGGCTCCGGCCCCGGCTGCGGCTCCGGCTCCGGCCCCGGCTGCGGCCCTGGCTCCGGCCCCGGCCCCGGCTCCGGCTCCGGCCCCGATGAGGGCGATCGCCTCGGCGCGCCCGGCCGCCTCAGCGAGGATCCCGCTCGCCGCGACGGTGACGGTCGTGGAGCTCGTCTGCCGCTCACCCCGGGTCGTCACGCACTGGTGCTGGGCGTCGAGCACCACGAGGACACCCCGTGCCTCGAGGCCGTCCTGCACCGCGGCGACGACCTGCTCGCCGAGGCGCTCCTGCAGCTGCGGACGGGAGGCCAACGCCTCCACCACCCGCGCCAGCGTCCCCAGGCCGATCAGTCGATCACCCGGTGCGTACGCCAGGTGGGCGGTGCCGAGGAAGGGGAGCAGATGGTGCTCGCACACCGACCGGAACCGGATGTCGCGGACGATCACCAGGTCACCGCGTTCACCGTCTCCGGCGGGCACGGTGCCGTCCCGGGCGATCTGCGTCGCGTCCTGGTCGAGCCCGGCGAAGAACTCCGTGTACGCGTCCGCGAACCGTTGCGGGGTCCGCTCCAGTCCGGGTCGGTCGGGGTCTTCGCCGATGCCCGCCAGCAACTCCCGCACGGCGGCCTCGACACGGGCACGGTCCATGCGCTGCGTCACCCGCTCATCCAACACCGCCGAGCGGCAGTGCAACTGACCGCGGAACGCGGTGACGTACCCCGATCAGCAGGATCGAGCCTCCAGGACGGCTACCCTGCCGCCCCGACGTGCCCGCGGTCCCAGGTTCCTTTAAACTCCCCCGGTGAGCGCCCCGCAGACATCCAGCCCGCCCCGGAACCGCGTCGCATCCGGCCTCGACCGCTTCTTCTCGGTCACGAAGCGCGGATCGACCATCCCCCGCGAGATCCGTGGTGGTCTCGTCTCCTTCGTGACGATGGCCTACATCGTCATCCTCAACCCGCTCATCCTCGGTGGTTTCAGCGCCGACCAGGCCGCCAAGGACGTCAGCGGCGGATGGCTCGAGAACGCTCAGGTGGCCGCGGCCACCGGCCTGGTCGCCGGGCTGATGACCATCGCGATGGGCCTCGTCGCGAACCTGCCGTTCGGCATCGCGGCGGGCCTCGGGATCAACTCGTTCCTCGCCGTCAGCGTCGTGCACCAGGTGACGTGGGCCGAGGCGATGGGCCTCGTCGTCATCAACGGCGTGATCATCGTGATCCTGGCCTTGACCGGCATCCGGACGATGATCTTCACGGCGGTGCCCGCGCAGCTCAAGGCGGCGATCACGGTCGGCATCGGCCTGTTCATCGCGTTCATCGGGCTGGTCGACTCCGGCTTCGTGCGGTCCTCGGGGCTCGCGTCCCCGCCGCTGCAGCTCGGTGAGGACGGCTCGGTCGGGGCGCTGCCGACGATCGTGTTCCTCATCGGCCTGGTGATCATCGGGACGCTGATGGCCCGGAAGGTCAAGGGCGCGCTGCTCATCGGCATCATCGCGACGACCGTCATCGCGGTCATCCTGCAGGCCGTGTTCCACGTGCCGACCTCGGTGGAGTCGAAGACCGGCTGGAACCTCAACGCGCCGGGGCTGCCGAGCGCGCTGTTCGCGCTGCCCGACCTGTCGCTCGTCGGTCAGTTCGACTTCGGTGCGTTCGCCCGGATCGGTCCGCTCGCCGCGTCGATGCTCGTCTTCACGCTGGTCTTCACGAACTTCTTCGACGCCATGGGCACGATGACCGGCCTGGCGAAGGCCGCGGGCGTCGCGGAGAAGGACGGCACGTTCCCCCGCCTCCGTGCGGCGCTCGTCGTCGAGGGTGCCGGGGCGATCGCCGGTGGTGGCGCCTCGGTGTCGTCGAACACCGTGTTCATCGACTCCGCTGCCGGCATCGGTGAGGGCGCCCGGACCGGCATGGCCTCGGTCGTGACCGGTCTGCTGTTCCTGGCCTCGATGTTCCTGACCCCGCTGACGCAGGTCGTCCCGCTCGAGGTCGCCGCCGCCGGGCTCGTCGTCGTCGGTGCGCTCATGGTCGCGCAGGTCGCAGACATCGACTGGACCGACTTCGGGTCGGCGCTGCCGGCGTTCCTGACGATCGTCGTGATGCCGCTGACGTACTCGATCGCGAACGGCATCGGCGCCGGCTTCATCAGCTGGGTGCTCATCAAGGCGCTGTCCGGCAAGGGCCGGCAGGTCTCGTGGCTGCTCTACGTCGTCGCCGCCGGCTTCCTGCTCTACTTCGCACGCGGTCCGCTGGAGGCGCTGCTCGGCGTCGGCTGACCCGCCCCGCTGAACGCAACCTGGGCGGTTGCTCGCAACGGTATCTCGTGGCGAGCAACCGCCCACGTTGCGTTTCGCGGAGGGAACGGACGGGAGGCCTGGATCAGTCCGGCAGGTCGGCCGGTGTCGCCTCGTGGTGGGGCTGGGCCGGCGTGCGCCGGTCCTCCTTCATGCCCGCCTCGAACAGGTGGCGCTTGCCGCCGACGAGCTGCTCGCGCGCGGTCCGCTCGAGCTCCTTCGCGGTCGCGTAGTAGCCGTCGTCGTAGTCCTCGACGATCTGGAACGTCCACCGCCCGGCGATGACGTTGCGGCCGACGAGTTCGGTGTCGATGCGCTCCGCGAGTTCGGTGTGCCCGGCCTTCCGCAGCTGCTCCACCGCCTCGCCGATGTTCAGGTCGGCAGTGCCGGTCAGCCGGTGGAACCCGTAGAGCAGTCCGCGGGCGTGCTCGATGACCTCGATCGCCGCAGAGAGGCTCCCGAGGGCCTCCACCGTCGCTTCGGAGACCCCGTCCGGGACCTGGTGTGCGGCGTCGGGACCCTGGTTGTCGTCGTTCGTCATGATGCCCGTCTACACGACCGCCCTCCGGCTGTCCCACCGCACTCCGGGGGACGAACACGGCGCGCCGGGCCGCTTGCAGGTGTCGGACGGTCGACCTAGCATTCGAACACACGTTCGAACGAGGAGGCTCCTGATGATGATCGTCGACACCGCTGTCACCGTGTGGTGGACCGGCGGCGCACCCGTCCGACTGGTGTGGCTCGGGCGACGCTGGCGCGTCTCCGACGTCCCGACCCGGTTGACCACGACCCCGGCCGACCTGCCCACCGCCATCACCCACGCGCCGGAGCGCACCGCCGGCTGGCGCTTCCAGGCCACCGCGGAGGACGGGGAGACCCTGGTGGTCGACATCGTGCCAGAGGGTGGCGGCTGGACCGTCGCCCGGACCTGGACGTGAGCCGCACCGACGCGGCCACGACCCGCGTGGACCCGGTCGCCGACGCGCGCTACGGTCGCGGCATGACGAACTGGGTGGCGCTGCTGCGCGGGGTCAACGTGAACGGCATCACGATCCGGAGCGCGGACCTCGCCGAGCTGTTCCGCTCCCTGGGGCACGCCGACGTCCGGACGGTCCTGGCCTCCGGCAACGTCGTCTTCACCACCGCCGATCCGGTCGATCCCGCGGTGCTGCGGTCCTCGATCGAGCAGGCGCTCCGGGACCGCTTCGGGTACGACGCCTGGATCGTGCTCGTCCGGCACGACTCCCTGGCCGACCTCGTCGCGGGGTTCCCCTTCGCGTCGACGGCCGACCGCCACGACTACGTCGTGTTCGCCTCCGAGCCCGCCGCGCTCGACGACCTGCTCGCCGGGCTCGACCTCGACCCGGCGATCGAGCAGGTCGCCCGGGGTGACGGTGTCGTCTACTGGTCGTGCCCGAAGGGGTCGAGCACGTCGACCACCTTCGCGAAGCGCGCCGGTGCCGCCCGATTCAAGCGGACGACGACGGCCCGCAACACGAACACGCTCCGCAAGCTCCTCTGACCGGAGCAGCGGGCGCCGACGTCAGGCCTGCGCCGGCTGTCCGTTGCTCGCCATGGTGCCGCCGTCGACGGGCAGGATCGCCCCGGTGATGAACGACGCATCGTCGCTGGCCAGGAAGAGCACCGCCGCGGCGACCTCCTCCGAACGGCCCCCGCGGCCGAGGGCGATGCGCTCCGAGAACTCCCGCTTGAGCTCCTCGTCCTCCGCCTGCGACTGCGTCAGGTCCGTCCAGATCAGGCCGGGTGCGACGGCGTTCACCCGGACACCGAACCCGCCGTTGTCCAGGGCAGCAGCCTTGGTGAAGTTCGAGACGCCGCCCTTCGCCGCGTTGTAGGGACTCATCCGCCAGTCCGCGGCCTCACCGGACACCGATGACGTGTTCACGATCGAGCCCTTCGTCTCCCGCAGGAACGGCAGCGCGACCCGGGTGCCGTAGAACACGCTCGACAGGTCGGTCTCGACCACCCGGCGCCACTCGTCCGGCGAGATGTCGGTGATGTCGCCCGAGGTGAACGTGCCGGCGTTGTTCACCAGCACGTCCAAACGGTCCCAGCGGTCGATCGCCGCGTCCACGACCGTCTGCCACGCGTCCGGGTCGGCGACGTCGGCCTGCAGCCACAGCGCCTGGGCGGTCGGCAGCGAGTCGGCGACGTCGCGGACCTTCTCCTCGACGCTGTCGACCAGGACGACGCCGGCGCCCTCCGCGACGAACGCACGCGCGGTGGCCGCACCGATGCCGGACCCCGCTCCCGTGACGATCGCGACCTTGCCCTCGAACCGCTTGCCCATGGTGTTCCCTCTCGCGTCGGTGGTCCCCGTGGAGGGACGCCGTCGGCCCGGAGGACACGGGAGACCACGGTGCCCGCCGCGCCCTGGACGGTGGTCCAGGCGGAGGCGGGCATCGGGGTGGACGGAGGACGGGCCTCCTGGCCGGGTCAGGCCGTGGTGTCCTCGTCCTCCATGTCGCGTTCCAGCGAGATCGTCGGGATGGAGGCGGTGATCACCGAGCCGTCGGCACGGAGCGTCCCCTGGATGTCACTGGTGGTCGGCGCGTGGCCGGCCATCCGCGGTCCCTGGTGCGGCAACGGCACGACGGTCGGTTCGCCGGGACGCACCTCGATCTGCTGGTTGTGGACCCACGCGTCGAGGCCGTCGCCGGTCTCGACCGTGAAGGTGAGCGCCTCCTGCTCGAGGTCGACCCGTACCCGCGAGCCGTTGACCGTGATGCGGTACGTCAGGCGATCCCAGTCGGTCGGCAGGCGCGGGTTGAACGTCAACCGTCCGCCGTGGTCGCGCATGCCGCCGAAGCCGTTGACGAGTGCACCCCAGATGCCACCGGTGGACGCGATGTGCACGCCGTCCGTGGTGTTGCCGTGCAGGTCGGCGAGGTCGACGTAGAGCGCGGTCTGGAAGTACTGACCGGCGAGCTCGTGGTAGCCCACCTCGGCCGCCATGATCGACTGCACGACCGCGGACAGGGTGGAGTCGCCGGTGGTCAGGGCGTCGTAGTAGTCGAAGTCGCGGCGCTTCTCGGCGGGCGTGAACTCGTGACCCTGCAGGAACAGGGCGAGCACGACGTCGGCCTGCTTGAGCACCTGGAACCGGTAGATGACCAGCGGGTGGTAGTGCAGCAGCAGCGGCCGCTTGGACTCGGGCGTGCGCTCGAGGTCCCACAGTTCCTTGTCGAGGAACTGGGCGTCCTGCGGGTGGATGCCACGGTGCGGGTCGAAGGGGATCTCCATCGACTCGGCGGCCCGCTCCCAGTTGACGACCTCGTCCGGGTCGAGCCCGGTGCGACGGACCATGCGGGCGTACTCGTCCGGGTCGTCGACGGCCAGCTGCCGACAGGCGTTGACGGCGGACCACAGGTTCGCCCGCGCCATCACGTTCGTGTACATGTTGTCGTCGACGACGGTCGTGTACTCGTCCGGGCCGGTGACGCCGTCGATGTGGAACTTCTGGTCGCCGTTCGAGCGCCAGAACCCCAGGTCCTCCCACAGTCGGGCGGTCTCGACGAGGATGTCGATCGCGCCGCGCTTCAGGAAGTCGGTGTCGCCGGAGGCCCGCACGTACTGCATGAGCGCGTGGGCGATGTCCGCGTCGATGTGGTACTGGGCGGTGCCGGCGGCGTAGTACGCGCTGGACTCCTCGCCGTTGATCGTGCGCCACGGGAACAGGGCCCCGCGCTGGTTCAGCTCGCGGGCCCGGGACCGGGCGGCGTCGAGCATGTTGTAGCGGAAGCGGAGCGCGTTCCGGGCGACGATCGGCGCCGTGTACGACAGGAACGGCAGGACGTAGATCTCCATGTCCCAGAAGTAGTGGCCGCCGTAGCCGGAGCCCGTGACGCCCTTCGCTGCGATGCCGTGGCCGTCGGTCCGGGCGGTGGCCTGCGCGAGCTGGAACAGGTTCCACCGGACGGCCTGCTGGATCTCGGGCTGACCGGCGATCTCGACGTCGCTGCGCGCCCAGTAGTCGTCGAGCCACTTGCGCTGGTCCCCGAAGACCTGCTCCACGCTCTCGTACTTCGCGCGGTCGAGGGTGCGGTCGCAGCGGTCGGCGAGCTCACGCGCCGGGACGCCGCGGGACGTGTGGTAGACGACGCTCTTGACCAGACGGATCGGCTGCCCGGCCTTCGCCTGGACCCGGTAGACGTGCTTGGCCAGGTCGTCCTCGATGCTCGAGGTCTCGTCCCAGCTGTTCTCGGTCTCCAGGCGGTGCTCGACGCCGACGCAGATCGTCATGCCGGAGCTGGTGGCCTGGTAGCCGAGCAGGGAGCGCGAGCCCGCGTTCCGCTTGAGCCGCGGCTGCAGCACCCGGTCGGTGAAGGACTCGGCCTTGCGCGGGTCGAAGGCCGCCGCGGCCGCCTTCATGCCGGCGTGGTACTCGTCGGCGACGTCCTGCCGGTTGAGCACCTGGCTCGACAGCAGGACGGAGGCGTCGTGGTCGAGCATGGTGACCTCGTAGTCGATGACGGCGAGGTGCCGTTCGACGAAGGACACCAGGCGCCGGGAGCGGATGAGCACCCGCTTGCCGGACGGCGTAGACCACTCCGTCTCACGCAGCAGGTAGCCCCCGCGGAAGTCGAGCCGACGGGTGTGCCGCAGGATGTCCGCCTCGGACAGGACGAGCGGCTCGTCGTCCACGTACAGGCGGATGACCTTGGCGTCCGGGACGTTGATGATCGTCTGCCCGGTCTTCGCGAACCCGAAGGCGGTCTCGGCGTGCCGGATCGGCCAGGTCTCGTGGAAGCCGTTGATGTACGTGCCGTACTGCACGCCGCCGCGGCCCTCGTCGAAGTTGCCGCGGAGGCCGAGGTACCCGTTGCCGACGGCGAAGTTCGTCTCGTCGACGCCCTGCTCGTCCGCGTACTCGGTCTCGATCAGCGCCCACTCGTCGACCGGGTACCGGACGCGGTCGAGGGGGTCGGAGGTGATGGGGTTCATGCGGTCTTCCGGGGTTCGACGGGAGGCAGGTCGGGGAGCAGGTCGGCGAGGTCCGTCACGACGACGTCCGCGCCGTGCTCCCGGAGGGAGTCGGCACCGGCGCCGCGGTCGACCCCGATCACGAGGCCGAACGCCCCGTTGCGGCCGGCTTCGACGCCGCTGGTGGCGTCCTCGACGACGACGCACTGCGCGGCGGTCAGGCCGAAGCGCGTCGCAGCGTCCAGGTAGGTGTCGGGCGCGGGCTTGCCGGCGAGGCCGTCCGCGCGGGCGACGGCACCGTCGACGATGACGTCGAAGCGGTCGATGATGCCCGCGGTCCGGAGCACCTGCTTCGCGTTCGCGGAGCTGGACACGACGGCGACCTCGTACCCGGCGTCGATCGCCGCGGTGAGGAACCGCACCGAGCCGGGGTAGGGCGCCACACCGTGCTCCTGCAGCTCGGCGGTGAACTCCGCGTTCTTCCGGTTGCCGAGCCCGCAGACGGTGTCGAGCGAGGCGTCGTCCTCGGGGGTGCCCTCGGGGAGGTCGATGCCGCGGGCCTGCAGGAGCGAGCGGACTCCGTCGTACCGGGGCTTGCCGTCGACGTACGCGAAGTAGTCCTGCTCGGTGTACGGCGCCACCCCATGGTGGTCGAGGTAGGGCGTGAAGAGGCGGCTCCAGGCACGCATGTGCACCTCGGCCGTGGGCGTGAGGACGCCGTCCAGGTCGAAGAGGAGCGCCCGCTGGTCAGCGAGCGGTGCAGGGGTTCGCCGGTCCGACGACGTCATGGGCAGACCTTCCAGGGGAGCGGTGTCGATCACGGTTGCTGCGGGGTCAACTCTAGGACCGCTCCGCCGCGCCGGGTTCCAGGTGGGGAGCGTGCCGCGCACGTCCGGGGAGCGCGGACCTGGACCCGCGTCCAGCCGGGTCCCGGGACGCTCGCGACATGACCACTGACACCTCAGCGCCGGCGCAGGACGGGACCGGATCGAAGCTCAAGCAGGCGATCACCGGTCCCCTGCTGTTCCTGTTCATCCTCGGCGACGTGCTCGGCGCGGGCATCTACGCGCTGATGGGCACCCTGTCCAAGGACGTCGGTGGTGCGCTCTGGGCGCCGCTGGTGCTCGCCCTGCTGCTGGCGCTGCTGACCGCCGGCTCGTACGCCGAACTCGTCACGAAGTACCCGAAGGCCGGTGGCGCCGCGGTGTTCGCCGAGCGTGCGTACAAGGTGCCGCTGGTGTCGTTCCTGGTCGGGTTCTCGATGCTCGCCGCCGGTGTCACGAGCGCCGCGGGTCTGTCGCTCGCGTTCGCCGGTGACTACCTCGGGACGTTCATCGACGTCCCGCCGGTGCCGGCCGCGATCGTGTTCCTGGCCCTCGTCGCCTGCCTCAACGCCCGCGGCATCTCGGACTCGCTGCGGAGCAACGTCGTGATGACGATCATCGAGCTCTCCGGTCTGGTCATCGTCATCGTCACGGTCGCCGTGATGATGGGCGGCGGCGGCGGGGACGTCTCGCGGGTCGGCGCGTTCCCCGCGGAGGCGAACCCGGCACTCGCGACCCTCAGCGCGGCGATCGTCGCCTACTACTCGTTCGTCGGCTTCGAGACGTCGGCGAACGTCGCCGAGGAGGTCCGCGAACCCCGCAAGGTGTACCCGCGAGCCCTGTTCGGCTCCCTCGCCACCGCTGGGGTCGTGTACGTGCTCGTCGCGCTGGCCAGCTCGATCGCGCTGCCGGCGTCGGAGCTGTCCGACTCGAGCGGTCCGCTCCTGGCGGTCGTCGCCGCGACCGGCGTCCCGATCCCGGAGTGGGTGTTCAGCATCATCGCCCTGGTCGCCGTCGCGAACGGCGCCCTGCTCACGATGATCATGGCGAGCCGCGTCACCTACGGCATGGCCGAGCAGCGCCTGCTGCCGCGTCTGCTCGGCAAGGTCCTGCCGAACCGGAAGACCCCCTGGACGGCGATCATCGCGACGACCGTGGTCGCGATGCTCCTGACCCTGGTCGGCGACGTGGGCACGCTCGCCGAGACGGTCGTCCTGCTGCTGCTCTTCGTGTTCATCAGCACGAACATCGCGGTGCTCGTGCTCCGCAAGGACCGGGTCGAACACGAGCACTTCCGGGTGTGGACGTTCGTGCCCGTGCTCGGCGTCGCGTCCTGCATCCTGCTGCTCACCCAGCAGAGCGGGCAGGTCTGGCTGTACGCGGCGGTGCTGCTCGCGGTCGGCGTGGTCCTGTACTTCATCGCCCGTGCCACGCGGGGTCGGGGACGCACCGACTCGGAGACGTCGGCCCGCTGACGGTGGTGGGGCGGGCCTCCCGACCGCTCTGGAGGCCCGCCCCACGTCCGCCACGCGGCTCGCCCGACCGGATGGCACCCCGTCCAGCACATCGCGCCGACGGGGTCAGTCCTCGGTGTCGACCGTGTTCGTGACGACCTCGCCGCTGCCGGCGTCGATGCGGATGCTGTGCTTCGTGCCGGAGCCGTCGAGGACGTCGCCCTCCCAGACGACCGCGCCCGCGTGGTCGTCCAGGCCGAGCTCGGTGACGGTGCCGGAGACGGTCTTCGTCAGTGTCGAGGCGGCCTGCGCGACGGAGAGGTCGGCGGCACCGACGAACCGCTTGGCCTCCGTGACGTCCTCGGCGTCCGAGGTCTCCTTCGTCGGGCCCGCGGTGGTGCGCTGACCGTCCGCGTCGACGTGGACCTCCTGCTCGTTGCCGTCGGAGGTGACGACGAGGACCTCCCACGAGGTACCGCCGGCCTCCTGCTCGATCGAGGTCACGGTGCCGGAGCCGACGGCCTTCCGGGCGGTCCCGGCGGCGGCGGTGAGGGCGTCGTTCCCGGCGGCGCTGCCCGAGGCGGGGGCGCTGGCACCGGTGCTGCCCTCGGTCGCGGCGGCTGCCGGAGCGGAGGCTGCCGGTGCGGCGACGTCGTCGCGGTCGTCGTCGTCGGACGAGCAGCCGGCGAGCGCCAGGGCCCCGACGAGCGGGAGTGCGGTGAGGAGCGCGATGCGGCGGGTGGTGGTCTTCTTCGTGGTCTGCATGTGACCACCCTGGGCAACGGGCACTGAAGCAGACCTGAAGCGACCTGGGGCGACGCCCGGGCAGCCGGACGTCGCCGCTTCAGTCCTGCAGCAGCGGCAGCCGCACCGTGAACCGCGCTCCCCCGGTGGGCGCCGCCGACACCGTGACGCTGCCGCCGTGCCCGCGGACGACGGCGTCGACGATCGCGAGCCCCAGCCCGGATCCGCCGGCGTCCCGCGCCCGGCCCTCGTCGAGTCGTACGAAGCGCTCGAACACCCGGGCCCGGTCGGCCTCGGGGACGCCGTGCCCGTCGTCGTCCACGGTGAGCACCGCACCACCCCCGTCGGTCCGGAGACCGACGACGACCGTGTCCGCGGCGTGCCGGACGGCGTTGTCGACCAGGTTCCGGACCACCCGGCCGAGCAGCCGGTCGTCACCGCTGACCCGCGCGGGGGCGACACCGGACACGTCGACCCGGACGGCCGCGCCCTGCACCGAGCGCGGTCGGGAGGCCTCGGCGTACACGAGGTCGTCGAGGTCCACCGCCCGGTCCCGGTCGCGTCCGCGTTCGTCGACGCGGGTGAGCAGGAGCAGCGACTCGACGAGCTCCTGCAGCCGCGCACCCTCGTCGAGCACGACGTCGGCGAGGTCCGCGGTGCCGGTGACGTCCGGGTGGGCGCGGGCGACCTCGGCGTGCTGCCGGATCGTCGCGAGCGGGGAGCGGAGTTCGTGCGAGGCGTCGGAGACGAACTGCCGCTGCGCCTGCTGCGACGCCTCGAGCCGTCCGAGCATCCGGTTCATGGTCGCGGCGAGCCGGTCGACCTCGTCCCCGGAGCCCGGTTCGTCGACCCGGGCGTGCAGGTTCGTGCCCTCGACGGCGTCCACCTCGCGGCGCATCCGGTCGACCGGGCGGAGCGCACGGCCGACGACGAACCAGGTCACGAGCGACATCAGTGCCACGACCACCGGGACCGCCACCACCAGCAGCACGCTGACGGTTCGGACGGCGGCGTCGGCGTCCTCGAGGGGAGCGCCGACGACCAGGACCCCGTCACCGCTGCCCGGCAGGTCGACGTCGTCGGCGACGAGCAGCCACCGGTCGCCGTCGTGCCGGGTGCGGGACTGCTCGGCGGTGTCGAGCGGCCGGGCGGGAGTGTCGTCGGCGCGGGCCAGCACGCGGCCGTCGCCGTCCTGCAGTTGGGCCAGCACGTCGTCGTCCTCCGCCTCCACGGCGGTGGGGCCGTCGGCCTCCACACGGGTGCTCAGGCCGTCGAGGGTCTGCTCCGCAGCGGTCCGGACACCGTCGGACAGCGAGGTGCGGAGGACGCCGACGAACGCGACCGCCCCGATGACGAGGGCGACGAGGACGACGAGGGCCGCGCCTCCCATCGCCCGCGCCCGGATGGAGACGGGTCGGCGAGAGCGACGGGGCGGGCGCTCAACCACCGTCGACGTCGAGGCGGTACCCGGCCCCGCGGACGGTCTCGATGGCGTTCCGGCCGAAGGGGCGGTCGACCGCGCGGCGGAGGTGACCGACGTAGACCTCGACGATGTTCGGGTCGCCGGTGAAGTCGTCGTCCCAGACGTTGGCGATGACGTCCCGTTTCGACAGCACCTGGCCGGGGTGGCGCATCAGGTACTCGAGGACCGTGAACTCCCGGCTGGTCAGGTCGATCAGGACCTCGCCCCGCCACACCCGTCGCTCCGCCGGGTCCAGCCGCAGGTCGCCGGCCTGGAGGACCGTGGGCCGTTCCCGGGATCCGCGCCGGACGAGCGCACGGAGACGCGCGACGAGCACCGGGAACGAGAACGGCTTCGTCACGTAGTCGTCGGCGCCGGCGTCGAGGGCGTCGACCTGGTCCCACTCGCCGTCCTTGGCGGTGAGCATGAGCACCGGGGTCCAGTCCTGCTCGGCGCGGAGGGTCTCGCACACCTTCCAGCCGCTCATGCCGGGCATCATCAGGTCGAGGACGATGGCGTCGTAGGGGTTCTCGCGGGCGTACCAGAGCCCGTCCACCCCGTCGTGGGCGACGTCGACGGCGAAGCCGTCGGCCTGCAGCCCGTTGCGGATGCCCTCGGCGAGCCGGACTTCGTCGTCGACCACCAGCACGCGCATCGTCCGAGCATGGCGGGGCGGCCTGAACCGGGGCTGAAGCCGGGCCGTACAGGGGTCCCTCGGACGGGGTGCGGCTCGTCGTCCCCGTCGGGCGCTACTCTCGGGACGACGAGGGGGCTCTCCATGATCAGCATCGCGTCCGGCTTCGACCCGGCGTTCTCCACCGATGGCGGTTCCTGGCCGGTCGACGACTTCTCGCGGACCTTCTCGACTGCCTCGACGCTCATCACCGTCGCCGGAGTGCTGATCGTGATCGGCATCCTCGTGTCGGTCGGCATCGCGGTGTACCGCAGCACCCGGATGGCGAAGCGCGGCCAGAACCCGTTCACGATCGAGGAGGATCTCGCGCACTCCGCGATGCGGTCCCGTGCGCTCGCGCCGACGACGACCCTCGAGCAGCGGCTCGCGGAACTCGACGACCTGCACCGGCGCGGGGTCATCACCGACGAGGAGCACCGAGCGGCGCGGTCGGACGCGTTGCGCCCGTAGGGGCCTGCCCCGGTCAGCTCGAGACCCCACTCGCGCCTGCGGCACCTCGACGATCGTCCGGCTGCTGAGACGCCCCCGTCTCTCCGCGACGCCCTGTTCTCCTCGAGACGCCGCCGGATTCCGCGGCGTCTCGAAGACCGAGCGGCGTCTCGAGGGCCGAGCCCCGCGGAACGCAACGTGGGCGACACCACGCAACGGGATCCCGTCGCGTGGAACCGCCCACGTTGCGTGTTGCGGAGAGGACTACGCGGCGTCGATCGCGGCGCGGATCTCGGCGGCGGCAGCGCCGACGTCCGAGGCGCTGTAGATCGCGCTGCCGGCGACGGCGACGCGGGCTCCGGCTGCCTTGACCAAGGCGACCGTGGCGGCCTTCACACCGCCGGCGATCGAGAACGGCACGCCCGAGGCCTTGCCCTCGTCGAGGAGCGTGTCGAAGGTGAAGCCCTCTTCGGCCTGCTCGTCGAGGCCGGCGTGCACCTCGACGAACTCGACGCCGAGCTCGGTGACCTCGCGGGCACGAGCGGCCTTGTCGGGGACGCCGATCAGGTCGACGACGATGCCCTTGCCGTGCTTCTTCGCCGCGGCGACCGCGCCGACGATGGTGCTGTCCCCGGCGACACCGAGCACGGTGACCAGGTCAGCGCCAGCCTGGAACGCCATGTCGGCCTCGAGCTCACCGGCGTCCATCGTCTTGAGGTCGGCGAACACGATCTTGTCCGGGTGGGCTTCCTTCATCGCCGTGATGGCGGCGACGCCGGCGCTCTTCACGAGCGGGGTGCCGAGCTCGAGGATGTCGACGTGCGGGGCTGCCGCGGCGGCGAGTTCGAGGGCGGTCTCGGTGGAGAGGGTGTCGATGGCGAACTGGAGCTGCATGGTGGTTCCTTCCGGAGGGGTCATTCGAGGTTGGCGTGCCGCGGCCAGAGGTCGTCGGCGGAGTGTCCGCTGCGCTGCCAGAGCGCGTGGAACAGCGCGTCGCCGAGCAGGACGACGCCCTGCTCGAACAGGCTGCCGGCGTACTGGGCCGAGGCGGTGCCGGATCGGTCGGTCTTCGTCGCTGCCGGCAGCACGAGGGTGACCTCGGCCAGCTCGGCGAGCGGCGACGAGGACGTGGTCGACACGGCGACGACCTTCGCGCCGACGTCCACCGCGGTCCGCGCGGCCTGCACGATGCTGCCGGTGGTGCCCGATCCGCTCGCGGTGAGCAGGACGTCGCCCGGCTCGATCGCGGGGGTCGTGACCTCGCCGACGACGTGCACGTCGAGGCCGAGGTGCATGAGCCGCATCGCGGTCATCCGCAGTGCGAGCCCGGACCGTCCGGCGCCGTGCACGAACACGCGTTCGGCACCGTCGAGCAGGTCGAGGGCCCGGTCCGCGGCACCCTGGTCGCCCTCGGCCACCCCGTCGACGAGGTCGTCGAGTTCGTGACTGACGAGGTCGAGCGCGGCGGCGAGCGTCTGTTGGGACATGCAACGAGCATGCGCGTCGACGGCTGGACACACCGCTACCCGACACGGCGGGCGTCCCACCCGTTCGGACGGCTCCCTGTCCCGGGATGGGCAGGGCGGGTAGGTTCGTCCGGATGGACACGCAGCACGGCCGGGAGGCCCGGATCACCCCCGCCGAGCACGCTCGCCTCCTCGCGGACCGAACTGACCGACACACGCTCACGCTGGAGTCCGTGCTGGCGGTGCTCCGCTCGCCCCGGGTCGGCGACGCCGCGGCCCGGGCTGAGGCGGTCGAGATCGCGTCGGCCGCGCTCGTGGACCTGCGGACGTCGACGGACCGGCAGCGCGAGGTCCTGCTGGAGCCCGTCGCCGGGGCGTTCTCGCGCCTCCGTGCCGACCTGCGACCCCTCGTCCGGTTCGGTGACCTCGACGTGCAGTTCGTCGAACCCCCCGCGAACGGACGTGCGCTGCCCGGGGACGTCGCGCACGCTGCCCGGGCCGTGGTCCGGACCGCGGTGCTGACCCTGGTCGACGAGGGGCGGGCGAACCGCGTCCGCATCCAGTGGGACTGCGACGGCCGGAACCTGCTCATGCAGCTCCGCGACGACGGTGCCGGGACGCACGACGTGCAGGACGACGCGATGCGACCGATCGCCGAACGGGTCGCGGCGCTCGCCGGGCAAATGCGGGTGGACTCGACGCCCGGGTGGGGGTCCGTGATCGACGTGACGGTGCCGCTCGACCCGCCCGTCGCCTCCGCTCCGGGACCCGAGGACTCCGACCTGACTCCCCGCGAACTCGACGTGCTGCGGCTCGTCGCGACCGGCGTCGGCAACCGGGAGATCGCCGACGGGCTCGGCATCTCCGTGAACACGGTGAAGTACCACGTGGCGAACCTGCTCCGGAAGCACGGCGCCCGGACCCGCGCGGAGCTCGCGGCGCACGCCCACGCCGGCTGAGCGGTCGAGCCACGGCTCGATGACCGTCGGGTGTCACCGCCCAACAGGAACCCGCTCGAACCACGGGATGCCGCGGTGCGAGCAGGACACGGTTGTGCTCGGCCGAACGGCACCAGCGAAACCGGCGGACGCGGTGCCGGCAAGACAGCAGCAGCGCCGCCATGTCGGATCAGCCGGCCGGTGCGAACCGGTAGCCCATCCCCGACTCGGTCACCAGGAACCGCGGGCGCGACGGCTCCGGCTCGAGCTTCCGCCGCAGCTGCGCCATGTACAGCCGCAGGTACCCGGAGTCGTTGCCGTGCGTCGGTCCCCACACCTCCGTCAGCAGCATCTCGCGCGTCAACAGCCGATCGGGGTTCGTCACGAGGACCTCGAGCAGCCGCCACTCGGTCGGGGTCAACCGGATCGCCGGACCGTCGGGAGCGGTGACCTGCTTGGCCACGAGGTCCACCACGAGGTCGCCGATCCGGATCGTCGGCGTGGCCTCCCCGGCCGCCGGTGCCCGCCGCCGCCCGAGCGCCCGCAGTCGCGCCAGGAGCTCGTCCATCTGGAACGGCTTCGTCACGTAGTCGTCGGCCCCGGCGTCCAGGGCGTCGACCTTGTCGCCGGAGTCAGTCCGCCCGGACAGCACGAGCACGGGGACCTGCGACCACCCGCGGATGCCCTCGAGCACCCCGATGCCGTCCAGCCGCGGCATCCCGAGGTCGAGCATCACGATGTCCGGCCGCTCGGTGATGACGGCGTCGATGGCGGCGCGACCGTCGCGGGCGGTGACGACCTCGTACCCGCGCGCTCCGAGCGTCACGGCGAGCGCCCGCACCAGCTGCACGTCGTCGTCCGCGATCAGGACCTTCATCTGCCCACCACTCCCAGGTGTCCCGCGATCGGCAGACGCACCACGACGGTGAGGCCACCGCCGGGGGTGTCGTCGACCTCGATCGTGCCGCCCATGCCCTCGGTGAACCCGCGCGCGAGCGCCAGGCCGAGTCCGAGTCCGGTGTCGTTGTCCGTGTCCCCGAGGCGCTGGAACGGTTGGAACACGTCTTCGCGGCGGTCCTCGGGGATGCCCGGCCCACGGTCCGCGACCCGGAGCTCGACGCCGCCGGCGAAGGCGCTCGCCGCGATCCGGACCCGCTCGTCGTCCGGTGAGTACCGGACGGCGTTCGCCAGCAGGTTCACGACGACGCGCTGCAGCAGCACCGGGTCGGCGAGGACGGGCGGCAGCTCGGCGGGCAGGTCGAGGTCGACGTCCTCCGGGCCGAGTTCGAGCTCGTCGAGCGCGGGGGCGACGACCGTGTCGAGCGACGTCGGGACCGGGGACGCGGCCAGCACCCCGGCCTGCACCCGACTGACGTCGAGCAGGTCGGCCAACAGGACCGCCAGTTGACGGAGGCTCTCGTCGGCGGTCGCGAGCAGGGCCTCCCGGTCGGCCTCGCCCAGCCGGACGTCCCGCGCGCGGAGGGACTGCACGGCGGCGGAGGCGGCCGCGATCGGTCGCCGGACGTCGTGGCTGACGGCCGCGAGGATGGCACTCCGGACCCGGTCGACGGCTGTGATCCGTTCGGCGTCGACGGCGGTGCGGGTGAGCGCGCGGTGTTCCAGGGCGGCGTCGAGCTGCTGCTCGACGACCCGCAGCAACCGCCGCTGGGTGGGGTCGTCGGGTGCGCCGGCGAACTCCAGGACGGCTCCGGACGGGAGGCTCGTGGCCGCGTCCGGCGTGTCCCCGAACGTCCCCGACGTCGCCGGCACCTCGTCGCCCTGGCGGACGCGGACGCCGGCGAAGCCGAAGGCCTCGCGGGTGCGCTCGACGAGGGCCTGGAGGGCGTCGTCACCGCGGAGCACGCTGCCGGCGATCCCGACGAGGAGCCCGGACTCGGCCGCGGCTCGGCGTGCGGTGCGGGAGCGTCGGGCCGATCGGTCGACGACGAAGCTGACGAGCACCGCGCTGACGACGTACATGACGAGTGCGAACAGGTGCCATGGCTGCTGGACGGTGACCTGGTGCAGGGGTCGGACGAAGAAGAAGTCGAGGCTCAGGCCGGACAGCACGGCGGCGAACACGGCGGGGAGCATGCCGCCGATCAGGGCGACGACGAGCACCAGCAGCTGGTAGGCGAGCACGTCGACGGTGATCGAGTCGGGGTCGTCGGTGAGGCTGAGGAGCCAGGTCAGGACGGGTCCGGCGACCAGGGCGAGCAGGAACGCGGCCCCGATCCGGGAGCGGGACAGGCTGCCGCCGAGCTTCGGCAGGGCCAGACCACCGCCGGCGCGCTCGTGCGTGACCACGTGCACGTCGATGTCGCCGGACTCGCGGATGACGGTGCTGCCGATGCCCGGGCCGGTGAGGGCGGCGACGAGTCGGCTGCGACGGCTGATGCCGATCACGATCTGCGTGGCGTCGACGGAGCGGGCGAACCGGACGAGGGTGGTGGGCACGTCGTCGCCGACCACCTGGTGGTAAGTGCCGCCGAGCTGTTCGAGCAGGGCACGCTGCTTGCCCAGGGCGCCGGGATGCCGCTCGCGGAGACCGTCGTTCGTGGTGACGTGCACGGCGGCGAGCTCACCGCCGGCCGAGCGGGCGGCGATGCGGGCGCCGCGGCGGAGCAGGGTCTCGCCCTCGGGGCCGCCGGTCAGGGCGACGAGGACGCGCTCCCGGGTCTCCCACCGGTTCGCGATGCCGTGTTCGGCGCGGTAGCGCTTCAGGGCGTCGTCGACCTCGTCGGCGAGCCAGAGCAGGGCGATCTCGCGGAGGGCGGTGAGGTTGCCGAGGCGGAAGTAGTTCGACAGGGCCGCGTCGATCCGGGCGGCCGGGTACACGAGCCCGTCGGACAGCCGGTCGCGGAGGGCCTGCGGGGACAGGTCGACGACCTCGATCTGGTCGGCGGCGCGGACCACGGCGTCGGGGACGGTCTCACGCTGCACGGTGCCGGTGATCTCGCGGACGACGTCGCCGAGGGACTGCATGTGCTGGACGTTCACCGTCGAGATGACGTCGACGCCCGCAGCCCGCAGTGCCTCGACGTCCTGCCAGCGCTTCTCGTGCGGGCTGCCGGGGGCGTTCGAGTGCGCGAGTTCGTCGACCAGGGCGACCTCGGGGCGTCGGGCGAGGACGGCGTCGAGGTCCATGTCGTCGAGCGCGACCCCGCGGTGCTCGACCGTCCGGCGCGGGACGACCTCGAGCCCGTCCACCAGTGCGGCGGTGGCAGCGCGGCCGTGGGTCTCGACGACGGCGACGACCACGTCGCGGCCGTGGTCGGCCATCCGGCGGCCCTCTTCGAGCATCGTGTAGGTCTTGCCCACGCCGGGGGCCGCACCGAGCAGCACTCGCAGCTTCCCTCGCTTCACGCGCTCATCCTCTCGTGTTCGACGTTGACGGCACGGCCATCCACTGATATGTTGGTATCAATCGTTCCCGCCAAGGCTCGAGCTCACGCTTCCTCAAACCGGCGGGACTTTTCATTGCTCATGATGTTCCCTGCGCTGTAGTTGCTGCCGGCTTGCCCGAGATCACGATCATCCGTCGTCCTCAGGAGCCACATGTCGCACCACCCGCTCGCCGTCTCGGTCCACCGACACGAGCAGTTCCGGCAGGCGTTGCGCGCTCACGAGCTCCCCACGTCCGATGCTGACGTCGACCGGCTCCAGGATTTCGACGGCGAGTTGCGAGCCGTCCTGCTGTCCCTGATCGAGCGGATCGAGCTCGCGCTCCGTGGGCGCCTCGACGAGGCCGGAACCGAGACGGCCGGAGCGTTCTGGCACCTCGAGCACCGCTCGTTCCGCCCACGAGCCCCCGTCGGGACGTTGCGAGCTCGGTTCGCGCACGCGTTGGCGCAGTCGCACGACGCCGACCTGCGCGATCGTCCGCTCGACGACCTCCCCTTCGCCGTCCTGGCCGAGGAGCTCAGCCTCGGCACCTTGTCCCGGACGGCCGGCGCCGTCGTCCCCCGGCTCCAGGAGCAGGTGTCCCGGTCGTTCCGCATGCCGCAGCCCACCTTCCGCGCGACCCTGCAGCACATCACCCACGTCCGGAACTGCTGCGCGCACCACGCCCGACTCTGGGGTCGACCCCTCGGCGTCCCGACGCCGCACTACCGGCGACCGACAGACCTCGTGGAGCGGCTGGCCGGAGCGCCGGTCCGGAGTCCGTACCGCTCGGTCGTGCTCATCGACCACCTCGCCAGCACGGCCCGGCGGCCGTGTTCCCGGTCGCAGAGGCTGACGGAGCTCCTGGCGTGTCACCCCGACCTCCTCCACGGACTCCACCATCCGGGAGGGCAGCAGCGAGCCGAGGAGGGGTCGGAGTGAGCGCGTCACGATCAGGGCGCGGTCCGCGCCAGGGCCAGGTTCAGCTCGAGGACGTTGACCGTGGGAGCACCGAGAACGCCGAGCTGGCGAGCCTCGGTGTGCGACGCGACCAGGGCACGTACGCGCGACTCCGACAGGCCACGGGTCGACGCCACTCGGGCGATCTGCAGGCGCGCGTACTCCGGGCTGATGTCCGGGTCGAGGCCGGAGCCCGACGCGGTCACGGCGTCCGCCGGGACCTCGGACGCGGGCACCCCGTCGGCCTTCGCGATCGCGGCCCGGCGCTCCTCGACCGCCTTGGTCAGGTCGGGGTTCGACGGGCCGAGGTTCGACCCGGACGAGGCGTTCGCGTCGTAGCCGTCCTCGCCGGCGGCCGACGGGCGGGACTGGAACCAGCGGTCCGCGTCCTTCCCGGCGAACGACTGTCCGATCAGCGACGAGCCCACGGTCGTGCCGGAGGAGTCGGTGACCATCGAGCCGTTCGCCTGGTCGGAGAAGGCCGCCTGGCCGACGCCCCACACCGCGAGCGGGTAGGCGACGCCGAGCACGACGGTGGCGAGGACGGTGAGGCGGACAGCCACACCACTGGAACGGAGGAAGGAGCGAGTGGAAGTCATGACGAGAACCCCGGGATGAGACCGACGACGAGGTCGATGAGTTTGATGCCGATGAAGGGGACGATGACGCCGCCGAGCCCGTAGACGAGCAGGTTGCGGCCGAGGATCGACGACGCCGAGGCTGCGCGGTACTTGACGCCACGCAGGGACAGCGGGATGAGCGCCACGATGACGAGCGCGTTGAAGATGATCGCCGACAGGATCGCCGACGCCGGAGAGTGCAGCCCCATGATGTTGAGGGCCGCCAGTCCCGGGAACGCAAGCTGGAACATCGCCGGGATGATCGCGAAGTACTTGGCGATGTCGTTGGCGATCGAGAACGTGGTGAGCGCACCACGCGTGATGAGCAGCTGCTTGCCGATCCGGACGACGTCGATGAGCTTCGTCGGGTCCGAGTCCAGGTCGACCATGTTGCCGGCCTCCTTGGCCGCGGTCGTCCCGGTGTTCATCGCCACCCCCACGTCCGCCTGCGCCAGGGCCGGGGCGTCGTTCGTGCCGTCACCGGTCATGGCGACGAGGTTGCCGCCCTCCTGCTCGCGGCGGATCAGCGCGAGCTTGTCCTCCGGGGTGGCCTCGGCGAGGTAGTCGTCGACGCCGGCCTCGGCCGCGATGGCCTTGGCGGTGCGCGGGTTGTCGCCGGTGATCATGACGGTGCGGATGCCCATGCTCCGCAGCTCCGTGAACCGCTCGGCCAGGCCGTCCTTGACGACGTCCTTGAGGTGCACGACGCCGAGCAGCTGGACCGTGCCCGAGGCGTCCCGGCGGCCGACGACGAGCGGGGTGCCGCCCTGGTCGGAGATCTCCGCGACGGTCGCGTCGATGGCGGCAGCAACACCGCCGTCGCCGGTGTCCGCCCAGGCCAGCACCGCGGCCGCGGCGCCCTTCCGCACCGAGGACCCGTCGGGCAGGTCGACGCCGGACATCCGGGTCTGCGCGGTGAACGGCACCTCGACCCCACCGGCCGGGAGGGACGTGGACACCCCGGCGGCGAGCGCCAGGTCCACGATGGAGCGACCCTCGGGCGTCCCGTCGGCAGCGCTCGACAGCGCTGCCGCTTCCATGAGCGAGACCTCACTCACACCCGGCACCGGCACGACTCGAGAGGCCCGTCGGTTGCCGTACGTGATCGTGCCGGTCTTGTCGAGGAGCAGCGTGGTGATGTCGCCGGCGGCCTCGACCGCGCGACCGGACATGGCCAGGACGTTGTGCTGCACGAGCCGGTCCATGCCGGCGATGCCGAT
The DNA here is from genome assembly GCF_003234085.1 of Curtobacterium sp. MCPF17_052. GTDB lineage: Bacteria > Actinomycetota > Actinomycetes > Actinomycetales > Microbacteriaceae > Curtobacterium. The sequence goes on from NZ_QKSD01000001.1 coordinate 158,739, forward strand.
CGCGGAGAGCAGCGCCCCGATGGTGGTCGGGATGAGGCAGACGAGCAGCGCGATGAGCACCGGGATGCTGACCGTCGAGCCGACGAGTCCGGCGATGGGCTGGAGCGTGAGGCAGACGATCACGAAGACGATCGACAGTGACGCGAGCAGGATGTTCAGCGCGATCTCGTTCGGCGTCTTCTGCCGGGCGGCACCTTCGACGAGGCGGATCATCCGGTCGATGAACGTCTCGCCCGGGGTGGAGGTGACGCGCACCACGATCCGGTCGGACAGCACCCGGGTACCCCCGGTGACGGCGCTGCGGTCACCGCCGGACTCGCGGATCACCGGGGCCGACTCGCCCGTGACGGCGGACTCGTCGACCGAGGCGATGCCGTCGACGACGTCTCCGTCCCCGGGGACCACCTCGCCGGCGACGACGACCACGTGGTCGCCCTTCGCCAGGTCGACCGAGGCGACGTCCTCGGTGCCGGCGGAGAGCGCGGCCGGATCGGCGGCCGAGTAGCCGACGACACGGCGGGCCGTGGTCGTCGAGCGGGTCTTGCGCAGCGTGTCGGCCTGCGCCTTGCCGCGCCCCTCGGCGACGGACTCGGCCAGGTTCGCGAACACGACCGTCAGCCAGAGCCACACGGCGATCGCGATGGTGAAGGACGACGGGACCGGCGTGCCGGAGTCGGACGCGCCTCCCGACCGGGTGAAGGGCTCGACGACGGCGGTGACCGTCGTCAGGGCGGCGCCCACCTCGACGATGAACATCACCGGGTTCTTCCACATCAGCCGGGGGTCCAGCTTGCGGAACGCACCCGGGAGGCCCGCGGCGAGCTGCCGGGGTCCGAAGGCCGACGGGCGTCGGCCCGGTTGCTCAGCGGTGTGCTGCTCCGACTCGGGAGTCAGGGTGGTCATCAGGACAGTCCTTCTGCGAGCGGGCCCAGTGCGAGCACCGGGAAGTACGTGAGTGCGGTTACGATGACGGCGACGCCGCCCAGGAGCACGATGAAGAGCGGCCGGTGCGTGGGCAGCGTGCCGACGGTCGCCGGCACCTTGTCCTGTGCGGCCAATGACCCGGCGAGCGCCAGGACGAACACCATCGGCACGAAGCGACCGAGCAGCATCGCGACGCCGAGCGCGGAGTTCATCCACGTCGTGTTCGCGGTGAGGCCTCCGAACGCCGAGCCGTTGTTGTTGCCGGCGCTGGTGAACGCGTAGAGCAGTTCGGACAGGCCGTGGTTGCCCGGGTTGAACAGCGACGTGCCGAGCACCTGCTCCCGGACGCCCGGGATCAGGAGCGACAGGGCCGTGCCGGTGAGCACCACGGTCGGGGTGACCAGGATGTACAGCGCGGCGAAGGTCATCTCCTTGGCGCGGATCTTCTTGCCGAGGTACTCCGGCGTACGGCCGACGAGCAGCCCGCCGATGAAGACCGTGATCACGGCGAGCACGAGCATGCCGTAGAGGCCGGAGCCGACACCGCCCGGGGTGACCTCGCCGAGCATCATGTTGACCAGCGCCATCATGCCGCCGAGCGGGGTGAAGCTGTCGTGCATGGCGTTGACGGCACCCGTGGACGTCGAGGTCGTCGCGGTGGCGAAGAGCGTCGAGCCGAGGATGCCGAAGCGGACCTCCTTGCCCTCCATGGCGGCACCGGCGGCGTGGGTCGCGGCTCCGCCACCGGCGAGTTCGGCGAGCGACATGGCCGACAGGGACGCCAGGAAGATGCCGCTCATGACGCTGACGATGGCGGTGCCCTGGCGGGTGTCGCCGACCATCTTCCCGAAGGTCCTGGGCAGTGAGAACGGGATGACGAGCATGAGGAAGACCTCGAACAGGCTCGTCCAGGCCTGCGGGTTCTCGAACGGGTGCGCGGAGTTGACGTTGAAGTAGCCGCCGCCGTTCGTGCCGAGCTCCTTGATGGCCTCCTGCGAGGCGACGAAGCCGTCCGGGATGTGCTGCGCGCCGCCGGTGAGCGTCGTGACGTCGGTCCCGGCGCCCCAGGACTGGATGACGCCGCCGGCGACGAGCACGAGCGCCGAGACGAAGGCCAGCGGCAGGAGCAGCCGGCCGGTGCCGCGGACGACGTCGACCCAGACGTTGCCGAGCGTGCCGGACCGCCGCCGGGCGAACCCGCGGACCAGGGCGACCGCGACGGCGAGACCGACGGCTGCGGACAGGAAGTTCTGCACCGCCAGACCGGCCATCTGCACGGTGTACCCGACGGTGGCCTCGGGCGAGTACGACTGCCAGTTCGTGTTCGCCACGAACGACGCCGCCGTGTTGAACGCGAGCGCCGGTCCCACGGCGGGCAGCCCGAGGTCGCCCGGCAACACCACCTGGATGCGCTGGAGCAGGTAGACGAGCAGCAGCCCGGCGACGCTGAACAGCAGCACGCCGCGCAGGTACGCGGCCCACGACTGCTCGGCGTCGGGGTCGACGCCGATCAGGCGGTAGACCCCTCGCTCGACGCGGCCGTGGCGGGAGCTCGTGAAGACGCGGGCCATCCAGTCGCCGAGCGGCCGGTGCGCCACGACGAGGAGCAGCACGAGGAGGGCGACCTGGGCGATGCCGGCCCAGGTCTGCGCGGCGCCCATCAGAACCGCTCGGGGCGGACGAGCGCCCAGACGAGGTACACGACAGCGGCGATGCCGAGGACGGCGGCGGCGATGGTGATCGCGATCACAGTCGCTCCACCCCCTTGGCGATCAGTGCCACCACGCCGAACACGGCGAGGACACCGGCGACGACGAAGACGTCGAACACGTGGGACTCCTGGAGATCGAGGTGCCCGCGGCAGACGCCGTGGACCGCACCGGTTGTGGTGCGGTACCGATGCTGCGTCCGGGGGCGGGCCTCCAGGCCGGTCCTCACGGTTCCCTGACGCCCGGTTGGGCGACACGTGCGGAGCGCTAACGGCCCCGTGCCGGCCTCAGCGGAAGTCGCCGACCTGGTTCTCGACCGGGACGGTGCCCTCGACGACGACGGCACCGGTGTGCGCGGTCGTGACGGTCTCGATGAGGACGATCTCGACCTCCTCGTCCGCGATCGGGTTGTGCCGGACGCCTCGGGGGACGACGTGGAACTGACCGGGCGTGAGCACGACCTCCTGGTCGTCGGGCAGCTGGATGCGGAGCCGGCCGGAGACGACGAGGAACATCTCGTCCTCGGCGTCGTGGGCGTGCCAGACCAACTCACCGAGCAGCTTCGCGACCTTCACGTACTGGTCGTTCACCCGCCCGACGACCCGCGGTGTCCAGTGGGCCTGGACCTGTCGGAGTTCAGCGGCGATGTCGATCCCGTGGAGAGCAGTCATGACCTGATCATCGACCCTGGAACGCCCGTCCCGCAGGTCGACGGCCCCAGCGATGGTGTCCTCTGGTTGGCGGAGTCGGACAGCAGCGCGCTGCCCGTCACGGCGGTCCTGCTCCGCGGGTCCCGGCCGCAGCGAGCCGCGCGGCCACCCGGACGGCCGCGTCCCGCAGGGGCGCGGGCGCGGTGACGGCGAAGTCGGCGTCGAAGCCGGCGAAGACCGCTGCGAGCGCAGTCCACGACCACGAGCCGGTCGTGAGTCGGCAGGTGCCGTCGCCGAGGTCCTCGAGGACGGCGTCCTCGGCCACGTACGGCGCGATGGTGTGTGCCGACACCTGCAGCACCGCCGTCCCGACACACGGCCAGGCCGAGCCACCACCACCCGAACCACCCGTACCGACCGTGCCGTCCGCGCCGTCCGCGCCGCGGAAGCGGGCCGCGACGAACGCCCCCGGGTCGCCGCCCGGGACGGCCCGGGGGACGAACGGGAGGCCCGTGGGCACCTTGGGCGCGATCCGGTCCACCCGGTAGGTGCGCCAGTCCTCCGCGTCGGTGTCCCACGCGAGCAGGTACCAGCGGCCGGCCCGTGCCAAGAGTGCGTGTGGTTCCACCCGGCGGGGTGGCCGGTCGTCCTCCGCTCCCGGCGGCCAGGCGGGCGTGTAGCCGAAGCGCAGGACGGTGCGGGTCCGTACTGCCTCGCTGACGGCGACCAGCACCGCGGGGTCGACGACGACGGCTCCGGGCGTGGTGACCACCTGGACGGCGTCGATCCGGTGCCGCAGGCGGGACGGCATCACCTGCCGGACGGTCGTGAGCGCACGGGCTGCCGCCTCCGCGATGTCGGCACCCGAGGCCGGTGCGACGGCCAGTGCGAGGGCGATCGCCACGGCCTGGTCGTCGTCGAACAGGAGCGGCGGCAGGTCCGACCCGGCCGAGAGCCGGTAGCCGCCGGCCGGGCCGCGGAGTGCGTCGACCCGGTACCCGAGCTCCCGCAGACGGTCGACGTCCCGCCGCACGGTCCGTGGGCTGACGTCCAGCCGCCTGCCGAGGTCGTTGCCCGACCACTCCCGGCGGACCTGCAGCAGGGACAGCAGCGACAGCAGTCGGGAGGACGGAGCGGGCATGACCCCGAGCATGCCAGGAGGAGCGGACAGGATCTGACCGCATCTGCCGCGATGCTGCTCGGGACGAGGCCGACCGGCGCTCGCACGACGACGAGGAGTCGACATGACCATCACCACCATCCCGCACGTGAACTTCGACGGACAGGCCGCCGCGGCGCTGGCGTTCTGGGGTGCAGCCCTCGGCACCGAGCCCGTCGTCGTGACGTACGGCCAGAGCGGCGCCGTCGAGGATCCGGCGTGGGCGGACCGCGTCGTCTGGGGCCAGGTGACCTCGGCGAGCGGCGTCCGGGTCATGGCCTTCGACGTGTGGCCGGGACAGCCCTACGACCAGGGCACGAACAGTTCGTACGTCTACCTGAGCGGCACGGACGAGGACGAGATCCGGGCGGTGTGGGCGGGCCTGCAGGAGGGCGCCGAGGTCCGACAGCCGCTCGGGCCGTCGGCGTGGTCCCCCCTGGCCGGCCAGCTGCGCGACCGCTTCGGTGTGGTGTGGGCCCTCGACGTGCCGGCTGCGCAGCAGCACTGACGACCGACGGCGGCGGATCGACGGCGGTACGGCACGGACGCGACCGCCGCCGATCCGTACGCTGACCGCATGGGGACCACGATCACATCCGTGACCATCGCCTTCGTCATCGCCGCCGTCGTCCCGGTGGTCGTGACGTCGGCCATCCGCCGGGGGGACCGGAAGCGGAAGCACCAGCGCGTGCTCGCCGGGGCGGCCCCGGACGCACTGTTCACCGTGCGGCCGAGACGGTGGCAGCGGGTCATCCTGCGGACCATCGGCATCCTGGTCATCGTCCTCGGCGGCGTGCTGCTGCTCGGTGCGGCCTCGACCACGGACGACCCGGACGCGTTGCCGATGGGCATCGCGGGCACTGTCGCTCTGCTCGGCGGGGTCGCGTTCGTCCTGCTCGCCAGTGCCCTGGCACGGACGCGGATCGATGCGCTGCCGGACCGGCTGATCGTCCGGAAGGGCTTCCGGACCGAACGTGAGGTGCACCACACCGCCATCGCGTCGATCCGGCCCTGGACCGGCCCGTACGGCGGGATCCAGGCGCGCGACCCGGAGGGGACCGTGCTGTTCGACACGGTGTCGATCGCCATCGGCTACCCCGATCTCGAGGCCTGGCTCGCCGAGCGGGCGCCGTGGGCATGGGTCGCGTACGCGGGGGCAGGCACCCCGGCGCCGAACTGGCCCGCAGCGGGCGCTGCGGCACAGGGCTGGCCGGCGCAGCGCGGTCCCGCCGAACCGTGGCCGACACCCGACGACACCGGGCGGGACATCCGTCCGCGCTGACCCCGGTCGAGTCCGACGCTCGTCGCTCAGCGCGCGGGCGTCCAGGTGCTGACGGTCACCGCCGCCGTCACCGTCTCCGGCGTGAACACCGTGTCCGCCGCCACGTGGTGGTGACTCGGCCCCATGTGCACCAGGTCGTGCACGGCCTCGGCGGTGAGTTCCATCGTCCAGGTCAGGTCCTCGGTCGAGCGCGGCGTGAACGCGGGTGTCAAGCTGTCGTGCAGCCGGCGTTCCTTCTCCGGGTCCACGCTGATCGTGGCGGCCGCGAGTTCCGCCAGGTGTCCGACCCGGGGCGTGACGACGACGAGCACGCCTCCGGGGTGCAGCACCCGGGCGTACTCGTGCTGGTTGCGCGGCGCGAAGACGTCGAGCACGACGGCGGCGGCGTGGTCGACGACCGGGAGGCGCTCAGTCACGTCCCCGACGACGGCACCGACGTGCCCGTGGATGCGTGCCGCGCGGCGGATGGCGACGGCCGAGAGGTCCAACGCGACCCCGAGCCTCCTGGCAGCATCGCCATGTGTCGTGCCGTCGAGCGCGTGCGCGAGGTACGTGCCCGGGCCGGAACCGACGTCGAGGACCACGCCGGGTGCGGTCGCGTCGGCGACCACGCTCGTGAGCGCCCGCTCGACCGGCGCGTAGTGACCGCGACCGAGGAAACGCAGCCGCGCGTCGACCATCTCCGGGGTGTCCGCGGTGAGTGCTCGGCGCTTCGCGGGCAGGAGCGTCAGGTGGCCCTGCTTGGCCTCGTCGTACCGGTGCCCGTTGCGGCAACCGGCCTGCCCCGGGGCGGTGCGGGCGAGCGGCTCGGTGCACACCGGGCACGCGAGCACGGGCAGCAGGTCGTCACGCACCGGTCCAGGGTACGGGGCGGCGGGACGGGTGGCCCGGTGCGGTGGTCGCGGTCGGGGAGCGCCCCGGGGGTACGGCCAGGGCCTGGCTCACACGGGTGGCCGCTGGCAGGATCGGTGGGGTGAAGACACTGGAGTTGCCACAGACGGACCTCACCGCCTCCGACGTGATCGTCGGGATGATGCGGATCAACGACATGAGCGACGAGGACATCCGTTCGCTCTACACGGCCTCGCGCGACGCGGGCGTGACGATGTTCGACCACGCTGCCGTGTACGGCGTCTGGCACGGCTGCGAGGAGCGCTTCGGCTCCGCGGTGACGCTGTCGTCCTCCGAGCGGGCCGACATCCAGCTGCAGACGAAGGTCGGCATCCGGCCGACGGAGCACGGCGCGTACTTCGACTTCTCGTACGAGCACATCCTGTCCTCGGTCGAGGAGTCGCTCACCGCCCTGCGCACGGACTACATCGACGTGCTGCTGCTGCACCGCCCCGACGCCCTCGTCGAGCCGGAGGAAGTGGCCCGCGCGTTCGACGAACTGCACGCCGCCGGCAAGGTGCACCACTTCGGTGTCTCGAACCACACCCCCGGGCAGGTCGAGCTGCTGAAGAAGTCCGTGCGGCAGCCGCTCGCGTTCAACCAGGTGCAGCTGAGCATCACCCACGCGAACGTGATCACGCAGGGCCTCACCGCGAACATGGGCGGGCTCGACCAGTCCATCGACCGCGACAACGACATCCTCAACTACTCGCGTCTCAACGACGTGACGCTGCAGGCCTGGTCCCCGTTCCAGAAGGGCTTCTTCGACGGCGTCTTCCTGGGCGACCGTGAGCAGTACGCCGAGCTGAACGACGTGCTCGAGGAGCTCGCCTCGGCGCACGGCGTCACCCCGACCGCCATCGCGGTGGCGTGGATCACCCGGCACCCCGCGCACTTCCAGGTCGTCCTCGGCACGACGAACCCGCAGCGTGTGCGCGACTCGGCCGCCGGGTCCGACGTCGAACTCAGCCGCGAGGAGTGGTACCGCGTGCTCACGGCGGCGGGGCACACCGTCCCCTGAGTGGGCGGTCCCACCGCGGACGACGCGTCGGCGCAGCACTCAGGGCGCTGGCGCGTCGTCCTCGTCGGGCTCACGCGGAGGCAGCGCTGCTGCGGGGTCCGCTGACCCGCCGGACACGACCTCGAACCGGATCCCGAGCGCGGCCGGGTCGTCGTCGAGTTCGAGCCCGTCGCCGCTGGGCTGCTCCTCGGGGATGGCGAGACCCTTCGACGGGTCGAACGCACTGCTCATCGACATCCGACGAGCATGCCCGGCCGACCCGGGAGTCCGCGCAACGCGCGCTGGTCAGTCGCCGAGGTCGCCCGGGTGCAGACGGTCGCCGGGATGCGGGGTCCGGAACACCGGGCCGCCGCCGGCCGCGTCCTCGTCGTCGTGTCGGACCGGGGAGTCCCCGGGGTCGCCGATCGCATCGGCGCCGGAGACGTCCGCCCCGGACGGCCCGTCAGCGGGGGGAGCCGCGCGCGACTCCTCCACCTCGAGCTCGTCCTGGTCGGAGCCGTCCGGGGGAACGTCGCTGCCCTGCTGCTGGGGATCGAACGGTGCACTCATCGACATGGGTCGAGTGTGCTCCGCCCAGGTGGACAGCAGGTCAGCCTCGTCATTTGTTGTGGCCCGGTGCGTCTCCGGACTTCCCGGGACCGGTCGCCCCGCCCGGACCACTGTCGGCCGGGCCCTGCTGTGAGGTCGTGTCCGCCCCGGTGTCCAGCGGGTCCTGCACGGGCAGCGTCGTGTCGGTGCCCGGCACCGGTGCGGTCGTCGGCACCTGATCGGTGGGTTCGCTCGGCTCGTCCGACGGCTCCGAGGGCTCCTCGGACGGCTGTTCCTGCGTCGGCTCGGAGGGCTGCTCCGACGGCTGGTCGGCCGGCTGGCTCGGCTGCTGCTGGGCGGGCTCGCTGGACTCGTCGGACGGCTCGGAGCTCGGCTGGTCGTCGACCGGTGCGGTCTGCTGCGTCGATTCGCTGGGGTTCGGTGACGTGGTGTCGTCACGGTTGAACGCGAGGGCCGCGACGACGATGCCGGCGACCACGAGGACCGCCAGGACGATCAGCGCCACCACCCAGCGCTTCCGCCGGGGCTCGTCGGGGTCCGTGGCCAGCGGCCGGGCCGGACCAGCGGGCCCGCCCGCACGACCACCGGCGCCACCACCCGGACCGGCTGCTGCGGCTCCCGGCGTCCCGAGGACCGTGGTGGCCACGTCGTCGTCCGCACTCCGCGCCGGCTGGGACTGGGTCGGGAGCCGTCGGGTGGCGTCGTCCGGGCGGGAGGCTCCCTGCACCGGCATCGCGCGCGTCGCCTCGTCCGCGGATGCGGTTCCGGCACCCGCGCCGGCGGCGGCTGCACCGGCCACCCCGGCACCGGCGGCGGCGCGCGTGACTGCCCCCGGGCCTCCCGGCAGGAGCTGGGTGGCAGGCGCGACCTCGTCCCTGCCGAGTGCGCGGAGGCGCGCGGCAGCCTCGGCGGCGGACGGACGGTCCTCCGGGTGCTGCGCCGTCATGACGTGCAGCAGCGTGCGCCACGCCGTCGGCAGGTGCTGGTCGATCTCGGGCGCTCGGGCGAGTCGGGCGGTGGCGGCCTCGACCGCGCTGCCCGGGAACGCCTGCTTGCCGGTCAGGGCCTCGAGGAGCATGAGGCCGAGTGCGTACACGTCGGCCTCGCCGGTGACGGGCTGGCCGAGGACCTGCTCGGGAGCCAGGTACGCGGCCGTCCCGATGACGGTGCCGGTGCCGGTGACGCGGGCGGCGTCGCGGAGCAGCGCGATGCCGAAGTCGGCGAGCTTGACGTGCTCGCCGTCCTGCTCCAGGAGGACGTTGGCGGGCTTCACGTCACGGTGCACGATGCCCTGGGCGTGCACGGCGGCGAGCCCCTCGGCGACCTGCGCACCCACACGGGCCGTGGTCGTCGGGTCGAGCGGACCCTCGCGGAGACGGGTGGCGAGGTCGCTGCCGGGGACGAGCTCCATCACGAGGAACGAGTCGCCGTCGACGTCGTCGAGGGCCGCGTCGAACAGGGTGACGAGGTTCGGGCTGCGGAGGCCGGCGAGCACGTGGATCTCGGCCTCGGCGCGCGCACGCTCACCGTGGTCGACGGGTCCGATGCGGAAGAGCTTGACCGCGACCTCTCGTCCGAGCTGCTCGTCGACGGCGCGGTAGACCGATGCCATCCCCCCGTGCCCGAGGGTCCCGGTCACCCGGTACCTGCCGCCGATCAGCCGTTCTTCCATGCCGGAAACCTACCGGGCTGACCTGACGAGGGCGCGCAGCCCCGTCACGACGGGGTCGGCTCGGCGCCCCGGTGCAGCGCGGTCAGGTACAGCCGGTGCGCGGTGACGACGAGCGCCAGCCAGGCGAGCCCGAGCGCCCACGCCGCCAGGACGTCGGTGGTCCAATGGTGCCCGAGGAACACCCGCGAGACACCGACCGACAGCACGAACAGCGTCCCGACGACGATCGTCCAGACCCGGGCCACGACGCGGGTCTGCCGGAGGAGCAGCAGGTACACGATCGTGCCGACGACGACCGTGGCGTTCAGGGTGTGCCCGGACGGGAACGACGGCGAGTGCTCGAACGGCGGGACGGCGTCGGACAGCGGCGGCCGGGCTCGACCGATCAGGTCCTTGCCCGCGATCGTCATGGCCAGGGAGCCGGCACTCGCGGCGACGAGGAGCACGAGCGGCGTCCACGCCCTGCGTTGGATCGTCAGGCCGACCAGGAACAGCACGGCGACGATCGGCATCCCGATGGTGCCGGCGATGTCGGTCCACCACGTGACGCCCTGGTCGAGCGCGGGCGACCGGTGCGTGAGCATCCAGTCGAGGACGGGCCGGTCGAGCACGGCGACGTCGTCGGACTCACGCACGGCGTCGTAGACCTCGGAGGCCACCCACGTCGCGACCGCGGCGATGCCGATCCCGACGAGCAGGGTGAGCAGCAGCAGCGGGAGCGCCCCGTATCGGCGGCCGAGTGCCGCCCACGAGTCGGCGACGCTCCGGCCGACCCGCGTGCGCCACCGGGTGAGGTCGACGTCGCCGACGGTACGGTCGACGCGCTCGCGCTCGGCTCCGCCGATCACGGGTGGTCGGCCGCCGGGTGCGTGGTGCTCTTCCATCGGACCAGCCTGCCCGTCAGCGGCTGTGCGGGCACGGCCGGCCTCGACCGGGGCGCCACCGCGGCAGCACCCGGGACCCGGTCGGGTCGCTACTTCGCCTGGTCGTACGACCGGACCACCGCGACCGTCAGCGGGAAAGTGACCGGGAAGCCACCGAACATGATCCGCCCGGCGTCGACCGCCGCGGCCCGGACCTGCTCGGCCACCCACTCGGCGTCCGCGGCCGGTGCGTGCACCACGAGTTCGTCGTGCACGAAGAAGACCATGTGCGGCCCGGACGTGACGGGCCCGTCGCTCCGCGCGGCCAGTCGGGTGCGCAGGCCGCCCATCCAGGACAGCGCCCACTCGGCCGCCGTGCCCTGCACCACGAAGTTCCGTGTGAACCGTCCCCAGCTGCGGGCCCGGGACTCGACGGCCCGCTGCATCGCGGGGGTGCCGTCCACGGAGTACGCCCGGTTCCGCGCCTCGAACCACGACTGCTCCGGCACCGGCGACGTCCGACCGAGCCGGGTCGTCACGGGTTCGCCCCGTTCCCCCGCCCGGGCCGCCTGCTCGACCAGGTCGAGCGCCCGCGGGAAGGCCCGGGCCAGCCGGGGCACGAACCGCCCGCCCTCGCCCTGCGTGGCGCCGTACATCGCGCCGAGCATCGCCATCTTCGCCTGCTGCCGGGTCTGCACCGCACCGGAGGCCACGACCCCGTCGTAGAGGTCCTGTCCGTCCCCGGCCGCGGCCATGTCGGTGTCGCCCGACATCGCGGCGAGGACCCGCGGTTCGAGCTGCGCCGCGTCGGCGACCACGAGCTCCCATCCGGGGTCGGCGACCACCGCTCCGCGCACCTGCTTCGGCAGCTGCAGGGCCCCGCCGCCGTTCGCCGCCCAGCGACCGGTCACCACCCCGCCGACGACGTACTCCGGGTGGAACCGGCCGTCCTGCACCCACTCGTCGAGCCACGTCCACCCGTTGGCGGTGAGCAGGCGGTACAGGCGTTTGTACTCCAGGAGCGGTTCGATCGCCGGGTGCTCCAGCCGCTCGAGTTCCCACTTCCGGGTGCTGTCCACGACGAGTCCGGCCCGCCGCAGGGAGCGCAGGACGTCGGCGGGCGAGTCCGGGTTGAGGTCGGGGTCGTCGAGTCGCTGCCGGAGGACCGCGGCGAGCTCCTCGAGCTTCCGGGGCCGCACCCCGTACGGCACCCGCGGGCCGAGGGCGTCGGCGAGCAGCCGCTCGTGCACGTCGGTCCGCCAGGGCAGCCCGGCGTACTTGATCTCCGCGGCGACGAGCGCGCCGGCGGACTCTGCCGCGAGGAGCAGGCGCAGCGCTCCCGGCTCGCTCGCACCGGCCACCGCGTCGAGCTGCGCCCGGAGCTCGACGACCGGGTCGAGGTCGTCGTCGGCCGGGGCGACCGTGAACAGGTCGTCGTCGAAGAGCGAGGCCTGCGTGGCGGGCGCGGGACGGGCCTCCAGCGCGACGGCGGCGTCCCAGGCGCTCAGCGGCGCCTGCGCGAGGGCGGAACCGCGGGTGGCGAGGGCGGTGCGGAGCAGCCGGTGGCCGAGTCGGAGGTCCACGCATCGGGCCACGCGACCGCCCGCAGCCAGCACGGCCGGGTACCAGCGTGCGGTGTCGGACCAGACCCAGCGGACGCCCGGTCCCTCGTGCGCCGCGACGAAGGCCGGGAGGCCCGACTCGGTCAGGCGCACCGGCTCACCGTCCGACGTCCCCGCGTCCGTCAGCGGCGTCGCGGTGAGGCCGCCGTCGACACGGGCGAGGACGATGTGCACGCCGACGATTCTGCCGTGCCCCACCGTCCTCGCCGCACCGTCACGCGCGGGTGGCCGCAGTGGCGGGCGCTCAGTCGCCCGGTCGGACGGCGGCGCTGTCGGCGATGTCGATACGGACGTCGCCGGACTCGGTCTCCTCGACCTCGACCCGCGGCGCCTCGTCGTGCTCGTCGGACCCCGACATCCGACGGAACGTGTCGTGGCGACGCTCCTCGAAGGTCATGTCGACGCCGTCGTCCAGGTGGTCTCGGTCGGGTGCGCTCATGTCCGTGACGGTACGCCGACCGGCGCGGTGCCGGTGCGCTCCGACCAGTGCCCGCCCGCCGCCCACCGCTCCTGGACCGCACGCTGGAGCCGACCGGAGGGCACCGCCTGACGCGCGGACGCCAGGTCGGTGCCGAAGACGAACTTCGCCATCGAGTCGTCGCCCTCTTCCACCGGTCCGTGCGGTTCGGGCGGTTCCGGCAGCAGCGTGAACCGCGCCGCGAAGCGCGCCGTGTTCGACGACGGCCCCAGCACGGCCGCGACCTCCGGGTCGAGCAACCACGACGAGCACACGAAGGTGTCCACCGTCGTGTCCGGGTCGAGCCGCCGGAGCACCGCGGGCGCGGCCGCGAACGACCGGTCGCATGCGTCCGGGTCCAGCGGTCCGACCTCCGGCACGTGCACGCCCCAGGCCGGCGTCCCGTCCGGCAGGTGGGTGGCCCGCTCGAACTGGAGGCGCCCCACGGCCACCACGCGACCGGTCGCCACCTGCACGAGCCAGTCCAGACCCGTGCCGTCCAGGCCGTACCGGTCGATCTTGCGGTCCACGTCGGCGACGCTCGACGCGGCGTCCTCGGGGCTGCAGCCGTGGGCGACGAGCCACTGCTCGGTGACCGGGAGCACCGCGCGGAGGGCGGCGAGGAGAGCCGCCTCCCGACCCTCCGGGCCGAGGTATCGCACGGCGTCCTCGAGCGCCGGTGCCAGCCCCGCGGGCTCGCCTGGCGAGCCGACGGCGGCGGTGAGGAGCGCGACGGGGTCGGGCCGGGCCTCCCGTCCGACGTCTGCCGCGCTCACTTGAGCCCGGAGGAGGCGAGACCGTCGATCACCCGGCGCTGGAGCACGATGAACATGATGAGCACCGGCGCCATCGCCATCAGGCTCGCCGCCATCAGCAGCGGGTAGTCGATGGTCCGGTCGCTCGACAGGGTGGCCAGGCCGGCCGCGAGCGGCATGTCCTCGGCGCGGGTCGAGACGACGAGCGGCCAGAGCAGCTCGTTCCACGACCACAGCACGGTCGTGATCGCGAGCACGCTGATCGACGGTCGGGCGAGCGGCAGCATGATCCGCCAGAAGGTCTGGAACGGGTTCGCGCCGTCCATGCGCGCGGCCTCCTCGAGCTCGGCCGGCATGTTGAGGAACGCGGTCCGCATCAGGAACGTGCCGAAGGCGCTGAACAGCCCGGGGGCGACGATCCCGGCGAGGGTGTCGAGCCAGCCGAGCCCCTGCACGATCTGGTACTGCGAGATCAGGTACACCTGCGACGGCACCAGCAGGATCGACAGGACGATGCCGAGGATGACGGCCCGTCCCCGGAACCGCATCCGGGCGAAGGCGTAGCCGGCCAGGGTGCAGAGCACGATCTGCGCCGCGGTACGGATCAGGGTCACCCAGATCGACGTGCCGAGTTGGCTGAGGAAGGGCAGGCGGTCGAAGACGCGGACGAAGTTGCCCCACTGCAGTTCACCCGGCCAGAAGGTCGGCGTGGGCGCGGTCACCTGGGCGTTCGTGGAGAGCGCCATGATGATCTGCCACAGGAACGGGAACGCCATCACGAACCCGCCGATGCCGAGCACCACGTGGATCCACCAGTGGCTGCCGCCGCGGCGACCGGGGCGGGCGTCGGCACGGACCCGGGTGCGGCTGGCGGCCTTCGTCGCCGCCGTCAGCTTGCTGCCGTGCGCCTCGATGATGCCGGTCATGACTGGACCCACTTCCGCTGGACCCGGAACTGCACGACGGTGATGATCCCGATGAGCACGAAGATCACCATCGCGATCGCAGCCGCGAAGCCCTTGTCGTTGTCGATGAACCCGGCGCTGTAGAAGTAGAAGACGAGGGACATCGTCTTCGGGATCACCGGGTTGGTGGAGCCGAGGATGGCGTAGAGCAGGTCGAACAGCTGGAAGCTCGAGATCGTCGTGATGATGAGCACGAAGAAGATGCTCGGTGTCAGCAGCGGCACGGTGAGCGAGTGGAACTGCCGCCACCGGCTCGCGCCGTCGAGTTCGGCGGCCTCGTACAGCTCCGGCGGGATGTCCTTGAGCCCGGCGCCGAGGATGATCATCGAGAAGCCGAGCGACGACCACAGCCCGACCAGCGAGACCGCGACGAGCGCGAAGCCCGGGGTCGAGATCCAGTACGGACCGTCGATGCCGAACAGCCCGAGGAACCAGTTCACGATGCCGAAGTCACCGTTGAACATGATGCGCCAGACCAGCGCGATCGCGGCGGGCATCGCCACGTACGGCAGGAAGAACAGCACCCGGTAGAACTGGGCGAAGCGCAGGCCCGGGGTGTTCAGCAGGCTCGCGAGCCAGACCGCGACCGGGATGCCGAGCAGCACGATCACCGTGTAGACGACCGTGTTGAACAGCGACTGGTACAGCTGCGGGTCGGACAGCAGACGCGCGTAGTTCGCGAACCCGGTGAAGCTCGATCCGCCGAACACCCCCCAGCTCGTGAACGAGTAGTAGAACGTCTGCAGGATCGGCCAGATGAAGAACGTCCCGACGCCGATGAGCAGCGGCAGCACGAACAGCCACGGCCAGAAGCCGTCGGTGCGTGGGGCCCGCGTCGGCCGCGAGGGGTCGGCGGGGCGGGTCTCGGGCGGCGGGGACGCCTGCGCGGCATCGGGTCGCTGGGTGTGGATCGTCATCAGGTCGCTCCTCGGCCAGGGCGGTCGGATCGGGTGGTCCGGGTGGTGCTGGGTGCAGCGGGTGGTGCGGACGTGCGGGTGCCGGCCGGTCGGGCGTGGGCCCCGACCGACCGGCTCGTCGTCACTCCTTGGCGAGTGCCGCGTCCATCTTCTGGGCGAGTTCCTCCGTCACCTGGTCGACGGGCTCGGAACCGTCGAACGCACTCGGCAGCAGGTTCGTCTCGAGGGTGTTCCACGCGGCGGTGTTCTTCGACACCGGCAGCGGCTTGGCGTAGTCGACCGCGTCGAGGAAGACCTGCAGGTCGGCATCGGGCATCGTCTTCGTGAAGGCGTCCTGCGTGCCGGTGTAGGCGGGGATGACGGCGCCCATGTCACCCTGCTGCTGCTGGGCGGGCTTGCTGGCCAGGTAGGCCTGGAGTGCCTGCGCGGCGGCCTTGTCCTTCGAGCCCTCCGCGACGACGTTCGAGACGCCGTGGATGACGGTCGCCTGCTCCTTGCCCTTCGGCAGCGGGTAGGCGACGACGTCCTTCTCGATGTCGCTGCCGATCAGCGCGGAGCGGAACCAGCTGCCGCCCTGGTACATCGCGACCTTGCCCGAGGTGAACCACTGGTCAGCGGTCGTGTCGGTCAGCTGCTTGATCGTCGGCGAGGCGCCGGACTTGATCAGGTCGGTCCAGAAGCCGATGCCCTCCTGCGCGGCCTTCGTGCCGTACTCCGACTCGTCCCCGTCGATGACGGAGCCGCCGGCCTGGAAGATCGTGTCGTAGTAGGTGGTCTGGCCGTCCATGCCCGCCGCGGCGCCGTACGCACCGTCCGACTTCAGCTTCTCGGAGAGCTCGGCACCGGTCTTCTGGAAGTCGTCCCAGGTCCAGTCCTTCGACGGCATGGCCACGCCGGCCTTCTCGAACAGGGCCTTGTTCATCCAGACGCCGATGGTGTCGAAGTCCTTCGGGACGCCGTACTGGGTGCCGTCGTACGTGTAGAGCTTGTTGAGCGCTGGCGAGTAGTTCTCCGGGTCGATCGCGCCGGACTTCACCTCGCCGGTGATCGGGGCGAGCTTGCCGTTCCCTGCGTACAGCTGGAAGTTCGGGCCGTTCATCCAGAAGAGGTCGGGGAGCGTGTTGCTCGAGCCCTGCGTCTGCAGCTTCGTGAAGTAGTTGGCGTACGGCGTGACGTCGACGTTCACCTTGATGTCGGGGTACTCCTCGTTGAACCCCTTGATGTTGGCCTTGATGGCCTTCACCTGGTTCTGGTCCCAGACGGCGTACGTCAGGTTCGCCTTGGTGTCCTTCGCGACCTCGCCCGAACCGGAGTCCGAGGACCCTGCGGAGGACTGGCTGCTGCATCCGGCGAGGAGCGCGACGGCGCTGACGGCGGCTGCGAGACCGAGCAGTGCGCGGCGGCGGCCGCGGCCCGGACGGGCGGTTGGAGCGGTCATCGGGTGGTCCTTTCGGGAACGTCGTCGCGGTCGGGAGTGGTCGCGAAGTGTCGGAGGGTGGCGTCGGGAAGGGGCGGCACGTCGATGGGGACGGAGCCGTTGCGGAGCGAGCGGGTGGCGAGCGCGCCGGCGGCGACGGCCGCACGGGCCGCGATCGGGGACAGGGTGGTCGGCTCCCCGAACGCCAGCGAGCGGAGGAACTCGGTCATGGTGAGCAGGTCGGCGTCGGCGTGGCCGTCCTCGACGCCGTCGATCGGGTATTCGACATCCCCGGCGACGTCCCAGTTGCGACGGTGGTTCCACACCTTGACCACGCCACCGCCGGTGTCCCCGATGTTCTCGAGGCGTCCGTGGGTGCCGATGACCGTGTAGTTCCGCCAGTAGTCGGGCGTGAAGTGGCACTGCTCGTAGCTGGCCTGCACGCCGTTCTCGAGGGTCATCATCACCATCGACACGTCCTCGACGTCGACGACGGGGTTGAGACCGGTCTGCTCCGCGGGCGGCCAGTTGTCGAACGAGAACCAGTCGGTCATGAGCTCGTCGCTGCGGTCGCGACGGTCGGTGACGTCTCCGTAGACCGAGAGCGACCCCATGCCGACGACGCGGCTGGTGTAGGCCCCGGCGAGGGCGTGCACGACGTCGAGGTCGTGGCTGGCCTTCTGCAGCAGGAGCGAGTTCACGCGGCTGCGGTCGGCGTGCCAGTCCTTGAAGTAGTAGTCGCCGCCGTTGCCGACGAAGTGGCGGACCCAGACGGCCTTGACCTCGCCGATCTCACCGCGTGCGATCACGTCGAGCATCAGGCGCACCACGGCCGCGTGGCGGAAGTTGTGGCCGACGTAGAGCGGGGTGCCGGTCTCGGCGGCGGTGTTGAGGACGGCGTCGGCGTCCTCGACCGTGATGGCGAGGGGCTTCTCGAGGTAGACGGCGATGCCGGCGCGGAGCAGGTCGATCGCGATCTCGGCGTGGGTCCAGTCCGGTGTGGTGACGATCGCGGCGTCGACGGCGTTCGGGGCACCGTCGGTCCCGATCAGGGCGCGGTGTCCGTCGACGACGGTGGCGTCCGGCCAGGCCTCGGCGGCTCGTCGCCGGCCGGATTCGGTGACGTCGGCGGCGGCCACGATCCGGGCGTCGACCCCGTCGGCGTCGAGTCCGGCGGCGGCGACGTGGTTCGCGATGTACGACCGCTGGCCGATGCCGACCACGCCGACTCGGAGTGTGCGCGTGCTCGTGATGCTCATCTCGCTCCCTTGCGTGATTGTGACGGCCATGATGCCAAATCGATCATGAATGCACAATATGCGCTCACGGATCGCTCACGGAAGCGTGATGCGAGGGTTTAACACGCCGGTAACGTGACCGCGCTCGGCCGGGAGGCGCACGGCGGGTTCCCGAGCGTCGGGCAGGCCCCGGGGGAGCCGGTCGCGGCGACGCACGTGGTCGCCGGACGTGCCGGTCAGTCCGCGACGACGAGCTCCGCGCCGGCGGCGGCCAGGTCCGCGGCGAACCGCGGCGGGACGTCCCGGTCGGTGACGAGCACGTCGATGCGGTCGAGCGGGCAGATCCGGGCGAAGGTCGAGCGCTCGATCTTCGTCGAGTCGGCGACCACGATCACCCTGCGGCCGACCGAGGCGAAGTGGCGGCTGACCTCGGCTTCGCCCTCGTGCATGGTGGTCGCGCCGTACTGCCCGGTCAGACCGTCGACGCCGAGGACGACGACGTCGAGGGCGAACTCGTCGAGCGTGTCCCGGACCAGCGGCCCGATCAGCTCGTACGACTGCCGACGGGCGACGCCGCCGGTGACGACGATCTTGACGTTCGCGCGGACGGACAGCTCGTACCCGATGTTCAGCGCGTTCGTGACGATCGTGATGCCGTACTCGCCGTCGGCTCGGATGAACCGCTCGCTCTTGCCGAGTTCCCGCGCCACCTCGGTCGTCGTCGTTCCGCCGTTGAGCCCGACCGTGTCCCCGGGGGCCACGAGCGCGGCCGTCGCCCGGGCGATCGCGGTCTTCGCCTCGGCCTGGCGGGCGATCTTGTACTGCAGCGGCAGCTCGTACCCGGCACCGAGGGCAGCGGCGCCGCCGTGGGTCCGGGTGACGAGACGCTGGTCGGCGAGCGTGGCGAGGTCGCGGCGGGCCGTCGCCGCGGAGATCCCGAGCTCGTCCCCGATCTCGGTGATCGAGACGTTGCCGCGGTCGCTCACCAGCTCGAGGAGGGCGTTGAGCCTCTGCTGCGGGGTCATGGCGTCATCCTACGGGCGCTCCTCCGCGGGCTCCATGATCGGAAATGACGTTTTGCACTTGCATCGAGCACGATCGATCGTCATGCTGGCCGATATCCGATCACCAAGGATCGGTCCGACCGGAAGGACACCATGTCCGACACCTTCGTGGGCGACGAGCTGGCATCGCAGCCGGCCTCCTGGCGCTCCGCCGCGGCACTGCTGCCCTCGTTCATCGACGTCCTCCCCCAGCCGGGCGAGCGCGTCGCCGTCATCGGCTGCGGCACGAGCTGGTTCATCGCGATGAGCTACGCCGTCGCCCGTGAGTCCGCGGGCCTCGGCCTGACCGACGCCTTCGCCGGCTCCGAGTACCCCGCCGGCCGCCAGTACGACCGCGTCGTCACCATCTCGCGCTCCGGCACCACCACCGAGATCATCGACCTCCTGCGCGCCCTGCCGGACCAGCGCACCGTCCTGATCACGGCCGTGCCGGACAGCCCGGCCGCAGCGGACGCCGGCGACGTCGTCGCGCTGCCGTTCGCGGACGAGCGCTCCGTCGTGCAGACCCGCTTCGCCACCACCGCGCTCGCCCTGCTCCGCGCATCCCTCGGCGACGACGTCGAGGCCCTCGCCGTCCAGGCCGAGACCGCGCTGACGCTGCCGATCGACGACCTGCTCGACGCCGAGCAGGTCACGTTCGTCGGCCGTGGCGCCGCCGTGGGCCTGACGTTCGAAGCCGCCCTGAAGACCCGGGAGGCCGCACAGTTCTGGGCCGAGTCGTACCCCGCGATGGACTACCGTCACGGGCCGATCGCGATCGCGCAGCCCGGCCGCCTGGTGTGGTCGCTCGGCCCGGTGCCGGACGGTCTGGCCGACGAGGTCGCCGCCACCGGAGCCCGCCTGGTGCACCACGACCTCGACCCGCTCGCCGGACTCGTCGTCGTGCACCGGTTCGCCGTCGCCCTGGCGGAGCGCCGCGGTCTCGACCCGGACCACCCCCGCTCGCTCACCCGTTCGGTCATCCTCACCTGATGACCGCGCGCGGGGCAGTGCTCGGGGTCGACGTCGGCGGCACGGGCATCAAGGCCCGACTGACCGCCGACGACGGACGGTTGCTCGGCGAGCAGCGCGTCCCGACCCCGCGTGACGACCCCGCTGCCGAGGCACTCGCCGTCGTCGTGGCCGAGCTCGCCGTGCACGCGCGCTCGGTCGCCCGACAGCACGGCGTGGCACTCGACGCCGTCGGCCTGGTCGTCCCCGGCGTGGTCGACGAGGACGGCGGCCGCTCGGTGCTGTCCGTGAACCTCGGCTGGCAGGACGTGCCGGTCCGCCAACGGGTCGCTGCGGCCCTCCGGGCGACGGGTACCGACGTGCCGCTCGCGTTCGGCCACGACGTGCGCGCCGGGGCCCTCGCCGAGGTGCAGGCCGGTGGGCTCGACCACGGCACGGTCGCGTTCGTCCCGGTCGGGACCGGGCTCGCGAGCGCCCTCGTCGTCGACGGTCGGGTCGTCAGTGGTGACGGCTGGGCCGGTGAGATCGGCCAGGTCCGCATCGCCCACGGTCCGCACGCGGGCCTCCGGGTCGAGGAGATCGCCTCGGCCGGTGCCGTCGCGCACCGGAGCGACGCACCGACCGCGCACGCCGCGATGCTCCGCGTCCAGGACGGCGAGCTCCTCGCCCGCCAGGTGTGGGACGACTGCGTCGACGTCCTCGCCGACGCCCTCGCCTGGCTGACGGCCGCCGCAGGGTGTCACACGCTGGTCATCGGCGGCGGACTCGCGCAGTCCGGTCCGCTGCTGCTCGACCCCCTCACCGCGGCGCTGAGCGACCGGCTGGTGGGCGTCCGGGTCCCGGCCCTCGTCGGCGCACGACACGGTGACGCCGCAGGCGCGATCGGTGCCGGTCTCCTCGCACGGGAGCTGCTGGGGCGCGACCTCCCCGCCCGTCACCAGCGCGTCGACGACGGCCCGACCGCGGTGTCGGCGTGACCACGCTCGTCCGCGCCCCCCGGGTGGTCACCGCGGAACTCGACCTGGTCGACGGCTGGATCGCGGTCAGCGACGGTCGGGTCGCCGCGGTCGGCACCGGACCGACACCGGCACACGACCGCGTTGTCGACGCCCCCGGCACCGTCGTCCCGGGCTTCGTCGACCTGCACGCGCACGGCGCGCTCGGCCACGACTTCGCCTCGTGCTCGGCCGACGAGGCCCGCGCTGCCGTCGCCCACCACGCCGGACGCGGCACCGCGCACCTGGTCGCGTCGATCGCGACCGGGACGGTCCCGGACACGGTCGCCGCGCTCCACCGGCTGCGCCCACTCGTCGTCGACGGCACGCTCGCCGGGCTGCACCTCGAGGGCCCCTGGCTCGCACCCGCCCGACGCGGTGCGCACGCGGTCGCCCTGCTGCACCCACCGACCCCCGCCGAGGTCGAACTCCTGGTCGACGCCGGAGGCGTGGCCCTCCGGGTGGTCACGCTCGCCCCCGAACTCCCCGGTGCGATCGAGACGATCCACCGTCTGGTCGACGCCGGCGTCGTCGCCGCGATCGGGCACACCGACGCCGACACCGAGCAGGTGCAGCGCGCGGTCGACGCCGGTGCGACCCTGGTCACCCACCTCTTCAACGGCATGCCGCCGCTGCACCACCGTGAGCCCGGTCCGGTCGGGGTCGCCCTGACGGACGAGCGCCTGACCGTGGAGTGCATCGTCGACGGCCACCATCTCGACCCGGTCGCCGTCGACCTGGTCCGCCGCGCCGCCGGTGACCGGCTGGTGTTCGTCTCGGACGCGATGGCCGCCACCGGCTGCGCCGACGGGCCGTACCGGATCGCCGGATCGGACGTCGTGGTCGACGGCGGGGTCGCGATGCTCGCCGACGGGTCATCGCTGGCCGGCAGCACGATCACCGTCGGTGACGCCGTCGCCCGGGTCCTCGCCGCTCGTCCCGACGACGCCGCTCGTCACGACGTCCGGGAGGCCGTGGCCGCCTCGTCCGTGCGCGCCGCCGCCCTGCTCGGCCTGCGTCCACCCCTCACCGTCGGTGCCGCCGCCGACCTCGTCGTCCTCGACCCGGAGGGCCGCCCCACCCCCCTGGAGGTCCCCGCGTGATCGTCGTCATCACCCCGAACCCCGCGGTCGACGTCACCTACCGCGTCGCCGAGCAGGTCGTCGGGGTCACCCAGCGCGTCCTGGACGTCGTCCGCCGTCCGGGCGGGAAGGGCGTCAACGTCGCCCGGGTGCTCGACGCCGCCGGCGTGCCGACGACCTCCGTCCTGCCGCTCGGCGGGACGAGCGGGGCGTGGGTCGCCGCCGCGCTGCAGCGGGACGGCCTCGCGACGGCCGCCGTGCCGGTCGCGGGTGACACCCGGACCACGGTCACCGTCGTCGACGACCACGTCCACCCGACGATGTACGGCGAACCCGGGCCGGCGGTGACGGCCGACGAATGGGCCGCCGTGACGGGTGCCGTGCGTACCGCGCTGGCGGCTGCGAGCGCCCTCGTGGTGTCCGGGTCCCTGCCCCGCGGGACCGACCCGAGCGTGGTCCGGCCCTGGATCCGCGGCGCGGTCGACGCCGGCCTGCTCGTCGTCGCCGACCTGTCGGGGCCGTCGTTGCTCGAGGCGGCCGCAGCCGGCGCCACGGTCTGCAAGCCGAACCGGGAGGAACTCCTCGACGCCACGGGCGCCCGGGACGAACGCTCCGGCGCCCTCGACCTGCTCGCACGCGGAGCCGGGGTCGTCGTCGTCTCCGCGGGCTCGGCGGGCATCACCGCGCACACGCCGGACGCGGTCGTGACCGTCCCCGCGGTGCCCGACGTGCACGGCAACCCGACCGGTGCCGGGGACGCCGCCACCGCCGGGCTCGTCCTCGCGCTGACCGCACCAGGCACCCGGACGGCCGCCGACGTCACCGTACCCGACGTGCTCCACCGTGCCCTGGTCTCCGCAGCCGCGTACGGCGCCGCCGCGGTGCTCCGCCCCGTCGCGGGCGAGGTCGACCTCGCCGCCGTCGACCGATTCACCACCCAGCTCGACCGAACCGGGAGCCCCACATGACCACCGCCCTCGCCCTCACCGGCCTCCTCGACTCCGCACGCACCGCCCGTCGTGGTGTCGGCGCGTTCAACGTCGTCCTGCTCGAGCACGCCGAGGCGATCGTCACCGGGGCCGAGCGGGCCGGCCTGCCCGTGGTGCTGCAGGTCAGCGAGAACTGCATCCGCTACCACGGCGGGCTGACGCCGATCGTGACCGCGACCCAGGCCGTCGCGCGGGCCGCCGACGTGGAGGTCCTCGTGCACCTGGACCACATCGAGGACACCGCACTGGTGCACGCGGGCATCGACCTCGGCGTCGACTCGATCATGTACGACGGGTCGCACCTGGACTACGACGCGAACGTCGACGCGACCCGGGCGCTGGCCGACCGGTGCCACGCGGCGGGCATCGCGATCGAAGCCGAGCTCGGCGAGGTCGGCGGCAAGGACGGCGTGCACGCTCCCGGGGTCCGCACCGACCCGTCCGACGCTGCCGCGTTCGTGGCGGCGACCGGGGTCGACGCCCTGGCGGTCGCCGTCGGCACGTCGCACGCGATGCAGACGCGCGAGGCGTCGGTCGACCGTGACCTCGTGGAGCGGCTGCGGGCCTCCGTCCCGGTGCCCCTGGTCCTGCACGGCTCGTCCGGGCTGTCCGACGACGAGCTGCGGGGCGCGGTCCGCGCGGGCATGACGAAGATCAACATCTCGACGCACCTGAACGGGCTGTTCACCCGGGCGCTGCGCGACGTGCTCGACGAACGACCGGACCTGGTCGACCCGCGCCGCTACGTCGCCGCGGGCCGGGACGCCGTCGCCGCCGAGACCGCCCGGCTGCTCACGCTGCTCGCCGGGTAGGTCGGGCGGTCGGGCCTGGCCGGGCACTGGCCGGGGTCACCCCCGGGTGTGGCTCGCCCAGATCGCCGACGTGCCCTTCCGGAGCACGACGTTCCCGTCCGACTGCATCCGGAGGGTGACGCCGGCTCCACCCTTCCGGCCCGTGCCGGTCGACCAGCGTGTTGCCCCGAGGGGCCCCGCGAGCACGAGGTCGCCGTTCGGCAGGAGCAGCAGGGACGACCCCGCACCACCGCCGGTCTTCTGGAAGAGGCGCGTGCTGCCGGAACTCGCGACGAGGAGCCCGTTCGACCGGACGCCGAAGCGCCGCGTCCCGCTCGCGTCCCGGATCGACTGCCCGGCGACGAGGGTGGCGCCGGGGACCAGCTGGTCGGTGCCCGGTGCGCCGTTGTGCCAGAGGAGCTTCCCGTCGCGGGCGGTCAGTCGCACGTCGCCGGCATCGTCGACGGTCAGGCGGGCGCCGCCGGAGGTGGTCCGGGCCGACGTCGACCAGAGGACCGCACCGGACGGGGCGACGACGGCGAGTCGGCCCGTCGCGTCGAGTCGCAGCCCGGCGCCCGCGGCCGTTCCGCTGCTCCGCCAGAGCCGTCGACCGTTGCCCCACTCGACGAGCGAGCCGTCGCCCTGCAGGTCGAGCCAGTACTGCCCGTACGGTGAGTGGATCGACGTCCCGGCGGGCACGGTCCGGCTCCCGGAGGCGATCGAGGTCGCGGTCGCCCCGGCTGCGGCGGCGGTCGTGGTCGGCGCCGTGCAGTCCGAGGCCTTCGGGAGCACGCGCCCCAGGGCCGACCAGTTCGGCGATCCGAGTCCGGTCGCCGCGTCCCAGCCGCGGGCTGCCCGCGCCGTGCCGTTGCCGCCGGTGACGACGTCGCGGAACGCGGCCGGGTTCCGGTAGAGCGCCTGGTGCACGTCACCGACGCCGGCGGCACACCCGCGGGCGGTCAACGCGACCGCGAGCTGGCCGGCGAGCACCGGGGACGCCAGGCTGGTCCCGCCACCGAGCACGAACCCGTGCGCGGTCGACAGGTACACCCCGAGCCCCTTCGCCGGGTCGGCGAGTGCGGCGACGTCGGGCAGCAGGCGCTTCGTTCCGCTGATGCCCGTCCCGGTCTGCCACGCGGGCTTGGCGTAGGCGCTCGAGGTCCCGCCCCCGCCGGCACCCAGGGAGTTCGACCAGCCCGCCTCGGTCCAAGTGGTCCCCGTCTTCGTCACCGTCTTCGTGAGCGAGGTACCGCCGACGCCGACGACCGCGGGCGAGGACGCCGGGTACGACACGTCGCGGATGGTCGTCGTCGGTCCGGTCGGGCAGCGCGCGCCGTCGTCCCCGGTGGCGGCGAAGACGGTGGCACCGGCAGCGACGATGCGCGCCAGGGCGGCGTCGAGTGCGGCTCGGGCCGCCGCCGGGGTCTGCGTCTCGCAACTGCCCCAGGAGATGCTCACCGCGGTGATGCCGGCGGTGCGCACCTCGTCCGCGATCCGGCTGTACGCGTCGTAGCTGCCTCGGAACGAGTTCTCCGTCACGTACACGCGCTGCCGTGCTCCCGGCGCGACGGCGAGCAGGGCCTGCTGGTCGAGGGCGACCTCGGTCTCACCCTGGGACCCGTCGCCGACGTGTGGGTCCGCTCCCGCGACCGCGATCTGGTCGAGCGCCGGCAGTGGACGCCCCGTCGCTGCGGCGGACGCGCTGAGGTCGTTCCGGTTCCACCCGGAGAACTGCACGGTGGCGATCGTCGCGCCGGCCCCCGCCGTGGCCGAGCCCGAGGACCGGTACGCGCCGGCGAGGTCGGCGGGCGCGTAGCCGGCGGGGACGGCCGCGTGGGCGAGCGCCGGGCGGGCGTCGAGCCCGAGCACCGAGACGACGGACCCGCCGAAGGACCGCGGCAGCGCCGGCTCCGCGGTCGGGTGCATGCCGTCACCGGTGCCGACCAGGCTCACGTGGAACAGGGCCTCGGCCTGGGCAGCGGTGCCGTGCGCCTCGACCTCCCACGTGTCCGAGTCGGTCACGGTGAAGCCGGCGCCGGTCAGGGCCGATCGTGCGCGTGACCGGGCGTCGTCGACGGGGGCCACGGCCTCCACGGCGTCCGCGCGCTGGGCGGCGCTGTCCCCGGCGGTCGCCACGGGCAGGGCGGCGAGCGCGGCCGGGTCGACCGGCCGGAGCACCAGCGTCAGGTCGACGGGGGTGTCACCCGGGGTCGCGCCGACCGTGGGGTCGGTGGGTGCGGGGACGCCACCGGCGGCTGGCGCAGCGGTCGCGGGCGCAGCGGTCGCGGGCGCAGCGGTCGCGCTGGCAGCGGCCGATGCCTGCGCCGGCAGGCCCGTGCCGGTGACGGCGAGCGCCGCGACCACGGCGGACACGGCGAGGAGGGTCGGGGTGGCGCGTGACATCGGCGATCGCTTCCGGGATCCGAGACGACGACCGTCCCTGGCCGCCGGTCCGGCAGGTTCCGGACGGTGCACGCTACCCCGCCGCTCGACACCCGCCGCAGCCCCAGTTCCGGGGCCGGGTCAGCAGAGCGGGACGTTCACCGCGAGACCGCCCATCGCGGTCTCCTTGTACTTGTGCGACATGTCCGCGCCGGTCTGGCGCATGGTCTCGACGACCTGGTCGAGCGAGACGTGGTGCACGCCGTCACCGCGGAGCGCCATCCGGGCGGCGTTCACGGCCTTGTTCGCCGCGATCGCGTTCCGCTCGATGCACGGGATCTGCACCAGGCCACCGATCGGGTCGCACGTCAGACCGAGGTTGTGCTCCATCGCGATCTCGGCCGCGTTCTCGACCTGCTCGGGCGTCCCGCCGAGCAGTTCGGCGAGTCCGGCGGCGGCCATCGAGGCGGCCGACCCGACCTCGCCCTGGCAGCCGACCTCCGCACCGGAGATGGACGCCCGCTCCTTGTAGATCGAGCCGATCGCACCGGCCGTGAGCAGGAAGCGGACGATCGCGTCGTCCCGTCGGTCGGGCGTGATCGTCGGCACGTAGGTGAGCGCGTAGAAGAGGACCGCGGGGATGATCCCGGCTGCACCGTTCGTCGGGGCGGTGACGACACGGCCCCCCGAGGCGTTCTCCTCGTTCACGGCCATGGCGGTGAGGTTCGTCCACTCCATCGCGAAGAGCGGGTCGTGCCCGGGGTCGTCACGGGTCAGCTGCTCGAACCAGTCGGCGGCTCGGCGTCGGACCTCCAGCCCGCCCGGCAGGGTGCCGGTGCGACGGACGCTGCGGTCGACGCAGTCCTCCATCACGGCGTGGATGCGGAGGAGTCGGTCCCGCACCTCGGCCTCGGGGCGGGCCGCCGACTCGTTGGCCAGGGCGACACCGCTGACCGGGAGGCCCGTGGTCGCGCAGGCCGCCAACAGCTCGGCTCCGCTGGAGAACGGGTGGGGCACCGCGTCGGTCTCGACCGGGATGGCGGTGCCGGCGACGTCCTCGCCCGGCTCCTCGTCGCCGTCACGGGCGATGAATCCGCCGCCGATCGAGTAGTAGGTCTCGACGGCGGTCTCGGTGCCGGTCGCGTCGAAGCTCCGCAGGCGCATGGCGTTCGGGTGTCGCGGCAGCATGGTCAGCGGGTGCAGGACGATGTCGGTCAGCCGGAACGCGACCGTCGGGCCGCCCGCCAGTTTCAGGAGACCGCTGGACTCGAGGCCCTCGAGCGCGGCGGTCAGGACGTCGGGGTCGACGTCCTCCGGCCGGTGTCCCATCAGGCCGATCGCGACGGCGCCGAGCGTCCCGTGCCCGTGTCCGGTCGAGGCGAGTGAGCCGTACAGGTCGACCCGGATGCTCGCGACCGGCAGTCCGACGACGCGTTCGGCGAAGTCGACGCCCGCGCGCATCGGGCCCACGGTGTGGGAGCTCGACGGCCCCACACCGATGCTGAACAGATCGAAGACGGAGACCGGCACGCGGTCACCCTACGCCGTCCGGACGGGAGGCTCAGTGGCCTGGTCGGGCCTGCCACCGGTAGACCAGGCCCACGACGACCCCGAGCGCGACCAGCCCGAGCCCGATCAGCAGGTGCGCCGGGGAGGCGCCGTGTCCGGAACCGCCCGGGTGTCTCGTCCCGCTGCTCGTCGCCGTCGGGATCAGGGCCCGCCGAGCCAGTGGTCGATCCGGTGGTGGTCCGGGCTGAACCCGTTCGCGACCCCCCAGAGCACCGCCTGGGTGCGACTGTCGGACCCGATCTTGCGGTAGACGGAACGGATGTGTGACTTCACGGTGTTCGGGCTGAGGTAGGTCAGCTGAGCGACCTCCGCGTTGCTCTTGCCCTGCGTGATGAGCGCGAGGACCTCGGACTCGCGATCGGTGATACCGACGCCCTTGCCCGGCCAATCCAGGCCGTCGGCGCTCGGGGCGCGACGTCCGGCGCGGCTGACCACGACCTCGCCGGCAGCGATCCGCTCGAGCGCGTCCACCAGGTCGGCGGCACCCAGCGTCTTCGACAGGTACCCGTGCACCCCCTCCGCGAGCGCAGCGTCGACGAGCTCCTGTTGTGAGTTCCAGGTGTAGACGACGACGTGCCGTGCTCGTGGGTTCGCGACGAGTGCGGCGATCTCGAGCTGGTCGGACTCCGGCTGCGCGAACGAGTCGTAGAGCACGATGTCGATCGAGTCGTCGAGCTCTGCGTTGGCGTCGATCTCGGCCACGACGATCCGGTCGCGGTGCGCGTCGAACATGTGCGCGAGGCCCTTGAGGACGACGTCGTAGTCATCGACGAGCGTCACGAGGAGCGGAGTGGTGGGAGCGTCGACCGGCATGGGGCCACCTTTCCACCCCAAGGGGTGAGACGGAACACCCTTGGGGGTGGAAGGGTTGTCGACGTCACCCGATCGGGTGACGGACGCGCTCGGCCCTTCTACCGGTCGTGCAGAACGCACCAAGGAGTCAGCCCATGCTCGGTCTCATCCTCAGCCTCATCATCGTCGGCCTCATCGCCGGCGCACTCGCCCGTCTCATCGTCCCCGGCGAGCAGGACATCAGCCTCGTGATGACGATCGTGCTCGGCATCATCGGCTCGTTCGTCGGTGGCTTCCTCGGCTTCCTGGTCTTTCAGCACGACCCGATGGACGGCTTCTTCCAGCCAGCCGGCATCATCGGCTCCATCATCGGCGCGATCATCGTGCTGCTCGTCTACACGCGCTTCGCTGGTGGCCGCAGCCGCCGCTGAGCGCCTGAACGACGAACAGGGTCCGGATGCAACGCGTCCGGACCCTGTTCGTCGTTCCCGTCCCGGCTTCCCGACGCCGGGAGATGTCGACAGGAGCCGCCTCCTGACTTCCCGGCGCGTCCACATGGCGGGACGGACCCGCGGGAGCGGGCGGGATCAGCGCCGCTTGCCCTGCGTCGGCATCACGATCCAGAGCACGACGTAGGCGATCCAGAGCGGGCCGGGGAACAGGCTGAGGATGACCCAGAGGACCCGGACGCCGGTGCGGGACCAGCCGAAGCGGTCCGCGATGCCGGCGCAGACGCCGGCGAGCAGTCGGCCGGCACGGGGGCGGTGGAGTGTGTTCGTCATGTCCTCGACGCTACGGGTCGAGGATGCGCGGCGGCATCCGGCCAGGCCCCCACTCCGGGGTGGGGACAGCCCCACCGAGACGGGACGAGCCCGCCGGACGGTGGTCGGGCCTCCCGGCCGGTCGGGCCCGCCGTCCTACGGCAGCAGGACGATCTTGCCGCGGGTGTGGCGCTCCTCGAGCTGGGCGTAGGCGTCCTGCACCGCGTCGAGCGGGAAGGTGGCGGCGATCGGGACCTCGACCGAACCGTCCGCGACCATGTTCGCCAGTGCCGACAGGATCTCGGGGTCGGCGGTGTCGGCGCTGCCGGACGCCTTGGCGCCGACCTCGGCCGCGGCCGCGAAGGCGATCGTCGTCTCGATCCGGTCGGTGGGCACGCCGAGGGTGATGCCGAGGTGCACGTACTCGGCGCCGAACGTGTCGATGACGGCGTCGATGCCGTTCGTGGCGAGCTCGCGGATGCGGTCCTCGAGCCCGTCGCCGTACGCGACCGGACGGGCGTTCTTGGACCGCAGCCAGTCGTGGTTCGACTCGGAGGCGATCGCGATGACGTCAACGCCCTCGTTGGTCAGCAGCTGCGTGACGAACGAGCCGACGCCGCCGGCGGCACCGGACACGACGACGGTCTCGCCGGCTCGCGGGTCGACGGCGCGGACGGCGGCGGCAGCGGTGGTCGCGGCGACGTCCAGGCCGCCCGCGGCCTCCCAGGAGAGCAGACGGGGCTTCGGGACGAGCTGCCCGGCGGGGACGGAGACGTACTCCGCCTGGCTCGAGCGCTCCCACGACCAGCCGAGGACCTCGTCGCCCTCCTCGAACCCGTCGACGTCGAGGCCGATCGCGGCGACCGTGCCGGCGAGGTCGGTGCCCTGGCCGGAGGGCAGCTTCTCAGGGTCGTGGTCGTCGACGACGCCCTGGCGGATGGCGGACTCACCGGGGTTGATGCCGGCGGCGCGGACCTTCACGATCACGCGGCCGGGAGCGACCTCGGGGACGGGGACCTCGGCGACGTGCAGGACGGAACGGTCGCCCCACTCCTCGAAGCGGACGGCGCGCATGGTGTCAGGGAGAGCAGTCATCCCCGGTCACGGTACGCCAGGCCGGCGACGGACGCCGCACTCCTCGCGGACGGATCCGTGATGGACCGCTCCATCGTTGCCACGTGGGACACTGACGACATGCCCATCCTCCACAAGGACATGCAGCTCTGCATCTCGCTCGCCGCCCGTCCGAGCAACATCGGCACCCGGTTCCACAACTTCCTCTACGACGAACTCGGGCTGGACTACGTCTACAAGGCGTTCACCACGACGGACCTGCCCGGGGCGGTCGCGGGCATCCGGGCGCTCGGCATCCGCGGGTGCTCGGTGTCGATGCCGTTCAAGGAGGACGTGGTCCCCCTGGTCGACGAACTCGAGGAGTCCGCGGCCGCGATCCGCTCCGTCAACACGATCGTCAACGACGCCGGGGTCCTCACCGCGTCGAACACCGACTACGAGGCCGTCGCCGCGCTGCTCGACTCGCACGGGGTCGACCGTGACGCCCGCGTGCTCCTGCGGGGCTCCGGCGGCATGGCGAAGGCGGTCACGGCGGCCTTCCGCGGTGCCGGCTTCGAGCACCTCACCGTCGTCGCCCGCAACGAGGCGACCGGCAGCGCCCTCGCGGACCAGTACGGGTACACGTGGGTGGGCGCCGAGGAGCAGGCCGGGGACGCCGACGTGCTCGTCAACGTCACCCCGCTCGGCATGCGCGGCGACCAGGAGGCCGCACTGTCGTTCGCCCCGGACCGCATCACCGCCGTGGGCACCGTCTTCGACGTGGTCGCGTTCCCCTCCGAGACCCCGCTCGTCCGGGCCGGCCGCGACGCCGGTGCGCACGTGATCACGGGCGCGGAGGTCATCGCCCTGCAGGCGGCACGCCAGTTCGAGCGGTACACGGGCGTCGCCCTGACCGCCGACCAGGTCGCACGCGCGAGCGCGTTCTCCCGCGAGGAGTAGGCGGGCGCGGCGGCGGCGAGACGCCGCCGAGTGCGCCGGACACCGCCGACTTCGCACGACGCCGCCGACTTCGGCGGCGTTTCGCACGTTCGGCGGCGTCTGGCGTCGATGGGGGCGTCGCGACCGGGAGGCACGTGGCGGGCCTGCACCGCGCCTCCCGTCCGCCGCGGACCGGCCCGCTACCGCGGCGAGACGCCGCCGCGTGCGCCAGACACCACCGAGTTCGCACGACGCCGCCGATTCCGGCGGCGTCTCGCACGGACGGCGGCGTTTCGCGTCGATGGGGCGTCTCGCGGAGGGCTCAGTGGCTGCGCGCGCGACCGGCCGCGACCCAGCCGAGGCGGCGCGCCGTCTCATGGTTGCGGAACCAGATGCCGGGCTGTGCGAGGAAGCCGGGAACGAGCGTCCCCGGGCCCTTCACGGGGTTCTCCCGCAGGGTGACACGGCAGCCGCGGGGGTGCGGTTCGACCTCGACCTCGACGCGGGCCTCCCCCACCGGCCAGCCGCGCGCCTGGATCACCATGCGTCGGGGCTCGTCGTACTCCAGGACGCTCGTCGTGTCGTTGATCACGAGCGGCCAGACGCCGAACGAGTGGTGCAGCTTCGTGCCGACCGCGGGCCAGCCGGGGTCCTCGCCGCGCATCCGGGACGCGCCGACCACCCACGTGGGGTAGAGCCAGCCGTCGCGGAGGACGTCGAAGACCTCCTCGGGCGTGCAGTGGATGATCCGGACGTTCTTCGCCATGTCAGCTCCTCGGTGCCAGGTCGACGTCCACCGGCAACCCGTAGGTGTGTCGGAGGGCGCTCTTCGCCGCGTGCCAGCCTGCCATGCCGTGCACCCCGGGACCGGGAGCCGCGGACTGCGACGCCAGGTACATCCCGCCGCCCATCCGCCACGGGTCACTCGAGAGCACGGGCCGCTTCACCAGCTGCCAGAAGCTCGCGGCACCGGCGGCGATGTCCCCGCCGGAGTAGTTCGGGTTGTACTGCTCCATGTCCTCGGCGGTCCGGCTGTTCGTCGCGACGATGGTGTCGCGGAAGCCCGGGGCGAACCGTTCGATCTGACGGATGACGGACTCCTGGTGGTCGACCGTCGAGCCGGCGGGGACGTGGGCGTACGCCCAGAAGACGTGTCCGCCCGCGGGGGCCCGGCTCGGGTCGACGACGGTCGGCTCGGAGCCCAGGACGTAGGGGCGGTCGGGGTCCTGACCGCGCGCGACCTGCGCCTCGGCCTCGGCGATCTCGGCGCGGGTGCCGCCGATGTGCACGGTGCCGGCGCGGTGGAGCTCGGGGTTCGTCCACGGCACCGGCTCGGACAGCGCGAAGTCCACCTTGGCCGCCGCGTTGCCGAACCGGAAGTGCCGCAGGGCACCGCGCTTCGGTGCGGGCAGCTGGTTGCCGGCGATCCGGAGCATGGACGGGGCGCTCGTGTCGAAGAACACGGCCTTGGCCGGGGTGAGGTCGCCGAGGGAGTGGACCTCCCGCCCGGTCTCGATCGTGCCGCCGTGTGCGACCAGGTCGGCGGCGAGCGCGTCGACGATCGCCTGGCTGCCGCCGATCGGCACCGGCCAACCGCGGGCGTGCGCGTACACGCCGAGCGACAGCGCTGCGGCCGCGGTGGCGAGCGAGGGCATGTGCTGGATGGAGTGCGCCGCGACACCGCTGATCATGGCCGGGGCGACGTCGTCGCGGAAGCGCAGGTTCCACGCGCGGGAGCCCTGCTCGAGCGCGCGGAGGCCGAACCGGGCGACGGTGACCGGGTGCCGCGGGACGTGCAGGAGGGCGTCCGTGGCGAAGTCGGAGACCTCGTCGGCGTGCGACACCAGTGGCGCCATCAGCTGCCGGTACGCACGGCCGTCGACTCCGAGCGCGTCGGCGGTGCGGTCGAGGTCCTGGTACGCGATGCCGGCACGGCCGCCGTCGAGCGGGTGACCGTACTGCACCTCGGGCAGCCGGAGCTCGATGCGCCGTTCCATCCCGAACGCCCGGAAGAACTCGGACTGCAGTGCCATCGGGTGCACCGCGGAGCAGACGTCGTGCAGGTACCCGGGAAGCGTGAGCTCCTTGGTCCGGGCCCCGCCGCCGATCGTGTCGTTCCGCTCGACGACCTCGACACTGAGGCCGGCCCGAGCGAGGGTGACCGCTGCGGCCAGCCCGTTCGGTCCGGCTCCGACGACCACCGCATCAACCATGCGGGCGAGCCTACGGAGCGACGGCTGGACACGGGTCGAGGCCCGCGTCCGGAACCGTGCGCGCGGTCAGCTCGTGGTGGTGTCCGCCTCGGCCGGGTCGGTGCCGTCGTCCGGTCCGTCCGCGTCCGGCTCGTCCGCGCCGACCGCGGTGCCGGATCCGACCGGGTGCTCGGCGACGAGGGTCGCGAAGTCCTCGTCGAGGAGCTGCTGCAGCCGTTCGTCGCGCCCGACCTCGTAGTCATCCGCGGGCCGCTGGGCCCAGCCGAGACGGCCGACGACGGTCGTGCCGATGTCGTCCCACGCGCGGGCACGGGCGGCGAGGACGATGCCGTCGACGAAGTGCTGGTCGTCCCGGCGGGCGTCGAGGCGCGTGGCGAGTTCCTCGTACGTGGCCTCGCGGGTGCGGAGCTTGAGGTCGTCACCGCGCCGGTAGTCGTGCTGGTGCTGCGAGCGCCCGCCCTGCTTGCTCGACCGGACCCGGATCTCCCGCATCCGTTCGGCGTCGCCGCGCTGCTCCTCGGCCATCCGGTGCAGTTCCTGACGCGCGGCGTCGGCGATCAGGGCGTGGTCGAAGTACCCCTGGTCGCGCAGGGCGTTGGTGATGATGCGGTTCGCCACGGCGACGGTCACCGCTGCCCTGGCGATGAGGAACCCCTCGTCCACCGCGCGCTTCAGCTCGACCTGGCTGACGGGCCGATCGCGCACGTCGGGCTTGCGTCGTCCGAACAGTGCCATGCGTCGACGATACCGGCGACCGACGACGGTCCGCCTGGAGACGGAGACGGATCACCGCCTGGAGGGACGACGGCGGGTCCTGACGCGGGCAGCACCGGACGGGAGGCGCGGCACCCGCTGGCACCGGGCCTCCCGACCGTCACGTGGTTCCCTCCGTGACGTGGTTCCCCCCGTCGAGACGCGTCCCTCGACGCACATCGCGCCCCGTCGGAACGGGACGCGATGTGCGTGCGGAGGGGGCGACCGGCAGGGCCGCCAGCGGACAGGCGCGGTGCGGTCAGGCCGCCCCGTGGCTGGCGCGGCTGCGACGCGACAGCGAGTCGATGATGACCGCGAGCAGCAGGACGGCTCCGGTGATCATGTAGCGGATCGACGAGTCGAGGCTGAGCAGGGTGAGCCCGTTCGAGATCGACTGGATCACGATGATGCCGAGCAGCGCCGACCACGCGCTGCCGCGTCCGCCGAAGAGGCTCGTCCCGCCGATGACCGCCGCCGCGATCGCGTTGAGGTTCGTGTCCCCGGCACCGGAGGACAGGCTGGCCGAGTTGAGCCGAGCGGCAGCCAGGATGCCGCCGATCGTGGCGAACAGCGACGTGAGCATGAACACCGAGATGTAGATGCGGTTCACCCGGATCCCGGAGCGGCGTGCGGCCTCGACGTTGCCGCCGACCGCGAAGACCGAGCGGCCCCAGCGGGTGCGCTTGAGCAGGAAGTTCATCAGCACGACGAGCACCACGAAGAACACGAACGACGTGCCGGTGCCGAAGTCCCGCGACAGGTACCAGACCATCACCGCGAGCCCGATGAACAGGGCGGCGGACTTCGCGATCGTCAGGGACATCGCGCCGGTGGACAGGCCGGCACGGCGACGACGACCGGCGCGACGGACCTCGGTGATGAACAGTCCGCCGGCGGCGACCGCGGCGAGCACGTACGCCAGCCACGGCGGCAGGTACGACGCCGAGGCGAACTGCACGATCGGCGACGTGTAGGGCAGGTTGATCGAGCCGTTCGGGCCGAGGATGAGCAGCTGCAGGCCCAGGAACCCGAGCAGACCGGCCAGGGTGATGACGAAGCTCGGGACACCGAAGCGGGTGAAGAGCAGACCGTAGAGCAGACCGGCTGCCGCGCCGACTGCCAGTGCGACGACGATGACGAGCCACAGCGGCCATCCGAGGGACGTCAGCCCCTGACCGAGGATCGCCGCCGCCAGTCCGCTGACGCTGCCGACGGACAGGTCGATCTCGCCGAGGAGCAGGACGAGGACGATGCCGATCGCGATGGTGCCGACCGCGGCACACTGCAGGGCGAGGTTGACCAGGTTGCCCGGGGACAGGAAGTCGGGCGACAGCGCCTGGAACACCGCCCAGATCACGATGAGGCCGACCACGACCGGCAGGGAGCCGATGTCGCCGCCCCGGACCCGCCGGACGAACGCCTTCGCGGCGCCGCCGAGGCCCTGGTCGCGGAGCAGCCGCTCGTCCTGCAGGTCGGCCGCCGACGGGGTCGGGGTCGATGCGGTGAGGGTCTCGTCGGTCTTGCTCATGCGCTGGTCTCCTGCTCGGTCCGGGCCGCGGCACGACGGGTGACGGCGTTGTCGGTCGCGCCGGTGATGGCCGCGATGATCTCCTCGTAGGAGACGTCGTCGATGCGGAAGGTGCCGTTGTTCCGACCGAGCCGCAGCACCGCGACCCGGTCGGCGACGGCCTGCACGTCGGCGAGGTTGTGGCTGATGAGGACGACGCCGAGGCCGCGCTCACGGAGGCGCTCGACGAGGTTGAGGACCTCGGCGGTCTGCGCGACGCCGAGCGCCGCGGTCGGTTCGTCGAGGATGACGACCTGCGGATCACCGATCAGGGACCGGGCGATCGCGACGGTCTGCCGCTGCCCACCGGACAGCGACGCGATCGGGATGCGGACGGACGGGATCCGCGCGGCGAGCTGCTGCAGGAGCTCCCACGAGCGGCGTTCCATCTCCTCCTCGTCGAGGAAGGGATTGGCGATCTCCCGACCGAGGTACAGGTTCGACACCACGTCGAGGTTGTCGGCGAGGGCGAGGTCCTGGAAGACCGTGGCGATGCCGAGCGACTGGGCCGCTGCCGGGTTCGGGACGGTGACCTCGTCGCCGTTGAAGGTGATCGTGCCACCGTCCGGCGTGTAGACCCCGGCGAGGATCTTCACGAACGTCGACTTGCCGGCGCCGTTGTCGCCGACGATGGCGACGACTTCGCCCGGGTAGACGTCGAAGTCGATGTCGCTGAGGGCCTGGACGGCACCGAACCGCTTGTCGATGCCGCGGAGGGACATCACGGGTTCGGTGGTGGGGTGTGCTGCTGGGGGCTCGATGCTCACGGTGTCGTCCTCGATCGAAAGTGCGTGAGGGCCGCCCGGTCCGATCGGACCGGGCGGCCGGGGGTGTTCCTTACTCGATGCCGTTCTTCGAGCAGGCGCTCGCGTACTGCGAGGTGCACACCTGCGCGACCTTGTAGAGGCCGTCCTTGATGACGGTGTCCTGCACGTTGTCGGTGGTCACGGCGACCGGGTCGAGGAGGGTGGACTGCACGCTCGCGCCGCCCGCCGTCTTCGTGGTGGTGTCGCCCTTCGGGGTCTCACCCTTGGCGAACTGGATGGCCAGGTCGGCCGCCTTCGACGCCTCGGGCTTGAACGCCTTGTAGACGGTCATGTACTGCTCGCCCGAGAGGATGCGCTGGATGCCGGCGAGGGACGCGTCCTGGCCGGTGACGGGCGGGAGCTCGGAGACGCCCGCCGACTTCAGGGCCGCGATGACGCCGCCGCCGGTGTCGTCGTTGGCGGCGTAGACGCCGGTGATCTTGTCCGCACCGAGCTTGCTGATCTGCCCGGCGGCCCAGTCCTGTGCCTTGGCGGGGTCCCATCCGGGGGTGTCGTACTCGGCGAGCACCTCGTACCCGCTGTCGTCGATCGCCTTGTGGGCACCGGCCTTGAACTGCGAGGCGTTGTTGTCCGTGGGCGAACCGTTCACCATGATGATGCCCGAGCCTTCGGGGACGTTCTTCGCCTTGAG
Source organism: Curtobacterium sp. MCPF17_052 (assembly GCF_003234085.1). GTDB lineage: Bacteria > Actinomycetota > Actinomycetes > Actinomycetales > Microbacteriaceae > Curtobacterium. Next base: position 196,189 of record NZ_QKSD01000001.1, read on the forward strand.
GGCCTTGACGAGCGCCTCGCCCTGCAGCTGGCCGACCTTCTCGTTGTCGAACGAGATGTAGTAGCTGAGGTCGGGGCTGTTGATCAGCCGGTCGTAGGAGATGACCGGCACCTTCTTGGCCTTGGCCTGCTGCACGATCGATGCCGCTGCTTCGCCGTCGAACGGGTCGAGGACCAGGACCTTGACGCCCTGCGTGAGCATCGACTGCGCCTGCTGCAGCTGCTTGGACGCGTCACCGTCGGCGTTCGCGTAGACGACGGAGCATCCGCTGCACTGCTTCTTCACCTCGGCGGTGAAGAGCGGGCGGTCGGCGCTGGCGTAGCGGGCCGTGACGGAGTCGGGCAGGAGCAGGCCGATCTTGGCCGTGGAGGCGTCGCCCCCGCCGCCGCCGGAACCCGTCCCCGCGTCCGCTCCGTTCGAACAGCCCGCCAGGGTGGTGATCGCGAGCAGGAGGGCGCCGACGCCCAGCATGGCTCGTGTGGTGGCTTTCTTCATCGAAATGTCCTCCAACAGGTGGACCGCCCACGTTGGCGGTGACCTGAGTGTGCCAGCGGCGGTTCTTGGCTGCAAGAGTTGAACGCAAGGGTGCGGTGCCGTGACGAAATCGTTATCAAGTCACCGCGAGTGGCGCACGTCCACCGCTTCGATCGCGACCGCCAACGCCCCGGTCACCGCGGCCTTCTCACCGAGTTGGCCCTGCACGACGTCCGGGGTGCCGTCCGCGTCGACGATGAGCATCGACTCGAGGGCGTGCCGCATCGGGCCGAGGAGCAGCTCCCCGGCACGGGCGAACTCCCCGGTCACCACGAGCCGCTCCGGGTCGAGCACGTTGCACAGCCCCACCGCCGCCGTGCCGATCGCCCGGCCGGCGTCCGCGATCGCCCGGATGCACACCGGGTCGCCCGACATCGCACGGAGGATCAGGTCTGCCGTCTTCAGGGTGCCGACCTCGTCGCGGACACCCTCGAGCACCGCGGGGGCACCGGCCACCGCCTCCAGGCAGCCACGGTTGCCGCAGCGGCAGATCGGGCCGTGCGGGACGACGGGCGTGTGCCCGAACTCCCCCGCGACGCCGTGGTGCCCGCGGAACAACCGTCCGTCCAGGATCAGACCTGCCCCGATGCCGTTGCCGACGTCCAGCGTGATCACCGTGTCCCGCCCCCGGGCCGCCCCGCTCCGGTGCTCCGCGAGCGCCGACAGGTTCGCCGAGTTGTCGACCTGCACGGGCTTGCCGACCCGCCGCTCGAGCGACTGCCCGATCGGCAGACCGTCCCAGCCGCGGAGGATGCCACCACGGGCGGTCATGCCGGTCCGCCGGTCGATCGGCGCCGCGACGGCCAGACCGACGGCCAGCACCTCGTCCATCGACGACTCCACCGACTCGGCCATGTCCATCACGAGCAGCGCGGTCTTGTCGAGCTCGGCGTCGGCCCGGTGGTCGCGGGCCAGGGGCATGTGCCGCTCGGCCAGGACGGTCCCGTTGAGGTCGGACAGCGCCAAGCGCAGGTGCCGGGGCGAGACGTGCACGCCGGCGACCAGACCGAGACCGTGCGGCAGCGTCACCCGCAGTGCCCGGCGCCCGCTCGAGGTGCTCGGCGTCGCATGCAGGGCGCCGGTGGCGACGAGTTCCTTGACGATGTTCGACACGGTCGCGGGGCTGAGGCCGGTCGCGCCGGCCAGCTCGACCTGCGTCAGGCCGCCGTGCCGCTTGACCGCCGCCACGACTCGACCCCGGTTGGCTTCACGCAGTGAAGCTTGGCTGCCCGGACTCCGTCGTGGCTCTGACACGGGGACAGCGTAACGGGCAGCCCGTGACGGACGGCTCGTGACGGACGGCTCGTGACGGACGGGAGGCGCGGTGCCCGCTGGCACCGCGCCTCCCGTCCGTTCGTGGTCGCGTCGCGACCTAGGGCTTCGTGATGAAGCCCTCCTTCACCATCCACTCGAACGCCACGTCCGCGGGCTCGCGCCCCTCGACGTCGACCTGCCGGTTGAGTTCCTGCAGCACCGCGTCGGTGAGCTTCGGCGAGATCTGGTCGTAGACCCCCTCGAGCTGCGGGTACTGCTCGAGCGCGGAGCTGGAGAGCACCGGCGCCACGTTGTAGGCCGGGAAGAAGCCCTGGTCGTCCTCGAGCACCTGCAGTCCGAGCGACTTGATGCGCCCGTCCGTGGTGAACACCTCACCGAAGTTGCACGTGCCGCGGTCGGTCGCCGTGTACACGGTGCCGGTGTCGAGGATGTCGACGTTGCCCTTCGGGATCGCTCCGTCGCCGGAGCCGCCGAGGGTCATGCCGTACTTCGCGAGCATCGGCTTGAACCCGTCGGCGCGCGAGTTGAACTCGGACTCCACGCAGAACGTGCGCTGATCGGCGGGCAGGTCGGCGATCTGTGACAGCTTCGTGATGCCGTCGAGGTCCTTCACCGCCTCCTTCCGCACCGCGAACGCGTACGTGTTGTTCATCGGGGCGGGCTTCAGCCAGGTGAGCCCGTTGCCGGCGTCCTCGTCCTTGACGGCCTGCCACTGCTCCGTCTTGTCCGGGATCCCCTCCTTGTGCCCCATGAAGGTCAGCCAGGCGGTGCCGGTGTACTCGTACGTCATGTCGGCGTCGTGCGAGGTCATCAGCTGACGGACGGCCACCGAGCCCGGGACGTTCGTCTCGTCGGTGACGTCGAAGCCCGCGGCCGAGGCAGCGAGGACCGCGATCTTGCCGAGGACGAGCTGCTCCGTGAAGTTCTTCGACGTGACCGTGAGCGGTGCGTCCTCGGGCAGGTCGTCGATGTGCTCGATCGTGCCGGGTGCGGCGGCCGGCACGAACGCGGCTGCGGGCTGCAGACCACAGCCGGCCAGGAGGCTCGTGGTCGCGCCCGCCAGGACGACGGCGGCGAGCAGACGGCGGGCTCGGCGGCCCGGGGAGCGCGTGCGGCGGGTCATCGGAGTCCCTTCGGTCGGGCGAACGTCTCGACGATGCGGCCGAGCCAGTCGATGGAGAGGGCGAGGAGCGCGATGAGGAGCGCCCCGGAGACGAGCACCTTGGGCAGGAACAGGTTCACGCCGGTCGTGATGAGCAGCCCGAGGCCGCCCGCACCGATGAAGGTCGCGAGGGCGGCCGACCCGACCAGGAGCACGAGCGCGGTGCGGATGCCCGCGAGCATGACGGGGACGGCGAGCGGCAGTTCGACCTTGAGCAGGACGGCGGCAGCGCTCATGCCCATGCCCCGACCGGCCTCGACGAGCCGGGCGTCGACGCTCTCGATGCCGATGATCGTGTTCCGGAGCACCGGCAGGATCGCGTACAGGACGAGCGCGACGACGGCGGCCCAGAACGTGAACCCGAGCCAGAAGGCCAGGAGCACGACGAGTCCGACGGCGGGCGCGGCCTGCCCGAAGTTGGCGACGGCCAGGATCGCCCCGCTCGCCTTCCCCAGGGGGCCGCGCGTGAGTGCGATGCCGAGCGGGATGGCGATGACGAGCACGATGACGGTGGACACCACGGTGAGCATGAGGTGCTGCCACGTGAGGTCGAGCAGGCCGGACGGGTTGAGGGTGCTGCGCTCACTGGGGGTCAGGTCCGCGGTGGCGAGCCAGACCGCGAACGCCCCGAGGACCACCAGGATCGCGACCGGCTGGATCACCAGTCCGCGCCAGCTGGTCCGTTCCCCGGTCGCCGGGGATGCGGTGACGACGTCGCTCACCGGTCGTCCCGGCCGTCGGAGCGTGCCGCGTCGGTGGCGAGGGAGTCGTCGGCCGACCCGGCGGGCTCGTCGCCGAGGCCCGCGGGGGTGCTCGGCATCGTCCCGATGGGGTTCGTGTTCGTCCCGACCGGCGTGTACGCCTGGTCCTCCGCCGCCGCAGCACGGGTGCGGGTGATGGCGTCCATCACCGTCTCGACCGTGATGACGCCTCGGAACGCGTCCCGACGACCGGTCACCAGGGCGGCGCCGGCACTCGAGACGAGCATGGTGTCGAGCGCGTCGTTCAGGGTCGAGGCCTCGGAGACGACGGGCAGGTTCGCCTCGATGCCCTCCGGGATCCGGTCCAGGCGCTCGAGCTGGCGGCGCGACGGCCACCCGATCGGTCGCTGACGCCGGTCGACGACGACGGCGTGCCCGTGTCCGCCGGCTTCGCGCATGCGCTGGAGCACGGCCTCGGTCTGCTCGCCCGGCGAGCAGGTGACGGCGTCGGCCAGTCCGACCTCGCGGACGCGGGTCAGGGTCAGCTGCTTGAGGCCGGCACCCGAGCCGATGAAGTTCTCCACGAACTCGTTCGCGGGTTCGGCGAGGATCCGCTCCGGGGAGTCGTACTGCACGATGTGTGCACCCTCGGAGAACACCACGATCCAGTCACCGAGCTTCACGGCCTCGTCGAAGTCGTGGGTGACGATGACGATCGTCTTGTGGAGCTCCGCCTGGATGCGGATGAGCTCGTCCTGCAGGCGCTGCCGGGTGATCGGGTCGACGGCACCGAACGGCTCGTCCATGAGCAGCACGGGCGGGTCGGCTGCCAGGGCACGGGCGACCCCGACACGCTGCTGCTGTCCGCCGGAGAGCTCACGGGGGTATCGGTCGCGGTAGGTGTCCGGGTCGAGGGAGACCAGGTCGAGCAGTTCGTCGACCCGGGCGGCGATCTTGTCCTTCGACCAGCCGAGCATCTTCGGCACGACCGCGATGTTCGCCGCGACAGTCATGTGCGGGAAGAGTCCGCCGGCCTGGATGACGTAGCCCATCCGGCGACGCAGTTCGTCGCCGTCGATCTTGGTCACGTCGTCGTCGCCGACCACGATGCGACCCTCGGTCGGCTCGATGAGCCGGTTGATCATCTTCAGCGTGGTGGTCTTGCCGCAGCCCGAGGGGCCGACGAGCATGACGATCTTGCCGGCCGGGATCTCGAGGGTGATGCCGTCGACCGCGGGCTTCGCCTGGCCCGGGTACCGCTTGGTGACCTGGTCGAGCAGGATGCTCCGACCGGTGACGTCGGAGTCGGGCGCGGTGGTCGGGGAGTCAGTGCTGGACACGGATACCTCTCGAGGTGGTCAGGCGGCCGAGGCCGAGGAGCAGGAGGTCGAGCACCAGGGCGAGCAACACGACGCCCACGGTGCCGACGATCACGGAGTTGAGCGAGTTCGCGCCGCCGAGACGGGACAGTCCGGAGAAGATGAAGCTGCCGAGCCCCGGGCCGAGGGCGTACGCGGCGACCGCGGCGACGCCCATCACCATCTGCGCGGAGACCCGCACGCCGGTGAGGATGATCGGCCACGCCATCGGCAGTTCGACCTGCACCAGGGTGCGGAAGCGGCTCATGCCGATGCCGCGCGCCGACTCGACGACCGCGGGCGGGATCTCGTTGAGCCCGACGACGGCGTTGCGGAGGATCGGCAGCGCAGCGAAGAAGGTCACCGTGACGACGGACGGCACGACGCCGAACCCGAGCGGCACGAGCAGCAGACCGATGACCGCGAAGGAGGGCAGCGTCAGCCCGATCGTGGAGACCTCGTTCGCGGCGGAACGCAGGCCGGGTACCCGGTAGACGAGCGCCGCGAGGACCACGGCGATGACGGTCGCGAGCACGACGCACTGGACCACCAGCGAGAAGTGCTGCCAGGACGAGAACCAGATCTGGTCCCATCGCTCGGCGATGTACTGGAACACCGGTTCTGCACTCCCTCGGGTCGGCAGTCCGGCCCACGGATCGGGGGACGGACGGCCTCCAAGCTACGCAGATGCTCAGCCCAGGCGGGCCCCCCGTCGCGGGATCGCCGGTTCCCCGCCACGACAAGTGCGGAGGGAATCCCTGGTCAGGGCACCATCACCGAGCTGATCCTGGGAGGTCTGTAACGATCTCAGCCGAGGACGGGTACAGCCCCCGAGTGTGCACGGAGCGCGGATGCTCGTCCCGCGACCCGGTCGGACTCCTGCAGGGCGACCCGCTCAGCCGTGAGCAGCAGCCCGGAGACCTGCTCAGCGGTGCGCCCGGCGCTGTCGTTCCAGGGGGTGAGGTCACGCACGCGGCCCATCCGGATGTCCGGTGCGGGGCACCAGGTCACCGGCGATCCCTCGGCCGCCGCGAGTGCGTGCCAGACGAGGTCCAGGGAGCGCTGCACCGGCTGCGAGTGCACGGCGTGCGGCCCACCCGCGGCGTCGACGACGGCCCCGACCAGGCACGCGCCGACGAGGGGACGGCCGGCCACCTCCGTCGCGGCGGCACTCGACGCGGTCCGGGTCCGTCCCCGGTCGTCGACGTAGGCGAACCACGCGTGCTGGATCCACCCGCGGTCGACGACCGCGCGGGCGTCCGACAGCACGCGCTGCAGGTCGGACAGCTCGACGAGGTCGGCATCGAGCCGACGCAGCTGCGCCGCGGTGCGTCGGGCGGCGAGGTGGTCGAGGGCCCGACGGACCCGGCCACGTGGCGCGGTCCGGGAGGAGGGGGAGGCGTCGGTGGCGACGTCGTGCTGGACGCGGAACTCGAGGGTCATGAGGCCCCTCCCGATCTTCACGTGCACGGATTGGTGTGGGGAGACGGTAACCCCGTGGTCGCGCTCGCGGTAGCCCCCGTCTCGACGACGTGCGCGAACCGGAGCAGGTCGTCAGTCGTCGAGCACGTCGTCGATCGCGCGGCGCGCGACCGTGCGGAAGGACGGCTCGTCACTGACCGCGAGCGCCGAGGCGATCGACACGGCCCAGCCGCGGGCACGCCCCCATGAGTGCTCGTCCAGGCTGGCGTCCTGCGCGGTGACCCGGGCGCGGAAGGCGGTCCGGGCCTCCCGGTCGAGCGTCAACCAGGCGGTCGCGAGGTCGACGGCGGAGTCCCCCGCCGTCACGTCACCGAAGTCGACGACCGCGGACAGGTGGTCGCCCCGCGGGCCGGTCTCGACGAGCAGGTTGAACGGGTGCAGGTCACCGTGCACCCAGACGGGAGGCCCGGCAGCCACCGGCAGGTCGGCCGCCGTCCGCCAGGCGGTCGCCAGCTCCTCGGCGCGCGGGACCGGTCCGGACCCGAGTCGTTCCAGGACGACGTCCGTCCGCGTGTGGAGGGGGACGGCCCGGACCGCGTTCGGTGGGGCGTCGTCCGGGGCCGGCACGTGCAGAGCGGAGACGAAGTCGGCGAGCGCCTCCCCGACCCCCGGTCCGCCGGCGACGCTGCCGAGCGTCCTGCCCGGGAACCAGGGCACGACGCTCCAGGCCCACGGGTAGCCGAGGGCGGGGCGACCGGCGCGGAGCGGCACGGGGACGGGCACCACGGCACCGACCAGGCGGGCGAGCTCCGGCAGCCAGCGCTGTTCGTGCTCGACGAGCACCGCGGCGGCGGAGCGTCGGGGCATGCGGACGGCCAGGTCGGCGCCGAGGCGGACGACCACGTTGTCCCAGCCGGAGGCGACGACGGCCAGCGGTCGGTCGGCGAGGTCGGGGTGCTGGTCGACGAGCAGCGCGCGGACGAGTGCGGTGTCGACCTCGACCTCGGCTGCTGGTGTGGGCACCTCGCGATGGTAGCCGGGCGGTCGTCCGGGTTCGTGTCGTACCGTGCCCGCATGCATGGATGGCGCACGCCCGCACGGTGGGCCAGGACCGGGCGGTGGCTGCTCGTGCCGATCGCCGTGCTCGACTGGTTCTCGCTCGTGCCGCAGCCCGTGTTCGTCGCGGCCTTCGCGCTCGCGGTCGTCGGGCTGGTGGGCACGGGGGCGGCGCTCGTCGTCCGGATGCTCGGCGGTCGCCGGGGCACGATGGCCGCCCTCGGGGTCGTGCTGCTCCTCGGCGGGCTGGCGATGTTCGGGCTCGACCCGTTCCCGGGCTCGGTGCCGTTCCTCGACCCGTGGTGGCCGGACATCGTCACGCAGCCGCAGCACGTCGCCAGTGCGTACTGGCAGCTCGCGGCGCTCGGCGTCGTGCTGACCGGGTTCGGGATGCTCGCGACCCTGCTCGTGGCGGCGTTCGCGGGGAAGCCCGGCGCACAGACGCGCTGATCAGCCGGGTCGGTACCGGGTGACGACCTCAGTGCGAGGCGCCGACCTCAGTACCGGCTGACGACTTCAGTGCCGGGTGACGACGACGAGCGTCAGGTCGGTCGCCGGGTAGCCCCCGGGCAGCAGCGTACGGACGTGCTCGACCGCCGCCGTGCCGTCGGGCTGTGCGGCGACGAGGGCCGCGATCGCTTCGGGCCCCTCGACGCCGGGCACGGTCGACCACGCGTCGGAGGCCAGCACGAGCCGGTCGCCGGCTGCCAGCTCGACCGACAGCGTCGACCGGGCTCCGGGGGTCGACGCGGTACCGAGCCCGACGGGCAGCTCGGTGGACCGCACCGGACGGACGCTGCCGTCGGCGCTGACGACCACCGCGGTGCCGAGCCCGGCGTCCACCAGGTCGACGCGCCCCGTCGTCGGGTCGAGCCGTGCGTGCACCAGCTCGGCGACCGCGTCGGCGACCCGGAGGTCGGGGGTGACCTGGGCCTCCAGTCCGGCGACCGCCTCGGCGATCGGGAGGCCGGTCCGCGCGGCCAGTGCCCCGCGGACGTCGGCCGCGAGGAGCGACGAGACGCGTCCGGCGACCACCGCGCCGACCGTCAGGTGCAGGGCGCCGTCGGGGGCGACCCGCCAGTCGGTGAGCCCGCCACCGCCGTCCGGGCGTTGGACGGCGAGCGTCGCGACGTCGTGGCCGGGGACCGACAGCGGGTCCGGCACCAGCGCCGCGCGCACCCTGGTGAGTCGGTCACGCTCGAGCGCGTACCCGAGTTCGCGTTCGGCCCAGCGCGCCAGGTCGCGCAGCAGTGCGAGGTCCGTCGCCGAGAAGGCGCGCGGCTGCGCGTCCATGATGCAGAGCGTGCCCACGCGGGTGCCGTCGAGCATCGAGAGCGGCGCGCCGGCGTAGAAGCGGATGCCGTGCTCGGCGACGGCCGCGGTGTGCGCGAACCGCGGGTCGAGCGTCGTGTCCGGGATCACCAGCGGCTCCGGCGTGAGCACGGTCGTCGCGCAGAACTGCTCGTTCGCAGGCACGCTCGTGCCCTGGTTCCACCCGAAGGTCGACTGCGTGGTGACGAGGTCGTGGTGCACGAGGTTGAGGAACGTCAGCGGTACCCCGAACGCGTCGTGCGTCATCCGGGTGATCCGGTCGAAGCGTTCCTCCGGGCCTGCACCGAGGACGTCGAGCGCCTCGATCAGGGCCGTGCGGCGGTCGACCTCCTGCGGTGTGCTCACCCCTCCTGTCTACGCGACGAGTCGCCCAGGAACCAGTCCCTCGGGTGGGGGTCGGCGGTGAGCTGCCGGCGTGGGCCGGTCGGCGCAGCCCACTCGGCGGCGTTCGCCAGGACCCGCTGGATGTCGGGGTGGTGGTACACCGGGTACTCCTGGTCGCCGGGCGAGAAGTAGAACACCCTGCCCAGCCCGCGACGGTAGGCGACGCCCGAGCGGAACACCTCACCGCCGGCGAACGTCGACAGGAAGACCTCTTCGTCCGGGCGCGGGATGTCGAAGTACTCGCCGTACATCTCCTGGCGGTCGATGACGATCGGGTGCGGGACCCCGGCGGCGATCGGGTGCTCGGGTGCGATCGTCCAGACCAGCTCGCGCTCCCCGTCGTTGCGCCACTTCAGCGAGCAGGTCGTGCCCATCAGCCGGGTGAACGGCTTCGAGTAGTGGCCGGAGTGCAGCACCACCAGCCCCATGCCGGCGTGCACGTGCCGGACGACGCGGTCCACGACCTCGTCGGCGACCTCGTCGTGGGCGATGTGGCCCCACCAGAACAGGACGTCGGTGGCGGCCAGGCGCTCCTCGGTCAGGCCGTGCTCCGGTTCCTGCAGCGTGGCGGTCGTGACGGTGTGGGCGGAGGGGAGCCGCGCCTCCAGGCCGGCGGCGACGACGGTGTGGATGCCGTCGGGGTAGTGCTCGCGGACGGTCTCGTCACCGCGGGTCTCGTGGACGTTCTCGTTCCAGACGACGATGTTCATGCGACGACCTCCACTTCGTGGCCGGCCTGTGCCGACGCGTAGACGGCGTCGACGACCCGCGTGCGGTGCAGCGCGAACTCGCCGTGGTGGCCCTCGTGCGTGCCGGACCGGATGGTGGCGAGGAACTCCTCGATGACGCGCTGGTGGTGGCCGGCCGGGACGTGCACGGCGGGCCGGGTGACCGCTGGGACGCCGTCGATGTCGGAGTACAGCTCGACCGTGCCCTCGGTGGCGTAGTTCCGGACGAACAGCCGGGCACCGCCGGTCGAGCCGAGGAGCTCGACCTCGATGTCCTCGTCGTCCTTGGAGTAGGACGCCCACGAGGCCTGCAGCTGCAGGCTCGAGCCGTCCTCGAAGCGGAGCAGGGCGTTCGCGAAGTCCTCGACGTCGAACGGGCGACCGGTCGCACCGGAGACGGGTCCGCCGCCGGTGCTGCCACCGCGTCCGGCCGTGCCGAGCTCGTTGTACGCGACGGCGCTGACGGCCACGACGCGGGGCTCGCCCATCAGGTGCATCGCGATGTCGAGGACGTGCGAACCGAGGTCGATGAGCGGACCGCCACCGGCTGCGTCCTTGTTCGTGAACCACGACGTGATGCCGGGGATGCCGGCGCGTCGTCGCCAGCTCGCCCGGGCGTGGTAGACGTGCCCGAGCGGGCTGTGCTGCCCGTCGACGGGGCGGACGTGGTCGGCCAGGAACTGCACGTCGGCGCGGCGGCGGTGGTTGTAGGCGACCTCGAGCACGCGGTCGTTCGCCAGGGCGGCGTCGACCATCGCCTGCGCCTCGGCACCCGTGGTCGCGAGGGGCTTCTCGCAGAAGACGTGCTTGCCGCTCTCGAGCGCGGCGATGGCGATCGGGGCGTGCAGGGAGTTCGGTACGCCGATCGACACGATGTCCAGGTCGTCACGGGCGACCAGGTCCTGCCAGTCCGGGTACGTGTCCGGCACCTGGCGGGTCTCGGCGAGCTCGTGGAGCCGGTCTGTCTCCTTGCCCGCGAGCGCCACCACCTCGGTGCCGGGGAGTGCGGTGTAGGCGTCGAGATGCGTCGTCCCGGCGAACCCGAGCCCGACCACCCCCACGCGCAGCGTCTTCGATGCGTCCGTCGTCTGCGACATGTCGACCACGCTACCCAAGATCGGATCGAATCGATACGACGAACTGGTGCTGGTGTTTTCTGATCGTTTGACCTACCTTCGGATCACATTCGCGCAGGTTCCGACACCAGGGGTGTCGATCCGTACCCGCGCCGAGGACAGGGGCTCGTCCGATGCAGCACCGCACCATCACCACCGCCGCACTCGCGGCCGTGATCGCACTCGCCGTGCCGACCAACGCGTGGGCGTCGTCGTCACACAGCGACCACCACCCGGCACCGACCAGCTCCACCGTGACCTACACGGCGAGCGACGCCGTGATCCCGAACCCCCAGCGCGGGTTCGACCACACCACCGAGACGCACTACCGCGCCGACGGCACGGGCTACACCCCGCTCGACGCCGCCACGCTCGAGGGCTACCGGGCCGACGGTGTCACCCAGATCGTCCGCGTGTTCTACATGGAGGCGTTCGTCGACCAGCGGCGCCTCAGCCCGGCCTGGCTCAAGCTGGTGCAGCACGACTACGACACCGCCCGTGCGGCCGGCGTCAGCGTGATCACCCGCTTCGCGTACGTCCAGGGCGGCAACTGGCCGTACTCGGCGCCGTACGGTGACGCCGACCTGCCGACCGTGCTCGCACACATCAAGCAGCTCACGCCGACGCTCCGCCGGAACGCCGACGTCATCCCGACCCTGCAGGAGGGCTTCATCGGCCTCTGGGGCGAGGGCTACTACACGGACCACTTCGCCAGCGACCCGGCCAACCCGGGCGTGTTGACCGACGCGGACAAGGACGCCCGACGCCAGGTCGTCAAGGCCGAGCTCGCTGCGCTGCCGTCCAGCCGCTCGATCCAGGTGCGCACCATGCAGATGAAGCAGGACGCACTCCGCACCACGTCGGGCACCGCCGGCGCACTCACGCCGCAGCAGGCGCACAACGGCTCGGCCGCCTCCCGGATCGGTCACCACAACGACTGCTTCCTCGCCTCCCCCGACGACTTCGGCACGTTCCTGACCGACCCGCTGTCGCTCGACCAGGACTACCTGGCCGCCGACTCCCGGTACGTCCCGGTCGGTGGTGAGACCTGCGCCGTGAACGCACCGCGGTCCGAGTACCCGTCCGCCTCGGCCGAGATGGCGAAGTACCACTACAGCTACTTGAACCTGGACTACAACAAGGACGTCCTGTCGACCTGGGGCCAGGCCGGCATGACGGACGCCGCGAAGAAGCTCGGCTACCGGTTCACGATGACCTCGAGCACCGTGACCTCCGGCAAGCACGCCGCGGTCTCGGTGTCCGTGCGCAACGACGGCTGGGCAGCGCCGTACAACCACCGTCCGGTGCAGCTCGTGCTGACCAACGGTCACCGGCACGTCACGGTGCCCGTCCGTGCCGACGCGTCGTCGTGGCAGCCCGGCACCACCGCCACCGTCACCGCGTCGCTCGCCAAGGTGCCGTCCGGCAAGTGGCAGGTCGCGCTCGCGATGCCCGCCGCCGAGCGTTCGGTCGCACGTGACCCGGCCTTCGCGATCCAGACGGCGAACGTCGGCACCTGGGACGCCGCCGCCGGCGTGAACCAGCTCGGGCAGGTGGTCACCGTCCGACGCTGACGCGGACCGCCGAACGACACAGACAGGACGCCCCGGGCTCTGCGGTCCGGGGCGTCCTGCTGTCGTTCCGCGCTCGTCCGCGCTCGTCCGCGCTCGTCCGCGCTCGTCCACGCTCGTCCACGCGACTTCCATCCGGCGTCCGTCACGATGGAGGCCATGACCCCTCGATCCCTGTTCCGCGGCCTCGCGATCGCCGAACTCGTGACCTGGACCCTGCTGCTGGTGGGCATGCTGCTGAAGTACGGCCTGGGAGCCGGTGACTGGCTGGTCCGGGTCGGAGGCGGGGTGCACGGCTTCGTGTTCCTGGCGTACCTGGTCGTCACGACGGTCGTCGCGGTGAACCAGCGGTGGTCGTTCGGCACCACGGTGCTCGGGTGGGTGAGCGCGATCGTGCCGTACACGACGCTGCCGTTCGAGGTCGGAGTCGCCCGCCGCGGCATGCTCGACGGCGGATGGCGTCGGCGCGCGGCAGCCGGAGACCGTCCCGGTCCGCTCGACCGGCTGCTCTTCGTGGTCGTGCGGCACCCGGTGCTCTCGGCGCTGGTCGGTGTCGTGCTCGTCGCCGCCGTGTTCGGCGTGCTGTTGGCCCTCGGCCCGCCGGTGCCGTCCCGCTGAGTCGCGCGGCACGCCGCGCGCGGCCGGGTCTGGGACGCGAAAGCGACAGATGTGCGCGGGAGAACCGGCGCGAACTGTCGCTTTCGCGTCTGTGACCGGCCCCACGGCACGCCGCCGTGCGCGCAGACAGGGCGTAGGCAGGGCGCGCACGACGGACGGGAGGCCCGGTGCCAGCTGGCACCGGGCCTCCCGTCCGTCGTTTGGTCGCCCCTACAGGCTCGCGAGCGCCGCGTTCAGCGTCGCCGACGGACGCATGACCGCACCGGTCTTGGCGTCGTCGGGCCGGTAGTACCCGCCGATGTCGGCCGGGTGGCCCTGCACCGCGACGAGCTCGTCGACGATGGTTTCTTCCTGGTCGGCGAGGGTCGTCGCGAGGCCCTGGAACGCCGCGGCGAGCTCGGTGTCCTCGGTCTGCGCGGCGAGCTCCTCGGCCCAGTACTTCGCCAGGTAGAAGTGGCTGCCACGGTTGTCGATCGAGCCGAGCTTGCGGCCGGGCGACTTGTCCTCGTCGAGGAAGGTCCCGGTGGCGCGGTCGAGCGTGTCCGCCAGCACCTTCGCGCGGGCGTTGCCGGTCACTCCGGCCAGGTGCTCGAGGCTGACCGCGAGGGCCAGGAACTCGCCCAGGCTGTCCCAGCGCAGGTAGTTCTGCTGCACGAGCTGCTGCACGTGCTTCGGCGCGGAACCGCCGGCACCGGTCTCGAACAGGCCGCCGCCGCCGAGGAGCGGGACGACGGAGAGCATCTTCGCCGAGGTGCCGAGCTCCATGATCGGGAACAGGTCGGTCAGGTAGTCGCGCAGGACGTTGCCCGTGACCGAGATGGTGTCCTCACCACGCCGGATGCGGTCGAGCGAGAAGCGCATGGCCTCTTCCGGCGACAGGATCTCGATCTGCAGCCCGTCGGTGTCGTGCTCCTGCAGGTACGTGCGGACCAGGCCGATCAGGACGGCGTCGTGTGACCGGGTCTCGTCCAGCCAGAAGACGGCGGGCGTCGCGCTGGCGCGGGCACGGGTGACAGCGAGCTTCACCCAGTCGCGGATCGCGATGTCCTTCGTCTGGCAGGCGCGCCAGATGTCGCCCTGCTCGACGTCGTGCTCGAGGACGGTCTCCCCGGCGGCGTTCGTGACGCGGACGACGCCGTCGCCCGGCAGCTCGAAGGTCTTGTCGTGGGAGCCGTACTCCTCGGCCTTCAGCGCCATGAGTCCGACGTTCGGCACCGAACCCATGGTCGCCGGGTCGAAAGCGCCGTGAGCGCGGCAGTCCTCGATGACGGCCTGGTAGATGCCGGCGTAGCTGGAGTCCGGGATGACCGCGACGGTGTCGTGTTCGTCGCCGTCCGGGCCCCACATGTGCCCGGAGGTGCGGATCATCGCGGGCATCGAGGCGTCCACGATGACGTCGCTCGGGACGTGCAGGTTCGTGATGCCCTTGTCCGAGTCGACCATGGCCAGGTCCGGGCCGGCGTCGATGCCGTCCTGGAACGCCTGCTTGATCTCGGCACCGTTCGGCAGCGCGTCGAGCCCGGCGAGGACCGAGCCGAGGCCGTCGTTCGGCGTGAGCCCGGCGGCGGCGAGGTCGGCTCCGTAGCGCGCGAACACGTCGGGGAAGAACGCCCGGATGACGTGCCCGAAGATGATCGGGTCGGAGACCTTCATCATCGTGGCCTTGAGGTGGACCGAGAACAGGATGCCCTCGTCCGCCGCGCGCTGGATCTGCTTGCGGAGGAACTGCTCGAGCGCGGCGACGTGCAGCACGGTGCCGTCGACGACCTCACCGGCGACGACGGGGATCGACTGCTTGAGCACCTGCTCGCTGCCGTCCTGCCCGACGAAGGTGATCGTCAGGGTGTCGTCGGCCGGGGCGACCCAGGTCTTCTCGTTGGAGCGGAAGTCGTCGACGCCCATGGTCACGACGTTCGTCTTGGAGTCCGAGCTCCACTTGCCCATGCGGTGCGGGTGCTTGCGGGCGTAGTTCTTCACGGACAGCGGCGCGCGGCGGTCCGAGTTGCCTTCGCGCAGGACCGGGTTGACGGCGCTGCCCTTGACGCGGTCGTAGCGGGCCCGGACGTCGCGCTCGTCGTCCGTGCTCGGCTCGTCGGGGTAGTCCGGCAGGTCGTAGCCCTGCGACTGCAGCTCGGCGATCGCGACCTTGAGCTGCGGGATCGAGGCCGAGATGTTCGGCAGCTTGATGATGTTCGCCTCGGGCGTCCCGGCGAGCTCGCCGAGCTCTGCCAGGGCGTCGTCCAGGCGCTGCTCAGCACTGAGCCGCTCCGGGAACAGGGCGATGATCCGGCCCGAGAGCGAGATGTCGCGGGTCTCGACCTCGACACCCGCGGTCTTCGCGAAGGACGCGATGACCGGCAGGAAGGAGTGGGTGGCGAGGAACGGGGCCTCGTCGGTGAGCGTGTAGATGATCTTGGCCATGCTGGCGGGTACTCCCTTGTTCGCGCGGTCCGTGCCCCCCACGCTACTCGCGGCGTGAGATGTCTCGACATCAAGATACCCGTCCTGTGGAGGAGCACCAGTGCCGACCGCACCTGTGGAGGAAGGGCACAGCCCCGCAGGGCTCCGGGGGCTCAGACCGTCAGGCGGAACACCCGGAGGCCAGCGGCCCGCAGGCCTGCCGTCCCGAGCCGTGTGCGCAGGTTCCGGAACGGTCGGCGGAACCCCGACTCCGCCGTGGCCACACCGAGCTGGTGCAGGACCTCCGCCGTCAGGGCGTGTTCGAGCTTCGGTGCGAGCCTGGTGACCCGCGAGACGGTGATGACGATGCGGACCGCGCCAGGGCGGAGCAGGGGCTCGAGCAACTCGGCGGCCTCCTGCGCACGGTGGAACGCGGGGTCCTCGCCGGGCCGGCGGATGGCGATGACGGCGAGTTCGGCACTGCCGCTCCCGTCCACCTCGGGCACGTCGTCGACACCGACGACGCGCATCCGTGTCGCGTCGACCCCGGCACGGACGGCAGCCGCCCGCAGGACGGGGAGCAGGTCCTGGGTACCGGCGAGCACGACCTCCGCCGACCGCAGGTCGATGGGTTCGTGCCGCTCCCGCGGCGATCGGGCCATGAGGGGTCCTCTCCGTCGCTTGCCTCGACCCTACTGATCCACAGCCGGGAGGCCCGGATCCGGTCGCTCTCCGCACTCCCCGCCGCAGATGGCCGCGGAACGAGGGGCTGTACAACCGGACAGCTTGGTGCAGAATGGGCTCCGGCCATGACTCCCCCAGATGCAGACCACCCCAGCAGCACGCCCGTCGTGCACCTGACGCGTCGCGCTGCCCTGGCGGCGGAGCGGGCCGAGCAGACCGCCGCGACGAAGCCGCGCCTGCGCGCTGCGCGACCGGCAGCCGTCCCGGACGTCACCACCCCGGTCGTCGCGACCCCGAACGTCACCACCCCGGTCGTCACGACCCCGGTCGTCACGCCCCCGCCCGTCACGCACGCCGACACCCGTGTCCGCCGGGTCCCGCGGCGGGCTGTCGCGATCGCCAGCACGACGACGGTCGGCACGGGAACCGCGAGCACCACGACTGCCGTCAGCCGCCGACGCGGAGCCCGCGCCAGCCGCCTGACCCTGACGAGCGCCGCCGCCGCCCTCGCCATGTTCGGTGCCGCCGCGATGCCCGCCCACGCCGGCACCGGGGGGTCCTCGGCGATCGCGACCCTCGCCCCGGCGGTGAGCACCCAGGACTTCGCCGTCACCCAGGTGGCGCTCCCGAGCACCTCGCGCGACGGCTTCACGGTCGGCGGCGGTGTCGCGTCGACGGACGCCGGCGCCGTGGTGGCCGGTGAGACGGTGACCTACGGCGGCGCGATCCGCTCCCCGTTCCCGGGCCCGGTCCGGATGAGTTCGGGCTTCGGGTACCGCACCGCCCCGTGCGGCGCGTGCTCGTCCCTGCACCAGGGGCTCGACTTCAACCCGGGCATGGGCGCTCCGATCGGCGCCGTCGCCGCGGGCACCGTCCGGGTCTCGGGGATCTACTTCTCGTACGGCGAGACCGTCATCATCGACCACCAGGTGGACGGCCGGAAGGTCTCGACCCTGTACGGCCACATGATCCCCGGGTCGTCGCCCCTGCAGGTCGGCGACCGCGTGGAGCCCGGCCAGCTCATCGGCAGCGTCGGGTCCTCCGGTGTCTCGACCGGAGCCCACCTGCACCTCGAGGTCCTGATGGACGGCACCCTGCCGGTCGACCCGGCCGCCTGGCTCGCCGCCCACACCGGCCGCGCACTCTAGCGAGCCGGTCTCCGAACCGGTGCCGGGCCTCCCGTCCGGTACCGGAGGGACGCACACGTAGCCTTGGCACATGGGTATCGACGTCCGCAACGAGATCCGCGACTTCCTGTCCAGCCGTCGAGCCCGGCTCACCCCGGACCAGGCCGGCATGCCGGCCTTCGGCGGGGGCACCCGGCGCGTCCCGGGACTCCGACGACACGAGGTCGCGATGCTCGCCGGCGTCAGCGTCGACTACTACACGCGGCTCGAACGAGGCACCCTGAAGGGCGTCTCCGAGGGTGTGCTCGACGGCCTCGCCACGGCGCTCCAGCTGGACGAGGCAGAGCGGGCGCACCTGGCGGACCTCGCCCACCTGGCGAACGCCGGTGTGAAGACCACCCACCGTCCGGTGCCGACGTCGGTGCGGCCGGCGGTGCAGCGACTGCTCGACGCGATCACCGGCGCCCCGGCGTGGGTGCGCAACGAGCGGCTGGACATCGTCGCCGCGAACACCCTCGGCCATGCGCTCTACGCCCCCGTCTTCGCCGGCGCCGGACGTCCGGTGAACACGGCGCGCTTCGCGTTCCTCGACCCCGCCGCCCGCCACTTCTTCCCCCGCTGGGAGCAGACCGCCCGCGACGCCGTGGCCGTCCTCCGCACCACCGCGGCATCGAACCCGTGCGAGCCCGGGCTGATGACACTGGTCAGCGAGCTCTCGGCGAAGAGCGAGGAGTTCCGCACCTGGTGGGCCGAGCACGACGTCCACGTGCACCGCTCGGGCCGGAAGCACCTGCACCACCCGATCGTCGGTGACCTCGAGCTGACGTTCGAGGCGCTGGACCTGGTGGCCGACCCCGGGCTGACGGTGTTCACGTACGGCGCCGACGCCGGGTCGGAGTCCGAGCGGTCCCTGTCGCTCCTCGGCACCTGGGCGGCCACCGAACTGGCGGAGCAGCGGGCCGCTGTGCGTTCGCCGGAGTCGGTCGACCAGGTCGACTGAGACCGGCCGGACCGACCGAAGCCGCCTGCAACCGACCGGTTGCCGCCGACCTGCCCGCCGTAGGCTGACGGCGTGACGAGGACTGCGGACGGACCAGCCGGCGACGCCGAGCGCGGCAGGATCGACGGCACCGTCGACGGCTCGTCCCGCCATCGTCGCCCGGAGCCGGTCTTCGAGCGGGCGATCCGGGTGGCGCTCGGGCAGGCCCGTACGGTCCTCCACGTCCGAGCCGGTGCGGAGGCGAGCGCAGATGTGGGCGCGGGTGCCGGGGCGTACGAGCCGCGCGACCGGGATCTGACCGCCGTCGAGCCTCCCGACGAGGCCCTGCCCTTCGCCGACGACTCGTTCGACGCCGCCTCGTCGGCCTTCACACTTCCCGTGTGGCCCGACCTGGAACGGGGTCTCGCCGAGGTCCGTCGGGTCGCCCGTGGGCCGGTCGTCCTGCTCACCCGCGACCCGGCGCGCATCGAGGACCACTGGCTCGCCGACTACGCCCCGGACGTCCTGGCACGGGAGGCCGGGCGTTGGCCGACACTCGACCGGATCGTCGATGCCCTCGGTGGGGCGGTCACGACGACGCCAGTGCCGATCCCCTTCACGTGCGTCGACGGGTTCTCCGAGGCGTACTACGCCCGGCCGGAACGACTGCTCGACGCCAGCGCGCGCCGGGCCGACCCGGCGTGGGCCTCGGTCGACGAGATGACCGCAGCCCGCTCGGTCGCCGCCCTCCGCACCGCGATCGAGGACGGCTCGTGGGACGCCCGGTACGGCCGGCTCCGCGTGCAGCCCTCGTACGAGGGCTCCCTGGTGCTCGTCGTCGCCGAGCCGTAGGGTGCTGCTGTGAGCAACCGTTCCGAGGAGGTCGTCGGCGCCTGCGCCGACATCAGGGCCTGACGCCCCTGCCGTGTCATCGACACGGCGTCGTCGTCGACCCCTCCAGAACGAACGCACCTGAGACGCACACTGCTGCGCCGGTGCCAGAACGACAGGCTCACCATGCTCCCCGTCACCATCGAGGCCCTCCGCGCCTCCTTCGTCAACGCCTCCCGCCGAGAGCTCACCGACATGACCGTCCCCGACCTCGAGACGGTCGACTGGGACGACCTGACCTTCCTCGGCTGGCGGGACCCCAAGACCTCCCGCCGCGCCTACGCCGTCGTCCCGACGCTCGACGGCGCCCTGGTCGGCATCGTCCTCCGGCAAGCCGAGGCATCCCCACGCTCCCGTGCCCAGTGCTCGTGGTGTCAGGACGTGAAGCTGCCGAACGACGTCGTCTTCTACTCGGCCAAGCGCTCCGGTCCGGCGGGCCGGAAGGGCGACACCGTCGGCACCCTCGTCTGCCAGGACTTCCAGTGCTCGCGGAACGTCCGGAAGACCCCACCGCCGGCGTACGAGGGCTACGACGTCGACGCCGCGCGACTCCGGCGCATCGAGGACCTGCAGCTCCGCGTCGCGGGCTTCGCCGCCGAGGTCTGAACCGGGACCTGGACCGCTCAGGGACGGACGGGAGGCGCGGTGCCGGCCCGCACCGCGCCTCCCGTCCGGTCAGTGCGGCAGCGGTGGGTTGTCGAACGCGATGCGGAGCGTTGCGATCCGCCACACCTCGTCGGCCACGCTGAGCGTGAAGGTGGCCGTGCCCGTCGCGACGATGACCGGCGCGGAGCCGTCGACGGCGATCAGCGTCAGGAGGGCGGTCGCCCGACTGGTCCCGTCCACGCCGCCCGTGATGACGGTGTTGGTGAGCAGGTGCCGCTGCTGGACGGGCGGACCGTCCGACGGTGTGGAAGCGAACCCGATGATGGCGTCCCGCCCGCGGATCGGGCCCATGACGACCTGGTCCCTGACGGCGAAGAACCACTCGGCGTCGTCCCGGTGCACGGCGGCGAGGGCGTCGAGGTCGTGCGCATCGAGCGCCGAGCCGTACTGCGCGATGACCTGCTGGATCTCGTGGGTCGCGGCGCTCATGCGACGGTGAGCACGATCTTGCCTTCGAGGTGGCCTGCCGCGGCCCGCTCGTGCGCGAGCCGCGCGTCGGCCAGGGTGAAGGTGCTGTCGATCGCGACCCGCACGACCCCCGTCTCGAGGAGTTCGGCGAGCTGGGCGAGCTGGACACCGCTCGCTCGCACCTGGGTGCTCGAGACCGAGACCTCCTCGGCCGCGGCCCGCTCGGGGTCGACGGGACCGAAGAAGACCGGGAAGAGCGCACCACCGCGCGTGACGTTCGCGAGGAACCGACCGGTGTCCGGCCCGCCGACGCTGTCGAGGACGAGGTCGAACTCCGCACCGGATCCCTCGGGGGGCGTCACCGTGTAGTCGAGGACCTCGTCCGCTCCGAGTTCCTCGAGGAACTGCCGATGCGCTCCCGAAGCGACCGCGACGACATGAGCGCCCTTCCACTTCGCGAGCTGGACGGCGATGTGGCCCACACCGCCGGCGGCACCGTTGACCAGGACCCGGGTCCCCTCGTGCAGCGGCACCGGGCGGTGCAGCTCCGCTTGGAACGGCGGCACGGTGTCGTGCCCGAGCTCGATGAGGAACTGCCAGGCCGTCAGCCCCGCCATCGGCGCCGCGGCCGCGTGGACGTGGTCGATGCTCGCCGGCTTGTGCGCCAGGTCGGTCACCGGTGCCGCGACGTACTCCGCGTACGCGTTCGCCGGGGCGTCCGGGAAGCGGATCAGGCCGAAGACCTCGTCGCCGGGCACGAAGTCCGTGACGTCGGGGGCGACCGCTTCGACCACGCCCGATATGTCCGAGCCGAGGATCAGGGGGTAGGCGAGGACGGGTCGCCACTCCGGCGGCAGGATCGTCATGCCGTCCCGCATGTACCAGTCCGGTGGGTTGAGCCCGATGGCGTGGACCCGGACGAGCACCTCGCCCGCCTGCGGCTCCGGTCGGGTCACCTGCTCGTACCGCAGGACCTCCGGTCCGCCCGGGGTGTGGACCTGGACTGCGTGCATCATCAACTCGGTCATCGTGTCTGCCTGTCGGTCATCTAGACTGGACCGAAGTGGACCAGTGGTCCGAATATATGGACCAGTGATCCAGATAGCAAACGAGGTGCCCGGATGCGAGCAGACGCACGCAAGAACCACGACTCCCTGGTGGACGCGGCCGCCGCCGTCTTCGCAGAGGACGGTGCCGACGCGTCCCTCCGCGTCATCGCCCGTCGTGCCGACGTCGGCCTGGCGACGCTCCTCCGGAACTTCCCGACCCGGGACGCCCTGCTCGAGGTGCTGCTCCGCACCGGCTTCACGGAACTGGCTGAACACGGACGCGCCCTGATGACGGCCGACGACCCCCGCGCTGCGCTGCTCACCTGGGTCCGGGAGTTCGTCAGGAGCGCCGACGTCTACCGCGGCGTCATCGACGTGATGGCGTCGGCGATCGACGACCCGGAGTCAGCCCTGCATGCCGCGTGCGTCGAGATGCGGGCGTCGGGCGCGGAGCTGCTCGCACGCGCGCAGCAGGCCGGGGTCGCTCGGTCCGACCTGGACGGCGACGACCTGTTCATCCTCGCCGCCGGCTTCGCGTGGACGCGCAGCCAGGCCTCCGCACCCGCTCGCCGCGAGCACGTCCTCGACGTGCAGCTCACGTCGCTCGGGACCTGATCGCGGCCCCTCGGGTCCGACGACGTCACCGTCGTGAGTGACGACGGACGGGAGGCCCGGTGCCAGCTGGCACCGGGCCTCCCGTCCGACAGGTGGTCGCGTCAGCGACCGATGCTGGACATGTCGGGGTAGCGGTCCCCGGTCGGCAGCGGCAGCGACGTGAGCCGCTCGATCTGCTCGGCCGTGAGGGTGACCTCCGCACCGCCGACGTTCTCCTCGAGCCGCGAGACGCGCTTCGTGCCCGGGATCGGGACGATGTCGTCGCCCTGGGCGAGCAGCCAGGCGAGCGCGACCTGCGCCGGGGTGCCGCCGACCTCGTCCGCGATGCCCTTCACGACGTCGACGATCGCCATGTTCGCCGCGAAGGCCTCCTGCTGGAAGCGCGGGTTCGCGGAGCGGAAGTCGTCCTCACCCAGGTCGGACGGCTTCGTGATGGCTCCGGTGAGGAACCCACGGCCGAGCGGCGAGTACGGCACCAGGCCGATGCCGAGCTCACGGAGGGTGTCGAGCACGTCACCCTCGGGGTCGCGCGTCCACAGCGAGTACTCGCTCTGCAGGGCCGTGATCGGGTGGACGGCGTGGGCCTTCCGGATCGTGGCGGCACTGGCCTCGGAGAGACCGATGTGGCGGATCTTGCCCTCCTGCACGAAGCCGGCGAGCTGCCCGATGACGTCCTCGATCGGCACGGCCGGGTCGACGCGGTGCTGGTAGTAGAGGTCGATGTGGTCGGTGCCGAGCCGGCGGAGCGATCCCTCGAGGGCGACGCGGACGGACTCCGGCGCGCTGGAGATCGCGCGGGTCTGGGTCGGCGTCTGCTCGTCGGCCTCGTGGTGGTACAGGCCGAACTTGGTGGCGATGACGACCTCGTCGCGGCGGCCGCGCAGGGCCTCGGCGAGGAGTTCCTCGTTCGTGTACGGGCCGTACGCCTCGGCGGTGTCGAAGAGCGTGACGCCGAGGTCGATGGCGCGGTGGATGGTGCGGATGGACTCGGCGTCGTCCGAGCCGGCACCCGAGTAGAAGGCGCTCATGCCCATGGTGCCGAGGCCGATCGAGCCGACCTGGAGGTCGGCGAGCTTGCGTGTCTGCATGCGTGGTCCTTTCGTTCGCAGTCCCGGTGTACTCGCCTGCATCCGGTCGGAGGGAGGCACTGGCCGTGCCCGCCTGACGGGAATGCACGGCAGGGCGCCCGCGCACGACACCACGAACGCCGACGGACCCGGTCCGCGCGATGTGCGCGGTACCGGGTCCGTCGGGTGGTGCGAGCTGGTCGTCAGTGCTTGCGGAAGTACGCGTTCGACGCCGGCAGGAACATCAGGACGGTGGCGACGATGACCAGGATCAACGTGATCGTCCCGAAGACCGAGAAGGCGGCGAAGATGCCGAGCAGCTGCAGGATCGCCAGGACGAGCAGCACGATGCGGGCCCAGTTCCGGCCGTCCCGCATCTTGAAGACGATGAAGAGCTCGACGAGTGCGATGACGATCGCGATGACCGCGCCGACCGTCAGCCCCGCGCGCATGGTCGTGTCGTCCGTCTGCGATCCGACGCCGATGACGTTGACGATGCCGCCGATGATGCCGACGACGACGACGATCAGCCAGAGGATGAACGAGACGGTGACCGTGGTCGGACGACCGGTCGCGGAGGTGGTGCTCATGTGGGCGTTCCCTTCGTGGCTCGGTGAGCCGTTTGCACTTGTGAACCTGAACGTAGTCTCCGAACGCACCGCTGTCCGTTTCGCGACGTGGTCGGATCGTCCCCGTGAACCTGATCTTCCGGCTCCTGTTGCTGACCCTGCGCGTGCGCCTCTCCCCGCGTCGCCGGCTGTCGCTGTGGGACGAGTCGCGGACCCCGTTCCGCGTGACGCTCACGGACCTGGACCCGCTCCGACACGTGAACAACGGCAAGTACCTGTCACTGCTCGACCTCGGCCGCTTCGAGCTGATGCTCCGGTCGGGTGCCTGGCGCACCTTCGGTGAGCACGGGTGGTACCCGGTCGTCGCCGCGCAGACGATCACCTACAAGCGGTCGTTGACGCTCGGGCAGCGCTTCGAGTTGCGGTCGCGGGTGCTCGGTGTGGACGAGCGCGCCGTGTACATGGAGCAGACCTTCGTCCGCCACGGGAACGTCATCGCCCGGGCCGTCGTGCAGGCCCGGTTCCTCCGTCGGACGGGAGGCACGGTGCAGCCCGACGAGCTGCTCGCGGCCGTCGGTGGGTCACCCCGCGACCTGACCCTGCCGGGCTGGGTGACGGCGTGGGCCGGCGCCGTGCGGGTCAGCGGCGCCGGGAGGGCCTGAGTCCTACGATCGGGCCATGGAGATCGAGCCGTTCGTCGTCGCCGACGCCGCTGCCTGGCGCGCCTGGTTGGACGGTCACGAGGACCTGTCCGACGGGGTGTGGCTGGTGCTCGCGAAGAAGGGCACCACGAGTCCGACGAGCCTGACGTACGCGCAGGCCCTCGACGAGGCGCTCTGCTCGGGGTGGATCGACGGGTCCAAGCGCGGGCTCGACGCGGCCACGTTCCTCCAGCGCTTCACCCCGCGGCGGAAGGCGTCGCTGTGGTCGCAGCGGAACGTCGGGCTGGTCGCGGGGCTGATCGCGGCCGGACGGATGCGGTCCCGTGGGCAGGCGGAGATCGACCGGGCGGAGGCCGACGGCCGGTGGGACCGGGCGTACGCGGGTGCGGCGACCGCCGAGGTGCCCACCGACCTCCGTGCAGCGCTCGACACCGCATCGACCGCCGCCGCCCTGTTCGCGGAGCTCGACGCGACGAACCGGTACGCCGTCGTGCACCGTGTGGTGACCGCTCCGAGTCCGACGGCGCGGGCGAACCGGGTGGCGAAGCTGGTCGGGATGCTGGAGCGCGGCGAGACGCCGTACCCCCGTGCCCGGGCGGACCCTCAGGAACGTGGTGCCGTGCAGGCGTAGACCGGATGGATGACCACTGGCACTGACACCACGAACCGTCCGGCCGCATCTTCCGGCACCTTCCGCATCGGCGGGGACCTCGAGGTCAACCGCCTCGGCTACGGCACCATGCAGCTCACCGGCCCCGGCGTGTGGGGACCGCCGAAGGACCACGACGAGGCGATCCGCGTCCTCAAGCGCGCCGTCGAGCTCGGGGTGAACTTCTTCGACACCGCCGACTCCTACGGCCCCTACGTCGCCGAGGAGCTCCTCAAGGAGGCCCTGCACCCCTACGGCGACGACGTCGTCATCGCGACCAAGGCCGGCCTGACCCGCACCGGCCCGAACGAGTGGCCGCCGGTCGGCCGCCCGGAGTACCTGCGCCAGGAGGCCGAGATGAGCCTCCGCCGCCTGGGCCTGGAGCGCATCGACCTGTTCCAGCTGCACCGCATCGACCCGAAGGTCCCGCTCGAGGACCAGATCGGTGAGCTCAAGAAGCTGCAGGACGAGGGCAAGATCCGCCACATCGGGCTGTCCGAGGTCTCCGTCGACGACGTCAAGGCCGCGCAGGAGATCGCCACGATCGTCTCCGTGCAGAACCTCTACAACCTCACCGACCGGTCGGCCGAGGAGCTCCTCGACTGGTCCGAGCAGCAGGGCATCGGGTTCATCCCGTGGTTCCCGCTCGCGACCGGTGGGCTGACGGGTACCGACTCGCCGCTGACCGAGCTGGCGAAGCAGAAGGACGCCACCCCGGCGCAGGTCGCACTGGCCTGGCTGCTCAAGCGCTCCCCCGTGATGCTGCCGATCCCGGGCACGTCGAGCGTCGACCACCTCGAGGACAACCTGCAGGGCGCGACGATCGAGCTCTCCGACGACGAGTTCCAGGAGCTGTCGAAGCTGCACAGCTGACGCAGTTCCGATCCGACCGACCTCGCGAGCTCGGTCGGCGCTGGCGCAGTGTGACGCTGGCGCGTCACTCGGAACGAGCGCGCGGGAGGCTCCCCACCGGTCCGGTGGGGAGCCTCCCGTCATCCGTTCGGATGATCTCCGCACAGCTGCTTGCCGACCCATACCGAGTATGTGCATACTCGGTATGCCCGAGGGGAAGTGCTCCGACGGGTCGAGGGGGAACGATGAGCGTTCGCATGGGCGTACTCGCACTGCTGGTGGCCGAGCCGGGCTACGGCTACCAGCTCCGGGGGGAGTTCGAGCACCGCACGGGGGGCAGCTGGCCGCTGAACATCGGCCAGGTCTACACGACGCTCGACCGGTTGGAACGCGACGGCCTCGTGGCCCGCGGTGACGCCGACGACGACGGGCACGTCGTCTACACGGCGACCGACGCCGGACGCGAGGCCGTCGACCGCTGGTTCAACGAGCCGGTCGCCACCAAGCGCGGTCGCGACGAGCTGGCGATCAAGTTCGCGATCGCGGTCACTGTGCCCGGCGTCGACGTCCGACACCTGGTGCAGGTGCAGCGGACCGCGGCGCTCCGGGCACTGCAGGACCTGACCCGGTTGAAGCGCACCACGGACCCGGCGACGGAACTGGCATGGTCACTCGTGCTCGAGTCGATGGTGTTCCAGGCGGAGTCCGAGGTCCGGTGGCTCGACCACGTCGAGTCGAGCGTCGCGCGGTACCAGCCGGCGCCCCGAGCCACGATCGACACCCCCGACGACGAGGACGCCTACGGCAGCGAGCCGACCGGCCGCCGCGGCACGGGAGCCGTCCGATGAGCACCGCACCGCTGCTGGAACTCGACGCCGTGGCCGTGCAGTACGGCAGCGGCGCGCAGGCTGTGACCGCCCTGGCCGGTGTCGACCTGACGATCCGACCGGGCGAGATGGTCGCCGTCATGGGCACCTCCGGCTCGGGCAAGTCGACACTGCTGTCCGTCGCCGGCACGCTGATGCCGCCGACGAGCGGCGAGGTCCGCATCGACGGCGAATGGGTGTCCGACCGCCCCGCCCGCGAACTCGCAGCGCTGCGGCGACGGGTGCTCGGGTTCGTGTTCCAGGACTTCAACCTCATCCCCTCCCTGACCGCGGTCGAGAACGTGGCGCTGCCGCTGGAGCTCGACGGCTGGCGGACCGGACGTGCACGGAAGGCCGCGGAGCTCGCGCTCGAGAGCGTCGAACTCGGACACCGTCTGGACGCCTGGCCGGACGACCTCTCCGGTGGTCAGCGACAGCGCGTCGCCATCGCCCGCGGAGTCGTCGGGGACCGCAAGCTCGTCCTCGCCGACGAGCCGACCGGTGCCCTCGACTCGCAGACCGGCGAGGTCGTCCTCCGCATGCTCCGTCGGCACGTCGACTCCGGCGCCGGCGCACTGCTCGTCACGCACGACGCCCGGCACGCCGCGTGGGCGGACCGCATCGTGTTCCTCCGCGACGGCCGGATCGTCGACGAGTCGTCGTACGCCGGCGTCGAGCTGGCCCTGACCGACGTGCAGGACCGGCCGTGAGCGAGCGGCCCCGGCGGGACACGCACCGTCCGACGATCCGCAGCCGCTCCCCGTTCGCCGTCCGCCCGGCACTGCTGCTGGCCCGACGTCTGGCGTTCGCCCGGCCCGGGCGTGCGGTGCTCGTCGCGGCACTCATCGGCTTGCCGATCGCCGGCCTGGCCGCGGGCGGGGTGCTCATCGCGTCGAGCACGCAGAGCACCGAGGACCGGTTGACCGTCGAACTCGGGCAGTCCGCGGCGATGCTCGAGGCGAACGGCCCGGACATCGCCGGCATGCGGCAGGACCCGGTGGACCGGTACACGTCGACCATCGCGAAGAAGAGCCCGCTGCAGCGGTACTACGACCGTCCGGACACCTCCGACGCCGACGCCAGCGCCTTCCCGACACCCGACCTGCTCGGCTCCGTGCCCGACGGTGCCGCGTCGATCCCGGTCCGGCAGGGCACCGCCGTCGTCAGCGGCCCCCGCGTCCCCGTCACGGTCAACGCCGTCGAGGGCCAGACCTGGGCGGGCGCACTGCAGGGCCACTGGGAACGCATCGACGGCGGCGTCCCGCGATCCGGCAACGAGGTCCTCGTCACCCCGGCGACGCTCGACCGACTGCACATCGCGATCGGCCAGACGCTCGAGCTCAACGACCCGGTCCAGCGGCAGGTCACCGTCGTCGGGACACTCCGCGACCTGGGTGTGCCGAGTTCGACCCTCGCGGTCTTCGGCGAGTGGGGGTCGCTCGGGCTCGAGGACGACGGCACCGCACAGGTGTTCCTGCCCGACCGCAGCGTCACCTGGCCCGAGATCCAGCGGTACAACGACCACGGCATCGTCGTCGAGTCGCGTGCCGTCGTGCTCCACCCGCCGTTCCCGAGCACGAGCACGCGCGGCGCCGGGTCCCTCATCAGCTACGGGTACGTCGGCCTGGCCGGGGTGTTCGCCCTCTTCGAGGTCGGGCTGCTCGCGGCGGCCGCGTTCCTGGTCAGCTCCCGCGCCGACACCCGGACCCACGCGGTGCTCGCCAGCGTGGGCGGGGACCGGCGCTTCCTGTTCACCGTGGTGTCCTCGTCCGGGCTCGTGCTCGGTGCCGTGGGGGCCGTCGTCGGCAGCGCGCTCGGCATCGTCGGCGGTGTCGTCGCGTTCCACCTGCTCGACTCCGGCGACCGCGCGCAGTACCCGGGCGTCCACCTGCCGTGGCTGGTGCTGCTCGTCGTCCTGGTCCTCGGGGTCCTGGCCGGCTGGGCCGCGTCGCTCGTCGCCGCCCGGAGCGCCAGCCGGGTCGACGTGGACAGCGCCCTCCGTGGCGCGACCCGCCCCGCCCCGGTGTCGCGTCGACGACGGGCCGCGGCGGCCGGACCGGTGCTCGCCGTCGTCGGCATCGTGATGACCCTGGCCTGCGGCATCGGGGTCCTCGCCCTGAACGCCCGCCCGGTCCAGGAGGACCACCTGGCCCTCGTCGTCGGCGCCGGGGTCGCGCTCGGGCCGTGCCTTGCGCAGCTCGGCATCGTCATGGCCGCCCGTCGACTGCTCGGCGTGGTCGCCCGCGTCGGCGAACAGTTCGGCCTGCCCGCCCGGATCGCCGTGCGGGACGCCGTCCGCAACCCGGTCCGGACCGTCCCGGTGCTCGCGAGCGTGATGAGCGTCGTGTTCGTCGCGACCGTCGTCCTGACCTTCACCGCGTCGCAGTCGACCCAGAGCAACGAGCAGTACGAGTTCCGGACCGCGACGGGCGTCGGGACGACCGCGGTCACCGACGTCGACGGGGTGCCGGACGCCGACCTCACCGCGCGGGCGGTCCGCGTCGTGCGACAGGTCGTCCCGGAAGCCCACGTCCGCGTGCTCGGCGCGGGCGTCGAGAACCGCTCGGACGACGCCCCGGTGACGTTGCCGGTCGACGTGCACCGCCCCGACTGCATGAGTGCCGGCAGCGGACCCTGCGCCGGGTGGTTGGTGGGCCCGGACAGCACCAGCCCGCACGTCCTGACGGGCAGCGCCGATGACCTCGGCGTGCTGATCGGACACCGGCCCTCCCGAGCCGCCCGGGCAGCGCTCGAGCGCGGTGACGCCGTCGCCGTCCGCTCCGAGTTCGTCCAGGACGGTGTCGTCCGGTTCGACACCCGCAAGGCATCGCAGTTCGCGATGTACGGAGAACAGCCGACCGGTCGGCCCCTGCACACCATGACCGTCCCGGCCGTGGTCGAGCACACCGACGAGCCGCTGCAGATCGCCGTCTTCCTCACTCCGCAGGGTGCCGCACGCCACGGCCTGGAGACCGCGCCGAACTACCTCGTCGGGAGCTTCCCCGACGGCATGTCGACGGAACGGTCCGACGCCCTCGCCGCCACCTGGCAGGCCTCCGCCGGACAGCAGGCGGACTCCTGGTACCCGTCGTTCACCGTCGAGGCCGGACCGCAGGACCCGTTCCGTCCGATCGCCCTGGTCGTCGTCCTGCTCGCCGGCATCGTCACCCTCGGGGCCACGACCGTCGCGATCGGACTGGCCCGCGCCGACGGCCGCCGCGACGACGAGGTCCTCGACGCGATCGGCGCCTCCCCCGGGGTCCGTCGCCGCGTCTCCACCTGGCAGGCCGCGGTGCTGACCCTGGTCGGTTCGCTGGTCGGCGTCGCGCTGGGGGTCCTGCCGCTCCGGGCACTCACGCTGCGGTTCACCCCCACCCCGCTCGGCGTCTCGCACCTGCCGTTCGCGCCGGACCCGACCTCGCTCGTCGTGCTCGCGCTCGGCCTGCCCCTGCTGGTCACCGCCGGGGTGTGGGCCGTCGCGGGGCGTCGGCGGCGGGTGGCGGTGCGCCGGACGGCCTGACGGCCTGACGGCGGACGGCCTGCACGCCGGACGGGAGGCGCGGTGCCAGCTGACACCGGGCCTCCCGTCCGGTGTGCGGTCGCCGACCGCTACTCGGTGAGCTTGATGAGCAGGGGCAGGAAGAGCCCGGCGAGCCAGGAGAGCACGAGCACGGAGGCGCCGATCGCCAGGAGCCGTCGGCGACGACGCTGCCTGGGGCTCTCGGCGACGCCCCAGACGCCGGCACGGACCAGCAGGCGGTTCGCCTCGCCGACCAGGCGGCGGACCTCCGGGTCCTCCATGTCGAGGTGCCCGTTCTCGGCGTGCTCCGCGATCGCGGTGGCCTCGTCGACCGTCAGCGCGGTGTCGCCCGTCGCGCGGTCCCTGCGTCGCA
Source organism: Curtobacterium sp. MCPF17_052 (assembly GCF_003234085.1). Lineage (GTDB taxonomy): Bacteria > Actinomycetota > Actinomycetes > Actinomycetales > Microbacteriaceae > Curtobacterium. The sequence continues at coordinate 226,822 of NZ_QKSD01000001.1, forward strand.
TGCGCCCACGGTAGCCCGCGGGTGCCCGGAGGGCCACCGGTGGCGGCGGGCGGCGCGCGGCGGGCGGCGCGCGCCGCGCTCCCGCGGCGCGCTCCCGCGGCGCGCTCCCGCGGCGCAGTCAGGCTGCGCACAACAGGAACCCGCTCGAACCGCGGCCTCCCGTGGTTCGAGCCGGTTCCTGTTGTGCGGCGGCAGTGTGCGCCAGTGGCGGGGCGCGCCGGTGGCGGCGGCAGTGCGCGCCAGTGGCGGGGCGCGCCGGTGGCGGCGCCGAGGTGGGCAGCGAGGGACGGGAGGCGCGTGGCCGTCCGGCACCGCGCCTCCCGTCCGAGGATCACTCGGGGAGCGGCTCGGCGTAGGTGCGGAACTCGCCGCGCTCCGTGTGGATCGTCCACAGGCGCTCGGCGATCGACTCGCCCGAGTGGTCGTCCTGGCCGTCGTCGATGCCGAACGGGATGATGAGCTGGCCGACGTGGACGTCCTCGTCGCGGACGGCGTCATGGAGCAGCTGCGCGTAGGCGCTCTCGCCGGCGAACGCGACCGAGGTACCGGTCACGCGCGCTCCCGGGCGGACGGCACTGCCGCCGTTGACGAACAGGATCGTGCCGTGCCCGAGCGACCGCATGCCGGGCAGGACCTGGCGGACGGCGTTCACCGAGCCGTAGACGGAGAACTCGATCGGGCCGACGAGGTCCTCGGCGGTCGTCTCGAGGACCGGCCGCATGTACTCCTTCGCCGGCAGCGGGCTGTACTGCAGGACCTCGATCGGGCCGAGCTGCTCCGTTGCCTGCTCGAGCGCGTGCCGGAGCGAGTCACCGTCCCGGACGTTCGCGGCGAACCCGGCGGCCTGGTGGCCCTGCTCACGGAGCGACGCGGCGAGTTCGTCGAGCCGCGCCTGGTTGCGGGAGATCAGGGCGACGGCGAAGCCCTCGCGGGCGAAGCGTTCCGCGACGGCGAGCCCGAGGCCCTTGCCGGCGCCGACGATGGCGATGGTGGTCATGTGGTCCTCCGAGGACAGTGGGGTGGTCCCCCCACTGAACCAGGCCACCTGGTCCGGTCACCCGGGCAGGTCGAGGCCCGCGGGCGCGCCGGTGGCAGCCGGGTGGTCACGGCAGCGGCCGGGAGATCGGATCGAGTCGGCATCCCTCCCCCTCGACCGCGAGGCGGCACCTCGGCGGCAGCGCCGAGATGAACTCGATCTCGAAGACCCCGGCACCCTCGATGGTCGCGGTCTCGATGTCCAGGAGGAACTCGACCTCGGCCCAGCCCGGGTTCCCCGGACCCGCCGGTGCTGGCAGCACACGCGCCGAGAAACCCGCGACCCAGGCCCGGTGCAGGACGCCCGGGAGGCTCCGCGATCGGACACGACGCGGCAGGACGACACGCATCCACATCCGGAGCACCTCCACCTGCACGGTCCGCCGCGAGCCACGACGTCCCTGGATCGAACCTCGGTCGCCCTCCGGGCGTCGATCAGCGTCGCGCATCCCGGATGGGGACCGTGGACTCCACCGGCGAGCGCGGCTCCTGCGTGCACGCCGAGGTCTCCACCCGCAGCGTGGCAGGCATGTCCCGTCCCACCGCTCCCCACCGGATCACCCGGGAGAGCGCTCGTGCGGCGCTCTGGTTCTGGCCGTCCGTCTGGGCAGGCGTCGCCGTCGTCGTCACCCTGCTGCTGCTCGTCGTGCGTCCGGGCCCGTCCGGGTGGCGCTGGCCGGGCGGGCAGGAATCCGCCGGTGTCCTGCTCCAGGTGGTCGCATCGAGCGTGATGGCCGCGACGACGGTCACGTTCTCGCTGACGGTCGTCGCGCTGCAGTTGTCGTCGCAGCAGTTCTCCCCGCGGCTGCTCCGCGAGTTCGCTCGTGACCGGGTCACGCAGGCCGTGCTCGGGATCCTGCTCGCCACCTTCGTGTCCGCCCTCACCTGCGTGCTCGGGATCGGCGGCACCCGGCTCCCGGTGTTCGCCCTCGCGCTGGTCTTCGTCCTGGGGATCGCGTCCGCGGGCGCGCTCATCGCGTTCGTCGGGCACATCGTGCGGTCGCTCCGGATCGACTCGCTCATGCGGGCGGTCCACGGTGAGACGGCGGCGATGATCTCGGCGACGTACCCGCCGAGGACCGACGGGAGGCCCGGGGCCGGCTCCGACGGACTCCCGGACGACCGGCGGGACCCGAGCCGATCCCTGCCGGACCGCGTGCCGGAACTCGACCTGCGGGCGCGTCGCACCGGGTTCGTCCGACGCATCGACACGGAAGCGCTGACACGCGCCGCCCGGCGGGATGACGTCGTGGTGCAACTCCGGGTCATGCCCGGGGACCACGTCACCCTCGGCGCACCGATCGCACGGATGTGGTTCCGGAGCCGCCCAGCCGACCCGTGGGACGTCGTCGAGCGCGCCCTCGAGATCGGGTACGAGCGGACGATGGAGCAGGACATCGCGTACGGGTTCCGCCAGCTCACGGACATCGGTGTGAAGGCGGTGTCCCCGGCGATCAACGACCCGGTCACCGCCGTGCACGCGATCGGCTACTGCGCCGACCTGCTCGTGCGGCTGGAAGGTGTCGTCATCCGCGACCGCCGGGTGCAGGACGGAACCGGTGTGCTGCGGCTCGTCGTCCCGGACCGGGACCGGCGGTACTGGCTCGACCTGGTCTGCGGTCCGCTCCGCCGCTACGGTTCTGCCGAGCCGATCGTCCTGGGTGCACTGCTGCGGATGCTCCGGGACTGTGCGGCCTCCACCCAGGACCCGCTCGACGGCGAGGAGTTGCTCCGGCAGGCCGACCTGGTGCTCGAACAGGCGTCGACCACGCTCGCGGCGGTCGACCTCGAGGAGCTCGCCGATCGGCACCGGCGGGTCGGTGCGGCGGTCCGGGGCGACCTCGACGCAGCGTACGACGACCGGGCCGGCGAGACGAGGTCGGTCTGATCCCGTGGCTGCTCGGAGCCGCCAGCACCCAGCGATTCCGCACCTCCGCGGGGTGCAATCGAGGGACATCGCACCCGGGAGGCTCACCATGGGAAGAACCCGTCGCACCGTCTCGGCCGCGAGCGTCGCGCTCGTCGCCCTGGCGCTGACCGCCTGCACGAGCGAGGACGGGACCGACCCCTCGGACGCACCCCGGGGCTCCGCCCCGGCCGACCTGGCAGCCGGGCAGGTCGCACCGGACGGTGCCACGACCGACGTGGTGGCCGGACTGGAGGCCCCTTGGTCCGTCGTGCGCACCGGTGACGGTGCCGACGCCCTCGTCAGCCTGCGGGACTCGGCGGAGGTCCTCGAACTGTCGGAGGACGGCGAGCGACGCACCGTCGGCACCGTCCCCGGCGTGCGACACGGTGGCGAGGGCGGGCTGCTCGGACTCGCACTGCAGGACGACGGGCTGTTCGTGTACTCGACCGGGAAGGACGGCAACCGCATCGAGCGCTACGACCTGCAGGGGTCGACGGGTTCGTACGAGCTCGGTGACGCCACGACGGTCATCGACGGGTTGCCCGCGAACTCCTTCCACGACGGAGGCCGGATCGCGTTCGGCCCGGACGGCATGCTCTACGCCAGCGTCGGCGACGCGGGGGCGAGCGAGGACGCCCAGGACCGGGACTCCCTCGCCGGCAAGATCCTCCGGCTCACCCCGGACGGCGACGTGCCCGCGGACAACCCGTTCCCGGACTCCCCCGTGTGGAGCCTCGGACACCGGAACGTGCAGGGCCTGGGGTGGAGCGCGGACGGGACGATGTTCGCCTCCGAGTTCGGGCAGGACGCCCACGACGAGCTCAACGTCATCGAACCCGGCAGCGACTACGGCTGGCCCGAGGTCGAGGGCACCGGCGGCGAGGACCAGGGGTTCGTCGACCCCGTGCAGCAGTGGGCCACCGACGACGCGAGCCCGAGCGGCCTGACCGTCGTCGGTGACACCGTCTTCATCGCCAACCTGCAGGGCCGGATGCTCCGCGGGATCCCGGTCGACGACCCGAGCAGTGCGCAGGAGTACTTCGCCGGTGAGTACGGCCGCATCCGGACGGTCCTGGCAGGGCCCGACGACACGCTGTGGTTCGTCACGAACAACACCGACGGACGCGGCGACCCCCGCGAAGACGACGACCGGATCGTGCAGGTCCCGCTGACCACGGGCACGTGAGGCACCCGGCCGGGGTGCGCTCCGTCAGGGGACGAGCCGCTCCGCGCGGTAGCGGTCGAACAGCCGGGTGAACGAGTCGAGCGTCCGGTGGTGCTCGGTGAAGCCGGCGAGTCGGCTCTTCGACATGTCGGTCATCACCTCGATGTCCCGCCCGAGGTCGGCGTCGGTGTGCCACCAGGACGCCAGCCGCTCCAGGTCTGGCTCGACCAGGCCGTGCTCGGCGACGATCTCGGCCCAGACGGGGGCGGCGTCGACCATCTGCTCCTCGAAGGGGCGGGGCACGGTGTCGAAGCCCTCGGCATCGACGCCCAGGTGCGCAGCGATCCGCGGCCACATCCAGCGCCAGCGGAAGACGTCGCCGTTCGCGGTGTTGAACGCCTCGTCCGACCCGGCCGGGTCCGTCGCCGCCCACACCATCTGCGCGGCGAGCAGGTCGGCGTCGGTGACGTCGGTCAGGCCGTTCCACTGCGTCTCGCTGCCGGGGAAGACCATCGGTCGGCCGGTGTGGCGGCTGATCGCAGCGGCGACGGCGATGGTGAGCCCCATGTTCATCGCGTTCCCGACCGCGTACCCGAGCACGGTGTGCGAGCGGTGCACCGACCAGGTGAAGCCCTGGCGCGCGGCGGCGGCGAAGAGCTCGTCCTCCTGCGCGTAGTAGAAGTTGTCGACCTCCAGGCGTGGCTCGTCCTCGTGGAACGGGGTGTCCGGCATCGCGCCCTGCCCGTACGCCTCGAACGGACCGAGGTAGTGCTTCAGGCCGGTCATCAGCGCCACGTGCTGCACGGGTGCGTCGGCGAGCGCCGCGAGCAGGTCGCGGACCATGCCCCCGTTGACGGCGATGTTCTCGACTTCGGTCGCCTGCCGTGACCACGCCGTGAAGAACACGTGGGTGGCCGGGACGTCCGCCAGGGTCGAGTTCAGCGACTCCGCGGAACGCAGGTCGGCGGAGCGCCAGGTGACGCCCGGCCGTTCGGCTCCCGGGCGGCGGGACAGTGCGGTGACGGTCCAGCCGTCGGCGACGAGGTGGTCGACGATCGCCGATCCGGCGATGCCGGTGGCGCCGACGACGAGGGCGTGCGGGGTCGCGGTCATGCGGGTCCTTCCGGTGGAGGGCGGTGAACCGGAGACAACACCTGTCGGCTGTGTGCATTCCGTCCCGCGGGTGGTCCTCGGACGGGAGGCGCGGCGGACAGGGGTACGGACGTCACCTCCCTCGTTTGGTCGCCTCCGCGCTCGGGTCACCGTGGGTCGATCAGCCCGAGCCGCAGGACGGTCGCCGCCCAGTCCTCGACTGCCGGCGCATGGGTCGCCACGATCACCGCGGCCCCGGCTGATGCGAAGTCGGCGAGCGCCTCCAGCACCATCCGCGCGTTGTCGTCGTCGAGTGCGCTCGTCGGTTCGTCGGCCAGGATGACGTCGGGCTGCTTCACGAGGAGTCGAGCGAGGGCGACGCGCTGCTGCTCGCCGCCGCTGAGGTCGTGTGCCCGGTCGCTCCCACGCCCCGCGAGTCCCACCCGCTCCAGCGCCTCGGCTACGGACGTCCGGAGTCCGGTCCGTGCACGACCCGGACGGCCGATCCGGATGTTGGCGTCGACCGTCATGTCGGGGACGAGGCCGAAGTCCTGGAAGAGGTAGCCGAGGTGGTCGCGCCGGAGTCGTCTGGCTCGACCGGGGCTCCTGCCCGCGTTGGTCCCGTCGATGCGGACCGTTCCGGAGTCCAGCGAGTCGATGAGCCCGATGCAGTCGAGGAGGGTCGACTTGCCGGAGCCGCTCGGCCCGGTGAGCGCGAGCACCTCCCCGCACACCACACCGAACGACAGGTCCCGCCAGAGCAGCCGTCCGCCACGGTGCTTCGCGGCGCGGTCGACCTCGAGCATCACGAACCACTCCCCCGGGACCGGACGACCGCCCGCGTCGAGACGGCGACCACGGCGACGGCGACCACCGTGAGCACGACGAGCGCTGCGACTGCGGAGACTCCGCTCACGCCAGCGGCACGCGCAGCGGGATCGAGCGCCGAGACGGCTCCTGACCCGTCAGGTCGCGTCTGCCACCAGCGATGCACGACGGCGATCCCGCCGGCTGACAGCAGGAGACCCTCGACCAGCAGGAGGTCCCCGTTCACGCGAGCCGGTGATCGACCGGCGGCGATGCCGGCGAAGAGCCGACGGCCGTGACGTCGGTGATGTGCGGCGGTACTGATCACGGCGAGGACGACGGCGACGGTGAGACCGCTGATCACCGCGAGGCCCCCGATGCCGACGGCGGTCGCGGCCTGCCGTTGGCGTTCAGCCACCGCCTGCCCCACGGAGACGACCGCGCTGAACTCGTCGCCGAGACCAGCGGCCTCTATCGCGCGGTCGGCGACGGCCTCGGAGGTGAAGACGACGTCGCCGGTGGACAGCCAGGCACCGAGTTGGTCCGGCGTGAAGACACCGGAGGCATCGGGGACGACGACCACCACGGCGTCGGTCGACCAGGAGGCCGCCGAGGAGTCACCTGCGTACGTGTACGCCCCGGCCGATCGGAGGGCCCCGCCGCCGATGTGCCGTCGTTGCTCGTCGGGCGCCCCGCGGAGTTCCCAGCCCACCAGCGCGCGGATCACCGCCCTTCGGTCGAGGTCCGACCCCGGCGGGGTCCAGACGGTGATGCGGTCGTCCGTCACGGTGATGCGGTCACCGTTCTCGGCGCGGAGGTCCTGATGACGCAGGTACTCGGCGTCGACGAACAGTGCCGGCACCGAACCCGGACCGGTTCCCGTGCCCACCTCGGCCGCAGCGGTGAGCAGGGCATCGTGCCGGTCCAGGGCGCCGCCGACGAAGTCGCCGATCCGGTCCCAGTAGCCCTGCGTCTCGGATCCGGGCCGCGGGTCCGGGGTCACCCAGAGCTGGACGGCGTCCCCGGCTGCCTGCAGCTCGCGGTCGCCGGAGTCCGACCTGGCCGCGACGACGGCAGCCGTCACGTCGAACACCGCGGCGACCAGCAGCAAGACCGCTGGCAGTCGAGCGGCATGTGCCACCAGGACGAGCGCGCCCGGAAGCCGAGCTCCCCGCAGGGTGGCCGCGATGGGCCGGCGAACGGCGATGAGCGTGCCGATGACGTGGGCTGCCACGACCGGGACGAGCAGCGCTGTGGTGAACACCGCGGCCGACATCGCGAACGTCTCCCACGACGCGAGCCCGTTGTGGAACCAGAGGAGGAGTCCCACGACCGGTACGCCGACCAGCACGACGGTCAGGGTCGCTCGGACCTCGGACAGCTCGGCGCACACGATCGCGCCTGTGCTGCGGCCGTGCAGTCGGCGCACCGCGCTCCGTCGCGGTGCGCCGATCGTGCCGACGAAGCAGAGCGCCACGCAGCCGAGCACGAGGGTGCCGGTGAGCTGGGACGTGCCCTGGACGCCGCCCGTCACGCCGATGCGATCCAGGACCGGCACCGTCTCCGAGCTGGCCGTGAAACCAGCACCCCGGAGTGCTGCGGCGGTCGCACGCTCGGCTCCGTCGTCACCGATGACCTCGTACGAGCCGGTGGGGTCGTAGCGGTCGAGTGCTGCCATCGGTCGCACCGCCGTGCGCACCGTCCGGGAGAAGTCGGCGTAGCCGTCACGCGACCAACCGGCCCCGTCGGTCCCCGGAGCAGCGGTCACCAGAGCGGTGCGCCGGGTGGTCGGTGCCGACCGGTCGGCGACGGTCCGGACGATCGTGGCGTGGTGTCGTCGAGCGACGTCTTCGAGGGAGGCGGCGATCCGGCTGTTCGACGTCGTCCCGCGCTCGGCTGCGGCCGTCACGACGGCGGAGACACCGACCACGCCGGATTCACTGAGGCGGGTCGCGCCGAGGAAGGCGAGGACGACGGCGAGCAGAGGTGGGATGACGTAGGCGAGGCGCACGGAGCGCATCCGCATGGGTCTCCTTCCGGCGGCACCGATGGGCAGAGCGGCGAGCGGGGCGTCCGCAGGAGAACGCCCCGCTGTCCGGTCAGCAGTTGTGGTAGTACGCCTTGTTGCCGCTCCGGGCCTTCGGCGCCGTGGCGAGCGCGTACCTGCCGCCCGCGACTCCGGTGACGCGCTTCGACTTCACCCCGACGGCGGTGGCTCCGTGACACCGGCGTTCGCGGAAGAAGTTCGACCATGCATCGTCCTTCCCGACTCCCCATTGCCAGAAACTGCCCCCACCACCGTCGTCCTTGCGCGCCGTGCTGCCGCGGGTCTCACCACTCGAGCCGGGCCCGTCGCTCGTCATCAGGACGCCACCCGCTTCAGGGCCATGCCCGAGCATCTCGGTCGGCGTCGCCGACGCGAGGGATGCTGGTCCGACGACGAGCGCGGACGCCAGCGCGAGACCGACCATCAGGACTGGTTTCTTGTGCACCATGCGTGTTCCTCTTCCTGCCCCCGATCGAGGCAGGCCGAGGCTGGCAGGTGGACCGCGCCGACGCCAAGTACTTCGTATTCCAGATGAGCGGAGGTGACGTCACCCGACGATCGGCCCGGCGACCTCGACCTCGTCGCGCTCCACGAGCCACCGCACCGCGTCGAGCACGGTCTCCTCCGCCGTGTACCGGTGTGCGTACCCGAGCAGCCGCCGGGCCTTGTCGATGCTGAACACGTGGCTGCGTGAGAGGTGCTCCCAGCTGGCGTCGGCGTGCTCCGCAGCGGTGGCGGCGCGGAACCGGTCCCACGTGACGGACTCGAGCCGGGCCTCCTGGCCGAACCAGGACGCGGCGAGCGCGGCGTACCCGCGGGCGGTGAGTGCGGTGGGGGCGACGACGGAGAAGTCCTCGCCTGACGCCACATCGCGGTGTTCGACGGCGAGCGCGAAGGCCTGGGCGACGTCGTCGGCGTGCACGTGGGCCATCGTCTCGGCGCCGAGGCCGGGCACGAGCAGGGGTTCCCCGGCGGACAGCGTGCGCCAGACCGACGGGTCGAGGTTGCCGACCGGGCCGATGGGCGCCCAGCCGGGGCCGCTGATGTGCCCGGGGTGCAGCGACGTCGTCACGACACCCCCACGAGCGGTTTCCTCCCGGAGCATCCGGGCGATCGCGTCCTTCTGGATGCCGTACTCGCCCTGCGGCGGGGTCGCGTTCTCCTCGGTGACGGGCAGCACGGCGCTGGGGCCGGCGCGCCAGATCGAGCCGCAGTGCACCAGGTGCGCGTCGGTTCCGCGGAGCGCCGCGACGAGTGCGGTGGCGGACTCGAGGGTGAAGCAGACGAGGTCGATGACGACGTCGGGTCGCAGCGCGACGATTCGGTCGCCGAAGACGCCGTCGCGGTCCTCCTGCTCGCGGTCGGCGGTGACCTGCTCGACCTGCTGCCACTCCGGGGCGTCGACGTAGGCCGAGCGGGAGCCGCGGCTGATGGTGACGACGTCGTGGCCGGCACGCACCAGACGCGGGACGAGGAAGGTGCCGATGTGGCCGGTGGCCCCGATGACGACGACGCGCTGTCTGCTCATGGACGTCACCGTACGCGCGGCCCTCCGCTCGCCACGCGCAGCGGACGATGCCGACGTCCGCCCGGTGGTCAGGGGCTACCGTCGATCCCATGCAGCGACGCACACTGGGCCGTACCGGCCGTGAGACCTCCGTGATCGGACTCGGCACCTGGCAGTTCGGCGGCGACTGGGGTCCGGTCGCCGCGGAGGACGCCTTCGCGGTGATGGACGCCTCCGCCGAGGCCGGCATCACCCTGTTCGACACCGCCGACGTGTACGGCGACGGCCGGAGCGAGCAGCTCATCGGCCGCTGGACCGCCGCGCACCCCGATGCCGGGGTCACGGTCGCCACGAAGATGGGTCGCCGCGTCGACCAGGTCCCGTCGAACTACGTCGCCGCGAACTTCCGGCAGTGGGTCGACCGGTCGCGCGAGAACCTCGGCCAGGACACGCTCGACCTCGTCCAGCTGCACTGCCCGCCGACCGCGGTGTTCGAGGACGACGCCGTGTACGACGCCCTGGACGCGCTGGTGTCCGACGGCTCGATCGCCGCGTACGGCGTCTCCGTCGAGACCGCCGACCAGGCCCTGACCGCGATCGCCCGTCCCGGGGTCGCGAGCGTCCAGGTCATCCTCAACGCGTTCCGGCTGAAGCCGCTCGACCGCGTGCTGCCCGCCGCCCGGGAGGCCGGGGTCGCGATCCTGGCACGGGTCCCGCTGGCCTCGGGGCTGCTCACCGGCAAGTACACGACCGAGACGACGTTCGCCCCGGAGGACCACCGCACGTACAACCGTGACGGTCAGGCCTTCGACCAGGGCGAGACCTTCAGCGGTGTCCCGTTCGAGGACGGCGTCCGTGCCGCGCAGGAGTTCGCCGCGGCTCTGCCCGAGGGCGTCTCGGTCCCGCAGGCCGCACTGGCCTGGGTCGTCGCGCAGGAGGGGGTCACCGCCGCGATCCCGGGTGCGCGCAACGCCGAGCAGGCACGGTCGAACGCCGCGGCCGGGTCCCTCGACCTGCCCGGGGACCTCGACGCGACCGTCCACGACCTGTACGACCGGTGGTTCCGTGCCACGGTCCACGAGCGCTGGTGATCGCGACCACGGACGGACGGGAGGCCCGGCTCACCAGGTGAGTCGGGCCTCCCGTCCGTCAGGTGGTCGGCTCAGCCGGCCTTGACCACGGCGCGTGATCCGGCGATGACGGCGACGTCCTCGGCGACGGCGACCACCTTGTCGGGCAGCACCGTGCCGACGGCCTTGCGGGCGCCCCAGGCGACGTAGGAGCCGACGAGGGCCCCGATCGCGCCGAGGATCGCGCCCTCGATGCGCAGGTCCGACTTGCCGGACTTCGTCGTGGTGCCGAGCGCGAGCCCGGCGAACGCGCCCGCACCGATGCGGCCGAGGAGCGCCGGGAAGGCGATCCGGTTCGGGGTCTTCGGCAACTTGTCACCGATGATCTCGCCCGCCGCACCGGCGACGAGACCGGCGCGACCGATCGACGAGTCGAAGGTCTTCCAGTCCTGCCAGTCACCGCGCAGGTTCTTGTCGCCCTGGTGCAGGCCGAGGACGGCGAGCGGCGTGGCGGAACGGCCTCCGCTGAGGATCCCGAGCAGCAGTGCACGCGTCAGGGTGCTGGTGGTCCGGCTCTTCTTCGACATGTGTTTCGTCTCCTTCGTGTCGCCGTCGACGCTACTCAGGCCGGCTGTCCCCGAGGCTCAGCCCTTGACCGCACCCGCGGACATGCCGGAGACCAGGTTGCGCTGGATGATCATGAAGAACACCACGACCGGCAGCGAGAACAGCACGGAGGCAGCCATCTGTCCGGTGAAGTCGGTGCCGGCGGTCTGCGTCGTGAAGGACGCCAGCCAGACCGGCAGCGTGTAGTGCGCCTGGTCCTGCATGAACGTGTACGCGACGATGTAGTCGTTCCACGCGGCGATGAAGGCGAAGACGCTCGTCGCGATCATGCCGGGCATCACGAGCGGGAACAGCACCTTCGTCAGCACCTGCCAGGTGCTCGCGCCGTCGATCCGGGCACCTTCCTCGATCTCCATCGGGATGGCCAGGAAGAACCCGCGCATCACCCAGATCGAGAACGGCAGCACCGCGGCGACGTAGGCCAGGATCAGCCCGGCGTAGCTGCCGGTGAGTCCGGTCTGGTTGAAGATGAGGAACTGCGGGATGAGCAGTGCGGTGCCGGGCAGCATCTGGACCAGCAGGATCACCACGAGGATCGTCCGGCGTCCGCGGAACCGGAACCGCGACAGTGCCGCCGACGCCAGGATCCCGAGCACCAGCGACAGGACGACCGCCCCGACCACGACGATGCTCGAGTTCTTCAGGTAGACGAGGAAGTCGGCGCGGGTGAACGCGGTGACGAAGTTCTCGACCGTCGGGTGTGCGGGGGCGAACAGCGGGGTGCTCGTCAGCGCTTCCGACCGCGGCTTGAAGGCGGTGTTCACCATCCAGTAGACGGGGAAGATCCACACCACGCAGAAGACCACGGCGATGGTGCTGCTGATCCACCTGACCGGACGACGTCGACGACGGATGCGCTTGGTGGCCGCGATGCCTTTCGGGGTCGGGACGGCTGCGGGGACGTCGGCCTCGACGGGGATGCCCGTCGGCAGTGCGGTGGTCACAGCTCTTCTCCCGATCGGACGAGGTTCCGGATGTAGAGGGCGCTGAGGACCATGAGGATCAGCGCGGCGATCACGGCGACCGCGGACCCGGTGCCGATGTCGTGCCCGACGAACGCGGTGATGTAGGTGAAGACGCCGAGGGTCGAGGTGGCACCGTCCGGTCCGCCCTGGGACACGAGCCAGATCTGGTTGAAGACGTTGAAGTCCCAGATGATCGAGAGCATCGTCACCAGCAGCAGCGTCGGACGCAGGTACTCGATGGTGACGACGCGGTAGACCGTCCACTCGGAGCCGCCGTCGAGTCGGACGGCCTCCTTCACCTCGAGCGGGATCTGGGTCTCGGCCGCGTACAGGGTCAGTGCGATGAAGGGCACCGCCTGCCAGACGACGAGCATCCAGATCGACGTGTACGCCAGGCCGGCGCTGTTGCCCCAGTCGGTGTTCGTCATGTCGCCGAAGACGTGCAGCTGCGTGAGCACCCAGTTGACGACGCCGTAGCCGGGCTGGAACAACCAGTTCCACACGAGCGAGGACGCCACGTTCGGCATGCCCCACGCGCAGATGAGGACGATCGTCACGGCGTAGCGGAGGACCACCCCGAGCCGGGTCATCAGGTGGGAGACACCGGCGCCGATGAGGATGCTGCCGAGCACCATCGCCGCGGTGAACAGGATCGTGCGCACCAGGGAAGCCCAGAACGCCGGGTCGGTGAGGATCTGCACGTACTGCGCCAGGCCGACCGCGTCGTAGGCACCGGTGTAGAGCGAGCGCTGGTCGTAGTCGGTGAACGACGTGAAGACCAGGAAGACGATGGGGGCGATCGTCACGAAGACGAGCACCAGGCCCGCCGGCGTGAGGAGCCACAGCGGGGCGAACGAGCGGGTTGCGCGACGGCGGGGTGACCCACCGGGCCGGTCGTCCTGCGAGCGGGTCGGACGGTCGATGCGCTCCTGGCTCGGGCGGGTGGCGGAGACGGTCACGTCTGGCCTTTCCGTGAGGGGCGGACGGTGCGGGTGCCGCGGCGTGTGCCGGGGTGCCCGCACCGTCCTGCGTCGGTCGAGGAGTGCGGCCTACTCCTTGTTGAGCGTGGAGTCGGCTGCCTTGTCGAAGGTCGCGGCGGCTTCCTCCGGGGTCTTCGAGCCGGAGACGATGCTCGAGAACAGGTTGTTGATGCTCTGGTCACCCTCGAGGTCGGCCCACCGGGAGTTCGCCGGCGTGGCCTTCGAGTTCAGCGCTGCCGTGAAGAAGCCCTTGTTGATGTCGCTGAGCGTCGAGTCGGCGGCCTTGATGCCGTCGGTGCTGTTCGGGATCCAGCCGTTGTCGCCGTAGACGTACTTGCTCTGCATCTCCGGGCCGGACGCGATCTTCACCCACTGCAGGGCCAGGTCGGTGTTCTTCGACTTGGCGGCGACACCCCAGTCGGAGCCACCGAGCATGACCGGCTGGGTCTTGCCGGACTTGCCCGGGAACGGGAAGGTGCCGAGCTTGTCCGCCGTCATCTCGGGGTTCGCCTGCTCGACGAGCCCGAGCGTGCCGCTGGTGCTGAGGATCGCCGAGGCCTTCTCGTCGGCGAAGACCTGGTTCATGTCCGGGCTGTCGGTGTTGAGCGTCGCGGAGGCCTTCGAGGAGTAGTCGTTCGCGAACTCCTTGAAGTCCGCCAGACCCTGCTGCGCCTTCGCGTCGCTGAAGCCGGCCTTCCAGGTGCCGTCCTGCTCGGTCGCGATCTCGCCGCCCGCGTCCCAGACGAACTGCATGCCGGCGTACCAGTACTGACCGGGCATGTAGAACGCGGAGAAGTCGTCGGCGGTGTTCTTCGCCTTGACCTTGTCGAGGTCAGCGGTGAGCTCCTCGTACGTGGTCGGGGCCGTGGTGATGCCGGCGTCGGCCCACATCTGCTTGTTGTAGATGACCGATCGGGCACCGGCGAAGCCGGGGACGCCGTACAGCGAGCCGTCGACGGTCGCCGGGTCCGAGAGCCCACCGAGCCAGGTCTGCCCCTGCGCGAGGTCCTTCTTGTACGGCGTCAGGTCCAGGAGCGCCCCGTTGGCGGCGTAGCTCGCGACCTGGGTGTTGCCGAGGTCCAGGACGTCCGGCGGGGTGTTCGTCGCCAGGGCGGTGGAGATCTTCGTCGTGATGCCGTCCCACTGCTGGATCTGGACCTTGACCTTCGCGCCGGTCTTCGCCTCGAACTCCTTGTTGATCGCGGCGATCGTCTTGTCCGAGTAGTCGCCGGTCATGGCCCACACGGTCAGCGTCTTGCCGTCGCCCTTGACGTCGGCGACGTCCTTGGTCCCACCGCCGCCTCCGCCACCGGCGTTGCCGGCGCTGGAGCAGGCCGTCAGGCCCATGGCGATGGTCAGGGCCACGGCAGTTGCTGCCGCGAACTTCTTCGTACGCATTGCTTCTCCTTGGTGGTCGTTCTGCTGTGTCGGTGTCGGGTCAGCTCACGCCGAGCTCCGCGGCGAGCAGGAAGGCTGCTCCGCCCCGGAGGATCAGGTCGCTGTTGGTGGAGGTGGCGGTCACGGAGAGGTCGTTGCCGACGCTCGCGAGGGTCCGTGCCGTGGCCGTCACGCGGACGGCCTGGATGAAGGGGCCCTGGACGAGGTCGGCGGGGCCGGTGACGACGATCTCGGTGATGTTCACCGCGCTGATGATGGGCGCGAGGACACCGCCGAGGGTGCTGCCGGCGGAGCGCAGGACCTCGTCGCGGTCGTCGGGCGATGCAGCGATCCGGCGGGTCAGGTGTTCGGCGCCGATGAGGACTTCGAGGCAACCGCGACGACCGCACAGGCAGGCTTCGCCGTCCTCGTCGATCGTCAGGTGTCCGATCTCACCGGCGGCGAACCGCTCGCCCAGGACCAGACGGCCGCCGAGCACCATGCCCGTGCCGACACCGTGCTCGAGTGCGACGACGAGCAGGTCGTTGCCGGGCTCGACCTCGAACGCGTGCACGCCGAGGGCCGCGGTGTTGGCGTCGTTGAGCACGTGCACGGGCAGCCGGAAGTGCTCGGTGAGCTGTTCCTGCAGCGGCAGGTCGGCGCCGAGGGCCACGGAGTGCAGCACGGTGCCCGCGGCGTCGATGACCCCGGGGCAGCCGACCGCGATGCCGAGCAACCGGCGGGTGGTCATCGTGGTGAGGCGTTCCACCAGCCGGATGATCCGGACGACCGCCTGTTCCCCGGTGGCGCCGTCCACCTC
Organism: Curtobacterium sp. MCPF17_052; assembly: GCF_003234085.1. Lineage (GTDB taxonomy): Bacteria > Actinomycetota > Actinomycetes > Actinomycetales > Microbacteriaceae > Curtobacterium. Next base: position 242,223 of record NZ_QKSD01000001.1, read on the forward strand.
GATCTTCGCGCTGTCCACGACGTCGCCACGGAGGTTCGTGACCGCGCCGACGAAGTGGTCGGGGAGCGACAGGTCGACGACGACGATGTGGAAGGCGTCGACGTTGAGGTTGATGAGGGTCGCGGGTTTGCCGACCCGCAGGTCCTCCCGCGGGCCGAGCTCGGTGACGAGCGCGTCGGCCTCGAGCTCCGCCACGAGTCCGCTGACCGTCGGGCGGGTGAGGCCCGACTGCCGGGACAGGTCGGCGCGGCTCATGGCCCCGTCGGTGAAGAGCGTCTGCAGGATCAGCGAGCGGTTGTGGGCCCGGCTGTGCTGTGGGAGCGCCTTGCTGCGCGGGCGTCGGAGTTGCGCGCCGAAGGCGGTCTGTGCGTCCGTCTCGTTCGGCATCAGATCTCCTCCCTCCGAGCGGTTGCCTTAGTAAAGGACCGTTCCTAATCGGCTGTCAAGACCCGATCTGCAGCCGTAACAAGCGCGTGATCTGGCGGAAACAGGCGGAAGTCACTGCTTGCCACGGATGCGTAAGGCGTGTTTACTAACCCGCATGCGCAGCCCAGACGCCGCGTCCTCGACGCCGAGGCCGGACACCCCGACGACCGGTCCCCGATGAGGATCGGCCTGGACATCGGCGGGACGAAGATCGACGCCGTCGCGGTCGCTCCGACCGGGGAGACCGTCGACCGGGTCCGCGTGCCGACCGGCTTCGGTGCCGAGACGGTGGTCGCGAACACGCTGCAGGTGATCGACTGGCTGCGGGCACGGACCGGCACGACACCGACCGCGGTCGGCATCGGGATCCCCGGGCTCATCGACCACGAGACCGGCTGGGTTCGCCACGCGGTGAACCTCGGGCTGTCCGAGGTCGCGCTCGGCCCGCTCGTCGCCGACCACGTCGGGCTGCCCGTACAGGTGGAGAACGACGTCAACGTCGCGGCACTCGGCGCGGCGCAGGCGATGCACCTCGACGGCCCGCACGCCTACCTCAACATCGGCACGGGGTTGGCCGCCGGCATCGTCGTGGACCGCCGGCTCTGGCGCGGAGCCCGCGGGAACGCCGGCGAGGTCGGCCACATCCCGGTGCTCGCCGACGGCCCCGTGTGCGTGTGCGGGCAGCGCGGCTGCCTGGAGACCGTCGCGTCCGGTTCGGCACTCGCCACCGCCTGGCCCGGGCACCCGGGCAACACCGCCACGAGCGTGTTCGACAGTGCGGACGACGGCGACCCGGTGGCGACCGCCGTACGGGACCGCTTCGTCGGCGGCGTCGCCTCGGCCGTCCGGATCCTCGTGGTCACCGCCGACGTCGAGTCGGTCGTCATCGGCGGTGGGCTCGCCGCCCTCGGCCAGCGCCTCCTCCTGCCCCTGCGTGCGGACTTCGACGAGGCCGCACGCTCCTCCCCCTTCGTCGCGTCGCTCGGCCTGTCGTCACGCGTGCTCCTCGCGCCCCTCGACCAGCCGCTCGCCGCACTCGGCGCCGCTTTCCTGGCTCCCGAGTCAGCCGTGACGGCCGCCTGACGCGAGGGGCGGGACCCGGCCGAGCCGGGCCTCCCGTCACGTCGCATCGGCCCCCACGGCCCCTGTCGGCGCCGACCACACGGTCGGTCCGGCGCACCATCCTGTACGGATCCACCGTCCGCCGCGTCAGCCGCAGCTGGGAGTGAGCACGCAATGACCGACCCGACACGTCCCGTCGAACCGCCCGTCCCCGCCGACCTCCGCGCGTCCGGCACGCTCAGCCGTCGTGGCGTCGTCCTCGGCGGTGCCGCTGCCGTCGCCGCAGCCGCCGTGGCGCTGGGTGCACCCGGCATCGCCTCGGCCAGCCCGGGAGGCCCGGCAGCCGTCGCGAGCACCGGCCACCGGCCCGGCACGCCCACGCTGTCCCGCGCCCGCTCGCGCGACCTGGCGTACGACCACCTGGACCTGCGGATGGACGAGTACGGCAGCGGGTCCGCCCTCCGGCTGCCGCGGAGCTACTCCGGCGGGTACTTCGCGTCCCTGCCGACGGAGTTCGTGTCCTCGTTCGCGTACGATGACGCCCTGATGGTCCTGGCGTGGCTCGGTCGCGGTCGTCGCGACGACGTGCAGCGGGCGACGGTCCTCGGCGACGCGCTGCTGTCCCTGCAGACGGCGGACCCGATCGGGGACGGCCGGACTCGGGCGTCGTACCAGCCGGACACGTTCCCGGTGGCGACACCACCGCGGCCGATCGACATCGGTTCCCCCGCGGCGTACACGGGCAACCAGTCGTGGGTCGGGATGGCCTTCTGCCGGTTGTACGCGGTGACGCGGAAGCGGCGGTTCCTGGACGGCGCCCTGCGCCTCGGCACGTGGATCGAGGAACACGCCCGCGACGACGTCCGTCAGCCGGCCGGGTACACCGGTGGCCGGAACGCCGACGACCAGCCGATCACGTACAAGTCGACCGAGCACAACATCGACGTGACCGCGTTCTTCACCCAGCTCGCGCAGCTCACCGGCGACCGGGCGTGGAAGCGACGGGCGGCCCTGGCGGAGTCGTTCGTCCGGGCCATGCAGGACCGGACGGACGGGCACCTGTGGACCGGCACCGACCCGGACGGTGTGACGATCAACCGCGTGCCGATCCCCGAGGACGTGCAGGTCTGGGCGTACCTCGCGACGCTCGACCGGCGGTACTCGGCGTCGGTGACGTGGGTACTCGACACCCTCATCGCACACGACGGTCCGTACACGGGCCCGTCCTTCTCGGACACCGACACCAGCAAGGTCTGGTTCGAGGGTTCCGGTCAGCTGGCGCTCGCCCTGGAAGCCCGGGGCGCACGTGGCGACCGGGCCCGGGCCTCGGCTGTCCTGGACAGCGTGCAGCTCGCGCAGCGGACGCAGCCGAACGGCGACGGGAAGGGGATCGTGTCGGCGTCGTCGGACGGGCTGGACACCGGGTTCGGCGACCTGTACTACGCCAGCCTGCACACGGGTGCGACGGCGTGGTACCTGCTCGCGGTCACGCGGACGAACCCCTTCCGGCTCTGACGCGCCGCGCTGCGCGCGCCGGGCGCGGCGGACCGGGTGCCGGGCGGGGCCGGCGCGGGCGGTGCCGCAGTTGTCCACGAAAGCGACAAATCAGCGCGGACCGCAGGCGCACAAGTGTCGCTTTCGCGGGGTGGACCGAGCAGCGCCACTCGGCGCCGGGGTCAGTGGTGTGCGGGCAGCGCCACGGCCCCGGCGCTGCGGGCGTCGTCGGGCACGAGGTCGCCGGTCGCTGCGGCGTCCATCGCGGCGGTCATCTCCTCGAAGAACGCGCTCATCTCCGTGAGGGTCGTGGCTGACAGCCGGTCCGCCGCTGCGATCATCCGGGCATGGACCCCGGTCAGGTGCGACCGGACGGTGTCGTCGCCGTTGTCGGTGGCGACGAGCACGAACCCGCGACCGTCGCTCGGGTCGGCGCGGCGTTCGACGTGGCCGGCGGCGATGAGTCGCTTCACCAGGGCCGTGGTCGACGCGGTCGTGATCCCGAGGTGCGCCGCCAGGCCGGTCGGCTTCACCACGGTGCCGCGCTGCCGGGCCTGGAGCAGGTGGCGGACGGCGGCCATGTCGGTCGGGCCGAGCTGCATGGTGTCGCGGGTGCGCTGCCGCATGGCGACCTCGGCGGACCGGTAGCGGCGCATCGCGTTGAGGAGTTCCACGCCGGTCTTCGTCGAGCGGTCGGGGTACCAGTACCCGGAGTCGTCGTAGGTCCTCGCGTCGGCCATGGGGTCCCACCTCGTCCTCGGCCACGGGGCGCAGCCGATCCCCCAGGACTACCAGCACGGCGGGGTGGCGGGTCCAGCGCCTCCGCGGGCTTGTCCCCCGATCGCCCGGCCGGTCGTGCCACGGCGAGACGCCCCCGTCTGTGTGGAACGCCCCGGGACCGCCGAGACGCCGCAGGGATCGGCGGCGTCCCGGCCCGATCGCGGCGTCTCGCCGGGACACCGGCCTCCCCGCTGGACGTACCCCGTGAACCGCATCGGAGCGGGAATGCGCGCAGGGCTCTGCGTGTACAGATCATCACCTCGACGAAAGGAGTCCGCCGTGATCGACGACGACCGCACCCCAGGCCAGCGCACCGACGTGGCCCAGCACCCGCAGTTCCGACTGCAGGACGACGAACCGACTGGCTTCGGCCGCTGGCTCGGACTCATCAACGCCGGAGACTGACCGCTCCGGGCGCGACCACGACACAGACGCGCGAGCACGACACAGACGGGAGGCCCGTCACCGGTCCACGAGACCGGTGACGGGCCTCCTGTGCGTTGCCCCGGCGACCGGCGGCACGTCCGTCCACGCGGGTACGGTCGGAGCGTGCACGGCATCGGTGAGGTCGACGAAGCCGGGCGGCTCCGGCTGCTCGGCAGTGCGGCGGCGGGTGCGGGCTTCGCGCTCGTGTTCACCATGCTCGTCCTGTCGTCGTTCCGGACCGCGACGCCGCAGGTGCTCGTGTCCGTCGGACTGCCCGCAGCCCTGGTCGGTGCCGCGGTCGCCGGCTGGTTGCAGCTCCGGTCGTGGCGGGTCGACGGCGGCTACGAGAACGTCGTGATGGTCGAGCGCTGGGTGACCGAGCGGCACGTCCCGAGCGGGGTGCCCGCCGAGATCTGGGTCCCGCGGCTGCAGGCCCAGGCCGACCAGCAGACCGCCGGCTGGGGCAAGATCGTGCTCGCCGTGTTCTGGAGTGCGATGACGTGGTCGATGCGCGACCAGCACGGCACCGTGATCACACTGCTGCTGCTCGGGCTGTGGGCCGGCCTCGCGCTGTGGAGTGCGCTGTGGGTGATCCCGCGCTCTCGGGTGGCGCGGGACATGCTGCGGCAGGGCGTCGTCGTCCGCGACTGAGCCGTCAGGTGCCCGGACCGCCGCGCAGTTCGAGTGCGATCTGTTCGGCGTCCAGGTTCCGGAGCACGGACGCCAGCACCTCGGCGTCGAACGTCCCGTCATCTCGTGCGTCGAGCAGCGCCGTCCGCTGTGCCCGCAGGACGGCCAGGCGGCGTGCCTTCTCGCGGCCGAGCCAGGCCCGGACCGCTGACGGGTCGGCGGCCGCGAGCTCCTCCCGTGCGACGGCGGATTCGCCGGAGGTCGGCACCGCCTCGGACGCCGCCCGCAGGAGTTCGAGGAGACGCTGCCGCTCGCCGGAGTCCTCCTCCGCGGTGTCGGTCCGTCGCGGGCTGATCCGTCGCAGGAGCGGACCGATCGTCGCGCCCTGCAGCACCAGGGACAGCACCGCGACCGCGAACGCGACGAAGACCAGGAGGGCCCGCTGCGGGGTGCCCTCCGGCAGGGTCTGCGCGGCAGCGACGGTCACGGCGCCTCGCATGCCCGCCCAGACGACCGCGGTGCCGTCGCGCCACCCGAGGGGGGCCTTCCGGAAGTAGGCGATGTCGCCGAGCGCCTGTCGCACCCGGCTCCCCAGCCGCTCGACGTCACGGGCGGTCGGGATGCGCCGCCCGCGCCGGTGCTCCTGGATCGCGGCCCTGGCGGTCTCCGGGTCGTCCAGTCGGGACCGCATGGTCTCCACCCGGTCCTGCATGCCGGCACTGCGCCGAGCACTCGCGCGCAACGAGCGGAGCAAGGGGACGACGTAGGCCGCCCGGACCGCCAGGGTCACGACGAGGGCTCCGAGCGCGATGAGGAGCGCCGACCACACCCCGGTGTGTTCACGCTCGACGGCTCCCACGATCGAGGCGAGCTGCAGGCCCATCACGAGGAACACCGCGCCCTCGAGGACGAACTCGATCGTGCTCCAGTTCTGGGCGTCGGACAGCCGGTGGTCGGGCGGCAGCACCCTCGGCGCGCGGATGCCGGTCACCAGTCCGGCGACGACCGCAGCGACGAGGCCCGAGGCGCCGAAGTGCTCGGCGGGGATCGACGCCACGAACGGCACGGCGAACGAGATCGCGGTGTTGACCGGCGCGCTCGTGATCCGTGCCCGGACCGCGAGGTTGAGCAGCCCCACGGCTGCGCCGATGAGCACGGCCAGCACCACCGCGAAGGCGAAGTCGCCGACAGCTCCCCAGAACGAGAACGCTGCCGCGGCCGCGGCGGTCGCGGTGCGCAGCAGGACGAGCGCCGTCGCGTCGTTGAGCAGCGACTCCCCGTCGAGGATCGCCACCTCCGCCGTCCGGATGCCCCGCACGGTCCACGAGGACGGGCAGGGCGGGTTCGCCGGGCTGCTCACGCAGGCCGCGCGGAGGACCGGGGTCGCCGGGTACCCGGGTGACGGCCAGCAGCGCTGGCCCGCCGTGCACGCCCGCGACGCCGCTGCGCTCTTCCGGCTCGCGCTCGAGTCCGCACCCGGCGGCACCGCCTGGCACGCCGTCGCCGACGAGGGCGACCGGGTCATCGACATCGCGACCGTGGTCGGCCGTCGCCTCGGCCTGCCGGTCGAGTCCGTGCCGGACGACACGTTCGGGCCGTTCGGGCCGATCTTCGCCATGGACCAGCCGTCGTCCAGCGTGCACACCCGGCAGGCGCTCGGGTGGGAGCCGACGCACCCGTCCCTACTCGAGGACCTCGAGGCGCTGCAGCCCTGAGGGACCGCGCACGACGACGGACGGGAGGCGCTCCATCAACTGGTGGAGAGCCTCCCGTCCGTCCACCCGCCACTGCGCTGCACCCGGACGTGCCCGGCACGGCGCGATCCGTACAAGCTCCTCGTCCGCTCGCCGCGTCCCGTCTAGCGTGACCGCCGGTCCGGCGCGTGCCGGAGGCGGCGAGGTGGAGGGCGCAGATGACGAACACGACGAGCACCGAGGACCAGGTCGCCGGTGTCCCTCCGGCGATCCCGGACGACGACGGCGGTGCGGAGCAGGCCCGCACCACGCGGCACCACGTCACCCGCGTCGCGTTCATCGCCGCACTCGGCGGGCTGCTCTACGGGTACGACACCGGCGTGATCTCGGGCACCCTCATCGAGATCGGCAAGGAGTTCTCGATCGGCTCCGCCGTCAAGGAGTTCATCACCGCGTCCATCCTCGTCGGCGCGATCCTGGGTGCCTTCCTGACCGGTCCGGTCTCGGCACGGATCGGCCGACGCCGCACGATCCTGCTCATCGCCGCGGTCTTCATCCTCGGCGTCCTGTTCGCCGCGGTGTCGCCGAGCCCGGTGTTCCTGGTGCTCAGCCGGCTGTTCCTCGGCCTGGCGGTGGGCGGGTCGACGCAGACGATCCCGACGTACATCGCCGAGATCGCGCCGGGTCCGCGGCGCGGGAGCCTGGTGACGGTGTTCAACTGCGCGATCGGCGTCGGGATCCTGGCCGCGGCGCTCGTCGGGGTGACGCTCAACGGTGTCGTGTCGTGGCGGTTCATGATCGGCGTCGCCGCGGCCCCCGCGATCGTGCTGCTGCTCGGGATGCTGCGGTTGCCGGAGAGCCCGCGGTGGTTCGTGTCCCAGGACCGCGTCGGGCCGGCGCGCCAGGTGCTGCGGTGGTTGCGGCCGACGCACCGGGCAGCCGAGGACGAACTCGACGAGATCCGCCGACTCGACGACGCCGAACCGGACTCGCGCTCGGGGCAGTGGGCGCAGCTCCGGAAGCCCTGGGTCCGTCCCGCGCTCGTGGCGGGCCTGATCGTGGCCGCGTTCACGCAGCTGACCGGCCTCGAGATGATGATCTACTACACGCCGACGATCCTGACGGACGCGGGCTTCCCGCACGTGTACTCGCTCTGGGCCAACGTCGGCGTCGGCGTCGTCTACCTGCTGATGACCTTCGTCGGGTCGCGGATCGTCGACCGGGTCGGCCGCCGACGGCTGACGCTCGTCATGCTGCCGGGAGCCGCACTGAGCATCGGTGCCTTCGGCGTGCTGTTCTTCGTGCAGGGCGGCAAGCCCTCCCCCGTGCTGACGATCGTGCTGATCCTGCTGTTCATGTTCTTCCAGGCCGGCGGCATCCAGGTCGTCGGATGGCTGATCGGCTCCGAGATGTACCCGCTGCGGGTGCGTGCCGCGGCGACGAGCCTGCACGCGATGGTGCTGTGGGGCGCCGACCTGCTCGTGACCTCGACCGCGCTGACGCTGACCGGGTGGATCGGGCTCGGCGGCACGATGCTCGTCTACGCAGCCCTCAACGTGCTCGGGTGGGTGCTCGTGTTCCTGCGGGTACCGGAGACGAAGGGGCGCTCGCTCGAGCAGATCGAACAGTCGCTGCGGGACGGGACGTTCCTGCCGCGGTCGTCGAAGCAGTCCTGACCGACGCACCACGAGACGGACGGGAGGCCCGGTGCCAGCTGGCACCGGGCCTCCCGTCCGTCAGGTGGTCGCGTCACGACCGCGGTCAGTTGTAGCTGGCCACCCGGTTCGGCGCGGTGTTGCCCGCCGGGGTGGGGACGGCACCGCCGACGCCGTTGATGACGCTCGAGATGGTGCCGACGTCACCGAGGGACACCGTGACCAGGCCGTGCGCCTTCACGCCGGCCGTCTGCGGGACCTCGAAGGCGCGGTCGGCGTGCACCGACTTGTTCGTGTTGAAGAAGCAGTAGACGCCACCGCCCCAGATCTCGTGCTTGGTGACGGTCGACGCCACCTTGTAGGCCGCGTACCCGGCTCCGGTCGGGCTCTGCCACGAGGCGTTGTCCGGCACGTCGTACGGCATCTCGTTCTGGAAGAAGATCGTCCGGCCGTTGTTGCCGTTCCACTGCACTTCGTACTTCTGGTAGTGCTCGACGAAGAGGCCGGTGGCCAGGACGTCGTTGCCGTTCACCTCGACACCGGTCGCGCCGGTGTTGACCGTCCAGCCCGTGGCGGCCCCGCCGTGGTCGGCGCGCCAGGCCCAGATGTGGTCGACGAGGGTGTCGTCGGCGTTCACCTGCAGCGTCGTCGTCGCCCTGCCCTGGATGCTCGAGCCGACGCGGAAGAACACGTCCTGGATGCTCTGCGGGTCGGCTGCGTGGTCGACGTGCGATCCGCTGGTGCCGAGGCGGAGCAGCTGCGCGCTGTTCTGCGATCCGGCGTCGACGACGAGGTTCGAGACGTTCACGCCGGCGACGTCGGACGAGGTCAGCACGGCGTTGCCCCGCGTCGGGACGAGCGTCGGGAAGCCGATGCCGGTGACGACCGTGTCGGCCCGCGTGACGTTCAGCGCGGAGTCGAGCTGGTAGGTGCCGGGCGTGAAGAACAGGTTGAGCCCCTGCGCCAGCGCACTGTTGATGGTCGCCGCCGAGTCGCCCGGGTGCGCGACGTAGAAGTTCCGCATCGGGATGTCGGTGCCGCCGGTGTTCGGCCAGGTGACACCGCTCGAGTTCTGCTTGAGCGACGGCACGAAGACGTGGTACTTGTTCGACGAGTCGATGTACAGGTACGGCTTCTCGCGGGTCGTCGGCGTGGTGGCGAGCGTCGTGTAGCTCTTCGAGAAGTCGTTCGCCGGCGCACCCTGCACGCCCGAGAACGTCATGTTCCAGTTGCCGCCCTGCCACGAGCCGAGCGTGGAGTTGCGGGTGTACCACTGCTGCTGCGAGCCCGAGGTGACGGTGCCGTCGACCTTGCTGTCCGCCATGTACCCGCCGGACGAGTAGCCCTGGCCGCCGTCCTGGTTCGAGGGGCCCATCGTGAGGTTGCCCTTGATGTGCACCCGGCGCATCGGTGCCGCCTGCGACACCGCCCAGCGGTCGGTGCCGCCCTCGGGCACGATCGCCAGGTTCTCGACCGAACGCCAGAAGTTCTGCGTGGCGTTCGACTCGTCGCCGGCGTTCCACCCCGAATCGACGTTGACCGCGCCGTTGATCGTGACGTCGTCGGGGTTCTTCCCGAGGCCCGCGACCGAGGTGTAGAACCCCAGGTTCGCCCACACCCGGCCGTAGTTGCCGGGCTTGAACATGAAGGCGTACCGCTGCGATCCGAACTGTGCGGTGGTGCTGCGCAGCTGCGAGTTGAACGCGGCGTCGACGTCCGCCTGGATCGTCGAGGTCGGCGTCGAAGGGCTGTAGACCTTGACACTGCTGCCGAAGTCCGGGGTGTCGCTCGTCGTGACCGCCTGGGCCGAGATCGCCGGGACCAGCGCCCCCACGACGCCGGCACTCACGGCGAGGGCGACGAGACTTCTCATCCGTCGTTGCATGATGCTCGATTCATGACCGGTGCGGCCCCGTTGCCGCACGGTCGCGACGCTAGACCCGATCCGACATGCTCCGCAGTCGGACGAACGGCGGACAAGTGCCGGTCCCCGGACGAACGCGTTCGGCCGCCTGATCACCACCCGAAGGCGACCAGACGGCCGGCTCACCACCCTGGGTGAGAGAGCAGAGCGCAGATACCCGGTCCGCGCCCTGGAGCCATCATGGCGGAACCGGGAGCGCTCCACCGCCCCCACTCCACGGCTAGACCGTTCCGTCGGCCTGCTGGCCGGCGCTCAGCGGGTGGGGGCGACCGGGATGTCCCAGTACGTCGGCTGCTCGTACTGCTCGGACCATCCGCGGCGCATCCGGGCGGCCGCACGGTCGAACGCGTCGACCGGGTCCGTGTCCGGCGTCAGCAGTGCCTGCAGCCGGAGCCCGTCGTAGAGCGCCAGGAGCTGCTGCGCACCCCGCTCCGGGTCCATCGTGGCGGGCTCGCGGCCGTCGCGGACGTCCGCGGCGAGCGCCGTCCGGATCGTCTGCCGGAACTGCAGGTACGCCGACCGGTAGTAGTCGGCACCGTCGACGGTCGGGTCCGTGGCAGCGCCGAGGATCGAGGCGAGCAGACGCATCAGGCCCGGCTCCTCGACGTGCGCGGCGAGCAGCGCGTGCATGTACGCGACCGTGCCGCGCTCGGTGATCATCGGCAGGAGCGGCGCCGAGACCGCCAGGCTCCAGCGCTCGACGGTCGCGGCGAGCAGGGCGTGCCGGTTCGGGAAGAGCCCTTCGATCTCGGCGACGCGCATGCCGCACCGCTCGGCGACCGCCTCGGTGGAGAAGGCGACCGTGCCGGCGTCGTGCAGCACCGCGATCGCGCCGTTCAGGACCCGCGTGCGCGGGGCTTCGGCGTCCGCCGAGTCCTGGCTCGTCAGCGGAGCGAGCGGGTGCTTGCGGAACCACTCCAGCAGCGCGCGGGCCCGGGACGCGCCGAACTCCGCGTCCGTCGGCCGCTGCGTGTCGAACAGGTCGCTGAAGCCCGGGACCTCGCGCATCAGCGGGTCGAGGGGCTGGAACGCCATCGACCAGTCCGGGAACGAGCGCTGCTGCACCGGGTCGTCGCAGAGCACCCGGACGTTGGTGTGGCGCGGGTCGAGGCGGATCTGCTCGAGGCGCTCGTGGACGACGTCGTCCTCGCCCTCGATGATGCCGATGCAGTTGGCGTCGCGGTGCGCGAGCATGCCGGTGATGCCGAGCCGGGTGTTCTTCTCGCGTCCCACTGCCAGGATCTGCGCGAGTTCGGAGTCCGAGATCGGTCGGGTCTGCGTGCTGGTGTAGACGAGTGTGCGCACGGTCGGCCTCCCTGGTCGTGGCAGGGCGGGGTGCCCTGGAACGAGTCAAGCGCGCGACCAGTGGCGGCGCCAGTCCCGTGTTCGGGTCGCGTGGGCGCGGTGGCGGCGGGACCGCCGGACGGGAGGCGCGGGCCGGCGCCGGTCCGCGCCTCCCGTCCGGAACCGGGTCACCCGGGTGACGCACCCCGGCTCGCTGCGTCCGGTTGGGTCACGGCGTCGGAGACGACGTGCTCCGTCGTTTCCGCTCTTCGACCGCGGTGCCCTCGGCGCACTCCGAGACACCGACGACGCTGAAGCGGCGGCCGTGTGCGAGGAAGTCCATCGACGTCACAGGGCCGCCACGGCCGCGGACACCGAGGATCGGGTCCGCGGCTCCCGTCGGTACTGCTGACTCGTGATGCCCTTGTCCTTCCACAGCTGCTCGACCGCGGCGACAGCCTTCGCCGGATCAGTCGGCGGCGCGTCCTGCATGAGGATGTACGTGTAGGTCAGGCCGTCGTCGGCTGCTTCGGCGCACGATTCAGCGGTCGGTTCGCTGTACACCGTCCAGTGGCCGCCGACGCTCCTCGTCGTCTCGTCGACGATGCTGACGATCGACTTCTCCGCGTCTGCCGGCTCCACATCCGCACCGCCGGTACAGGCGGTGTGGCCGTCTCCGGCGGCACCCCCACACTGATCTCCATCACCCTGGGACTCGGCGTCCTCGGCCGGACAGCCGGCTGCACCGGAGGAGTGCACCGCGACCCGTGACGCCGGTCATCGAGATGGGTACAGTCCTGGATGTGGGCTCGCGAGGGCCGCAGGGGGAAGGACACCATGGGGGACATCCAGTACGACGAGGCGGCAGCGGACGCACTCGTGAAGGCGTCGACGGCAGCTGCCGAGAAGCTCCGCGGGCAGGGCGCTGGCCGTCGGTCTGCCGTCGAGCAGGGCACGGACGACTTCTCCGGCGCCTACGCGACCCGGTTCGAGGAGTCAGCCCGGATCGAAGCCGAGGACCGGCCGAAACTCGCGTCCGTGCTCGACGACCTGGGCGACCAGGTGAACGAGGTGACCGCAGCGGCGAAGCGGGAACGCGAGCGCCAGGCCGACCTGGCCGCGTGGCAGGTCCGGCAGGACGAGCGGGACCGCTCGGCGGCCGGATCGCCCCTCGGCGTCTTCGGGGTGTCCGGAGGGACGGGCTTCGACTTCAAGCCGTCGGAGACACCGATCGCGCCGCCGAGCATCTCGGCGTCCTTCTCGGCACGAGGGCGCACGCGCACCGGGGACGGGACGTCCGGAGGGAAGAGCTCGGCCGACCCCGACCACCTGCGGTCCTTCGGGAGTGCCTACCGCGGGCTGGACCGGGGCGCTGACGAGAAGCTGACCACGCTGCGGAGTGCGTGGCACGGCTTCACGGGATCGTGCGGATGGGCGCGGATCGAATCGGCCACCTTCCTGACCGGCTTCGACCGGTTGCTCGAGGAGAACGGCGAGGACGCCGCGTGGGCGGAACGCATCGCCGATGCCTTCGAACGCGCGGGCGGTCACGGATCGCTCTCGAACGCGACGCTCGACATCTCCGCTGCCACCGAACTCCCGGCGGCGTTCGAGCAGATGCTCGATCCCGACCTGTCCCCGGCGGAGGTCGCAGCGCTCTGGGCGAAGCTCGGCTACTCGAAGGCCGACGAGGACGACCTCAAGGCCCTGCCCATCCCGGTGCTCAATCGGCTGGGGAACCTGGAGGGCGTCGACTACTGGGCGCGGGACACGGCCAACCGAGTCGTGCTCAAAGCCCGCATCGCTGCGGCGGAAGAGGAAGTGGCAGCCCTCCGGAACACCATCGCATACGACAACGGGACGGCGTGGGGGAAGGCCGCGACGGACCTCGACGCACTCGAGGACATCCGGACGTCACTGACCGACGCGAAGGGCGGCAAGGGCGGCAAGGGCGGAGAACGCTTCCTCATCTCCCTGACGGAGGACCACCCGCCGTTGGCCGCAGTGTCGATCGGCGATCTCGACACCGCTGACAACGTCACCTGGGCGGTGCCCGGGATGGGTTCGGACACGACCGGGATGAGCGAGTGGACGGACTCGGCGCAGCACCTCTACGACCAACAAGCGGACACCGGGCCCGCGAACCGCGCCGTCATCAGCTGGATGGGCTACGACTCACCCCCGAAGCCCGTCATCTCCGGAGAATGGGACTTCGGCGTGCTCGGGAGTGAGTACGCCAAGGCCGGCGGCGACAACCTCGCCGCATCCATCCGCGGCCTCGACGCCGTCCGCGCCGGCGACGCCCCGACGACGAACGTCGTCGCGCACTCCTACGGCTCGACCGCGTCGGCGTACGCGCTCACGCAGAGCGGTGTCCATGTCGACACGTTCTCGACGGTCGGTTCGGCCGGCCTGCCGAACGAGGTCGACGAGGCCAGCGACCTCAACGCCGATCACGTCTACAGCGGTCAAGCGCAGGACGTGTGGTTGATCGAGCTGGAGAAGGGCGATCAGTGGGCCTGGACGGGGCGCCTCAGCGCTGAGCATGGTCAGGACCCGACCGATCCCGACTTCGGCGCCACCACCTTCGGTACCGATGGCGAGACGGAGAACGGTCCGCTCAACGCCGTCGAAGACCACGGCACGCACGCCCCCGACGACCACGGGTACCTCGACCTCAACACCGAGTCGCTGATGAACCTGGGCTTCGCCACGACCGGCCACGCTGAGCGTATGACGGACGACCCGCCCAAGGGGCCGACCGCGTTCCAGCAGTCCCTCTTGGAGAACCCACAGTGGACATTGTGACCGTGAACCATCCGACCCGACGCCTCGCTCACTCGATCGCAGGCGTCGCACTCATCCTGACAGCGGCTCTGAGCTTGACCGGCTGTCGAACAGACCCTGGAGGCAGCACCGTGGATCCTTCCGACGCGGAGAAGTCGATCGTCGACATCGTCAAGGAGTCGACCGACGCCGTCGGTGGCGACTGGACGCTGTACCGCGGTCCCGATGCCGAGGTGTGCGAGCAGTCCAACGGCGAGGAAGGCGCTCGCTTCGTCTACATCCTCGAGCGGGCCGGGGCGGACGGTTCGGCTCCTGAGACCGACATCGCCACCATCGAAGCGCTCTGGAAGAGCAAGGGGATCACGACCGAGCGTTTCGCCAGCGGCGGAGCCGACCCGCTCACCGGCGTCCGTGGCGTCGGTGGTCCCGTGACCTCGGTGGGCTTCAACGCCTACCCGCAGCGCTACAGCGTCACCGGCGTCTCGAAGTGCTCCTCTGGGAACGTGAAGGACCTCCGGCAGCCAGAGTGATGCACACACGAACGTGTGCCGGCCTTGCGCTCCTCGTGACGACGGCACTGACCGTGAGCGGCTGCAGCGGCAACACCACCGATCCGTCGGATGCGAAGGAGACGATCGTCGACCTCGTGGAGGAGTCGACCCGTGCGGTGGGCGGTGTGTGGACGCTGTACCGAGGTCCCGCTGCTGAGGTCTGCGAGCAGCCCGGCGGCGGAGAGGGCGCACACTTCGTGTACATCCTCGAGCGGGAAGGCGCCGATGATCCTGCGCCGGCTGCGGACATCCGCACCGTGGAGAGGCTTTGGAGGAGCAAGGGGATCACGACCGAGCGCTTCCAGAGCGGGAGCGCGGACCCCTTGACCGGCGTGAACGGAAGGGGCGGTCCCGTCACCACGGTGGGCTTCGACGCGTACCCACGGGGCTACACCATGACCGGCATTTCGAAGTGCTCGGACGGCGACGTCAAGGAACTGCGTCGCGAAGAGTGACCCGGCCTCGATCGCCGAGCAGGAGGACCACCACCGTCGCTCTGGTCCTCGTAGGTGCGTCACTCGCACTCACCGCTTGTGGGAACGACCCGGCCGGACGTGTCGTGCCTCCCGATCGAGCGAGGAGCACCGTCGTCGACGTCGTCGAGGAGACGACCGAGGCAGTCGGCGGCGACTGGGCGCTCTGACGTGACGACCACGGCGAGCATCGCGCATCCGGACCGCTCTGGGAAGACGGGACCGCCCGGTGCGCGAACACCACCGGGACGGTCGCGCTGATGACGATCTCGGCGAGGTCGCGCCTTCTCGGTGGACACAGAGCAGGGCCGCACCCGGACGGGTACGGCCCTGCTCTGTCAGCGCGCGCGTGTCACTCGGTCCGTCGACGACGACGTGCCACGGTGATCCCGACTCCGGCCGTCAGCAGCAGGAGCGCCGCGAGGGCCGCCGACCCGATCTCGGCCCCGGTCCAGGCGAGGGAGCCCGGCCGCTCGGTGACCGCACCGCCCGCGGGCCCGGAGCCGGAGCCCGGGTCGCCGACGGTGCCGGTCGGCGTCCCTGCGGTGCCGCCCGGTGCAGGCGTGCTCGGCGTCCCACCACCTGGTGTTCCCGCTCCCGGCGTTCCGGCTCCCGGTGAGGGAGCCGGGGTCGGCGTCGGGGTCGGCGTCGGCGTCGGGGTCGGCACCACCGGTGCTGCCGCCACGGTGACGACCACCGGGTCGGACGCGGACGCGTCCGCCGTGGCGGTCGCGCCGAACGCCGCCACCAGCGTGTGGTCACCGGCGCTCAACCCGTCGGTCAGGGTCAGCGTCGCGACCCCGTCCGTCACCTCCGCCGTTCCGAGTGTCGCCGCGGCGGCACGGGCACGAGCGGAGGGCTCGCCGTCGCGGAACGTGACGGTGCCGTCGGTGTCGCGGCCGGTGACCGTGGCGGTCAGGACGACCTCGTCGCCTGCGACCGGCTCGGCCGGGGTGACGGACAGGACCGTCTCGGTGGGTGCGAGGACCGCGAGGGTGGCCTGGGCCTCCCGGCCGGAACCGGCGCCCTCGGCGGACACGGCGAGTGCACCGAGGTCGGCGTCCTCCGCGATCCGCAGGGTCGAGCTGGCCGTGCCGGCGCTGTCGGCGACCACCGTGTCGGTGACCGTCGTGCCGGAGCGGAAGGTCACGGTCTCGCCGGCGCGGAAGCCGGTACCGGTGAGCTCGACCGACCCGCCGGGTGCGACGGTGTCGGCGGACGTACCGAGGGTCACCGGGGTGACCGCCGCGGCGCGTTCGGCGCAGACGTCGCCCTGCGCACCGACGGGCGGCAGCTCGGTCGCCGGTGCCGTGACACCGTCGTCCTCGCGGACCGTCAGGTTCGTGAACGCCGTGGCGCCCATGACCGCGTTCCGGGTGTTCGTGACGCTCACCTTGAACGCCGAGCTCGGCGTCGCGGAGACCGCGGTGTTGCCCGCGGTCGGGACGGTGACGGCCTGGCAGGTCTCGCCGGGCGCGAAGGTCACGCGCTCCATGCCGACACCGACCGACCCGGTGGCGGAGCCGAGCACGCTGACGTAGCCGGTGACCGGCCGGTCGGAGGCGCGGGACAGGTAGACGGCGACGTCGGCGGTGCCCGGGCCGTCACCCTCCTCGACCGTGGTCGGGGCGACGTTCACGGTGGTGCGGGTCGCCGCGACGGCGGTGCCGACGCTCGGGGTGTCGAAGGCGAGGTCGGACAGGTACACGCCACCGGTCCCGGTGCCGTCCGCGCCGACGCCCGCGGTGAAGCGGACCTCGCGGACGTCCGTCAGGTCGACGCCCGTCATCGAAGCCGTGGGGATCGTGAGCTGCTGCAGCACGATCTTGTTGAGCGTGGTGTTCGTGCCGCCCGGCATCCGGTTGACGGCGAGCGGGTTGATCGCCGATGCGGCGGTCGACCAGCTGCCTCCGGAGCCGTCCAGGACCGTGACCCGGAAGTCGGTGCCGGTGGGCACGGCCTCGTCGGGTGCGGTCTTCAGCGTCATCTGTGTGCTGCCGGTGACGTTGCGCGCGGAGGCGGGGACGGACACACGGAGTTCACCGGTGCTCGGCACCGCGGGGTCCGTCGTCGAGGCACCCGTCCAGAGGAAGCGGGTGGTGGGGAACGTCGGGACGTTCGGCGCGAACGAGCCCGGCGTCCAGTGCGGGACCTGTGCGGAGGCCTTCGTCGTGGCGCAGAACGGGTTCGACTGCGGCAGCGTGCGACCGGTCAGGTTGGTGCAGACCGCGGCCGTCGCGCCACCGACCGTGCGGACGAGCGAGCTGGACGTCGTGAAGTCGGTGACGAGCCGGGTCTTCCCGGTGGGCTGCGTCGCCATGGTCCGGACGTCCGCGAACGGCGTCGCGGTGGTCGCGGGCTTGACCGATCCGTCGAACATCGACTGGAACTGCGTCTCGCCGCCCATGGTCAGGCGGAAGAAGCCGGTCATGTAGCTGACGCCGACCTGGTACTGCTGCGCCGCGGTGAGGCGGGTCGGGTTGGTCGTCGAGCAGGTGGACGTGGTGTCGCTCGTCCGCCAGTCGTCGCCCGTGGCCGCCGGGTACAGGCCCGGGGTCCACACGGTGTTGAAGAAGTTGTGGTTCGCGCCCATCACCCACACGGCGGACCGGAGGACCTGGTCGCCGAAGGCGTGGCGGGAGTCGTCGATGAAGTGCTGCCCCTGCTGGTTCGACACGTCGCCGTCGCAGTAGGGCAGGAAGACCGCGGTCGGGACGTCGGGCAGCGTCATGCGGCCGAAGTCGACGGGCGCGAGCGGCAGGACCGCCTCGATCCCGTACGGCTTCGGGAGCGCCTGGTTGAGGGTGGCGGCCGAGACCACGCCCTCACCGCCGCGGGAGTGGCCCATGATGCCGACGTGGCTCAGGTCGAACCGGCCCTTCAGGGACGCTGCGGTGAGACCGGAAGCGGCGGCCGGCTGGTCGGCGCGGGTGGTCGCGCGGACGAGGGCGTCGTCGAGGGTGCGGGTGGTCGTGGTGCTCGGGGTGGCGTCGGTGGCCGTCGTGACGTCGTCGTAGGAGACGGCTGTTCCGGCATCTGCCTTGCCGAGCATCCCCAGCGTGTCGAGGATGAGCTGGCCGCGGGCCTCGGCGCCGTAGTCGAGCGCGAGTTGGTTGTCGTTCGAGTTCACGGCGTTCGCCGCGATGGAGACGACGTTGTAGCCGCGGGTCGCGAGCGCCCGGGCCGTGCCCTCGTACCCGAGGTACGAGCGGACGTTCGACTGCGTCGGGCCACAGGGCCAACGCAGCGGGTTCGCACCGGTGCCGGCGCACGAGGTGTGGCGGCCGTGCAGCAGCACGACGGTCGGGCGCGCACCGGCGGCGCTCGTCAGGTACATCTTCCCGGTGAGCTCACCCCGGATGCCGCCGATCGCCGCGAGCGGGATCGCCTGGTCGCCGAAGTCGTACTCCGCCTCCGTCACGGCGTAGGCGCCCGCGGTCGACGGGTCCTCGACGGCAGCGGCCGTCGCGAGCGACTTCATCTGCCGCTTGAGTGTCCGGTTCTCGGGGACGGGCGGCGTGACCGGGGCCGTCGTCGTCTCCGCGGCCTTGTCCTCGTCACCGCTCGACCAGGCCTTGCTGACGTCGGTCGCGTCGGCGACGGACCGGTCGGCCGTGAGGACCTGGAGGGTGCGGCCGTCGGCGGACTCGGTCGCGAGACCCACCGGCTCACCGTCGACGACGAGCGTGGGGGCGTCGTCGACCATCGGCAGGGGCTCGTCGAGGTCGAGGGACACCAGGTACCCGCCGGGGGTGGTGGTGACGTCCCAGTCGCTGCCGGATGCGACGACGGGATCAGGGGTCGGTGCCGCGAACGCAGGGACTGCGGTCAGGGCGAGGGCGGGAGTCAGCGTGGCGGTGATCGCCAGTGCAGCGAGCCGACTCCGGGAACGGGTTCTGGGCAAGGGGCTCCTCGTGTGAAGGGTTTCTCATGAGGAAGCTTCGAGGGGACTCAGCGTCTGTCGAGCATCGGAAACGGGGTCGTAACCAACACTTGACGGGCAGGAAACACCGGCGGCTTGCCTGGTCCGCAGAGCGCAGCGAGCGGTCCGGACGGGTGGTCCGCGATCAGCGCGTGAACAGCACCTGGACGGTCGCGATGACGACGACGATCCCGATCGGCACGCCGGCGATCAGCAACGCGGCCGGGATCTGCGTGCGTCGGATCGTCCGGGGCCCGCCGGCGCCGCGGGCGAACTCCGTGGCCGCGACGAGTTCCGGCGCCGCAGCGGGCGGTATCGGCGGAGGAGCCGGTCGGTCGTCCTCGAACGCCGGGACCTCGACCACGAAGGCGGCCGGGTCCACGGTCGGGGGCAGCTGGGTGTACCGGCTGCGCTCGGTCCGCTCGTCCATGGTGTCCTCCCTGCGTGCACACTATGCCGCCCGCCGGGAGTCCGGAAGTGCAACCAGTCGCTCGCACCACCGCGCACCGTTCACCCCGCAGCGAGCAGCGCGTCCGTCTCCTCCGCCGTCGGCGCGGTCGCCGGTCCGGTGCGGGTCACCGCGAGTGCCGCCGCCGCGTTGGCCCGTCGGACGGCGTCCTGGAGGCCCGCCCCACGTCCCAGCGCCGCCGCCAGCACGCCGTCGTGTGCGTCTCCCGCCCCGTTGGTGTCGACCGCGACGACGGGGAACCCGGGGACCAGGACCGGTTCGCCGCCGGACTCGACGACCCAGCAGCCGTCGGCGCCGTCCCGGACGAGGGCGGTGCCCCGCGCGGCCGCGGCGATGGCCGTGGTCGCCTCGGCGAGGGTGGCCGACGTCGGGGACAGCAGACGGGCCTCCCGGCTGTTGGCGCTGACCACGTCGGAGCGTGCGGACACGGCGGCCAGGACGGCGGCCGGCAGGGTGTCGACGAGGGGTGACGGGTCGAACACGACACGGACGGACGAGGGCACCGTGCCGAGCCAGCCCGCGATGGCCGCGCCGTTGACCGCGTGCGCCAGGCCGTAGCCGGAGACGAAGACGACGTCGTCGGCGCGGAGTGCGACACGGTCGAGGTCGGCGCGCGTGAGCTGCCCTTCCGCGCCGACGCTCGTGACGAAGGTGCGCTCGGTGGTGGCGTCGACGAGGGCCACGCAGTAGCCGCTGTCGACGTCGGGGAGACCGGGCTGCACGACGGTGACACCGGAGTCGGTCAGGGCGCGGCGGACGACGTCACCGAAGGGTCCGGTGCCGTACTGCCCGGCGAAGACGACGTCCATGCCGTCGCGGCGGGCGGCGACCATGGTGTTGAGGCCACCGCCGGCCGTGATCTCGGAGCCGTCGGCGATCACGTCGCCACCGGGCTCGGGCAGTTCGCCGATGCGCATGACGATGTCGACGATGACGTTGCCGACCGAGACGAGGCGGCTCATCGGACGGTGTGCTCGGTGTGCGGGAGCGGCGCGGACTGGTCGGGCTGCTCGTGCAGGGTCCCGCGCGGGCCGCCGGTGAGCAGGTAGACCGCCGCGGCGACGATGAAGGTGACGACCCAGCCGAGCCCGTTCGCACCGATCCACGTGTCCGAGAACGCGCCGACGAAGACCGGATCGGCGTCACCCACCTGGACGTTGGTGAACAGGAAGCCGACGACGATCGCGACGACCCAGGCGGTCACGGCACGCCAGGCGATGCCGCCCGCGTACCAGTAGCGGCCACCGCGGCGCAGGTCGAGCAGCGCGGCCGGGTCGTACCAGGTGCGGCGGACCATGTCGGCGATGAAGACACCGAGCCAGGCGGTGATCGGGACGGCGAGCACCGAGATGAACGTGATGAAGGGGGCGTAGAAGCCGTCGGCGACCAGCATGAAGTACATGGCACCGAGCGTGGTGATGACGACGTCGACCGCGACGGCCCACACCCGCGGGACCTTCACGCCGAGGGTCAGCGTGGTGAGGCTCGCCGAGTACACCGACAGGTGGTTCGACAGCAGCAGCCCACCGAACGCGGCGATGAGGTAGGGCACGGCCATCCAGCTGGGCAGCATGTCGCGGATCGCGGCGACCGGGTCACCGGCCTGGGCGAGTGTCGGGTCACCGGCGGACACCAGGGAGCCGAGCCCGACCAGGACGACGAGGGGGATGCCGGCACCCGCGGCGCTGGCCGCGACGAGCTTGCCGGCGCGGACGCTGGTACGCGTGTAGCGGGCGATGTCGGCGCCGGCGGTCGCCCAGCCGATGCCCGTGCCGGCGGCGATGGTGCCGACGCCGATCACCATGGCGGCGATGGGTCCGGCGGGCTGCGCACCGACGACGTCCCAGTCGATGCGTGCGACCAGGAACACCGCGACGAAGACGTTGAGGGCGCCGAAGACCCACGTCGCCCACTTCTGCACGGCGACGATGAACGCGTGGCCGAGGCCGGAGATGAGCACCGTCGCGGCGACGAACAGCAGGATCGCGACGACGGTGACGACCGGGTGGGCCTTCGAGCCGCCGTCGGTCCCGAACAGGATCGTGAACAACGAGAGCAGGACGAACGCGGCCGTGCTGGTGTTCACGGTCTCCCATCCCAGGCGGCTGAGGAGCGAGACCGCGGTCGGTCCGATGTTGCCGCGGACGCCGAAGACGGCGCGGCTCAGGGTCAGGCCGGGTGCCCCGCCCCGACGGCCGGCGATCGAGATGACCCCGACGACCGCGAACGACCCGGCGGCTCCGATGACGGCGACGAGCAGCGCCTGCCAGACGGTCAGGCCCTGGAACGCGACGAGGGTGGCGCCGAGGGGCAGCCCGAGGATCGAGATGTTCGCGGCGAACCAGACCCAGAACAGCGCACCGGGTGTGCCGGTGCGTTCGGCGACCGGGACGGGCTCGATGCCGCGCTGCTCGATCGTGGTCAGCGTGCCGGACTTGGTGCCGGAGTCCGTGGGGGTCGTGGTCATCAGGTCCTCTTACGTCGTCGGAAGGGTGCGAGGGGTGGGGCCGGGCGGCGGTGAAGGGGGGAACACCACCGCCCGGCGGTCTGGAGGGCGCTACCGGGCGGCGGCGGCGCGGAGGGCGAGGAGCTGCTCGGTGAGCTCGTCGAGGTGCAGGTCGTTGACGGTCTCGACACGGTGCACGGCGTCGTCGGACCACGACGCTGCTCCGTGCACGGCGCCGAGGACGGCTCCGGCCATGGCGGCGATGGTGTCCGTGTCGCCGCCGATGCTCGCCGCCGTGCAGACGGTCTGCCAGGGGTCGAGGTCGAGGGCGACGAGGGCGAGCGCTGCGACGACGGACTCCTGGGACGACACACTCGTGCCGATGAGCCCGGAGACGACGTCGATCCGCTGGTCTGCCGGCACGGTGGCGAGGTGCCCGCGGGCCCACTCGGTGCGCTCGGCGATCGAGGCACCGGCGACCCAGTGTCCCCGCGTCGCACCGATCCGGGCCGCGGCGATCGCCACGTCGAGTGCCTCGTACCGTGTGGCACCGTCGATGCCGGCGGAGACCGCCGCGGCGATCGCGCTGGCACCGGCGATGCCGAGTCCGGTGTCGTGGGTGACCCGCGAGGCGTCCTGGACAGCGTCGACGAGAGCCGTGACACCGTCCGTGCCGGTTTCCACACGGCCGGAGAGCGGTGTGGCGATGCCGACCGGGGTGATCCGCATGGCCGCCCCGTTCGTGGTGCCGGTCGAGCCGGCTTCGGAAGCGGGGACCCCGTCGAGGATCCGCTGCACGGCCGTCTTGGTGCTCGGTCCGAGGAGGTCGAGCGAGCCCTTCGCCGCCATCGTCCGTTCCCAGGCGATGAGGGCCTCGGCGAAGTCGACCGGGTCGAGTCGTCCGCCGCCCTGCACGAGCAGCTGCGCCACGAGGACGGCCTGCTCGGTGTCGTCGGTGATGCTCGCCGCGGGCATGCCGTGTGCGATCCGCTGGTGGGGACCGGCGTCCACGAACCCGTCGATCACCCCGTGGTCGGCACGGATCTGGTCGAGGGACATCGACTGCGTGGGCATGCCGAGTGCGTCCCCGATCGCCAGCCCACGGAAGGCCGCGAGCGCGTGCTCGTACTCGGCGGTGGTGGTGGTCGTCATGACGCGCTCCCGAACTTCATGTGCAGGCGGAACCGGCTCGGGTCGAGCAGGCTGTCGACAGCCTCCACGAACCTGCCGTCGGCCGCGCGGGAGACCCGTCGGCTGTGGAGGAACGGCTCCCCGACCGCCCTGTGGAGGGAAGCCGCCTCCTCCGCGGTGAGCGCCTGCACGTCGACCCACTGCTCGGCGAGCGCGGGCACCAGCCCGGCGCTCGCGATGGTGGCGGTGAGCGAGTCGTCGACGAGACCGTCGTCGACGGCGCGGGCGAGCCTCCCGAACGGCGGGACCAGGCTGCGCTCGAGCGAGACGTCCGGTCCACCGACCACGTGGCGGACGCGGTCGACCGCGATGAAGTCGGGGTCGTCGAGACCGAGCTCGGCGGCCTGCCCGGGCCGGCTGACGCGCTCGATGCGCAGGACGCGGACGGCGATCTCGGTGCCGGTGGCAGCGAGCGAACGGGCCCAGCCGCTGCGGGGGTCGAGCGCGGCGCCGTCGAAGGTGACGATCGAGCCGATGCCGCCGTGGATGGCGATGTACTCCTGGTCGGCCAGGTCGGCGAGCGCTGCCCGCACGGTCCCGCGGCTGACGGCGAAGCGTTCGGCCAGGTCGTGTTCGCCCGGTAGGCGTTGGCCCGGCGCGTACCGGCCCGTTGCGATCGCGTCGCGGAGAGCGTCGGCGACGAGGCGTCGCTTCGGTGAGACGGGCATGAACAGCAGACTACATGTACAAGACCTGTTCAGTTCGACTCGGGGTCCCACGCTGCGTTCAACCGGAGCGTGAACAGCAGCGGATCGTCGTTCGGCCGGAACGACGTGCTGGGGCCGAAGTCCAGCCCGCCCGTCTTCGGCACGCCGGCTTCGACGCCGACCCGCTGCGACGCATCCACCGGGTCGACCGAGTCGGCCGATGCGATCTCCTCCTCGAGCTCGCCGACGGAGGTGTCCGGCAGATCGAGCTGTCGGAGCACGTCGCGGTACCCGTCCACCCCGGCCTTCGCGCCCGCCACCGGCACCGTGTTGACGCGGAGGTGGAACAGCCGCCCCTTCGGCAGGATCACCTCGCCCGACGCGTCCTGCATCTCCTGCGCGTTGTCGAGGGCGTCGAAGACCACCTGGGTCGCCTGTACCCGGACCTGCTTGCCGCCGAGGAGCAGGAACCGGACCGGACGTCCCCCGGCTGCCTCCGAGCCGTACGCACCGACCCGGGTCCGCGCCCCCTCCGGCACGTCCGTGTCGATCCCGAACGCCTCGACCGAGGGCGGCACTGTCAGGTCCCAGGTCTCGACGCCGTCCTCGTAGGAACGGGCAGTGGGTTCGGGGCCTCGGTGGCTCACGCCGTGCTCGCTCCCCCCGGAGGAGGGCGAGCCGTCGGCACATCCGGTGAGCAGCACGACCACGGCGGCGGCCAGCGCAGTTCCGAGAACCTGACGGCGACGCGGTCCGCCGCGGCTGACCCGGACTGCGCCGGCGGTCCCGCGGTCGGCCGCGATCACAGCACGACCACCGTCGTACCCGCCGACGTCGCCGGCCGGTCCATCGCGGCGAGCGCCGCCGGCGCCTCGTCGAGGGAGATGGTCCGGCCGACCAGCGCTGACGGGTCGAGCCGCCCGTCGGCGATCTCGGCGAGCATCGCCGGGTACTCGTGGGCGGACATGCCGTGACTGCCGAGCAGTTCGAGCTCGAGCGCGATGACCCGGCCCAGGTCGACGTGCGGGGTGGCGTCCTCGCCCGCGAGCAGACCGACCTGCACGTGCCGACCGCCGGGGCGGAGCGCGGCGATGCCCTGGCGGACGAGGGACGCACGGCCGAGGGCCTCGACGACGACGTGCGCACCGCCGTCCGTCGCGGCCCGGATCTGTTCGTCGACGTCGTCGGTCCGCGCGTCGAGCGTGGTGGTGGCACCGAGGGAACGAGCGAGGGCGAGCGCCTCGGCGGAGACGTCGACCGCGACGACCCGGGCACCGCGCGAGACCGCCACGACGATCGCCGAGAGTCCGACTCCCCCGCAGCCGAACACGACCACGTGTTCCCCGGGTGCCGTGCGGCCGCGACTCACCACGGCTCGGTAGGCGGTGGCGAACCGGCAGCCGAGTCCCGCGGCCGTGGGGTCGTCGATGGCGTCCGGAACGGCGACCAGGTTCGTGTCGGCGTGGTGCACGACGACCTGTTCCGCAAACGAGCCGGGGCGGTCGAAGCCGGGCTGGGTCTGGTTCGGGCAGATGCTCTGACGGCCGGCGACGCACGTGGGGCAGGTGCCGCACGCGTTGACGAACGGTGCGGTCACACGTGTGCCGGGCTGCCACTGCCGGACCTGGTCGCCGACCCGCTCGACGACGCCGACGAACTCGTGCCCGGGGACGTGCGGCAGCGCGACGGTGTCGTCGTGGCCGTGCCAGGCGTGCCAGTCGCTGCGGCAGACGCCGGTGGCGACGACGCGGACGACGGCCGCGTGCGGTGGGCACGCGGGTTCCGGGACGTCGGAGACGACGGGCGTCGCGGAGAAGGAGTCGAAGGTGACGGCGCGCATGAGCCCGATCCTGCCACCCGGGCAGTCAGCGCCCGGCAGTCAGCGCCGGGCGATCAGGGCCGGGCGATCAGGGCCGGCCGGCGAGGGGCAGTGCGGCGAGGACCTCGTCGATCACGGCGGACATCGGTCGGGCAGCAGCAGCGTCGTCCTCGGCCCAGGTCTCGAGCGCGACCTGGAACACGAGCACGCCGACCTCGGCCAGGACTGTGGCCTGCAGCGGGGTCTCCCCCCGTTCGACGAAGGCGCCCCGGGCAGCGCGGACCAGGTCGGACCGCTTGCGGGCGTCCCGGTCGCGCAGTTCGTCGTTCCCCTCGACGATCCGGCGCCAGGCGGCGGTCTGCTCGTGGTTGCCGTCGAACCGTGCGGCGGCGATCTGGTGCAGCACGCTGCGGATGACCTGCATGGGCTCGAGGTCGGTGGGGGCGTCGGCGATGAGTCGTGCGGCGTTCGTGGGGATCTCGTCGCCGGCGAAGACGACCTCGCGCTTGTCGGCGAAGTGTCGGAAGAACGTCCGGGTGGTCAGGCCGGCGCGTGCGGTGATCTGCGGCACGGTCGTCGCCGCGAAGCCCTGCTCGGCGAAGAGCTCGAAGGCCGCGCGCTCGAGTCGACCTCGTGCATCCGGAGCCCATCGCATCGGTCGATCGTACCCGATGACACGTCGTGCCATGAAGGGATACGATGACATCACGTGTCATCATCGCTGACGCCCGAGAGCGAGGAGCTCGCATGTCCACCCCCGATCCCACCGACACCCCGACGAACGAAGCCCTCTGGCTCCTCGGCCCGCGCGGACCCTTCGAGGTGCGCCCGACCCCGATGCCCACCCCCGGTGCCGGTGAGGTCGTCGTCCGGGTCCGTGCGATCGCGGTGAACCCCGTCGACGCCATCACCGGGCCGCTCCGCCGACTCGTCTCACCGTGGGTCCGGTTCCCGACCGTCCTGGGCAGCGACATCGCCGGCGAGGTCGTCGCGGTCGGCCTGGACGTCACGGACCTCCAGCCCGGCGACCGGGTGACCGCGTTCGCCGCCGGGCAGGAGCGAGCGCGGAACCGCGCGTCCGAAGGCGGGTTCCAGCGGTACGTGACGGTCCTCGAGCGTGTCACCACGCGCCTCCCGGCCGACGTGGCCTTCGAACGTGCCGCGGTCCTGCCGCTGGCACTCGCGACGGCAGCCGCCGGCCTGTACGAGACGGACCAGCTCGGCCTGCCGCTCCCCACGGTCGGGGCGTCCCGTACCGCCGAGGTCGTCCTGGTCTGGGGCGCGTCGACCAGCGTCGGGATGAACGCCGTCCAACTCGCCCGGGCGAGCGGCTACACCGTGGTCGCGACGGCCGGACGGGCGAACCACGACCTGGTCCGCTCCCTGGGTGCCGAGACCGTCGTCGACTACCGCGACGCCGACGTCGACCGCCAGGTCGTCGCAGCCCTCGGCGGACGGCGACTGGCCGGCACCGTCGCGATCGGGAAGGGCTCGCTCGGGCACGCCCTGCGCATCGCCCGCCCCGTTCCCGGCACGAAGCGGATCGCGTCCGCCTACCCCGACCCGGCGACCGCGGTGCGCTCGCGCATCGAGCGGATCCGCGGCATGCACGTCACGGCGATCTGGGGTGGCACCCCCGTCGTCTCGCCGGTCGGGCCGGCGGTGTTCCGCGACTTCCTGCCTGCGGCTCTCGCCGACGGACGGTTCCGTCCGGCACCCGAGCCGACGGTCGTCGGCCACGGACTGGAGGCCCTCCCCACCGCTCTGCAGACCCTCCGGGACGGCGTCTCGGCGACCAAGATCGTCGTCGGGATGGACGCCTGATGGTGTCGCAGCGCGCGATCCTGGTGTTCGGCGGGACCGGACAGACCGGCCGCCACCTCACCGACCTCGCCCTCGCGGCCGGACACCGCGTCCGCGTCCTCGCCCGGACGCCCGCCAAGGCCGGTCCACCGCGTGCAGGACTCGACGTGCGGCAGGGGTCGGTGACCGACGACCTGGACCTCGACGGACTGCTCGACGGTGTCGACTCGGTGGTCTCGCTGCTCGGTGACGTGCAGGCGCAGCGGACGGCGATGGTGAACACGGCGTTCGTCCGACGCCTGGTGCCCGCGATGCGCCGGACCGGGGTCCGCCGGTTCCTGTACCAGGCGGGTGCGCTCAGTGCGCCGCCGCACGGTCGGTTGACGCCCGCGCTCTGGGCGATCCGGAACACGATCGCCCGCAGCTACGACGGCCAGCACCGGGACAACGAGGCGGTGATGCGGTACCTGGCCAATGAGGCGACGGACCTCGAGTGGATGGTGCACCGCGCCGGCATCGGGTCGGACGGCCCCTCGAAGGGCGTGCTCGAACGAACCGAGGGGACGCCGGGCATCGGGACGTTCGGGGACTGCGCGGCCTACGACCTGCGGTTGCTCGCCGACCCGACGGCGGTGCACACGACGAGCCTCAGCGCGTACCCGAAGACGGCGGGTCGGAAGACGGCGGGTCGGAAGCGCGCAGACCGGTGGACCGCCGGCCGGTAGGACGCCGTCGCAGCAGGGCGACCCCCACCCAGCCGATGACCGCCGCGAGGACGACCGCCACCAGTCCGCGTCCGAGCACATCGCCGAAGAGGCCCGACCCGAACGCGACGAGCTCGAGGGGGTACGGGGCCAACACCCGCATCCCCGCCGCACCGTCGACGGCGGTGAGCAGTGCCGGCCCGACGAGCAGCACGACGAGCGAAACGAGCACCCCGACCACCCGGCCGGCGGAACGGACACCGGTCACCGCGATGCCGAGCCCGACCACGACCGGCGCGACCCACCACGCCCACCCGGCGATCGTGCTCTGCAGTCCGGTCGAGAGGGTCGCCGGCGGCAGCACGAATCCCCGCAGCCACTCGGCGAGCGCCACCGCAACGACGGCGAGCGCCACCACCGCGACGCCGTCCGGTGCGAGCGCGAGGAGCAGCACGAGCCCGGCCCCGAGCAGGACGGTGAGGGCGGAGCCGACCACGAGGGCGACGACGTAGATCTCGGAGGCGCTGATCGCGCCTCCCGTCCCGACGGTGCGGTCCATGCCGAGGCCGGCCGTCGTGACGACCGTGGTCTGCACCACCGCGACCACCTGCACGAGCAGCAGTCCGCCGAAGGCCGCGAACACCCCGGGGCGTCCCAGACGCCCGTGGAGCCGACGGGCCGTGACTCCGACGATGCCGGCCCCGGTCAGCAGCAAAGCGGCCAGGAAGGTCAGGAAGTACTGGTTGAAGGGCAGGAACGCGATCGGCATGTCCCGTTCGTCAGCGACCGACGTTTCCCACAGGTTCTGCAACGGCAGGTGCATGCCGGTGACGATCCACGGCAGCAGGCCGAGGACCGCCCCGACGATGCCGACGGCGGCACCGAGGCCGAGCGTGGCTCCGGCTCCCGACCCCGTCGCTGGCGTGGACCCGGCTTGCGTGGGCGCGGACGTGTGGTCGTGCTGTTCCCCCGAGGACATGCGGACCACGGTACCGGCCGCGGTTCCCAGGACCGGCTCAGTGCCACCGGCGTCCCCGGTGCTGACGAGGTGCTGACGAGGTGCTGATCCTGCCCTGAGCGCTCCCGCAGCGTGTCGTGGGGTCTTCTCCAGTGCTCCCTGGGAACGTCGTCGCACCACACCGGAAGAGGGGTCCGATGACGACACTGTCGCGACGCACGCTGCTCATCGGCGGCGGATCGGTCGTCCTCGCGGCCGCCGCCGGCGCCGTCCTGCTCGAGCAGGGCGTGCTGCCCGGACGGGCCGCGGTCGAACGGAGGCTCGGGATGACCGGACCTGCCGGCGTCGTCCCGACCAGCCGGACCGGGTCCCGCATCGAGGGCTCGTTCACCTCGGCTGCCCGCGGTGGTGCCGAGACCGGGTGGACGATCAGCTACCCGCCCGGATCGGCCGCGGGTGACCCGTTGCCCGTCGTCGTGTCCCTGCACGGGTACGGCGGCGACCACCGCAGCAGCTTCGACCACGGCATGCACCTCGACCGGTTCCAGGCCGCGGCCCGGGCAGCGGGCGAGCCGGCCGTCGCGATCGCCTCGATCGACGGCGGCAACGACTACTGGCACCCCCGCGCCTCCGGGCGGGACCCGCACCGGATGCTCGTCGACGAGTTCCTCCCCCTGCTGCACGACCACGGGTTGGACGTCGAGCGGCTCGGGCTGTTCGGCTGGTCGATGGGGGCGTACGGCGCACTCCTGGTCGGCAGCACCCTCGGGCCGGAGCGGGTGCGGGCCGTCGCAGCGAGCTCGGTGGCGCTCTGGCCGACCCCGCAGCGGGCGGCCTCGGGTGCGTTCGACGACGCAGAGGACTTCGCGCAGCACGACCTGACGGCCCGGACCGCGGCGCTCGGAGCCCTGCACACACGGATCACCTGCGGCACCGCCGACGCCTTCTGCCCGGGCGACGAGCAACTCGTGCACCGCATCACGCCGGCGCCGCAGTCGAGCTTCACGCTCGGGGCGCACGACTGGTCGTACTGGCGGCGTGTGGCTCCGGAGCAATTGCGGTTCCTCGCAGCTGCTCTCTGAGGGCCTCCTCGCGCGGGAACCGGCGGCACCGCTAGGGTCGCGCCATGGACGCAGCGTCGCCTTCCGTGGCCGCCTTCTGGGCCGCCCGTCGCCAGGAATCCCCGGACCTGCCCGAGGAAGTGCCCCTGGCGTGGGCGTTCGGCGCGACGCCCGAGCACGCCGACGACCTGCTCGCGCTGGTCCTCGCCGGCGTGAAGGACGGCACGGCGTCATCACTCTGGGACTACGAAGCGACCGCGGAACCACTGCCCGAGGTCGGCGAACACAGCGTCATCCTCGACGGCGCCGACCAGCCGAGCGCGGTCATCGTGACGACGGACATCCGGACCGTCCCGTTCGACCAGGTCGACGCCGAGCACGCCCGAGCCGAGGGTGAGGGCGACCGGAGCCTGGCGTACTGGCGGGCGTCGCACGAACGGTACTGGCGCCAGCACTCCGCGGACCCGCGGGGCTGGGCACCGGACATGCCCGTCGTGTGTGAGCGCTTCCGGCTGCTCTGGCCGACCCGGGTCGAGCCGTGACGCGGGTCCGGCTCGGCACCCTCGTCGCGGCGGCGTTGCTCGCCGCCGGCCTCGTGACGGTCACCGGCTGCTCGTCCGGGTCCAGCGGCTCCCGAGCGCGGATGTACGACTCTGTCAGCAGCATGGCCGACCACAGTTCCCTCGTCGTGACCGGCACCGTCCGACAGCAACGCGTCGCGAACGACGTCGCGGATGCCGACCCCACCACACTGTCCACGGTCCGGATCGTGGCGACCGCCAAGACCGACCCCGACCATCCGGCCGGGTCCACGGTCGTCGTCCGCCAGCACGGCACCACCCGCTCGTCGGGTCCGGGGATGCTCCTCGAAGACGGGGGCACGTACCTGCTCTACCTCACGCCGTCGGCGCTCGACGGCGACCTGGCCGACCAGTACTTCATCACGGGCGGTGCAGCCGGTGTGTACGTCGGCGAGGACGGTCGCACCGAATTCCGCCGGGGCACGGACGAGGGCGACGAACTCCCCACTCACCTCACCCTCGCTGACGCCCTGCACGGCTGACCCGGCCGGTACCGTCGAGCCATGCCGTACCCGAGGACCGAACCCAGTGCCTCCGGCCTGCTCGACGTCGGTGACGGAACGTCCCTCTACTGGGAGGAGTCCGGCTCCCCCGACGGCGTCCCCGCCCTCTGGCTGCACGGCGGCCCCGGCGGCTCGCTCGGCAGCGGCTGGTACGGAACGCACTTCGACCCGACCCGGTACCGCCTGATCGGCATCGACCAGCGTGGCAGCGGCCGGAGCCGCCCCCTCGTCACGGAGTCCCGCGACCGGCTCGCCGCCCACACCACCCAGCGGCTGATCGCCGACATCGAAGCGGTCCGGCAGCACCTGGGCGTCGAGGACTGGGTCGTCGCCGGGATCTCGTGGGGCACGACCCTCGCCCTCGCGTACGCGCAGCAGCACCCGTCACGTGTCCGCGCGCTGGCCCTGATGGCCGTCACGACGACCAGCCGCGACGAGGTCGACTGGATCACGGAGGGTGTGGGACACGTGTTCCCGGTGGAGTGGGAGGCGTTCGAGCGAGCCAGCCAGCGCCTCCCGGGTGAGCGCGTGGTCGACGCGTACGCACGTCGCCTGGCCGGTGCCGACCGAGAGGCCCGTGCGGACGCCGCGCACGCCTGGGACCGGTGGGAGAACGTCCACGTCTCCCTCGACGACCCCGGGCTCCGTGAGCGCGGTCACCTGGGTCCGGAGCTGCGCGAGGGCTTCGCCACCCTCGTCACGCACTACTGGGCGAACGACGGGTTCCTGCCGGGCGACCAGGCGGTGCTGGCGCGTCTGGACCGGATCGCGCACGTCCCGACGGCGCTCGTCCACGGGCGGCGGGACATCAGCGGGCCGGCCGTCACGGCCTGGCGTGTGCACCGGGGACTCCCGCAGAGCACGCTCACCATCGTCGAGGACGAGGGGCACGGCGGACCGGGTGGGAGCGCGGCGCTGACGGCGGCGCTCGACGGGTTCTGCTGAGCAGCCGGCACACGCGGGGTCCCGCGTCACCGATCGGGACGTCCGACCGGCAGATCACACTGCAGCATCTCGCCAGCCGCGTCGCGCACGCCACCCACCCGCTCAGCGCCGGTCGAGCCGTATCCTGACTCCCTGGTCGCCGCCGCCACTGACGACCCCGAGTCCGGGCAACCGCCACCGCAGCAGGGCCGGCCGGCCACGGAGGGAACTGTCATGAGCATGGAAGGCGTGGCCTGGAGCTCGCTCTACAAGATCTCGACCGCCCGGGACGGCAAGCACGGCATCTCCCGCGAATCCGTACGGCGGATCATGACGTTCGCCGTGCCGTACCGGGCGAAGTTGGTGGTCTTCATCGTCCTCTCCGTCGTGGGGGCGTTCCTCGCGGTCGCGACACCGGTGCTCGCCGGCCAGGTCGTCGACGTCATCGCGGCCCGGGGCGCGGTCGGCACCATCGTCTGGCTCGCCGTCGTCATCGCCCTGGTGGCCGTCGCCGACGCCGCCGCGTCGCTGGTGACCCGCTGGTACTCGGCGCGGATCGGCGAGGGCGTGATCCTGGACCTCCGCACCGCCGTGTTCAACCACGTGCAGAAGATGCCGATCGCCTTCTTCACCCGCACCCGGACGGGCGCGCTCGTGAGCCGGCTGAACAACGACGTGATCGGGGCGCAGCAGGCCTTCAGCGGCACGCTGTCCGGCGTCGTCACGAACGTCGTGGCGCTGGTCCTCACCCTGGCCGTGATGCTCAGCACGTCCTGGCTCGTGACGGTGCTCGCGGTGGTCATGCTGCCGGTCTTCCTCATCCCCGCACGCCGGATGGGCAGCCGCCTCGCTGCACTGCGCCGCGAGGCCGCCGACCACAACTCCGCGATGAGCACGCAGATGACCGAGCGGTTCTCGGCGCCCGGCGCCACCCTCGTCAAGCTGTTCGGCCGTCCCGACGAGGAAGCCGAGGAGTTCCGCGTCCGCGCCGCCCGCGTCCGCGACATCGGGGTCCGGAGTGCGCTGCTGCAGTTCGTCTTCGTCACCGCGCTCACCCTGGTCTCCGCCCTCGCCCTCGCCCTCGTCTACGGGGTCGGTGGTTCCCTCGCACTCGGCGGGCAGCTGAACACCGGCGACGTGGTGACCCTGGCCCTCCTGCTCACCCGCCTGTACGCGCCGCTGACCAGCCTGGCGAACGCCCGGGTGGAGATCATGAGCGCCGTGGTCAGCTTCGAGCGCGTCTTCGAGGTCCTCGACCTGAAGCCGCTCATCCAGGAGAAGCCCGACGCCGTCTCGATCCCCGACGGTCCGGTCGCGGTCGAGTTCGACGACGTCCGCTTCGCCTACCCGTCCGCGGACAAGGTGTCCCTGGCCTCGCTCGAGGAGGTCTCCACGCTGGACACCCGCGGCGGGGACGAGGTCCTGCACGGGGTCTCGTTCCGGATCGAGCCGGGGCAGACCGTCGCCCTCGTCGGCACGTCCGGGGCGGGCAAGTCGACGGTCGCGCAGCTCCTCTCGCGCCTGTACGACGTGGACAGCGGTGCCGTCCGCCTCGGCGGGACCGACGTCCGCGACGTCACGTTCAGCTCGATGCGGCACACGATGGGCATGGTGACGCAGGACGGCCACCTGTTCCACGAGACCATCCGCTCGAACCTGCGGCTGGCCCGGCCCGAGGCCACCGACGACGAGGTGTGGGACGCGGTCCGCCGCGCCCGGCTCGAGCCGCTCATCCGGTCCCTGCCGGACCAGCTCGACACCATGGTCGGCGAGCGTGGCTACCGGCTGTCCGGTGGTGAGCGTCAGCGGATGACCATCGCGCGCCTCCTGCTCGCGCAGCCGCGCGTCGTCATCCTCGACGAGGCGACGGCCGCTCTCGACTCGACGTCCGAGGCCGCCGTGCAGGCCGCGCTGAGCGAGGCACTCGAGGGCCGGACGGCGATGGTGATCGCCCACCGCCTCTCCACCATCCGCAGCGCGGACCTGATCCTGGTGGTCGAGGACGGCTCGATCGTGGAGCGCGGGACGCACGAGGAACTGCTGGCCGCAGGTGGGCGGTACGAGGAGCTGCACCGGACCCAGTTCGCGGTGCAGAAGGAGGTCGCGGCGGACGAAGCAGCGGTCAGCGCGCCCTAGTGCTCGCGATCCGGCCGCCGGTCGCACACGCTGTTCCTCGCCGACACGGTCGGGCCCGCCCTCAGCACCACGGCGGGGCGGGGCGGTCAATCATGCAGCGGGCTCGAACGTCGGCGGAGATCCCGCCGTCCGACGAAGAACCAGACGAGCGACCCCAGCACCGGGAGCACGATCACCCCGACGACCCACACGACCGTCGCGAGCAGAGTCATCCGCGCGGTGTTCCGGACGACGGAAACGACGGCCGCGACCATCAGTGCCAGGACCGCGACGAGCACGATAGTCCATGACGTGTCGTACTGCTGCGGGATGACGGCGTTGTGCATGGCAGGACCTCCGGCTCCCGTGCGACCCTTCCGCAGGAACACGAGCCGATCAAGCCCTGAGACACAACGGTGACGTTCTCGATCGGCATTGTCGAGCCATGGAGTTGGTCTTCCGTCCGTCGGGACGTCCCTGGACTGTCCGACCGTGACGAACTCATCGGTCTCCTGACACCCACCATCGACTGACCGTCGTCGGCTCTGCGCATCACGTCGAGCGTTCACCGACTTCGCCGCGGGTGAGCACCCGGACGTACTCGGCGGAGCCCTCGGGGTCGGTCTCCTTCAGCAGGAAGCCCGCTGCGCCGAGGTCCATCCGGGCCGGTGGTCACGGGTGCGGACGGCGGAGCAGACTGGTGACCTTGATCGGAACACGTCGATGGCTGCGGGGGTCGAATGCGCCACCACAGGGCAGGGGGACACGATGACGGGCTACCAATCCACGGGGCAGACCGCTCCCGACGTCGATCTCGAGACGGGTTCCTGACCGTGAGTCCACGGGGCGAACGAACCGGTTCGGTGATCGTCGTCGTCGGTGCGATGACCGCGATCCTCGCGCTGACGGGGTGCAGCGGCGAGAACCCGACGCGGTCAGGAGCCAACACGACCGTCAGTACTACTGAGGCTCGGCAGTCGGTGCAGGACATCGTCGACCGGTCGACGACGTCGCTCGACGGCGACTGGCAGGTGTACAGCGGGCCGTCGGTCGAGCAGTGCACCAAGGGGAACGGCGACGACGGTGCGGCCTACAGCTCCATCACGGCGCTCGAGGGACCGCACGGTGACCCCGCTCAGGACGTCGCCGTGGTGAAGAAGCTGTGGGAAGGCGCGGGCATCACGACCAAGCCGTACAAGAGCGGGGGTGCAGACCCGCTCCTCGGCCTTCGCGGGGTCGGAGGGCCGACGACCTCCATCAGCTTCCTGGCGGGCGAGCAGCGCTACACGATCACCGCGGTGTCCGAGTGCGCCGATGGGAACGCTCTCCAAATGCAAGGCAACGGCGAGTGACGGCGGGCTCCGTCGCCGTCAGGACGCCACCGGCGTCATCGGCGCGGTGAAGTCCTTCGCCGTGATCTGCGTGCCGTCGTTCGACGCGGCGGCGTTGCGCTGGTACTCCAGGTCGAGCACGTCGGACGGGTCGGTCACCGAGTAGGCGCACCAGCCCTCGCCGGACTGCCCCTGGTCCACCTTCGTCAGCGCCGGGTAGCCGGCGGCCTTCATCGCGTCCTCGACGACCGACGTCGTGCCCTGGGACGTGTACGACTCCGTGCTGCCGTGGGCTTGCACGCGGATCGCCAGGCAGTCCACCGTCGAGTAGTACTTCTCCCCCGCGGTCACCGCGACGTGCACCAGGACCTGCTCGTTGTCGTCACGGTCCGCGAGCCCCGACTGCGCCGACGTCCACGGGAAGTTCCGCACGACCTTGTCGGCCTGCACGGTGTGGCCCATCTGGTCGTCGGTGATCTTGTCCGACGTGACGTCGACCTCACCGGACGCAGCGGGCTTGCTGCTCGGCGTCGGGCTCGGCGTCTGCTGTTCCGCAGCCTGGCTCTGCGACGGCTCCGCCGGTGCCGTGATCGGAGCGGACTCCCCCGACTGCGACGAGCATCCGGCGAGCGCGACGGTCACGACCGTGATCCCGACGACGGTGGTGATGACGTGCTTGAACGACATGGTGTCCCCTCAGGTACTGCGCCGAGAGAACAGCTCCGCTCCCCCAGCGGTCGCCCCGGCTTCTGGTGAAGGCAGCCGGGACCACTCCTGACCGCACGCCCCACCGTGCACCCCGGTCGCCTTCGCAGGTCGGTCACGGAACCGGGGTGGATCGAGCCTAGCTGACCGCCGTCAGGCTCGACGCGGCCCCCGTGGCGCGCGAGCCACCCGCCGCCGTCGCCTCACCAGGCGACCGGCCCGTTGACGTCGGTGAAGGTCCCGGTCGGTCCGTCGGAGGCGATGGTCGCCATGGTCACGGCGGACCGGGCTCCTTCCGCCGTCGTGAGCAGACCGCGATGACCGTTCAGGTCCGTCGCCACGAAGCCCGGGCAGACGGCGTTGACGAGGATGTTCTCCGACGCCAGGTCGCGGGCGTACATCATCGTCACGGCCGTGAGCGCGGTCTTCGACGGCACGTACCCGAGGGCGATCGGATCGGTGTTGGAGAAGTCCGAGATGGCGGCGAGCGACCCCGCGCTGCTCGAGACGTTGACGATCCGAGGTGACGCCGAGCGACGCAGCAGCGGCAGGAACGCGCTCGTGACGGTGATGACGCCGAAGACGTTCGTCTCGAACACGGCCCGGACGTGATCGACGTCGGCCGACCGCGGCAGCTGCCCGGCGGGGTCGGCGCCGGGCTGGTGGCTGATCCCCGCGTTGTTGACCAGCGCGTCGAGCCGGCCGTAGGCGTCTGCGACGTGCTCCGCGGCCGCGGCGACCGAGGCAGCGTCGGTCACGTCGAGCGCGACGGCGGTGACGGTGCCACCGTCTGCCCGGAGTTCCGCCGCAGCCTCCTCCCCGCGCTCCAGGCTCCGTGCGCCGATGACGACGGTGTGGCCGAGGCGCGCGAGCTGTGCGGCGATCTCGCGGCCGATGCCCTTGTTGCCTCCGGTGACCAGGGCGATCAGGGGTGCAGTCATGGTGTGGTCCTTCCGTGCCGCCCATAGGCGGTGTGACGACGTGACCAGGGGAACCTGGTCCGGAGACCAGCCTGTGGCCTTGCGGTCGCATCCAGAATTATGCTCCGTCGCCTTTTCATGTCCTAGAGTCCAGGGTATGCCCGTCGATCGTTTGTCCGAGGTGCTCGACCTCATCGAGGTCCGCGGGGTCGTGTCCGGCGGCTCGGCCCTCCGTGGCCGGTGGCACACCCGGAGCGTCATCGACGACGACCTCAAGTTCATCGCCGTCGTCCGCGGGTGGGCGACGCTGGAGACCGAGGGGGCCGCGGCGCCGGTCCGCCTCGACGCCGGCGACGTCGCCGTCCTGAACGGGAGGTCGTGGCTGACACTCGACGGCGGTGACGGCCCGGAAGACCCCGTGGTCGTCGAGCCGCCCACGGCTGGATCGCGGATCTCGGACGCCGATGCTGCGGCGAGCGACGTGGACATCGTCATCGGTGGCCGCATCGACCTGAACGCCACCGGCCGAGAGCTGCTGCTCCGCGTCCTGCCACCCCTGATGCACGTCGGCGCGGACAGCACGGTCGGGGCGCAGGCACGGGGTCACGTGCAACGGCTGTTCAGCGAGATCACCGGAGGCCGGATGGGATCGGACTTCGCGATGCGGCAGTACGCGCAGCTGCTGGTCCTCGACGTCGTCCGCGGGTTCGCGGACGACGCCGAACTGCCGGCCGGGTGGCTCAAGGTCCTGGCCGACGAGCAGCTCCGGCCCGCACTGGACCTGATCCACGACGGACCGGCGAGGAGGTGGAGCCTGGAGGACCTGGCCCGCGCCTCGTCGATGTCGCGCAGCACGTTCGCGGCGCGCTTCCGCGAGGCTGCCGGGGCTCCCCCGTTGGCCTACCTGATCGCCTGGCGGATGCTGCTGGCGCAGCGTGCACTGCGCTCGAGCGACACCCGCGTCGGGGCGTTGGCGTTCACGCTCGGGTACGGCTCGGAGAGTGCGTTCAGTGCGGCGTTCAAGCGGCACGTCGGGGTGTCGCCGGCGGCGTTCCGAGGGCGGGTCGCAGCCGCTTCGTGATCGCCCCCCACCACGATGAAGAGCGAGCAGTCGCGCGGTCAGCCCAGGTCCAATGGGCCAGCGGCGAGACCGATCGGCACCTGAGCTGCGCCGAGCGTCGTCGGAAGAGGTGCTGCGAACCGCACCCTCCCCTGGGTGGGGATCGTCCGAACCACACCCTGGAAATGGCAGTGAGCCCCTCGCTCCCCTTCTCGTCGCGATGATCAAGCAACCAGCATGTGCCCTTGCTGTATCTGGAGCCGTAGGGGCCTCGGAGGGTCTGCGGAGGCCCGTCTTGAGGTTGGGACGCCCCGTCTGCGACGGACATCAGATCTGCAGAGCGGTGCCTAAGTGAGGAAGCGCTCGGCGAAGATGTTCCACCGAGACATTGACACGCCGATCACGCCTCTAAAGGCGATCGCTGAGGCGCGGGAACAGGGCGAGCGCGCGCCGAGCGATTCCGGTCATGTCGTCTGGGTGGAGCACGGAGGAGTTCCGCAAGGCGGCGAGGTTTCCAGCTACGGACTCGTCGTCGGTGCAGGGCACTCCAGAGTCGCCGCCGTAGACGATGTGTTCGACGGGGACCATCTGCAGCGCGGCCGCGAGATTAGCGTCCGTTCCGGACGCTGCGGTGTCGAGGAAGAGCTGACGCATCTGCGCGCGCAACTCTTCCGACGTGACGCGGTTCGGGTTCGACACCCACGCTTCCGTTCCGATGAGCGCGATACGCCCCGACAGTCCGGGGAGTGCCCCACCGCAGTGCGCGAGGACGAAGGTAATGTCCGGGAATCGAGAGAACACCCGGGCGTACAGCATGCTCGTGATCACGCGTGCCGTCTCGAACGTGACCTCAATGAGCGGCGTGGGCAGCCCCAGCCGGGACGGGATGGTCGTGTCGGGGTGCACGAACACGACGCCGGCCGCGTCGTTCAACTCGTTCCACACCGGTTCCAGGCGAGGGTCGGCCATGCTGACGGTGTTGTAGGTGGTACTCATCGCGAAGCCGTCGGCGTCGAGCTCGGTCCTCGCCCGCCGGATCTCGCTGAGCGCGAGGTCCGGGTCGTCGTTGGGGAGCGCCGCGAGGAGGCCGAAGCGGCCCGGGGACTCTGCGACAACGGCGGCGCCGTACGTGTTGCTGGCCACGAGGGCATCGTGCGTCGTCGGGACCGTGCTGAGCAGCTGCATGGAAATCCCGTTCGCGTCCATGGCACTGATGGCGCGTTCCGGAGACCACTCATGCGGGGCTGGTGCCATGAAGTTGTCGGCGCGCATCGCGCGCCAGGCTGCCTCACGGGCGTCGTTCGTAGTGGGTGCCGTGAAGTGGGCGTGGATGTCGATCAGTGCGTGGTTGTGCATGAGAACTCCTTCGGGTTGAGCGTTGAGGCCCAGGGCCTCAACGCTCGGCGTAGTGCCACTCAGTGACGTTACGTTGCGCCACTTCATGGCGCAACCCTCGCCGGACTGCGTATGCTCGGAGCATGCCGAGGAGTGGGAAAGAAGCGCGCGCCCGACTTCAGGCGGCCGCGTTGGAGCTCTATGCGACCCACGGGTATGAGGGCACGACCACGGCCGAGATCGCCGCGGCCGCGAACGTCAACCTCCGCACCTTCTTCCGACACTTTCCGGACAAGCGCGAAGTGCTGTTCGGCGGTGAGGAGCACGCCCGGAGCACCCTGGCGGATGACATCCTGGGTGCGCCAGAAAGCCTCGGGCCGGCGGAGGTGCTGCGTCGTGCGTTCACGCGCGCAGCTGAGGCGCAACAACAGGACGCTGACGCTGCTCTCGCCCGAATGAACGTCATTGCCGCCACTCCGGCACTGCGGGAACGTGATCTCGCGAAGGCGGCGATGCTGACCGAGACGTTGGCTTCGGCACTGCAGCACCGTGGAGTCCCGGCCGCGGTCGCCGACCTGGTCGCAGCGATGGGATGGGCGACCTACCAGCACGCTGCGGCCGCATGGATCCGTGATCCAGACAAGAATCTGCCCGACCACCTCGATGCCGCGTATGACGACTTAGCCGCCGCGGTGTCGACGATCACTCCGCAATCAGACCGCTGAGACTGACACCGCTCCGGAAATCGTCAACCGGTCGCGCCGCGTTCATCGACGCCGACGAGCCGGCCACGTGCAACGACGTGGTCCGCCGCTCGGCGAAGCGCCTCCGCAGCCGTGGTCAACCGATCGAGCCGGATGTCGAGCGCGTAGAGCTCGAAGAGGTAGCGGTGCGGCCCGTGGCCAGGAAGCGGCCTTGGCCCCTGGTACCCGGTCCGACCAAAGGCTGCTCGAGCGAACTGGACGCCGGCCGTCGGGGTGCTCAAGCCACCTTCCGCCAGTCGCTGCGTTCCAGGATCCAGGACACCGAGCGTGTGCACGAGAGGTCGAGGCAGCGGTACGTCGACGTCCTCGAGGACGATCATCAGAGCCCGGACGCGTTCGCCGTCCACATCGTCCCAGTGCAGTGACGGGGACCGGTTCTCCCCCGCCCCCTGACCCCGGTGCACCGCGGGGATTCGCCCGTTCGGAGTGAACCCATCACTTCTGACCGTGATCGTGTCAGGAGCGCGCAGCGCCGGACGGTTCCACACGCTGTGTTGCTCGCCAGCGCGGAACGGACGGAGGAAGGACCCAACGGTCATCGGACAACCGTATCGCCGGGCCGTTCACGGCGTCCCGACGGAGCACCGCGCCCCGCGACGATCCCCCGCCCTGTCGAAGTTGCGCTACAGGGGCTGTGATACGGGGAACTGCGACGTTCATCTGACCGTCGTCGCCTCTGATTCGATGTACGTCTATCGCTCGACGTCGTCGACCCGGCTGAGCCAGTCTCGGATCAGCGCGGCGGTCAATCCGGGTCGTTCGAGGTGGACACCATGGCCCGCGGTGTCGAGGACTGCGTACGTCCCACGGGGGTAGTGCTCGCGGAGGAGCCATCCGTCCTCGTAACCGACCACGTCGTCCTGCCGACCGAACACGTGGAGGGATGGTGCCGTGAAGGGCAGCGGATGCGCGATCTCGGGTTCGACGGGCAGGCTGTACCGTGCCGCGATGCGCTCCATCACCGCCTGGTCCGCGTCCCGTTCGCCGGGCAGGACAGAGGTTATGAACGCGTCCAAGGTCTCGGTCGTCTGGACGACGTGCGCTGTAGTGAACGCCTCGCGGGCATCCCCTGCCCGCTCGAGGGCGGCCGGTTCGATGACCAGGACCGTGCGCTCGGGCACACGTCGAGCCCGGTGCTCCGTCTCGGTGACGCCCGCGATCGTGGCGAGACCGAGGACCTGCCCACGCCGCACGTGTGCGATGTGGCGGGCGAGCATCCCGCCGTACGACTGGCCAACCAAGGCAAAAGGTTCGTCACCAAGGTGGTCGCTGATCGCTGCGAGGACTTCGTTGGCCACGTCGAGTGCACTCGCCGCAGCCGACCCGGTCGAGCCGGCAGCCCAAGGCAGATCGAGGTAGAGCCGGCGCCACGGCATGTCGCTGATCATCTGCTCGAGCGGCAGCATGATCCGGTGGTCGACCCCGAACCCGTGAAGGGCGACAAGCGGACGGCCAGAACCACGGGCAGACGCGAGCACACGCCGAACCTACAGCGGCACATCACCAATACACGACAGTCACGCCGAGCCGGGTCCGACGCTCTCGTCGTCGCCGTTTAGCTTCGCGAGGATTCGTGCGAGGGCTGCTCGGAGCTGTTCGTCGAGGGGAGCGAAGCGCTCGTCGAGCACGTCGGCCACGATGCGATGGCCGTCTTCGAGCGCCCGGCGGCCCTCGTCCGTCAGGGTGTGCTCGACCCGGCGCCCCGTCCCGGGAGAGCGGACGACGAGTTCGCGGTCGACCAGCCGGGTCGCGAGGGTTCCGAAGGCCTGGTCGCTCTGGAACGTTGCGAGGGCCAGGTCGTGGCCGGATGCGTGCGGCATCCGATCGATCGCCCGGAGCGCGTCCCATTGCACCAGTGACACACCGACGTCCCGCAGCGCCGCATCGGCTGCTCGGTGGTTGCGGTACTGCACCCGCTTCATCGCCTGCCCGAGCGCTTCCAGATTGGTTGTCACGGTGTTAGCCTATCAACATTCTTAGATAAGCATGTTGAGAAAGGCAGTGCCATGACCATCCCCCTCCCCGTCGACCTCGAAGTCCTCGAAGCCGGCAACCCCGAAGCCAGAACTGCGCTCGTTCTGCACGGCGGCGGCGGCCCCCAGACCGTCGCGCCGATCGTCGGCCACCTCGCCCCCACGTTCCACACGCTCGCCCCGACCCACCCAGGCTGGAACGGCACTTCACGTCCCGATGACATCGATTCGATCCCCGCGCTGGCGAGCGCCTACCTGGATCACCTGCTCGCCGACGGGGGCCGCGACGTGCTCTTGGTGGGTTCCTCCATCGGCGGGTGGATCGCGCTGGAGATGGCCATCCAGGCGGCCGCCGACGTCCGGTACAGGGGTCTTATCGGCGCAATGGTCGACATCGACGGGATCGGTGCCGTCGTCGACGGCGAGCCCATCGCGGACTTCTTCGCCCTCGATGCCCGGGGGCTGGCGGAAGTGGCTTGGCACGACCCCGAGCGGGGGTACATGGACCCCGCCTCGTTCACCGACCAGCAGCGGGCGATCCTGCAGTCGAACGCCCAGACGATGGCGGCGGTCGCTGGCCGTGCGATGAGCGACACCACACTTCTGGGCCGTCTCGGCTCGGTGAACGTGCCGACGCTCGTCGTGTACGGCGAAAGCGA
The DNA here is from genome assembly GCF_003234085.1 of Curtobacterium sp. MCPF17_052. Lineage (GTDB taxonomy): Bacteria > Actinomycetota > Actinomycetes > Actinomycetales > Microbacteriaceae > Curtobacterium. Next base: position 285,299 of record NZ_QKSD01000001.1, read on the forward strand.
CCGCGTCGTCACCCCCGCTTACGGTCGGGCCGTCGCCGACGCGATTCCCGGGGCCTCGTTTGTCGCTGTGCCCGCCGCCGGACACCTCCCGCACCTCGAAGACCCTGCGGCGACCTGGGCGGCCATCGACCCCTTCATCGCCCGCTCGTGATGTCCAGCCGACAGGGAGTGGCCCGGACGTCGGCACCCCAATCCACCCGCTCGTATACATCTCGAATGAAGAAGGCACCAATGAAGGTTTTTCTCACCGGTACGACCGGCTACCTCGGTAGCGCGATCGCGAAGCAGCTCCTCGCCAACGGGCATGAGGTACTCGGTCACGTACGAACCTCTGAAGCCGCCGACCGTGTCAGCAGCCTTGGCATCGTCCCGCGTCTCGGCGACGTCCTCGACGACGTTTGGCTCCGTGGAGAGCTCACGGACGTGGATGGTGCGGTCCACGCAGCGAGCCCGAATGACACGGGAAGCGCTGCGTTCGACGGCCGGATCCTCGACACCGTGCTCGACGTGTTCGCGGGTACGGACCAGCGCTACGTCCACACCGGCGGAAGCTGGATCCACGGCTCAGGACGACGACTCAACGAAGCGAGCCCCTATGCGCCACCAGTGATCGTCGCGTGGCGCCCGGCGGTCCTCGACCGGATCCGCGTGGCTGCCAGCACGGTACACGCGACGATGGTCGCACCGGCGAACCTCTACGGTCACGGCGGCGGACTGGTGGCACTGCTGGCGAACGCTCCGACGGAGAACGGCCAGCTGCGCTACCCCGGGTCGGCGCAGGCGTTCCCCAACGTCCACGTCGACGATGCGGCGGCTCTCTTCGTTCATGTCCTCGAACACGACGCACCCGGTCCCTACGTGATCGCCGCGAACACCGAATCGGTGCCGATGGACACGCTGGCACGCGCCCTCAGCGACGCTCAGGGGCTCGCCGGACAGATCCACGGCGACTCCCCCGAGGAAGCACGGCACCGTTTGGGGCCCCTCGCCGACCCGCTCCTCCTCAACGCCAGCATCGACTCTTCCGCAGCTCGAGCGCTCGGCTGGGCACCCAACGGTCCGACACTGATCGACGAAATCCGATCCGGCTCCTACATGCCGCGCTCATTCCCGCTCGAGCCGTAGGATCGGCTCATGCCCGGCCGGGAGTCCCTGAGTCAGCAGTGGTACATGTCCTACTTGGCCGCATGCAACGACCGCCGTTTTGAGGACCTCGCCCGATACGTGCACCCGGAGGTCGACGGTTCGCTCGAGGGCTCCGTTCGCGGTGTGGGCGACTACGTCGCGGGCGTTCGCAGAATCACCGATGCGTTCCCCGACTACCGGTGGACAATGGAGCGGCTTGTGATCGAGGGCGAGTGGATTGCCGCGCTGGTCCACGGGGCCGGTACGCATCAGGGCGAATTCCTCGGGATCGCACCCACCGGCCGCACAGTGATGGTGCAGGAGATGGTCTTCTACCGAGTAGTCGACGGAAAACTCATCGTGTGCCGAGGTGACCTGGACGTGAAGCTGCGCGATGCGCTCGCCTCCCCCGGCACCTGAGGAGGTACGACGGGCGGATCCGGTGTTCTCAGCGGCTCGCGTGCTGGACAGCAGTAGCTGCGGTGTCGCGAGCCATCGGGCTGGTCGGGATCTATCGGGACGATCGCGAGGGCTCGATCGTGGCGCCCACGCGATGCGGGAAACGGAACCGGACGACGAGACCTGCGAGAGCCGCAGCGGCGATGACCACCCCGCTGAGCAGCAGCGGGCCGTTGTACCCGGCGGTGAGCAACGGGCGGGAGAGGACCGGTCCGAGGATCTGTCCGATGCCGTAGCCGGTGGTAAGGAGCGCGACGGCGCGCGGGACTTGCAGATAGGCGCCGAGGGCGAGGGCCAGCGAGCTGATCCCGACGAACGTGCCACCGAAGAGCGCCGCTGAGACCAGGGCACTGACGCTGCCGGGGAGCACCCCGGCAAGGGCGACGCCAACGGCCTGTACGCCGAGTGCGACGGTGAGCAGCGTCGGGCGGCTCCACCGACGGCCGAGCGCGGTCCACAACGCAGCGCCGGGAATCGCGGCGAGACCCACGACGACCCATGCGCCGTCACCGAGCCAGGCTGGTCCGTTTTGCCCGACAGCGGCGACGAGGAAGGTGCCGGCGATGATGTACCCAACCCCTTCAAATCCGTAGCTCACCACAAGTGCCGCGAACCGGTTCCCGGTGGGCGGTAGCGCCTGGTCCAACGATGCAGATGGCCGTTGCTCGACCGTCGCCGGACGGAGCCTCCAGGCGACGACGGTGAGGGCTGCGGTCAGCCCGGCGGCGATGAACCAGGCGGCCTGCCACGTCGACGTTGCTCGGACGACGACGACAACAAGACCGGACAAGGCGATGCCGGTGCCGATACCGCCGAAGCCCCAGCCGACGAAGTGTGGGCCGACCTCGCGAAGGTGGGAGATCATCGCGGAGGTCGCATAGATGAACACCAGGGCGCTGGTCAGCCCGGCGACGAACCTGAAGGCGGTCCACCAGGACGTATCGGACGCTGCGGGCATGAGTGCGAGCGTCGCAACCGTCAGAAGCATCGCGAACCGCATCACCCATCGTGACCGGACCAACCCCGGAGCGCTGATGCCCAGAAGCGCGCCGAGCAGGTAACCGACGTAATTGCTCGTCGCGAGCCCGGCACCGTCGCTCACGGACAGTCCCGCCTGGGTCTGCATGAGCGGAAGGATCGGGGTGAATACGAAGCGGGCGATGCCCGTGCTGGCGGCCAGAGCTGCCGCACCCTGGAGCACGACCATCCCGGGCGAAGACACCCGCAGTGACGGGAGGGAGATCGTGTGGGTGGCGGTGGCGGTGATGGCCATGGGGTTCCCGTCGGAGGGTGATGAAGGGGGGATGCAGCGGTTCCGGCTGCAGGAGTGACGCTAGGAGCGCCTGAACGGAAGCGGAATTGCCGGCCACGGCGCACCTATGCTTGGCGGTCATGAACGTCGAACTGCGCCACCTGCGCGCGTTCCTGATGGTCGGCAGGCACCGTTCCTTCACCCGTGCGGCGGAGCAGCTGTTCGTGACGCAGCCGGCGCTGACACGAACGATCAAGCAGCTGGAGCAGCTCCTCGAGGTACGCCTACTGGACCGAGACACCCGTCACGTCGGGTTGACCGTGGCCGGTACGCGGTTCTATGAGCAGGCAGAGTCTGCCGTGGCCGCGGTCGACCGCGCCGTGTCCTCGGCGCGGTCCGCATTGCCCCTGCGGCTGGCGTTCACGTGGCTGCTCCCCACGCCGTGGGCGCAGGACGCAATCGCTGAGTACGAGCGCCTTGGCGAGGGGCCGGTGACCCTCGTCCGGACGGATGAACCGATCGATGCGTTGCTCCGCGGAGACGTCGACGTCGCGGTGCTTCGAGATCCTCGCGACGTCCCGGCAGGCGTCCGAGTCCTCCCGATCCTGAAGGAACAGCGAGTTCTGATCTGCTCGACCCGCGCTGATCTCCCGCGGGACCAGCCGGTGCCCTGGGCGGCGCTTGATCGCCACCCCTTCGTGTTCAATGCCACCACGGGCACCGTTGGCCCGTGGTCATGGACGGCAGGCAGTGGCCCGGCCACGTTCGTGGAGACCGCGAACTACGACGAGTGGCTGGAGACCATCGCGGCCGGACGCGGCATCGGAGTCGTTTCGTCGCTGGCTGCGCAGCGCACCATCCATCCCACGATCCGGTTCGTCCCCCTCGTCGATGCTCCCCTGAGCTCGGTGTCGCTCGGCTTTGTCCTCGGGGACCGGGATCAGATGAAGCGGCGGTTCGTCGCAGCGAGCACTAAGGCAGCAACTTCCTGAGGAAGTTGTAACTGATCGGTCTACTAGTGCTACGGTTCCGACATGCCCACCGATACCGACTCCCGCCAGGCCATCCTGGACGCTGGACGGCGTACCACCGCCCACAAGGGCTGGGCCGCCGTCGGACTGAACGAGATCCTGGCTGAAGCCGGTGTCCCGCGCGGATCCTTCTACTACTACTTCAAGTCGAAGGACGTGTTCGGTGAGGTGATGATGCGGGACTACTTCCGCGACCATCTCGTGATGATGGACGATTTGCTCGCGCAGCAGGACCGATCAGTGGCAGACCGCCTGATGCAGTACTTCCGGGGGTGGCGGGAGCTTCAGAGCCTCGATGACTGCCAGGGCAGATGTCTTGCCGTGAAGCTGGGCGCCGAGGTAGCTGATTTGTCAGAGTCCATGCGTCTGGTCTTCATGGAAGGCACCACCTCCATCACGGAGCGCATCGCGAAGATGATCCCACTCGGCCTTGCCGACGGTTCGCTCGCAGGCGCAGATGACCCCGCAGCCACCGCCGAGATGCTGTACGACCTGTGGCTCGGGGCGAGTGTCATGGCGAAGATCCATCGCAACATGGGGCCCCTGGACAGAGCTCTCACCCTGACTGCACAGCTCCTGCACGCCTGACCAGCGTCGACTCACTCGAGTCACATGGGCGCACCCCCGCTCATAACTGATCGGTCTACTAGAAAAGGAACGTCTTCATGAAGATCCTCATGGTCCTCACCTCACATGACGAACTCGGCACCACCGGCCGGAAGACCGGCTTCTGGCTCGAGGAACTCGCCGCGCCCTACTACCGCTTCGTCGAAGCCGGTGCTGACATCACCCTGGCTTCGCCGAAGGGCGGCAAACCGCCGCTCGACCCCGTGAGCAACGCGCCGGCGAACCAGACCGACCAGACCCGCCGGTTCGAGCAGGACGCAACCGCAACGGAGGCACTGGAGCACACCATCCGGCTTGACAGCGTGAATGTCGCCGACTTCGACACCGTTTTCTACCCGGGCGGCCACGGTCCCCTGTGGGACCTCGCCGAGGACCAGGACTCGATCGCGCTGATTCAGGACACCCTCCGCTCCGGTAAGCCGATTGCGCTCGTCTGCCACGCGCCGGGCGTGCTGCGTCACGTGACAAACGAGGAAGGGACCCCGCTTGTGCAGGGCCGCCGTGTCACCGGCTTCACGAACTCCGAGGAAGAGGGCGTGGGCCTCACCGACGTCGTGCCCTTCTTGGTCGAGGACGAGCTGGTGCGGCTCGGCGGCGACTACAGCAAGATCGGCGACTGGGAGTCCTACGTCGTCGAGGACGGTCTGCTCATCACCGGTCAGAACCCGGCGTCCTCGGCAGCCGCCGCCGACGCTCTCCTCACAAAGCTCGAGGCGATGAGCGCGTGAGTGCCTACGTCGTCATGATCCGCGAGGCGCTGCGTGACCAGGACGAGTTCAACACCTACGTCACCGCCGCCCGCGCGGCACGTGCCGGACACCCGGTCACTCCGATGATCGGGTACGGCGAGGTGACCACCCTCGAGGGCGTACCCGTGGACGGGATCCTCGTCAACGAGTTCCCGACCGTTGAGGACGCCCTTGCCTGGTACCACAGCCCCGCATACCAGGCAGCTCTCCCCCACCGTCAGGCCGCGGCCGATTACCGCGTCCTGATCGTCCCTGGCGTCGAGCACTGACGCCGTCACACCCTGCAGATCACCTCAACCGCCGCTGACAACGGTCAGCACCGAATCCACGAGACAGGACACCATCATGAGCACCATCACCGTCGGAACTGAGAACAGCGTCGACATCGCACTGCACTACGAGGACAAGGGCCAGGGGCAGCCGATCGTCCTCATCCACGGCTTTCCCCTCGACGGTAACTCGTGGGAGGGGCAGATCCCGATGCTCCTCGAGGCCGGCTACCGCGTCATCACGTACGACCGCCGCGGGTTCGGGAAGTCCTCGCAGCCCTCGACCGGCTACGACTACGACACCTTCGCCGACGACCTGCACACCGTCCTCGAGACCCTCGACCTGCAGGACGTGATCCTCGTCGGATTCTCGATGGGCACCGGCGAGATCGCCCGCTACATCGGGCGCCACGGTGAGGACCGGATCGCCCGGGTCGCGTTCCTCGCCTCGCTCGAGCCGTTCCTCGCGATCACCGACGATAACCCCGACGGCGCAGCCCCGATGTCGTTCTTCGAGGGCGTCTCCGCCGAGGTCGAGAAGGACCGGTACGGGTACTTCACGAACTTCTACCAGGACTTCTTCAACCTGTCGGAGAACCTCGGCACCCGCATCTCTGAGGAGCAGGTCCGCAACGCCTGGAACATCGCGGCCGGCTCGGGTTCGATCGCGTCCGCTGCAGCACCGCTGACCTGGCCGACCGACTTCCGCCAGGACATCCCGAAGGTCACCGTCCCCGCCCTCATCGTGCACGGTACGGCGGACAACATCCTGCCGATCGACGCCACCGGCCGACGCTTCACGAAGGCCCTGCCGGCTGCGGAGTACGTCGAGATCGAGGGCGCCCCGCACGGCCTGCTCACTACGCACACCACCGAGGTGAACAAGGTTCTGCGCACCTGGCTCGCCGAGTCCTGATCCCTCGGCGAGCACGACGGCCCCGGACCTGCCGAGGGCGCTTCCGGGGCCGTCGTCGTTCCTCGGCAGTCAGACCGCCGCGGGATTGTGTACGCCGAGCGCACGGACGAGGTCGTACTTTGACGCATCCTCTGATCCGGGTTCGGCGGTGTAGGTAATGACGCGGAGGTCGGTCCCGACCGCTGTGTAGACATCGCAGTCGACGGTGATCGGTCCGACCACCGGGTGGTTGAACGTCTTCGGCTCGGACTGCTGTTCAACGGACGAGCCCTCGCGCCAGATCTCCTCGAAGTGGGCGATGGCACGGAGCCGGCGGAGCCGATGTTGCACGGTCTCGTCGTTCGGGTACCGCAAGGCCGCGTTTCGCATGTCGGTGACGAGCGCACGCTCGAAGCGCTCGATGTAGGCGCGGCTCATGAGCACCTCAGGGGCGGTACCGGTGAAGTGCGCCTCAATGAGGTTGTGGTCCTTCGGCGGCTGTCCGAGCAGCGCCTGCCACGACGGGTTCACCGAGAGCAGCGACCAGTCGATGGTGTAGACGCCGATCGCGATCTCCGGCGCGCGCAGCAGGAGGCGCTGCACGCTCGGCGGGATGTGGGTCGGCATTTCGCTCGGGAGCGGGATGGGCAGCTCCGCCGCCCGGAACAACTGATCGCGTTCCCCAACCGAGAGCTGCAGTGCCCGGGCGAGGCTCCGGGCGACCTGAATCGATGGACGTCGTGCGCGGCCCTGTTCGAGCCGGACCAGGTAGTCAACCGATACGCCGGCGAGCATAGCGACCTCCTCGCGTCGGAGCCCGGGGATCCGAGATGACACCGCCGGCAGACCGACCATCGCAGGCCGCAACCGGGCGCGCCAGGTCGTGAGGAGTCTGCTCAGGTCGCCGCGGTCTTCCATGACCCCATCATGCGGTCCCGATGCGGCTCCTCGCTGGTATCCGCAGTCCTACCCGAGCCGTCGACGACGGCGCGACAGTTGTCCTCGGTAACCACGAAAGGAACCACCATGACCGAGATCTACACCGTCGAGTACTCCTACCCCGACGACACCACGCTGCAGGACGAGCACCGCCCCGCGCATCTGGCCTACCTCCGCGAACGACTCCAGCAGGGTGAACTGCTGCTCTCCGGACCGTGGGGTGACGGCGAGGCCCCCGGTGGGCTGCTCGTCTACCGTGTGGCTGACCGTGCCCGCATCGACGAGATCGTCGGGAACGACCCGTTCGTCGTCAACGAGGTCGTGACAACGAAGCGCGTCCACAGTTGGCGCCCGATCGTCGGCCCCGCGTCCGCCGCGTTCGCCAACTGACCGCATCGCGGCGAGGAGACGCATGACGAACATGACAGGGCAGACGAACACCTGGATGATCCAGGAAGTCGCGAGTCCACGGCTCGACGCGCCGGTCCCGGTAGTCGGCGCCCTCGACGTGCCGACGGCACCGGGGGCGAACCGGTTTCAGACCGTCGACCTGTATCTGCCGCTCACCACCGGCACGCAGGAACTGGTCGGGTCCCCGGTCAGACCGTTCCTCGGTTCTCTCCTCGCGAGCGAACACCCGGCCACGCTGGTGCACGTCCATGGTGGGGCGTGGCGGGATCCGCACCTGACCGGGAGGTCAATCGAGGCAACGGTCGCACATGCCTTCCGCGATGACGGCGGATCGATCCGAGCTGTGGCATCGCTGAACTACTCGATTTCACCTTTCCCCACCCACCCGACCGATCCGTATGAACCGGGGAGCATCGGTCAGCTCGACCCGGCCCGTGAGGCGGTACACCCCGACCACCTCCGAGACGTACTGCAGGGCATCCGGTTCCTGCGCACGCTCGGCCTCGCCGATCGCTCGTACATCCTCAGCGGTCACAGCGCCGGCGCCTGCCTTTCATTCCAAGCGGCACTGCTGGGGCCCGAAGCGTTCGGCCTCGACCCAGATCTGACGCCGCCGACGCCCGCGGCGCTCTACGGAGTGAACGGCTTGTACGACCTTCCCAACCTCGTCGACCGGCCAGGTTCAACCCACGAGCACGTCGCCGCGGAGTACGAAAACCTCCTCTCTCACGCGTTCGGGGACCGCTCGCGATGGTCAGGCGCGAGCCCCGCACGGCTGGATTCAGAAGCGATTCGGTATCGGCTGGAGCGGGGACTTGTCCCCCGGCTCGTAGTGCTCGACCAGAGCGAGTCGGACCAGCTCGTGCCGATGAACCAACTCGAGACGATGCAGGAGGCCCTCCTCAGCGTCCAGGGGCTGCTCACGGCGCGAAGCCGGCGCGCCGCGGGCCCGCACGCTATGCCGTGGGAGGACGGGCTGATGCTCTGGACCGCGGTTCACGACGTCGTCCGCACCCTTGGGGCATCATGAACCGTTGACGAGCTGGCGACCCCGACGAGCGGGCCACCGGACGAGCCGGAACGACCGGTGAGGGACCGTTCAGCGGGCGCTGCGACTCGTGGCGTTTCACGAGCGGCAGTGCGCCCTCGACGTTGGCGGCAGATGTTGTCGGGCGATTCAGTTGGCGAGGTGCTGCTGGAAGAAAGTGTTCAGGGTCTGGACCGCTTCGTTGACGTACTTCGGTTCGTCGTACATCTCGTAGTGGCCCGCCCCTTCGACGACGTGGAAGTTCTTGGCGTTGGGCGCCTTCTCCCAGAGCGCGAGCCCGTCCGAGTAGGAGAACGTGGTCCCGAGCCGCCCGCCGACGATGATCTGGAGCGGCTGGGTGAGGAGTTCCTCGACGAGGTTGAAGGCGTCGTAGCCGAGCATCATCGCATCGCTGGTGAAGTAGCGGCGATTGGTGGAGTGCTCGTTGTAGCCGCGCGAGGTCCGGTAGAACCGCACCGCCTCCAGGGTGTCAACGTCAGTGATGCCGAAAGCCGCCGCCTGTTCCTCCGTGTCGGGGATCCACATGTTGCGGTCGACGTCTTCGCCAGCAGCGGCCGCCGTGCGATTGACACCCACGGCCTCGATCATCGCGATCACGGAGCCCGTCGAGGAGGTATCGGCCTGGCGGAATGCTCGCCCGACATTGACGGGCACGACCGTTCCGAGCGCCTTGATCCGATGGTCGGTCATGGTCGCACTGACCGCGTAGCCACCACCGGCGCAGATGCCGACAGCTCCGATCCGGGCGTTATCGACGCACGGAAGCGTCGTGAGGTAGTCGACGGCGAACCGGATGTCATCGACCCGTGCGGCCGGGTTCTCGAGGTCGCGTGGGTGGCCACCACTCTGGCCCTGGAAGCCCGGATCGAAGGCGAGCGCGACGTAGCCGCGATCGGCAAGGCCTCGGCCGTAGTTGGCACCGATCTGCTCTTTCACGCTGCTGCCCGGGGTGGAGATCACGACCGCCGGATACGTGCGGTCCTCGCGGAAACCATCTGGCAGGTGCAACTGGCCGGCGAGGTCGAAGGTGTCGTTGGTGAACGTCACGTCGTGCGTTGAAGACACGGTGAAGGAGTCCCTTCCAGGAGGATTGTGGCGTGCTGCTAGGCTTGTTCGATATTCAGACAGTACATCGAGCCGATTGTTCCGATCGGAACTAGTACGAAACTGTACCACTTTGGGAAGGAATCACTTGCCCGCATCGAACGCTGCGCGCATCTGGTCGCTCAATCACCAGGTGCTCACCCGCGTCATGAACGACTGCGCCCCGGACATCGAGGCCCTTGGGCTGGAGGCAAAGGAGTTCTTCGTGCTCGGAGAAGTCGACGACTGCCCGTACCCCGCGGAGCTGGCCGATCGGCTCGTCCTGCCCAAAGCCAGCGTGACCGTGTACCTGAAGAGCCTCGAGGCCAAGGGCTTCGTCCGCCGGGAAATCGATCCTGCCGACCTCCGACGCCACCGCCTCGCTGTCACTCCAGAAGGTGCGCAGACCCTCGACGAGGCGCTCGAAGTCCTGTCCGCGAAATTCGACGAATGGCTCGTGCGCCTCGACACCGACGAGCAGGCGGAACTGCAACGACTACTGGCAAAACTGCTCAACTAGCGACGTTTCTCCCGCTACAAGCCGCAAGACCGAGGAACGTCGCAGCTCCGCCCGACGGGTTCGATAGCCGATCGACTATCGGGACACTGACGCGCAAATCACAAGAGTTCCTGATGGGAGTCCGCAACGTTCCAGAGCGATCAGGCGTTCGGGGCCCTCGTGACTCGACTGGTCGATCGCGAACTTACCGCCTGCAAGCGAGAAGAGCTTCACTTCTGAGTGGCGACGACGCGGACGAACCGGACGAGCGCCGGTCCGGCGTTGAAGTAGGAGTACCGCTGAGAGGTCGGGAAAGCCAAATGATCACCTGCGTGGAGTTCCGTCGTGCCGGACTCGAACTCCACCCGGACCGACCCTTCGATGACGAGGATCATCTCTGACCACCCCTCCGGGTCGGTCTCCGCGTTGTATCGGTCACGGGGTTCGAGTACCCAGGACCAGAGCTGCACGTTCTTGCTCGCGGGTACTGATGCCAGCAGGGTCGCAGCGCTGGTCGGACCATTCCCTCGCCACGTGACTTCGTTGATGTCGGTGTGCTGGGCGGCGGGGGCAGCAACGAGGTCGACGAACGTGACTCCGAGCGCCTCCGCAAGGTGGTCAAGTCCCAACAGGCTGATGTTCGCCTCACCGGACTCCAACTTGATGACAGTGCGGCGGCTGATACCCGCACGTTCGGCGAGCGCGAGCTGGCTCATGTTGGCTGCCGATCGGTAGCGACGAACGTTCTCGCTGACATGCGCCAGCACGCCCGCTGCCTCGTTACTGTTTGCGTGCACAATCGTGCACTCTACGCTGTGCAGCATGTTGCACACCTTCGGACGGCTTCCATCGGTCTCCCGGCAGGAGCTCTCACTCCTGATCGTCACCGTCGTGTGGGGTGCGACCTTCACGATCGTCCACGTTGCCGTGCAGCAGAGCGGCCCGTGGTTCTTCGTCGGGACGCGATACCTCATCGCGGGCATGATCAGCGTGCTGGTCTTCGGCCGAGGGCTCGGTCAGCTCAGTCGAGCTGAGGTCTTCGCGGGCTCAGCCATCGGAGCGATGATCTTCCTCGGGTACGGCCTGCAGGCTGTCGGTTTGCAGACCATCGGCGGTGGGACTTCCGCCTTCATCACCGCCCTGTACGTACCGCTCGTTCCGGTCCTGCAATGGGTCGTGTTCAAGAAGCGACCGCAGCTTCTCACCTGGGTGTCGGTAGCTCTTGCTTTCGGTGGGCTCGTGCTCATCGCAGATCCAGCCAGAGCAGGTCTCACCGTTGGCCCGGGCGAGATCGCAACAGTCGTCAGCGCGCTCCCGATCGCAGTCAACATCATCCTCATCGGCTGGTTCGCCGGGAAGGTCCACCTGGGCCGCGTCATCGTCGTGCAACTGCTCGTTGCTGGAGCGCTCGGGCTCGCGACGATGCCAGTGGTCGGCGAGCGGCCACCTGACTTCTCGTGGGTGTGGTTGTCGGCAGCAGCGGCTCTCGGCGCCGCGAGCTGTGTGATCCAACTCACGATGAACTGGGCGCAACGGACCGTGTCACCGACCCGCGCGACCATCATCTACGCAGGGGAACCTGTCTGGGCCGCGATCATCGGCGTCTTCGCCGGCGAACAACTTCCCGCCATCGCGATCCTTGGTGCTGTCCTCATCCTTGCCAGCTCCCTCCTCAGTGCATTTGACCACCGCTGACGGCTGTGAATCACACCTCGCCCCTAACGGTGTCGCTGACATGTAATACCAGCGCCATTCCCTCGGTAGTCGATCGTCAGGAACCACCCACTGCCAGATGCAGCGCAACGTGTCAGACGGCCCCTTGAGGACACGTAAGGCTGCGCGTTGGACACGTTGTTTCTGCAGCCACATGCGAGCCGAGGCCACCGACCGGTCGCGCAACTCGACACTACGCACTGCCCCGAGCACGACAAGGGCCTCATCGTCGTCGCTGCCAAACAACGCGTCCAAGTTGGTATTTCAGACACGTTGAGTGGCAATCGGACACGTTAGCTGGCGGACGACAACAACTCCCTACTGCGGCATGTCCACGAACCGCGAGAACATCCCGTGGAACGCCACCGTGATGGTGTCAGTGGGCCCGTTGCGGTGCTTCGCCACGATCAGGTCCGCCTCCCCCTGACGCGGGTTGTCCTTCTCGTACGCCGACTCGCGGTGCAGCAAGATGACCATGTCGGCGTCCTGCTCGATCGACCCGGACTCACGCAGGTCGGAGATCATGGGCTTCTTGTCGGCACGTTGCTCGGGTCCACGGTTCAGCTGCGACAGGGCGATGACGGGCACCTGCAGCTCCTTCGCCATGAGCTTGAGCGCACGCGAGAACTCCGACACCTCTTGCTGGCGGCTCTCGACCTTCTTGCCGGAGGTCATCAGCTGCAGGTAGTCGATGACGACGAGCTTCAGGTTGTGCTGCTGCTTGAGCCGACGGCACTTGGCGCGGATCTCGACGAGGGTCATGTTGGGGGAGTCGTCGATGAAGAACGGAGCGTCGTTGATGCGTCCGCGGGTCTGCGCGATGGTGGTCCAGTCGCGGGCGTCGACGGTGCCCTTGCGCATGTTCTGCAGCGGCACGCTCGACTCGGCGGACAGCAGGCGCATGGCGATCTCGGCGCGCCCCATCTCGAGCGAGAAGAACGCGGCGGTCTGGTTGTGCTTGAGGGCTGCTGAGCGGCACAGGTCGAGCGCCAGGGTCGACTTGCCGAGTGCCGGTCGTGCCGCGACGATGATGAGCTGTCCGGGGTGGAAGCCGTTGGTCAGTGCGTCCATCTGGGCGAAGCCGGTGGGGACGCCGGTCATCTGCCCGTCGCGGCCCTTCGCGGCTTCGATCTCGTCGATGGCGGTGCCGATGGCTTCGGTGAGGGGGACGTAGTCCTCGGTCTGCACCCCGCCGGCGACGTTGTAGACCTCGGCTTGGGCACTGTTGACGAGGTCGGTGACCTCACCTTCGCTGGCGTAGCCCATCTGGACGATGCGGGTGCCGGCTTCGACCAGGCGGCGGAGGACCGCCTTCTCGGCGACGATGGCGGCGTAGTAGCCGGCGTTCGCCGCGGTGGGCACCATGCTCGTCAGGCTGTGCAGGTACTCGGCGCCGCCGCCACGGGACAGGAGGCCCGTCTTCGTCAGCTCGTCGGTGACGGCGATGACGTCGGTCGGCTCGCCGTGGGAGTAGAGCGACAGGATCGCGTCGAAGATGACCTCGTGCTTGGGGATGTAGAAGTCGACGCCGCGGGCGGTCTCGATGACGTCGGCGACGGCGTCCTTCGACAGCATCATTCCGCCGATGGTGGACTGCTCCGCGAGCATGTCGTGCGGGGGAGTGCGGTCGTTGTTCCGCTCGGCGTACTCCCGGGGGGCCGGGTCCAGATGCGCGATCGACACACGTGCTCCTCAGTGTTTGGCGGTGCTGGCGGACGGCCCGGTGGACCGTTCCCCACCGAGCAGTTCTACCCCGGGCGACCGACATCCCCGAGTCGCTGGCTCAAGCTACGGGTACGGAGTTATCCCCAGCAAACGGCCCTGTGGACAACTCTGTGGAGAGGTCGTGGAACACGCCGGACTCCTGTGTGGAGGGCTGTGTACTCCACTGTGGACAACTCCACCGGAGAACACACTTTCGACTGTTGACCTGGGGTTTCCTGATCCACACCATGTGTGGAGAACTCGGCTTCAAGCGTGAGTCGAAGGTTGCCCTTCGAGCCTGTCACTGTGCAGAACCGACTTGACAAACGGCACCCGCGTCCCTTCACACTCGGCTGGCTCCCAGGTGGCAGAACCGAGCAGGACGTAACCAGCCAGTCGTGTTTCGGGTGCCGGACGTGCTCGACCGGCACGCGCCTCCAGGACGTTCTCGACACCCGCCGACACGCCCGGCACCACGAGGTTGGCGTCCGTCGAACAGTCCCCGTCGACCGGCCGTACGGGGCGGAGACACCACGTGCACCCCGGGCATGCGAGAAGGGCGGGCCTCCCACTGGGGGAGACCCGCCCTTCCGGCGGTGCTGGTGCTGCCGGAGCAGCGACCGGGACTACTTCGCGGCGACGACCTTCAGCGAGATGGTCGCGACGATGTCCTCGCGCAGACGCACGGTGGCCTCGTGGTCACCGACGGTCTTGATGGTCGCGGGGACCTCGACCTTGCGCTTGTCGAGCGAGCCGACGCCCTGCGCCTGGACGGCGTCAGCGACGTCACCCGGGCGGACGGAGCCGAAGAGACGACCGTCCTTGCCGGCCTTGACCGACAGCTGGATGGTGGCGTTCTCGAGCTTCATCTTGAGGTCCTGTGCCTCTTCGATGGTGGCGAGCTCGCGTGCGGTACGAGCAGCACGGATCGACTCGACCTGCTTCTCGCCGCCCTTCGACCACGACACGGCGAAGCCCTGCGGGATCAGGTAGTTGCGGGCGTAGCCGTTCTTGACGTCGACGACGTCACCGGCGGAACCGAGGCCAGAGACCTCGTGGGTGAGGATGAGCTTCGACATTCGTCGACCTCCGATCAGCGGCCGGAGCCGGCGTAGGGGAGGAGCGCCATCTCACGGGCGTTCTTCACGGCACGGGCGATGAGGCGCTGCTCCTGGACGGAGACGCCGGTGATGCGACGGGCGCGGATCTTCCCACGCTCCGAGATGAACTTGCGAAGGGTCGCAACGTCCTTGTAGTCGATGACGCCGACCTTGATCGACTTCGCGGGAGCGGCGTTCTTGCCGCCCTTACCGCGAGGCTTCCGGCGATCGCCGGTGCTCTTTCCAGCCATTGTGTGTCCTTAGAGAAGAAGAAGTTGTGTCGTCAGACCGCTGAGGATCAGAACGGGGTCTCGTCGTCGTAGGTGCCGCCGGGGGTGGACCACACGTCGTTCGACGATGCGTTCCCGCCACCCTGCTGACCACCCTGCGGCGACCACGGGGCGTCGGACTGACCGCCACCGTTGCCACCGGACGCGCCACCGTTGTAGCCGCCGTTGCCGCCGGAGGAGTTGCCTCCGCCGACCTGGCCACGGCCACCACCGGCGCCACCACCACTGCCACCCGGTGCACGGGTGATCTGGGCGGTCGCGTACCGGAGCGAGGGGCCGATCTCGTCGACCTCGAGCTCGATGCTCGTCCGCTGCTGACCCTCACGGTCCTGGTAGGAACGCTGACGGAGACGACCCTGCGCGATGACGCGCGAGCCCTTCGTCAGCGACCCCGCCACGTGCTCGGCGAACTCGCGCCACACACTCGCACGGAGGAACAGCGCGTCGCCGTCCTTCCACTCGTTCGCCTGACGGTCGAACGTGCGAGGAGTCGACGCGATGGTGAAGTTCGCCACGGCGAGCCCGTTCTGCGTGTAGCGCAGCTCCGGGTCCGCGGTGAGGTTGCCCACCACCGTGATGACGGTTTCGCCGGCCACGGGCTACTCGGCGCTCGCGGTCGTGGCGGCCGAGGCCGACGCGTTGGCGGCCTTGCGGGCGGCACGGGCTTCGTCGCGCTGCTTCTGCGCGGCGACCTGGGCCATGCCCTCTTCGGCGCGGAGGACCTTGGTGCGCAGCACGGCCTCGGAGAGACCGAGCTGGCGGTCCAGCTCCTTGGCGGAGTCGGCGGACGACGTGAAGTTCACGACGGCGTAGATGCCCTCGTTCTTCTTCGCGATCTCGTAAGCGAGCCGGCGACGGCCCCAGACGTCCACGTTGTCGACGGTGCCACCGTCGTTGCGGATGACCGCGAGGAACTTGTCCAGGCTGGGAGCGACGGTGCGCTCATCGATCTCGGGGTCGAGGATCGCCATCAGTTCGTACTGGTGCATGCGGAACCCACCTCCTCTGGTCTCAGCGGCCCCGGGCAGTTCCCGGGGCAGGAGGGTTGATGCATGTGCCTCGGCGCGCTGAATGCGCGCGAGACAACCTGCCCATCGTAGCGGACGGCCTGGAGGCGCGCCACCGGTGGAGTGGTCAGCCTGCGTCGCGGGACGCCCACCACGTGCGGAGGCGCGCCTCGGCGTCCTCGGGTCCGAGCGGCCCCTCGTCCATCCGCGCTTCGAGCAGGAACCGGTACGCCTCGCCCACCGCGCGCCCCGGCGGGATGTCGAGGATCCGCATGATGTCGTCCCCGGAGAGGTCGGGACGCATGGAGTCGAGTTCCTCCTGCTCCGCGAGGACGGCGATCCGGGCCTCCAGGTCGTCGTACGCGAACCCGAGCCGGTCCGCCTTCCGACGGTTCCGGGTCGTGACGTCCGAGCGGGTGAGCTCGTGCAGCCGCTCGAGCTGGTCACCGGCGTCCCGGACGTAGCGACGGACGGCCGCGTCGGTCCAGGCGCCCTCGGTGTAGCCGAAGAACCGCAGGTGCAGTTCGATCAGGCGGGACACCGAGGCGATCGTGTCGTTGTCGAAGCGCAGGGCGCGGAGCCGCTTCTTCGCGAGCTTCGAGCCGACCAGGTCGTGGTGGTGGAAGCTCACGGCGCCGCCCGGCTCGAGCTTCCGGGTCGCCGGCTTGCCGATGTCGTGCAGCAGTGCGGCGAGACGCAGGACCGTGTCGGGGGCGTCGCCGGGGTGGCGTTCGGCCTCGTACCCGATGGCCTGCGTCAGGACGGTGAGCGAGTGCTCGTAGACGTCCTTGTGGTGGTGGTGCTCGTCGATCTCGAGCTTCATCGCGGGGAGCTCGGGCAGGATCCGCTCGGCGATGCCGGAGTCGACCAGCAGCCGGATGCCCTCGACCGGGACCGCCGTGTTCAGGAGCTTCACGAGTTCGTCCCGCACGCGCTCGGCGGAGATGTTCTCGATCGAGCCGGCGAGGTCGGACATGGCGTCACGGACATCGTCGGAGACGGTGAACCCGAGCTGGGCCGTGAACCGTGCCGCGCGCATCATCCGGAGCGGGTCGTCGCGGAAGGACACCCGAGCCGCCTGTGGCGTCGCGAGGCGCTGCGCGAGCAGGTCCTCGACGCCGCCGTGGACGTCGACGAGTTCGCGCTGGGGGAGTCGGAGCGCCATCGCGTTGACGGTGAAGTCGCGGCGGAGCAGGTCGGCCTCGATGGTGTCGCCGAAGGTGACCTCGGGCTTGCGGGTCTCGCCGTCGTAGACGTCACTGCGGTAGGTGGTGATCTCGACCTGCTCGCCGCGGACCATCGCGGCGATGGTGCCGAACTGGCGGCCGACGTCCCAGGTCGAGCTGGCGAGGGGCTCGACGATCGCCAGGACGGCGTCGGGTCGGGCGTCCGTCGTGAAGTCGAGGTCGGTCACCGGACGGCCGAGGAAGGCGTCCCGGACGGGTCCGCCGACGAGCGCGAGCTCGTGACCGGCGGCGGCGAACGCCCGTGCGAGGACGTCGACGGTGTCGGTGGCGGCGAGTGCGTCGAGTCGCTCGACGGCCTGGGCTACGGACTGCATGACGCCGTCGATCATCCCAGATAGTGGGCGCGAGCACCTGCGCGCTCGCCTGCTGTCATGGTCGCGCCTCATACACTCGTCGTGGCCCGCTGAAGACCAGGACCCTCCCACATGCAGATTCTCCGTACCGTGCTCGCCGCCGCCGCGTCCGCCCTGGTCGCCACCGGTCTGGTCATCGCGCCCGCAGCGGTGGACGTCGCCGACGCCGCGACCACCTCGAAGCCGGCGACGCCGGCGACGGCCCAGGCCGGCACCACGTCGGTCCAGGTGACCCCCTCCGGACGCGGGGTGCTCGACCTCGGCGACGACCTCTCGCTCTCCGTCACGGTGACGAACGACACCGACACCGCGCTGCCCGCGGGCCGTGCGGACCTGGACATCATCCGGCCGGTGGTGGGGACGCGCGACATCCTCACCGACTGGCTCAACGACACCTCATCAGACGGTTACCCCGGTGAGCTCATGGACCGGGTGACGATCCCGGAGGTCCCGGCACACCGATCCGTCACGGTCGACTCGATCTCGGTGCCGTTCGCCGACGTCCGTCTCGGCACGCTCAACCCCTTCGGCGCCCGACGCATCGCGGCCTCGTACGTCGCCGGATCGACCCTCGCGGTCGGGCGCTCCGCCTTCACCTGGAACCCCGGGCCCGACCCCGCACCGGTCGACGTCGCGGTCGCGATGCCCGTCACCGTCCCGGCGACCGAGGACGGCCTGCTCAGCGCGAACACCCTGGCCGCCGACACCGCGCTCGACGGCACCCTCACGCAGCAGCTCGACGCGGCGGCCGGCCACAGCGTCGCCCTCGCCGTCGACCCCCGCATCATCGCGTCGATCCGCATCCTCGGCGACGACGCCCCGAGTTCCGCGACGGCGTGGCTCGAGCGGCTCGAGGGCCTCCGGAACGAGAAGTTCCCGCTGTCCTACGCCGACGCGGACGTGACGGGGCTGCGCCAGGCCGGGCTGTCGGGCATCGCCGCGCCGATCTCCTTCGACCAGGCCATCGCCGCCGCCGTGGACGCCGACCGGTTCCCCGGGGCGACCCCGAGCCCGACCGCCACCGAGACCCCGGCGGACCCGGCCACGGACCCCGCGCAGGACCCGGCCGACCAGGGAAGTGGCAGCGGCAGCGGCAGCGGCAGCGACACCACGCAGACCCCCGACGACACCGCCACCGGACCGACCGACACCGCCAGCGCAGACGCGGCAGACGGCAACGGCAACGGAGCCGACGAGACCGACCCCGCCACCATCCCTACCTCGGCTTCGCTGGTGTCCTTCCCCTGGACCGTCGACACCGTCGCCTGGCCCGTCGAGGGCACCGTCGCCGCCGACGACCTCCCCGCTCTGCGCACCGCCGGCTCCACCTCGACGATCCTCTCCAGCGGGAACACCTCCGCCGGCCGGGACACCACGGTCGCCGCCGCCGAGCAGGTCGGCTCCACCAAGGCCCTCGTGTCCGACCAGGGCATGTCCGACCTCCTGCGCCAGGCCGCCGACGCCCGCTCCGCACGGGCCACCGACCGCGCCGTGGCGACGCTCCGTGCCACCCTCGCCACCGTCGCCGTCCAGGGCAGCGCCACGGGCCCGGTCCTGCTGACCCTCGGCCGGTCCTGGCCGACCGACTCCGCCCGCCTGGAGCAGGCCCTGGACGCCCTCGAGGACACCGCCTGGATCTCGCCGACGGACTTCTCCACGGTCGTCGACGCGAAGCCGGGCTCGCTCACCCTGCAGAGCAGTGACGACGGCGCCGACCGGCTCACGGTCCTCCGGCGCCTGGTGCGGTCCGAGCAGGCGCTCGTCGACTTCGCCAGCGCGGTCACCGACCCGGTCCAGGTCACGGCTCCGGCCCGCCTGCGGACCCTCGCCGCCGCGTCGAACGCCTGGCGTGCGGACACCGACGGACTGACGACGGTCGTGGACGGGATCGCCGCGGACCACCGGGAGACCATCGGCAGCGTCGGGATCGTCAACTCGAGTGACATCACGCTGCTCGGTGACCGGTCCTCGCTGCCGATCTCGGTCCGGAACCGTTCCGACTGGCCGGTCACGGTGTTCCTGACCGTCACGCCGTCGAACTCGTTCCTGCGCATCGAGCGGAACGCCGTCGAGGTCACGATCCAGCCCCGCTCCTCGACCCGCACCACCTTCCCGGTGCAGTCGGTCGCGAACGGCAAGGTCGCGCTGTCGATGGCGCTGACGAGCGCGAGTGGTGCCCGCATCGCCACCCCCGCCACGGTCGAGATCAACGTGCAGGCGCAGTGGGAGACCGTGATCACGGCCCTCGCCGCGATCGCCGTCGTGGCGGTCTTCGGCCTCGGGATCCTCCGCAACGTCCGCCGCCGCCTCCGTCGCCGCAACGGCGAGCCGGAACCCGAGGACGACGACCCCAACCGTCCCCTCGAGATCCAGCCCCCCGGGCCGGGCGAGCGTCCGCTGGCCGCCGACGTGTCCCGGTCTGCCGACGTGGTCCGACCTGCTGACACCTCCCGGTCTGGAGGCCCGGCCCCCGTCCCCGGGGCCGCCACCGCCATCGCCGTGGCCAGCTCCGGCACCGACACCGTCGGTGGGGACGGCGACCGTCTCGAGGACGCGATCGCGCGCGCCGGGATGGAGTCGAGCCTCCCGTCCGACCGAGACGACCAGAGCGACCAGGGCGACCGACACGACCAGGGCGACCGCCCGCACCCCGAGGAGCCGACCATCAGCACCACCCAGCCCAGCGCCGAGGTCGACGCCGAACAGGGCGAGGGCCGCGGCCTCGGCCGGGCCAGCGCGATGCTGGCGGCGGGGACGATGATCTCCCGCCTGCTCGGGTTCGCGAAGACGTTCGTGCTCGCCTACGCGATCGGCCAGGCGAACTCCCGGTCCGCCGACGCGTTCGCCGTCTCGAACCAGCTGCCGAACAACATCTACGCGCTCATCGCCGGCGGACTGCTGTCGGCCGTGCTCATCCCGCAGATCGTGCGCTCGATGTCGCAGAACGGCGACGGCGGGCGGGCCTACGTCAACAAGATCGTGACCCTCGGAGGCTCGGTCTTCGTCGTCATCACGATCATCGCGACCCTGCTCGCGCCGCTCCTGGTGCGTCTCTACTCGGCGCAGGCGCAGGACGGCAAGGGCTTCTCGCCGGCCGCCACCGACCTGGCCGTGGCGTTCGCGTTCTGGTGCCTGCCGCAGATCCTCTTCTACGCGATCTACTCGCTGCTCGGTGAGGTCCTCAACGCCAAGCAGGTGTTCGGGCCGTTCACCTGGGCGCCGCTCATCAACAACGTCATCGCGATCTCCGGCCTCGTCGTCTTCATCGCGATGTTCGGGAACCGCGCGGTCAACTCCGGCACCGACGACTGGACGCCGCTGAAGATCGCGGTGCTCGCCGGCAGCGCCTCGCTCGGCGTGCTGGCACAGGCCGCGTTCCTGCCGTTCTTCTGGAAGCGCGCGGGCCTGACCTTCCGCCCCGACTTCCGGTGGCGCGGCGTCGGGCTCAAGGCGACCGGGACCGCCGCCGGCTGGCTCTTCGCGATGATCCTCGTCACGCAGCTCGCCGGCATCGTGCAGTCCCGCGTGGCCTCGCTCGGCTCGGGCAACGCCGGCAACGCTGTCCTGCAGAACGCCTGGCTGCTCTTCATGCTGCCGCACTCGATCATCGCCGTGTCGATCGCCACCGCGTACTTCACCCGGATGAGCCACGACGCCGAACGCGGCGACCTGGCAGCCGTCCGGCGCAACCTGTCGCTGTCGCTCCGGATCGTCGGGCTGTTCACGGTGTTCTCGTCGGTGGCGCTGATGGTGGTCGCCGCACCGTTCGGCCGGATGTTCGCCGCGGACTTCGACGGTGCGTTCTCGATCGGCGCCGTCCTGCTCGCCTACATGCCCGGACTGGTGCTGTTCAGCATGCTCTTCATCATCCAGCGGGTGTTCTGGGCGATGCACGACCACCGGACCCCGTTCTTCATGCAGCTCGTGCAGTCGGTCCTGTTCGTGATCGGTGCGCTCGCGGTCACCCTGCTGCCGGGGAACATCATCGGGCTCTCGCTCGCCGCGTGCACGACAATCGCCGGCTCGGCCCAGACGATCGTGGCCCTCGTCGTGGTCCGCCGTCGACTCGACGGCATCGAGGGTCGCATCATCGCGCGCTCGCACCTGCAGTTCGTCATCGCCGCAGTCGTCGCCGGCGTGGTCGGGTTCCTCGTTACGACGTTCTTCGGCGGGTACTCCCGCACCGGGTTCGCCATGTCCGACTTCACGAGCGCGTTCATCACCGTGGTGCTCGCCGGCGCCGTGATGGTGGCCGTCTACTTCGCCGTGCTGGTCGTCGTCAAGAACGCCGAGGTCCGCAGTGCCCTCGACCTCGTGCGCGCCCGGCTCGGACGCTGACCGCGGAGCCAGTCCCGGGAATGGGGCGCAGCTACCATGGGTTGACCCGGTCAGCAAGCAACGGAAGGGCAGTCACGCATGCGCGAGCTCATCATCATCGGTTCCGGTCCCGCCGGGTTCACGGCCGGCATCTACGCCGCGCGCGCTGAGCTGAAGCCGCTCATCGTCGCCTCGAGTGTCGAGACCGGCGGTGAACTCACCAAGACCACCGAGGTCGAGAACTTCCCGGGCTTCCCCGAGGGCGTCCAGGGCCCCGACCTCATGATCAAGATGCAGGAACAGGCCGAGAAGTTCGGTGCCGAGGTCCTGTACGACGACGCCGTCTCGGTCGACCTCACCGGCCAGGTCAAGAAGGTCACGGTCGGCTCCGGCGAGACGTACGAGGCCCTCACGGTCATCTACGCCACCGGTTCCGCGTACCGCCACCTCGGCCTCGCCGACGAAGAGCGTCTCTCCGGCCACGGCGTCTCCTGGTGCGCCACGTGCGACGGGTTCTTCTTCCGTCAGAAGAACATCGCCGTCGTCGGCGGTGGCGACTCCGCGATGGAAGAGGCCACCTTCCTCACCCGCTTCGCCGACAAGGTGACGGTCATCCACCGCGGGGACTCCCTGCGCGCGTCGAAGATCATGCAGGACCGCGCGATGAACGACCCGAAGATCGAGTTCGCGTGGAACAAGGAAGTCACCGGCATCACGGGTGGCTCCGCTGTCGAAGGCGTCACGCTCAAGGACACCGTGACCGGGGAAGAGTCCTCGCTCGCCCTGGACGGTCTGTTCATCGCGATCGGCAACGACCCGCGCACGCACCTGGTGCACGGTCAGCTCGAGATCGCCCCCGAAGGCACGCTCGCCGTCGAGGGCCGCTCGTCCCGCGCCGTCGGCGTCCCGGGTGTCTTCATCGCCGGTGACGTGCTCGACCCGACCTACCGACAGGCGATCACCGCCGCGGGCTCGGGTGCGGTCGCAGCCCTCGACGCCGAGAAGTACCTCGCCGACCTCGACCGCGACCTCACCGACCAGGCCGAGGGCGTCACCCCGACCGAGGCGATCATCGACGTCACCGCCCGGGTCTGACCTGCGGCCCCTGCACGCCACGGGAATGTGCGCCGCCGCGTCCCCGTTCACCACACCGAACCGACTTCCCGTCGAAGGAGCAAACATGTCCAGCGCAAAGGCAGTGACCGACGCCACGTTCGAGGCCGAAGTCCTCAAGTCCGACAAGACGATCCTCGTCGACTTCTGGGCCGAATGGTGCGGCCCGTGTCGTGCGGTCTCCCCGATCCTCGACCAGATCGCCGCAGAGCACGCCGACAAGATCGAGATCGTCAAGCTCAACGTCGACGACAACCCCCAGTCGGCCATGAACTACCAGATCACCTCGATCCCCGCGATGAAGGTGTTCAAGGGTGGCGAGGTCGTCAAGACCGTCATCGGCGCCAAGCCGAAGCCGGCCCTCGAGGCCGACCTCGCGGACTTCCTCGCGTAGGACCCGCACCCACCGACCCGGACGCCCCGTCCTCCATTCCATCGGAGGGCGGGGCGTTCGCCTGTCTGGAGGCCCGTCCAGCGTCCGCCGACCGGCGGACGCTGAGTGGGCCTCCAGGCCGCAGCCCGGCCGCACACGGGCCACGGATCGTCGATCGGCCTGTGCGGGGGGACGACGGACGCCCGGCTGCATGTCGTACTGTGGCGAGAACGACCGAGTGGAGGAAACTCGATGACGAACGGCAACAGTCTCGATCCCTGGTACGACTCCTACGCCCAGCGCACCGCCGGGCTGAGCGCCTCCGAGGTCCGAGCTCTGTTCGCCGTCGCGTCGAGGCCGGAGGTGGTCTCGCTCGCAGGCGGCATGCCCTTCGTCTCCGCGCTGCCCCGTGAGCTGGTCACCGGCTCGCTCGACCGCGTGATGGCCGAGGACTCCGCGATGGCGCTGCAGTACGGCGGCGGACAGGGCCTGCGGTCCCTCCGCGAGCACATCGTCAACGTCATGTCGCTCGAGGGCATCCGTGCCAGCGCGGAGGACGTCGTGGTCACCACGGGGTCCCAGCACGCCCTGGACCTCGTCACGCGGCTCTTCATCGATCCGGGCGACGTCGTCCTGGCCGAGTCCCCCTCGTACGTCGGGGCCATCGGTGTGTTCCGGTCGTACCAGGCCGAGACGGTCCACGTGGCGACGGACGAGCTCGGACTGGTCCCCGAGGCCCTGCGCGAGACGATCGCCCGTCTCCGGGCCGCTGGCAAGCGGATGAAGTTCCTGTACACGATCCCGAACTTCCACAACCCAGCCGGTGTCACGATGAGTCGGGAGCGCCGCATCGAGGTGCTCGACATCTGCCGCTCGAACAACATCCTGGTGCTCGAGGACAACCCGTACGGGCTGCTCTGGTTCGACGAGCCGGCACCCCAGGCGATCCGCTCGATCGACGACGAGGGTGTGGTCTACCTCGGCTCGTTCTCGAAGACTCTGGCTCCCGGGTTCCGCGTCGGATGGGCGCTCGCCCCACACGCGATCCGCGAGAAGCTCGTGCTCGCGAACGAGTCGGCCGTGCTCGCCCCGAACTCGTTCGGCCAGTACGTCGTCAACGCCTACCTCGACGCCGCGGACTGGAAGGGTCAGGTCGACACCTTCCGCGGGATCTACGCCGAGCGCCGTGACGCCATGCTCTCCGCCCTGGGGGAGTTCCTGCCCGACCTCAGCTGGACCGTGCCGAACGGCGGGTTCTTCGTCTGGCTCACGCTGCCGGACTCCCTCGACTCGAAGGGCATGCTGCCCCGGGCAGTGAAGGAACTCGTCGCCTACACACCGGGCACCGCCTTCTTCGCCGACGGGCGCGGAGCCGGCAACATCCGGCTCTCGTTCTGCTACCCGACGCCGGAACAGATCCGGGTCGGGGTGAAGCGGTTGGCGTCCGTCGTCAACGACGAGCTCGAACTGGTCGAGACCTTCGGATCCGCCAGTCGCTCGAGCGCCTCGGTGAGCACCTCGACAGTCAGCTCCCCGCAGCCGAACATGCCCTGACCAGGGCTTTCGTACCGATCAACGACATCCGCAGAGGATCGCCCCATGGCCGAGTTCGCCAGCCGTCACGTCGTCGTCGTCGCCGGAGGAATCTCCCACGAGCGGGACATCTCCCTGCGGTCCGGTCGGCGGGTCGCGGACTCGTTGACCGGCTACGGGTGGCAGGTCGACCTGCGGGACGCGGACGCCTCGCTGTTGCCCGCGCTGGCCGCGGACCGGCCGGACGTCGTCTGGCCCGCGCTCCACGGCGCGTCCGGCGAAGACGGCGCGCTCCGCGGCATCCTGGAGGCCCTCGACATCCCGTACGTCGGCTCCCGCTCGACGTCCGCTCGCCTGGCCTGGGACAAGCCCACCGCGTCGGCACTCGTGTCCCTGGCAGGAGTCCGGACGCCGCGCTCGATCACCCTGTCGCACGACGTCTTCCGGGAACTCGGTGCCGTGGGCGTCCTCCAGGCCATCGCCGCGGAGCACCCCGTCCCGCTCGCGGTGAAGCCTGCACGCGGCGGCAGCGCCCAGGGCGTCACCCTGGTCGAGAACGCCGACGACCTGCCGCGTGCAATGGTCGCTGCGTACACGTACTGCGAGGACGCCGTCGTCGAACAGCTCATCCGGGGCACCGAGATCGCCGTCGGGATCATCGACACCGGTGACGGCCCGACTGCGCTCTCGCCGGTCGAGATCGTGCCCCGCAACGGGTTCTACGGGTACGAGGCGCGGTACAACGCGGGGGAGACGACCTTCTTCACGCCCGCGCGACTCAGCGAAGAGCAGTCGCAGGCTGCTTCCGCTGCAGCAGTCCTGGCGCACCGAGCACTCGGGCTGCGCCACGTGTCCCGCGTCGACCTCATCATCGACGGCGCCGGCACACCGTGGTTCCTCGAGGCCAACGTGCTGCCCGGCCTGACCGAGACGTCGCTCGTGCCGCAGGCACTGTCCGCGTCAGGGTTCGACCTCGGGTGGACCTACGCCGAGTTGGCGGAGCAGGCCATCCGGGACCACTCGGCCTGACGCGTCGACCCGGCGCCCGGACAGCAGACGGCCCCGGCTGACTCCCGCCGACCTTCAGCATCGTGGCCTGCCGGGGGAGTTGGGAGGTCGGAGCTCTGTCGTGGGGCTCTCTCGGAGGGTCAGTTCCTGGGCTTCCTACTGGCGCCGGTCACTCCTGGGGCGGTTGCGCGACCAGCGCTGGGGCAAGGGCGACGACGACGTCCCGATGTTCCACGTGGAACATCGATGTCGGCTCCGAGCCAGCATCAGCATCAGCACGTGGGGTACTCGGGCGCTGCTCTCCACCATCGCAGATCCCACGACCAGGGCGCCAGTCCCCGGTCGTCCGGTGGCCGCGCTCGGCAGTTCCGTACGGGAGCCGTCCCACCCGGCCTGGCGTCGACCGCCTGCTCCGCGGTGATCTCACCTCGTAGCCCGAATGTCGGTCACGCCTCAGCCAAGTGCAGCACGGGTGCACCGCATGGAGTAACGCAAGGACCACTCGGGGACCCAACCGCTTGTGCAGTTCAGGCGAAGCCAGGGCGCTTTGGCCCAGCGCGACTGCACGACCACTTGCTTGCGCCACCGCGTCACGGCGGCACTACGGCAGTACTTCAGCTCTCGCGTGCGACAGAGCGCGGCACAGTGACTGATCCACGCACTCGTCATTCACTGCATCGCTGGGTCGTTACGGCGCTGATCGGGTGCGCTGGTACCTCACCGCATCCACGGCTCCCTCGGACACTGGGTCGTCGCCACGTCCCGTCACCGCCACTGCGATCCGCCGTCGGGTGCGACCAGGTGACCCTCGCACACGTGCTCGGTGAGCCGCTCAGACAGCTTCTCGACGACCTCGCGGTCCGGAGGAATGTCCGCTGGCACCTTCGGGCTGGTCAAGCTGGTGCAGGGGAGCGTCAAGCGAGAGCATCGCATCACTCGCGCCGTCAATCCGGCTTCGTTCCTGCACCAGCCGCGACCTCGCACCGCGCAGATCGGCCCCACGACTTGAGCCACACCCGATTGCTGCGGGCGATCAACAGCAGCGTCGATTCCCCTCGGAACCACGTCGGGTCGCTTCACGATTCCGTCATCTCAGCTGCACCGGAAGTGAGCCAGAGAGCCGCACCCGTGGCCCTGATCTACCGGCGCGGCACAGGACGCCGCTGGTCAAAGCGACGGGTCTCTCGCGATCGGAGCGCCGCCGTCCTACGACCGGCAAATGACGTGGAGCGTCGGCCTGGCGAGCCGGGTTGGGTGTCAGGCAGGCGTTCCACGTGGAACATTCGCCGTCGCACCTACGAGGACGGGGGGGTCGTTCCCAGCAGGACGGCTCGGTCGTGACCGAACGGCAGACCCGTGCAGGAGAGGCCCAGGCGGCGGACTCTCGTGATCCAGCACGAGGTGGCACTCGTGGCGAGAGTGTCCTGTCACTCGAGAGACTCTGGGCCCTCACGGAAGTGTTCCACGTGGAACATCGCTTCAGCCATCCCTGGGCAGCGTAGAACTCGGTGTAGCTCGTTGCACCCCACTGCGGCCCGCGCGGAGGGCTCCTCTCGAGGCAGCCGTCCGCCCGGTAGGATGCATGGCTCAACGACGGAGAGCCGACAGCTTCCGCGCGAACCCGTCACGACGCTTCCCGCAAGGCGACGCCAACAACCCCGACGATCAGCCGACCCGGACGACGTCCATCGGGTCCTCGACGCGACTCAGGGCTCGCAGGACGCGGTTCATGGCCCCGACCGCACCCGGTCAACCATGAGCGCTCCCGACGCCGCAGACGGCCACAGCGGCTCATCGCCCTGGCTGCGCCGTCAACCAGCCAGGTCCTGTACTCCGAGCTCCTTGAGGATCCGAGCCAGATCGTCCGGGTTCGCGAAGTCGATCGTCACCGAGCCCTTGCGGGCGCCCACGGCGATCTTCACGCGCGTGTTGAGCCGGTCACCGAGACGCTCCGCCATGTCGTTGAAGTGCACCTGCCGCTTCGACGGCTGTGCGGGGGACTTCGCCGGTGTCTTCGTGGAGAGCTGCTGGGCGATCGCCTCGGCAGCCCGTACCGACAGGTCCTCGTTGACGATCTTCTCGGCCAGGTACTCCATCGCCTCAGCGTCGGGCGCCGCCAGGATGGCTCGGGCGTGCCCGGCTGACAGAACACCCGCGGCTACACGGCGCTGCACGGGGGAGGGCAGCCGGAGCAGACGGATCGTGTTCGTGATCTGCGGACGGGAGCGACCGATCCGCTGTCCGAGCTGCTCCTGCGTGATGCCGAAGTCCGCCAAGAGCTGCTGGTAGGCCGAGGCCTCCTCGAGCGGGTTCAACTGTGCCCGGTGGAGGTTCTCGAGCAGTGCGTCCCGGAGCATGGCGTCGTCAGGGGTCTCCTTGACGATGGCCGGGATCGTTGCGAGTCCGAGTTCCTTCGTGGCGCGGAGGCGGCGCTCACCCATGATGAGCTCGTACTGTGGCGCGGTGCCGGCAGCACCCGGGATGGGTCGCACGACGATCGGCTGCAGCAACCCGATCTCGCGGATGGAATGCACGAGCTCCTGGAGCTCTTCCTCGCGGAACTCCTTCCGCGGCTGCTGGGCGTTCGGCACGATGTCGAGCGGGTTGAGGTTCGCCAGCCGGGCCCCTGGGACAGCAAGGAGCTCCTCTGCAGTACCCGCGCCGGAACCGCCGCTGGTCGTGTCCGCCGCCGAGGTACCCCCGGACGGGAAGAACACGTCGACGGGCCGCTCCTGCTGCTCGTTCGTCGTGGGGATGAGCGCGCCGATGCCGCGCCCGAGTCCGGTCCGCTTGGGTGCCATCAGGCCTTTGCTCCTCGTTCTGCGATCTCGGCTGCGGCCTCCAGGTAGGAGAGCGAGCCGGTGGAGTTGACGTCGTACGAGACCACACTCTGCCCGTAGCTCGGCGCCTCGCTGACCCGGACCGAGCGGGGGATCATGGCCTGCAGCACCTGGCCACCGAAGTGGGTCCGTACCTCGTTCGCGACCTGGTTCGCCAGGTTCGTTCGACCGTCGTACATGGTCAGCAGGATGGTCGACACGGCGAGGTGCGGGTTCAGGTGGCGTTCGATCAGTTCGATGTTCCGCAGCAGCTGGCTCAGACCCTCGAGCGCGTAGTACTCGCACTGGATCGGGATGAGTACTTCCTTGGCCGCGACGAAGGCATTGATCGTCAGCAGGCCGAGCGACGGCGGGCAGTCGATGAAGACGTAGTGGAACGGCTCGTCGACCGAGGCCAAGTACTCGTCGAGCGCGGTCCGCAACCGCTGCTCGCGGGCGACGAGCGAGACGAGTTCGATCTCGGCACCCGCCAGGTGGATCGTCGCCGGCACGCACCACAGAGTCTCCGATTCGGGGGAGCGCTGGACCGTGTCCGCCATGGGAGCCTCGTCCACGATGACGTCGTAGATGCTCGCGACCTCGGCCTGGTGGTCGATCCCGAGAGCAGTCGACGCATTGCCCTGCGGGTCGAGGTCGATCACGAGAACCCGGGCTCCGCCGTGCGCCAACGCCGCCGCGAGGTTCACGGTGGTGGTCGTCTTTCCGACGCCACCCTTCTGGTTCGACACGGTGAAGACCCGCGTCTTCTCCGGCAGCGGGAACTGCTGGGTCGCGATGGCGCGTCGCCGCCGGTTGAGATCAGCGATCTCGCGCGCGAGGGGCGTCGACGCGTCGTAGTCAGTGGATGAACTCAACGAGTGCCTCTTCCCCGGTCTGTGTTTCACGTGGAACATCGGGGCCCATTGCGGTGCGTTCGCCCCTCGACGCATCAGCCCGCGCAGCGGCGGAACCGTGCAGCAGCCGAGCCCAGTCAGACCGGACCGGTGGCGTCAGTCAACTGTAGCCCGGAAGACACGCGTGGTCTCGTCGACCACACCCACCCCGAGCTCCAGGACCTCGACGTCTTCAAGTCGGGTGCGCAAGATCACCTTGCGAGCGGCCGTGACCTCGTCATCGACGCGCGCGCCCTTCATGAGGATGAGTTGCCCGCCGGACCGGACGAGCGGGACCGTCAGCGGGATGAGCTTCGAGAGCGCACTCACAGCGCGCGCAGTGACCTGGTCGAGCACGAGCTCATCGGCAACGTCTTCGGCGCGCGCACGGACCACCGTGACGTTCTCGAGTCCCAGGCGGTCCGCTTCACCACGGAGCCAGTCCGTCCGCCGCTCCATCGGCTCGATGAGCGTCATCGACACGTCCGGACGAGCGATGGCCAACACCAGCCCGGGCAGACCGGCGCCCGATCCGACGTCGCCGACGGATGCACCCTCATGGAGGAGTGGGGCCACCAGGGCAGAGTTGAGGATGTGTCGTGTCCAGAGCCGGGGGAGTTCGAGGGGACCGATCAAGCCCAGCTCTTCACCACGACGGGCGAGCTCGTTCGCGAACGACCGTGCGACGTCGATCTGTTTCCCGAAGAGGCTCGCGGCAACGGCCGGCTCGGCCTCCAGAACAGGAGGCTCCGAACCGGCCGTGACGTCGGTATCCGTCATCGCGTGATGACCGTGTGGCGGTCCCGGCCCTCGCCCTCCGACTCCGAGTGGAAGCCCTTCTCGGCGACCAGGTCGTGGACCAACTTGCGCTCGTAGGACGACATCGGGGGGAGCGCCGCGGTGGTCGAACCGGCCTCGATGCGCTCGACAGCGGTGTCCACCAGACGCTGCAGCTCCGTGGCACGGGCGTCCCGCGATCCACCGATGTCCAGGATCAGGCGGCTGAACTCGCCCGTCTCGGCCTGCACGGCGATCCGGGTGAGCTCCTGCAGTGCCGTGACCGTGTCCGGCTTGGCGAGGACGCGCAGGGCCGCCCCGTCGTCCGTGACGGTCAGGTAGACGCGACCAGCCCGCTCCTCGATCTCGATGTCGCCGTCGAGGTCGCAGATGTCGAGCAACTCTTCGATGTAGTCGGCAGCGATGTCCGCTTCGTCGCGGGTCTCGTCGTCGCCATCCACCTCATCACCGTCCACGTCATCGCGGTCCACGTCGACCGTCGCGTCGGTGGGGGCGAGGTGCTGGTCGTCCGTGGTGTCGACGACCGCAGCGGTGTCCTGCTCGCTCACTTGGTCTTCCCGTTCTTCTTGGCGCGCGACTTGCCGACCGGCTGCTGGCGCTGGTTGTTCACGCGGGCTTCGACCTCGGCCAGGGAGGCCCCGGCGCCGGCTTCGGTGAGGACGCCGGCGGTCGCGGAGGAACCGCTGCGCTGCGCCTTCTTCGCGAGACGGGCCTCACGGGCGAGCGCCGCCTCGGACCCGGGCGTCGGCATGCTGCGGATGACGAAGTACTGCTGCGCCATCGTCCAGATGTTCGAGGCCAGCCAGTAGAACATGACGCCGAGGGGGAACGACAGACCCGAGATCACGAAGACCAGCGGGAGCACGTACAGCATCATCTTCTGCTGGCGGTACATCGGAGACTCCTTGGTCTCCGGCGACATGTTCTTGGCGACGAGCTGCAGCTGCGTGATGAACTGCGAGGCCGTCATCACGACGATCATGAAGCCCGCGATGACCCGGACTTCCCAACCCGATGCGTTCGTGAACGTCTCGTGCAGGGGTGCGCCGAACAGCGAGGCGTTGCCGAACGACTTCGCGAGGTCGCTCGAGAGCAGGCCGATGCCCGTCTTGTTGATCTGGGCTTCGTGCAGCACGGAGTACAGCGAGAAGAAGATCGGCATCTGGATCAGGAGCGGCAGGCAGGAGCTCAGCGGGTTGGTCCCGGTCTCCTTGTACAGCGCCATCGTCTCGCGGGACATGGCCTCACGCGAGAACTGGTCCTTCTTGCCCTTGTACTTGTCCTGGATCTTCTTGAGCTGCGGGGCGACCTCCAGCATCCGTCGCTGCGACTTGATCTGTCGAACGAAGATGGGGATCAGCGCGCCGCGCACCACGAAGGTCAGGAAGATGATCGACAGCACCCACGTGATGCCCGCGGAGGGGTCCATCCCGAGGTTCTCGAAGACCCAGTGGAAACCGACCAGGATCGCGGACACCACCCATTTGAGTGGCCAGAGGATCGTACCGATGAGGTCCATGGGGACGGTCACGCCTTTCGAGTGCGCTGGGGGAGCAGCACCGGACGGACCGTGCCGGCCGAGGTCTGCTGTTGCTGCGGGATCGGCGCGAGAACGAACCCGAACCGACTGACGGTGAAGGGGCGGCGACGTTCCCTGACGTCGTCGATCCCGCCGGCTGCCCACGGGTTGCACCGGGCGATGCGCCAAGCGCCCATCGCCGATCCGCGGACCACGCCGTACTGCTGGATCGCCTCGAGCGCGTACCGCGAGCACGAGGGGTGGTACCGACAGACGTTGCCGTAGAGCGGCGAGATCACCGCTCGGTAGGCCCGGAGCACCACGACGCACGCGTTGCGTGGGAGCAACGCGAGGACCCAGAGGAACCGGTTCATGCTGCCTTCTCCACACCGCGCGCGAAGGAGCGCGTGATGTCTTCGAGCAGGGTAGGCCATGCGGCCTGCGCGGCGGCTGGCAGTGCACGCACCACCACGTCGTACCCGAGCGGTGCGCTCGGGAGGACCCCGTGCGCGATCGCCTTCAGTCGGCGTCGCACGAGGTTGCGCGTCACCGCGTTCCCGACGGTCTTCGCCACGATGAACCCGAACCTGGTGGGACCGGGATCGTCATCGAGGCGACGGACCACCGACACGACAGCGTGCGCCGTGGCGCTCTTGCGGCCACGGCGCACGACCATCCGGTAGTCGTCGCCTCGGACGATGCGGTTGGCTCGGGCCAACACGACGAGGACCCCCGCGGATCAGGCGGAGAGCTCGGTGCGCCCCTTGCCGCGGCGTGCGGCGAGGATGGCGCGGCCCGCACGGGTGCGCATGCGGGCGCGGAAGCCGTGCTTCTTGGCGCGGCGGCGGTTGTTCGGCTGGAAGGTGCGCTTGCTCATGATGATCTCCACACGGCTGCTCGCGGCGAGCCGTCACGTATGCGTTGGTTGACGCGGAAGGCGCGACCGAACGGCCGCAGTCAACTGGACAACGGTACGTGACGAGGGCTGCGAGGTCAAATACCCGCGGGCCGGTGGCCACCCGCAGCATCGCGTGCTCCCGATTCTCCACACTGGGGACAACTTCCGTTGGGTACGACGCGCCCCGGTCCTTTACAGTTGTGTCACCGCACCGCCGGAAGCCCGGTAGTACGGGCGAGTACCCCCTCGACCTCGGTCCGCGCGGCCGTGGAGCAGACTGTGGACAACCCTGTGGGAAGCTCGACGGGGAAACGGCGCCAGAAGACCGCGCCGATCGCCTCCGGCAGTCCAGGAGGCGCGGGCCGGCCCGGCGTGGCTCGCTCGCCGGTCGACGCCCGGCCTGGTGCCGGACGGACCGGATCCGGACGGGACAGACCCGGACCGACCACGCCCGCAGAGCGACGCACCCGAGCAGTGAGACCAGGAGACGAGCACGCCATGACGATGCCGGCCGACCCCGTCGAGGACCTCTGGTCGTCGGTCCTCGGGATCCTCTCCGACGACGACCGGATCACGCCGCAGCTGCACGGGTTCCTCAACCTCGTCGAACCGAAGGGCGTCCTCGCCGGGACCCTCTACCTCGAGGTCCCGAACGACCTGACCCGCGGCATGCTCGAGCAGCGCATCCGGGTGCCCATCACCGAGGCGGTCTCGCGGATCGGTGACGACTCGGTCGCCAACTTCGCGATCACCGTCAACCCGGACATGGCCTCGGAGCCGCGGGTCGACGCCGTCGCGGTGCCCTCCTACGCCGAGCCGGTGCAGGAACACGTCCCGCAGACCGCTGCACCGCGCCAGTACATCGAGGCGCCGTTCATCCCGAGCCCGGTGGACTCACCCGGGACCGGCGGCCGCCCGGAGTCCCGGCTCAACCCGAAGTACAACTTCGACAACTTCGTGATCGGTGCCTCGAACCGGTTCGCCCACGCCGCGGCGGTCGCGGTGGCCGAGGCGCCGGCGAAGGCCTACAACCCGCTGTTCATCTACGGCGACTCGGGTCTCGGCAAGACCCACCTGCTGCACGCGATCGGGCACTACGCCGAGAGCCTGTACCCGGGGATCCGGGTCCGGTACGTGTCGAGCGAGGAGTTCACCAACGACTTCATCAACTCGATCGCCAACAACCGCTCGAACCAGTTCCAGCAGCGCTACCGCGACATCGACATCCTGTTGATCGACGACATCCAGTTCCTGCAGGGCAAGGACTCCACGCAGGAGGCCTTCTTCCACACGTTCAACACGCTGCACGACCACAACAAGCAGGTCGTCATCACGTCGGACGTGGCGCCGAAGCACCTCACCGGGTTCGAGGACCGGATGCGCAGCCGCTTCGAGTGGGGCCTGATCACGGACGTGCAGGCACCCGACCTCGAGACACGCATCGCGATCCTCCGCAAGAAGGCACAGTCGGACCACCTGCAGGTGCCGGACGACATCATGGAGTTCATCGCGTCGAAGGTGTCGAGCAACATCCGGGAGCTCGAGGGCACCCTGATCCGGGTGACCGCGTTCGCGAGCCTCAACCGGACGGCCGTCGACATGGCGCTGGTGCAGACGGTCCTCAAGGACCTGATCACCCTGGACGAGGACAACGTCATCGCGCCGACGGACATCATCAACCACACCGCGGACTACTTCAAGCTCTCGGTCGACGACCTCTACGGCTCGTCCCGGTCGCAGGCGATCGCCACGGCACGCCAGATCGCGATGTACCTGTGCCGTGAGCTCACGAGCCTGTCGCTGCCGAAGATCGGCCAGCTGTTCGGCAACCGCGACCACACGACCGTCATGTACGCCAACAAGAAGATCGCCGAGCTCATGAAGGAGCGCCGCTCGATCTACAACCAGGTCACCGAACTGACCAGTCGGATCAAGCAGGACCGCCGGTACCGGTAGCGCGTACCACCGCGCCACCCCCCGTCCAGGGCCCACGCCGCCGGTCCCTGACCGACGCGCAGCGGCGGGCAGGCCGTGCCGGTGGGGAGAGGCCCGTCCCGCACCCGGGATCGGCCTCCTTCTGCGTGCGTCCACCATCTGAGACGGTTCCATGCGGCGGATTCCCCACAGTGTGGAAAGCCTGTGGATAACTGTGGAGGACACGCCGCCCGCTTGTACACAGCCGGAGGGGCACCTGTGGAAACTGGGGAGAGAAGTGGATAGATGATTTTCACTCATCCAGAGGTCGCTCACACGCCGCCAACAAGTCACACGGTTGTAGTTCCCAGTCGGGGAGCGGCATCCCCAGAGTTGTCCACAGTGTGCACAGGCGTTAAGACCATTACTCCTCTCTTCTCTCTCCCTCTCCCTGGGCCAACCTCTGGGGACGGCGAATGACACGGATCGGCGGTCTGCCGACGCTGTGCCACAATGGGGCGGCCGGGCAGTCAACCGATCGACAGGGGTCCACGCCGTGAAGTTCGAGGTCAACCGGGACGTCTTCTCCGAAGCCGTCTCCTTCGCGGTGAAACTCCTCCCACAGCGCACGACCCTCCCGATCCTGTCCGGTGTGTTGATCCACGCCGACGGTGATCGTCTGACGCTGTCGTCGTTCGACTACGAGGTCTCGGCGCAGACGTCGATCGCCGCGCAGATCGACGACCCGGGCACGGTGCTCGTCTCCGGCCGACTGCTGAACGACATCGCGAGCCGACTGCCGAACGCCCCGGTCAGCTTCTCGACCGAGGACTCCCGGATCACGGTCACCTGCGGCTCGGCGCACTTCACGCTGCTGTCGATGCCCGTCGAGGAGTACCCGACGCTCCCCGAGATCGGTCCGCAGACCGGCGTCATCCCCGGCGACTCCTTCTCCGAAGCCGTCTCGCAGGTGGCGGTCGCCGCCAGCCGTGACGACGTCACCCCGGTCATCACCGGTGTCCAGCTCGAGGTCGGCGAGCACGACGTCTCGCTCATCGCGACCGACCGCTACCGCGTCGCGGTCCGCACCATCCAGTGGGACTCGGGCCGCGCCGGCAACGACGGCGACGCAGCCACGACCCTCCACGCCCTCGTCCCGGCCCGGACCCTGCAGGAGGTCGGTCGCACCTTCGGTTCGGCCACGACGGTGTCGGTCTCGATCAGCGGTGGCTCCGACCGCGAACTCATCGCGTTCCACGCCGACGACAAGACCGTGACCTCCCTGCTCATCAAGGGCAACTACCCGCCGGTCCGCCGGCTGTTCCCCGAGACGGTCCAGGACCACGCGGTGATCAACACCGCGGAACTGGTCGAAGCCGTCCGACGGGTCTCCCTCGTCCTGGAGCGCGAAGCCGCGCTCCGGTTCTCCTTCACGGTCGACGGGCTCACGCTCGAGGCGATCGGTTCCGAACAAGCGCAGGCGTCAGAGTCGATCGATGCGTTGCTGACCGGTGAGGAAACGGTTGTCTCCCTGAAACCGGCCTTCCTCCTCGACGGGTTGAATGCAGTGCACTCCGAATTCGTCCGGATCTCCTTCACCAAGACGGAGAACCCGAACAAGCCGGGACCGGTGTTGATCACCGGTCAGTCCTCGCGAGAGGAACCGGCCACGGACGGATACCGGTACCTGCTCCAGCCCAACCTCCTGCTGCGCTAGTCGCAACGGGGATCCTGCGCTGACGCGCCACCACCTGCATCAGCGCGACATCGACGAAGAAGAGGAAATCATGCAGATCGGTCTTGTCGGCCTCGGGAAGATGGGCAACAACATGCGTGCGCGTCTGCGCAACGCAGGGATCGACGTCGTCGGGTACGACGCGAACCCCGCCGTGTCGGACGTCGCCGACCTCGGCGCACTGGCAGCGGCACTCACCGGGCCGCGCCTGGTCTGGGTGATGGTCCCGCACGGGAAGATCACCGACGACGTCATCACCGACCTCGCCGAGGTCCTCGAGCCGGGCGACCTGGTCATCGACGGCGGCAACTCGAAGTGGCTCGACGACGAGGTGCACGCGAAGCAGCTCGACGCCAAGGGCATCCGCTACATGGACGTCGGCGTCTCGGGCGGCGTCTGGGGCAAGGACAACGGGTACGGCATGATGGCCGGCGGTGACGTCGCGGATGTCGAGCGTGCGATGCCCGTCTTCGACGCGCTGCGTCCCGAGGGCCCGCGCGAAGAGGGCTTCTCGCACGCCGGCGGCATCGGCGCGGGGCACTACGCGAAGATGGTCCACAACGGCATCGAGTACGCGATCATGCAGGCGTACGGCGAGGGCTACGAGCTCCTCGAGGCGAAGGACATCATCACCGACGTCCCCG
This sequence comes from Curtobacterium sp. MCPF17_052, assembly GCF_003234085.1. Classification (GTDB taxonomy): domain Bacteria; phylum Actinomycetota; class Actinomycetes; order Actinomycetales; family Microbacteriaceae; genus Curtobacterium. The sequence continues at coordinate 322,664 of NZ_QKSD01000001.1, forward strand.
CCGTCTTCGCCGGTTGGCAGCGCGGCACCGTCGTTCGCTCCTGGCTGCTCGACCTCATGGTCCTCGCGATCAACGAGGACCCGAAGCTCGACGCCATCGAGGGCTACGTCGACGACTCCGGCGAGGGTCGGTGGACCCTCGAAGAGGGCATCGAGCTCGCGGTGCCGATGCCGGCGCTCTCCGCGGCCATGTTCGCCCGCTTCGTCTCGCGTCAGGGCAGTGCGTCCCCGACGATGAAGGCCGTCGCGGCCCTGCGCAACCAGTTCGGCGGCCACGCCGTCAAGAAGGCGTAGTCGGTCGGGGTAACCCCCTCGACCCGTCTCGGCCCGCGTGCACGTCGACCATCTCCAGCTCTCCGACTTCCGGAACTACCGGGAGGCGGACGTCGACTTCGCACGCGGGCCGAACCTGTTCGTCGGCCGCAACGGTCAGGGCAAGACCAACCTCGTCGAGTCGATCGGGTACCTCTCGACCCTCGGCTCGCACCGGGTCCCCACCGACGCCGCGCTCGTCCGGCAGGGCTGTGACTCCGCGATCGTGCGGGCGCGGCTCGCGCACGAGGACCGGAGCATCCTCGCCGAGGTGCAGATCAACCGCACCGGATCGAACCGGGCGCAGGTGAACCGGTCGGCGATCAAGCCACGTGAACTGCCGCGGTACTGCACGAGCGTGCTCTTCGCGCCGGAGGACCTGGCGCTCGTCCGCGGCGAACCGTCCGGGCGCCGTCGGATGATCGACGAGCTCCTCGTCCAGATCGCGCCGCGGATGCAGGGCGTCCTGGCCGACTACGACCGGACGCTCCGGCAGCGGAACACGCTGCTCAAGTCCGCGCGCGCGACCGGGGCGAAGGCGGGGGCACTCTCGACGCTCGACGTCTGGGACGACCGACTCGTCGAGTTCGGCGCCGAGATCATCGCGGCGCGCGACCACCTCACGCGGCGGCTGGCCCCGTTCGTGACGGAGTCGTACGCGACGGTCGCCGGCGAGCGACACCAGGCGTCGATCGCCGGTGTGCTCAGTGTCCGCGGTGCCGACCCGGAGGACGCGGCCGCGACGGACCCGGTGCTCGGGACCCCGGAGGAGCCGGTCACCATCGCCTCCGCTGCCGAGGCCTTCCGAGCGGCGCTCGAGCGGCGGCGGCGGGACGAGCTGGACCGCGGGTTGACCCTCACCGGCCCGCACCGGGACGACGTGCTCTTCGAGCTGAACGGGTTACCGGCCCGCGGATACGCCAGTCACGGGGAGTCCTGGTCGTTCGCACTCGCCGTGCAGCTCGCGTCGGCGACCATCCTCCGCGCCGAGTCCTCGCTCGGGGACCCGATCATCATCCTCGACGACGTGTTCGCGGAACTCGACGAATCGCGGCGTGAGCGGTTGGCCGGAGCGGTCGCCGACTACGAGCAGGTGCTCATCACCGCGGCCGTGCACGGCGACGTCCCCGGCCAGCTCACCGCGCACACCGTGCGGATCGAGGCGGGCGCCATCGTGACCGACGAGGCGGACGTGGACCGTGCCTCCCGTCCGGATCCCACCCCGGCGGCGTCCTGATGCCCGCCCCCCGGAAGCCCGCGGAACCCTCCCGCGTCTACCAGCACTTCAAGGCCGTCTTCGGCGACCCGTCGAAGCGCGGCCTCGATGCCCGACGCCGCCGAGCCGCCGGACAGGACCCGGACTCCGTGCCGTACGGCAAGGGAAGAGAGCCCGCGGGCCTCGGCGACGTGATGGGTGCCCTCACCGCTGAACTCGGCTGGACCGAACCGCTGGCACGTTCCGAACTGTTCGTGGACTGGCCCAGCGTGGTCGGTGACGAACTCGCGAAGCACTCCACACCGGTGACGATCGAGGACGGCGCGCTGGTCATCCGGTGCGACTCGACGGCCTGGGCGACGCAGCTCCGACTGATGCGCGGGACGGTCACGACGACCATCGCCCAGCGGTACCCGGCAGCGGGGGTCGAGTCCATCCGGGTTTCCGGCCCGGACGCCCCCACATGGAAACGCGGCCTCAGGTCGGTCCAGGGGCGCGGCCCTCGCGATACCTACGGTTGACCAGACGAAATCATCCATCCGTCTGAGATTCGTCGCTCTGTGAGGCGTACGGCCCCCGGACTCGGGCCCTGCTGCGGTAGACTGGGGAGTGCAGTGCGCGGGCGTTCCGCGCGCAGGCAGGAGCACCCCCGACATGACATCTGAATCTGACGACGACCAGCGAGACCCGCAGAGTGACGAGGTCCAGCCGCAGGAGCTGGCCCCGCAGAGCGAACCATCGTACGGCGCAGACCAGATCCAGGTGCTCGAAGGGCTCGAAGCCGTCCGCAAGCGCCCGGGCATGTACATCGGATCGACCGGCCCCCGTGGTCTCCACCACCTGGTGCAGGAGATCGTCGACAACTCCGTCGACGAAGCGCTGGCCGGGTACTGCGACACGATCAACGTCACGATCCGCGAAGACGGCGGCGTCCGCGTGGTCGACAACGGCCGTGGCATCCCCGTGGACATCCACCCGAACGAAGGCATCTCGACGGTCGAGCTCGTCCTGACCGTCCTGCACGCCGGCGGCAAGTTCGGCGGCGGTGGCTACGCGGTGTCCGGTGGTCTGCACGGTGTCGGCTCCTCCGTCGTGAACGCGCTCTCGAGCGAGCTCGACGTCGAAGTCCGTCGACAGGGACACGTCTGGCGGCAGAGCTACACCGACGGCGTCCCCGTGGCGCCGCTGTCCCAGGACGAAGCCTCCGACGAGACCGGCACCACGATCACCTTCTGGCCGAACGCCGAGATCTTCGAGTCGGTCGAGTTCGACTACGAGACGCTGCGTGGCCGGTTCCAGCAGATGGCGTTCCTCAACAAGGGCCTGCGTCTCACGCTCGTCGACGAGCGGACCCCGGCCGAGGGCGAAGAGGCCCGCAACGACTCCTTCCGCTACGAGCGCGGGCTCGCCGACTACGTCGAGTACCTCAACGCGCAGAAGAAGGCCGACCTGGTCCACCCGGACGTCATCGGCTTCGAGTCCGAGGACCCGGAGCGCAAGATCGCGCTCGAGGTCGCGATGCAGTGGAACACCTCCTACCAGGAGAGCGTCCACACCTTCGCGAACACGATCAACACGCACGAGGGTGGCACCCACGAAGAGGGCTTCCGCGCTGCACTCACCACGCTGGTGAACCGCTACGCGCGCGAAGCGAAGATCATCAAGGAGAAGGACGACAACCTCACGGGTGACGACATCCGTGAAGGGCTCACCGCCGTCATCTCGATCAAGCTCGGCGAACCGCAGTTCGAGGGCCAGACCAAGACCAAGCTCGGCAACACCGAGGCCAAGTCGTTCGTACAGCGTGTGGTCGGCACGGAGCTCACCCACTGGTTCGAGAGCAACCCGACGCAGGCGCGCGACGTCGTCCGCAAGGCGATCCAGGCGTCGCAGGCCCGGCTCGCCGCCCGCAAGGCCCGCGAGACCACCCGGCGCAAGGGACTCCTCGAGTCGGGCGGCATGCCCGGCAAGCTCAAGGACTGCCAGTCGAAGGACCCGACCCTGTCGGAGATCTTCATGGTCGAGGGTGACTCCGCCGGTGGCTCCGCCGTCCAGGGCCGCAACCCGATGACGCAGGCGATCCTGCCGCTGCGCGGCAAGATCCTCAACGTCGAGAAGGCCCGGCTCGACCGCGCCCTGGCCAACCAGGAGATCCAGTCGATGATCACGGCGTTCGGCGCCGGCATCGGTGAGGACTTCGACCCGGACAAGGCCCGGTACCACAAGATCGTGCTGATGGCCGATGCTGACGTCGACGGCCAGCACATCACGACGCTGCTGCTCACGCTGCTGTTCCGCTACATGCGGCCGCTCATCGAGCGCGGCTACGTGTACCTGGCGCAGCCGCCGCTGTACCGCCTGAAGTGGTCGAACTCGGCACACGAGTACGTGTTCAGCGACCGGGAGCGCGACGCGATGCTGCAGACCGGCATCGCCGCCGGCAAGCGCATCCCGAAGGACAACGGGATCCAGCGCTACAAGGGCCTCGGCGAGATGGACTACAAGGAGTTGTGGGACACCACGATGAACCCGGACACCCGGACGCTCCTGCAGGTCACGCTCGAAGACGCGGCCGCGGTGGACAGCGTCTTCGCGACGCTCATGGGTGAGGACGTCGACGCCCGTCGCCAGTTCATCCAGCAGAACGCGAAGGACGTCCGCTTCTTGGACATCTAGGCCGGGAGGCGCGGCGTGAGCCGCGTCGACCCGACCCGACCCCACGTGGTCGCGCCCGGCGCGACCGACGGACGACGAGCCTCCAGGCTGTCAAGGAAGGCAACGCAAGCACATGGCTGACGACAACGAGAACGGCGCCGACGAGCCCGAGATCGTGCACGGCGACAGCGGGGACATCGTCGTCTCCGGTGACCGCATCTCGCAGGTCGACCTGCAGCTCGAGATGCAGCGCTCCTACCTCGACTACGCGATGTCCGTCATCGTCGGGCGCGCGCTGCCGGAGGTCCGCGACGGTCTCAAGCCGGTGCACCGCCGCGTGATCTACGCGATGTACGACGGTGGCTACCGTCCGGACCGGGCATTCTCGAAGTGCTCGCGCGTGGTCGGCGACGTGATGGGACAGTTCCACCCGCACGGTGACAGCGCGATCTACGACGCACTGGTCCGTCTCGTGCAGCCGTGGTCGCTGCGCTACCCGCTCGCGCTCGGGCAGGGCAACTTCGGATCTCCCGGCAACGACGGCGCCGCGGCGCCGCGGTACACCGAGACCAAGATGGCCCCGCTCGCTCTCGAGATGGTGCGGGACATCGAGGAAGAGACCGTCGACTTCCAGGACAACTACGACGGTCGGACCCAGGAGCCGGCGATCCTGCCGGCCCGGTTCCCGAACCTGCTCGTCAACGGCTCCGTCGGCATCGCGGTCGGCATGGCGACGAACATCCCGCCGCACAACCTGCGCGAGGTCGCTGCCGGTGCCGTCTGGGCGCTCGAACACCCCGACGCGACGCGTGAAGAGCTCCTCGAGGCCCTGATGCAGCGGATCAAGGGCCCGGACTTCCCCACCGGGGCGCAGATCCTCGGTACCCGGGGGATCGTCGACGCCTACCGGACGGGCCGCGGATCGATCACGATGCGTGCCGTCGTCAGCGTCGAGGAGATCCAGGGCCGCACCTGCCTGGTCGTCACCGAGCTGCCGTACCAGGTCAACCCGGACAACCTGGCGATCAAGATCGCCGAGCTCGTGAAGGACGGTCGTCTCGCCGGCGTCGCCGACATCCGCGACGAGACTTCCGGGCGCACCGGTCAGCGACTGGTCATCGTGCTGAAGCGCGACGCGGTCGCGAAGGTCGTGCTCAACAACCTGTACAAGCACACGCAGTTGCAGGAGAACTTCGGCGCCAACATGCTCGCGATCGTCGACGGTGTCCCGCGCACCCTGGCGCTCGACGGGTTCATCAGCGCGTGGGTCGACCACCAGGTCGAGGTCATCGTCCGCCGCACCCAGTTCCGTCTGCGTGAGGCCGAGAAGCGTGCGCACATCCTGCGCGGTTACCTGGCGGCGCTCGACGCACTGGACGAGGTCATCGCCCTCATCCGTCGCTCGCCCGACGTGGAGGAGGCCCGCAACGGCCTGATGGAGCTGCTCTCCGTCGACGAGATCCAGGCCCGCGCCATCCTCGAACTCCAGCTGCGTCGCCTGGCCGCCCTCGAGCGCCAGAAGATCCACGAGGAGGCCGAGGCCCTCGAGCTGAAGATCGCCGACTTCGAGGACATCCTCGCCCGGCCGGAGCGTCAGCGCTCGATCATCATCGACGAGCTGACCGAGATCGTCGACCGCTTCGGGGACGACCGTCGCACCGAGATCATGCTCGGTTTCGACGGCGACATGAGCATGGAAGACCTCATCCCCGAGGAAGAGGTCGTCGTCACCATCACCCGCGGTGGGTACGTGAAGCGCACCCGCAGCGACCAGTACCGCTCGCAGCACCGCGGCGGCCGTGGTGTCCGCGGCGCTCAGCTCCGCGCGGACGACGTCGTCGAGCACTTCTTCGTCACCACGACGCACCACTGGTTGCTGTTCCTCACCGACCAGGGACGCGTCTACCGGGCGAAGGCGTACGAGCTGCAGGAAGCCGGGCGCGACGCGAAGGGCCAGCACTCGGCGAACCTCCTGGCCCTGCAGCCGGACGAGAAGATCCAGCAGGTCCTCGACATCCGCGACTACGAGGCGGCTCAGTACCTCGTGCTCGCCACCGAGCAGGGCCTCGTGAAGAAGACGGCGCTCACCGACTACGACACGAACCGCACCGGTGGCATCATCGCCATCAACCTGCGCGAGGGCGACAAGCTCCGCTCTGCGCTGCTCGTCGACGAGCACGACGACCTGCTGCTCGTGTCCCGCCACGGGATGTCGCTGCGCTTCACCGCCACGAACGACACCCTGCGTCCGATGGGGCGCTCCACCTCAGGCGTGAAGGGCATGTCCTTCCGCGGGGATGACTCGCTGCTGTCGGCCTCGGTCGTCTCGGACGACGGGTTCGTCTGGGTCATGACGGAGGGTGGCTACGCCAAGCGCACCTCGGTCGACCAGTACCGGATCCAGGGCCGTGGTGGTCTCGGCATCAAGGTGGCGCGTCTGGCCGCCGATCGCGGTGACCTGGTCGGTGCCCTGATCGTCGGCGAGGACGACGAAGTGCTCGTCGTGCTGCAATCGGGCAAGGTGGTAAGGTCTGCCGTGGCCGAGGTCCCAGCCAAGGGCCGGGACACGATGGGGGTCGTCTTCGCGAGGTTCGCGGAGAACGACCGGATCATCGCTGTGGCCCGCAACAGTGAGCGGAACCTGGACGACCAGGAGGACGCCGAGATCGAGCCCGCGGGCCCGGTCGAGACCGTCAGCCCGGACGAAGCGGTCGCCGACGCCGCCGACGCAGAGCTCGTGGAGGAAGTCTCCACCGACGCACTGCCCACCGACGCCGCGCCTGTCGAGGCCGGAGAGGACGAGTCAAGCAATGAGTAGTGTCGCCGAGAAGCTCCAGCGGAAAGCGAAGCGGCCCGTCGGGACTCGTCAGGTCCGACTCCGCCTGGTCTACGTCGACTTCTGGTCGATGGTGAAGCTGTCCTTCCTCATCGCCCTGGCCGGCTCGATCGTGATCGTCGTGGCCACGGCGCTGGTGTGGGTCATCCTCAACCAGACCGGCGTCTTCGACCAGATCGACAGCCTGTTGAAGGACGTCACCGGGCAGAACAGTTACTCGATCATGGACCAGTTCTCGCTGGGCCAGGTCCTCGGGTTCTCGATCGTCGTCGGCATCCTGAACGTCGTCGTGGGGACCGTGCTCGGCGCGATCGTCAGCGTCCTGTACAACCTCAGCGTGCGGATCACGGGCGGCGTGCTCGTGGGCTTCACCAACAACTGACCCGGTCCGGGTGGGCCGACCCGCTCGATTTCGCTCAGGCGCGATCGTGGGGTAGGCTTTCATCCGGTCTGAGGGGCTATAGCTCAGGCGGTTAGAGCGCTTCGCTGATAACGAAGAGGTCCAAGGTTCAAGTCCTTGTAGCCCCACCACAACTCAACTCCCGCGTCGGAACTCTCGACGTTGCGTCCGGTCCGGTCGCTCCGGGGCCTTAGCTCAGTTGGTAGAGCGCTGCCTTTGCAAGGCAGATGTCAGGAGTTCGAATCTCCTAGGCTCCACTCCCTCGGCGTGAGCTCTGCTCCGCTCGTTCCTCGCTCCGCCAGTTTCGGTCGTCGTGCTCCTCCGAGCCGCGGCCCCTGCGGCGCGTGCGTCGTGCGCTGTCCGTCGAGGTTCCGGAATGTGGAGCTCTCGGCGGTCGAGGTGCGCGGATTGTGGAACCTCAGCGACTGGGTCACGGCGTGTTGTGCGACCTCGAGCTCCGACACGACGCACGTCCGGGGGCTCGGCTGGGGCGCCGTGCTCGCTGGGGCGTCGGTCCCCACGTGGTGTCACCCTCGTCGGTCGCGCCCTGGCCGCGCCGTGGTCGCGCGACGTGCCGCGCGCTGTCCGTCGAGGTCCCCGAATGTGCTGCTCTCGGCGCTCGAGCTGCGCGGATTGTGGGACCTCGGCGTCGGGGTGGCGGCGAGTCGTGCGACCTCGGGCGGCTCGGGTCGGGGCCGGCGCCCGGGCCCCGGGAACGACGAAGGGCCCCGGGCCCCGGGAACGACGAAGGGCCCCGGCGCAGTGCCGGGGCCCTTCGACCGAACCAGGAGGTCAGGCGGCGGGCTTGCCCGCGTTGTCCGCGTCGTCGGCGACCCAGAGGTCGTCGTCAGCGCGGAGCGTCTGGTACGCGGCGTACGCAGCACCCGCGACCGCCACGACACCGACGACGATGAGGGCGACCCCACCGAACCCGATGCCCTTCTTCTGCGGGACGGGAGCCTGCTTGAGGAACTTCCCGCCGCGCTTCTGTGCTTCCTTCACGATCTTCTGCACGCGCGGGTCCTTCGCCAGGTCCCCGACGCTGAGCACGGAGCCGGCGGTGGAGATGAGGCCGGGCACCACCTCGGACTGGAAACGGTGCGAGGCGCTCTGCGCGGCAGAGGTCGCGGCGTGCACGCCCGTTGCGACCGCGGGACGGAGCCCGTTGTCGATCGCGTTCTGCACGCGAGGGGCGAGGTCCTTCCGAGCGGCATCGGCTGCGTGCCCCCGAGCCTCGGCCAGGATGGCGTTCGCGTGCTCCAGGACCTTGCGCTGCTCACCGAGGAGCGTCGCGGTCTTGCCCTTGAGCTTCTTGATCTGCTTCCGGCGCTTACGCGGGATGTCGATCGACATTCGGTACCTCCATGGGTCGACGTGACCCCATACTGCCACCCGAGCGCCTGACAGGTCACGGAACCCCGGCTGTGCGTCCCGTGCACATCCAGCGGCACATGCGAGAATCGGGTCATGTCTCTGCACACCGCTGTCGCAACGATCCACACCAACAAGGGCGACATCCGCGTCAACCTGTTCGGCAACCACGCACCGAAGACCGTCCAGAACTTCGTCGGTCTCGCGACCGGCACCCAGGAGTGGACGCACCCCGGCACCGGCAAGGTGTCGACCGACAAGCTCTACGACGGTGTCGTCTTCCACCGCATCATCAAGGACTTCATGATCCAGGGCGGCGACCCGCTCGGCCAGGGCATCGGCGGCCCGGGCTACCGCTTCGACGACGAGATCTCCCCGGAGCTCACCTTCCAGAACCCCTACATCTTCGCCATGGCGAACGCCGGCCTCCAGGGTGGCCGTGGCACCAACGGTTCGCAGTTCTTCATCACCACGGTGGCGACCCCCTGGCTGCAGGGCAAGCACACCATCTTCGGTGAGGTCGCCGACGACGAGTCCCGTGCCGTCGTGGACGCGATCGAGGGCGTCCCGACCGACGGTCGTGACAAGCCCGTCGAGGACGTCGTCATCCAGAGCATCGACGTCGAGGACGTCTGAACCGAGTGACCGACTCCACCTCGGCTTCGTCCAACACCTGTTACCGGCACCCGGACCGGCCGAGCTTCGTGCTCTGCCAACGCTGCGGGCGGACCATCTGCCCGGAGTGCCAGACGCCGGCAGCGGTCGGGGTGCACTGCCCCGAGTGCGTGCGTGAGCAGCGGGCGAAGTTCACCGAGAACCGTCGCGCGTCCGGTCCGAGCAGCCTGACGGTCGCTCGGCGCCGGTTCGCGATGCTCGACCAGAAGGCGACGGTCGTCCTGGTCGCCGTGTCGGTGGCCGTGTGGCTGCTCGACCAGGTGACCGGCGGGTTCCTGAGCCAGTGGCTGGCGTACAACTCGGCGCTGCTCCCGACGCAGCCGTGGCGCATCGTGACCGTGCTCTTCGTGCACTCGACGTTCCTGCACCTCGCCTTCAACATGTGGGCGCTGTTCATCTTCGGTCGGATGCTCGAGAACTTGCTCGGGACGTGGCGGTTCCTGGCGCTGTTCTGCATCGCCGGGGTCGGCGGCTCGGTGCTCGTCACCTTCCTGGCACCCGGCACCTGGGTCGTCGGGGCGTCCGGCGCGATCTTCGGGTTGTTCGCGGCGTTCTTCGTCCTGCAGCGCAGCCTCGGCAACAACGCGGTGTCGCTCCTGGTCGTGATCGGCCTGAACCTGGTGATCGGTTTCCTGCCCGGCACGAACATCTCGTGGCAGGCGCACGTCGGTGGCATCATCGCCGGCTTCGTCACCGGGTTCGTGTTCGCCCGGACGCGCAACGTCCGGCAGCGTGGCCTGCAGGTGACGCTGCTCGGACTGGAGGCCGTGGTCGCCATCGCGCTCTGCTTCGTCGGGTACGCGGTCACCACCGGCTGACGCCTCAGCGCACGCCAGCCTGACGGCTTCGCAGAACGCCCCACCGATCGCTTTCGGTGGGGCGTTCTGCGTTGGCGACAGACCCGTCGGTCGGACGGCGGAGGGAAGCGCGCATTAGTTCTCCACACCTGCCGCCGGAGTTCTCCACAGCTGGGGACAACATCGTGAGTTACACCGGTGTGATTATCCCCACTGTGGAGGAGCCTGTGGAAAACCAGCCGTCCGGGGTGGGGACAGTTGTGTGGAGAACCGCACGATCTGTGGACAACGCGCCCTGGGCCTCCCGGCCGGCGTTGCAGGGCGCGTGCAGGTTGTGGAAAGACGACGACGCCCGTCGCACCAGGAGCGGTGCGACGGGCGTCGAGGAAGTGGGGAGCAGGCGGTCAGCGCCACCGCGTCGTCATCAGGAAGCCGACGAACATGATGCCGAAGCCGATCAGGATGTTCCATGAGTTCAGCGACGGGACCGGCAGCGTGCCGCCGGAGACGTAGAAGACGATGACCCACGCGAGTCCGATCAGCATGAAGCCGAACATCACGGGCTTGAACCAGACGGGGTTCGGCTGGTCCCCCGCGGTGTCGACCGAGTCGGCTCGGGTCGTCCGGGCGGGCTTGGTGCGGTCCTTGTCCATGGCCATGGCCGGTATCCTACCGTCACCATGCGTGCGTTCCCGCCCCGTCGGACGGGACTCACATCACACACGAGTACGGTGGACGGCCCATGACCAAGATCCTCGTCGTCGACAACTACGACAGCTTCGTGTACACCCTGAACGGCTACGTGCAGCAGCTCGGGGCGGACACCGACGTCGTCCGCAACGACGCGTTCCCGGTGGAGGAGATCGCCGACCGCATCGCCGAGTACGACGGTGTGCTGCTGTCTCCCGGCCCGGGCACCCCGGCCGACGCCGGCGTCTCGATCCCGACCGTGCGGGCGGCCATCGCCGCTGACAAGCCCCTGCTGGGCGTCTGCCTCGGACACCAGGCGATCGCAGAGGCTCTCGGAGCCACGGTCACGCACGCCGACGAACTCATGCACGGCAAGACGTCACAGGTCGACCACGACGACAGTGTGCTCTTCGCCGGGGTCCCGCACCCCTTCACGGCGACGCGGTACCACTCGCTGGCGATCGTCGACGGCACGGTGCCCGACGAACTGACGATCACGGCCCGGACCGCGGGCGGCGTCATCATGGGCGTCCAGCACCGCGGCGCGCCGGTCTACGGCGTGCAGTTCCACCCGGAGTCCGTCCTGACCGAGGGCGGGTACCGGATGGTGGGCAACTGGCTCGAGACGGCCGGGCTCAGCGGCGCAGCCGAGCGCGCAGCCGGTCTCGGCCCGCTCATCTCCGGACGCTGATCCCAGGATCCCCGGACTGACCTGACGCAGGCGCAGGCGCAGGCGCAGGCGCAGAGGACACTGCCAGCCGTCAGCCGTCGTCGCCCTGGTTCAGGGTCGCGCCGCCGCCGGTCGTACCGCCGTTGTCCGCTCCTGGGTCGGAGGGGGCCGCCGGCTGTCGCGACGGCTGTCGCTGCGGCTGGGCGGTGCCGGCGCAGTAGGTCAGCGTGACGCTGCTGCCCTGGGCGACGTCGCTCGCGGGGACGCTCTGCTGGGTCACCGTGGTGCCCGTGCAGGCGTACGTCGGTGCCGGCTGCACGGTGAGCCCGAGGCCGGCGAGGGTCGAACGGGCGGTGTCGAACGGCTGCTGCGTGACGTCCGGCAGCTGGACCTTGCCGTTGGACACGACGAGGTTCACGACCGAGCCCTTCGCCTGGGTGCCGCCCGACGCCGGGTCGCTGCTCAGGACCGTGCCCTCGGGAACCGTCGGCGAGTAGTCCGAGCTGACCGCTCCGACCGAGAAGCCGGCGGACTCGAGGGCCTTCGTCGCAGCGTCCTGCGTCTGCGACTGGACGTCGGGGACCGCGATCTGCTCCGGCCCCGTCGAGACGACGATGCGGATGTCCTGGTCCCGCGCCACCGAGGTACCGGAACCCGGGACCGTCCGGATGACGTCGTCCTCGTCCACGTCGTCGGACGGTTCGTCGTCGCGGACTGCCTTGAGACCCCGTCGTTCGAGTGTCGCCTGGGCCTCGTCGAAGGTCTGGCCCGAGACGCTCGGGACCTTGATCGACGAGCTCACCGGTGGCTTGCCCGGCTCGAGGTTCGCGACGAAGTAGGCCACCCCGGCGATGACGGCGATGGTCAGGACGATGCCGAGCCAGATCCAGGCGACCGGTGGACGGTTCTGGGTCCGCTGGGGACGGCGCTCCTGCGTGTCGTCGAGCTCGCGGAACGTGACGTCGGCAGTGGCGGCGGCGCGGGGGTTGACCCCGAACAGCAGTGCGGCGTCGTCCGCGGCGGCGGCCGCGAGCTTCTTCTTCGAGATCGGGACGTGGCCGGCGGCCGCCTGCTGCAGGTCCCGGCGGAACTCGGCGGCGTTCTGGAACCGGCGGGTGCGGTCCTTCACGAGGGCGTGCAGCGTGACGGCGTCGAGGGCCGGTGACACCGTCGACGTGAGGGTCGACGGTGCGACGGGCTGCTCGCTGACGTGCTGGTAGGCAACGGCGACGGGCGACGCGCCCCGGAAGGGCGGGTGCCCGGTGAGGAGCTCGAACAGCACGATGCCGGTCGAGTACAGGTCGGTGCGGGCGTCGACGACCTCGCCGCGGGCCTGCTCCGGCGAGAAGTACGACGCGGTGCCGAGGATCGACGTGGTCTGCGCCACCGTGGCCGAGGTGTCGGTGATGGCGCGCGCGATGCCGAAGTCCATCACCTTGACCTGGCCCGAGTGGGTGATCATGACGTTGGCGGGCTTGATGTCGCGGTGCACGACGCCGGCGCGGTGGGAGAACTCGAGCGCGGTGAGGATGCCCTCGACGATGCGCGCGGCCTCTTCCTGCACGACCGGGCCCTCGGCGACGATCTCGCTCAGCGGGCGACCTTCGACGTACTCCATGACGATGAAGGGGACCTGCACCTCGGCGCCGGAGTTCTCGCGCACGGTCTCTTCACCGGCGTCGTAGACCCGGACGATCGTCGGGTGCGCCATACGGGCTGCGGCCTGGGCCTCCTGCCGGAAGCGCGTGCGGAACGCCGGATCGTTGGCGAGGCTCGGCTTGAGCAGCTTCACGGCCACTCGCCGGCCCAGTCGCGTGTCGGTGCCGACGTGCACGGTGGCCATGCCGCCGCGTCCGATGACGTCACCGATCTCGTACCGGTTGGCGAGGAGCGTGATCCCCGCGGTCACACCTTCAGGCACGTACTCCTCCGAATGTCCGTCCGGGCAAGTGTACGGCAGGGGTCTCTGGGGGGAGGCTGGCTGACCGCGCTCCGCGGGCAACCGTTACCGGAACGTGGCAGGGCCCCGACACGTTCCGTGTCGGGGCCCTGGGTGAGTGGTGCGTGTGGCGCGTCAGTCCTGCGGCGTCGCCGTCGAGGTCGGCGCGTCCGTGGGCTCCACCGGTGCGACCCACGTGGCCGTGGCCGGGTCGGAGCTGCTCGATGCGGCGAGGTTCCCGCACGTGACGGTGTACGACAGGGTGACGTCGTCGCCGGCCTGGTCCGCCTGGATGTCGACCGAGGTCTCCGAAGTGTCGCCGCTCGTGGCGCCGCTGGAGTCCTTGCCGCCGGAGACCGTCCACGAGTACTTCGAGACGGTGTACCCGGTCGGGCAGGTGGCGGTCGACCAGCTGAACGTCACCGCTCCGGTGGCGGAGACCGCGCCGGCGCTCGGGGTGTTCGGCTTGTTGACCGACGGCGGCGCGGTGAACTCGCGCAGGGTGATGAGCGCGCCGTCCGACAGGCTGCCGGTGGGGCTGATCGACTGCACGGTGTTCGCCTGCTCGGCGTTCTCGGCCGGGTCGCCGTCCTGCACCTGGACCGCGAAGCCCATGCTCTGCAGTTCGGTCTGGACCTGGTCCGTCGCCCGCCCGACGTAGTCGGCCGGGTTGATCGTCGTGCGGGTGTCGGACGGGGTGGCCGACGGTTCCTGGCTCGGCGTCTGCGACCTGGTCGGCCGCGGAGCGCTGCTCTGGGTCTGTGACGGCTTCGGGTCCGGGTCGCCGTTGGCGAAGACGAGCACACCGATCACGATCGCCGCGATGAGCACGACCGCGCCGACGAGCCACCAGATCCAGGCGCGGCTCTTCTTCTCTTCGGTGTCGTCCTCGGGGCCGGCGGGGCTGCGCGGCGCACCGCCACCGACGATCGGGGCGTTGGCCTGGGTGCCGATGAGGGCAGTGGCTGCGTCGTTGCCGGGGGGCGGGTTGAACGCCACCGTCCCGGCACCGCCGATCGCCGGTACCGCCACGGTCGCCGCGGCGACGTCTCCGCGACGGAGGGCCTGGGCAGCGCGGGCGAGGTTGGCCGCGGTCGCCGGTCGGTCGGCGGGCTTCTTCGCGATGCAGGACATCACGAGGGCCGCCACCGGCTCCGGGACGGTCCCCGGGAGCGCGGGCGGCTGGTCGTTGATGTGCGCCATCGCGATGGCGACCTGCGACTCGCCCGTGAAGGGCCGACGACCTGCCAGGCACTCGTACGCGACGATGCCGAGCGAGTACACGTCCGTGGATGGGGACGCCGGGTGGCCGCTCGCCTGTTCGGGCGAGAGGTACTGGACGGTGCCCATGACCTGGCCGGTCGCGGTGAGCGGCACCTGGTCGGCGATGCGTGCGATCCCGAAGTCGGTGATCTTGACGCGGCCGTCCGGGGTGATGAGCAGGTTGCCCGGCTTGATGTCACGGTGGACCAGGCCGACCGCGTGCGCTGCCTGCAGGGCGTTGGCGGTCTGGGCGACGATGTCGAGGACCTTGTCGACGGGCAGGGTGTGCTCGCGCTCGATCATCGTCGACAGTGCTTCGCCGGGGACGAGCTCCATCACGAGGTAGGCGCTGCCGTCTTCCTCGCCGTAGTCGAACACGTTGGCGATGCCCTCGTGGTTGACGAGTGCGGCGTGCCGGGCCTCGGCGCGGAAGCGCTCGAGGAACCCGGGGTCGCCGAGGTACTCGTCCTTGAGGATCTTCAGGGCGACGGTGCGCCCGATGACGAGGTCAGTCGCCTGCCACACCTCTCCCATGCCGCCGATGGCGACTCGGGAGGAGAGCTGGTACCGCCCACCGAAGGTGAGTCCGCTGGTGGGTCTCATTTGTTCAGCACCGCCTCCATGACCTTCTTCGCGACGGGAGCCGCGACCGTGTTGCCGACTCCGGACTGCCCGAGCCCGCCGCCGTTCCCGACGACCACGGCGACCGCGACCTCGGGGTCCTTGGCCGGGGCGAAGCCCGTGAACCAGAGTGTGTAGGGATCGCCCGTGCCGCCCTCGGCCGTCCCGGTCTTGCCGGCGACGTCGACACCGTCGATCTTCGCATTCGTTCCGGTCCCCGCGTTGACGACGCTCTGCATCGCCTCGGTCAGGTCGGAAGCCGCGTCGGACGACAGCGGGGCGCTGAACTGCTTGGGCGAGAACGAGTCGACGGTCTTGAGGTCGCTCGTCTCGATCGACTCCACGAGCGACGGCTGCATGACACGGCCACCGTTCGCGATGCCGGCGGACACCATCGCCATCTGCAGCGGGGTGACGCGGTCGCTGGCCTGTCCGAACGAGCTGAGCATGAGCTCGGCCGTCGACTCGGGCTCCGGGTACTGGCTCGGGGTCGCCGAGGTCGGGACGTCGATGACGCTGCCGAAGCCGTACTCGTCCGCGGTCTTCTTGATGGCCTGGTACCCGAGCTTCCGACCGAGTTCGGCGAAGGGGATGTTGCACGAGTACTGGATCGCGACGCGGAGCTTCACCTCGTCGCCACCACCGCAGCTGCCGCCCTCGGCGTTGTTGATCCGTGAGCTGCTGCCCGGCAGGGTCAGGGTCGACGGGTTCGGGAGCGTCGAGTCGAGCGTGTAGTCCCCGCTCGCCAGAGCCGCGGAGGCGACCACGAGCTTGAACACCGATCCGGGTGTGTACAGGTCGCCCGCGATGGCACGGTTCGCCAGCGGCTTCGACGCGTCGGACTCGAGCGCCTGGTAGCGCGCGATGACGTCCTTCGTGTCGTGCGACGTGAGGGTGTTCGGGTCGTAGCCCGGCTTGGACACCATCGCCAGGATCTTGCCGGTCTTCGGCTGGATCGCGACGACCGCACCCGTGTTCGCACCGAGGGCGTCGTACGCGGCCTGCTGCACGTCGGGGTCGATCGTCAGGTTGACGTTGTCGCCCTGGACGTCCTGGCCGGTGAGGATCGCGTTGAGGTTCTGGAAGAACGAGTCGTCGCTGTTGCCGGACAGCACGGCGTTCTCTGCGCTCTCGATGCCGGAGTTGCCCTGGCCGATCGTGAAGTGGCCGGTGACGGCCGAGTAGAGCTCGCCGTTGTTGTACTTGCGTTGGTACTGGTACTGGTCGTCGACCGCGGTGGACTCGGCGATCGGCTTCCCGTCGACGAGGATCGCGCCGCGCTTGGTCGAGTAACTGTCCAGGATGGTTCGGGAGTTCCGGCTGTCGGCGCGGAGCGAATCCGCCGCGAAGAACTGGATGGAAGTCGTCGACACGAAGAGTGCGACGAACATGAGCACGACGACGGTCGAGACGCCGCGGAGTTGGCGGTTCACCGGCGCTCCTTCCTGGACCGGCCACGGCCGGTGTTGCCCCGCTCCGAGAACGCACCCTGTTGGATGCGCTGTTCGGCGGGGATCGAGTCGGTCAGGCGCAGCAGCATCGCCGCGATGATCCAGTTCGCCACGAGGGACGAACCACCCGCCGCCATGAACGGCGTGGTGAGTCCGGTGACCGGGATGATCCGGGTGATGCCGCCGACGACGACGAAGACCTGCAGGGCGATCGTGAAGCCGAACCCGATGCCGAGCAGCTTGCCGAAGTCGTCCTGCGCCATGAACCCGACCCGGATGCCCCGGGAGACGAGGACGACGAACAGACCGAGGACCGCGAACACGCCGATGAGACCGAGCTCTTCACCGATCGAGGCGATGATGTAGTCGGCGTTGGCGACCGGCGTGATGTACGGACGGCCCTGCCCCAGGCCGGTGCCCGTGATGCCGCCGTTGGCGAAGCCGAACAGGCCCTGCACGAGCTGGTAGCTGCCCTGCGTCTGCCGCAGGAAGATCTGCTGGTCGAACGGGTCGAGCCACTGCTCGAACCGGCCCTGGACGTAGACCAGGACGCTCGCCGCGACGAGGGCGCCGCCGACGAAGAGGACGAGGCCGATCACGACCCAGCTGAGCCGGGCGGTCGCGACGTAGATCATCACGAGGAACAGGCCGAAGTACAGCAGTGCCGTGCCGAGGTCGCGCTGGAACACCAGCACGCTCATCGCCACACCCCAGATGATGAGGATCGGGCCGAGATCACGGGCGCGCGGGAACGTCATGCCGAGGAACTTCCGGCCGACGATCGACAGGCTGTCCCGCGCGGTGACCAGGTAGCCGGCGAAGAACAGCGCCATCGTGATCTTCGCGAGCTCGCCCGGCTGGAACGAGAACGGTCCGATCCGGATCCAGACCCGGGCGCCGCCGATGTTCGTGCCGATCCCGGGCAGCATCGGCAGCAGGAGCAGCACGATCGTGAGCAGCATGAAGATGTACCGGTAACGCTGCAGGAACCGGTGGTTGCGCACGAGCAGGATCGTCGCGATCGCGAACACCATCGCGAGCAGCGTCCAGGCGATCTGCTTCACGCCGATCGCCGCCCAGCCCTCGACGCCGTTGTGGATGTCGATCCGGTAGATCTCGGCGATGCCGATGCCGTTCAGCACGAGCGCGACCGGGAGGATGAACGGGTCGGCGTTCTTCGCGACGATCCGCAGGATGACGTGCATCACCAGCGCGAGGCCGAGGATCGAGGCCGCGGTCCAGAGCACCGAGGTGTCGAAGACCCGGCCCTTGGTCCCGAGCTGCACGAGCACCATCGCCCCCGCGCAGATGCCGCACGCGATGACGAGCAGCACGAGCTCGAGGTTCCGCGCGCGGGCCGGCTCCCGGAGCTTGATCGTGATCGCCTGGGTCAACGAGGGTGCGGTCGTGGCGCTCATCGTGCGCTCCTCGACGGAGAGGGTGACGGGGTACGGGGCGTCGCGGACCCGGAGGGGGAGGCGGACGGTGACGACGTCGGGGAGTCGGCCGAGCCTCCCGTCCCGCTCTGGTCCTGGCCGGTCGCGGCGGCGGTGCGCAGGCGCTCGACGATCGCCCGCGCGTCCTGCAGCGAAGTCGCGTTGATCGTCGACCGGACGTTCTCACGCGTGTAGTCGGGCAGTTCGGTCAGGGCGATGTCGGTGTCCTCGTAGACGTCGGACAGCGCGATCGGACCGATCGATTGCTGGACGCCCTTGTAGATCGCGACCGATCCGCGGTCCGTGCCCACGTAGTAGTGGTCCTGCACGATGCGGTAACCGAGGAAGAGTGCGCCGACGAGGGCCAGGATCGCGATGACGAGCGCGATCGACCACGAGACGCGGCGTCGGACCCGGCGGCGGCGGTCCTCGGCGATGAGTTCGGCGAAGTACTGGTCCGACTCGGGCTCGAAGTGCGAGTCCTCCGGAGCGCTCGAGACCTTGAGCGGGTGGAGCAGGATGGTGGGGAGCCGGATCGGCTTGCGGCCGGTCGACGCCTCGAAGGTGAGGGGGGCGGCGGCCGAACCGACCGTCGTGGCCGCGTCGTCGTCGTCGCCCGGCTCGGAGTCGGTGACGTCGAGCACGACGACCGTGACGTTGTCGGGCGCACCGTGGTCGAGCGTCTCCTTGACCAGGCGCTGCGTCACCTGGTTGGCGTCCATGGTCGACGCGAGCGCGTGCCGGATGCGCTCTTCCGCCAGGTAGGACGACAGCCCGTCGGAGCACAGCAGCCACCGGTCGCCCGGTCGGATGTCCATGATCGCGGTGTCGACCTCCGGTGCGGCGTCGACGTCACCGAGCACGCGCATCAGGACCGAGCGGCGCGGGTGCACGGCGGCCTCTTCGGGCGTGATGCGGCCGCTGTCGACGAGCCGCTGCACGAACGTGTGGTCGGCGGTGATCTGCTGCAGCTCGCCGTCACGCCAGCGGTAGATGCGCGAGTCGCCGATGTGGGCGATCGCCAGCTGGTCGCCGACCCGGATCATGGCGCTCACCGTGGTGCCCATGCCGGTGAGTTCCTGGTGTTCGAACACCGTCTCGGTGATGAGCTGGTTCGCGGCGATCAGTGCGGACTGCAGCGCGAACTCGGCGTCGTGCGCGGACGGGAACTCGCGGTCGACCTCGCGGATCCGCCGGATCGCGATGGCGGAGGCGACGTCGCCGCCGGCGTGCCCGCCCATGCCGTCGGCCACCGCGAACAGGTGCTGCCCGGCGTAGCCGGAGTCCTGGTTGTTCGCGCGGATGCGTCCCACGTGGGACACAGCGGCGCTCAGCGTGCGAGCCGTCATCCCGGGACTACCGCCGCAGCTCGAACGTCGTCGTCCCGATGGTGATCGGGGTGCGTTCCGCCACGGTGGTGGGGACGGTGACCTTCTGGCCGCCCACGAAGGTGCCGTTGGTCGATCCGAGGTCGGTCAGCACCCAGGCGCCGCCCTGCAGGTCGAGCCGGGCGTGGTTCGTGGAGGTGTAGTCGTCGCGGATCACGACGTTGCTCTCGCTGGAGCGGCCGATCGTGATGGGGCCGCCGCCGAGGGGCATCTCCATGCCCTCACGAGCACCTTCGGTGATGACGAGACGGGTGGCGACCGCTCCCGCGGGGGAGGCCGTCGGGGCACTGGCCTGGCCGATCAGCTCCGTGAAGGCGCTGGGTGACGCCCCGGAGGCTGCGGCTGCGGTCCCGGCACCGGCCGGCATCGGCGGGGTGGTCGGTGTCGCCGGGCCCGCCTTGGGATCGGTCGGGATCGCACGGACGCGTTGACCGAAGAGGTCGCTGCGCAGCGCGAAGACGATCACGAAGACGAACAGCCACAGCACCGCGAGGAACGCGAAGCGCAGGACGAGCAGGGTCAGGCCTGTGGTCATCGCGCACCTCCGTCGTTCTCCGGGATCACCCGGAACACCATACGGGTCCGACCGATCTCGATGGTCGAATCCGGCTCGAGGATCGCCTGACTGAAGCGCTCACCGTTGAGTTTCGACCCGTTCGTGGACCCGAGGTCGTTCACCTGCGCGTGCTTGCCGTCCCACAGGACCTCGACGTGCTTGCGGCTCGTGCCGGTGTCGGCGACCGTGATGTCGGCGTCCGTGCCGCGGCCGATGACGGTGCGGCCGCGCTGGAGACGGTGGCGCTGCGACCCGATGTCGAGGACCGCGATCCAGGCGACGTCACGCTGCACCGTCGTCGAGTCGATCTCGAGGATGCCGGTGGAGAGGGTGCCGTCCTGCTGCAGGCGGATGGTGACGGGGCCGGAGAACGAGTAGTTCTGCGCCACCGCGTGCTGCTGCACCCGCTGCGTGAGCTCGTCGATGAGCGGCCGCCCGACGTCGTTCATCCGGGTGTGGTCCGGCGGAGCGAGCCGCACCGTGAACTCGTTCGGCACGAGGATGCGCTCGCGGGAGACCACGGCAGCCTTGGTGTCGAGTTCACGCCGCAGTGCCGCGGTGATCTCGACCGGCTGCACACCGGAGCGGAAGGTCTTCGCGAACGCGCCGTTGACGGCGCGCTCCAACCCTCGCTCGAAGTTGTCCAGTAAGCCCATGGTCCCCACGTTCTCGGTCGCTGACCTCTGCATGGTAGTGGTTGGCTCCGGGCACCGTCTGTGCATGGTAGTGTTCTCGTCGCTGGCGCGAGTGGCGGAATTGGTAGACGCGCACGGTTCAGGTCCGTGTGCTGGAAACGGCGTGGGGGTTCAAGTCCCCCCTCGCGCACCAGGGCTCTCCGGTGGAGAGCAGCACGACGAAGGCCCCGATCGAGAGATCGGGGCCTTCGTCGTTCGCGGCGGCTGGTCGTCGCGCGCCGTGGGCGCTGCCGTCACGCGCCGAGCGCGGCCGCGACCTCCCGCGCCGTACCCGCCGGGTGGAGTGCGTGGTCCTGCGACTCGGGGACGACCACGAGCCTCCCGGTCGGCAGGAGTTCCGCGAGCCGGTCGGTCGCGGTCACCAGGAACGGCCAGGTCCGCCCACCCCGCAGGACGGTCACCGGCATCGACACGGCCGCCATCGCGGGGGAGGGCACCGGTGTCTCGGCGGTGATCGTCGCGTCGTACACGGTCGACTGCGCGACGGCGACGAGGGCCGGCCACATCGGTGCGTGCCGGATCTGTTCGATGACCTCGTCGGGCAGGCCAACTGCCTCGCGCTGGAAGAGGACGACAGTGTCCTCGGGTCGCCCGGCGTCGACGTGCGCCTGCAGTCGGTCCACCAGGTCCGGGGCCTGCGGCGGGCGGGAGTCGTCGAACGCGAAGGGCGGCTCGGAGAGGAAGAGGTGGTCGACCTCGAGTCCACCGGCCGCCGCACGGAGGGCCAGGACGGCGCCCGAGGAGTGCCCGAGCACGGCACGGACGCCGCCGGCGGCCGCGGTGACGGCGATGAGGTCCTCGACCTCATGTGCGGGCGCGTACGGCCGGGTGTCCCCGGATCCGCCGCGGGCACGGCGGTCCAGGACCACACCCCGGAGGCCCGCCTCGGCGAGGGCGTGCGCGAGCGGTCGGGCGGCGTCGGCGGTGCTGAACGCCCCGCCGACCACGACGACTCCGGGGGCGTCGGACGGGCCGACGGCCTCCCATGCGATGGAGGTGCCGTCGGCGGAGTGGACCTGCTGCATGTCGGCAGTCAACACCCGCCCGTCGCCCGGCGGAAGAGGCGTGCGCGCCGGTCAGACGGTGACGCTCCCGAGGACACGATGGGCGATCGAGATCGACTCGCCGGACACGACCGACAGCGGGGAGGACAGGAACGCGACCAGGTCGGCGATCTGCTGCGGGCTGGACTGCCCGCCGGCACCCGGTCGGACCTCGGCGTCGGGCTGGTCGGTCACGGTGCCCGGGTTGACGACGTTGACGGTCACGCCGGTGCCCGCGGTCTCGTCGGCCAGGTTCTTCGCGATCACGTTCGTCGCCGCGTTGCGCAGTGAGGTCGTGATGTTCCCCGAGAGGTAGGCGTTCTGTCCGCTGACGACGACGACGCGGCCGAAACCGGCCTGGCGCTGCGCGGGCAGGACGGCGTTCGCCACGCGGAGGAACCCGAGGGCCTTGCCGTCGACGGCCGCGGCGACCTGGTCCGGGTCGGAGCGGCGCTCGGGGTCGAGGGTGTTCGCCGCCGGGGCCGCGGTGACCACGAGGACGTCGATGCGCGCGTGGTCCTCGAGCACGCGGGCCACGGCGGTGTCGACCGATGCCTGGTCGGCGGTGTCCATCGCGACGCTTCCCGGGGCGTCGGCGGTGCGGGAGGCGACGACGACGGTGGCGCCCTCCTGGCGGAGACGGTCGACGACGGCCGCGCCGATGTACCCCTTCCCGCCGACGACGAGTGCGACACGGTCCTGCAGCTGGAGATCCACGTCGTGGACGGTACGCCGGTGCCCGTGCGGGTGCCGGACGGGAGGCCCGTGGCGGGCCCGCCCCGCGCCTCCCGTCCGGCGCCGCGTGCGGTCAGTGCGCCCGCAGTGCGTCGGCGAGGACGTCCTCGATGCTCCGCGGCTCGCGGCCGAGGAGGTCGGCGAGCGTCGGGTCGACCGTGGCGAACTCGCCGTCACGCGCGGCTGCGAAGAACCCGGTCATCATCGGGGTGAGCGCCTCAGGGAGCCCGCCGGCGACGAGTGCTGCGCGGTACTCGTCCTCGTCGACCACGGTCCGGGTGACGTTGCGACCCGTGACCTGCGAGACGATCTCGGCGAGCTCGTCCATGTCGAGCGCCCGGGACGCGGTGAGCGGCGGGGTGGTGCCGTGCAGTCGGTCGGGGTCGGTCAGGGCGATCGCGGCGGCGACGGCCAGGTCCGCCTGCGCGGTCCAGGCGACTGGACCGTCGGCGGGCAGGCGGAGCTCGCCGGTCCGGAGGCCGGTGCCGAGCATGAAGGGTGCGCTGGAGGCGTGGAAGCCGTTGCGGAGTGACGTCGTGGCGATGCCGGTGGCCGCCAAGTCCTGCTCGGTGGCGGCGTGCTGCCGGGCCGGACCGAAGTGGGAGTCCGGCGACGTCGCCATGTGTGCGGTGTAGACGATGTGCTCGGCACCGGCGGTGACCGCTGCCTCGACGGCGGCGCGGTGCGGCTCGGGGTCGGCCGGCCCGGAGACGATGAGCACCCGGCTGGCGTCCGCGAACGCCGTGGGGAGCGTGGCGGGCTCGGTGAAGTCACCCCGTCGGACCTGCACGCCCTGGTCGGCGAGCCGGCGTGCGGCGTCCGACCGCGGGTCGCGGACGCTGACGGCGAGCTCCCGGGCGGGGACGTGTTCGAGGAGGTGGGCGACGACTGCTCCGCCGAGCTGTCCGGTGGCTCCGGTGACGATGATCATGACTGCTCCGATCGTGTTTCCAGTGGTAACACGTCGAAAGTAGCATTGGAAACGCCACGACGGAAGCGGCGATACCACCGCGTCGGTAGCATCGGAAGCATGAGCCCCGCACCGGACCCGCGCACCCGCATCGTCACCGCGGCCGCACGCCTGCTCGCCGAGGACGGTGCCGCCGCGGTCACCACCCGGAGCGTCGCGCTCGCCGCCGGTGTCCAAGCGCCGGCGATCTACCGGCTCTTCGGTGACAAGGACGGCCTGCTCGACGCGGTCGCCGAGCACGTCCTGGCGGACTTCGTCGCCGCGAAGACCGAGCACGCGGCCGCCGAGGCCGGCGATGGCGGGGACCCGGTCGCGGACCTCCGCGACTCGTGGCGGGTGCAGGTGGCCTTCGGGCTCGCCAACCCCGCGCTGTTCCGTCTGCTGTACGCCTCGGACCGCGATGACGACTCCCCGGCGGTCGCTGCCGGACTGGAGGTGCTCCGTGCGCGGGTGCACCGGGTCGCCGCCGCCGGACGCCTCCGCGTGCCCGAGGAGCAGGCGGTCGCGATGATCCGCGCGGCCGGCGCTGGGTCGATGCTGACGATGCTCGCCGGCGGCGCACCGGAGGGCGGCTCGCCCGGCGACGGGTCGCTGCCCGAGCTGATGCTGGACACGGTCCTGGCAGCCATCGTCACCGACCCGCCGACCTGGGCGGGCGGCGAGGACGCCGACGGGGGATCGGTGCCCCTCGGCGCGCTGCAGGCCGTGCGTGCCGCCGCCCCCGCGCTCCCCGGCCTGACCGGCCCCGAGCGGGCGTTGCTGCAGGAGTGGCTCGGACGGGCGACCACCGCCTCCTGACCGGCGGGCACGCGGTGCCCGTCCGCGTGATCTGAACACTCCGGACGGCCGTCCAGCGACGCCCGCCGACCATGACCCCCTGCACGACGACCTTCGTCCAGGGAGTGACATGAGCGATCAACAGCAGCAACCCCCCGGTTCCGAGCAGGCGATGGGACCGAAGCCGGACCACGGCGAGACCAGCTACAAGGGATCCGGCAAACTCGCCGGCAAGAAGGCCGTGATCACCGGCGGTGACAGCGGCATCGGCAAGGCGGTCGCGATCGCCTTCGCCCGCGAGGGTGCCGACGTCCTGATCTCCTACCTGCCCGAAGAGGAAGAGGACGCGCAGGAGACCAAGCACTGGATCGAGGACGCCGGTCGCAAGGCCGTGCTCTTCCCCGGTGACGTCAGTGACCCGGCCTACTGCCGCAGCATCATCGACACCGCGGTGTCCGAGCTCGGCGGCATCGACGTGCTGGTCAACAACGCCGCGTACCAGATGACCCACGAGACGCTCGAGGAGATCACCGACGAGGAGTGGGACCACACTCTCGCGACGAACCTCAGCGCCTACTTCCACCTCGTCAAGGCAGCACTGCCGCACCTGCAGTCGGGCGCCTCGATCATCGGCACGAGCTCGGTGAACTCCGACAACCCGGTGCCGACCCTGCTGCCGTACGACGTGACCAAGGCCGGGATCGCCAACTTCTCGGCCGCACTCGCGCAGCTCGTCGGGGAGCGCGGCATCCGCGTGAACAGCGTCGCGCCCGGCCCCATCTGGACGCCGCTGATCCCCTCGACGATGCCCGCCGAACAGGTCGAACAGTTCGGCACCCAGACACCCCTCGGTCGCGCCGGACAGCCGGCAGAGCTGGCCCCGGTGTACGTCCTGCTCGCGAGCGACGACGGCAGCTACGTCTCCGGTGCGCGCATCGCGGTCACCGGCGGCACGCCGATCCTCTGACCCGTCCACCCGAACCGAACAGAAACAGGAGAACGATTTGTACTTCCACAAGCAAGAGCTCCAGTTCAAGGCGACCCCCGACAAGCCCGACGCGATCTACGCGCGGAAGCTCCAGGAGGTGCTCGGTGGTCAGTACGGCGAGATCTCCGTCGCGCTGCAGTACCAGTTCCAGGCGTGGAACATGCACATCCCGGGCAAGTACCGCGACATGGTGTTCGGCATCGGCGCCGAGGAGATGGGCCACGTCGAGATGCTCGCGACGATGATCGCCCAGCTGCTCGAGAAGTCCCCCCTCGGCATCACCGAGGACGCACTGCAGGACGACCCGACGGTCGCCGCGATCGTCGGTGGCACGGACGTCCAGCACGCCATCGTCGCCGGCGCCGGTGCGCGTCCGGTCGACAGCATGGGCAACCCGTGGCAGGGCTCCTACATCACGGCCAGCGGCAACCTGCTCGCCGACTTCACGGCGAACGAGAACGCCGAGATGCAGGGCCGCGTCCAGGCCGCCCGGCTCTACCACATGACCGACGACCACGGCGTCCGGGACCTGCTGAGCTTCCTCATCGCCCGCGACACCATGCACCAGAACATGTGGGCGACCGCCGCTGCCGAGCTCCGCGAGCAGGGCCTCGAGACCATGCCGGTCCCGAGCAACTTCCCGCAGCACAAGGAGAACCAGGAGGTCCACTACCAGTACCTCAACTTCTCCGACGGTGCGCAGGCCAAGGAAGGCTCGTGGGCGAGCGGCCCGTCGTTCGACGGCAAGGGCGAGTACTCGTACCACGACGGCCCCACGACCTCGGTGCCGATGCCCCCGCCCACGCACCCGGACTCGCGCCTGTACGGCACGACCGAGCTGCCGAACACGGTCGAGAAGATCGCCGGCACGGTGCAGGACAAGCTCAACAAGGAGTAGTCCCTCCCGCTCCACGCACGAGCCCTTCCTCCGTCGGAGGAGGGGCTCGTGTGCGTTCGGGGACCGCGGTCGTTCGGTGCGCGAACTGTACAAGTGGCAAAACTGTTTGTTGCCCTCATAGTTCACGATGTGAAAGAGTTGCTACGTCCGCACGGACAGCAGACCCTCGACGAGGAAGGCGCACCCATGCAGAGCACGTACCACGGCACGTCGCACGACACCCGGTTCGGCGGCTCCCACCCGCGAGTGGGACTCACCGACCCGGCCGTCATCGAAGCCTGGGTCGCCCAGCGGATCGAGGACCCGTCGCTGCTGTCCCGCCGCACCGAACTGTCCTACGCCGACTTCTTCGTCGCCCCGGCCGCCTGACGCATGCCGCTGACCGTCGTCCGCCGCGAGCACGTCCACCTCTACGCCCGCGAGCCGCGCACCCGGTCCGCCAAGACCGCGGTCGACGCCCTGCTGCGGCTGCAGCACGCCGAAGAGGACCAGCTCGAACGTGCCCGCGGCGAGAGCGGTCTGACGAAGAACGAGTTCCTCACCGTCCGCTACATGCTGCAGGCGCACCGCGACGGCCGGAGCATGGGCCCGAAGGACCTGGCCGTCATGCTGTCGGTCTCGAACGCCTCGGTCACCAAGATCGTCGACGGCCTGGTCGAGAAGGGCGACCTGCTCCGGGTCCCGCACCCCACCGACCGTCGGGCGCAGGTGCTCGAGCCGACCGTGCAGGCCGCCCGCAAGATCGACAAGTCGTACGAGATCTTCCACGAGGCCGTGGTCGAGGTCATCGACCACCTCTCGGCCGAGGACAACGAGGTCCTGGCACGCTGCCTGGGGCAGATCACGGCCGCACTCGACGCCGGCCTGCCCACACCGGTGGACGAGTACACCGTCCCGCAGGCGGGCGCTGACGCCGACGGGTCGGCTGCCGGTTCCTGACACCCACCGGACGGGAGGCACGTCACCGCTGGTGATCGGGGCCTCCCGTCCGCCACTGGCCGCGAAAACCTTCCAGCGGTAAGTTGGCACGGTGACCGACCCCGCCGATGACGACGCAGCGATCTCGTCGCGCCGCGGCGGCTACCGCAAGGGCACGGAGCGACGGGCCCAGATCCTCGACGAGATGATCCGGATGGTCGCCGAGCAGGGCGTCGACGCGTCCTCGTTGCGGTCCGTCGCGGACGCCCTCGGCATCACGCACGCGGCGCTCCGGCACTACTTCCCGAGCCGCGACGAGCTGCTGCTCGCCGTCTACCGCGAGCACGAGGTGCGCGAGCAGGGTGCACCCGAGCGGATGAAGTCCGCCATCGGCGACATGCGTGAGAGCGCCGCGCGCAACCGGGCCGTACCGGGGCTCGTGCAGCTCTACACGACCCTCTCCGCCGACGCCGTGCAGGAGGGTCACCCGGCCACCCGCGAGTTCATGCGCGACCGGTTCACCCGGCTGCGCGCCGACCTGGCCGACCTGATCCGGCGGGACCAGTCGGCAGGACGGATCCGTGACGACCTGGACCCGGAGGACCTGGCGAGCCTGAGCATCGCGGTGTCCGACGGTATGCAGGTGCAGTGGCTGCTCGACCCGGACGCGGTCGACGGGGAGCGGGTGCTGCGACTGCTGGAACGGATCGTGCCCCCGGGCGAACCGCGGGCATCCGGCCCCGAGGCCGTGCTCCCGGCCGACTGATGCTCGCCGAGCAGGCACCGCGAGCGAGAACCGGTCGCGCTGTGTCCACCGCGAGCCGGTGGACTGCTGTCGTGGTCGCCGCCGTCGCGCTCGTCGTCGGCGTCGTCCTCGTGCACGCCGGAGGTGACGGCGCGCAGCTCGTCGTCGCCGGACGCGGGCCCGGCACGATCACGCAGGCCTGCTGGCTGGTCGGTGCGCTCGCTGCCGCGTACGCCGCCGTCACGTGGGCGTGGCACTTGACCCGGTCCGGGCGCTCCGCCGGCCGGACGGTCGCTCGCGCTGCCGCGGCGCTCCTGTCGGTGGGGCTCCTGGGGTGCGCACTCGGTTCCGTCGTGCTCTCGTCCCTCGGCGGGTCGGTCCGGTACGTCGACGTCGGTTCGGCCTCCGGTCACACGGTGACCGTCGCCGAGTACCGCTCGCTGGGCGGACGCCAGCTCCAACTCGGCTTCCGCGACGGATGGTCCTTCCGACCCGCCGCCGGCGCGCGGGCGTGGGCGAACAGCAACCAGGTCGAGACGGGACCCTCATCGACCGATGAGGACGTCTTCCGCCTCCACGTCGACGGGAGCCGGGTGCTGGTGGACCACGGCGGTGACCAGCCGCTCGAAGCGCGGTTGCCCGGATGACCGTCGACCCGTAGACCGTGCCGTCCAGCAACGGGACCAGTTGGCAGGGCGGATCCGTGACGACCTGGACCCGGAGGACCTGGCGAGCCTGAGCATCGCGGTGTCCGACGGGATGCAGGTGCAGTGGCTGCTCGACCCGGACGCGGTCGACGGGGAGCGGGTGCTGCGACTGCTGGAACGGATCGTGCCCCCCGGCGGCACCGAGGGGCACGGACCGCACTGAGCGGTGCGAGGGGTCACGCCTGTTGCCCGGGGCCCTCCGGCTTCCGGGTCTTGCCGCTCGCCTGGTCGTGCGTCGGCGCGTCAGGGGCGTCCATCGCCCGACCCACGCCGACCGGCACGCCGGCCTCCGGGTGGTTCAGGTCGAACGCCGGCGACTCGGACCGGATCCGCGGGATCGCGGTGAAGTTGTGGCGCGGCGGCGGGCAGCTCGTCGCCCACTCCAGCGATCGGCCGTAGCCCCACGGGTCGTTCACACGCACCCGCTGACCGTGCCGCATCGTCTGCACGATGTTCAGGAAGAAGGGGAGCATCGACGCGGCGGTCACCATCGCCCCGACGGTCGACACCTGGTGCATCCAGGTGAACCCGTCCTCCGGCAGGTAGCTCGCGTAGCGGCGGGGCATGCCGACCACGCCGAGCCAGTGCTGGATGAGGAAGGTCGTGTGGAACCCGATGAAGAGCATCCAGAAGTGGACCTTGCCCAGGCGTTCGCCGAGCATCTTCCCCGTGAACTTCGGCCACCAGAAGTAGAAGCCGGAGAACATCGCGAACACGACGGTGCCGAACACGACGTAGTGGAAGTGCGCGACGACGAAGTAGGTGTCGTGCACGTGGAAGTCCAGCGGCGGGGACGCCAGGATCACCCCGGTCAGGCCGCCGAACGTGAACGTCACGAGGAATCCGATCGCCCAGAGGATCGGCGTCTCGAACGTCACCGAACCCTGCCACATCGTGCCGACCCAGTTGAAGATCTTCACGCCGGTCGGCACCGCGATGAGCATCGTCATCAGGGAGAACCAGGGGAGCAGGACCCCGCCGGTGGCGAACATGTGGTGCGCCCAGACCGAGATCGACAGGGCCGCGATCGAGATGGTCGCGTACACCAACGTCTTGTAGCCGAAGATCGGCTTGCGGCTGAAGACGGGGAACACCTCGGAGACGATCCCGAAGAAGGGCAGCGCGATCACGTAGACCTCGGGGTGACCGAAGAACCAGAACAGGTGCTGCCAGAGCAGAGCACCGCCGTTGGCGGGGTTGTAGACCTGCGCGTCGAACGCCCGGTCCAGCAGCAGCCCGAACAAGGCCGCCGCGAGCACCGGGAACGCCATGAGCACGAGGATCGAGGTGATCAGCACGTTCCAGGTGAAGATCGGCATCCGGAACATGGTCATCCCGGGCGCCCGCATCGTCACGATCGTGGTGATGAAGTTCACCGACCCGAGGATCGTGCTGAACCCGGTGATGCTCAGGCCCGCGACCCACAGGGTCCCACCGAGGCCGGGCTGGAACGTCGTGTCCGACAGTGGCGCGTAGGCGGTCCAGCCGAACGACGCCGACCCGGCCGGCGTGAGGAAGCCACCCATCGCGATGACGCTGCCGAAGACGTACAGCCAGTACGACAGGGCGTTCAGTCGCGGGAAGGCGACGTCGGGGGCGCCGATCTGCAGGGGCATGATCGCGTTCGCGAACCCGGCGAACAGCGGGGTGGCGAAGAGCAGCAGCATCACGGTGCCGTGCATCGTCATGAGCTGGTTGTACTGCTCGCGGGTGTCCAGGACGTCGAGTCCGGGGGTGAAGAGCTCGGTCCGCATGACGACGGCCATCAGTCCGGCGAGGCAGAAGTAGCCGAACGAGGTTACCAGGTAGAGGTTGCCGATCGTCTTGTGGTCCGTGGAGGTGTGCCAGTGCACCGCACGGACACCGGACCGGAGCGGCCGTCGTCCGAGGAGTTCACCGGGCTCTTCCCCGAGGGCTGGGGGCGTCGTCGTCTGGGTCATGGGGTACTCCGTCCGATCACGGTCCGCGGTCGTGCTGCATCGAGGTGGGTGCTTGCGACCGGGACGGCCCGGGCCGCGGCGAGGGCGATGTGCCCGAGGTCGTCCGACCCCGGTTCCGTCATCGGCAGACGGGCTGCGCGCTGGCGGGCGGCACCGG
Organism: Curtobacterium sp. MCPF17_052; assembly: GCF_003234085.1. Lineage (GTDB taxonomy): Bacteria > Actinomycetota > Actinomycetes > Actinomycetales > Microbacteriaceae > Curtobacterium. Next base: position 353,512 of record NZ_QKSD01000001.1, read on the forward strand.
TGCCGCGGGCGAAGAGGTCGGCGATGCCCCGTTCGACCAGCTGGTCGTCGCCGTTCGCCGTCAGGGCCGGCAGGACGTGCGCCAGGAGCAGCATCACCACGTCCCGGGCGGGGGCCGGACGCTCGGTCGTCGGGTCGACGAGGCACCCGTCGAGCCCCTCGAGCGCCGCTCGCCAGTTCGCCAGCCGGACGGCACAGGCGGGGGTGTTGGGAGCCTCCCGGCCGACCGCGGCGTCCTTCGCCGCCGTGTCCACCAGGGCGCGGACCAGTCCGGCGACCGTGACGGTCGTGCCGGGGTCGAGCGGCACGTCGGCGACCCGGACCTCGACCGTCGGGTGGTTCTGCGACAGCCGGGCATCGAGGTAGAGCATGCCTGAGTCGAGGAGCGCACCGGTGCTGAGCATCGCGTCCGTCACCGCCCGGTAGCGCGCCAGCGAACCGAAGCGCTCCTGCGGACCCGACGACGGCCACTGGTTCCAGAGCATCGACCGCCAACTGGCATGCCCCGTGTCGACACCGTCGTGGAACGGGGAGTTCGCGGTCAGGGCGATGAGGATCGGCGTCCACGTGCGGATCTGGTCGAGGACGGCGACACCCTCCTCCGGGGAGTCCACCGAGACGTGCACGTGCAGCCCGGACGTGAGCACCCGCCGGGGCAGCGAGCCGTACCGCTGCATGATCGTCGTGTACCGCTGCGACTCCGTCGGGTGTGGCTCGACCGGGGAGGGCGAGGTCGCGAGGGGGGCGGCATGTGCTCCGGCCTCGGACGCGAGCATCTCGGTGAACTCACGGTTGGCGAGCACCTGGCCACCGAGCGCTGCGAGCGACGAGTGCGGGCGGGTGAAGACCTCGATGGCCTCCCGGTGCATCTCGCCGACGACTTCGCCACCGTCGCCGGGGCCGCCGGCAGCGACGGCACGGGCGAGCACCTGTTCCGCGACCGGGACGGGGTGACCCGTCGTCCGGTCGATGAGCAACAGCTCTTCTTCGACTCCCATGGTGCGCATGCACTGAGTGAATCCTCGGGCGGCTGCGCATGGGCACCGGGTGGCCGGAGCACGCGGCAGGACGATCCGTGGAGCGCGGGTTCGGTCGCGGGGGAGGGTGGTGGGGGAGTTGATTGCTGATTCGTCTGCCGAGGAGCGTGCAGCGCAAGATCGTGCGCTGATGGCGGTCCACATCCAGGCACCGCCTCGCGCGCGTGGCTTCAGTACTCGAGCCGGGGCCACTCCTGCAGTCGAGGGAAGCGCGGACGTGGAGGCATCGGCTCGTCGTCTTCCATGGAGCGGAGCTCGGTGATCACCGTGATCTGATCCACTCCGTACGAGCGGTGTGCGACTCCGTCGCGCTCGTCGATGACCAGCGTCGTGCGTTGCGCGGGGTCGAGCTCGTGCTCAACGTGAACAGCAGCCAGTGCTCGTTGATCCGCTGGACGAGCATCGGTGAGTAGCTCGCAGGTGACCCCCACAGGAGGAGCAGCTCAGGAGTGAGCAGCCGAACGGGAGATGCAACCGTGCCGCTGCGAGCGAAGCTGACTTCCGACGGCCCGTCAACGGTCTGGAGGACGCCCTCCTCGTAGCGGTCGCGGTGGGTGTGCCCCTCCCGGTCGAACGTCCAACTCTCATCGCGCTCGTCAACGACCGCTTGGAACTGCCACGGGCGTTCGCGCCCGTCGCGTTGCATGCTCACGCCTCGCGCCAGGCGTCGCCCTGGGAGCCGGAGCGCAGCAACCTCGGTACGGAGCGTGCGTGGGGACGTCAGCCTGGGTCAGGACGGTGTCGAAACGCACGTGACCAGTGTGGTTGGTCCTCGTCGGTTCGGGCGCTGGAGCAGTCTCATCGGCCCGTCGGTACCCGGACGTGGCCTCGTCACCTGATCCGAAGACGCTGTCCGATGAACAGGGCTGCTCGGGCTATTGCTTCGTCGGCTTCGTCGATCAGCCCGACGAACGCGGGGAACACGTGGGGCACGCCGGCAACGACGTCGAGGATGACGTCAGTCTCGGCGGCGCGTGCCAGGTCGGCGAGTCGGACGGCGTCGTCGAGGAGGAGCTCGTTGGTCCCGACTTGCAGCAGCATCGGCGGGAACCCCCTGAGGTCGGCGTGCACCGCTGGAGCGAGCAGCGGCTGCTCCGGGTCTTGACCGTCGAGGTAGAGGGTGCCCGTGTGCTCCATCCCGGCGCGGGTGAAGAGCGGGTCGATGCCCTCCTTCGACGTCATCGACGCACCGGTACGCGTGTGGTCCAGCCCGGGCGAGAACGCGACGATCCCTGCAGGGACGGGGAGCCCGGCATCCCGGGCGGCGAGGGTCGTCGTCACCGCGAGGCCCCCTCCTGCGGAATCGCCCGCGAACACGATGCTCGCTGGGTCGACGTCGTGATCGAGCAGGTCGCGGTAGGCGGAAAGGCAGTCGTTGATGGCTGCCGGGAACGGGTGCTCCGGAGCGAGCCGGTAGTCGACCGAGACCGCTGGCACGCCTGTGCGTTCCACGAGGTGCGCGGTCAACGCCATCGCGGTCTCGGGGGAACCAAGCGAGAACGATCCACCGTGCAAGTACAAGATGATGCCGGGACGCGCGTCAGCGCTCGGTTCGACGCGGACAGCGCCTCGACCGCCGAGTTCGATCGGCGTTCGCGTGACGCCCTCGGGGACGGGGAACTGGCTCATGAAGCGCGCGAACCCCTGTCGCATCTGCTCGACTGGCACCGGCCCGCTGGCCTGCGGCGCTGCCCGAAGCATGTCGTTGAGTGCCTGTCGTTGTTCTCGGCTCATGGTGCTCCTCCCGCCGGGCGATTTGGTTGCCGCGGCATGCAACGGTAGACTGTATGCCGTGGCAACCGGAACGGCAAGCGATGATCTCGTGCAGCTCTTCGACGACCTGGTTCGAGCCGAGACGCGTCTCTACAACGCAGTGAGTGACACCCTGCGTCGCGAGCACGGCATCGTGGCTACGCAGTACGAGTTCCTCTGCTACTTCCGGGACCACCCTGCGTCGCGGATCGCAGACGTCGCCACGAACTTCGCTGCCGGAGTCGGGGCGATCAGCAAGGGGGTGGATCGACTCGCCGCGCGCGGCTGGGTCGATCGCCGACCGAATCCCACAGATGGGCGATCGGTGCTCGTCTCCTTGACTGACACAGGTGCCGCAATCGTCGCTGCGGCAGAGGTGACGTTCCGTCGCCGGCTCGCCGAACTCGTCGCCCCGTCTCTCGACGACGACCAAGTGAAGATCGTCGGTGCTCTGCTCAACACGCTCCGAGCCAGGTTGGGGAACGACCGGCTCGGCATGCCCGTCGGATGATGCAAGCCACGCAGCGCAGTGCAGCGAGTCCCGGGTCGGGTCCGACAGCGGAGTGCTACCCGCCACGTGGTGACTAGTTCTTCGCAGGAGGTGAGGACACTCCCCGCCTCTCATGGAGCTTTTTGCGGTACGCCCGCTAACGACATCCCGTAGACGATCGGCTACGGACGTCTGGCTTGCAGGGGCGAAGGTCGAGCGTCCAGGTGACGAATGGCTTCCCGGTGACGCCTGCTCTGATCTGTTCGGTCGGTTGCCAGCCTCGGTGCGCGTAGAAGCGCTTTGCCCGGTCGTTCCCATCCCAGACCTCGAGTTCAGCGATACCCGATGAAACGACGTCGACGAAGCGCTGGTACAGCGCACTACCGACCCCTGAACCGAACCGATCAGGGTCGACGTAGAGACTTGACAGTTCGGCACGCAGATCGTCCCGCTCCGGGAGGTGACCCGCGATGAAACCCACGAGGTCCTCATGCAGCACCGCGACGGCGCACCAGGTGTCAGCCCTGGTCAACGTGTCGAGCCACATCGGGTACCGATCACGAGCCGCATCGACCGGGTCGAGGGCATCCCCGTAGTAGGCCTCGCGTGATCGTTTGTGCACCCGCGCGATCTGTAGAGCATCAGCAGGAGCCGCGGCGCGGATCTCGAGTGTCATCTTCGTGGTCGCATTTTCGCTGGTGGCGAGGCGGGAAGACCACCGGCACCGTTGATCGGTAACTGCCGGCCGACGAGCCGTCGGCGGTCTCGAATTGCTCGACTGCCGCTCGACCCCACCCCGTGGGGTCGTCGCCGGGAGGCACGAGTGCCAGCGAATACCAGAGCACGAGTACCGGCCACCAGTGCAGTTCCTCGTCCGTGAGGGCTCGGACCGTCTGGTAGCCGTCCAGGAACTGCTGCCGAACGGACACGGGAACAGGTCCCCAGTCCCGGAAGAGCGTGCCGAGCATGACCGCGGAGCGAGCGAGCTCGACGATTCGATGGTCGAGTCGCAGCTCCTCGAAGTCGAGGACGCCGACGACGGCGGTGCCGACGCACAGGATGTTGGCGGCGCGGTAGTCACCGTGCAGATCTGGAGAGGCGGGAGATCCGCAGGCGCTCGTTCGAGCATCCGCCAGAGTACGTCGCGGGCCTTCGGAGACAGCGCCGACGGCTCGGAGGCGACCCAGCCCGCGATCTGCTCGGTGAGCGGTGCCGGCGTGGACAGCACCCCGGGTCGTGAGTCGTGCAAGGGACACGAGCGCAGCGCGTCGTGTAGTCGAGCGAGCGTCGCCCCCGCAGCACGGACCTGATCGGCGTCCTCGACATCGAGGTGTGCTCCGTCGATGACGCGTTGTAGACCCAGCGAGATGCCGTCGTCCGTCACCTGAACCTCACCCGCGAGGGTCGGTACCGGCGTCGACACGGGCAGTCCCTGTGCTCCGAGCCAAGCAGTGAGGTCGGCGGTGAACGCGAGTCGCTCGAACCGGTCGGGAGCGACCGACCACTTCACCAGGAGGCGTTCGTCCCCTCCACGAACCCATGCGAGGGCGTTGGTGTCGCTCATCACCATCCGCTCCGGTGGCCCGACACGAACACCCCAGTGATGCTCGACCGTTGAGCTGACCCAGTCGCCCACCGCTTCGGCGTCCGCGAAGCCGAAACGGTTCTGGAGCACGTCGGTCGGGTCGTCCTGCTCCCACAACATCTCGATCGTCATCGATCCCCCTGCATCGCGAGATGAGCGCCGAGCCCGACACCCCGCCCGATCTTGCCCCGCCTCACAGGCCCTGTCGACAGGCTCCACACAGAGGTCCGTGGAGCGCGGGGTCAGTCACCGGGGAGACCGACCTTCGAACCGCGCGGGTCGACGTTCCGACGCGGCGGTGCCGCGACGACCGGGGCCGGCTCGAGCGCGAGGGCGCGGCGGCGTGCGGCGTCGGACCGCCCGATGCCCGTCACCGCCGCGATGAAGGTGGCCGACTGCAGCAGCATGAGCATCGGCGGCCAGAACAACACGAGCGGGGAGTCGAGCGTGCCGAGGCCGGAGAGCAGCGCTCCCGCCCAGACGAGTGCCCAGGTGATCGGCAGCAGGACGAACCGCGCCGCGAGGGCTACGGAGGGTCCGAGGGAGCGCTCGGCCCGAGCGAGGACCTCGTCGCGGTCCTCCGGGAGCATCGCCGGGGGACGCGCGGCGAACTGCCGGTCGATGCGCTCGCCGCGGCGCCAGTCGCCCGCTCCGGTGCCGGTGCCCCGGAGGTCGAGATCCCGAGGGTGGACCCGGAGGAACACCCCGACGAAGCAGCCGAGTGCGGCCGCGAAACAGACGATGGCCAGGAGGCGCAGGGGCCACGCCCCGTCGAGGGTGCCCCAGAGCAGGTCGGCGATGACCATGACCGTGCCCGAGACGACGGCTACCGTGCCGGTCACGACGGTCCGGCGTCGGAGGCGCGCCGGGTCGAGGAACTCCGACCGGCGCGAACGGGCGATGCGCCAACCAGTTGAGAACGCGTTGCCCATGCCGTCATCCTGCTCCCTCGCCGGGGAACACGGAACGGCCGGCCCTCGCCGAGGGCCGGCCGTTCCGGTGGTAGAGCTGTCGGGCTACGCGCCGGCGGTCAGGACCGCGGCGGCCGGGTCGAAGTCCTCCGGCAGCGGCGGGACCGCGTCGACGGACGACGTGATCTCGACGGCAGAACCCGATTCGGCCGCGTCGCGGATGCCGAGCAGCACGTCCAGGACGTGCAGGGCCAGGGCACCGGAGGCGCGCTCCGGTCGGTCCTCGGCGATGGCGCGCGCGAGCTCCACGACCCCGGTGCCACGGCCCCAGGTGGAGCCGACGGCGGGCAGGGTCTGGGGCTCGTCCTGGCCGAAGCGCCAGAGGGTCGACTCACCCTCGAACGTGTTCGGGTCCGGCAGCGAGATCGTGCCGAGGGTGCCGTTGATCTCCACGAAGCCCTGCCGTGGCAGCGCGTGCTGGAACGAGAACGTCGACTGGGCGGACTGCCCGCCGGCGAACTCGATGAGCGCGGCGTGGTGCGTCGGGACCTCGACCGGGAAGGTCTCCCCGGCACGGTCACCCGACGCGATGGTGCGACGGTCGAGCGACTTCGACGAGACGGCCTGCACACGGCTGGCGGTGCCGAAGGCGTGCACGAGCGTGGTGACGTAGTACGGGCCCATGTCGAACAGGGGGCCGGCACCGGTGGCGAACAGGAAGTCCGGGTTCGGGTGCCACGCCTCGGGTCCGGGCACGTGGAACAGGGTCGTCGCGGTCAGCGGCTCGCCGATGTCCCCGCGGGCGATGGCCCGCAGCGCCGTCTGGATGCCCGCGCCGAGCACGGTGTCCGGAGCGGTCGCGACCCGGAGGCCCTTCGCCTGCGCCGACGCGAGCACGGCCGCGGCCGAGTCGTGGTCGGTGGCGATCGGCTTCTCGCTCCACACGTGCTTGCCGGCGTCGATGATCTGCTGGTCGACCTCGGCGTGCACGGCCGGGATCGTCAGGTTGATCACGATCTGGACGTCGTCACGAGCCAGGAGCTCGTCGACGCTGCCGGAACCGGCGACGCCGTACCGTTCCGCCTGCGCGGCGGCCCGGTCGAGCAGCACGTCGGCGACGAAGCGGACCTCGACGTCGGCGAACTGCGTCAGGTTCTCGAGGTACTGCGTCGAGATGTTCCCCGCGCCGATGATGCCGATGCCGAAGCGGCTCACTTGTCGTTGTCCTGGAGCCAGGTGAGGGACTCGGTGATGCCCTCGAAGACGTCGCCCTTGTACGCGTCGAACTCGACGACGCGGATGGCCTGCGGCGCTGCGGCGAGGATGCCCGCGACGTCGACGTCGCCCTGGCCGGCCGGGGTCTGGTTCTCGAACGCGCGCTGGAGCGCCTCCGGCACGATGAGCGCGCTCTCGGACGAGGGCAGCGCGGTGCGGATGTCGCCGTCGACCTTGCCGTCCTTGACGTGGATCGCGACGACGCGCTCGCCGAGGCCGCGGAGCACGGCGGCGGCGTCGGCGCCACCGACGGTCGCCCAGAAGGTGTCGACCTCGAGGACGGTCTCCGGCGCGAGCTGCTCGACGAACAGGTCGTAGACGGTGCGGCCGCCGACCTTGTTCGTGAACTCCCACTGGTGGTTGTGGTAGCCGAACGCCAGGCCGCGGGCAGTGGCCTCGGCGGTGAGCACGTTGACGCGCTCGGCGATCTTCTTCACGTCGTCGGCGGTCTGCCAGCGGTCGGTCGGGATGAACGGGTCGATGACGGTGTGGATGCCGAGGCGCTCCGCCGCGTCCCAGATCGGGGCGGTGTCGTCGGCGTCGATCACGGCGACGTGGCCGGACGGGGCTTTCAGGCCGGTGGCGGCGAAGGCGCGCTCGAGGTCGGCGGCACGTTCGACGAACGCGTAGGGCTCGACGTTCTCGTAGCCGATCTCCCGGACCCGGGCGATGGCCTGGTCGAGGTCTTCGGCGATCGCGTCGCGCAGTGAGTACAGCTGCACAGAGGTGGTGGGCATTGCAGAGGCTCCTTCGATCCTGACGTGGTGTGCGGCCGACGGAGACACTGCTCCACGGCGAGACGATCCGACGCTACCGCAGAAACCACCCGCTGTGTGGTTTTCGTTTCCCGATGACGTGATCCGCGCCGGGCGGACCGTCGTACGGTTGCCTGATGACCGCCGCGCCGACCCGCACCTTCACGACCCCCGTCGGCCGGATCGTCGGCCACCGCGACGGCGGGGTGGTCCGCGCGCTCGGCATCCCCTACGCCCGCGCCGAGCGGTTCGGGCGACCGCAGCCGGTCCCGCCGTTCACGTCGGACTTCGTCGCCGACACCCCCGCGCCGGTGCCGCCGCAGCCGGCGACGCCCGTCCTCGAGGAGCTCATCCACCCGATCGAGGCCGAGGTCTCCGAGGACTGCCAGGCCCTCTCGGTGACCGTGCCCGCGGACCTGGGCGAGGACGAACAGCTGCCCGTGATGGTGTGGATCCACGGCGGGTCGTACGTCGTCGGTGGCGGGGACATCCCGATCCACGATCCCCGCGCACTCGCCGAGGAGCAGCGGGTCGTCGTCGTGGCCGTCACCTACCGGCTCGGCGTGCTCGGGTTCCTCGGCGACGGCGTACGTGTCCCGGCGAACCTCGGACTGCTCGACCTGGTCGAGGCGCTGCGGTGGGTGCACGCGAACATCGCGGGGTTCGGCGGCGACCCGGACCGCATCACCCTGTTCGGGCAGTCGGCCGGCGGTGACGCGATCGCACACCTCATGGTGGCCGAGGGCACGAACGGGCTGTTCCAGCGGGCCATCGTGCAGAGCGCACCGCTCGGGCTCTCGCGCCGTCGGGCCCGGATGAACCGCGCCATGCTCCGCGCGGTCGGCACCGTCGCACCGGACACCGCGTTGCCGGACGTGCTCACGCTGCAGGCGGCGGCCGAGAGGGTGGCGCTGCCGTACGGGCTGCGCGGCGGGATGCCGTTCGGCACGCAGTACGGGCACGCGCCGCTGCCCGCCGAACGCGACCTGCCGGACGCCTGGCGTCGGGCGGCCCCGCACGTCGAGGTGCTCATCGGGTCCGCGACCGACGAGGCCGCCCTCTACGTCCCGATGATCCCCGGGCTGCCGGCCGTCGCGCGCACCCGGGTCGGACGAGCCCTGCTCCGCTGGTGGCTCGTCCGCCCGCTCAGCGAGGTCATCTACGGCCGGGACGCCCGGGCCTTCGCCGCCCGACACCGCGCCGCGGGAGGTCGGGCCGTGGTCTACCGACTGCACCGCGGGGTGACCGTCCGGCCGACCGGGGCGGTGCACATGAGCGACGTGCCACTGCTGCTCGGCGACCGGGCGGCATGGGCCGGCAGCCGGTTCGTGCCGGAACGGGACTGGGCGGCCGTCGAGCGCCGCGGGCCGGGGCACCGCGCGATCTGGGCGGAGTTCGCGCGCTCCGGCAGGGTCACCGCAACCGACGACGAGACGCTGACGTTCGACCGCGGATGAGCGCGATCCGTCCGCGCCCCTCGAACTGGCGGTCGCGCGACCGCCGTCCGGACCGGATGATCGTCCTCATGCCCGCGCCCGATGCCGATCTCCGTCCCCGCATCGTCCAGGCCGCGATCGAGGCCTTCCGGCGCTCGGACTTCCACGCCGTCGGGCCCGCCGAGGTCGCCGCGCTCGCCGACCTCACCGCCGATGACGTCACGGCTGCCTACCCGGTGTGGGAGCTGCTCGTCGTCGCCGTGATGAACCGCTGGAACAACGGCGACCGGGCGGCCCTGTGGCCAATCGCCGAGCAGCACGGCGCTGCCGCGTACCTCCGCGCCCGCCTGGAGTCCGGCCTGGCCGATCCCGGGCTCGTGCGCATCCGGATCGCCACGCTCAGCGCAGCCTCGGCGCCGACACACCCCGCCGCCGGGTGGTTCCGCAACCAGTACGTCCACGAGTTCGAGGACATCACCCTCGCCCTCGTGCGGGACGTCGTCGCCGGTCGCGAGCCGCACGGGACGTCGCCCCGGCACGCGGCGGAGCAGCTGGTCGCGCTCTACGAGGGGTTGCAGGTGCAGTCGCTGATGCGGGACGACAACGACCTGCTCTCCGGATGGGACCGGGCCGTCGCCCGGATGCGCGCCGGGTGGGGTGCGGTCGCGCTCGTCTGAACGACCGGCGGCGGCCTCCTGGACCCCGCGGTCTGCGGCGCGCATGATGGCCCGATGACCACGACGACCGCCGGGACGGTGCGCAGCTGGAGTGCCGACGAGGGGTGGGGAGTCGTCGACCTGGACCCGGTCGTCGGAGGCGGTCCGAGCCTCCCGGCCGTGCGCGACGTCTGGGCGCACTTCAGCGCGGTCGTGGGGCGTGACTTCGCCTCCCTCGTTCCGGGCGAGCGGGTGACCGTGGACTGGGACGACGTCCCGCATCCTCCGTACGGCGGGCAGGCGAGCGCGGTCACCGTGGCGGACGGTGCGGCGACGGGATCGGGCACGCCCCCTCCGGGTGTGTCCGGCAGTTCCCTGACGATCGAGTGGGACGACGGCTCCAGGAGCTGACGCGGCGTCACCACCGCGGACGGACACCGGGTCGGTCGTCGCACGCGTCGTCCTGGTTCCGTGCTGGTGACGAGTGCGTGAACTCCTGTCCGGGAGGCCGTCGATCTGCGAGTATCCGACGAACGACCACAGGAGGGCAACGCACATGGGGTACATCACCACCGACGACGGAGCAGAGATCTACTTCAAGGACTGGGGGGACCCCGGCGCGCAGCCGATCGTGTTCCACCACGGCTGGCCGCTGTCCTCGGACGACTGGGACGCGCAGATGCTCTACTTCCTGGCCGAGGGGTACCGCGTGGTCGCGAGCGACCGGCGGGGTCACGGCCGCTCGTCGCAGATCGGCACCGGCCACGACATGGACCACTACGCCAGCGACGTGTCCGCCGTCGTCGAGCACCTCGACCTGCACGACGCGATCCACATCGGCCACTCCACCGGTGGCGGCCAGGTCGCTCGGTACGTCGCCCGGTACGGCCAGCCGCAGGGGCGGGTCGCGAAGGCGGTCCTCGTCTCCGCCGTGCCGCCGCTGATGCTCAAGACGGAGTCGAATCCGGAGGGCACCGACATCTCGGTGTTCGACGGGTTCCGTGCGGCGCTCGCCGCGAACCGTGCCGAGTTCTTCCAGGCGGTGGCCTCCGGCCCGTTCTACGGCTTCAACCGTGACGGCGTGACGCCGTCTGAGCCCGTCATCGCCAACTGGTGGCGCCAGGGCATGACGGGCAGCGCGCTCGCCCACCTCGAGGGCATCAAGGCGTTCTCGGAGACCGACCAGACCGAGGACCTGCGGGCGATCACCGTGCCGGTCCTGGTCCTGCAGGGCGACGACGACCAGGTCGTCCCGTACGAGGACGCGGCCCTGAAGCAGGCCGAGCTCCTCAGCGACGCGACGCTGAAGATCTACGAGGGGTACCCGCACGGCATGCTGACCACGCACGCGGACGTCATCAACCCCGACATCCTCGCGTTCATCCGGAGCTGACGCCGCGGACGCTGCGTCCGCAGCCGACGGACGGGAGGCGCGGTGCCGGTGGGCCGACGAGCTCACCGGTGACGCGCCTCCCGTCCGTCGCCCCTCGGCGTGCTGCCCGGGAGCGTGGCAGGGTTGCGTCATGCAGGAGTGGGGGAGCGGGAGTCCGGTACCGGTGTGGGGTCGACCGCCGACAGGACCGATGCGCCGTCGCGGGTCAGCCTGGGCGGTGGCCGGCCTCGTCGTCGGAGCGACCGGGTTCGCGGCAGCGCTGATCGGTGCCGTGCTGGGGGTGGCCGCACTGTTGGGCAGCGGGCTCGTCTACGCCGCGAGTCAGGGTGAGGCAGGACACGGGAGACTGTTCCGGGAGATCACCCGGATCGGCGACGTCTTCGTCGTCATCCCGTTGGCAGTGATCGCCGTGGTGTGCACGGTCGTCGCGTGGCACCGGACCCGTGGGCCGGACCGGTCACGCGTGACGACCATCGTCGCGACCGTCCTGACGTCGTGCCTGCTCCTGCTGTCGCTGGCGACCGCCCTGTTCGTCGTCTGAACGGGTCCGGGTCAGACCAGCTGATCGACCAGGGCCTCGCTCGCCGCCCACGAACGATCGGCGTTCGCGGTGCTGATGGTCGCCGGCAGGGCGACCGTCCGTCCGTGGTCGTCGACCATCCCTCCGGCCGGCCCGAGGTCTGTGGTCCGTGACGCGAGGTGGTCCGCGACCGGGCAGGTGGAGCCGGCGAACCGGTTCGCGACGCTGCCGACGAGCCGCAACGGCAGCGCCTGCCGACCGAGCAGGTCGGACTTGATCAGACCGGGGTGGAAGACCGCGGCGCTGATGTCGGTCTCGGTCTCCGCGAGGTGCCGTGACAGGAGCAGCTTCCACGCGACCGCCTGCGTCAGGACCCGTACCCCGGAGGCGTTCGCGTCCACGCCGTCCACCGCGAACTCCTCGAGACGCCGGACGAGTGCCGGCGCCACACCGACCGTGAGGACGCGTGCGGCCGGAGCGCCGCGGAGCAGTGGCAACGCGGCCCGCGTCAGGAGGTGGTGGGTCAGGTAGTTGGTCGCGAAGCTCCGGGGGATCCCGGGCCGCAGGTCACCGCGCTCACCGACTGCTCCCGTGGCGTTCACGAGCACGTCGAGCGTGCCGGCAGTGTCACGGAGGTCGTCCACCAGGCGAGCCACCGAGGCGGGGGACGTGAGGTCGACGACGCGCGAGTCGACGTCGGTGCCCGGCGCTGCCTGCTGCACGGCCCGCACCGCGTTGCGTCCGCGGTCGCCGTCTCGCGAGAGCAGCACGGTGCGGGCACCCAGGCGGGCGAGCCCCTTCGCGACGGCGAGCCCCACACCGGACGAGCCGCCCGAGACGAGGACGGTCTTGCCCTCCATGCGCTGTGTTTCCATGACGACCTCCGGTTGATGACACGACGTGTCGTCAACCTAGCACCGGGGTGGGGCGGGCTCCACCCCGCAGCGCCCACCCCGCAGCGCCCACCCCTGTGCGGCCCGTCGTCACCGTCCGCGCACGAGCCGCGCCACACCCGGCAGGACCCCGAGCACCGCGACGATGACTGCGGCGGCTGAGAACCCGGCCCACGCCCCGACGGCGAACCCCGAGGACGGCGCCCCGGCGAGTCCCTGTCCGACCCCGACCAGCGCCGGAACCACCGCGACCGTGCCGATCACCACGGCTGCGACCGCCGTGAACGCCGTCTCGACCCCCGCCATCCGCAGCAGTTGCGCGCGCGTCGCGCCGGTCCGCTGCAGCAGTCCGAACTCGCCGCGACGCCCCCGCATCGCGGTGAGCAGGGTGTTCCCCGCCGCGGCCGCCACGAAGGCGAGCAACGCGATGACGAGCACCAGGGACAGCCGCCGGTCGCCGTCTCCGGACCGCAGCACGCTCGCGGCGTACCCGTCGGCGGTGGTGACGCGCAGGTCCAGGGCGATGAGGGCCTCCCGGACGGCCGCACGGTCACCCGGACGAGCGCCGACCAGTAGCGTGTCGACGGGTCCGGCCGACCGGTCGCGGACCAGCACGTCCCCGAACGCCAGCCCCCGGTCGTAGACCGCGACGACGCGTGCCGAGGTGGCCGGGCCGTCCCCGGACCGCAGCTGGATCGTGTCGCCCAGGCCGGTGGGCGTCAGCGCGACCAGGTCGCTGCTCACCGCGACGGTGCCGGGGGCGTCGAGCGCGGCGAGGGACCCGGACCGGACGTCGGGGTCGACCGAGCGGGTGTCCGCGGACAGGCCGCGGACGACGGTCGGTTCCCACTCCAGGCCGCCGAGGCCGCCGAGGTCCTCGTCGGGCTCCTCGACCTGCACGGATCCGGCACGGTCGCGCATCGTCGTGGTCGCACGGATTCCCGGGACGGCGGCGATCCGCTCGAGCTGGTCCGCCGTGACACCTCCTGAGGAGGTCACCACCAGGTCGGCCGGGAGGCCCGCCACCAGCTGGTCGGCAGTGGCCCGGTCGACCGCGGCGTCCGTCCCGGTCTGCACCGTGCCGAGCGTGACGAGGAGCGCGAGCGGCACCACGGCCGCGCTGAGCCGCCGGGAGGCGCCGCGTGCATTGAGGAGGGCGAGCACGCTGGCCGCGCCGCCGACTCCGGATCGCGTGACGGCGAGCCCGCGACGGGCCGCCCACTGCACCAGGAGCGGTCCGGCGAGGGCCGCGGCGACGACGAGCACGATCGCCGAGGTGGCACCGGCGGCGCTGCCGACGAGGCCCGGGGTGAAGAAGGGGGTGGCGGCGATGCCGAGTCCGGCGAGGGCGGTCACCCCGGCGGCGATCCGGCGACCGGTGGACAGCGTCGGGACGTCGGTCGTGCTGGCGCGGACGGCGTCCGTCGGACTCGGACGGGTCGCGGCCCGGGCGGTCATCGCCGCTGCGAGGAGCCCCGTCGGGACGAGGACGACCAGCGTGCCGAGCAGCGGCACGACGCTCGCCGTCAGGGTGAAGCCCGCCGGGACGATGTCGCTCGCCCGCAGCAGCGGTGTGACCGAGGCGGCAGCGAACGTGCCGACCACCGCGCCGAGCGGCGCGACGAGTGCGAGCAACAGCAGCACCTCGGTCCGGACCGTTCCGCGGATCTGCGCGGCGGTGGCGCCGACCGCGCGGAGCAGCGCGAACTCGCGGCGGCGCTCGCGGAGGACCCCGGCGAAGACGTTGGCCACCATGAACACGGTGATGAGGAGCAGCGTGCCCGCGAACGAGCCGGCGACGCTGGACAGGAACGGCAGTTCGGGGTGGCGGACCCCGGCCTCGAGCCAGGCGGTGGTGATGCCGAGGAGCACGGCTGCCAGGGCCACGACGATCCCGGCACCGAGCACCGCGGCGCGGTTGACGACGAGCAGGGAGCGCAGAGCGACGCGCACGGCTCAGCGTCCCAGACCGAGGACGCGGGCGGTGACGGACTCGAGCGTCGGGGCGACCAGCTCGTCGCGCACCCGGCCGTCCGCCAGGAACACGACCCGGTCGGCGTAGGTGGCCGCGCGGGGGTCGTGGGTGACGAGCACCAGGGTCTGCCCGAGGGACCGCACCGCGTGCTGCAGCAGCTGCAGGATCCGGTCCGCGGTCGCGGTGTCCAGTGCCCCGGTGGGCTCGTCGGCGAACACCACGTCCGGCCCGGCGACGAGCGCGCGGGCGATCGCGACCCGCTGCGCCTGGCCGCCGGAGAGCTCGCCCGGCAGCCGGTCGGCCATGCCCTCGAGCCCCACGGCGTGCAGCAGTCCGGCCACGCGGTGGTCGTCCTCGCGGACCCCGGCCAGGGTCAGGGGCAGCCGGACGTTCTCGCCGACGGTCAGGTGCGGCACCAGGTTGTAGCCCTGGAAGACGAAGCCGACGTGGTCGCGGCGGAACCGGGTCACCGCGTCCGGGGAGAGCGTGCCGAGGTCGACGCCGCCGATGACGACCCGGCCGCTGGTGGGGGTGTCGAGCCCGGCGGCGCAGTTGAGGAAGGTGGACTTACCGGAGCCCGACGCTCCCATCACGGCGGTGAAGCTGCCGGCGGCGACGTCGAGGCTCACGCCGTCGAGCGCGCGGACCGTCGACGGGCCGTTCGGGTACGTCTTGGTGACGTGGTCGAGGTGCACGGCGGTGCCGCTCGGGCGGGCTGCGGTTCCGGGCTCGGGGTGGAGGGCTGTGGACACGGGGGACTCCTCGCTGTGCGGTGCGCGGGTTCGCACGACACCGTCAACGCTAGGAATCCGGGCCCGCCCGCCCCAGGGCCGAACGGTGGGACCGACGGAGTTGCGTCCTTCGATGCAGGCCGCGCCGGACGCAGACCGGCAGACTCGGCAGACCCGGCAGCCGGCAGACCGGCCGGACGGGAGGCACGGCGCGGCGTTCCGGCATCGGCCCGGTCCCTGGGATGGTCGGCACATGGAGTACACCGACTACGACACCCGGCTGGCGTCCTACGCCGTCGTCACCGACGGGGACCGGGTGCTGCTCGCCCGGTTGAGCTGGCCGGACGCCGGGCTCTGGACGTTGCCGGGCGGCGGGGTGGAGCTCGACGAGACCGTCGAGGAGGGTGCGGTCCGCGAGGTGCTCGAGGAGACCGGGTACGACGTGGTCGTCGAGGAGCTGCTCGGGGTGCGCTCCCACGTCGTCCCGCCCGAGCGTCGCAAGACCCGGAACGGCCGACCGATGAAGGCCGTGCAGGTGGTGCACCGAGCCCGGGTCGTCGGGGGAGCGCTGCGCCACGAGGCCGAGGGGACGACGGACCTGGCGGCATGGGTGCCGATCGCCGGACTCGGGTCGCACCGCCACGGGCTGCTCGTGGCGCAGGCACTGCGGTGGGCGGGCGTCACGGCGGGGTGAGCCGCGCCTCCCCGCGCCTCGTCAGTGCTGACCCGGTCGGTGCTGCGCGACGAACGGGTCGAGCACGGCCCAGGTGGCTTCGGGCGCCTCGAGGTGCGGCAGGTGTCCGGCTGCGGGGACCTCGGCGAACGCGGCACCGGGGACGGCTGCGGCGACCGCGCGTCCGTGGCCGACGGTGACGACGCGGTCGCTCGCACCCGAGACGACGAGGGTCGGCACCTCCACGGACGCCAGGCGCTCCAGCAGGCTCGGGTCGCTCATCCCCCGACCGGCGAGGACGGCCATGGTCTGCCCGTTCGACCGCAGGACGGCGCGCTGCTCCTCGGTCGCGAGGGCCGGGTCCTGGTACCCGCGCTCGGGGTCGTGCCAGGCGACCTCGGCGAGTCCGCGGGCGTCGAGCGCGAAGAAGTCCGCGATCGGTTCGCCCTCGACGACGACCCCGACGGTGTCGATGACGACCACACTGCCGAGCACACCGGCGGAGCGCTCGTCCGCCGCGGCCTGCACGGCCATCTCGAGGGCGATCCACCCGCCGATCGACGACCCGACGACGAGCACGTCTCGCTCGCCGTGGTCACGGAGCCGGGTCAGGTACGCCGAGGCCAGTTCGGCGATCGTCGCGATCGACTCCGGTCGGTCGGTGCCTTCCCAGCCCGGGTGGGTCGGGGCGTGGACGGACCGGGAGGCAGCGAGGTGTCCGACGATCGGGGCGACCGTCCGGGGTCCACCGCCACCGTGCAGCACGAGGGCGGTCGGTGCGCTGGGGTCGCCTGCGCGGAGGACGGGCAGGTCGTCGGGGAGGGTGTTCGGCATGGTCGTGGCTCCTGAATCAACATGTTGATCTAAACGTGTTGATACCGTAGCACCATGACGACGGACCTCGAACGGCTCGGGCAGGCCATCAAGCGGGCGCAGTACCGGAACCACCGCACGATGGACCTCGCCCTCCACGACGTCGGGGTGACCCTGGTGCAGTGGGACGCCCTGCGCGCCGTCGACCGGATGCCGGGTGCGTCCGGCCACGACCTGGCCGTCGCCACGTTCCAGAGCGACCAGGCGTTCGGCACCCTCGCGGCGCGACTGGTGGAGCGCGGACTCATCGAACGGTCGGCCGGTCGCGGGCGTCGGCTCGTGCACACCCTCACCGACACCGGTCGCGAGGCACTCGACGACGGGCACCGTGTGGCCGCCCGGGTGCTCGACGAGCTGTTCGCTCCGCTCGACGAGCCGGGTCGTGCGGCGCTGATGGCCGCCCTGACCACCCTCACCGAGGGGGAGTGACCGCCGCTCCCGGCTCCGGGTCGTAGCGGACCGCCAGCACCGTGACGTCGTCCGCGTGGTGCCCGGCGCGGCCGAGCTCCTCCAGGCGGGAGACCAGGCGTTCCGGGTCCGGCTCGGTCACGGCGAACGCCTCGAAGCGGTCGAGTGCGTCCAGTCCGTCGCCGAACAGGTCCAGGACGCCGTCGCTGACGACGAGGACCACGTCCCCACGGCCGAGCAGCGTCTCCTGCGTCGTCCAGCTCGTCCCGACCCCGATCGGGGTGTCCGTGCTCCGCAGCCACTCGTGGCCACCCTCGGCGCGGAGCACCAGGGCCAGTCCGTGCCCGGCGTCGACCCACCGGGCGACCCCGTCGACGTCCAGGTGCATGTGGAAGCACGTGGTGAACTGCTCGGTCGCCGGCGCGTCCAGCCCCACGTCCAGGCCGGTCGCGGTCCGGCTCACCGCTTCGTCCGGTGCACCCACCCGCACCGACGACCGGAGGACCGACCGCACCACCGCGGCGATCATGCCCGCGCCGACGCCCTTGCCCATGACGTCCCCGAGGGTGAAGGCAGCGCCGCCGGCGGTGGGGAACCAGTCGTAGAAGTCACCACCCACCGAGCGGGTCGGCAGGCACACGGCCCGGACCGTGAAGGCCGTCGGGAGGTCCGCCGTCGAGACGGGCAGCAGGGAACGCTGGACGAGGGCCGCCTGGGAGATCTCGGCCTCGGCCTGTCGCCGCAGCTCCTGGACGGTGTGCAGACGGACCGCACCCTGGCGGGCGAGCTCGTTGGTGACGCCCGCGACGGCGGTGAAGACGACCAGCACGACGACGAGCCGGACGGCCTCGCTCGCGACCAGGTCGGCGTGCCCGAGGAGCATCGGCACCAGGAAGGTCCCAGCCGTCCCGACCAGGGGGTAGAGCACGTTCTGCCGGCCCGGCCGCGCGGCGATCCAGATCACCGGCAGCAGGACCGCGGCGAGGAACGGGGACCGCGAGTCACCCGTGCCGTAGCGCAGCAGGCCGATGGCGACGAAGTCGAGCGCCGGCACCAGGAGCTCGAACCGCATCAGCGACGGTCGGGCCATGAGCAGTCCGGTGCACGCCAGGCCGAGGACCGCCAGTGCCGTCCCCGTCCACATGCTCGTCGCGTTCGTGACCGTCAGCCAGGGCAGCAGCACGCTGCACACCGCGGCGAGGAGCGACACCACGACGATCACCGCCTGGTTGGTCACCGGGGTGGTCCTCGCCCCGGTCCGCCCGGGGGCGGTGCCCGCTCGGTCGGTCGCGGTGCCCGGGACGACGATCCGACCGGAAGGCGTCTTCGTCATCAGGACCTGACGCTACCGGCAGCAGGGGCGCGGGGGAACGCGCCCGTTCGTGGGTCAGAGGCGGCCGGCTCGGCTGCCACGTGCGGCCGGCCGGAGGACGATGCAGGAGGATGGGGGCGTGAGCACGCCGGAGACCCTGTCCGCCGACCAGGCCGTCGCACGCGCGGTGGCGCTCGCCGCAGCCGGTGGCCGGAGCGTGCTCGGCATCGCGGGCGCCCCCGGTGCGGGCAAGTCGACGCTCGCCCGACGCGTGGTCACCGCGGTCACGGAGCAGCTGGGTGCGGGCGTCGCCGTGCAGGTCCAGATGGACGGCTTCCACCTGGCGAACGCCGCACTCGACGCCCTCGGCCGACACGACCGCAAGGGCGCGATCGACACCTTCGACGCGGCCGGGTACGTCGCGCTGGTCCGACGGCTGACCGGGGGCACGGGCACCGACAGCACCGACCGCACCGACACGATCTGGGCCCCGGACTTCGACCGCCGTGTCGACGAGCCCGTCGCCGGCAGCATCGCCGTCCCACCGGAGACCGTGCTCGTCGTCTCCGAGGGCAACTACCTGCTCGACCAGAGCACGCCCTGGTGCGAGCTGCCGGGGCTCTTCACCGAGACCTGGGCCTGCGTGGCCGACGACGACGTCCGCGTCGACCGCCTCGTCGGTCGACACATGCGCCACGGCCGAGACCACGGGTCCGCCCGGGCCTGGGCTGTGGACGTGGACGGCGTCAACGCCGCACGGGTCGCAGCGGACCTGCAGCGGGCCGCCGTCCTGGTCCGGACGTAGCGTCAGACCACGCCCACCACCGCGCCACCCCTGGACCACCGACCGACAGGAGCACGACGTGACCATCGCCATCACCGGGGCCACCGGCAACATCGGCGGGTCCGTCGCCCGCGCGCTCGCCGCGGACGGCACGCCGTTCCGCATGGTCGTCCGCGACGCCTCCCGCGCCCCGGAGTTGACCGGTGCCGACGTCGCGGTCGCCACCTACGCCGACGCCGATGCCGCGCGAGCCGCCTTCGCCGGCGTCGAGGTCCTGTTCCTGGTGTCCGGCGCGGAGGCCCGTGACCGGCTCGACCAGCACCGCACCGTGATCCGTGCCGCGGCCGACGCCGGGGTCCGGCACGTCGTCTACACGTCCTTCCAGGGTGCGGCCGCCGACGCGACGTTCACCCTCGGGCGTGACCACTTCTGGACCGAGCAGGCGATCCGCGACACCTCGATGGCGCACACGTTCCTGCGTGACTCGTTCTACCTGGACTTCGTCGAGGACCTGGTCGGCGAGGACGGCGTGATCCGCGGTCCGGCGGACGACGGCGCGATGGCCGCGGTCGCCCGGGCCGACGTGGCGCGGGTGGCGACGGCCGTCCTCCGCGAGCCGGCGCGCCACCTCGACCGCACCTACGACCTGACGGGTCCGGTGGCGATCACGCTCGGACAGGCGGCCGCGGTCGTCAGCGACGTGCGTGGCCGTCCGGTGTCGTACCACCGGGAGTCCCTGGAGGAGGCCTACGCCTCCCGCCAGCGCTGGCAGCCCGAGCCGTGGCAGGCGGACGCCTGGGTGAGCACGTACACGGCCATCGCGGACGGGTCGCTCGCGAAGGTGTCGGGTGACGTCGAGCGCGTCACCGGCCGTCCGCCGATGACGCTCCGCCAGGTCCTGGAGGCCCGGGGCGCCTGAGGCGGGCCGCTGGTCGGTGCTGCGGCGGGCCGGCTGCGGGCGCTGACCGGCTCGGTTCAGCGCACCTTCCGCGCCGACACCGACCCGACCACTCCGAGCAGCAGCACGGCGACCAGGACGGTCAGCAGCGGAGCCGTCCAGCCACCGGTCGCCCCGTGCAACGCACCCGCGACGAGGGGGCCGGCGGAACCGAGCAGGTACCCGCCGCCCTGCACGAACGCGGACATCCGGCGGGCGTCGTCGTCGTTCGACACCAGCCGCACGATGACGATGAAGATGATCGTGATGCCGCCACCCTGGGCCGCACCGCCCAGGACGGACCAGAGCAGCCAGAGCTGCGGGGCGACGAGGAGCCCGAGCGGCATCGCCAGCCAGAAGAACGCGACCAGGACGATGATGACCCGCGGCCGGAACCGGCTGGCGAGCACCGGGACCCCGAGCGCGCCGACGACGGCCAGGATCTGGAACACCGACGAGCTCGCGCCCGAGGACGCCGTGTCGAAACCGATCTCGTCGTGCAGCAGCGTCGGGATCCACGCCGTCAGCGCATAGTACGAGAACGCCTGGCCGCCGAACGCGAGCATGAGCCCCCACGTCACCCAGCGCTTGGCGGGGTGCGGCAGAGTCTCGATCACGGGAGCGCGTTGCTCGGCGACGGTCCGCACCGACCCGGTGTCGAGCACCTGGTCGATCGGTCCGGTGACGGGCAGCGGCTCCGGGTCGTGGTCGGTCCCGCGCCAGGCTGCACCGGCACCGACCGTGTAGGTCCACGCCGCCGCCGCGATGAGCGCCAGGACGCCCCACACCGCGATCGCGACCGGCCAGCCCCACGCGGCCGCGATGGGCGCGGTGCCGAGCGAGGTGATCATCGACCCGATGTTGAGCGCCGACGTGTAGACACCGGTGACCAGACCGACCCGCTCCGGCGAGGTGTCGCGACGGATCACGACCGGGATCACCACGTTGCCGATCGTGATGCCGATGCCGATCACCGCGGTGCCGATGAGCAGGGCGGCCTCGTGTGGGACCGACCGGACGACGGTCCCGACCAGCACGATCACGAGCGACAGCGACACCGCGCGCTCGGCGGTGAAGCGGGCGATGACCCAGCTGGCGAACGGTGTCGCGAGGGCGAAGCAGAGCACCGGGATCGTGGTGAGCAGGCCGGCGACCGTCGCGGTCATGCCGAGGTCGGCGCGGACGTCTCCGATCACCGGCGCGGGTGCCACGATCGGGCCGCGGAAGTTCAGGGCGACCAGGACGATCGCGGCCGGCAGCAGCCAGGCGGCGCCGCGCAGGCCCGTCTGCGCGGTGCCGGACCTCCCCGTGCCGGACGTCATGCGCTCGGCAGCAGGATCGGCAGCAGGTCGAGCGGGGTCGCCGCCTGCGCGATGGTGCCCACGGCCTCGGCGGGAGAGCCGTAGCCCCACTCCGCGAAGACGGTCGGGACGCCGTGCGCCGCCGCGCCCTCGACGTCGTGCAGGCGGTCCCCGACGAGCACCGGGCGGGACACGTCGAAGCCGTGGGCACGCAGGCGGCGCAGCGCTTCCTCGACGACGTCGGCCTTGGCGGAGCGGACCTCGTCGTCGCTCGCGCCGGTGATGATGTCGATGTCCCCGGTCAGTCCGTAGTGCTCGAGGATGTACGTCGCCGGGGTCTCGGGCTTGCTCGTCGCGGTCGAGATCGGCACGCCGGCCTCGTGCAGGGTGTGCAGGACGACGTCGATGTCCGGGTACATCCGGCTGTCGAGGGCCCCGTGCGAGAAGTAGTGCTCGCGGTACACGGCGAGGGTCCGTTCGACCAGGGGATCGTCCATGCCCATCGCGTCGCGGAACGTGTCGAGGATCGGGGGACCGACGAACGACATCAGCGTGGCCTGGTCGGGCACCGGGACGCCGACCTGCTCGAACGTGTACGTCAGGCTCTCGAGGATGCCCGGTGCCGAGTCGCTGATGGTGCCGTCGAGGTCGAACAGGACGGCGGTGAACGGACGCTCGGGGCTGTTTGTCATGACCTGCCAAGCCTAGCCGCGCCGGACGGGACGACCGAGGAGGCGGTGGTCCGGGCCTCCCGTCAGAACAGGCGGGCGTGCCCGCCCTCGATGCCGCGCATCTCGTCGTAGTCCAGGACCAGGCAGCGGATCCCGCGGTCCTCGGCCAGGGTGCGGGCCTGCGGGGCGAACGACTGCGCTGCGAGGACACCCTGCACCGGACGCAGGTGCGGGTCGCGGTTCATCAGCTCGAGGTAGCGGGTGAGCTGCTCGACCGCGTCGATGTTGGCGTTCCGCTTCATCTCGACCGCGACGCTCGCACCGGCGTCGTCCCGCGCCAGGATGTCGACCGGTCCGATGGCCGTCATGTACTCGCGGCGGACCAGCGTGTGGCCGTCGCCGAGGAGCTCGATCTGCTCGGCGAGGAGCTGCTGCAGATGTGCCTCGACCCCGTCCTTCACCAGACCGGGGTCGACGCCCAGGTCGTGGGACTCGTCGGCGAACACCTCATGGATGCTGACGATCAGACGGTCCTGCGTCTTCTTCTGCGTCACCGTCCACACCTGGGTGATGCCGGCGGCCGCCTGGTCCTCGTCGGGCTCCGCGATGGCGATCGAGCACGGCGGGCTCATCCAGTTGAGCGGCTTGTAGCTGCCGCCGTCGGAGTGGACGAGCAGCGAACCGTCGGCCTTCAGCATGAGCAGGCGGTTCGCGAGGGGCAGGTGTGCCGACAGGCGACCGGCGTAGTCGACGGAGCAGCGGGCGATGACGAGACGCACCCGGAGAGCCTAACCGGGATCGCGTGCCCCCCGGCGGGTCGCGGTCAGCTGCGGTCGACGTCCGCGGTGGCGGTGGCGTCGCTCTCCGTGTCCGCTCCGGACTGGAGGCGCGGCTCGCCACCCCTGTGCGCGTCACCCGACGGGGTGGTCGCCGTGGCACCGGCTCCGGTCCGCTCACGCGCTGCACCGGAGGCGAGGCCGGCCGCGATGATGAACACGAACACGATGAGCAGCCCGTTGAGGAGGCCCACGTGCTCGCCCGCGAACCCGATGATCGGCGGCCCGGCGAGGAACGCCACGTAGCCGATCGTCGCGACGGCGCTGACCTTGGCAGCCGCGGTGCGGGGATCGTCGGCGGCGGCGGACATGCCCATCGGGAACCCGAGCGACGCCCCGAGCCCCCAGAGCACGACGCCGACGATCGCGATCGGGACGCTCGGTACGAAGATGAGCATGCCGAGGCCGACCACGGCGACGACGGCGCTGGCGCGGAGCACCGGCACCCGGCCGAACCGGTCGATGAGCGGACTGCCGGCGATCCGACCGGCGGTCATGGCGGCGAGGAACACCGCGAGGACCGCGGAACCGCCGTCGTTCGCCAGGCCGTGCCCGTCGATCATGGCGAGGGGCAGCCAGTCGTTCGCGGAACCCTCGGCCAGGGCCATGCCGAGGACGATGACCCCGATGAGCAGGGTCGACGGCTGCCGCCAGACGGCCCAGCGGGAGACCGGCAGAGCGACGGGACTGGTGTCGGTGGCCTCGGGCTCGACGTGGCGGTCGTCGCCGAACCAGCGGATGGCGACGATCATCGCCAGGCTCGTGAGGATCCCGACGACGATGAAGTGCACCGCGACGGGGACCTCGAACCGTTCGGCGAGCGAGCCGATGCCCGCGCCGGCGAGCGTGCCGACGCTGAACGCGGCGTGGAACAGCGGCATGATCGTCCGGCCGCCCAGGCGCTCGGCCGTCGCGCCGGCGACGTTCATCGAAACGTCGCACAGCCCGTTGCCGAAGCCGAACGCGATGAGGCAGACCCAGATCGCGGCGAAACCCCAACCGAGCGTCACGGCGACACCCGCGGCGACCATGCCGAGCGCCAGGCACGCGGAGGCGACGAGCACCCCGCGGCGGGCGCCCAGGCGGGCGACGATGTGGCCGGCGAAGGTGAGTCCGCCGATCGAGCCGACGGACATGCCGAGGACCAGGAGGCCCATCGTGAAGGTGGAGGCGTCGAGGGAGTCCCGGACGCTCGGGACACGGCCGAGCCAGGTGGCGATGTCGAGCCCGGAGAGCGTGAACACCACGAACACCGCGTTGCGCCAGGCACGCGTCGTCGGTGCGCTGCGGGTGGTGGCCGTCGTCATGGTCCTGTCCTATCGAATCGATTCGAGCTGGTGTTCCCGTTACGCTAACCAGCGATGGACGACACGGCAAGCGAACCCGGCGAGTCGGACGACCGCGCCCCGGTGTCCCGCGCGTCCCGACCGGGCGGGGCCGGACCGGCGGCCGGTGCTGCCCGCGCGGGGCGTGCCTCCCGGCCGACGCTCGCCGCCGTCGCACGCGCTGCCGGTGTCGCCCCGTCGACCGCGTCCCTCGCGTTCAGCGGCAGCGGACCCGTGTCCGAGGACACCCGTCAGCGGATCCTCGCCGTCGCCGCCGAACTCGGGTACGACGGTCCGGACCCCCGAGCCCGCTCGCTGCGCCGTGGGCGTTCCGGCGTCATCGGCGTCGTCCTCGACGACCGCCTGAGCGACGCCTTCCGTGACCCCGCCAACATCCTCACGCTCGACGGCATCGCCGAGGTCGCCGGCGCCGCCGGGGTGTCTCTGCTGCTCGTGCGGAGTCCGCTCGACGACGAACGCGGGATGGCGCCGCTCGTCGACGCACCGATGGACGCGGTCATCCTGATCGGCTGCAACGTGCGGATCGACCCCGCGGTCGCCGTCCTCCGACGTCGGGCGATCCCCGTCGTCGCGATCGAGGCGGACGCGATCGAGGGGGCCGTCCCGGTGCACCTCGACAACCGCGAGGGCTCACGCCGTGCCGCCGAGTACCTCCGGGAACTCGGCCACCGCGCGGTCACCGTCGTCACCCTGCCCCTCGACAGCGCGCGCGAACGCGGCCCGGTCGACGAGGCCCGCGAACGCTCGTCCTCGGCCTTCACCACCATGGAGCGACTCCGCGGGGTCCGCGACGTCTACCCGGAGGCACCGGCCATCGCGGCCGGCGGGAGTTCGGTCGAGGAGGGCCGGATCGCCGGCGCAGCGCTCTTCACCACGGGGGCCGAGACACCGACGGCGGTCGTCGCGCAGAGCGACCTGCTCGCCGTCGGGGTGATCTCGGCGGCGCTCGAGGCCGGACTCCGCGTGCCCGAGGACGTCAGCGTCGTGGGGTTCGACGGCATCCAGGTGGACGACAGCCTGCTGCACCGGTCCCCGATCCGGCAGCTGACCACGCTCGTGCAGCCGTTCGTGCCCAAGGGTGAGGCCGCCGCACGGGCAGCGCTCGCCATGCTCGAGGGGGAGTCGCCGGAGCCGGCGTCGTTCCGGTCCGAGCTGCGGATCGGGGACACCACGGCGGTGCCGCGGGCGTAGGGCCGGCCGGCCCGCTGCGTCGCCGCGCCTGCCGGTTCCGTGCGGCTGCGCCCAACAGAAGCCGGTCCGAACCACGGGAAGCAGTGGTTCGGACGGGATCGGGCCGTGCGGGTCCGGTCCGAACCACCGGCACGGCACGGTCCGGTCCAGGAGCGTCGGCCGGGAGGCGCGGCACCGGCTGGCCACGCGCCTCCGGTCCGGCTGCGGCCGGTCGGGCACCGCACCGGTGTCGCTGAGGCTGTGGTTGGTTGGGGTCGTGACCACCATCCCGGCCCCCGGTGCGGCGCCGACACCGGACGCTGCCCTCGCCGAGGCCACCCGCCGGGCCGAGCGGCTCGCGGAGCACGGGCCGACCGTCCGCGGGCTGTCGGTGACCGCCTCGCTGGCGGTGATCTCCGTGTTCATGACCGTCGTCGTGCCCGTCCTGGTGTTCGGCGAGCCCTGGGGGTCCGGTCCGGTCGTCGTCACGGTGGTCGGCATGGTGCTCGCCATCCGCGCCTGGGTCGTCGGACGTCGACGCCACACCCTGCAGCCGTTCCGCATCGCGGCCGAGGAGCGTCCGTTCTCGGTCCTCGATCGAACGCAGCGACGGCTGCTCTGGCGTCGCATCACCGGTCGGACGTCGGCGACGGCGGACACCGTGCCGCTCGTGCGCGCCTTCCTGGGTTGGCAACGGCGGTCCTCGAGGGGAGCCGTGCCGAGTCTCATCGCACTCGGGGTCGTCATGCTCGGATCCGCCTGGGCGATCGCGCTGTCGTCGGGCGACGTGCTCCTCCTGGTGCTCCTGCTCGTCGTGGCGGTCTTCATCGGCGCGATGACCGCGGTCGAGTCGCGCCGTCGAGAGCGGGTGCTCCGGTCGTTGCCGGATCCGCCGTCCCCGGAATGCTCGGCGGCCGCGATCGACCAGAACTGACGGACCGCACGTCGGTCTCAGCGGGCGAGCGCCGCCGCGATCCACCCCGGCCGGTGCGCCCGTACCCCGAGTGTCACCGCCCGCACCCCGATGTAGCCGAACGAGAAGACAGCCCAGAGCCCCGCGAGTCCGTCCCCGAGCCACCAGAGCAGCGGCAGGTACACGACCAGATTCACGACACCGACCAGGGCCAGGTACCGGGCGTCACCGGCACCGATGAGCACCCCGTCGAGGACGAACACGTACCCGGCGATCGGCAGCCCCGCTGCGATGAGGACCAGCACCAGGGGCAAGGCGGACCGAACCTCGTCCGAGTCGGAGAACACCGGCCCGAGCAGGCCGCTCGCGGCCAGTGTCAGCGCACCGAGCAGGACGCCACCGGCGAGGCCGAGGACCACGAGCCTCCCGGTCACCAGGCGCACGCGGTCGGCGTCCCGTGCACCGAGCGCGTGGCCGACGAGGGCCTGCCCGGCGATCGCCAGCGCGTCGAGCGCGAAGGCGAGCGTGCTGAAGACCGTCAGGCCGATCTGTGTCGTCGCCAACCCGATGGTGCCGAGACCGGTCGCGGCGCCGATCGTGGCGAGCATCGCGACGCGCAGTGACGCGGTGCGCAGGAACAGCCACGCCCCGGAACGCAGTGCCCGGACCACGCCGGATGCTCCCGGCCGCAACGGAGCGCCGGACGCCCGCGCTGCCCGGACCGCGATGACCACGTACACGGCTGCCATCGCCCACTGCACGACGACGGTCCCGGCCGCCGACCCCGCGACCCCCCAGCCGAGGCCGTAGATGAGCAGCGCATTGAGCAGCCCGTTGGCGATGAAGCCGACGGTCGCGACGACGAGGGGTGTCCGGGTGTCCTGCAGCCCCCGGAGCAGACCCGTCGAGGCGGTGACGACCAGGATGCCGGGCAGCCCGATCAGGGAGACGAGCAGGTACGCGGTCGCTGCGTCCGACACCTCGGGGGCTGCGCCGAACACGTCGATGAGCAGGCCGGCGACCGGCCAGCCGACCAGTGCCAGGACGACACCGAGGCCGAGTGCGAGCCACATCCCGTCGATGCCAGCGTGCACCGCACCGCGGCGGTCGCCGGAACCGAGGGCGCGGGCGACGGCCGGGGTGGTGGCGTAGGCCAGGAAGACCAGGAGGCCCGTGACCGTCTGCAGGACCGCGCTCGCCACACCGACTGCGGCGAGTGATGACGCACCGAGGTGCCCGACGAGGGCGGTGTCGGTGAGCAGGAAGAGCGGCTCGACGACGAGCGCCCCGAGTGCGGGCAGCGCGAGCCGGACGATGTCGCGGTCGACGGCACGGCGGAGCCGACGGGGCTCGGTCTCGGACACGGTGGGCACCAGGACATCCTGCCAATGGCTACGGTCGAGGGGTGGACATCGTCGCACTGGTCCCCGCCGTGGTGGGGATCGCACTGAGTCCGCTCGTGATCGCCTCGGTCGTGTTCCTGCTCGGCCATCGCGGTGGGTACGCCTCCGCGGCGGCGTGTGCCACCGGATGGGTCCTCAGCGTCGCGGTGGCGCTCGTCGTGGCTGTCCTGCTCGGTGAGCGGCTGCCGGCTCCCTCGGACGGTGGGACCGACGTCCGAGCGGTGGTCGAGGTGGTCGCGGGCGTGCTGCTCCTCGGCCTCGCGGTGTGGCAGTGGACCGTCCGACGGCTGCCCGACGGTCGCCCGAGGAGCGCCGGTTGGTCGGACCTGATGGCGACGATCGGGCCCGCCCGCGCCTTCGCCGTCGGCGTGGCCTGGTTCGTGACGAACCCGAAGGCGGTGGTGCTGTCGCTGACGGCCGGTCTGGTGGTGGGCGACTCGGATCCGTCGGTCGCGGCCATGGTCGGAACGGGCACCGCCTACGTGGTGATCGCGGGGTCCACCGCCGTGCTGCCGATCGCGGTCACGGCCGCACTCGGGCACCGAGCTGAGCCGATCCTCGCGGCGACGAGGCGGTTCATCGCACAGAGTGGCTCGGTCGCCCTCGTCGTCGTCCTCGTGGTGCTCGGACTGGTCCAGCTCGTGACGGGCGTCGTCGCGCTGCTCTGAACCGTCGTCCTGCTCTGGCCCGTCGTCCTGCTCTGGTCCGTCTTGCTGCTCTGACCCGTCGTCCGCGGACCGGGTCGTCGTCGAGGGCCGCGGGTCAGTCGCGTTCCGCCGCGCCGACCCGCGGCTCGACGGGGACCCCGCCGGTCGCCGCGCGCTCGTCGTCGGTCGCCGTGGGCGTCGCCGGGTCGGTGCCGCGCGCCCGACCGATCAGGTCCATCAGGTGGTAGACGACGATCGCCGCGATGGTGCCGATGATGATGCCGCCGAACGTGGCACCACCGAGCGTGAACGTGAAGTCCGCGATGCCCATGATCAGCGCGACGCCCGCCGTCAGCTGGTTCTTCGGCTTGGCGAAGTCGACGCGGTTCTCCACCCAGATCCGGATGCCGATCACGCCGATGAGACCGTAGAGCGCCGTGGTCGCACCGCCGAGGACCCCGGCGGGGACGGTCGAGATGACCGCACCGATCTTCGGCGAGAGCCCGAGCAGGACCGCGACGATCGCCGCGACCCAGTACGCCGCCGTCGAGAACACCCGGGTCGCCGCCATCACACCGATGTTCTCGCCGTACGTGGTGGTCGCCGAACCGCCGCCGACCCCCGCAAGCACGGTCGAGATGCCGTCCGCGAAGAGGGCACGCCCGGTCAGAGGCGTCAGGTCGCGGCCAGTGAGCTGCCCGACGCCCTTGACGTGCCCGACGTTCTCGGCGACGAGGGCCAGGACCACGGGCAGGAACCCGAGGTAGACGGCCATCTGCGACGGGTCGAAGGCCGGCGCGGTGAAGGTCGGCAGCCCCACCCAGTCCGCCTTCTCGATCGCGCTGAGGTCGACCTGACCGGCGACGAGGGCGGCCACGTAGCCGACGACCACCCCGACGACGATCGACAGGCGCCCGACCAGGCCCTTGAAGAGCACGGTGCACAGGACGATCGCGGCGAGGGTGATGACCGCCACGACCGGGGCCTTCGTGAAGTTGTCACGCGCAGCCGGAGCCAGGTTGAACCCGATCAGGGCGACGATCGCACCCGAGACCACCGGTGGCATGAGCCGGTCGATCCACCCGGCGCCGGCCAGGTGCACGACGAGGCCCACGACGGCGAGCAGCGCACCGACGACGATGATGCCGGACAGTGCGAGCGGGATCCCGCCGATCTTCGTCGCGGCCCCGATCGGCGCGAGGAAGGCGAACGACGACCCGAGGTAGCTCGGCAGGCGGTTGCCGGTGACGAGCAGGAACAGGATGGTGCCGATGCCGCTGAACAGCAGCGTGGTCGACGGCGGGAACCCGGTGATCAGCGGCACGAGGAACGTGGCGCCGAACATCGCGACGACGTGCTGCACCCCGAGCCCGACCGTGCGGGGCCAGGTGAGGCGCTCGTCCGGCGCCACGATCGTCGATGCGGAGACGGTGCGGCCGTCCCCGTGCAGCTTCCACGGAAGTCCCATGCGATGACCGTAGCGGGCACGCGGGACCATGTGACGACGGATGGGCTCCCTGTGGAGAACCGTGCCCCCGCCCCGCGACCTGGATATGGTGTGTGGAACATCACGAGGAGCACCATGTCGAACCACCTGCACCACCACGTCCTTGTCCCCCCGGTCGTCGCCGCGCTCACCATCGGTGCCGTCATCGGCCTCCCGGTGCTCGCCGCGGACCCCGCCCTCGCTGCACCCACCGACCGCCACACGACACGGGTCAGTGCTCCCACGCCGGGATCGTCGTCGGACGGGACGCACGCCACCACGGGCGTCGACTTCACCGCCGGGGTCCGGTCCATCGCACACGGCGCCGGCATCGTGACCCTGACCGGCTCCGTCCCCACCGGCGCGAGCGTCGAGGTCAGCGGTGACGTCGTCGAGCCCGTCTGGACCGAGGGCGACGCCGCGGGCCACTGGGAGGCACAGGTCCGGGTCCGACCCGGACAGCACGTCATCCGCGTGACGTCCCAGGTCTCCGGCCAGGCGGTCGACATCCCCGTCGAGTTGCTCATCCTGCTGCCACCGGACATGCTCGCGACCGTCGACGGCATCGCCCGGACGATCGACCTCGCCGGTTCCGGCCACCCCGGGGCGCACCTCGTGGTGCGGGCCGACGGGACGACCCGGGCCGAGACCGACGTCGCCGAGGACGGCACGTGGCACGTCCTGCTCCGTGACCTCGCCTTCGGCAGCCATCACGTCGAGGTCTCCCAGTACTTCGACGGCACGCAGAACGGCGGTGTCGACGACGTCTACGAGATCTCCGGCGCCCCGACGGTCGAGCGGGCACAGGCGTCACGCCAGACCGAGCGCATCACACTCGCAGGCCGCGCACCGGCAGGCAGCACCCTGACGTTCGAGGACGCCCGTGGTCCGGTCACCGGCCCGGACGGCCAGCCGGTCGAGGTCCGGGTCGGGGACGACACCTCGTGGCAGGCCACGCTCCCCGTCCCGGATGACGTCCGGTTCGACGTCGTGACGGTCATCGCGCATGACGGCGAGCACGAACTCGGGCGGACGGACGCGCACGTCACGATCCCCCTCGCGCTCACCGGCAGCGTGGAGGAGCTGGACGACGGCCGGATCCGCCTGAGCGGGACCGGCGAAGTCGGCGGCACGGTCACGCTCGAGGACGAGTCGGGAGCAGAACTCCGCGCTGCCGACGGGAAGCCGCTCCGTACCGGCATCGGCCGGAGCTGGGAACTGGTCGTCCCCCGCCACGACCTGCCCGCCGGATCCGTGATCGCCCGACAGCGGGTGCAGGACGTCGAGCAGGGCGCGCTCCGACTGGTGCTGCCCGGGCTGCCGGATCGGCCCGGAGCGGGCCACGGCAGCGGTACCGGAACGGGGGCGTCGGCCGGCGGTGGCATCGTCACGGGGACGGACACCCGGCACCCGGCGGCCGCGCGGGTCCGGTCCGATGCTGCTCGACCCGGTACCGACGGTCGGCTCGCCTACACCGGTGCGGACATCGGGCGGCCGACCGCGGCAGCCGTCGCACTGCTCCTCAGCGGTGCGGCCGGACTGCCACTCGCCGCCTTCCTGCGCCGCCGGGCAGCCTCCCGCCGATGAGCGTCCCCGAATGAGGTCAGGTCAGTGAACGAGTACCGGGTGGCGGACGAGGAGCCGGTGGCTATCGTGGGGACCATGACCGACGTCGCAGGCACCACCGGAATCCGTACCGACGAACTCGACGAGTCGGTGCGACCGCAGGACGACCTCTACCGGCACGTCAACGGCAGGTGGATCGACCAGACGCCGATCCCGGACGACAAGGCCCGCTACGGCTCGTTCACTGTCCTGGCCGAGGAAGCCGAAGCCGCCGTGCGCACGATCATCGAGCGCGCGCAGACCGCCGCGCCGGGCAGTGAGCAGCGCAAGGTCGGCGACCTCTTCACGTCCTTCACCGACGAGACGGCGCTCGAAGCGCTCGGGTCCGCCCCGATCGAACCGCTCCTCGCGGACATCGCCGCGATCGAGGACAAGAACGACGTCCTCCGCATGGTCGGCCGCTTCGAACGACTCGGACTGCCGAGCTTCATCCAGCTCTTCGTCGACAACGACCCGGGCGACCCGGACTCCTACATCGTGTTCCTCGAACAGTCCGGTCTCGGTCTGCCCGACGAGTCGTACTACCGCGAAGAGCGCTTCGCTGACATCCGCGAGAAGTACCGCGAGTTCGTGGGCTCGATGTTCCCGCTCGCCGGGTACGACGAGAGCGGCGACCGGACCGAGCACGTGATCGCGCTCGAGACGGCGATCGCGTCGGCGCACTGGGACAACGTCGCCACCCGTGACAGCCAGAAGACGTACAACAAGCTGCCGTGGGACGAGGTCTCGGCGCTCGCCGAGGGCGTCGACCTGCGCCTCTGGTGGGACGCCATCGCGGCTCCCGCCGGCGCCTTCGACACCGTGGTGGTCCGCCAGCCGTCCTTCCTGACCGGCCTCGCCCAGCTGTTCCGCGAGCAGCCGTTGCCCGTCTGGAAGGACTGGCTCTGCTGGCAGGTGATCCGGGCCTCCGCCCCGTACCTGACGAGCGCGTTCTCGGCGACCAGCTTCTCGTTCTACGGCACCGCACTGACCGGTGCGCCGAAGCAGCGCGACCGCTGGAAGCGCGGTGTCTCCCTGGTCGAGGGTGCGATGGGCGAGGCGGTCGGACGCATCTACGTCGAGGAGCACTTCGACGAGACCTCGAAGGCGACGATGGACGACCTCGTCGCGAACCTGGTCGAGGCGTACCGCCAGAGCATCACGGGTCTCGAGTGGATGACCGACGA
This sequence comes from Curtobacterium sp. MCPF17_052, assembly GCF_003234085.1. Classification (GTDB taxonomy): domain Bacteria; phylum Actinomycetota; class Actinomycetes; order Actinomycetales; family Microbacteriaceae; genus Curtobacterium. The sequence goes on from NZ_QKSD01000001.1 coordinate 386,472, forward strand.
GACCCGGGCCCGCGCGCTCGACAAGCTCGAGAAGTTCACGCCGAAGATCGGCTACCCGGTGAAGTGGCGCGACTACAGCGCCCTGCCGGTCACCGCCGACGACCTGCTCGGCAACGTCCGCGCGATCGCGTCGTTCCAGGTCGACCGTGAGCTCGGCAAGATCGGCAAGCCGATCGACCGCGACGAGTGGTTCATGACCCCGCAGACGATCAACGCGTACTACAACCCGGGCTTCAACGAGATCGTCTTCCCGGCCGCGATCCTGCAGTTCCCGTTCTTCGAGGCCACCCGTGACGCCGCCGCCAACTACGGTGCGATCGGTGCCGTCATCGGGCACGAGATCGGGCACGGCTTCGACGACCAGGGCTCGCAGTACGACGGCGACGGTCGCCTGCAGAACTGGTGGACCGAGGCCGACCGGCAGGCGTTCGAGGAGCGGACGAAGGCCCTCATCGCCCAGTACGACGCCCTGGTGCCGACCGAGGTGCCGGACGGCCACGTCAACGGCGCCCTCACCATCGGCGAGAACATCGGTGACCTCGGTGGCCTGTCGATCGCCTGGAAGGCCTACCTGATCTCCCTCGACGGTGCCGAGCCGCCGGTGATCGACGGCCTGACCGGTGCCGAGCGCTTCTTCCTCAGCTGGGCCCAGGCGTGGCGGATGGCGATCCGCCCGGAAGAGGCCGCTCGTCTGCTGAGCATCGACCCGCACTCGCCGAACGAGTTCCGCTGCAACCAGATCGTCCGCAACATCGACGTCTACTACGACACCTTCGACGTCTCGGACCGTGACGCGATGTACCTGGCTCCGGCCGAGCGCGTCGCCATCTGGTGATGACGGAGCCGGACGCGCCGCACTCGTCGCGCCGGCGCCGCCCCGGACGCCCCGCTGACGACGGCTCAGCGGGGAACGGTCCCGTCGGCGGTGGTGGTCGGAGCCGCGGCAAGCACCGTGGTGGGGCGGACGAGCGCTTCACGGCCACGACACAGGCACTGGGCACCATCGCGCAGGACGGTGCTGGGGTCAGCGCCTCCATCATCGACACCTCCACCGGTCGTGCGCTGCTGGCGATCGACGACCGGTTGGTGCAACCCGTGTCCGGCCTCGGGCGCGTGCTGCTCCTCATCGAGGTCGCGGCGCAGCTCGAGGACGGTCGGCTGCACGGCGACCGGCTCCAGCGCATGGCCCGGGACACCGCGACGGGTGCGGGGCTGTGGCAGTTCCTGCAGGAGCCGACCATGCAGGTGTCCGACCTCGCCACCCTGGTCGGCGCGACCGCGGACGCCTGGGCGACGAACGCCTTGCTCACCACGGTCGGGATCGACGCCGTGCGTGCCCGTGCCGAGTCCCTCGGGGTCGAACGGTCCGCGCTGATCGACCGGGTGCGGGACCGCCGGGGCCCGGATGACGCCCCGGACGTCTCGGTCGCTGCGTCGGGAGAGCTCAGCTGGCTCTTCCGCGGGCTGGCGCTCGGTGAGGTCGTGGACCAGACGGTGTCGAACCGGGTCCTCGGATGGTTGTCCCTGGCCGCGGACCTGTCGCTCGTCGCCGGGTCGTTCGGTCTCGATCCGCTGGCGCACCGGGCGCTCGACCACGGCCTCCAGTCCGTCGCGGTCACGGGGTCCGGGCCGGGCATCCGGGCCGAGGCGGGCGTGCTCCGGGGGCCGGCGTCGTCGGTCTGCTACGCCGTCACGGTCCGGTTCGAGGACGACTCGCTGCAGCGGCGACTGGCGGTCGTCGAGGCGCTCCGCACGATGGGCACCGAGGTGCTCGAGGTCGTGCACACCCCGGCTGAGCGCTGAGCGCTGAGCACCGAGCGCCGAGCGCCCAGCGCTGAGCACTGCGCGCCGAGCGCCGAGCGCTGAGGCGTTCAGGACACCGAGTCCCGCCGCTGCCGGTCGTAGTCGCCGCGCATCCGCCACCCGGCCATCGCCCGGGTGACCGTCCCGTGGGGCGAGCGGGTGAGCACGGACCAGAGCCCGACGACGAGCAGGACGACGGGGACGGTCGCGACGGCGAGCAGGATGCGCCGACGGACCTCGCCACCGTCGTCGAGCCAGCCGAGTTGCACGAGGTGCAGGACCCAGAAGGTCAGCGGCGAGACCACGACGATGATGCTGGTGCGCCAGTACCGCCGGACCGCGTCGCGGAACCCGGTGTCCAGGACCGCACCCTCGGCGAGCTCGACCGTGTCCCCGACGGTGAAGGTGTGGGCGCCCGCGCGGATCACCGTGCGCTCGGCATCCGGGACGGCCCGCTGTCCGCGGCGCGGAGGCTGCCACCCGACGTCCTCCAGGTGCTCGACCTCGTCGTCGATGACGAACCACCCGCCCTCGAGGTCCTCGGGTCCGGTGACGATGCGGTGGCTGCTCACCCGCCCATCATCGCGGAACTGGGCCCCTCACTGCTGCTGCGGCACGAACGCCCGCACCGACAGCAGTTGCGCCGACCGCTGCTGGCACGCGGTGTAGGCGGTGGAGGCGATGAACAGCGACTGCTTCGAACCCGGCGGGTAGACGCGGAACCCGTCGGGCTGCTGGGCGGTGCAGTCACCCGGCTGCAGGTTCTCGGCGCGGACGATCCGGAGTGGCGCGTACGCCGTCTGCCCGGCGGCCAGGGTGACGGTCGGACGTGCACCGCTGCGGTCGAGCGTCGCCGATGCCCCGACCTGCGTGCCGTTCCCGTCGCCGACGAAGGACAGCCCCGGCCAGCCCTGCAGCGTGCACGACGCGCTGCCGGTGTTCCGTAGCGCCAGGTCCAGGTACACGCTGCCGGCCCCGCCGCCACCGCCGTCGACGATCGACCCGGTCAACGACGCCGCCGCGCAGGTCCCCGCTCCGGAGGCCGTGCCACCGTCCGCCGGACCGGCTGCGGCGGCACCCGACGCACTCGACGCCGGGGTGGACGACGGCGAAGACGACGTGGTCGGCGGCGCAGCGGACGCCGGTGCAACGGACGACGAGGACGAGGTGGAGGTCGTCGGTGCCGAGGCCGCCCCACCGCCGTCCGACCCACCCGTACACCCGGCCAACGCGAGGACGACCGCCCCGAGCACGCCCACCGTCCCCACCGCTCCGCGCAGCGACCGCCGTGCCGTCACTTGCGCGCTGGACCCTCGACTGCTCTGTCCCATGCCCGCCACACAACCACTTCCACCGTGGAACTGTCTCGCACGTCCTCCCAGATCCGCACCGCCGTCCAGCGTCTTCGGGCAGGATCGGCAGCGTGCACGTCGACGACGACGTGCCGACACGGAAGGACAGACCGATGGCAGCAGGTAAGCACGAGGCACCACGCGGCGACGACGACCGGGCGGACGGCGTGGACGCACGCGCCGGCGAGTTCGTGGACAGTGACATCCCCGGGGAGCACCGCGTCACCGGCGACGAACCGGTCGGCGAGTTCGTGTCGAGTGACATCCCCGGCGAGGCCCGCCCGCAACCGGACGAGGAGACCGGCGAGTACGTCGAGTCGGACATCCCCGGTGAGCCGCAGCCGGCCGGTCCCGAGGAGACCGGGCACTACACCGACCGCGACCAGTAACGGTCACCCGACCGGTCGGTCAGTCGACCAGTCCCGCCCGCGTCAGCAGGCGGAGCGTCTCGACCCCGGCCGGCGGGCAGCGTCCGGCGTCGTCGGAGGTGACCCACTCCACCTCGTCGACCTCTGCGGAGGCAACGGGCGTGGCGGAGTCCAACGAGCCTCCCGGCCGTGCCAGGAACAGCGTCATCGCGACGATCGTGCCGGGCGCCTGCCCGTGCGCCGGTTCGGTGACGACGGCGAACTCGTCGACGTCGTCCGCGGTGAGGCGCAGGCCGGTCTCCTCGTACGCCTCGCGCACGGCGGCGTCCAAGGCGGTCTCGCCGGGCTCGACCTTGCCGCCCGGCAGGTACAGGACGTCACGTCCGCGGGCACGCACCATGAGCACCCGTCGGTCGCGGACCAGCAGGAGCGCACTGACGTCCAACACGGGTACGGCCGGGAGGCCCGCACCGCCCGAGCCGGTCAGCTCGCGTCCGCCTCGTCGTCGCGCACGCGCGCGGCCAGCGGCACGACCGGGGACGGCACGTCCGCGACGGGTTCCGGGCGCACCCCGAAGAGCGCGTCGAGCGCCCCGGTGAAGTCGTCGCCGCGACCGGCACGGCCGAGTTCGCGTGCCCGGACGGAGGGGCGGTGGAGCAGCACACCGACCAGGTGCCGGAGCGCCCGCTCGGTCTGTTCCGCGGACTCGGGCGTGGTGTCACCCCGACGCTTCACGCGGTCGATCTCGTCGTCCAGGATGTCGAACACGTGCTTGCGCAGCGCGACGAGTGCCGGGGTGGTCGACTGCTCGAGCGCCTGGGCGCGGAACCGCGAGACCGCGTCGTCGACGATCGCACGCGCCTCGGTCTCGGCGTTGAGTTCGGCGATGGGGGCGTGGATGCTGATCGTCTCGAGGTCGAGCAGCTCGACGCCCTCGACGTCGGCGGCGCCGGGGTGCACGTTGCGGGGGAGCCCGAGGTCGATGACGATCCGTCGGGCGCCGTCGTCCAGGTCGCAGGCCTCGACGACCGGGACCTCGCTCGACGTGCAGGTGATGACGACGTCGCTCGTGCCGATCGCGGTGCGCAGGTCGGTGGCGGCGACCAGGTCGTGCTTCGCGGCGAACCAGGGGGCGCGGCCGGACGGCGAGAAGACCTGGATCTGCTGGGCACCACGGTCGCGGAGGGCGGCGATGGTGGTCGCGGCGTAGCTGCCGGTGCCGACGAGGAGCACGCGCGTGGTGGCCCAGTCGGTGAGGCGCGAGGAGGCGAGCTCGAGTCCGAGTCGGACGAGCGACCGGCCGGCGGCGCCGATGCGGGTGCGGGTCTTGACCCCGCGGGAGGTGTGGGCGGCCTCCTGGAAGAGGCGTTCGAGCTCCGAGGTGGTGGTGCCGTTCCGGCGGGCGTCCTCGAGGGCCCGTCGGACCTGACCGGAGATCTCGGTCTCACCGACGACGACGGACTCGAGTCCGCTCGACACGGCGAAGAGGTGCTGCACGACGTCGCCGCCGCCGAGGACCTGCACGGAGTCGAGGACCTCGTCCGCCTGCAGGTCACTCGCTGCCGAGACGGCCTCGACCGTGGCGCGGACCGCTGCGTCGTCGTCGCCCGCGATGTCGAGGTAGGCCTCGAACCGGTTGCACGTGGCGAGGACCACGGCGCCGTCGAGCACGTCCGAGTCCGTGACGAGGTGGCTGGCGGCCGCGGGTGCTCCGATGCTCAGACGCTCCAGGAGGTCGAAGCTGGCGTTGCGATGCGACGCCGTGAGACAGATGAGCACGTGTTCAATGGTAACCCCGCCGTCCCGAGCGCCAGATCGGAGAACGGCCCTGTTCGCGGTGCGAGAATCGTCCGGTGACCGACGCGCTCCCTGCCACCCATCCGCTCGCCGACGGCCGCACCGCGGGCTCCCGGCTCGTCCGGGCCCTCCGGGGCGACCGACCGGAGACGCTGCCGGTCTGGTTCATGCGCCAGGCGGGCCGGTCGCTGCCCGAGTACCGGGAGCTCCGGGTCGGGACGGCGATGCTCGACGCGTGCCTGGACCCGGCCCTGGCGTCCGAGATCACCCTGCAGCCGGTGCGTCGGCACGGGGTCGACGCCGGCATCTTCTTCAGCGACATCGTCGTGCCGATCAAGCTCGCGGGCGTGGACGTCGAGATCGTCCCGGGCCGCGGCCCCGTCCTCGGTTCCCCGGTCCGGACCTCGGCGGACGTCGACGCCCTGGGTCGGCTCGAGCCGGAGGCCCTGGCACCGATCTCCGAGGCCGTCGCCCGCACCGTCGCCGAGCTGGGCAGCACGCCGCTCATCGGGTTCGCCGGCGCACCCTTCACCCTCGCCGCCTACCTGGTCGAGGGTGGGCCGTCGAAGGACCACATCCGTGCCCGGACGATGATGCACACCGACCCGGAGACCTGGTCGCGGCTGCTCGACTGGGCGGCCGACGTGTCGGGGGCGTTCCTCCGCGCCCAGGTCCTCGCCGGCGCCTCGGCCGCGCAGCTGTTCGACTCGTGGGTCGGCTCGCTGTCCCGGGCGGACTACGTCGAGCGGGTCGCACTGCACTCGGCGACGGCGCTGTCCCACGTCGCGGACCTCGGTGTCCCGCGCATCCACTTCGGGGTCGGCAGCGGCGAGGTCCTGGCGGACATGGCGACGGTCGGCGGCCACGCGGACGCCGTCGACGCGGTCGGGGTGGACTGGCGTCTGCCCCTCGACGAGGCCGTGCAGCGCGTCGGCACCGGCGTCACCGTGCAGGGCAACATCGACCCGGCGATGCTGGCGGCGCCGTGGGAGGTCCTCGAAGCACACGTCCGCGCGGTCGTCCGCAGCGGCGGGGTCGCTCGGGCGCACGTCGTGAACCTCGGGCACGGGGTGCCGCCGGAGACCGATCCGGCGGTGCTCACCCGCGTCGTCGAACTCGTGCACTCGCTGGGCGACGGGACCGACGTGGCCGACGGGACCGACGGGGCCGGGAGCGCCGGAGCATGACCGACGTCGTCGTGGTCGGCGGCGGGGTCGCCGGCCTCGTCGCGGCGCGCGACCTGGCGAAGGGCGGCGCGCACGTGGTGCTGCTCGAGGCCTCCGGCGCGCTCGGCGGCATGATCCGTCGGCACACCGTCGCCGGGCTCGACCTCGACATGGCGGCGGACTCGTTCGCGACCCGGACGGACGCCGTGTCCTCGCTGGCGATCGAACTGGGCCTCGGCAACGACATCGTCTCGCCGGACCCCCGGGGTGCGTGGCTGATGACCCGCGACGGTCGCACCGCCCCCATCCCCTCGACCGGGCTGCTCGGGATCCCGGGCACCCCGATGGCCGCCGACGTCATCGCGGTCGTCGGGGGCGCCGGGGCCCTCCGTGCGCAGATGGACGCCCTGCTGCCCTCGCCCGTCGGCGCGCGGGCGACGTCGCTCGGCGCGATGGTCCGGCGTCGGATGGGCGCGAAGGTGCTCGACGACCTCGTGGTGCCGGTCGTCGCGGGCGTGCATTCCACGCACCCGGACGACCTGGACCCCGACCGTGTGGCGCCCGGACTGCGCGCGGCACTGCAGCGGGAGGGGTCGCTCGCCCGAGCCGTGCTCGCACTCCGGAAGCGGGCCGTCGCGGGCTCGGCGGTGCAGGGCCTCCGCGGCGGCATCGCCCGACTGGTCGACGAGCTCGTCGCCGACCTCGACACCTACCGGGTCGACGTCCGGCTGCACACCCGGGTGACGCGCGTCGAGCGTGCCGCGGTCGAGGCCACCTCCGCCGACGGCCGGAGCGAACGACTCGCCGCGGACCACGTGTTCGCCACCGTGGCCGACCCTGCCCGTGTCGCCGCGCCGCGACGGTCCGGCATCGAGCTCGTCACACTCGTGGTCGACCGGCACGAGTTGGACGCCGCCCCGCGCGGCACCGGCATGCTCGTGCACCCGGCGGCGGTCGGCGTCGCCGCGAAGGCGCTGACGCACGCGACCGTGAAGTGGCCGTGGCTGGCGGAGCGGGCGGCCGGGAGGCACGTGCTGCGTCTCAGCTACGCCCTGCCCCCGGCAGGTGCCGTCCAGGCGACCGGAGCTGCCGACGCGACGGCCCCGGACGAGGTCGCCACGAGCCTCCCGGTCGACCCGGCCGGACGGGTGAGCGCCCGCGCGACCACCGATGCGTCCGCCCTGCTCGGCCTGGAGGTCCGGCCGGAGCACGTCGTCGGCGCCGCTCGTGTGCTGTGGCACGGGCCGGACGCCGAGGCCGCCGGACTGGCCGAGGGGGTCGTCGGCATCGGTGAGGCGTCGTCGGGGCGGGGCCTCTCGGGCATCGTGACGGCGGCCCGGGCCGCGGCTGAGCGCATCCTGGATTCCTGAGCGGACCGCTGATGCCGCGAGGGCTACTGTTGGGACAACCGTCGGACTCATGCCGATCGGTGCATGACCCCGCAACGGTGCATCACCAAGCACAGTGCTCACACAGCACCCTGACTCAACGGAGGAATCGCTCATGCGAGGAAAGCTCCTTTTCATTGCCGGCGCAGCGCTCGGGTACGTCCTGGGATCGCGAGCCGGACGGGCTCGCTACGAGCAGATCAAGACCGTCAGCGGCAAGGTGTGGAACAGCAACGGCGTCCAGAAGAGCGTCCACGACGTCGAGGGCTTCGTGCAGGACCGCACGCCGGACGTCGCCGACTTCATCGGTGAGCAGACCAAGAAGGTCGTCCGCAAGGTGAGCTCCAAGGCGTCGTCCAACAAGGGCTCGCAGATCTCATGACCGACACACGCGACCGGAAGTCGCGGTCGCTGTTCGGCCTCGTCAAGGAGCTCCCGGACCTCGTCAAGGACCTGGTGAAGGGCGAGATCTCGCTCCTCAAGGCCGAGATGATCGGCAAGGCGAAGGTCTTCGGCATCGCCGCGGGCATCCTGATCGCCGCGCTCGTCATCGTGCTGTACGCGATCGGCGTGCTCCTCACCGCGGCGGTGATGGGCCTCGCGACCGTGATGCCGGCATGGCTGGCGGCGCTGCTGCTCGCCGTGCTGATGCTCATCGTCGCCGGGATCCTCGGACTCGTCGGCTGGAAGCGCCTCAAGAAGGGCCTGCCGATCACGCCGAAGCGCACGATCGCCAGCGTCAAGAACGACGTCAACGCCGTCAAGGGTCTCGGCTGGAAGCCGACCCCGGAGACGCAGCGTGGCGCGCGCAAGCCCGACGTCGACGGCCGGTTCTGAGCAGCCGTCCTCCCGCTGACCCCCGTCATCCCCACGAACCCATCGGAGGACCAGTGACCGACCCGAAGGACGAGCACGGCGACATCGCCGACCGCGTCGCCGTCACCCGTGCCCAGCTGTTCGACACCCTCGACGCGATCGAGGACAAGCTCAACGTGCCGAAGCAGATCGGCATCGCGGCGTCGAAGGTGAAGCGCGGCGTCGACGAGAACCCCGTGCCCTACCTGGCCGGTCTCGCAGCGGGAGTGGCAGTGGTCGGGGGTATCGTCGTAGCGGCGCTCCGACGACGGTGATCCACAGGCGGCGAGCCACCGCGAGCCGCTGTGGAACGTCGGTCCGGACGCCTGCTCGGCGACGGGGACGGGCAGCCCACACCCCTGGCAACCGTGCCGCTGGCGATCGTGCTCGCGGCCACCGTGGAGGACGACCGATCCATGAGCACTGACGTGCCCGCACCAGCACCGAACGCACCGCACGAGACCGATCCCGCGTCCGGCATCGACCCGAACCTGCTCACCGCCTACGCCCTGTGGGCGGTCTTCCGTCGCCCGGTCGGTGCGGTCACCCGCGGCGATGACGAATCGGTCGCCGAACTCGACGCCGTCGTGGCGGCCGGAGCCGAGCGAGGCGTCACCATCCGCGGCTTCTACGACGTCTCCGGCTTCCGTGCCGACGCCGACGTCATGATCTGGCTGCACGGCGACGACGCGCAGACCATCCAGGCGGTCCTCCGGGACGTGCGTCGAACGGCGCTCTTCCGCGATGCCGAGCCCGTCTGGCACGCGATGGCCATGCACCGCGAAGCCGAGTTCAACAAGCGGCACACGCCGGCCTTCCTCCGCGGCAAGGACCCCGAGGCTTGGATCACGGTCTACCCGTTCGTCCGGTCCTACGAGTGGTACCTGCTGCCGGAAGCCGAGCGTTCGGGGATGCTCCGTGACCACGGCATCGCTGGCGCCAAGTACCGCCGGGTCCTCACGAACACCATCGCCTCCTTCGCCCTGGGCGACTACGAGTGGATCCTGCCGCTCGAGAGCCCCGACCTGGTCGACCTCGTCGACCTGATGCGCGACCTCCGCTACACCGAGGCCCGGATGCACGTCCGCGAAGAAGTGCCCTTCTACACGGGTCGTCGCGTGACGACCGCCGAACTCCCGGAGGTGCTGTCATGACCGACACCAGCATGATCACGAACGGACAGCCCGTCCTCGCCGCCACCGCTGCGGCCGCGTCCGGCCCGGAGCACGTCGAGGTCCCGACCGCCTACGACGCGATCCTGCTCGCCGGCTTCGGCGGTCCGGAGGGCCAGGACGACGTCATCCCGTTCCTCCGCAACGTCACCCGTGGCCGCGGGATCCCGGACGAGCGGCTCGAAGAGGTCGCGCACCACTACCGTCACTTCGGCGGAGTCAGCCCGATCAACGCCCAGAACCGCGCGCTCAAGGCCGCGCTCGAGGCCGAGCTCGCATCGCGCGGCATCGACATGCCCGTGCTCTGGGGCAACCGCAACTGGGAGCCGTACCTCGAGGGCGCGTTCACCGAGGCCGCCGACAAGGGCTACAACAAGCTCATCGCGATCGCCACGAGCGCGTACTCGTCGTTCTCCAGCTGCCGCCAGTACCGCGAGGACTACGCCCGCGTGCTCGACGAGACCGGTCTGATCGACACCATCCAGATCGACAAGGTCCGCCAGTTCTTCGACCACCCGGGCTTCGTCCGCCCGTTCATCGACGGTGTCCGCGACGGGCTGGCCCGCGCGATCGCCGAGAACGACGGGCTCGACGTCGCGACCGAGCTGCAGGTGCTGTTCTCCACGCACTCGATCCCGTCGACCGACGCCGCCCGGTCCGGTCCCGACTACCGCGGCTTCGACGAGCACGGGGCGTACGAGGCGCAGCACCTGGCCGTCGGCGAGGTCGTCCTCGACCAGGCGTGGGCGGAACTGCTCGAGCAGCCCGAGCACGCCCACCTGCAGGGAACGTCGAAGCCCGCCTGGAAGCTCGTCTACCAGTCCCGCTCGGGCCCCCCGACGCAGCCGTGGCTCGAGCCCGACATCAACGACTACATGAACGAGGAGCTCAAGGGCGGCCCGACCCGCGCCGTGCTCATCGTGCCGCTCGGCTTCGTCAGCGACCACATGGAGGTCATGTGGGACCTCGACGAGGAAGCCACCGAGACCGCCGGTGAACTCGGTTACTGGTCGCTCCGCACGCAGACCCCCGGCGTCGACCCCGCCTACGTGTCGGGTCTCGTCGACCTCGTGCTCGAGCGGGTCAACGGGACACCGAAGGCCGAGCGACCGCACATGACCGACATCGGGCCCTGGTACGACGTGTGCCGTCCGGGGTGCTGCGAGAACGTGCGAGCGGGGTTCAAGCCCGCCGCCGCCGGCGTCGCCCCGTGACCGACGGCTCCGCACCGGAGGACCCTGCCATGCAGGACCCCGCATCGTCGAAGTCGTCGGGCGACAAGCCCGCCATCCGGCTGGGGACCCGCGCCAGCCGACTCGCGGTCGCCCAGTCACGGGACATCGCGGACCGGCTCGCCAAGGCGTCCGGTCGGCCGGTGGAACTCGTCACCGTGACCAGCGAGGGTGACACGAACCGCGCCTCCCTGGCGTCGCTCGGCGGCACCGGCGTGTTCGCGTCGGCGCTCCGTGAGGCCCTGGTGGCGCACGAGGTCGACGTCCTCGTGCACTCCCTCAAGGACCTGCCGACGGCGCCGTACCCGGGCCTGACGATCGGCGCGGTCCCGAAGCGCGCTGACGCTCGCGACGTGCTGGTCGCCCGCAACGGCGCGACGGTGGAGACCCTGCCCGAGGGTGCGACCGTCGGGACGGGATCACCCCGCCGTGCCGCGCAGCTCAAGGCCGACCGACCCGACCTCGACGTCGTCGACATCCGCGGCAACATCGACACCCGGCTCGCCCGTGTCGAGGACGATCTGGACGCCGTCGTGCTCGCCGCCGCCGGACTCGGTCGCATCGGTCGACTCGACGCGGCCACCGAGCTGCTCGACCTCGGCTTCTGGCCGAGCGCTCCCGGACAGGGCGCCCTGGCCGTGGAGATCCGTGCGGACGAGGACGACCGGAACCTGCTCGCCGCCCTGCGGAAGATCGAGCACGCCCCGACCCGGCTCACCGTCACCGCAGAACGTGAGGTCCTGGCGAAGCTCGAGGCGGGCTGCTCCGCACCGATCGGTGCGACGGCGGTCGTCGACGCCGAGATGCTCCTGGTGTCCGCGACGGTGTACAGCCCGGACGGGTCCGAGTACCGGACGGCCTCGCACGCGGCGATGCTCGACGGCTCCGCGCAGGACCGCCTCGACGAAGCACTGTCCGTCGCCGGCCGAGTCGCCGACGAACTCCTCGAGAACGGTGCCGCCGAACTCGCCGACCTGCCCGCGACGACCGGTCCCGGATCCGACGAACCGGACACCGGGCACACCGCCGGCCCCGGGCTGGCGAACCCGGCCGAGTAGGGCGGGCACCACGGACGACACCCGGAGCTCCACGGACGCCGCTGCGACGGCGACGACGACCGCTGCGACGACGACCGCTGCGACGACGACCGCGGCGACGACGACCGCTGTGCCGAGCGACGGACGGTCGACCCGCCGACCGGTCGTGCTCGTGCCGCGCGGGGGTCCGTGGGGTGACCGGGTCGCCGAGGCCGCCCGATCGCGGGGGCTTGACGCCGTGGTCGTCCCGCTCATCGCCGACCAGCCCCCCGCCGACACGGGTCCGCTGGAAGCCGCCCTGGTCCAGCTCGCAGCGGCAGCAGGAGCGCCCGGTTCCGCTGCCCCCTGGCTCGTGGTGACCAGTGCGACCACCGTGCGGGTGCTCGCGGAACGCATGGCGGGCCTCCCGTCCGGTGTCCGCGTCGCCGCCGTCGGCACCGCGACCGCGCGTGCCGCCCGCACGGTCGGCTGGCCCGTCGACCTGCTGCCGGACGACGCCTCGGCCGCCGGACTCGTGACCGCCCTGCCCGACGGTGCCCGTCTCGTCGTGCACCCACGCTCCGACCTGGCCGCCCCGACCCTGGTCGACGGCCTGCACGCCCGCGGCATCGCCGTCGTCGACGTGGTCGCGTACCGCACCGTGGGGACCGGCGATGAACCCATCGCCACGGACCCGGCGCCGGACGTCGTCCTCGTGACGAGCGGCAGCGTCGCCCGCGAAGTCGTCCGCCGACTCACCCCCCTCAGCCCGCGCACCCGGATCGCCTGCATCGGCCCGGGCACCGCCGCCGAGACCCGCGACGCCGGACTGCCCGTGCACGTCGTCGCAGCCGAGCGGTCCGCCGAAGCCCTCCTCGACGCCGTCGTCGAGTCCCTCGCCCCACACCCCGAACAGGAAGGTCACTCGTGACTGGACGCTTCCCCCAGGTCCGCCCCCGACGACTCCGCGCCACCCCCGCGATGCGTCGACTCGTCGCCGAGACCCGGCTCCACCCCGCCGAGCTCGTGCTGCCGATGTTCATCCGCGAAGGCGCCACCGACGCGATCGACATCACGAGCATGCCCGGGGTCCAGCAGCACTCCCTCGACTCGTTCCGCCGTGCGCTCAACGAGGCAGCGTCGGTCGGCATCGGGGGCGTGAACCTGTTCGGCGTGCCCGTGCGCAAGGACGCCGTCGGCTCCGGCGCGACGGACCCGGAGGGCATCCTCAACGTCGCGATCCGGGTGGCGAAGGAGGAGGTCGGCGATGCGCTCGTCGTGCAGTCCGACCTGTGCCTCGACGAGTTCACCGACCACGGCCACTGCGGCGTGCTCGCGACCGACGGCTCGGTCGACAACGACGCCACGCTCCTGCGGTACCGGGACATGGCGGTCGCGCAGGCCGAAGCCGGCGCCGAGCTGGTCTGCCTGAGCGGGATGATGGACGGCCAGATCGCCGCCGCCCGCGACGCCCTCGACGTCTCCGGCCACTCCGGCACCGCGCTCCTCGCCTACGCCGCGAAGTACGCCTCCGCGTTCTACGGCCCGTTCCGGGAGGCCGTCGCCTCCACCCTGCAGGGCGACCGGCGCACGTACCAGCTCGACTCCGGCAACGGGCGCGAGGGACTGCGCGAGGTCGAGCAGGACATCGAGGAGGGTGCCGACATCGTCATGGTGAAGCCCGCCATGAGCTACCTCGACGTCCTCGCCCGCACCGCGGACACCTCGCCCGTCCCGGTCTGGGCGTACCAGATCTCGGGCGAGTACGCGATGATCACCGCAGCCGCCCAGAACGGCTGGATCGACCGGGACGCAGCCGCGATGGAGGCGCTCATCGGCATCAAGCGCGCCGGTGCCGACGCGATCCTCACCTACTTCGCGGTCGACATCGCCCGCAAGCTCAACGACGAAGCGGGCCTGCGCACCTCGGGCAGCACTGCGGACGTCGCCGGCATCGCCACGACCGGGAAGGCCCCCGAATGACCTCGACGACGACCACGAACGACCAGCTGTTCGGCCGTGCGAAGAACAGCATCCCCGGGGGTGTGAACTCGCCGGTCCGTGCGTACGGCTCGGTCGGCGGCACACCCCGGTTCCTCGTGAACGCGAAGGGCGCGTACGTCACCGACGCCGAGGGTCGCGAGTACGTGGACCTCGTGGCGTCCTGGGGCCCGGCGATCCTCGGGCACGCCCACCCCGGCACGGTCGAGGCCGTCCAGCAGGCGGCGGCCCGCGGGCTGTCGTTCGGCGCCTCCACCCCGGGCGAGACCGAGCTGGCCGAACTCGTGAAGCAGCGGGTGCAGGTCGACGGCGACGGTCCGATCGAGAAGATCCGCATGGTGTCGACCGGCACCGAGGCCACGATGACCGCGATCCGTCTGGCGCGCGGCTACACCGGCCGTGACCTGCTGGTGAAGTTCGCCGGGCACTACCACGGCCACTCCGACTCGCTGCTGGCCGAGGCCGGCTCCGGCGTCGCGACGCTCGCCCTCCCGGGCAGCGCCGGCATCACCGCCGAGACCGCCGCGCAGACCCTGGTGCTGCCGTACAACGACCTGGACGCCGTCCGCCGCGCCTTCGACGAGCACTCCGAACGCATCGCCGCCGTGATCGTCGAGGCCGCAGCCGCGAACATGGGCGTCCTGGCACCCGAGCGCGGGTTCAACCGGGCGCTCGCGCAGATCACCCGGTCGCACGGCGCGCTGCTGATCGTCGACGAGGTCCTCACCGGCTTCCGCGTGGGACCCGCCGGCTGGTGGGGCCTCGAGGCGTCGAACACCGTCCCCGACGGCGCCGGGTGGAAGCCCGACCTGGTCACCTACGGCAAGGTCATCGGTGGTGGCATGCCCCTCGCCGCGCTGGGTGGTCGGCGCGAGGTGATGGACTTCCTCGCGCCGATCGGCCCGGTGTACCAGGCTGGCACGCTCTCCGGGAACCCGCTGGCGGTCGCCGCCGGCATCGCCACGCTCCGTGCCGCGACGGCCGACGTCTACGCGCACCTCGACCGCACGGCCGACGTCGTCTCCCGCGCGACGAGCGAGGCCCTGTCCGCCGAGGGTGTCGCGCACACCGTGCAGCACGCCGGCAACCTGTTCTCGTTCGCGTTCACGGACACCCCGCCGCGGAACTACGACGACGTCCGCGCGCAGGACGTCTTCCGGTACGCGCCGTTCTTCCACAGCATGCTCGACTCCGGCGTCACCCTGCCGCCGAGCGTGTTCGAGGCGTGGTTCCTCACCGCGGCGCACGACGAGCGTGCGGTCTCGCAGATCCTCGACGCCCTGCCCGCTGCGGCGAAGGCGGCGGCTGCCGCCACGGCCTGACGGGCCGCCTGCGCGAGACGAGTGCGCCCGCGCGAGACGCCTCGGAGTACGCGAGACGCCTCGAAATGTCCGAGACGCCCCTGAACTCCAGGGCGTCTCGGTGCTTCCGGGGCGTCGTGCGGTGACGGGCCCGTCTCATGGCGGCGGGACGCGGCCCGGCCGGGAGGCGCGGCTCGTCTAGTCCGCGCGGCGCGCGTGCCAGCGTCCACCGCTGCGCTCGACCGCCAGCGGGAAGTCGAACGCCGCCGACACCCGCGCCGAGGTGATGACCTCGTCTGCGTGCCCCACGGCCACGACCGCCCCGTCTCGCAGCAGCATCGCGTGCGAGGTCGACGCCGGCAGGTCCTCGAGGTGGTGGGTGACCATCACGCTGCCGAGCTCCGGCTGCCGGACCCGCAGCGCGTCGACGGTCTCGAGCAGGTGTTCCCGCGCCGCGACGTCCAGCCCGGTGGCGGGTTCGTCGAGCAGCAGCAGCCGTGGCTCGGACATCAGCGCCCGGGCGATCAGCGCTCGTCCCCGTTCGCCCTGGGACAGCACCGGCCAGCGGGCGTCACGACGGGCGGCCAACCCGACGTCGGCGACGTGCTGCTCGGCGCGCGCGATGTCGGAAGCGGTCGGCTCCCACCGCACCATGAGGTCGGTCGTGCCGGTGAGCCCGGTGAGCACGGTCTCCAGGACCGTGAGCGGCGAGAGCATGCGGTGCCGCGGGTCGACGTGGCCGATGTGTTCGCGGAGCTCCCGGACGTCGACACGACCCAGGCGGTGCCCGAGCAGCTCGACCGTGCCCGCGGAGGGGTGTCCGGTCGCACCGAGGACGGCGAGCAGCGTGGACTTGCCCGCACCGTTCGGACCGAGCAGTGCCCAGTGCTCGCCGGCGCGGACGGTCAGGTCGACGTCGTGCAGCAGGTCCCGGCCGCTGCGGGTGACACGGAGTCCAGAGGTGCGGAGGAGGACGTCGTTCATCCCGCCATCCTCGCGCACCTCGGCGGACGCGGCCGCTGTCAGGCCGCTGCGGCCCGGGCGGTGGCCAGGTGCTCGGCCATCGCACGTCCGAGTCCGCGGACGAGGGCTCCGCCGGCTTCACCGTCACGGCCCTTCGCGGCGGCACGGAAGCCGTCGAGGGCCTGTTCCACGTCCCAGAAGACGAACTCGGGCTCGCCGATCCGCACGAACTTCGCCCGGTTCAGCAGGGACTCGCTCGTCTTGATCAGCAGCTCGTTGCCGGACTTCTGCACCATGAACGCGATCGCCCGGTCGATGTCGTCGTTCAGCGCGCGGTCCTCGGCCTTCGCGTGGGCACGCATGTCGTCGAGGATCGCGCCGAACGCCTTCACGTCGGCGTCCTCGAAGCGGGGGAAGGACCAGCGGGCGGCGAGTTCGCCGAAGCCGAAGAGCATCTGGAACGCGTCGTCGTAGGCCTCACGCGTGGGGGAGGCGACGCGGGTGTACCGGTTCGCCTCCATCTCGACCAGGCCGTAGTCGACGAGCTTGGCGATCGCCTCGCGGATCGGCGTTCGACTCACACCCAGCCAGGCGACGAGTTCGTCGTCGTTCAGGCGTTCGCCGGCCTGCAGCGTGCCGTCCTGGATGGCGGCGAGCATCTTCTCGAGGACGACGTCCCGGAGGAGCTTCCGGGGCGAGTTCTCGACGGTCGACTTGGGTACCGGCATCCGGGTCTCCTCAGTGAAGGTGTTCGGAACTCAAATCCTAACGTGACATTGTGCAAACGCTTGGCAAAGATGTCGCTGGTCGCGGTTCACGCCCGGACGTCGACCACCGTCCGCCCGTGCACCCGTCCCGCGACCACCTCGGCGCCGACCTCGATCGCCGCCGCCAGGTCCACCGTCCGCGTGACCCCGGCGAGCAGCGTCGGGTCGAGGTCCGACACGAGCCGGTCCCACGCCCGCTTCCGCAGCGGCAGCGGTGCGTCCACCGAGTTCACCCCGAGCAGCGACACCCCGCGCAGGATGAACGGGAGGACCGTGGTCGGCAGGGCACTGTCCTGCGCGAGACCGCAGGCGGTCACCGCGCCGCCCCACTTTGTCGAGGCCAGGACGTTCGCCAGGGTCGCACCGCCGACGCTGTCGACCGCACCGGCCCAGATCGCACGCTGCATCGGCTTCCCGACTTCCGCGATGGCGGCCCGGTCGATCACCTCGGTCGCGCCGAGCGCGCGCAGCGAGGCGTCGTTCTCCGGTCGCCCGGTCGACGCCGTCACGGTGTAGCCGCGCGCTGCCAGGAGGGCGATCGCCACCGTGCCCACGCCCCCGGAGGCACCCGTCACCAGGATCGGCCCGTCCTCCGGCACGACCACGTGCTCGAGGGCCAGCACGCTGAGCATCGCCGTGAACCCCGCCGTCCCGATCGCCGCGGCACGCTCGTCGGGCATGTCGTCCGCCAGTCGCACCAGGGACCCGGCCGGGGCCAGCGCCCGCTCCGCCCAGCCGCCGTGTCGCGTCTCACCGAGTCCGGCGCCGTTGAGCACCACGCGGTCCCCGACGGCGACGTCGGTCACCCCGCTGCCCACTGCTGCGAGCGTGCCGACGGCGTCGATCCCGGGGACGAGCGGATCCACCCGGGCGACGCCGGGGTTGCCGGCCAGCGCCAGGCCGTCCTTGTAGTTGACGCTGGACAGGGTGACGTCGAGGAGGGCCTCACCGGGGCCCGGGTCGCCGATCTCGACGTCGATGACGGCGGGGGTTGCGGAACGTGAGGCGAGGACGGCGCGGGTCATGCGCGCGACGCTACCCCGGGCCTCCCGGCCGAAACCGGGCGGACCGGGCGGACCTCGGGTGGGACGGCGTCAGCCGAACATGATGGCGGCCTCGTCGTACCGGTCCTGCGGCACGGTCTTCAGCTCGCCGAGCGCGTCCGCGAACGAGACGTGCACGATGTCGGTGCCCTTCAGCGCGACCATCCGACCCCAGCGCTCCTCGACCACCGCGTCGATCGCCGCCAGCCCGAGGCGCGTCGACAGCACCCGGTCGTACGCCGTCGGCGTACCGCCGCGCTGGATGTGGCCCAGGGTCGTGGCGCGCGTTTCGATTCCCGTCATCTCCTCGATGAGCGGGGCGAGGCGCTCGCCGATGCCGCCCAAGCGAGGTCGGCCGAAGGCATCCAGGCCGCGCTCGGTGTGGGCGGTGTCCTCGTGGTCCGGGACGAAGCCCTCGGCGACCACGACGAGCGGTGCGCGTCCGCGGTCGTAGGCGGCCTGCACCCACTCTGCGATCTGCGCCAGGGACGTCTTCTGCTCGGGGATGAGGATCGCGTGCGCGCCCGCTGCCATGCCCGAGTGCAGGGCGATCCAACCGACGTGCCGGCCCATGACCTCGGCGACCATGCAGCGTGAGTGGGACTCGCCGGTGGTGCGCAGGCGGTCCATCGCCTCGGTCGCGATCGCCACCGCGGTGTCGAAGCCGAACGTGTAGTCCGTGGCACCGAGGTCGTTGTCGACCGTCTTCGGGACGCCGACGATCTGCAGACCGGCGTCGGTCAGGCGCTTCGCGGCGGCCAGCGTGCCCTCGCCGCCGATCGCGACGATGGCGTCGATGCCGTGCCGCCCCAGGGTGTTCGTGATGTTCTCGACGCCGCCGTTCGGGCCCTCGAAGGGGTTCGTCCGACTCGTGCCGAGGATCGTGCCGCCCTGCTTCGCGATGCCCTGGATGTCCTTCCGGCCGAGCGGCACGATGTCACCCTCGACCACACCCCGCCAGCCGTCCCGGAAGCCGACGAACTCGTGGCCGTGGATGGCGATGCCCTTGAGCACGATGGCGCGGATGACCGCGTTGAGGCCGGGGCAGTCGCCGCCGGAGGTGAGGATGCCGATGCGCATGGAGACTCCCGTAGTCGGGTCCGAGGGGACGTGCCCATCATGTCTGACGGCGGTTCCGCTTACCATCCCTGCATGCCCTCCGTCCGTCCCGTCGCCGTCTCGCGGGCGGCCCGTCCCGGTGCGGATGACGGAGCAGACCGGGTGGACACCGTGTACCGGCCGGGAGGCCCGGTGGACGTGGTCGCGACGCTGCGGCCCCTGTCGCGCGGCTCCGGCGACCCGGCACACCGCGTGGTCGGCTCGGACGTGTGGCTCGCGCTCCGGACCCCGGAGGGGCCGGCGTCCGTCCTGGTCCGTCCGGTCGGCGACACCGTCGCGATCAGTGCGTGGGGCGCGGGTGCGGCCTGGGCCGTCGTGCACGGACCGGACCTCGTCGGCCGTGGCGACGACTGGACGGAACTCGACGTGTCCGCGCATGCCTTCCTGGAGCAGGCACGACACCGCCAGCCAGGGTTACGCCTGCTCCGGACGAACACCGTCGTCGCGATGCTCGTGCCCGCGATCATGGAGCAGAAGGTGACCTCCCGGCAGGCCTGGCGCGCGTGGCGGTACCTCGTCCGACGCTTCGGCACGCCCGCACCCGGCCCGGCTCCCGAGGGCATGGTCGTCCCGCCGGACGCCGACACCTGGGCGCGGATCCCGAGCTGGGAGTGGCACAAGGCCGGCATCGAACCCGGGCGCTCGGCGACGGTGATGCGGGTCGTGAAGGTCGCGCCCGCACTCGAACGGACGCTGAGCCTCGGCCGCGGTGGGGAGCTCGTCGCGAGTCGGCTGCAGTCGATCCCCGGCGTCGGACCGTGGACCGCTGCCGAGACGGCGCAGCGGGCACACGGCGACCCGGACTCGCCGAGCGTCGGGGACTACCACGTGCCCGCACTGGTCGGGTGGGCGCTCACGGGCGGCCCCGTCGACGACGACGGGATGCTCGAACTGCTCGAACCGTGGCGGGGGCACCGGGAGCGGGTCGTGCGGTTGATCGCGGGCTCGGGCTTCCGGAAGCCGGCGTTCGGGCCGCGGATGACGATCCAGGACCACCGGGGGCACTGAGCACCGGTCACGGTTGCAGCACGTTCAGGGTCGCACTACGGTCGGCAGCGTGAGCCCCGCGTGGACCGCTGGTTTTCGGCCATGTCGCCGGGGCACTGCTCTTGTTGGCCGGCTCTCGCTCTGTCAGGGGTGCCGTGCACCCTCACCGGCCAGCACCGCGCGGTAGCCCTCGCGGAAGGTCGGGTAGCGGAACGCGAAGCCGGTCGACCGGAGGAGCGCGTTCGACAGCCGCTTGTCGCCGCCCGCTTGTCGGTCCGACGCAGGGCCGGACTCCGGTGCCGGCACGCGCAGTTCGACGGCGAGGAACCGCAGCACGTCGTCGAGCCGGACAGGCTCCTCGTCTGTGCCCAGGTAGGTCGGTGCCGGGTCCTCCAGCGTGGCGAGGTGCACGATCGCGGCGGCGGCGTCGTCACGGTGGATGCGGTTCGTGTGCGGCGACGCCGAGTCCGTCGGAGCGAGTCGGGCACTGCCGGACCGCACCTGCTCGATCAACCGCTCGCGCCCGGGCCCGTAGATGCCGGAGAGCCGGAGGAGCACCGCACCCGGAGCTCGCTCACGGAGGAGGGCTTCGGCCCCCACGAGGACCTCCGCCGTGGGCGTCCCGCCGGTCGCCGGCGTCTCCTCGGTGACCTCGCTCCCGTCCGACACGTCGTAGACCGCGGTGGAGGACACGACGACGATCCGCGGCCTCGCTCCCGACCGGTCGATGCCGTCCAAGACGTTCCGGAGGCCGTCGACGTAGGTCGCGCGGTACTGGTCCGGGTCACGGCTGCCGGCAGCCAGGGCCACGACGACGATCGCGGTGTCGGCGTCGATCTCGGGGACGTCCTGCCGCAGGTCCGTGCTCCGACCCTCGATCGGTGCGGGCAGGAGTTCGGCCCGACGCCGGAGTCCGACGACACGGTACCCGAGGTCGGCGAAGCGGAGGGCGGCTTCGGTGCCGAGGTCGCCGCAGCCGGCGATGACGACGGTCTGGGAGGTGCTCATCCCCCGAGCGTCCCACGAGGAGTCGCGGAAGACCGGTGAGCAGCACATGTCGGTGCACACATGTCGGCGGCCTACCGTCGGGGTCGGTCGTCGGTCTCGGTGAGCGGCGCAACACAGGAAGTCGGCGTTCGTGAACCGTATGCAGGCCATCACATGGCGACACGACTCCGGGGCGCACTGGACCGCCCGCCGCGACGGGATCGTCGTCGGCACGATCGACCAGGGCCAGGGGTACGAGTTGCACTCGACCGACGGCACGATCCGCGGATCGCACAACTCGCTCGGCAACGCGCAGGCGCAGCTCGACGCGTGGGCAGCGTGGACGATCGGACCGGACCGCTCCTAGGTCAGTGGTCGGACCCGGGCTGCCCGGTCGCAGCCACGCACACCGTCACGAACCCGGCAAGGGCGGTGTCCCGCAGACGCCTGCGGCAGCGCAGGCCGGTGTCGTGATCCGCAGCCAGGGCGGCCACAGTGGTGCGATCCGTGTGTATCCGTCGTCGGGGGATCCGAGCTCCGGCCGGTTGTCGTACTCGCCGGAGGCGTCGAAGACGTCGGTGTCGGCGCAGGTCGCGCTCGGCTCGGACGGCAAGCTCACGATCGACAACACCCAGGGTGGTGCGACGCTCGATCTCGTCGTCAGCGTGCAGGGTTACTTCACCCCCAGCAACCCCGGTGGCGGGTTCACCCCGCAGACCGGCCGGCTCGCGGACACGCGCACCGGCTCGAGCACCGGACGCTGTGCCGGTCGGTGAGGGGCCACGGTAGGCCTCATATTTCCCCTGCTGCCTGGCGCGTCTGCCATCATCCGTGGGGACTGCTGCAGGTTTGGTTGACTCCTGACAGGTAGGGGCGTTGGCTCCTGCTGGAAGGATGTGCGCCATGGTGAAGGCGTATCCGGAAGAGTTCCGCCGTGACGTGATCGCGGTCGCCCGGAAGGGCGAGACGTCAGTGCGGCAGGTCGCGAAGGACTTCGGTGTGTCCGAGTCCTGCCTGGCCCGCTGGTTGCGCCTCGCGGACCGCGATGATGGCGTCGGTGTCGCGGCGGTGCCGTCGGTGAAAGCGGTGGAGCAGGCGGAGCTGCGGGACGCGCAGAAACGGATCCGGCTGCTCGAGCAGGAGAACGAGATCCTCCGCCGGGCAGCGGCGTACTTCGCCCAGTCACAACTCCCAAAATGATTTACCCGCTGGTCCTCGAACTCGCCGACGACGGTGTTCCTGTCGCGGTGGCCTGCCGGGTACTGGGCTTCTCGAAGCAGGCGTTCTATCGGTGGCGCGCCAGCCCCGTGTCAAAGCGGGACTGGGACGACGCGCACCCGACCAACGCCGCCATCGATGCGCACCGCGACGACCCAACGTTCGGGTATCGGTTCATCGCCGACGACCTCGTCGCGGCCAACCACCGGGTTTCGGAACGGCGGGTGTGGCGGCTGTGTTCACAGCAGCGGCTCTGGTCCCTGCACTCGAAGAAGCGCGACCTGAACCGGAAAGCAGGACCGCCGGTGCACGACGACCGGGTCCGGCGAGCGTTCACAGCTCCAGACCTCGACAAGCTCTGGCTGACCGATATCACCGAGCACCCGACTGGTGAGGGCAAGCTCTACCTCTGCGCGATCAAGGACGCCTGCTCGCGCCGAATCGTGGGCTACTCAATCGGCGATCGCATGCGGTCCTCGCTCGCCGTCGCGGCCCTGCAAATGGCAGTGCACCGCCGGAACCCGACCGGGACGGTCGTCCACTCGGATCGCGGTAGTCAGTTCCGGTCGAAGAAGTTCGTCCGCTCGCTGGGTGATGCCGGCCTGCTCGGATCGATGGGCCGAGTCGGTGCGTGCGCGGACAATGCTGCGATGGAATCGTTCTTCGCGCTCCTGCAGAAGAACGTCCTGAACCGGAAGCGTTGGGCGACTCGGGAAGAGCTCCGGCTGGCGATCATTACCTGGATCGAAGCGACCTATCACCGGAAGCGGCGGCAACGTGGCCTGGGGAAGTTGACCCCGATCGAGTACGAGACGATCATCAACCCACAGGTCGCTCTCGCGGCCTAGACGAACGAGTCAACGAAACCTGCAGCAGTCCCACTTGCTGTTCTTCCACGTCGAGCAGCTCCGTTACGTGGTTATCGAGCTGAAGACCGGCAAGTTCAAGCCGGAGTACCTCGGCCAGCTCGGCTTCTACGTCGCCCTCGTCGACGATAAGCTCCGCCGCCCCCAGCACGCCGACACCGTCGGACTACTCCTCGTCGCCGACAAGAACAATGCCGTCGTCCGCTACTCACCCGGCGCACACCACACTCCAACCGGAGTAGCCAGCTACGACCTCCTCCCACCGGCAGTGCAAGCTGCCCTGCCCTCTGAGGCTGCCCTAGCTGAGGCGCTCGAAGCCACTCCTGAAGACGAGACATCTTTGCCCTAGCTACCCATCGCTGCCTGGCGAATGGACATGTCCGGACTGATGGCGATCGGCAGAAGCCTGGTGATTGTTCCGGTGCGCTGGGCGATGGTCATGTGCTCTTTCCTCCACTACGGACCTCATTCCTGGCGCTTCCTGTGAGGAGAGAACGGCCGGCGCGGAGGCCGGAGGGTCTAAGCGGGGTACCGGTCGGGGACGAAGAAATTCGGGCGATATGAGGGAGCTTGCAACCGCGTCCGAGATTGCTCGTCATCGGCTGGCGCCGTGGGCACCCACGTGGCGCGCAGGGTGGAGCGTTGGCAGGATCCGACGCAGGAACGCCCAAATGCGCCGAGGCGCGGGCGCGTAAGCGCTCCGATACACCCTGTGAGGTTGCTCGTGCTTTGCCTGCGCCCTCGCTATGAGCGGTTCGACCGCACACGGCGTATCGCTCGTGTGATCAGCGGGGTCGACGCGGCCACGGTAGCGACCGCGCCTGCTGCGGTTACCGATGTCCAAAAGATGTGCTCTCGACCGCGTATGCCGGTGAAAAAGCCGGTGGGGCAGTGCGCCAGGGAGGGGTCGACACACTGCACCAGCAGCAGCGTCCCGGGCGCGTTGAGCATAACGATCCCGGCCCACACGGTTAGGAGACCGACGACGAGGACCGCCAGGAGGAGCGCTGTTGGCAGGCGGGATCGACGGCGACGTGCCACCCCATCGTCACTTGACATACGTCGATTATGTACGAATACTCAGCAAATATAACGACGAAGTCTCAGTATCTACGACGACTGATCACGGGAACCGGCATCGCGGTGGCGTTGATCGCCACCGCATGCGTGATGGGGGGTGACGTCGCGCCGGCGTCCGCGAGCGGGAAGGGCCCGAGCAAGGCCGGTGTCGACCTCAGTACCAATGCTGCCGGGGGCATGAGCGATGCGTTGCGTGCGCAGGTGCAGCAGGCGCGCCAGCTTGTCCCGCGTGGCGCCATCAACGTGGTGGAGTGGGACTCCGCGACCGCCGCGCTCACCGTTCACACTGCGCTCGAAGCGGTGAGCATCGAGTCGCAGCTCAACGCCGCGATCTCGCTCGCTCCGGTGAAGGTTGTCACGGACCGGTTCTCCGCGGATGAGCTCAACGCGGAGGCAGCTCGCCTGACATCCGAATCTGGATACAACATCACCAGCGTTAGTCCCCGGTCGGACTACTCCGGCTTGGAAGTGACGATGCTCGCCGCGAACCCTGGCGCTCGGCAGGCGCCGCCGACAAGCTCGATCCCGTTGAGCATCACGGTCACCGATGAGAATCCGGCCGAGGCCACGAGCCGCAACCTCGACTCGTCGCCGTTCTGGGGCGGCGGTCTTATGACGCGTACCACCGGCGACCGTTACACGACCTGTTCAGTTGCCTTCCCCGTCGAGACGTCGTTCACTGGGGGCAGAGCTCGCGCGATGGTCACGGCTGATCACTGCGGAAGCACGGGTGAGGTGTGGAAGACAGGCGAGCCCGGCGCCGGTGGCGGCACGATCGGGAAGCTCGAAAGTGGCAACTCCGGGGGGTCGGACTTCCGGCTGCTCAGCGCGCAGGGCCTGTCGGGTGTGGACTACCAAGGGGTGGTCTTCTGGGGCGGTATCGGTACGAGCGACGGCATCCCAGTCGAGGGCTGGTTCGACTCCGCTGTTGGAGACGTTCGAGTGGATCGCAGTCCGGTTCCGCGTGCAACGTCAAGATCACCAAGGTCAACGTCACGCAGTGCTTCAACGGGCTCACTCACTGCTACAACAACCTCGTCGAGACGCAGAGCACCGACGGTGGCGCGCTGTGGGGGAGCGGTGACAGCGGCGGTCCCGTGCTCGCAGGCAGTAGCGGCGGAAGTGTCGTCGGTGGCGTGATTAGTGGTGCCGACACGAACGCCTCGGTGCCCTGTCGTGGAGTTCCCGCAAGCGAGACCCGTACGTGCACGACGAAGGGCTGGTATGCCAATGCCCGTGCGTTCTTCGAGAACAACCCCGGCTGGTACCCGCTGAGCTACCAGTAGGACGACCGCCGATGTTGGCTTGAGGACGTAGTAAGCACGACCACCGGTGGGTGGTCAGCGCCTTGCGCTGACCACCCACCGGTGGTCTGTGATTGGCACTGTTGATAGCAGACCCATACGACCACGCAAACACGGCGAACTGATGTCGCGGTACGGGACGGATGTGTCAGCGGGCGCGCCGAACGAACGAGGTGCGGAGCACCGGGCAATCGGTGCTCCGCATCCGCCAGCCCGAAGGGGGTAGCACCAGCACCGACCTCGAGAAGTTTGAGGTGCCTTTGGGGGCAGGGAGGAACGTGCGCTGGCCTCAAAGGGCAACGGAACCGGCCCCCTCAGCTGTGTGCTGCGGCTCGCGACGACCGACGGATATACCTCAATAATGTATGGTATGTCACATGTGCGGAAGGGAGCTCCTGCCACTCTTTTGCCTTGACCAGTGTCATGAGATCGGTGCAAGCCGCGGAGCTGCTCGGGTACGTGGCGTTTGACGCGCCTCCACTGGGCATCTTTGTGGGACAGGCACGCCGGAATCCCCCGGTCAAGGAGGCAGGCTCGTCCGCCTGACCTGAACAATCAGGATCGCGATCTGCGCAGTGTTCGGGATGGGGGGAGTGGACCTTGTCCCCGGCTGATGTCGTCCGCCAGATAATTTGTCCGACTGCCACCCAACGTGTCTGAGATACGAAGATGGACACGTATTTGGCAGTGCGGACGGGTTACGTCGACGGCGGTCCCGCTCAGTTCGTTCGCTGCGAGGCGTCCTATCGGTTCCCAAGAGATCTGTCGATTGCCCGTGCTGCTTGTCGAGGTCGCCTTGGGCGGCCGAGCAGACTATCGCTGCGAACCGGCAGCGGCACTCGCTCCCGGGGGGCGTTTGACGGACCGTCACTCCGAACGCCAGGGGACCTAACCGAAATTGCGTCTGTCGATCTCGAAGAGCGTCAAGGCGCCCGGCCGCCGCCCTCACGCGTACGGGACCGGCTAACGGGACGGCGGGGTGGGCCAGTGCTCGGAGGAGGGCGCGGGTACAGCCACGACCTGCGCGTCGTCTTGATAGATGATTAAACCCGGAGCTCGAGTCGACAGCCGGGCTACTGACACTCGCTGCGCGGACTCTGCTTGCAACAGGTAGGCGCAGTGAGTGTCGCACTGCGCCTACCTGTCCCGAAGGTTCCGATCAGCGGACGGACACCGTCGTGCTCAGCGGCGTCGCGTCAACGGCGTCGCCGACGGAGATGCCATAGGTCCCGAGGGCGACCGACCAGTCGTGCGTCGTCGTATCCCAGATCGAGAGCGGTTCGTCGGGCGATCCAGCGTCCACCGTCGCTTTCACGGTCCGGCGCTCACCCGGCCGCAGCGTGACGTCCGAGAAAGCGACCAGCCGCTTGCCCGGCTCCGCCGCCGCGGTCGGCAGCGTCAGGTAGACCTGCGGTGTAGCCGTGCCGGCCGTCGACCCGGTGTTGCGGACCGAGAACCGGACCGTCAGGCGGGTGTCCGCGCCGGACCCTCGCCGGTCGACGCGGAGGTCGGACCACGAGAACGACGTGTAGGACAGGCCGTGGCCGAAGGCGAAGAGCGGTTCGATGCCCTTGCTCTCGTACCACTTGTGACCGACCGCGAGCCCCTCAGAGTACGCGACCTGCCGGATCACGGTGCTGCCGGCGGGCCGGGTGACCTCGCCGTTGACAAGGCCGGGGTACTGCGACGGGGTCGACGTCGGGATGTCCGCGAGCGACTTCGGGAACGTCATAGGGAGCTTGCCGCTGAAGTCGACGTCCCCGTAGAGCAGGCGAGCGAGCGCGTTGCCCTGCTGCTCGCCCGGGTACCAGGCCTCGACGACCGAACGGACGTCCGCCAGCCACGGCATGGTGGTCGCACTCCCGGTCTCGAGCACTACCACGGTGTCCGGGTTGGCCGCGGCGACCGCGCTGATGAGGGCATCTCCGTCGCCGTCGAGCGCGAGCGTCGTGCGGTCGGCACCCTCACCCTGCAGCGCGTACCCGAACACGACCACTGTGTCGGCAGCAGCGGCCACCGCGGCGGCCTTCGCCTTGTCCGTGCCCGGGTCGAACGTCACCGTCGCACCGACCGCCGCTGCTCGCTCGCGGATTGCGTCGAGCGGCGCGACGACGTTCGGGCAGCTGACGGGCGGTCCGAAGTTCGGCATCGCACAGACGCTCGCGGCGCTGATGCCGTTGGTCGCGGTGGCGGACGCGGTGGCGCCGATCACAGCGATGGTTCTGTTCGACTTGGTCAGCGGCAGCGCGTTCGCGCTGTTCTTGAGCAGCACGCTGCCCTGTTCCGCCACCTGCCGGGCGACGGCCTTGTTGGCCGGGGTGCTCGACGAGGTCGACGGCGTCGTCGGCAACGGGTGGTCGAACAGCCCGCTTGCGATGTACGACCGGACGACCCGGTGCGCAGCCGCGGTGACCTGTGCCTCCGTCACTTGGCCGGTGTCAATCGCCGCGCCGATGTTCGCCGGCGTGTAGAACCGCGGACGGTTGAGTTCTTGGTCGAGTCCGGCATTGAGCGACGGCGCGGTCGAGTGCACAGCGCCGAAGTCGGACACGACGTACCCGCGGAATCCGTCGTCCTTCTTGAGGACGTTCTTGAGGAGGGGGTTCTCGCAGCCGTAGACGCCGTTGATCTGGTTGTAGGAGCACATGACGCCGGCCGGGTCGCCCTTCGCGATGGCGATGCGGAACGGCAGGTCATACACCTCCCTGAGCGTGCGGCCGTCGACGTTCGACGAGCTGGTCTGCCGGTCGAGTTCCTGCTCGTTGGCGATGTAGTGCTTGACCACGGCCATGACGGGTTCCGTCGGATTCCCGGTCTGGATGCCGTCGACCGCGGCCCCGGCCATCGTCCCGGCGAGGTACGAGTCCTCGCCGAGGTAGTCGGGAGTGCGGCCGGAAAGCGGTGTGCGTCCAGAGTGGAGCCCCGGGGCGAGCAGGCCGTTCTTCCCGGACCGGAAGGCCTCGTCAGCCTGGGCAGCGCCCTTGTCGTACGCGAGTCCGGAGTCGAAAGTCGACGCGAGTGAGATCTGCGACGGGAACACCGTGACGCCGGCGGGCCCCCTGACGTAGTCCGGTCCGTCGGCGTACGACACGAGCGGCGTGCACGGTACCTGCGCGGGATAGGTGACGCCACTGAACACGGTCTGAGCGGGGTTGTTCGCGGCCTGTTCGTCGAGCCAGCGGAGCTGCTGGCCGAGCGAACTGGCCCTGAGGAGGCGGTCGGCCCGCTTGTCCGCGGATTCCCGGGGGTTCATCCACGGGCACTTCTGAAGGTCTGCGGTGGACGCGCCGGCCGACTTCCCTGCGGTGGACGGGGCAGCTGCGGCAGGAAGGACGTGGAGCCCTCCGAACACGAGCCCCAGGGTGACGAGTGTCGCGCCGACCGCGGCACTCCTCCCTCGTGGGTGCGATGACATGTCGATTCCTCTCCGTTGAGTGAACGCATCGGCGGCGAGCTCCCCGTCGTGCCAAATGGCGGCCGGGGCTCCCTTGAAACGCTTCAAGTCCGCGCGGTGAAGGTACCGCCGGCCGTATCGCCGCGCAAGGGTCAACGGGAGCTGCGACGCAATCAGGCCCAGACCGCGGCGGTCGCGGTGGCCGCCGCGCCGTCCGACCATGGTCTGCCGACCGCGCGCGCTTGACAGGCTCCAGCCGCGAGGCCTAGCGTTTGAAACGCTTCAATCCCTGCACCACATTTCAAGGAGGAAATTGTGTCAAAGAACCGACCGTTGCGCCGGAAGGCACTCACGGCCCTGGCCGGAGCGGGGATCGCAGCCCTCGCCCTGAGCGCCTGCTCTTCCGGGAGCTCGGGGGCATCGGCAGACCCCAAGGCCTTCACGTTCCTCAGCATCAACGAGAACACCACGATCCCCTCGGTGCTCACAGACCTGAGCAAGAACCAGTGCTCCGCCGAGAACAAGGCGCTGCCGCTGAAGATCAACAAGCAGGCGCAGGGCACGCTCGACCAGCAGCTCCAGCTGCTCGCCGGGCAGAACGCCCTCCCGACCGCCTTCGTGAGCGCGAACTCCCCGGACCTCACGCAGAAGCTCTTCACCTCGGGCAAGGTCGTCGACTTCGGCGCTTCCGGCAACAGCGCCGTCAGCGACAACCTCGTCCCGACCGCCCAAGACGCCGTCAAGGCGCTCTACGACGACAAGACGATCGTGCTCCCGACCGAGCTCAACATCGAGGGCATCTGGTACAACAAGAAGCTCCTGTCCGACAACGGCATCTCCGAGGCGCCCACCACCTGGGACGACCTCACGGCCGACATGGCCACGCTGAAGGCAGCAGGCGTACAGCCCGTCTCCGACGCCGGTAAGGCTGGAGACGGCTGGGGCATCACCCGCTGGGTCGGCGCGTACCTCTACAGGACCCTAGGACCGGATGCGCTCGCGGACGTGCAGTCCGGCAAGGCGAAGCTGACCGACCCAAAGTACGTGGCAGCCGCCGACGAGATCGCAGCCCTCGGCAAGAAGGGCTACTTCGGCTCGTCACCCAACTCCGTGGACTACGCCACGGCCCTCAATACGTTCCTCTCCGGCAAGGCCGGCTTCTACTACATGGGTTCGTGGGCCGTCTCGGCGTTCAACGACCCGAAGCAGAACAAGATCGGCGCTGACAACATCGGCTTCGTCCCCTTCCCGACCGTTGATGGTGGTAAGGGCTCCGCGGATCAAACCCCAACGAACGTCGGGACGGACATCGCCGTGTCGGCCTCGCAGTACAAGAACGCCAAGGTGAAGGCCTGGGTCGACTGCATCGGGAAGAACTACGGGACGGTCGCGCTCAAGAACTACGGCCAGATCACCGGCATCAAGGCGGACTCGAGCGTGAAGGTGCCGGCGCTCACGAAGCTCACGCAGGATCAGATCGACAAGACGACGTCGAGTGTCCAGTGGTTCGAGGCGCTGTTCCCGGCCGCCGCGACGACGGCCAGCCAGAACAACGGCGGTCTGCTCGGTGCCGGTCAAGTCACCGGTTCCCAGTTCATGCAGACTGTCTCGTCGAGCCTGTCGAACTAGCACCAGTCACCCGATCCGGAAGCGGAGGTCGGCCAGCACAGCGCTGGTCGACCTCCGTCGCTCATCGAAACGAGCAGTCATGAAAAGCGTCCTCGGCGACCGCCGTGCCATCGTCATCCTCCTGGGCCCCGCCCTCCTCATCTACTCCCTGGTCATGCTGGTGCCACTGCTGTGGTCGCTCGGGTACACGTTCTTCTCCGGCAGCGTCGTCGAGGGGTTCACCTTCGCCGGTGGATCGAACTTCGTCCGTCTCTTCCATGACCCGAACATCGGTCCCGCCGTCGTCTTCACCCTCAAGTACGCGGTGATCATCACGGTGGGGCAGGTCCTGTTCGGGTACCTGCTCGCCCTCCTCTACAACTTCTTCCTCAAGCGGGCTTCCGGAATCATCCGCACGTTGGTGTTCTTCCCCGTGGTGCTCCCGACGGTCGCCGTCGCACTCCTCTTCCAGAAGCTCTTCGAGTTCGCCCCGCAGACCGGCCTCGTCAACAGCATCCTGAATGCGTTCGGGCTGCATTCCGTGGACTGGTTCGGCACCGCCGGGCACGCCTTCATCGTGATCGCCCTCCTGGACATCTGGCGTTCCATGGGGTTCTACGGCGTGCTGCTCTACACCGGTCTGCTCGACATCCCCGATGACATCCTCGAGTCAGCGCGGCTCGACGGTGCCTCCGGCATCCGGCTCGTCCGCCACATCGTGTTCCCGCTGTCGTTGCCGGTGCTGGTGTCGAGTCTGATCTTCAGCATCAACGGCACGCTCAAGGTGTTCGACTCCATCTACGCGCTCACCGGTGGAGGCCCGGGCACCTCGACGACACCGCTGACGCTGTACATGTACAGCACGTCCTTCGCCGGAGGGCAGTACGGGTACGGGGCGACCGTCGCCCTGCTGCTGACCATCATGTGCCTCATCGTGACCGCGTTCATCCTCCGCGGCACCCGCTCCGACGCTGTCAAGGACTGATCATGACCGCCACACTCGAACGGCCGACCACCCGACCCGCCTCGGCCCGCGGTCGGCGCCCGATGCGGAGCCGAGCAGTCCGGCACCTCAAGCGCCTCCCGGTGTACCTGATTGTCGCGGTCCTGCTCGTGGTCTTCGTCTACCCGCTGGTCTGGCTCTTCCTCGGCTCGCTGAAGACCCAGGACGAGTTCCTCAACGACCCGACCTGGTCCCTCCCGCGCAACTGGCTGAACTTCAGCAACTACACCGACGCCTGGTCCTCGGTCGCGCTCTACTTGCGCAACTCGGTGCTCGCCGTGGTCCCCGCGTTGCTCATCACGATTGCGATCGGGACCGCCGCGGGCTTCGCACTCGAGGTGATGGTCTGGAAGGGGCGGGGCCGCGTCCTGCTGCTCTTCCTAGTCGGGATCCTCATCCCCGGACAGATGATCCTGCTGCCCCTGTTCACGGTTTACTTCAAGATCGGACTCTCTTCGAGCCTGTGGCCGCTCATCATCACCTACACGGCGACGGCCCTGCCGCTCACCGTTTTCATGATGGCGACGTACTTCCGATCGGTCCCGCGTGAGGTCTTCGAGGCGTCCACCCTCGACGGCGCGAGCATCATCCGGTCCTTCATCTCCATCGGCTTCCCGATGATGCGGAACGCCGTGTTCACGATCGCGCTCGTGCAGTTCTTCTTCATGTGGAACGACCTGCTCATCGCCCTGACCTTCACCACGGACGAGAACCTCCGCACGGTGCAGGTGGGGCTCCTGAACTTCACCGGGCAGTTCGGTGTCGTCCAGTACGGGCCGACGTTCGCCGCCATCTGCATCAACGTGTTCATCATCTTGATCCTCTACGTGTTCTTGAATCAGCGGGTCATGAAGGGCCTCGCCGCGGGGAGCGTGAAGGGATGACGTCACCGGGCATCTCGATCGGAGGCGTGCACGTCGGACGGCAGGCTCCCGGCCGGGCGCTCGGCGAAGCGTCGCCGCCGATCACGTGGACCCTGACGCCCGGCAGCGAGGAGCAGACCGGGTACGAGATCCGGATCCTGCGCGGGGACCGCCCGGAGCGGAGCACCGGTCTCGTCCGGGGCGCAGAGTCCCTCCTCGTCGACTGGCCCGACGTGCCCCTCGGATCACGAGAGACCGCTGTCGTGCAGGTCCGCGTGCAGTCGGAGACGGGCGAGGTGTCCGCGTGGAGCGAGGGGGTGACCGTCGAGGCACCGCTGCTGCGCCGCGAGGACTGGCGCGTCGACTTCGTCGTGGCCTCGCTCGACGCCGACGTCCCGGATGTCGGCGGGCGACCCGCCGTGCTCCTGCGCGCTGACTTCGACCTCCCCGGCGACGGCCCCAGCCGCGTCCGCCTGTACTCGACCGCCCACGGGGCGTACGAGCTGGAGGTGAACGGCCGACAGCCGACCGGCGAAGTGATGGCGCCCGGCTGGTCGAGCTTCGAACACCGCATCCGCTACCAGACGACCGACCTCGACGCGGTCACACGCCCCGGCGCGAACACGATCGGCGTCTGGCTCGCGGATGGCTGGTACCGCGGTCGGCTGGGTTTCAACGGTGGGCTCTGGGACAACTACGGGTCCGACGCGGGCATCCTCGCGCAGCTCGAGGTGACGGACACGCAGGGTGACGTGGTCGTGGTCCCGCTCGACTGGCGCTGGTGCCCAGCGCCGGTGACGGCGACCGCGCTGTACGACGGTGAGCGCCATGACGCTCGCTTGCTGCAGGACGGCTGGAGCAGTCCCGGGTTCGACTGCAGCGCCTGGGCCGTGCCGCAGACACTGCCGCTCGACCACTTCCCGGCCACCCTCGAGCCGGCGACGGCGGGGCCGGTCACCGTCACCGAGACGCTCGGGCCGGTCGCCGTGGAGGAACGGGCCGACGGGCGTGTCCGCTTCGACTTCGGCCAGAACATCGCCGGCCGCCTCCGCTTCCGGCTCGCCGGCGAGCGGGGATCGAGCGTCTCGCTGCACCACGCGGAGGTCCTGGAGGACGGCGAACTCGCGGTCCGGCCGCTCCGGGCCGCGCCGAGCGTCGACCACTACGTCTTCGCCGGCACCGATGTGGAGGAGTGGGCCCCGAGGTTCACGTACCACGGCTTCCGGTACGCGGAACTGGCGGGTTGGGAGGGGGACCTCGACGACCTGAGCGTGACGGCCGAGGTCCTGCACACCGAGATGGAGCGGACCGGCTGGTTCAACTCCTCGCACGAGCTGCTCAACCGGCTGCACGAGAACACCGTGTGGGGCATGCGCGGGAACTTCCTCGACCTGCCGACCGACTGCCCTCAGCGGGACGAGCGTCTCGGGTGGACGGGCGACATCGAGGTGTTCGCGCCGGCTGCCGCGTTCCTCTACGCATCCGGGCCGCTGCTTCGGAGCTGGTTGCGCGACCTCTCCGCCGAGCAGAACGCCGACGGGGCGGTCCCGAACTTCGTGCCGTGGATCCCGTGTGGCTTCCCGGAGGCGCCCGCGGCCGCATGGGGCGACGCCGCCGTGATCGTGCCGTGGACGCTCTACGAGCGGAGCGGGGACGCGAGCATCCTCGCTGACCAGTACGACAGCATGGTCGGCTGGGTCGAGTACGTGGAACGGCGGAGCGCGGGGACGGGCCTGTGGCGCGGCGACTTCCAGCTGGGGGACTGGCTCGACCCAACGGCGCCGCCTGACCACCCCGGCGACGCTCGCACCGACAGTGACCTCGTCGCGACCGCCTACTTCGTCCGGTCCGCCGATCTCCTCTCCAGGGCAGCTACCGTCCTGGGCAGGACCGACGACCTGACCCGCTACGCGGCCATCGCAGCGAAGGCCCGCGCGGCGTTCCGGACCGAGTACACGACGGCATCGGGACGTTTGGTGAGCGACACCCCGACGGCGCTCTCACTCGCCCTAGTCTTCGACCTGCTCGAGAGCGACGAGCAGCGGAGGAGAGCGGGTGAGCGTCTCGTCGAGTTGGTCCGGTTCACGAACCATCGGATCCAGACGGGATTCGTCGGGACCCCGATCATCTGCGACGCCCTCGTCCTGGCCGGTGCGGTCGACACGGCCTACGACCTGCTGCTGCAGGAGCGCTTCCCGTCGTGGTTGTTCCCGGTGACCATGGGGGCGACGACGATCTGGGAGCGCTGGGACAGTCTCCTGCCGGACGGCCGGGTCAACCCCGGGGAGATGACCTCGTTCAACCACTACGCGCTCGGGGCCGTGGTGGACTTCCTCCACCGTCGCGTCGCCGGGCTCGCGCCCGGGGAACCCGGGTACCGGAGCATCCTCGTCGAACCACGGCCGGGGGGCGGGCTGGAACGCGCGAGCGCTCGGCACCTGACGCCGTTCGGTGAGGCCGAAGTCTCCTGGACGCGGGGAGCCGGCCTCCTGCAGGTCGCGGTGACCATCCCGCCCGGAGCACGCGGCATCGTCCGGCTGCCGGTTGCGGGCTGGACCGAGCAGCTCGTCGGGCCGGGGACGCACTCCTTCGCCGTCCCGTTCCGGGCGCCGGAGGGCGACCCCGCGCGTCCGGTGCGCATCGACCCGCACGCGCATCCCGACCCGGATGCGCCGGACGAAGGAGCGTGAGGGGCGCGGTCGCCGCCCAGCGGGAGGCGTTCAGTGTCAGGATGACCAGGTGGCAGTGAGCATCCGGGAGGTCGGCGAGCGGGCGGGCGTGTCGATCGGCACCGTCTCCAACGTGTTGAACCACCCCGAGAAGGTCGCCCCGGACACGGTTGAACGCGTCAGGTTCGCGATTGAGGAACTCGGCTTCGTCCGCAACGACTCCGCGCGGCAACTCCGGGCGGGCCGCAGTTCGACGGTCGGGTTGATCGTCCTCGACGGCGGGAACCCGTTCTTCACGGACCTCGCCCGTGGCGCCGAGGACGCAGCGCTCGCACGTCACTTCGCAGTGCTGATCGGCAACTCCGACGAGTCCGCCGACCGTGAGCGCACGTACGTGGACCTGTTCGAGGAGCGGAGGGTCGCCGGGTTGCTGGTGTCACCCGCCGGCGACGACCTGAGCCGTCTCGCCCGGCTTCGGGACCAGGGCACCGCCATCGTCCTCGTGGACCGTCGCGCGAGCGACGGCGAGTTCGCCTCGGTCTCCGTCGACGACGTCGCGGGCGGCAGCGTCGCGGTCGAGCACCTCGTGGCCATCGGCAGACGACGCATCGCCTACGTCGGCGGTCCGTTCGGCATCCGGCAGGTGGCGGACCGCCATGCCGGTGCCGTGGCGGCTGCGGCGGTCGCGGGTGCGACGATCGAGGTGCTGCCCACCGCGTCACTGTCGGTGCTCGAGGGGCGACGGATCGGCGAGCAGATCGCCCGTCGTCCCGCAGCCGACCGCCCGGACGCGGTGTTCGCAGCCAACGACCTCCTCGCGGTGGGACTCGAGCAGGCGTTCGTCATGCGCGGGTCTGTGGCCGTCCCCGACGACATCGCCCTCGTCGGCTACGACGACATCGCGTTCGCCGAGGCCGCGGTCGTCCCCCTCAGCTCGGTCCGCCAGCCCGCCCGCGACCTCGGACGGCGCGCGATCGAGCTCCTCCTCGACCAGGTCGAGCACGGCCGCCGCGGCGCGCTCGAACAGGTCGAGTTCACGCCCGAGCTCGTCGTCCGGCAGAGCTCGGTGCGCCAGCCCTAGCAAGCGCGCTGCTGCCGGCGCGACCGGCGCAGCGTCTGGGTGGCCAGCACGTCGCGGCGCGTCGTGGCCTTGCGCACCGGGGGCGACCCGGCGTACGTTATGAAACGATTCAAGTCACAAGGAAGCGACAACATGACATCGACCCCGACGTTCGCCGGCATCGCCGGCCAACTCGCCCGCCAGCAGATCGAACTCCCAAGCTGGGCGTTCGGCAACTCCGGCACCCGCTTCAAGGTGTTCACCACGCCGGGCACCCCGCGGGATCCGTACGAGAAGGTCGCGGACGCGGCGCAGGTGCACCGGTACACGGGCCTCGCGCCGACGGTGGCGCTGCACATCCCGTGGGACCTCGTCGACGACTTCGCCGACCTGAAGCGGCACGCCGAGGAGCACGGTGTCCGGCTCGGGACTGTGAACTCGAACACCTTCCAGGACGACGACTACAAGTTCGGTGCGCTGACGCACACGGACGCCGCCGTCCGCCGCAAGGCGATCGAGCACCACCTCCGCTGCATCGACGTGATGGACGAGACCGGCAGCCGTGACCTCAAGGTCTGGCTGGCGGAGGGGTCGAACTACCCGGGCCAGGCCGACATGCGGGAGCGCCAGGACCACCTGCACGAGAGCCTGTCGACGATCTACGACCGCCTCGGGGACGACCAGCGGCTCGTGCTCGAGTACAAGTTATTCGAGCCGGCGTTCTACCACACCGACGTGCCGGACTGGGGGACGAGCTACGTGCAGACGAGCGCGCTCGGCCCGAAGGCGATGGTGTGCCTCGACACGGGCCACCACGCGCCGGGGACGAACATCGAGTTCATCGTCATGCAGCTCCTCCGCCTCGGCAAGCTCGGCAGCTTCGACTTCAACTCGCGCTTCTACGCGGACGACGACCTCATCGTCGGGGCGGCCGACCCGTTCCAGCTGTTCCGGATCCTCGTCGAGGTCATCCGCGGCGGCGGGTACGACGACCCGGACGTGGCCTTCATGCTCGACCAGTGCCACAACGTCGAGGACAAGATCCCCGGGCAGATCCGCTCGGTGCTCAACGTGCAGGAGATGACGGCCCGCGCGCTGCTCCTCGATCGCGTCGCGCTCACAGCCTCGCAGGAGGCTCACGACGTCCTCGCCGCGAACGCCGTCTTCATGGACGCGTTCCAGACCGACGTCCGTCCCGACCTGGCCGCCTGGCGCGAGTCCCGCGGTCTGCCCGCGGACCCGATGCGCGCCTACCTCGACTCCGGCTACCAGCAGCGGATCGCCGAGGAGCGCGTCGGCGGCGTGCAGGCGGGATGGGGCGCCTGAGCGGCGCCCCGGGAACCGCGACGAGGAACGAACGAGCATGACCAGCCTGGAGGCACGGGTGGACCCCGCAACGCAGCACACCACGGCAGACGAGACGGTCAGCGCGCTCATCGCGCGCTCGAACGCGCTCGGCGCCGACCCGCGGATCACGAACTACGCGGGCGGGAACACGTCCGCGAAGGGCACCGACACCGACCCGGTGACGGGCGAGCCGGTCGACCTGCTTTGGGTGAAGGGGTCCGGCGGAGACCTCGGCACCCTAACCTCGGAGGGCCTCGCGGTCCTCCGGGTGGACCGGGTACGCGCGTTGCGGGACGTATACCCGGGCGTCGAGCGTGAGGACGAGATGGTCGCCGCCTTCGACCACACCCTGTTCGGCAAGGGCGGCGCTGCACCGTCGATCGACACCGCGATGCACGCCCTCGTCGACGCCGCACACGTGGACCACCTGCACCCCGACGCCGGCATCGCAATCGCGACCGCCGCCGATGGTCCCGAGCTGACCGAGCGGATCTTCGGCAATAAGGCCATCTGGGTGCCCTGGCGTCGCCCGGGCTTCCAGCTCGGCCTCGACATCGCGGCGATCAAGGAGCAGCACCCCGATGCGGTCGGCGCGATCCTCGGCGGGCACGGCATCACCGCGTGGGGGGACACCAGCGGCGAGGCCGAGGCGAACTCGCGCTGGATCATCGACACCGCCGAGGCGTACGTCCGTGAGCACGGAGCAGCGCAGCCCTTCGGTGCCGTCCGCGACGGGTACGCCGCACTGCCCGACGACGAGCGTCGTGCCCGGGCCGCGGCCCTCGCACCGACGATCCGCGGCATCGCCGGGCACGACAAGCCGGTTGTCGGCCGCTTCACCGACAGCGACGTCGTGCTCGACTTCCTCGCGGCCCAGAAGGCGCCGGCACTCGCGGCGCTCGGCACGAGCTGCCCCGACCACTTCCTCCGCACGAAGGTGAAGCCGCTCATGCTGGACCTGCCCGCGTCGGCGAGCGTCGAGGACCAGATCGCACGCCTCCACGAGCTCCACGAGACCTATCGTGCGGACTACCAGGCGTACTACGACCGTCACGCCAACGCAGGCTCCCCGGCGATCCGCGGGGCGGACCCGCTCATCGTGCTCGTTCCGGGCGTCGGCATGTTCTCGTACGGCAAGGACGCCCAAACCGCCCGGGTCGCGGGCGAGTTCTACGTCAACGCGATCAACGTCATGCGCGGTGCCGAGGCACTCAGCACGTACGCCCCGATCGACGAGGCCGAGAAGTTCCGCATCGAGTACTGGTCGCTCGAAGAGGCGAAGCTCCAACGCATGCCAAAGCCCAAGCAGCTCGCGACCCGCATCGCGCTGGTCACCGGTGCGGCGAGCGGGATCGGCAAGGCGATCGCGAAGCGCCTCGCCGCTGAGGGCGCCGCCGTCGTCATCGCCGACCTCGACCTCGCCAAGGCGCAGGACGCGGCCGCCGAGATCGGCGGCCCGGACCAGGCCATCGGCGTCGTCGCGAACGTCACGAGCGCGGACGCCATCGACCAGGCGATCCAGGAGACGCTGCTGCACTTCGGCGGCCTCGACCTCGTCGTCAACAACGCCGGGCTCTCGCTGAGCAAGAGCCTGCTCGAGACCACCGAGCAGGACTGGGACCTGCAGCACGACGTCATGGCGAAGGGCTCGTTCCTCGTCTCCAAGGCGGCGGCGAAGGTCCTCATCGAGCAAGGCCTCGGCGGCGACATCGTCTACATCTCCTCGAAGAACTCCGTCTTCGCCGGGCCGAACAACATCGCGTACTCCGCGACGAAGGCCGACCAGGCACACCAGGTCCGGCTCCTCGCGGCCGAGCTCGGCGAGCACGGGATCCGGGTCAACGGCATCAACCCCGACGGCGTCGTCCGCGGGTCGGGCATCTTCGCCTCGGGGTGGGGTGCGAACCGGGCGGCGACGTACGGCGTGGACGAGCAGGACCTCGGGAAGTTCTACGCGCAGCGCACCATCCTCAAGCGCGAGGTCGTGCCCGAGAACGTCGCCAACGCCGTGTACGCCATCTGCACCGCGGACTTCTCCCACACCACGGGTCTGCACGTGCCGGTGGACGCCGGTGTCGCCGCAGCCTTCCTGAGGTAGCGCGATGCACACCAGCGGCAGCGTCGCCGCGGTCGACCTCGGTGCAACCAGCGGCCGGGTCATCGTCGGGCACGTCGACGAGGACGGCGTGCGGATGGAGCATGTCGCTCGGTTCCCGAACGGTCCCGTGTCGGTGTGGGAGGGCGACCGCGAGGCCCTGCACTGGGACGCGCTCGAGCTCCACCGACAGCTGCGGGCGGGCCTCCGGGACGCCTTCGCCCGGCACCGCGACGTCGTCAGCATCGGCATCGACTCGTGGGCGGTCGACCACGGCATCGTCCGTGCGGGCCGCCTGACCCACCAGCCGTACCACTACCGCGACGAGCGGAACGAGGCGGCGGTGCGGTCGATGCTCCGACGGTCGGGCAAGCCAGAGCTCTTCCGGCGGAACGGCCTGCAACACCTGCCGTTCAACACGGTGTTCCAGCTCCACGCGGACCTCCGCGACGGACTCTTGCAGCCGGGCGACCGCGTCCTGCTCATGCCGGACCTGTTCGGTTACTGGTTGACCGGCGTGCAGGTGGCGGAGCGCACGAACGCCTCGACGACGGGGTTGCTCGACGTCACGACCGGCAGGTGGTCGGACGACCTGCGCTGGTCCCTCGGGCTGCCGGCGGGTCTGCTCCCGGATCTCGGCACGCCCGGCGACGAGGTCGGTGAACTCCTGCCCGCGGTCGCCGACGCCCTGGGCGCTCCGCCGTCGACGCCGCTCACTCTCGTCGGCTCGCACGACACCGCGTCCGCCGTGGTCGCGGTCCCCGCCGCCGAGCCGGACTTCGCTTACATCTCCTCCGGCACCTGGTCGCTCGTCGGGGTCGAGCTCGACGCACCCGTCGTGACCGACGCGGCGCGCGCGGCGAACTGCACGAACGAGGGCGGCGTCGACGGGCGGGTCCGGTTCCTCAAGAACGTGTCCGGACTGTGGTTGCTTTCCGAGAGCGTCCGCTCCTGGGAGCGCACGGGCGAGCGCATCGACCTGGAGGCCCTCCTCGCCTCCGCCGCGGCCGTCACCGCCCCGGTCGCCGTCTTCGACGTCGCCGACGACGTCTTCACCGCGCCGGGGGACATGCCGGCCCGCATCGCGGCCTGGTGCGCGGGGCACGGGCTGCCGGTGCCGGCCGGTCGTGCGGAGCTGGTGCGGTCGATTCTCGAGTCGCTCGCGGTCGCCTACGCCGAGACGCTCCGCACCGTCGTCGACGTTACCGGCAAGGACGTCCGCGTCGTGCACGTCGTCGGCGGTGGCTCGCAGAACCGCCTGCTCTGCCAGCTCACCGCCGATCGCACCGGCCTGCCCGTGCTCGCCGGACCGGTCGAGGCGACCGCGCTCGGCAACGTGCTCGTCCAGGCGCGCGCCCGCAGATTGGCCGGACTCGGCGGAGCGTCACTCGAGGCGCTCCGCGTCCTCGTCGCCCGCACCGTCGAACCCGTCCGGTACACCCCCGCTCCGGGCTCGGACGCCCGACCCCACCGCACCACCGTCAGGAGCCACGCATGACAACCACCGACGACCAGCACCGCGTCGACCCCGCGACCGGAGCCCCGGCGGCATCGACCGGCGCCGCATCGGACGCCCGCGTCCGCATGCAGCGCCAGATGCCGAGCATCCGCGACCTCGCACCGCTCATGCAGTTCAAGAAGCCGGACGTCAACGCACGCCGTCGGCGGCTCGACGCCGCGCTGACCATCTGGGACCTCCGCCGCATTGCCGCGCGGCGCACCCCGAAGGCGGCGTTCGACTACACCGAGGGTGCCGCTGAGGCCGAGATCTCCCTGTCACGGGCACGCCAGGCGTTCGAGGACATCGAGTTCACGCCCGCGATCCTCCGCGACGTGTCGCAGGTGTCGACGGCCCGCGACGTCCTCGGGGCGCCGACCGCGATGCCGTTCGGGATCGCACCGACCGGCTTCACCCGGATGATGCAGACCGAGGGGGAGCGGGCCGGCGCCCGCGCCGCCGGGCGGGCCGGCATCCCGTTCTCCCTGTCGACGATGGGTACCACCGCGATCGAGGACGTCCGCGACGCCAACCCGCACGGGCGGAACTGGTTCCAGCTGTACATGTGGAAGGACCGCGACAAGTCGATGGCACTCGTCGACCGCGCGGCGAGGGCCGGCTTCGACACGCTCCTCGTCACCGTCGACGTCCCCGTCGCCGGCGCTCGTCTGCGCGACAAGCGGAACGGCTTCTCGATCCCGCCGCAGCTCGGCGTCAAGACGGTCGTGAACGCGATCCCGCGTCCCTGGTGGTGGTTCGACTTCCTCACTACCGAGCCGCTCGCGTTCGCGTCCCTTGACCGGTGGTCCGGGACGGTCGGGGAGCTCCTCGACCACATGTTCGACCCGACCGTGACCTACGAGGACCTCGCGTGGATCCGCGACCAGTGGCCGGGCAAGGTCGTCGTGAAGGGCGTGCAGTCCCTCGCGGACGCGAAGCGCCTCGCGTCGATGGGCGTCGACGGCATCACGCTGTCGAACCACGGCGGCCGCCAGCTCGACCGCGCGCCCGTCCCGTTCCACCTGCTCCCCGAGGTGGTCAAGGAGGTTGGGAACGACACCGAGGTGCACCTCGACACCGGCATCATGTCGGGCGCGGACATCGTCGCCGCGGTCGCCCTCGGCGCACGGTTCACGATGGTCGGTCGGGCTTACCTCTACGGGCTGATGGCGGGCGGCGAGGCCGGTGTCGATCGGATGATCCAGATCCTGTCCGAGCAGATCGAGCGGACTATGCGTCTGCTCGGGGTCACGAGCCTCGACGAGCTCGAGCCGGGCCACGTCACTCAGCTGCAGCGGCTGGCTCCGATCAGCCGCTAAAGCGCCAGTCGGCGGAGCTCAGATCGCGACGCCTCGAGCCAATCCCACGCGCCGGCAACGGGCGCGGCTCGACCCCTCCGGCCATAACCTTTGAGGACTCCTTTCGGAGCAGTACGAGATTCAAGTTGTCCCCAAAGGAGCGGACCGACGGCTCACGAGGCGCATCACGGTCGAGCTCATGTGCCGATAATCTGTTATGTCAGATTGCGTGAAGGCGAGCTCTGCACTCTCTTACCTTGACCCCGTACGTGGAGACGTCCGGCACGGCTATGAGCGTGAGGATGAACGATCCCACAAGCTCTCGCATGCGAGGTCGGTCAGCCGTTCTCGGTCAGCGTGATCCACCCATCCCGCGGTTCGGGTCCGCGTACTTACCGGTCGTCCTCAGCCCCGACGAACCTCGAAGCCCAGGCAGCGTTCGTCATGCTCCACGACGAAGGCTTGTGAGGTTTCTTGCTCC
Source organism: Curtobacterium sp. MCPF17_052 (assembly GCF_003234085.1). Lineage (GTDB taxonomy): Bacteria > Actinomycetota > Actinomycetes > Actinomycetales > Microbacteriaceae > Curtobacterium. The sequence goes on from NZ_QKSD01000001.1 coordinate 429,573, forward strand.
GACGAGCTACCGCGAGAGCAAGCTGTACACGTAGACGAGAGACGTGGTTTTCGTCTCGCCACGCAACACCACTAGCTGGTCCCGTTGCCGCAGCGTCTTCACGTCGGTCGCGCCGAGACGCCGGAGAACGCGTTCTCCCTCATCTGTGCTGAGCTTCTGCCCGGGCTGGGGTGCCGGGTAAGACGCCCCGTTGCCGAGGCTGGCGCCGTCGCCGACGTTGTGCAGTTCGAGGACCCCGCTGACGATCTCGGGGCTGCCCAGCAACCCATGAGACGTAGATGCGGAGGACTCCAGGACTTTCGCTGAGGCGCCGTCCCACCGCAGCCCAGCAACTAACTCGAGCGTCTCTACTGGTACGTCGTGGCATTGGTCGGTGACCGAGTTGCAGATGCCGAACATCGTTTCCCGTGCAACGACGTGCTTCACGCCGTAGAAGCCGAGAAGCACCATTGTTGTCGCAAGCGCCGTGACTCCGATCGTCCACATCCGCTTGCGCATGTACGCCTCCCTGCTGCTCCCGTCACCCTGCCACACGGGCCGGTACGACCGCGGCGTCAAGACAGTCTGCGGCTGCTCAACCCACGACGGCCGCCGCGTACGGCGGTTGGTCACCCTCCGCAGGTGGGCGTTCCTTCCGAAGCCGAACATGTTCCGACTTCCGTAGGACGCGGAGACAAGCGAGCATCGCGCATGGTGGGACCATGCGCGATGCTTCGTTCCCGAGGTCCCCCCTCCGGCGGGGTGTCGTGGCCGCGCTCGTGGCACTGCTGCTGGTTGCGGTGGCTTTCGGCGGGTATCGAGTGCTCAACCCGCGCGGGGAACTTGGGACCTGTTTCGTGTTGTCAGATACGTGCCGGAGCGTGCCGATGAGCACCATCGAGCGGTACAGCGGCCTGCAGTTCCCACCCGGGACGCGGACAGAGCAGTCGATGGCGAGGATCCCGGGCGTCGTCGGCTTCCGGCCGGCGTTCGTGAGCGCCGTCCTGCAACTCCCGCCGCAAGGCGCCGTGCAGGTGGTCGGGTACGGTCTCGGCTTGGACTGGGACGGGCAGGCCGACGCCTCGCCGTACGAGCAGCAACTCAGAGCTGCAGGCGTCACACGCATCCGTATCGATACGAACGGCGATGGCATGATCGTGCTCACCGGGCGCCGAGACGGACAAAGGATGCTACTCGTCTACGTCAACTACCATGACTGACGGCGATTGGTTCCCGCTCGCTTCGAGATTCAGCCCTGAAACGATGCGCGAAGAACAAGCAGCCGCGACAAGCATTCGTCTGTTGGTGCAGCTCGCGGGCGTGCTCGCCGTTGTGGCAGCGCTCATCGTCGGATTCGTGTTCGCGGTGCTCTCCTGGGTGACGGCTGCACCGGACCGCGGCATCTGCCGAGTCAGCGAAGACGCCTGCGACGTCTCGCCCCTTGCGACGATCGAGCAGTACACGGATGTGCGGTTCCCCGCGGGAACGCGAGTAGTCCGTTCGGACGCTGACCCCGGAGGTCAAGGCGGCTTCGGGGTGCAAAGCGTTTCCGCGGTTCTTCGGCTCCCCCAAGGAAGCCGAGTCCCCACGCTCGACAACGCCACGCCCGCAGCTCCCGAGGACAAGGCGCGTGCAGCACTCCGCGAAGAAGGAGCAACCAGTATCACCGGCTTGGAGTCCGACGGGACGAACCTCTTCGCCGGAACGGCAGACGACAGAATCCTCATCTACGTCTGGACTGCTTATGGGCAACTCTGACGGCTTCGCTCCACGTCCGATAGCCGATCGGCTTACGACACACCGCTCCCGTCTGACCGCTCCTGGCCGGAACCCACACCCGGTCGGAGACCTAGCATCAGGGGATGGACGACGCGGTGGGGACACGGCTCAGCGGCCGGCAACGCAAGGCCAGAGTGGTCGCGTTCTGGCCGCTCACTGTGCTGGGTGCGCCGATCATGTGCGCGGCCTGGATCTGGCTCACTCTGGCTTCCACGGAGCAGGTGACGGAGTCAGCCAAAGCGCCGCCCGGCGACACCTCGACCGACGGTCTCTTCGTGACGTTCGGCGTCGTACCGCTTGTGCTCGCACACCTGCTCGGACTCGTCATTCTGCGATCGATTGCGCCGCGCGAACGAGACGAGCGAGGCGCGAGCTGGGCAATTGCAGCCGTTGCGGTTCTCGTCACGTCTGGTATCGGCCTTGCCTTGGCACTGCAGTTCAACGGTGGGGTCCTCCTCACCCCCAATGACGGCGGCTACACGCCATAGAGGCCCCTGATACTTACTTTTCCGTCAAGGCGTCAGAGTTAAGCCGGAGTCAGCGTCCCGTAGACGATCGGTGATCGGACGACTGCGCTCATCCCGGCGCCTAGGCTCTGCCCGTGGAGCAAACGGAGACACCGGTCCTGCACAACCGCGTGACGTTGGCATGGATCCTGCCGACCCTCGCGCTTGTCCTCCTGGCCGCACAGATGCTCGCATGCGTCCTTGCCCACGTCCACACCTCCCCGATTGATGCTGCGTACGACGTCAGCGCTGAGCGTGGCCGGGGCCTCCTCCACGCTCGTCCCGCCGACGTCACAGCAGCCGGATGGAGTCTCGGCCTCACGTGGATCGCCACGGTCCCCGTGGCGCTGGCAGCGACACTGCTAGCAGCATCAGCCATCGACCGGTTCGGCGCGGAGGGGAACCTTCGCGCGTACGCGCAGTCGGTGACGCTGGTCGGGCTCGTTGGGTGCATCGCCGGCGTCGTTCTCGCCGTACTTGGCGTCCTCGAGCTCCTGCGGGTCTGATGGCTGGCAGCTCCGGCACGAGCCGCCGTCGTTCGTTCCGAGACGCAGCGTTGCCCCGTTTGACGATCGGCTATTGAGACAGCAGAACCTGGCTGAGGCCAAGGATGTCGGAACAGTCCTCTTGACCGACTTGGTCGGTTGTATCGGTGTCTTCGTTCCTGCGATCCTTCGCTGTGACCACTCAGCACTTCGAGCTCGACAGCGCCGCCTTCCTCTGGGCACTGGCGCTCCGCGCAGAGACCGAGCCGGTGGTCGCAGCAGACCTGCTGTCGACGATCGAGACTCTGATCCCGCTCTTGGCGCGAACAGACCGTGCGGTGACGGATGACCTCAGGGCACAGTCGGACCGGCTCGACCTCTCGGTCCACGGCGGCTACGGGGACCCGAAGCGAGTGACGCAATCGGTCGGCCGGGAAGTACGCAGGATCCTGGCTCGCCTCGAAGCATGACGACTTCGCTAGAACTGCACGTCTGCCCGGGCCACCGAGCTGTCTCGACAGCCGATCGGCTACCGGGACGCCGTGCTTGGCTGGCGCACGTGGCAGATAAACCTCGTGGCACTGTGCTTGTCGATGCGGCACTGGAGCACGTGCCCGCCCTCATCCGGTCCGCAGTGGCAGGGATACCACGGTCCTCGATTACCGACATTGATGGCAGCACTGCGGTCATCACTCAACGCTCGGGCGTCCTGATCCCCCGTGCCGAGGTCATCACCCTCGGGTTTCGCCGCGCGGAAGACGGTCGGGCGGAGGTTGTGATTTTGGCCGCTCGGCGCGGAGGGCTCGCTGCTCCCGACGCAGTGCCGTCTCAATTTGAGAGGGCTCTCTTGGCGTCGATCCGCACAGCCTCGAAGAAGGCGACGCACTAGGCGTACGGTGACCGATTGGCTAACGAGAAGGGCCAAAGGCATTCCGGTACCCTCGAGCCGAGCGCTCACTTACGCGCTCGACGAGAGGACACCGTGGTTGCTGCGTTTACTGGGGTGGGATTTGAACCAATCCCGACGGCGATCGTCGCCGTACTGGCTGCTGCGATCGTCGTCAGCGCCATCATCAGGAGTCGCCGCCGCTGAGTGGTGCCTCACTGGCCGATCCCCTATCGGAACCCTGCCTCCCCTCCCCCCGCTCGCGTTTCGCAGTAACCGACGGTGACAGGGTCTGGAGCCGATACTCATCCTTATGTCAGGCCTAGAGGTGCTACCTCGATGCCACAAGGGCCCGCGCCCCGCATCGAGGTCGCTTTTCGCCGGTTGCGGTCGATCCTCGGCATAGCGCCTGAAGCAATCACACGACAGCGGTCGGTCGCCCGGCGGTGACCGACCGTTGTACCTATCGGGGCGTCGTGTCGATCTGCTTCGCCATTGTTGCAGGCCGCAGACCGGTACGGGGCTTTGTCAACGCCGACCTCACGCGCCCTTGTCGCCACTCATTCGAGTGGCTATTCCGTGGATGATGAACAGCGCTCCGGGAATGATGAACATCGCGGCGATGAACAACTTCGCATCATCGCCCATCCAAATCATTTCGAGGACGCCGATCAGGACGAATATCACGCCCATCACGATCGCACCGACCGGCCGTCTAGCTTTGAGGTTCGTGTCTCTCCGATGGTCACTCAGATCCGCAAGCCCCGGGGCTACTCAAACTTTTCATGAGAGATCACCGACGACGGCGTCACCCGCCCGCCCTGCGACGAGATCGCAGACAACGCCGTCACGGTCGGCGCGCGGTCAGTCGTCGATCGTCGATCCTCCGTGGACGGTCGCGAATGCGTCGACCGCACGCCGGCAGTCGCGGATCTCGGCTCTTGTGACCTGCAGCGGCAGGTTCCGGAGAGCGTGGATGCGCCCGTTCCGTGCCCAGGCTTCGAGTGCCAGTCCGCGGGAGAACAGCCAGCCGAGGCTGCCGCCCTGGAAGTCGCCGTCCATCTCCGTGAGGTCGATTCCGATCTCGAGTCCGTAGGGCTGGAGGAGCGTCAGGACGTCCTGCGCCGGGAGGCCGGGGCCGGCCATCAGGTTGAAGTCACTCGCGCCCGGGGCGAGGAGGGTGAAGTCGTTGTCTCGCTCGAGCTCTGGTCGGCGCGGAGCTCTCCTGTCCTCGAGGTTCGGGACGACGGGTTCGATGCGCGCTCTGCCGACACGAGGCTGGAGGACGGACTCGGAGCCGGCGGCCCACTGTCGGGTTGCCAAGTCGGGGAGTAGAGACGTCAGGAGATGCTGGAGGCCGGTGGGTGCGAATGCGGTGGCTAGACCCTCGAGCGCTTGCCGGAGCATGCTCGGGAGGTTGCCTTCCAGTGGGATCCAGTGATCGCCGATCTGGATCCCGGTTTCCTGGTGGTGAACGTCGACGACTCGGCCGCCTGGGGAGGATGGGTACAGGGCCCAGCGGGTGGAGTCGTCTTCGCAGCGGAGCACCTCGAAGACGTAGTGCACGAGGTCCTCGGCCACGGCCGCGATCGGTCTTGCGGGCAATGGAAGACCGAATGCCGTGGCGCGGCTCGGCGGCCGGATCTTATCGTCGTACTGCGCGGAGCCAAGACGTCCAGTGAAGTCGACAGCCCAGCTCCAGACCGTCTGCAGGCTCGACCAGCTCGCGTCTGCCCGCGCCACGGGGCCGGAGTCCCGGCTCATCCAATCGGCCAACTCCGTCAACCGCGCCTCGTGGGATGCGATCGTGAACCGCAGCCACTCAGCGGCGTCCTGGGGTTCCAGGTCTGCGAAGTCGATGGATCTCGTGTCGGCGATCGTCCCATTCTCCCGATGGCCTTCCTGCCCGAGTTCCGTCAGGAGGTACCCGTCGGCGCCCGGGTCTCGGTTGCAGCCACGCACACCGTCACGAACCCCGATGCCCGGAACGGTGCCAACTGCTCCTCCGTCGCCCCGTCGTCGGTGACGAGCGACCACGGCCGTTCGACCCGCGTCCACCAGTGCGACGACGCGACACCGAGCTTCGTCGAGTCCGCCAGCACGTACAACTCCCGCGCCCGCTCGACCATCACGCGTTTGAGTGATGCCTGCTCCGGCGTCTCCTCGCAGAGCCCGAACTCCGCCGAGACCCCGTCGGCACTGAGGAACGCCACGTCGGCGGAGACGTCCGCCATGATCCGCTCGGCGAAGGGGCCGACGAACCCCGAGCTGATGTGCCGCAGCCGTCCGCCGACGACGATGAGCTCGACGCCCGTGCTGTGCTCGAGCGCGTTGGTGGTCGTCAGCCCGGTGGTCACGACGGTGATGCCCTCGCGGTACACGAGGTTCCGCGCGAGGGCTCCGACGGTTGTCCCGGCGTCCAGCACCGCGACTGCTCCGGCTGGGACGAACGTGCTCGCGAGCCGTCCGATGGCGGCCTTCTGCTCGATCGCGATCGCCTCGCGCTCCCGCAGGCTCCGCTCCGGGCCGCCGATGGTCTGGGCGCCGCCGTAGGTCCGGACGATGGCGCCGTCCCGCGTCATCGTGTCGAGGTCCCGCCGGATCGTCGACGCGGAGACCGAGAACACCGCTGCGAGCTCGTCGACGGTGACGGGCTTCTCCTGCAGCAGGCGGCTGATCTCGCGCCGACGGTCGCGGGCGTTCACGTCAGCCTTCGCGCTCCGGGGAGAGGTCGGCGGCCTGACGGAGCGCTTCGAGCAGCGGTTCGTGGTCCACGATGTCCTTCCCGGCGATGTCGAACGCCGTTCCGTGGTCGACCGAGGTCCGGACGAACGGCAGGCCGACGGTGACGTTCACACCGTTCTTCAGCCCGAGCACCTTCACCGGGATGTGGCCCTGGTCATGGTACTGGGCGACGACCAGGTCGTAGTCGCCACGGCTGGCGAGCATGAAGAGGGTGTCGGCGGGCAGCGGACCGATGACGTCGAGGCCCTCGGCGCGGGCGCGGTCGACACCGGGCTGGATCTTCTGGGCCTCCTCGTCGTTGCCGAACAGACCGTTCTCGCCACCGTGCGGGTTGATGGCCGCGACGGCGATGCGCGGACGCTCGTTGCCCGAGCGGACGAGCAGGTCGTTGCCGCGCGTGATGGTTCGGTAGACCCGGTCGCCGTCGATCGCGGCGACGGCGTCGACGAGGCCCAGGTGCGTGGTGACGTGGATGACGCGCATGTTCGGCGCGGTGAGCATCATCGAGACCTCGTCGATCCCCGCGAGTTCGGCGAGCATCTCGGTGTGGCCGGGGTACTGGTGCCCGCCCATGTGCAGCGCGGCCTTGTTGAGCGGACCGGTGCAGATGGCGTCGATCTTGCCGGCCATGGCGAGCTCGACGGCCTTCTCGATGAACAGGAAGGCGCCGTGTCCGGCCTCGGCCGAGAGCTCACCCCAGGCCAGGTCCTCGGGGATGCACGGGATGTCGAGGACGTCGATGGTGGTCGGGTCCTCGGTCACCTCGGACGGGTCGCTGATGCGGTTGAGGGTCAGCGTGCTCGAGACGACGTCCATGGCGAGCTGCAGGCGGCGCAGGTCGCCGATGACGAACATCGTCGCCAGCGACCGGGTCGCCTGGTCAGCCATCGCCTTGGCGATGATCTCGGGTCCGACGCCGGCGGCGTCACCCATCGTGATCGCGATGATCGGCTTCATTGTTCTTCCTTACTGCTCTGTGTTCTGCTGTCGGAGGGCCCGGACGGTGCGGGCGAGGGTGCCGGCGTCGCCGAACGCCCCCGCCTTCGTCACGAGGACCGGCCGGTGGTCGGGGTGGCTGCTGAGGACGACGCCGGGTTCGACGGTGCCGTGCACGCGGACGGTGTCGATGCCGAGCGCGTCCAGGACGGCTCGGGCGGTCTCCCCGCCGGTCAGGACGAGGGCCCCGAAGCGGTCGGCGCTCCGGGTGACGGTCGCCGCGAGGGCCGCGGCGACGTCGAGGGCGTTGTCCTTGTCGACCGGCACGCCCAGGTCGGGGGTGAGGACGACGTCCGAGACGGAACGGGCGATCTGGTCCGTCGCCGCCTGCTCACCGTCGTCGCGGTGCCGCAACTCGACGTGCTCGGCACCGCGCCGGACGAGTTCGTCGATCTGCGATCGAGCGGGTCCGGAGTAGCTCCCGACGACGACGAGGACGCGGTCGACCGGCGCCAGCGGTGCCGTCGGTGTCGCCCCACTGTCTGCGAGCGACAGCATGTGCGCGGCGAGTCCGCCGGAGCCGGTCACGAGGACGGGGCCGGTGACCAGCCGGGAGGCCCGGGCGATCGTCTCGAGGTCGGCGTCGGTGACCGCGTCGAGGACGACCGCGTCGACGCCGTCGGCGTGCAGGCGGTCCAGCTGGGCCGCGATGTCCGCAGGGCTGTCCGTCGGAGCGGGGCTGAGCCTCCCGGCCTGGAGGCCCGCTGCGGTGAGCGATGCGGCCACGTCACCGGCGTGGTCGCCGTCGATGTTGGGCGCGCCACCGACGTGGACGACGCCTCCGACGGTGGTGCGGCCGGTGCCGGGGAAGGCCGGTGCGACGACCGCCAGGGCGCGCTCCGGTCCGGAGACGGCATCGAGTGCTGCCGCGACCTCGGCGCCGACGTTGCCGCGGAGCAGGGAGTCGATCTTCTTGAAGACCGGCCGACCGAGGTCCACCGAGCGGCGGACGACGGAGCCGACGAGCGAGGCGGCCTCCTGGCCGGACAGGTACCGGCTCTCGGTGTCGACCGCGAGCACGTCAGCGGCAGGCCAGGGGACCTCCGGGCCGAGGACGACCGCGCTGGTGCGGATCGCGCCGTACCCGGCCGCGGCGTCAGCGGCACCGGTCAGGTCGTCGGCGACGATCGTCAGGGTGGCTGCGGCGTCGCTCACGAGGCGGCCCGATCGACGGCGACGGCCGCGACGCCGGACGTGTCCCCACCGGTCTTCTTCGCGGCGAGGCGACGGGCGTACCAGGCGACGATGAGCGGGGTGCCGATCGACGTCACCACGATGGCGGCGGAGACGAGGACGGTCGCGGGACCCGCGGCCTCCTTGTACGCCGGGTTCGCGGCGGCCACGAGCATCGGTACCGCCGCCGCGTTGCCGGCGGTCGACGACGCGGCGAGTCCGCCGAGGCCGGTGCCGCCGGTGAAGCGGTCGGCGAGGAACAGCACAGCACCGCTGAGGAACAGCACGACCAGGCCGAGCAGGACGCCGACGAGGCCGGCGCTGAGGACGGTCTGCAGGCTGATGCCGAAGCCGAGCGCCAGGCCGAAGAAGAAGATGAGCACCGGCGACGCCGACGACAGGAACTTGCGCATCGCCGGGTCGAGCGAGCCGAGGACCATGCCGAGCACCAGGGGGATCAACGCGCCGACGAGTGCCTGCCACGGGAACGCGGAGAGGCCGGCGACGCCGAGGATGAGCATGGTGAGGAACGGGCCGGACTCGATCGTCATGATCGAGTACGCCGCGACGTCCTTGGGCTTGCCGTACTGGCCCATCAGCGCCATGTACAGGCCGCCGTTCGTGTCGCTGAACGCGGCGACGAGGGCCAGGACGGACAGGCCGGCGAGGAAGCCGCCCTGGATGGGGAGCTCGGACATGAACTGCCCGGCGACCACGCCGATGACGACGGCGAGCAGCACCTTCGAGCCGAAGAGCGCCCCGCCCTTCTTGAGGATGTAGGGCGTCGCGCGGAGGTCGATGCTCGCGCCCATGCAGACGTAGAAGACGGCCAGGATCGGCGTGCTCCCGGTGAGGAGGCCTCCCGTGAAGGAGCCGAAGAAGTCCGCGGTTCCCGGGGCGACCGTCGCGAGGACGGCACCCACGAGGAGCGGGACGAGCATCATGCCGCCGGGGACCTTCTCGATGGCGGCCTTGATCGGAACGGACATACGCAACTCCATCGTTTCGTTCCGGGTCGTTCCGGCCCGGTACGACAAGAGTTGCACACAACGCGCAGATGCGTGCGCATTGTGTGCAAAAAGCGAGGACGGAGTCGCTCGTTCTGCGCGACGCAGCCGAGCTCCTGCTCAGCGGGATGGCTCCGGGTTCTGCACGGCCGGACGGGCGGTTGCCGCGAGACGGAGACGAGCCGAGCCTCCCGCCCGTCATCGTGACGGACGGGAGGCTCGGCTCACACGGTCGGGTCAGCGCGCGTCCGCTACTGCACCACCTTGTTCGAGTACCGCGTCACGGTCTGCGGCTGCCCGGACACCGCGCCCGTCGCCGCCGATCCCTGCCCGTTGACGACGTGGTCGATGGTCCCCGCATTCGTGTTGAGCGCGACGGTGGTCATGTCGTGCATGACCACGCCCGGACGGTCCGGGACCTCGAACGACTGCGTCGCGTGGAGCGTCGGGTTCACGTTGGTGAAGATGTAGCTGCCGAGACCCCAGGCTTCGTGCGTCTTGACCTTGTCCGAGACCTTGTACGCCGCCCAGCCGTTGACCTTTTGGTGCCGCCACGATGCCTGGTCCGGTGCGTCGTAGGGCAGCTCGTTCTGGAAGAACACGGTCCGCCCGCGCTCGCCGTTCCAGATCACGTTGTACTTCTGGTAGTGCTCGACGAACAGGCCGGTGGCGGTGACGTCGTCACCGTTCACGACGACTCCGGTGTCGGCCGTGTTGACGGTCCAGCCGACGGATCCGGCGACGCCGTGGTCGGCGCGCCAGGCCCAGATGTCGTCGAGGATCGTGTGGCTGCTGTTGACCTCGAGGCTCGTCGTGGCCTTGCCGACGTGCGGACCGCCGATGCGGAAGAACACGTCCTGCAGGGCGGTCGGATCGGCGGCGCTGCCGGCGGTGGCCGGGTTCCGGTCGACCTTGTGGTGGCCGCTGCCGATCTTCAGCAGCGTCGGCGAGTTGACGGTGCCGGCGTCGAAGGTCAGGCCGGCGATGTCGACACCGGGCACGTCGCCGACGACCATCGGGACGGCGCCGTTCTGAGCGGTGAGCGTGGCCAGGCCGAGCCCCAGCACGACGATGTCGGCGCGCTTCACGGCGATGCTCTTCGCGACGTCGTAGACGCCCGGCGTGACGAGCAGGTTCTTGCCCTTCGCGAGGGCGGCGTTGATCGTCGTCACCGAGTCCGTGGGGTGCGCGACGAAGAAGTCACTGAGGGGCAGCGACCGGCCGGGCGTGTGCCCGTCCGCCCAGCTCGGTCCGACGGAGTTCGTCGCGGCGCTCGGCACGAACACGCGGTACGCCCCGTGGTCGTCGACGTAGAGGTACGGCTTCTCGCGGGAGACCGGCGTCGCTGTCAGCGTCGTGTACGGCGGCACCGGGAAGGACTGGGCCGGGGCGTTCAGGTCGCCGGAGAACACCTGGTTCCAGACGCCGTTCGACCATCCGGCACCGAGGTCGGTGTTGCGGACGTAGAACTGCTGCTGCGACCCGTTCAGCGCGCCGCCCTCGAGCTTCGAGTCGGCGACGAAGCCGCCACTGGCGTAGTTCGGGTCCTCGCAGTACGGCATGAAGGACGTGTAGTCCTTCACGTCCACACGACGCATCGGCGCAGCCTGCGAGACGGCCCACATCTCGTTGCCGGTGTGGCAGGCGTCGGCCGTCGGGACCACGTGGATCGTCAGGTTCGACACCGACCGCCAGAAGGTGTCGAGGGAACCGCTGCCGTTGCGTCCGGTGGCCGTGACACCGCCGTTGATGGTCACGCCGCTCGGGTCCTGGCCGAGGCCGTCGACCTCCGTGTAGTACCCGACCCGGATGTCGAGCGGGTTCGTCGCCGAACCGTAGGTGCCCGGCTTGAACAGCAGCGCGTACCGAGCCGTGCCCATCTCGTTGTCGACCTGCTGCTCGTAGACGGCGTCGACCTTCGCCTGGATGTCGGCCTGCGGCATGTCCGGAGAGAAGACGAGCACGTTCTGGCCGAGGTCGGTCGTGGGCGGGACCGGTGGTGCCGCGACCGCGGTCTGGGTCGTGGCGAGGACGCCGAGTGCGGCCGCGCTCACCGCGACGGTCGCGCCGATGACGCGCCTGCGGGTTCGTGCCCGTCCGAGGGGCGATGGGGAGAGGGGGATCACCGTGACCTGCTTCCTTGCAGACGTGCGGTCCGCGTCGGGCCGGGTGACGTCGCTGTCACCGGGCGGACGACGACGGCCGCGCTGGTTGGGGTGGCGGCAGCGTAGCGCCGGCCAGGCGGTTCGCAGGGGACGGATCCGTCGGGACTCGTTGCGCGGATGATCCGTGCCCGCCATCCGGCGGGGACGTGTGGTAGACCCCTCCCCATGAGCAGTCCTTCGTTCCTCGACGCGGAGACGACGAATGCCGACGAACTCACCGCAGCGATCAGCACGGGGTTCGGGTACCGCATCGCGCCCACCACGCGGGCACTGTCGCACCGGCAGCACGTGATCGTCGGCGACCCGGTCACCGTCGCCGACGTCGAGTGGGACACGGAGGTGCGCGTCGCCGTCGACTCCACCGACGAGGTCATGTTCGTCCAGGTGCACTCCGGTGCCTACGCGTTCAACCCGTGGGGAGCCGAGCACGTGATCGGCGAAGGGGAGGCGTTCGTGATGCCCCCGGACCAGGAGCTCGATTTCGTCATCGACCACGCCTACGCATCGACCTGCTCGTTCTCCGCCCAGGTGCTCCGCCGGGTCGCCGGCGAGATCTGGGACGACGAGGACGTGTGCCTGGCGGAAGGTGCCGTGCGTCCGGTCGACGCTGCCCGGCACTGGCTGTGGCGGCGGACCGTGCAGGAGTACCGGCAGCAGGTGCTCGAGACCCCGGAGGTCTACGGCAACGAGCTGCTGCGCGCGCAGGCGACGCGGTTCGTGGTCGTGAGCGCCATCTCCGCCTTCGGACTCGTCACCGAACCCCGGGGCGGTGCGGAGGAGAGTGCCGCCGTCCGCCGTGCGACCGCCTGGGTCGACGAACACCGCCGCGAGCCGATCACGGTGCAGGACATCGCCGCTGCCGCGCGCCTGTCGACCCGTGGGCTGTCCCTGGCCTTCCGCCGGGAGCGCGGGCAGACGCCGATGGAGTACGTCCGGCTGGCGCGGGTCGACGGTGCCCGGGCGGACCTGATCGCCGGCGACCCGACGCGGGGCGACACCGTCACGAGCATCTCGGCCGACTGGGGTTTCAGCAACGCCGGACGGTTCACGGCGCTCTACCGACAGACCTACGGAGAGACGCCGCGCCGGACGCTGATGCGCTGAGCGTGCTGCCACCGCCGCCTCCGCCCGGAGGGTGCAGAGGGCGGAGGTTGGTGAGGCCCCCGCCCTCTCTTCCCAGGACCCTGATCCGGCCCCGGGGCACCCCCATTGTGCCAGGAGCACGCCGTCGACGCAGGCCGTTCGTTCTGCGGCGACACTGATTCCGAGCAGTGTGCCGATGGCGTCTGAGTGCTACCGTCAGCGTCACGCCCCGGTCCCTGGCCGGGCGTCCGCGGGACGGGGTGGCTCCTGATCCGTCACCCCGTCCCGCCCCACTTCCGCGCCGCGGTGCCGCCCGCTACCGTTCTCGACGGGGGACGTCGCGCAGGCGTGGACGGGTCTCCCGCCGCCGCAGACGAGGGGACGCACCATGCGCTGGACCACCGCGATCGCCGCCATCGCACCCCTCGTCGCCGTGCTGGTGCTCGGCGGCTGCACGCAGGAGCCGTTCGACCCCGCGGCGGTCGGACGCTGGAGTGCCTCGAGCAAGGCTGCCGTGCAGGGCGACGACGACGTGCTCGTCGTGCTCAGCGCCGAGATCAGCGCGGGGCAGACCGAGGAGCACGCGCACGGTTCCGTCGCGTCGACGTTCGCGGGGCCGGTGGAGATCGACGCGCTGGAGCTCTCGTGCTTCGGTGACGGCACGATGTCAACCGAGGTCGAGCTCGAGTCCCACGGCTCCACGGTGACGTACGGCGCGGAGCCGATGCAGTGCGGCGGACGGCCGCAGCGCCTCCGGGTCCCGGCGAAGTGGCGGCACGACGTCGACCGCGTCGGGTTCGGTGGCGGTGACAGCACGGCGGACAGCGCCTGGCAGCTGACCGTCCGCGGGTCCGGCGGCCAGGCGGACTGACACACCGCCGCGCCGGAACCGCCCTGCTGCCACGACGACACGGCGAGGGGCTACGCTCGCCGGCATGGGCCGACACGCCGCAGTGCCATCGACCGAGCCGGCGATCGTGGCCGCGCCGGCGCCCCTCGAGCGTCCGGTCGCAGGACCACGGTCGGTCTCGGTGTCGACCGCGCGCGCCCGTCGAGGCCCCGGCCCGTTGCCCCGTCCACCGCTGCCGTCCCGGTCATCGACACCCTCGTCGAGAACGGTAGCGGGCGGCACCGCGGCGCGGAAGTGGGG
>NZ_QKSD01000010.1 GCF_003234085.1 Curtobacterium sp. MCPF17_052
ATGTGTATAAGAGACAGCTCAGGCTGCGCCGAGCCCGCGCTCCCCCGACCTCGCATCCGCGGCCTCACGCTCGAGCCGCTCGATGCGCCGCATCGCCGCCCGCTCGCTGCCCGTCTGGTTGCCCAGCACGCCGGTGATGCCGTCGAGGACCAGCCCGGTCGCCCGGTCGACGGGCAGCTCGATCGGACCGATCATGGGTGCCCGGATCCCGAGCAGCGCCCGGTGTCGCGGGTCGAGGGTCGACACCGCGCCCTGGTAGATCGCTCGGTAACCGGGTCGGAGCATCGCGGCGAGGGGCGGGTTCTTGATGAACCGCAGGACTTCACGGGTCCGGGGTGTGACGGCGAGCTCGCCGCGGTCGAGGTAGCCGTCCATCTGCGCGCGGAGTTCGACCTCGGTCTCGGGGGCGTCGTGCACGCGCATCAGGCGTCCGGCGACGGCCCACTCGCGGACGTAGGCGTCGGCACCACCGGGGATCGGCTCGCCCCAGCGCTGGGCGGTGCGGAGGAACGCGTCGGTGAACGCGAGGTGCACCCAGCGGGCGAGATCCGGGTCGTTCGCCGTGTACGGCCGTCCGATACCGTGACCGTCGACGTACAGGCCGCGCACCCGCTCGTGGAGCCGGAGCACCCATTCGCTGCCGGAGGTGGCGGTGGCGGTGTCGCCGTGGGTGACGGTGTAGATCCAGCGGATGGTGCCCGCGAGCCGGCCGAACGGGTCTTCCTTGTACCGGGAGTGGTCCGCGACCCCGGCGAGCGCCCCGGGGTGCAGGGCCTGGACGAGGAGCGCCCGGACGCCGGCGACGATGGTCTGGTTGCCGCCGTGCACGGACCAGGTGGCGGAGCCGGGGCCGAAGAAGCCGGCGTCGGTTCCCTTCTCGAGCTCGTCCACCCATTCCGGGCTGCCGTGGGTGTTGCCCGTGAACGTGGCCTGCAGACGGGTGCGGAACGCATCGGTGACGAACGACATGCCGTCATGGTCCGTCGGCCCCCTGACAGCGCACCGGACACTCGCCGGAAACCGCGTCTGCGCCGATGACCGTCCCGAGCAACGCCCCGAGCAACGTCCAAGGCACCCGCGGCACCCGTGGCACTCCCGGCACCCCCGGCAACCCCGGCACGCTCCGCTGCCGACGCGCGCACCGCCCTCGTCTGACAACCCCTCGGGTCCGCCCGCTAGGTTGGACGACGTGAGCATCGACACGCCTCGTCCCTGGCTTGCCTCCTACGCGTCAGGGGTGCCGCACGACATCGAACCGATGGCGGGATCCCTGCCGGATCTCGTGGAGCAGTCGGCACGGCGCTTCCCGAAGGCGGTCGCGCTGGAGTTCTTCACGCGGGAGACCACGTACGCCCAGCTCGAGGAGCAGATCGCCCGTGCAGCGAACGGGCTGCGCAAGCTCGGCGTGACGAAGGGCGACCGGGTGGCGCTGGTGCTGCCGAACTGTCCGCAGCACGTCGTGGCGTTCTACGCGGTGCTCCGGCTCGGCGGCATCGTCGTGGAGCACAACCCGTTGTACACACCGCGGGAGCTGCGCCACCAGTTCGAGGACCACGGCGCGAAGGTCGCGATCGCGTGGGACAAGTCGGTGGCGACGCTGCAGGACTTCCCGAAGGACGTCGCGCTCGACGCGATCGTCTCGGTGGACCTCACCCGGGCGATGCCGCGCAGCACGCGCCTGGCACTGTCGTTGCCGGTGGCGAAGGCCCGCGAGTCCCGCGCGAAGCTCACGACCTCGGTGTCCGGAACCACGCGGTGGGACGACCTGGTGTCGGCCCGGAAGCTGTCGAAGCGGCACCCGCGGCCGGAGACCGACGACGTCGCGCTCATCCAGTACACCTCCGGCACGACCGGCACCCCGAAGGGCGCGGTCCTGACGCACCGGAACCTGCTGGCGAACGCCGCGCAGGCCCGGGCCTGGATCCCCCAGATCAGCGCGGGTGACGGCAGCGTCGTGCACGCGGTGCTGCCGATGTTCCACGCGTACGGCCTGACACTGTGCCTCACGTTCGCGATGAGCATCGCCGGGAGGCTCGTCCTGTTCCCGGCGTTCGACCCTGCGTTGGTCCTCAAGGCGATCAAGAAGCGTCCGCCGACGTTCCTGCCGGCCGTACCGCCGATCTACGCCCGGCTGCAGCACGCCGCCGACTCGGCGAAGGTGTCGCTGGCGGGCATCGACATCGGCATCTCCGGCGCGATGCCGCTGTCGCAGGACGTCATCGAGCCCTGGGAGGCCCGCACCGGCGGCTTCCTGGTGGAGGGCTACGGCCTGTCCGAGTGCTCTCCCGTGCTGATGGCGAACCCGGTGTCGGACGCACGACGTCTGGGCGCGATCGGCCTGCCGCTGCCGTCGACCGAGTGCCGGGTGGTGGACCCCGACGACGAGTCCCGGGTGCTCGGCACCGACGAGTCCGGTGAGCTGCAGGTCCGCGGCCCGCAGGTCTTCGGCGGCTACTGGGGCAAGGCCGAGGCCACCGACGAGGTCTTCACCTCCGACGGCTGGTTCCGGACGGGCGACATCGTGGCGATCGACGCGGACGGGTTCGTGCGCATCGTCGACCGGCTCAAGGAGCTCATCATCACCGGTGGGTTCAACGTCGCACCCTCCGAGGTGGAGGACACGCTCCTCAAGCACCCCAGCGTCAAGGAGGTCGCGGTCGTCGGCATCACGCAGGGCGGCAACGAGCAGGTCGTCGCCGCGGTGATCCCGACCGACCCGGCGACGTTCGACGGGGATGCGCTCCGGGCCTGGTCCCGCGACCACCTCGCCGCGTACAAGGTGCCGCGGCGGGTGGTGGTGGTCGAGGACCTGCCCCGCTCGATGATCGGCAAGGTCCTGCGCCGTAAGGTGCGCGACGCCATCCTGCACGACTAGCGACCGCCGAACCGCCGACCGGCACCACACGCCGGCAGCCCGCTCCTACTTGCTGCTGATCCTCGTGTACTTGTTCACCGCCCACGGCACGAACACCGCGAGCATCACCGCGATCCCGATCAACACCGTCGTGATCGGGTGCTGCATGGTCCAGATCTCCGGCACCGGCGCCGACCCGGCGTTGCCGAACAGCTCGCGCGCCGCCTGCACGAGCGAGGAGACCGGGTTCCACTCCGCGAACACCCGGAGCACGAGCGGCATCGTCTCGCTGGGCACGAAGGCGTTGGAGATGAACGTGAGCGGGAACAGGATCATGAACGAGGCGTTGTTGATCACCTCGGGCGTCTTGACGCTCATGCCGAGCAGGGCCATCACCCAGCTGAACGCGTAGCTGAACAGCAGGAGCAGTGCGAGCCCGCCGACGAACTCCACCGGTGACGATCCCACCCGCCAACCGACCGCCAGCCCGGTGGCCATCATGATCACCATCGAGATGCCGTTGAGCACGAGGTCGGAGTTCGTCCGTCCGACGAGCACGGCCGAGGCCGACATCGGCAGGGTCCGGAACCGGTCGATGAGTCCTTCCTTGAGGTCCTGCGCCATGGCCGATCCGGAGAACGTGGCGCCGAAGACGACGGTCTGCGCGAAGATCCCCGCCATCAGGAACTGCGTGTAGTCGGTCCCCTGCACGCTGATGGCGCCGCCGTAGACCTGGCTGAACAGCAGGACGAACATGATCGGCTGCAGCACGGCGAACACGAGCATGTCCGGCGACCGCTTGATCTTGATCAGGTTGCGCTTCGTCACCGTCCAGCCGTCCTCGAACCAGACGGCGAGCGGGGCGGTGACGACGACGGGCAGCTGCCGCCCGAGCGCGTTGCCGGTGCCGGTCGTGGTGGTGGTCATGGCACCAGCTCCTGTCGGGAGGCCCGCTCCCCGCCCGACGGACCGGTCGCCGCCGTCCCGTCCACACGTCCGCCCCCACCGCCGTCCTGGTCGTCCGTGGCGGCGTGTCCGGTGAGACGGAGGAACACGTCGTCCAGCGTCGGGCGGCGCATCCCGGCGTCGTGCAGCGCGATGCCGGCGGCGCCGAGGTCGGCGAGGACCCGTTGCAGCGCCGCGGGCCCGGCGTCGACGGTGACGGCCCGGGTGCGACCGTCGCCGCTCGTCTCGACCTCCCCGCTGCCGTGCCGCCGGAGGACGGTGGTTGTGGCGTCCCCGTCGGCGGCGTCCACGAGGGTGACGACGACGCGGTGTCCGCCGACCTGGGCCTTGAGCTCGTCCGAGGTGCCCTCGGCGATGACCCGGCCGTCGTCGATGACGGCGATGTCGTCGGCGAGCTGGTCGGCCTCCTCGAGGTACTGCGTGGTGAGGAGCACCGTGGCTCCGCCGGCGACGAGGTCCTCGATGATGCCCCAGAGCGCGAGGCGGCTGCGCGGGTCGAGGCCCGTCGTCGGCTCGTCCAGGAACAGCACGCGCGGGTTCATCACGAGCGCCCCGGCGAGGTCGATCCGACGGCGCATGCCGCCGGAGAACCCCTTGACGGGGCGGTCGCCCGCTTCGGAGAGCCCGAACACGTCGATGAGCTCGCGTGCCCGGTCGCGCGCTGCTCGTCGGCCCAGGTGGTAGAGCCGCCCGATCATCTCGAGGTTCTCGAACCCGGTGAGGTTCTCGTCGACGGCGGCGTACTGCCCGGAGACGCCGATCGCGCGGCGGGTGCCCTGCGGGTCGGCGACGACGTCCATGCCGGCGACGGACGCCGACCCGGCGTCCGGTTCGACGAGGGTCGTGAGGACCTTCACGGTGGTGGTCTTCCCGGCCCCGTTCGGGCCGAGCAGTGCGGTGACGGTGCCCTCGGGCACCGAGAGGTCGAGGCCCGCCAGTGCGTGCACGGGCCCCGACTTGGATCGGTAGGTCTTGGTGAGGCCGGAGGCCTCGATGATGGCCATGTCGCTCCTTCGTGACCGGCTGCGTCCCTCGGGGCCGACCGGACACGCGGACCCGGTCGACCGGGCGGCGGGAGCGACGGACGTCACTCAGACGTCGAAGCCACCACCGAAGTCGCTGGAGCCCTGGTCGAACCCGCCGTCGGACATGCCGCCGAAGTCGGAACCACCGTCGCCCCAGGAGGCGTTGTCGTACCCGCCGCCGTCGGCCGCACCGCCGTCGCCGGATCCGTCACCAGTGTCCCCCGAACCGCCGTCATCCGCACCACTCGCATCGGTTCCACCGTCGAACGACCCGGGGTCCGGGAGGAAGGCGCTCATCAGGGCGGAACCGATCACGTAGCCGCCGACGGTGCCGAGTAGCGAGGCGCCGAGCATGCTGCCGAAGCCCGAGCCCTGCCGTCCGCCGAAGCCACCACCCATGCCGCCGCCACCGATGCCACCGAGCGAGCGCTCCATGTACCCGGGCTGCCGGAGCTCGGACCGGGTCGCACTCTGGGCGAGCGAGCGAGGATCGTCGCCACGTGGGGCCTCGCCGGCCGGAGCGGTGCGGGTGAACTCGTCGTAGACCATCCGTCGCTGCTCGGGCGTCAGGGTGGCGAACGCCTCGGCGTGCACCTCCTCGATCCGCTCCGGCGGCGCGGTGCGGAGCAGGTAGCGGTACCGCTCGACGGCGCGCTGGTCCTCGCCCCCGGGCTGCTGGCTGGGTCCTGACCGGTCGGGTACACCGGACGGCGTGGCTGCCCCGTACGGTGCGGCCGGTGCCTGCTGGTACGACTGCTGGCCGTACTGGTAGCCCGGCTGCGGTGCACCACCGGTCCCGCGTCGTGGCTGCTCCGGACGCTCCTCGCGGCCGAGCAGACGGTCGAGGAATCCCATGGTGTGCTCCTTCGTCGCGGGCACCGTGCCCACTGGCGCCCACGCTAGGCACCGTCGGCCGGGTCTGACTGTGCGTGCGCTCAGAAGCCGCCGTGCGCCTCCCGTCCGGGAGGCCCGTCCACCGTCAGGACGTCGGCCCGGCCCCGGTGACCGCTGCGGTCCAGACCGCGAACAGCTCGTCGGCCGCGCCCGGGTGCGCCGCCAGGAACGGCACACCGGCGGGCGGGAAGTCCTGCACCGGCCCGTCGAGGGTCAGCACGACCCCGCCGGCTTCGTGCACGAGGAGCACGGCGGCACCGTGGTCGACCGGGTCGAACGCCGGCATGCACGCCCCGATCCCCCGGCCGGCGGCGACCTGGGCGATCGTCAGGGTGCCTGAGCCGGGGACGCGCACGGAGCAGGACCGGGCGGCGAGCGCGTCGACGAACACACCGAAGCCGGGCCACGGGTGGGCACCGTCGAGCTCGGTCCCGACCACGGCGCCGGCGAGGGCGCGCGGGGCGTCGTCGAGGCGAAGCACCCGGTCGCGTTCGGTCGCTCCCCGGCCGCGGCGGGCTTCCAGGACCTCGCCGCGCCAGGGGTCCACGACGACGCCGACCAGGGGGCGCCCGGACCGGGTCAGGCACAGCGAGGTGCTCGTCCACGGCACGCCGTTCGCCAGGTTCCGGCTGCCGTCGACGGGGTCCAGGTACCACCGGTGCTTGTCCCCGGGGGCGACGCCGTACTCCTCGCCGACGAAGCCGTGCTCGGGGAACGCCGCCCGGACGCGACCGCGGACGTGCTGCTCGATCGACCGGTCCAGTGCCGTGACCTGCGCTCCGGTGTCTCCGGCGTCCGGGTCGACGCGGTGTTCGCGGGTGAAGGCGATGACCTCGTGCGCGATCCGGTGTGCCAGGGTCTGGGCGCGGCCGGCGACCTCGGCCTCGCCGGGCTCCCGCACCGGCCGCGACCAGCCGTCCCGCTCGGCGGCGGCCAGGACGGCGTGCACCGTGGCGACGTCCTCGGTGAGGACCAGGTCCGCGCCGAGCCGGGTCGCCCAGCGGGTCGGCTCCGGGTCGTCGACGGTCCACACCGCGACGCACAGCCCGAGGGCGTGTGCCGCGCGGACGGTGGCGGGCGTGAGGAAGGCGACGTCGAGGTCGAGTGTCGAGGGCCCGAGCTCCTGCACGTCGGCGGCCGTCGGCGCTCGGAGGGTGTCCCAGGGCATCCAGACGTCGGCCTCGGGCAGCAGCGCCCGGACGGCCTGCATCGCAACCAGCGTCCCGCGCCAGGCCACCCGCACGGCGTCGTCCAAGCCCGTGCCTGCTCCCGCCACGGTGCGCACCGCGGCCGCGGCATCGGCCGGGTCCGTGAGCCCGACCACCAGTGCAGCGGAGCACCCCTCGAGGCGCTCGAGCACGGCGTCGAGGCGTGGGATGCGGTCGAGCCCGTTGCCCAGCCGTGCGACGTCGCACCACGGCGTCGCGGAGACCCGGCGGCCGTCGCCCCACATCCGGCCGAGGGTCTCGTCGTGCAGCAGCACGGCGACCCCGTCGGCGGTGACCCGGACGTCGACCGCGACGAGGTCAGCACCGAGGGCCTCGGCGACGGCGACGGCCGGCAGCGTGTTCTCGCGGCGGACACCCGGGGCTCCACGCGAGGCGACGATCCGGGGCGGACGGAGGCCGGGCCTCCCGGTCGTCGTCGGTGCCGGGGTCTCGAGCGTCGTCACCGTCCCATCGTGGGAGCGCGGCCCGAACACCACGTGACGCGGCGGTGAACAGCCGGGGGCCACGCGGCCGGTGGCCATGTGGTCGGGGCCTGAGAGGATGGCGCCGTGGAGACTCGTACCTGGGGTTGGCTCGCGGCGGTCGTCGACGTCGTGCTCATCGTCGCGTTCGCCGTCATCGGACGCAGTTCGCACGGCGAGGCGTTCGCGCCGCTCGGCCTGTGGACGACCGCGTACCCGTTCCTGGCGGGGTGGGCGATCGCGTACGTGACCTCCGGGGCGTGGTCGCGCCCGCTCGCGATCTGGCCGACCGGTGTCGTGGCGTGGATCCTGACGGTGTTCGTCGGGATGGCGATCCGGGTCGCGACCGGGCAGGGCGTGGTCGACGGCAACCCACTGCCGATCTCGTTCCTCGTCGTGGCGACGATCGTGCTCGGTGTGTTCCTGGTCGGCTGGCGGCTCCTCGCCCGACTCGTGGTCCGCCTCCGGTCGGGCAGGCGCCCGGCGGGCGGCGACGCGCGGGCTGTCGGCTAGAAGAGGCCGCCCCGCGGGCCCTCGTCCGGGCCGTCGAACCCGCGGAACATGTCCGACACCAGCGCGGCGATCTGCGGTTCGACGAGACGCTCGACGGCCTCGGCGATGCGCTCCCGGTGGTCCAGCAGCGCCAGGCACACGGCTGTGCCGGTCGACCGCGCGCACTCGTCGGACAGCTCGATCTCGTGGCGGAGTGCGGCCTTCGCCTCGTCCGACAGCGGCTCGCGCGGCTCCTGTTCGCTCGCCCCGGTGCCCGCCAGCTCGCCGAGGGTGAACAGGAACGGCTCGCCCGGCTCGGGCTGCGGGTCCACGTCCAGGCCCTGGAACTCCGGCGACAACCCGTCGGCGGGTTGGTACCCCGAGCGTCGCTTGCGTGCTGCGGCCCGCTCGAGTTCACGCTGCAGCAGCGGCAGGTTCTTCGCCGTGTGGTCGTCGACCGCGTCCTCGACGATGGCGGACATCCGACCGATCAGCGCGTGCTGCACCGGGTGCGGAACGTCCGGCCCGAACCCCGCCGCGGCGGCGATCGGCGAGCCCGTGCAGCGTCGGCAGATGCGGGTGCGTGGACGGGCCGTCCCGATCTGCCACCGGGGCAGCCAGCGCAGCCAGACGTCGACGGCGTTCCGCACGCGTCCGTCGATGCCGTCCATCCTGCAAGCGTAGGCGGCGCGCCCGGGATCCGCCCCGAGGCGCGACGGGAGGCCCGGTGCGCGACCGTCAGACCGGCTCGGTCACGAAGTCGATCAGCTCCTCGACCCGACCGAGCAGCTGTGGTTCGAGGTCGGCGAAGGTCCGCACCTGCCCCAGGATCCGCTGCCACGCCCGGGCGATGTCGGCCTGCTCGGCGTGCGGCCACCCGAGTGCCTGGCAGATGCCGGCCTTCCACTCGATCGACCGTGGGATCGTCGGCCAGGCCTGCAGTCCGACACGTGCCGGCTTCACCGACTGCCAGACGTCGACGAACGGGTGTCCGACGACGAGCACGTGTGCGCCCCACTTCCCGCGCATCACGGCATCGGCGGAACGGGACTCCTTCGAGCCCGGCACGAGGTGGTCCACGAGGACGCCGACCCGGCGCTCCCGGGTCGGGCGGAAGTCGTCCAGCACGTCGGCCAGGTTGTCGACGCCGGACAGCTCCTCGACGACGACCCCCTCGACGCGGAGGTCCGCGCCCCACACCTTCTCGACGAGTTCGGCGTCGTGCTTGCCCTCGACCATGATCCGGCTCGGCAGGGCCACCCGGGCGCGCTGCTGCTCGACGGCGAACGACCCGGACGCGGTGCGGAGGCGGCCACCGTCGGAGGCATGCCGGACCGCCGGGGCCGCTCCGGGCCTCCCGGCCGTGGCGGTGCCGGCGGTGGAACGAGCCGGCGGCGCGGCCGCGGCGGACCGACCGACCGGTGCCTGTGGACGCGTCAGGGTGACCAGTTCACCCTCGAGCAGGAACTGACCGACGAAGGGGAAGGCGCGGACGCGACCCTTCCAGTCCTCGAGCGAGACGTTGCCGGCTTCGAGGCCGACCACGGCGCCAGCCCACCCGGAGTCCGGGTCCTCGAGCACCATGTCACGCTCGAGCGGCACCTGCCGCACCTTTTGCACACCCCGCGAGCGCCAGTCGCCCGAGAGCACGTCACTGCCGTACCGGTCCTCGTCCACCCGCACGAGCGTACTGTCGACGGGCGTCCGGACAACGTCGACCGGCCGGTCCCCCATCATCCCGACGGAAGGCACACCCGTGCGTGCAACAGTGATCCACGCCCCCCGCGACATCCGTGTCGAAGAGCGCGATGCCCCCACGATCCTCACCCCGTCCGACGCCGTCGTACGTGTCGTCGCCGCGTGCGTCTGCGGCTCGGACCTCTGGCCCTACCGGGGTGTCCGCGACACGAAGGAACCGCGGGCGATCGGTCACGAGTTCGTCGGCGTCGTCGACCAGGTCGGCGACGACGTGACCGACGTGCGCGTCGGCGACTTCGTCATCGCACCGTTCACGACCAACGACGGCACCTGCCAGGCCTGCGCGCACGGCATGACGAGCGGCTGCGACCACGGCTCCACGTTCGGTGTCACGCCGGACGCCTACGGCCACCCGCTGGGCGGCGCCCAGGCCGAGTACGTCCGTGTGCCGGACGCCGCCGCCAGCCTCGTCGTCGTGCCCGGGCCGGTCGACGAGGACCTCGTGCCGTCGCTCCTGACCCTGTCCGACGTGTTCTCCACCGGGCACCACGCCGCGGTGTCGGCCGGGGTCGGCCCGGGCAAGACCGTCGTCGTGGTCGGCGACGGTGCGGTCGGGCTGTCGGCGGTCCTCGCCGCGAAGCGTCTCGGCGCCGAGCGGATCATCGCGATGAGCCGCCACGCGGACCGGCAGGCGCTGGCGCGCGACTTCGGCGCGAGCGACATCGTCGAGACCCGCGGCGACGAGGGCGTCCAGGCCGTGCGGGACCTGCTGGACGGCGACCTCGCCGACTGCGCGCTCGAGGCCGTCGGCACCGCGGAGAGCATGGACCAGGCCCTGCGGGTCGTCCGCGCCGGTGGTGCGGTGGGCTACGTCGGCGTGCCGGCGGGTGACCCCGAGCTGCCGATGCCGTTCCTGTTCGCGAAGAACATCACGGTCGGCGGCGGCATGGCCCCGGCCCGCGCGTACATCGAGGAGCTGTTGCCCGACGTGCTGTCGCGGACCATCGACCCGGGCAAGGTGTTCGACCTCGAACTGCCCCTGGACCAGGCTCCCGAGGCCTACGCCGCGATGGACGAGCGCCGGGCGATCAAGGTGCTGCTGCGCCCGTAGCTCCTCGCGGAACGCAACGTGGGCGGTTGCGCGCGACGGTGTTCCGTTGCGTACAGCCGCCCACGTTGCGTTCTGGGGAAGGTCAGCGGACGGCGAGGACCCGGTGTGGGGACGCCGCCTCGGCACGCCAACCCGGCGGCAGGGCGGCGCTGAGCTCGGGGACGGTGAAACTCCGGCGGATGGAGCGGAGACCGTCCTCGCGGATGAACGTGCCCGCCGAGACGAACGACGCCCCGATCGCGTACAGCCGGTAGGCCGACACCGAACGCCGGATGTCGGAGTGCACGCTGCGGGTGACGGCCAGCTCCCCGGAGTCCCGGAGGAACGCCGCTCGCTCGGCGTCGTCGAGGTGGTGCAGCACGTGGTTCGACACGACGACGTCGAACCGCTCTCCCGCCGCGACCAGGTCGGCGCTCGACTCCGTGCGGAACCTCACCCCGGCCGTCGTCCGTCGCTCCGCCGCCGCGATCGCCCGCGGGTCCGGGTCCACCCCGACGACCTCGAGGTCGAAGCCGTCCCCCCGCGCCCACCGCACCAGCGACCGGGCGAGGTCACCGCCGCCGCAGCCGAGGTCGAGCACGCGGGCCCGACCGGTCGGCGGCAGTGCCGGGGCGACGTGGGTGCGCCAGACCGACCGCCAGCCGGACACCGCGGCGTTCACCAGGGCGAAGCGGCGGAAGGTCCGGTCGAGCGTCGCGGGGTCGCAGTCCGGGTCGTCCATCAACTCGCGCAGGTCGACCGCGCGGGTGGAGAGGTCGACGGGATCGGTCACGCCCCCACCCCGACGGGGGCGACAGCGTCGGCCGCGTCGACCACTGCGGGCGCACCGCTGGCGTCCGCCGCGGCGACCGCGCTCCCGACCACGGTCAGCGACGCCGCCTCGACGGTCAGCCCCGGCCCGAAGGCCAGCGCGACGACGGGCGTACCGTCCGCGGGACGTGCCTCGAGGGCCTCCCGGAGGACGAACAGCACCGTCGCACTCGACATGTTGCCGTGGTCGCGGAGGACCGCGCGGCTCGCCGTCAACGCGCTGTCCGGCAGGTGCAGGGCGTCCTGGGTACGGTCCAGGATCGCCCGCCCGCCGGGGTGCACGGCCCAGACCGGCACGTCGTCCGGCGTCCAGCCGCGCGGGTCGAGGAGCGGGGCGACCGCCTCGGCCGCGTGCACGCCGATCAGCTTCGGGACCTCGGTGCTCAGCACCATCTCGAAGCCCTCGTCACCGATGTTCCACGCCATCTCGCTCGCCCCCTCGGGCAGGACCATGGTGGTGAAGGCGTCGAGTCGGAGGCCCGGACCGTCCGCCGTGACGACGGCCGCCGCGGCTCCGTCGCCGAAGACGCTGTTCGCGACGATCTGGTCCGGGTCCTCGGAGTGACGGACGTGCAACGTGCAGAGCTCGGCGCAGACGACGAGGACGACCGCCGTCGGGTCCGCGCCGACGAACGCATCGGCGATGCGGAGGGCGGGGAACGCGGCGAAGCACCCCATGAACCCGACGTGCTGCCGGAAGACGTTGCGCGGCAGACCGAGTTCCTCGACGATCGCCAGGTCCGGCCCGGGCTGCGTGAAGCCGGTGCAGGACACGGTCACGACGTGTGTGACGGTCGCCGGGTCGACCGCAGCGCGCTCGAGGGCGTCACGAGCGGCGCCGACGAAGAGCGGCGGAGCGAGCTCGCGGAAGCGGTCGTTCCGTGTCCCGGTGCTCGGCGAGCTGAGGATCCCGTCGGCGTCGCGGAACGCACCGGGCGCGGCCGCCGCGTCGAGCTCCGGCAGGACGCTGTGGCGGTGCTCCACCTCGGAGGCGTTGAAGGCCGCGGGGACGAGCCGCGAGGCAAGCCTCCCGAGGCCGGGCTGGGCGGCGAACAGGTCACGGACCGACGCCTGCCCGAGGGTGGTCCGCGGGACGGCGGTACCGATGGCTCGGATCGTTGCTGACACGCTCCATCCTGTCACCGGATCGCTGACGTGTCCCCAGGATGGACGGGAGGCCCGTGGCGTTCTCGCCACGGGCCTCCCGTCATGCGCGTCCAGCGCTGGGTCGTGCTGGGTCCTACTGCTGCTGCGCGCGCTCCAGCACGAGCTCACGCACGCGCGCGGCGTCGGCCTGGCCCTTCATGGCCTTCATCACCGAGCCGATGATCGCCCCGGCGGCCTGCACCTTGCCGTCGCGGATCTTCTGCAGCACGTCCGGCTGCCCGGCCAGTGCCTCGTCGACCGCGGCGGTGAGGGCGGAGTCGTCGGAGACGACCTGCAGCCCACGGGACTCGACGACCTGCGCCGGCGAGCCCTCGCCGGCGATGACGCCCTCGAGGACCTGGCGCGCGAGACGGTCGGTCAGGTCACCGGACTCCACCAGCGCGATGACCTCGGCCACGTGCTGCGGCGACACCAGGTCGCCGGGAGCGGCGTCCTGCGCGTTCGCGACACGGCTGATCTCACCGGTCCACCACTTGCGGGCGGCCTGCGGACCGGCACCGGCGTCGACGGTCGCCTGGACCTCGTCGAGGAGCCCGCCGTTGACGACGTCCTGGAACTCGAGGTCCGCGAAGCCCCACTCGCCCTTCAGGCGACGACGTCGGGCCACCGGCGCCTCGGGCAGACCCGCGCGGAGCTCCTCGATCAGTGCCGGGTCGGGCACGACGGGCAGCAGGTCCGGCTCCGGGAAGTAGCGGTAGTCGTCGGCGTCCGACTTGGGACGGCCGGCCGAGGTGCGACCGGTGTCCTCGTGCCAGTGTCGGGTCTCCTGCGTGATGGTGCCGCCGGCCGCGAGGATCGCCGCCTGCCGCTGGATCTCGTAGCGGATGGCCCGCTCGACCGCGCGGAACGAGTTGACGTTCTTCGTCTCGGTGCGGGTGCCGAGCTTCTCCTGGCCCCACGGGCGCAGCGAGATGTTCGCGTCGCAGCGCAGGTTCCCGCGCTCCATGCGGGCCTCGGAGACGCCGAGGGCACGGACGAGGTCACGGATGACCTGCACGTACGCGGCGCCGAGCTCGGGGGCGCGCTCCTTGGCGCCGACGATCGGCTTCGTGACGATCTCGACCAGCGGGACACCCGCGCGGTTGTAGTCGACGAGCGAGTACTCGGCGCCCTGGATCCGGCCCGTGGCACCACCCACGTGCGTCAGCTTGCCCGCGTCCTCTTCCATGTGGGCGCGCTCGATCGGCACCTGGAAGATCGTGCCGTCGGCGAGTTCGACCTCGACCTCGCCCTCGAAGGCGATCGGCTCGTCGAACTGCGAGATCTGGTAGTTCTTCGGGTTGTCCGGGTAGAAGTAGTTCTTCCGCGCGAACCGCGAGCTCTCGGCGATCGAGCAGCCGAGCGCGAGCCCGAGCTGGATCGAGTAGCGCACGGCCTGCTCGTTGACGACCGGCAGGGACCCGGGCAGCCCGAGGTCGACCGGTGTCACGTTCGTGTTCGGTTCGCCGCCGAAGAAGTTCGGCGCGTCCGAGAACATTTTCGTGGCCGTCGCGAGTTCGACGTGCACCTCGAAGCCGAGGACCGGCTCGAACCGCTCGAGCGCCTCGTCGAAGTCCATGAGTGCGTCCTTGGCCATCAGATGACACCTTCCTCTGCGGCGGACTGCTGTGTGGCGTCCAGGTTCGGGATCCGGGAGATGAGCGGGGCACCCCACTGCTGCTCGAGCAGACGCTCCAGCGCGGCACCGACCCGGTAGAGCCGGGCGTCCTCGCGCTGCGGGGCCATCAGCTGCACGCCGGTCGGCAGCGAGTCCTCGGGCGCCAGGCCGTTCGGGATGCTCATGCCGGGGACGCCCGCCAGGTTCGCGGGGATCGTGGTGAGGTCGTTGAGGTACATCGCGAGCGGGTCGTCGATGCGCTCACCGATCTTGAACGCCGTCGTCGGCGCCGACGGGCTGATGAGCAGGTCGACCTGCTCGAAGGCGGCCGTGAAGTCGCGCTGGACGAGCGTGCGGACCTTCTGCGCACTGCCGTAGTAGGCGTCGTAGTACCCGGCGCTCAGGGCGTACGTGCCGAGGATGATGCGGCGCTTGACCTCGGGCCCGAAGCCGGCTTCGCGCGTGGCGGCCATGACGTCCTCGACCGTGGCGCCGCCCTCGGGCGTGACACGCAGGCCGAAGCGGACCGAGTCGAACTTCGCGAGGTTCGAGGACGCCTCCGCCGGGAGGATCAGGTAGTAGGCGCTGATCGCGTACGCGAACGACGGCGCGTCGATCTCGACGACCACGGCACCGGCCGACTCGAGCAGCGCGACGGT
Organism: Curtobacterium sp. MCPF17_052; assembly: GCF_003234085.1. Lineage (GTDB taxonomy): Bacteria > Actinomycetota > Actinomycetes > Actinomycetales > Microbacteriaceae > Curtobacterium. The sequence goes on from NZ_QKSD01000010.1 coordinate 14,964, forward strand.
CTCCTGGAAGCGCTGCGTGACGCCGGCCTGGAAGCCCTCGCCACCGGCGAGTTCCTTGACGACGCCGATGCGGACGCCCTTGAGCGAGTCGGCCTGCAGACCGTCGCGCGCGGCAGCGGCGAACGAGGGCCACTCCTGCCGCAGCGAGGTGGAGTCCTTCGGGTCGTGCCCGCCGATGACGTCGTGCAGCAGTGCGGCGTCGAGGACGGTGCGGGACACCGGCCCGATCTGGTCGAGGCTCGACGCCAACGCGATCGCACCGTAACGGCTGACGCCACCGTAGGTCGGCTTCACACCGACGGTGCCCGTGACGGCACCGGGCTGACGGATCGACCCACCGGTGTCGGAGCCCAGGGCGAGCGGGGCTTCGTGCGCGGCCACCGCTGCCGCCGAGCCGCCGCCGGACCCGCCGGGGATCCGGTCCAGGTCCCACGGGTTGTGGGTCGGGCCGTACGCCGAGAACTCGGTCGACGAGCCCATCGCGAACTCGTCCATGTTCGTCTTGCCGAGCGGCACCAGGCCGGCACGGCGGAGCTTGGCGACCGGGGTGGCGTCGTACGGCGGCACCCAGCCCTCGAGGATCTTCGAGCCCGAGGTGGTCGGCATGTCCTGCGTGCACAGGACGTCCTTGACGGCGATCGGCACGCCGGCGAGCGGACCGAGGTCGTCCCCGGCCGCGCGGCGGGAGTCGATGGCCTTCGCGGCGGCGATCGCGTTCTGGTTGACGTGCAGGAACGCGTGCACGTCCCCGTCGACGGCGGCGATCCGGTCGAGGTGGGCCTGCGTGGCCTCGACGCTTGAGACGTCGCGGGCCACCAGGGCGTCGACGAGCGCGGCAGCGCTCAGCGTGGTGATGTCGTGGGTCACTGTTCTTCCGCCTACTGTTCTTCGCCGAGGATCGCGGTCACCCGGAAGCGCTCGCCGTCCGAGTCGGGGGCACCGGAGAGCGCCTGCTCCTGGGTCAGCGTCTCGCCGACCACGTCGGGGCGGGACACGTTCTCGAGCGGGACCGGGTGGCTCGTCGCGGGGACGTCCGGGGTCGCGACCTCGGTGACCTTGGCGACGCTGTCGACGATGAGAGACAGCTCCTCGGTCATCTTCTCGATCTCGTCGGGCGTGAGTGCGATACGTGCGAGGTTCGCCAGGTGTGCGACCTGCTCGCTCGTGATGTCAGGCATGGTGCTCCGTCGATCGGTTCGTGGAATGCGCACCAGTCTATTGGGCGTGCCACGCGGGGTCGGACGGCTGTGCACGGCCGACCCCGAGCGCTCGCCTGTGCAGGACTGGGTCAGCCGGCCGGAGGCGCAGCTGCACCGCCGACCGCAGCCCCACCGGCGGCGGGAGCCTGCGCGGCCGGAGCCTGCGCAGCAGGGCCCGACGACGCCGGTGCCTGCGTGCCCTGGGTCTGCGTGCCCGGGGTCCGCGTGCCCTGGGTCTGCGTGCCCTGGGTCTGTGTCCCCGCGGCCTGCTGCCCGGCCGCCTGCGTCCCCTGCCGGGCGCCGGATCCGGTCGACGGCGTCGCGGTCTTCGCCTTCGCGGGCGTCCCGATCATCGCCGGGTCCGGTGCCGGCAGCGCCCCGCCGCCGTACGCGCCGTCGAGGTAGGTCATCATCTGCTTGCCGACGCCGAACTTCGCGCTGTACCCGGTCGTGCCCTGCAGGAACGGCCAGTTCGCGAGGCGCACGTGGCCCTGCACGTTGCCGATCCAGGTGGCGTTCGTGTACTTCGTCGACGAGGTGATCAGCCAGTTCTGCTCGTCACCGTCGGTGGTGCCGGTCTTCGCGAACTTCGGCACCGTGTCGCCGGGGTTCGCACTGGCCGCCGTGCCCGCCCCACTCAGGACGCCCTGCAGCGCGTAGTCGACCGTGCCGGCGACCGCGGCGCTGACCCCGCGGTTGCAGGTGGCCGGGGTCGGGCGGATGGTGCCGCCGCTGGCGGTCGTGACGGAGTCGATCGTGGTGGGCGTGCAGGCGACGCCGCCGTTGGCGAACCCGGCGTACGCCTCGGCCAGGTCGATCGGTGCCAGCGGGTTGGTGCCGAGCACGGAGGCGGGGTTCGAGTCCGGTGCGCTGCCGTCGGCCTGGTGGATGCCCATGCTCTCGGCGGTCTTCTGGATCCCGCACAGGTCGAGCTGCTCGGCCATCGCGCCGAACGCGGTGTTGATCGACTCGACGGTGGCCGCGAGGACCGTCATCGAGGACGGCACCTGCTCGGCGTTGGCCACCATCCACGGTGCGCCACCGACGGGCGTGCACGAGTTGGTGAACTCGGCCTGCGGGAACGTGTGCTCGGTCGTCGAGACGGACTGCGACAGGGTGTGCCCGTTCGCCAACCAGTCGGCCAGGGTGAAGACCTTGTAGGTCGACCCGGTCGGGAAGCCGCTGGAGCTGCCGATGGCCTGGTCGGCGTTGTAGTTGACGGCGGTGGCGCCTGCGGTGGGCGCATCGGACTGCGTGTAGGCGGTGTTCTGCACCATCGACAGCACGCGTCCCGTGCCGGGTTCGACCGTGACGTTCGTGCCACCGGCGTCGACGCCCGCCATCGTGGTCGGGACGTAGGACGACAGGGCGTTCTGCGCGTGGCCCTGCAGGTCGAGGTCGAGCGACGTGTGGATCGACAGTCCCTTCGTGTCGAGGGTGGCGATCCGGTCCGAGGCCGTCTTGCCGAACGCCGGGTCGGCGAGCAGCTGCGAGCGCACCATGTCGCAGAAGTAGCCGGCGTCGTACTTCGTGGCGGCGGTCGAGCAACCGTTGGCGGTCGCGGTGATCTCCGGTGCGATCGGGGTCGCGACGGCCTTCGCCAGTTCGTCCCGGGTGATGGCTCCGTGCGCGTACATCCGGCGGAGGACGTAGTCGCGGCGGACCTTCGTCAGGGCGTACCCGTTCGCCGCCCCGTTCGTCTTGTCCGCCGGCTGGTCGATGCGCAGGTTCGAGGGGTTGTTGAGGATCGCCACCAGGGTCGCCGACTGCACGAGCGACAGGTCCTTCGCGTGCACGCCGAAGTAGTACTCGGCCCCCGCTTCGGCACCGTAGACACGACCGCCGAGCCCGACGATGTTCAGGTAGCCGGTGAGGACCTGGTCCTTCGTGTACTTCTCGTCGACGGCGATCGCGTACCGGATCTCCTGCAGCTTGCGTGCCTTCGACTGACCGGCGACCTTCTCGTAGCAGGCATCCACCTTCTTCTTGGTGGAGGCCGCGTCCGTGCCGTTCAACTGTTCGCACTGCTGCACGAGCACGTTCTTGACGTACTGCTGCGTGATGCTCGAGCCGCCCTGCACGCCCTGGTGGAGTGCGTCCGCGATGGTCGCGCGGAGGGTCCCGACCACGTCGATCCCGCCCTCGTCGTGGAAGCGCGGGTCCTCGGTGTCGATCGCCGCCTGCTTGAGCGAGTCGGCGATCTGGTCGGACGTGACGTTGACGCGGTTCTCGGCGTAGAAGGACGCGATCGGGACCTCGTGTCCGCCCTGCTTCGCGTAGACGGTGGACACCTGCTGCGGTGTCTGGATGTCGAGGTAGCTCGGCAGGTCCTCGAAGAACTCGGCCGCTCCGCTCGTGCCCTCCCCCGCGACCGCGACGGCCGGGGTGAGCGCGACGGCGACGAGCAGGCCGGCGAGGACCGACATGACGATGAACATCAGGAGGGCACCCGGCCACCGCACGATTCGCATGCCGAGCACGGTAAGGAGACGGGCTGGGTCCACTCTGGTGCGCGTGGTCGCGCGACTGCGCAGCCGCACAGGATGCGCTCGGCCTCGCCTCCGGCACGTGCTCCGACCCGGCCTGGAGGCCCGGATCACCGGCCCTGCACGGGTCCGGTCACGATCCGGTCACGTCTGACGGGCCTCCCGTCCGGCCTCCGGTGAAAAGTGCTCAGTCGCGCGGCTGGAGGTCCTGCGGACGGACGAGGTACATGTCCGGCGACGCCTGGACGACCCCGTCGTCCGGGGTGTCGCCCGGCCGGTGCCCACTGCGGACCAGGTCACCCCGTCCGACCGCGATGAGCGCCACGTCGTGCAGCGAGGCGGTGCCGGGCTTGAGGTAGTCGTTGTGCCCCCACGGCTGGCGGAAGACGTCACCGGCGTCCGCCGGGTCGCTCCCGCCGACGAGGTCGAGGGCCGCAGCACCGAACGCCGCCCGCCCCGGGTCGGTGCCGAAGAAGCCCGTGCCCGCGATGGGGTCCCAGTGCGCCCCGCCGACGTACACCTCGCCGCGTGGCACGCCGAGCTCGTCGACGGAGGTGACCGCGCTCCCCGGGGACCCGAGCATGGTGAGGCTGTCGACCCGGGTCCGCCCGGACGACAGCGCGATCATCGCGGTGGTCGAGCCGTACGAGTGCGCGACGACGCCCAGGCGCGGCTGGTGGTCGTTGCGGACCGCACGGATGCCGTCGAGGGTGCGCACGAGCCGGTCGGCACCGAGGTGGGCCAGGTCGAGCGACATGAAGTCCGAGATGCCGGGCGTGCGGTATCCCATCCACGCCAGGACCGCGATGCCCGGTCCGTCCGCCGGGGCGGCCACGGGTGCCAGGGTGGCCTGCTCCCGGAACACGTCGCCGGCCGTCGCGGTGAAGTCCGCCATCTGGCCGTTGACCGAGAAGAAGATGCCGGGCACCACGACCGAGACGTCGCCCGCGGTGTCGAGGTCACCGACCGAGATCGCGCACCGGCCACTGCCACGCGTGTCGAGGGTGACGAGGTACTTCCGCGGGTCGTCGGGGGCCTGCTCGAGCGACTCCCGCACCTGGCCGAGCATCGAGGCGAGCGCGGTCGGGGTGCCCGCGTCGGCGAGGCCTGCTGCCAGGGCAGCCCGGTTCGCGACGTCCCGGACGGCGTACGGCACACCGTCCAGGTTGCCGATCACGACGGGGGCGTCGTCCGTCAGGGACGTCCGGGACGCCGGCGACAGGGCGCGCCACCAGTTCGCGACGAGGTTCGTGCTGGGCGGGTCGTCCATCGCGGTCGCGGTCACGCGGGAGTCGTCGTCGGCGGCCCGCAGCGTCACCGGCGCCGCCGCCTCGAGGGCGTCCAGCCAGCGCTGCCCGGAGGCTCCGGCGAGCGCGTCGACGGACGGCTGCGTGCCCCGCTCGGGCCGTCCCGGTCCCGAGGTCCCCGCGGCGCCCGACGAGACGGCGGCGGAAACGGGCACGGTCGGTGCCTCGACGACTCCCAGCGAGTGGATCGAGGCGGTCAGCAGCGCCGCGGCGATGAGCAGCAAACGGGTCTCCCCCGGGAAGGCCGGCCTGTCGTTCCCCTGCAGACGACAGGTGATGCTCTGTCGAGTCTATGGAGATCCGGCCCTTCGGGGGTCATGCGGAGGGCGACTTGCCCCCCGTACTGGGGTCAATCCGGAGGTGCGTCGCGACAGCCGGATCCCGCACGGCCGTGCATGTGCCGCTACTGCGCTCCCGGCTCGGCGGCGGGGTCGTCGACCTCCGTGGGCGCAGGGTCACCCAGGGCAGCCGGTCCCTCGCGCACCAGGAGGGCGAACTGCGCCGCGTCGATGATCCGCAACCCGAGCTGCTCCGCCTTCGTCAGCTTGGAGCCGGCACCCGGGCCGGCGGCGACGAAGTCGGTCTTCTTGCTGACGCTCGACGCGGCCTTCCCCCCGGCGGCGATGATCGCCTCCTGCGCGCCCTCGCGGCTGAACCCCTCGAGGGACCCGGTCGCGACGACCGTGATGCCGGCGAGCACACCACCCGCTTCGGTCGCCGCTCCCGGCCCGGGGTGTCCGGGCGTCGTGAGCTGCACGCCCGCCGCCGTCCAGCGGTCGATGATCTCGCGGTGCCAGTCGACCTCGAACCAGTCGAGCAGCGCGTCGGCGATGATCCCGCCGACGCCGTCGACCGCCGCCAGCTCGTCGCGCGAGGACGAGCGGATCGCGTCGAGCGACCCGAAGTGGTTCGCGAGCGCCCGGGCCGCGACGGGTCCGACGTGGCGGATGTTCAGCCCGACGAGGATGCGCCACAGCGGCTTCGTCTTCGCGGCGTCGATGTTCGCGAGCATCTCGAAGGCGTTCTTCGACGGGTACCGACCGGGTTCACCGGTGTAGTCCGCACCGCGGGCCTCCGGGTCGAACGGCGGGTCGGTCTTCTTCCGTGCCCGGCTGAACGGGGTCACGCGCTTCGGGGCGCCGCCGTCCTCGGTCTTCTCCATGCCCGTCTCGGCATCGCGGACGACGACCTCGATCGGCACGATGTCCTCCAGCGTCAGGTCGAACAGCCCCGCCTCGGTCACGAGTGGCGGGGTCTCGGGGAACACCGGCTGCGTGAGGGCGGCGGCGGCGACCTCACCCAGGCCCTCGATGTCGAGGGACCCGCGGGAGGCGATGTGCTCGACCCGCCCGCGCACCTGGGCGGGGCAGCTCTCGGCGTTCGGGCAACGGAGGTCGATGTCGCCCTCCTTCGCCGGACGGAGCGGGGTGCCGCACTCCGGGCAGGCGGTCGGCATCACGAACTCGCGCTCGGTGCCGTCGCGCAGTTCGACGACCGGGCCGAGGACCTCGGGGATGACGTCGCCGGCCTTGCGGAGCACGACCGTGTCACCGATCAGGACGCCCTTCGCCTTCACCACCTGCTGGTTGTGCAGGGTGGCCTGCCGGACCACCGAGCCGGCGACCTCGGCCGGCTCCATCGCGGCGAACGGGGTGGCCCGACCGGTCCGGCCGACGCTGACGACGATGTCGAGCAGCTTCGTGTGGACCTCTTCCGGCGGGTACTTGTACGCGATCGCCCAGCGCGGGGCACGACTGGTCGACCCGAGTTCCTCGTGCAGGCCGAGGTCGTCGACCTTGATGACGATGCCGTCGATCTGGTGCTCGACCGAGGACCGACGCTCCCCGTAGTCCTTGACGAAGCCCAGGACGTCCTCCACCGAGTCGAACACGCGGTGGTGCGTGCCGGTCGGCAGCCCCCACTCGTGCAGCAGCTCGTAGACCTCGGACTGGGCACGGACGTCGGTGTCGCGCTCGAGTTCGGCGACCGGCCAGGCCCCGATGCCGTGCACGAGCATCCGGAGTCGGCGCAGGCGGTCGACCATCAGCTCCCGCTTCGCGGCGGACTTGCCCTCCTCCTTCTGCCGGAGGGACCCGGCGGCGGCGTTCCGCGGGTTGGCGAACACCCGCTCGCCGGCGTCGCGCTGTCGGGCGTTCAGCTCGTCGAACTGGGCGACCGGGAAGAAGATCTCGCCACGGACCTCCACCAGGGGCGGATGTCCACTGCCGGCGAGTCGGTCCGGGATCGTGCCCATGGTCCGGACGTTGCCGGTCACGTCCTCGCCCACCACACCGTCCCCGCGGGTGGCCGCCGAGACGAGGCGACCGTGCTCGTAGCGGAGGTTGATCGCGAGCCCGTCGATCTTCAGCTCGGACAGGAAGCGCACGCGCTCGGTGCCGGCGTCCCGCTGGACCTTGAGCGCCCAGTCGGTCAGTTCCTCCGGGCTGAACACGTTGTCCAGGCTCAGCATGCGCTCGGCGTGCTCCACCGGCGCGAACTGCGTCGTCTGCGCCTGTCCGCCGACGGTCTGCGTCGGGCTGTCCTCGGTCAGGAGTTCCGGGAAGCGCTGCTCGACCGCGTCGAGTCGGCGCATCATCGTGTCGTACTCGGCATCGGCGACCGGCGAGCCGTTGCCCTCGTAGTACGCGTGCCGCAGTTCGTTGAGACGGAGGCGCAGCCGGTCGACCTCTCGAGCGGCCTGCGCGGCGTCGAGGCCCGCGGGGTCGATGGTCTCGAAGGTCGCGTCGGTGTCGCTCATGTGTCAGTTCTACCGTGCGCCACCGACCCCGGTCCCACCGGCGGGAGGCACGAGCGAGGTCAGGCGTGCGAGGTCAGGCGTGCGAGGTCAGGCGGGGACGGGTGCCGCCGACACGGTGGTGTCGATCGTGCACTGTCCGAGCACGCGCGTGCCGACGTACACGACCGCGGTCTGCCCGGGAGCGACGCCGGAGAGCGGCGCGTCCGGGACGATCACGAGCGCGCCGTCCTCGATCCGGGCCGTGGCGGGCTCCGGGTCGGCGTGCGCCCGGATCTGCACGTCGCAGCGGAACGGGGTCGACGGGTCCGCCGGTGCCGCGCCGGCCCAGGTGTAGCGGGTGCCCGAGAGCGAGGCGACGTCGAGCGCCTCCTTCGGGCCGACGACGACGGTGTTGTCCTTCGGGCGGATCTCGAGCACGAAGCGGGGCTTGCCGTCCGCCGCCGGACGTCCCAGCGCCAGACCGCGGCGCTGCCCGACCGTGTAGCCGTGCGCGCCGTCGTGGCTGCCGACGACCGTTCCGTCGCGCTCGACGACGTCGCCGGTCTCGCTGCCCACGCGGTCGGCGAGCCACCCGCGGGTGTCACCGTCGGGGATGAAGCAGATGTCGTACGAGTCGGGCTTCTGCGCGACCGTGAGCCCGCGGGCGGCGGCCTCGGCCCGGACCTCGTCCTTCGACGGGGTGGCCCCGAGCGGGAACATGGCGTGCTGCAGCTGTTCGGCCGTCAGGACGCCGAGCACGTACGACTGGTCCTTCGCCCACGCCGCCGAGCGGTGCAGCTCCCGCGAGCCGTCCGGGCCGGTGACGATCGAGGCGTAGTGGCCGGTCGCGACGGCGTCGAACCCGAGGGCCAGTGCCTTCTCGAGCAGGGCCGCGAACTTGATCCGCTCGTTGCAGCGCATGCAGGGGTTCGGCGTGCGGCCGGCCTGGTACTCGGCCACGAAGTCGTCGACGACGTCCTCCTTGAACCGGGCCGAGAAGTCCCACACGTAGTACGGGATGCCGAGGGCCGCGGCGGCACGCTGGGCGTCCATCGAGTCCTCGACCGTGCAGCAGCCGCGGCTGCCGGTGCGCAGGGTGCCGGGCATCCGGCTGAGCGCCAGGTGCACCCCGACGACGTCGTGTCCGGCGTCCACCGCCCGGGCCGCGGCCACCGCCGAGTCGACACCACCGCTCATCGCCGCCAGAACACGCATGGGTCCAGGGTAACTCCGACACGGCGTACCGTTGCTCGACGATGACGAGCACCACGAATGACGCCTTCGACCTCCGGGGCGTCCTGCTGTCCGGGTTCCTGCCCGCCGCGCTCTTCGCGATCGGCGAGGGTGCCATCATCCCGATCATCCCGATCGCGGCGGACTCCCTCGGGGCGAGCCTGGCGATCGCCGGGTTCGTCGCCTCGCTGATCCTGGTCGGCGAACTCATCGGGGACGTCCCCTCGGGCGTCGTCGTGGCCAGGATCGGCGAACGCAACGCCATGATCGGCGCCGCGGTGGTCTCGGTCGTCGGGCTGCTGGTCTGCACCGTCGCCCCGAACCCCCTCGTCCTGGCCGTCGGCGTCTTCCTGGTGGGCCTGTCCACCGCCGTCTTCGCCCTGGCCCGGCACGCGTACATGACGACCGCGATCCCGTTGCGGATCCGGGCCCGGGCGCTCTCGAGCCTCGGCGGCGTCTTCCGCTTCGGCTACTTCGTCGGTCCGTTCCTGGCGGCCGGGGTCATCCACCTCACCGGCACGACCCAGAGCGCGTTCTGGGTGCACGTCGTCTGCTGCCTCGGCGCTGCCGTGGTGCTGCTCGTCATCCGCGACCCCGCGACGGGCGTCCGCGGCCTGCAGCGGCCGACCCGGGCCTCCCGGCCGACGGCGACCGACGCGGCAGCGACCGACGCGACGGCGACCGACGTGTCAGCGACGACCGACGGCACGACGCGACCGGGCGAGCTCGAGGGCGAACAGTTCGTCGAGGAGGAGTCCCACGGTCTCTTCCAGACCATCCGCGCGCACCACCGGGTGCTCGTGCGTCTGGGCAGCGGGGCGGCGCTGATCGGTGCGATGCGCGCCGGACGCCAGGTGATCCTGCCGCTCTGGGCGGTCAGCGTCGGTCTGGACGACTCCACCGCCGCTCTCGTCATCGGCATCGCCGGCGCCGTCGACTTCGCGCTCTTCTACACGAGCGGGCAGATCATGGACCGCTGGGGACGCCTGGCGAGCGCCCTGCCCTGCATGCTCGGCCTGAGCATCTGCTACTTCCTGCTGGCCTGGAGCGACCACCTCGACGCCCGCGTCGGCTGGTTCGTCGCGGTCGCGATGGCGATGTCCCTGGCGAACGGCGTCGGCTCCGGGATCCTCATGACGCTCGGCGCGGACCTGGCACCCGCGGACCGGCCCGCACCGTTCCTCGGGGCGTGGCGGTTCACCGGCGACCTCGGGTCCGCCGCGGCCCCGCTCGTGATCTCCGGCGTCACCGCGCTCGCGACGATCGCGGTCGCGAGCGGCGTGATGGGGGTGCTCGGCCTGGTCGGCGCGGGCATCCTGCTCCGGTACGTGCCGCGGTACCTGCCCCGCACGCTGCGCTGACCGGGTCCGTCCTCGCCCGCACGCTGCGCTGATCGGGTCCGTCGCGCGGTCGCATGGTGCGATGACCGGGTCCGTCGCGCGATCGCATGGTGCGATGACCGGGTCCGTCGCGCGGTCGCGCCCCGTCACGGACGGCGCGCCCCGTCGCGACAGGGCACGACGTCCGAAGGCGGGCGCCACCCGACCGGGAGGCCCGTCCCACCTCCGCCACCCGGCCCGCTGCGTACACTGGGTCGGCCAGCGGGAGTGGTGGAATTGGTAGACACGCAGGATTTAGGTTCCTGTGCTCCGGCGTGAGGGTTCGAGTCCCTCCTTCCGCACCGAACGTCCCCGGGACCGTGCTCGAGGCCGCTCCGGACGTCACCCTCCCGACGGACGGCCCGGACACGCCCGCACGGTACCCTCGGTCCGGCGGGTGCTCCATCCGCCCTCGCCCGCCGACCGGAAGAACCATGCACTCCGTCGCACTCGCCCTGATCCCCTGGCTGGATCCGCAGTACATCCTCGACCACTTCGGGGCGTTCGCCGTGCTCATCGTCTGCGCGATCATCTTCGCCGAGACCGGACTGCTGGTCGGCTTCATCTTCCCCGGCGACAGCCTGCTCGTCATCACGGGCCTGTTCGCCTTCGACCGCGACGGCCAGATCGGCGGGATCCCGATCTGGGTCGTCGCGCTGATGATCGGCGCAGCGGCGTTCCTCGGCGGTGAGCTCGGCTACTACATCGGCAAGAAGGCCGGCCCGCCGATCTTCGAGCGCAAGGACAGCGGTCTGTTCTCGAAGGCGAACGTCGACCGGACGAACGCGTTCTTCCACAGGTACGGCGCCCTCGCGGTGATCCTCGCCCGCTTCGTCCCCGTCGTGCGGACGTTCGCCCCGATCGCGGCCGGTGTCGGTCGGATGAACTACAAGAAGTACTCCCTCTACAACGCGGTCGGAGCGGTCGTCTGGGGCGTCGGTGTGACGTTCCTCGGGTACTTCCTCGGGTACATCCCCGCCGTGGCGTACATCGTGCGCAACTACATCGACGTGATCCTCCTCGTGGCGGTCGTCGTCACCGTGGTCCCGGCCGCGATCACCTACTTCCGGAACGCCCGCAAGGCGAAGCAGCGCGAGCCCGAGCAGCCGTAGCCCGGCGCAGCCGGCGCCCGGCCGTCCGGCCGTCCGGCCGCCGGGCTGCCCGCGCCCCTCGGCTGCACCAGCGCCCGCCTGGCGCGAGCGGGACCCGCACAACACGAACCGGCTCGAACCACGCAATCCCGTGGTTCGAGCCGGTTTCCGTTGTGCGCTGCCATTCGGCGCCAGCACCAGCACCAGCGCCAGCACCAGCACCAGCACCAGCACCAGCACCAGCGCCAGCGCCGGGCGCGCCTACGCCCGCGGCGTCTCGCCGTCGAACCACTCGCGGACGATCGGCGCGATGCCCCGGAAGGCCTTCGACCGGTGGCTCAGCGCGTTCTTCTCCGCCCGGGTCAGCTGCGCCGCCGAGCGGTCCGCGTCGTCCGGCTGGAACACCGGGTCGTAGCCGTGCCCGCCGTCCCCGATCGGCTCGGTGCGGACCTCGCCGTTCCACACGGCCTCGAACACGTGCTCGACGCCGGAGGGCGTGACGAACGCGGCCGCGCAGACGAACGCCGCGGTGCGCTCGACCACACCGTCCAGGTTCTGCAGCAGCAGCGCGATGTTGTCGGCGTCCACCCGGGTGCCGGCGTACCGGGCGGAGTGGATGCCGGGTGCTCCGTCGAGCGCGTCGACCGCGATGCCGGAGTCGTCCGCCAGGGCCGGCAGTCCGGTGTGGGCGACCGCGGCCCGCGCCTTGATGAGTGCGTTCGCCGCGTAGGTGTCGCCGTCCTCGACGGGTTCGGGCCCGTCGTAGGACGAGAGCGTCACGCCGTCACCCAGGGCCGAACCGAGGATCTCGCGCAGTTCGACGACCTTGCCCTGGTTGTGGGTGGCCAGGACGACGGTACGGGCGGTGCCGTCCGCCGCCGCCCCGGTCATGCCAGCCCCAGCGCGGTCCGCTGCACCGCGGCGAGCGACGCGTTCCCGGCGAGCCCGAGGTCGAGCAGCGCGTCCAGCTCCTGGCGGTCGAACGGCGCGTGCTCGGCGGTGCCCTGCACCTCGATGAACTTGCCCGACCCGGTCGTGACGATGTTCATGTCGGTGTCGGCGCGCGAGTCCTCTTCGTAGGCCAGGTCGAGCATCGGCACACCCCCGACGATGCCGACGGAGATCGCCTGCACGCTGTCGGTGAGCGGCGTCGCCTTCTTGCCGATGAAGCCACGCTCGCGACCCCACTCGATCGCGTCGACCATCGCCACGTAGGCGCCGGTGATCGACGCGGTGCGGGTGCCGCCGTCGGCCTGCAGCACGTCGCAGTCGAGCACGAGGGTGTTCTCGCCCAGCCCCTTCATGTCGACGACAGCGCGCAGTGAACGGCCGATCAGCCGGGAGATCTCGTGCGTGCGCCCGCCGACCTTGCCCTTGATCGACTCGCGCTGCATGCGCTCGTTCGTCGAGCGCGGGAGCATCGAGTACTCGGCGGTGACCCAGCCGGTGCCCTTGCCGGCCATCCAGCGTGGGACGCCGTTGGTGAACGAGGCGGTGCAGAGCACCCGGGTGTTGCCGAACGAGATGAGCGCGCTGCCCTCGGCCTGGGTGCTCCAGCCGCGTTCGATGGTGACGGGTCGGTGGTCGGTGGTGGTCCGGCCGTCGATGCGGACGGTGCCGTCGGTGGCGTTCATGGTGTTCCTCTCGGTCCGGCCTGGAGGCTCGGTGCGGGTGGTCCGGTCGTCGTGCCTCCGCCGAGGGCGGCGTGGGGCATGGTCAGCGCAGGGTGCGCGGGAGCGTGATGGTGCCGGTCTCGAGGTGGCCGACGGTCGCGACCTCGGGGCCGAGGAACCGGCGGGCCAGGCGGACGAACCCGGCCTCGTCGGCACCGGTGGCCTCGAACGAGTACTCCGGCGGTTCGGTGCCGGTGCGTTCCAGACCGTGTTCGACGAGTCGGCGGTAGACGTCGTTCGCGGTCTCCTCGGCACTCGACACCAGCGTGACGTCCGGTCCCATGACGTACTGGATCGCGGCGGACATCAGCGGGTAGTGCGTGCACCCGAGGACCAGCGTGTCGACCCCGGCGGCCCGCACGGGTGTGAGGTAGCCCGCGGCGACCTCGCGGAGCTGGGCGGACGAAGTGTCCCCGGCCTCGACGAACTCGACGAAGCGAGGGCACGCCGCAGTGGTGAGGGTGACGTCGGCGGCGACCGCGAAGGCGTCCTCGTAGGCGCGGGACGCGATGGTGCCGATCGTGCCGATGACCCCGATGCGGCCGGTGCGGGTCTGCTTGACGGCGGCCCGGGCGGCGGGCTGGATGACCTCGACGACGGGGATGCCGTACGCCTGCTCGTAGCGTTCACGCGCGTCGCGGAGGACGGCGGAACTCGCGGTGTTGCACGCGATGACGAGCGCCTTGACGCCCTGGTCGACGAGGTCGTCCATGACCTCGAGCGCGTAGCGGCGGACGTCGGCGATGGGCTTCGGGCCGTACGGCGAGTGCAGCGTGTCGCCGACGTAGCGGATGCTCTCGCGCGGCAGCTGGTCGATGATCGCCCGCGCCACCGTCAGCCCGCCGACGCCGCTGTCGAAGACTCCGATCGGTGCATCCGTCACGGTGACCAGCGTACCGACGCGCGCCGACCCTGCGGGCGTGGCCCGGGCCTCCCGTCCGGATGCCGGCGACGTCCACCGTTCCCGGCCCGCCCCGTGCCTGCGCACCCGGTCCTGGTTAGGGTCGGAGTCGTGACCACCGCGCTCCTGACGGACCAGTACGAACTCACCATGGTCGACGCCGCCCTGAAGGACGGCACCGCCGACCGCCGCTGCGTCTTCGAGGTCTTCGCGAGACGACTGCCGGACGGTCGCCGGTACGGCGTCGCCGCGGGGCTCGGACGCTTCCTCACCCAGCTGACCGAGTTCCGGTTCGGCGACGAGGAGATCGGGTTCCTCCGGGACCGCCGTGTCATCGACGAGGGCACCGCCCGGTGGCTCGCCGACTACCGGTTCAGCGGGAACGTCCGTGCGTACCGCGAGGGCGAGGTCTTCTTCCCGAACTCCCCCGTGCTGCAGATCGAGGGCACCTTCGCCGAGGCCGTGATGCTCGAGACCCTGGCGCTCAGCGTGTTCAACGCCGACTCCGCCATCGCCTCCGCCGCCGCGCGCATGGTGTCCGCCGCCGACCGTCGCCCGCTCGCCGAGATGGGCTCGCGTCGGACCGGTGAGTGGAACGCCGTCGCCGCCGCCCGGGCCGCCTACATCGCAGGCTTCGGTGCGACGAGCAACCTGGAGGCCGGCCGGACCTGGGGCATCCCGACGATGGGCACCGCAGCGCACGCGTTCACGCTGCTGCACGACTCGGAAGAGGCCGCGTTCCGGTCCCAGCTCGACGCGCTCGGCAGCGGTACGACCCTGCTCGTCGACACCTACGACATCGAGCAGGCGGTCGAGACGGCCGTCCGCCTGACCGACGGCAAGCTCGGCGCGGTCCGCATCGACAGCGGTGACCTGCCGTCGGTGGTCGCGTCGGTGCGCGCGCAGCTCGACCGGCTCGGTGCGACCGCGACGAAGATCACGGTGACCAACGACCTGGACGAGTACACGATCGCCGCACTCCGTGCCGCACCGGTCGACTCCTACGGCGTCGGCACCTCGGTCGTCTCCGGGTCGGGGCACCCGGCCGCCGGGATGGTCTTCAAGCTCGTCGCCCACCACTCCCCCGCGGGCGAGTGGGTGCCGGTGGCGAAGAAGTCCGCCGACAAGGCGTCGGTCGGTGGACGGAAGGAGGCCGGCCGTCGTCTGCGGAACGGCATCGCGACGGCGGAGGTCGTGCTGACCTCCGGCTCCGTCGGCCCGGACGAGCGGGACCTGCTCGTCCCGGTCGTCACGCACGGCGAGGTCGATCCGGCGTTCCTCGGGTCTGCCGGGGTCGAGGCCGCTCGCGCGCACCACAAGCGTGCGAAGGCGGAGCTGCCGGCTGATGCCGAGCGGATCGGTCGGGGCGACCCGGCCATCCCGACGCTGCTCGTCTGAGCGGCGTCGGCGGGGGTCACTCGGACTTCATCTTCTCGTAGATCGCCTTGCAGTCCGGGCAGACCGGGAACTTCTCGGGGTCCCGGCCCGGGATCCACTTCTTGCCGCACAGGGCCTTGACGGCCTTGCCGGTCAGTGCGGACTCGAGGATCTTGTCCTTCTTGACGTAGTGCGAGAAGCGCTCGTGGTCGCCGGGCTCGATCGCCTCCTCTTCCAGGAGCTTCTCGAGTTCGCGGTCCATCACGTCGAGGCCGCCACCACCGGGTTCCGTCGTGCTCATGTCACCAGGGTACGTCGTCACCGCCGGGTCCGTCGGCCGATCGGTCACGCTGTGGGCGGAGCGGCTGCAGCGCGTGGGCCGACCGGCTGCAGCGCGTGGGCGGGCCGGCTCCAGCGCGCGGGCAGAGCGGGTGCAGCGCGTGGGCGGACCGGCTGCGGTGGGTCAGTTCCGCTGCGCCGCGGCCAGGAGGTCCGGACCACGTCGGTCGAACACCGCGCCTCCGACGACGACGCCGAGCACCAGGACGACCACGCCGACACCGATCCCGACACCGAGGACGAGCGTGAGCGACGGGTCCTCCGCCCCGATGAGCGCGCGCACGCCGAACCACCCGGCCGGCACCATGCAGAGCACCGTGCCGATGACCATCAGGGTCTGCGCGACGGTCGCCGTCGCCCCCGCGGCCTGCGGCTGGTGGAACGGGTGGTCACCCGGTCGGACGGTCGGGTACGGCAGTGCGACCGAGACGATGCTCGACAGGCCGAGACCGCCGAGCAACCCGCTCGCCGACACCGCCACGAGCAACGGGAACGCGGCCATGTCGCCGTACAGCCAGGCGGACACCGCAGCCCCGGCGACCAGCAGGGGGACGCCGACGACGATGAGCGGCACCAGACGACCGAGGCGGTCGGTCCAGCCCGGAGCGCCCGAGGCGACGTGCAACCACACCGCCGTGTTGTCGTAGGAGACGTCGTTGTGCGGCAGGAACCCGGCGATCAGGGCCATCAGCGGCAGCGGCACGAGGGCCGTCCACGCCCAGGGCACCCCGGCGACACCGAGCGGCAGCACCACGATCGGCACGAACGCCAGGATCAGGTACGAGCTGCGGTACCGCGGGTCGCGGGTCCAGTACGTCAGCGCCCGGGCCGCGACGGCGCCGAACGGGGTCGAGCCGAGCCGGTCGAACCAGCCCAGCGCGCGGTGTCGGCGCGCACGGAGCGGACGTGGGACCGTGACGAGCACGTGACCGACCAGTGCCCACCAGGCCAGGCCGAGCAGCCCGACGACGACGAGCGCCACGAGAAGCCGGGCGACCGCCGTCCCGACGTGACCGGTCGCGGCGTCGGCGGGCACGGCCCACGCTGCACCCCACGGCGTCCACCCGGCGATGTCGGCGAGTCCCTGCAGTGCGGGTCCGGCCGGGTCGAGCCGGTCGGTCCGGAGCAGGAGCGACACGGACGGGACGAGCAGCACGAGTCCGACGAGCACCACGGGCCAGTTGGCCTCGCGGACGCGGTGGCCGGCGAACGCCAGCGCGCCGAGCGTGCTGCCGACGCGGATGAGCAGGGCCGTGGTGGCGAGCACGAGCACGGCGGCGACGACGGCCAGGAGGGCCGGGCCGGCACCGCGACTCCAGGTGACGACCTGCGCGACGGCGAGCACGGCGACCGCGACGACCGGGATGCCCAGGAGCCCGGCGACACCGAGTCCGACGGCCAGGTCGCGCTGCCCGATCCCGAACGCGGCGAAGCGCCGTGGGTCGAACTGGTCGGCGACACCGACGGCGAACGGCACGACGGTGCAGCCGATGGCCACCGCCGTGCCGACCAGGACCACGATCGTCCGTGCGGCGACCGGGTCGGCGGTGCGGAGCCCGCCGAGGACGGTCGCCGCCCAGAGGACGACGACCAGGGCGACCAGGCTGCCCACGACCACGGCGGCCGGACGGCGTGCCCCACCGCGGACCTCGCCCGCGAGCAGGTCGACCCTCAGCCGGAGAAGCTGTGCAACCATTCCATGCTCTCTGCGACGGGACGACCGCCGGCGAGTTCGACGAACTTGTCCTCGAGGCTGCGACGACCGCGGACCTGCGCCATGGTGCCGGCGGCCAGGACCTTGCCGCCGACGATGATCGCCACGGAGTCGCACGTGCGCTGGACGAGTTCCATCGAGTGGCTGGAGAGCACGACGGTGCCGCCGCCCGCGGTGTAGCGCCGCAGGATGTCGGTGATGGTCGTCGCGCTGACCGGGTCGACGGACTCGAACGGTTCGTCGAGCACCAGCACGCGTGGCGAGTGGATGAGCGTGGCGGCCAGGGCGATCTTCTTCGCCATGCCCATCGAGTAGTCCGCGACCGGTCGACCGAGGGCGTCGCCGAGGCCGAACGCCTCGGCCAGGTCGGCGCTGCGGCTCCGGGCGGTCTTGCCGTCGAGTCCGCGCAGCGTCGCGGAGTAGAAGAGCATCTGCGCGCCGGTCAGGCGGTCGAACAGGCGGAGCCGGTCCGGCAGGACGCCCATCGCCCGCTTGGCGGCGGTCGGGTCGGCCCAGACGTCGTGGTCGAGCACGGTCACGGTGCCGGCGTCCGGGCGCAGGAGGCCCGTGAGGACCGAGAGCGTCGTCGTCTTGCCGGCGCCGTTCGGGCCGACGACCCCGAAGATCGAGCCCTTCCGGATCTCCAGGTCGACGTCGTCCACGGCGAGCGTCTGGCCGTACCGCTTGACGAGGCCGTCGGCGCGGAGCACGACGGGCTGCTGCGGCACGTTCGGCCGACCGGTCGGGCGCTTCGTCGTGGTCGAGCCGGGCGCGCCGCCCGTGCCGTTCCGGGATGCCGACGTGCCGGAGCCGCCCCGGGCCTCCCGGCCGTCCGGCTCGTCACCCGTGGGGGCCGAGCCCTGCGGCCGGGTCGCCCGGCCGGAACGCTTGTCCCGCTTCTTCCCCTGGCGAGGCTGTGGCGTCGTGCTCGACGACGACCCGGCGGGCAGGACGTCCGCCCCCGCCGTCGTCTCCGAGCCGGTCCTGTCGTCCGTCATGTCGTCACCCGCGAGCGCGCCGTACGCACCCGTGTCCCCCGTGTCGTCGTGGTCGTCGTCGCCCGTCCCCAGGGCGACGGTCGTGCCGTCGTCGTCCGCGTCGGCCGTCCACGTCGCGTCCGACGTGCTGTAGACGTCGTCGTTTCCCGTTGTTCCTGCCGACACGAGGCCAACCGTACCAACGGTTCCGACCACTCGCTGAGCCGTGTCCGACCGGGTCACGAATTGAACACGATGCTGCCCGACCCGTACCCCGGCACCGGGTGGTTCCGTATCATTCACCGAGACACGACGGAGTGTTCACCACTCGGAAACCTGCCCGCAGCGCTCCCGGAGCGGTTGCTGGACCGGGCGTTCGTCGCTCCGGATCACGCGACTCCCGGCCAACTCGAACGCGGTGCGAGCAGTATCCATGAAAGCCGTATCGAAGTGCCCGTCAGGACACGCTCGACGTGTCCCCCAGTGCGGACCGGAACCTCCACCCTCGCGGGCGGACCGGACGCAGGCGGACACCGGAAGGGACAAGCATGACCACGCAGATCGTCATCCTCGCAGCGGGGATGGGCAGCCGCCTCGGGCGCAGCCTGCCGAAGCCGCTCACCGAGCTCAGCGACGGCCGCACCATCATGCAGCAGCAGTTCGACAACATCCGTGCCGCCTTCGGGTCCAGCGCGCGGGTCACGATCGTCGTCGGCTACAAGTCGGAGTACATCGTCGAGGCCTTCCCCGAGGCGAACTTCGTCTACAACGAGTCCTACGACTCCACGAACACCTCGAAGAGCCTGCTCCGGGCGCTCAAGGCGACCGGCAAGAGCGGCGTCCTCTGGATGAACGGCGACGTGGTCTTCGACCCGATGGCGCTCGTCCGTGCCGCCGACATGATCGACGAGGGTCGGTCGTTCGTCAGCGTCAACACCGAGAAGGTCTCCGACGAAGAGGTCAAGTACACGATCGACGCCGAGGGCTTCATCGCGAAGCTCTCGAAGAAGGTCGTCGGCGGCCTGGGTGAAGCCGTGGGCATCAACTACGTCTCCGCAGCCGACAAGCAGGCGCTGATCCGCCAGCTCGGCCGGGTCGACGACCAGGAGTACTTCGAGGGCGGCATCGAGGCTGCCATCGCCGAGGACGGGCTACGCTGGACGCCGATCGACATCTCCGACCTGTACGCGGTCGAGATCGACTTCGCCGAGGACCTGCAGCGCGCGAACGACCTGTTCGCCTGAGCCCGGTCAGGATCCCCCGATCCGGCCCACCGGCCCGGGTGGCCCGCCCCTCGGCGCGGTCCCGGCCGGAGGGAACCCATGACTGACGCGCAGACGCAGACCACCGTCGTCGCCGCGACGCCGGTGGCTCCGCGTGGTTCCGGTCGTCGGTACCGCCAGGCCCTCTGGCTGCTGACGGTGCGCGACCTGCGTGTGCGGTACTCGACGTCGGCGCTCGGGTACTTCTGGTCGATCCTCGACCCGCTGGTGATGTCGGCCATCTACTGGTTCGTCTTCACCCAGGTGTTCCACCGCGGCAAGGTGGGTGAGGAGCCGTACATCGTCTTCCTGCTCACCGCGCTGCTGCCCTGGATGTGGTTCACCGGGGCCGTGTCGGACTCGACCCGGGCCTTCATCAAGGAAGCCAAGCTGATCCGCTCGACGACGATCCCGCGGAGCATCTGGGTCGCCCGGATCGACGCGTCGAAGGGCATCGAGTTCCTGCTGAGCATCCCGGTGCTCGCGGTCTTCGTCATCGCCACCGGAGCCCACCTGCACTGGCAGGTCGTGCTGTGGCCGCTGGCGATCGTTCTGCAGGTCGCGCTGGTCTACGGCCTCGGGCTCATCGTGGCACCGCTCGTGGTCTTCTTCCGCGACCTCGAGCGAGCGGTCAAGCTCGTCCTGCGCTTCCTGTTCTACGCATCCCCGATCATCTACGGCACGCAGGCGTTGCCGGAGGCCCTGCACGACCTCGCCGCGATCAACCCGCTGAGCGGCATCTTCGGCATCTACCGCTCGGCGTTCTTCCCCGGGCAGCTGGACTGGAAGGAGGTGCTCGCGTCGGTCGTCGTCACGGGCATCGTCCTCGTCATCGGGCTCGTCGTGTTCCGTCGGAGCGAGCACCGCGTCCTCAAGGAGCTGTGATGGCCACGACCGAACCCGTGACGACCGCTCGCGCCACCGCGCCGGTGATCTCCGTGACCGACGCCGGGATCCGCTTCAAACGGAACCGCCGTGCCAGCCGGAGCTTCAAGGACCTCTTCGGCCGGGGACAGCGCCGGCGGAAGGCGGACGAGTTCTGGGCGCTCCGGAACGTGTCGTTCGACGTCCGTCCCGGCGAGGCCATCGGCGTCGTCGGACGGAACGGACAGGGCAAGTCGACGCTCCTCAAGCTCGTCGCCCAGGTGATGCTGCCGGACGAGGGCCGTGTGCACGTCGGCGCCGGTGTCGCGCCGCTGATCGAGATCACCGGCGGGTTCGTCGGCGACCTCACGGTGCGGGACAACGTCTACCTGACCGCGGGGCTGCACGGCATGTCGCGGGCCGAGATCCGTGCCGCCTTCGACGAGGTCATCGCATTCGCCGAGATTGCGGACTTCGTCGACACCCCCTACAAGCACCTGTCGAGCGGCATGAAGGTGCGGATCGCCTTCGCCGTCATCTCGCGGTTGGACGAGCCGGTGATCCTGGTCGACGAGGTCCTGGCCGTGGGCGACAAGAAGTTCCGCGAGAAGTGCTACAAGCGGATCGAGGAGCTCCTGGCGGGCGGCCGGACGCTGTTCTTCGTCTCGCACAACGACAAGGACCTGCGCCGGTTCTGCGACCGGGGCCTGTACCTCGACGGTGGCCGACTGCAGTTCGACGGACCCATCGACGAGGCCCTCGAGCGGTACAACGCGGACCACGGCGTCTGACGCCCGCTCCTCCACAACCGAGCACCTCCGCAGCACGCTCCACAGCCCCGGTTCCCCGAGGGCTCTCCGGGGGTCCCGACGTCGGACCCCACCCCTAACGTGCTCCCCATGCACCACCCCACCACCGCCTACCCGGTTCCCTTCTCCATCGACCGATCAGCCGCTCCACGCCGCTACGAACTGGTCAACACCAGTACCGAGACCCTCGACGGGATCTCCCTCACCCACCTCGGTACCGGCTACTCGCCGCCGCTCGTCGTCCGACGCCTCGAGCCGGGGCGCGGCCTGTCCCTGGCCGTCTTCGGCGCCGGCGCGGACGAGACCGGTGTCGTCATCGTCCGGTGGCGCCGACCGGACCGCACGGAGTTCCTGTGGCGGATGTCGCTCGCCGGACCCGGGCTCGCCCCGTGACCGGGCACCCGGCCCGGGGCATCCGGACACCCGTGCGACGGCGCCGACACCGGCGGTGCCCGCACGGGCGACGCCGGCGCACGCCGGAGGTCAGTCGGCCGATCGGGAGCGCGCGACCTCATGCCAGCGTGCGACGAGCCGGTCGATCGCGTCGTGGAAGCGCGCCGTGGCGACGCCCGGCGTGGTGTCCCCGAAGTACCGCTCCACCCAGTGGCGGAGTCGGGCCAGTTCGTCCGCGTCCGTGGCGGCGCGGTCCACCCGCGCCACGACGTCCTCGGCGTCCTCCGCCCGCAGCCAGTTCGCGTCACCCAGGTAGCCGCGCTCGTCGACGTCGGCCTCGGGCGACACCGGTCGGGTGACGATCAGGGGCTTGCCCACGGCCAGGCGGTCGTAGATCATCGCGCTGATGTCGGTGATCGCCACGTCGGCCCCGGCGAGCTGCCAGCCCAGCGTCGGCCCGTCGTCGTACACGTGGTGCGCCGACGGGTCGGCGGCGTTCGCGGCCGTGATGGCGGCGACGATCCGCTGGTGGGCCGACCGGTAGTCCGCGTCGAGCACCCCACTGCGAGGGTGCGGCCGGTACACCAGCCGGTGTCGTGCCGACGCCAGGACCTGCTCCGCGATCGTCGTGCCGTGGCTGGCGATCGACCCGTAGGCGGCCGCGGGACGGTCGCCCTCCCAGGTCGGCGCGTACAGCACGACGGTGCGGTCGTCCGCCGGGTACGGCGGCTCGCCGGCGAAGTGGTCCGCCTGGGGCCGACCGATCGCGATCGTGCGCGCGTCCAGGTCGTAGTCCCAGAGCGCGTCGGCGAGCCGGTCCCGGGCCGCGTCGCCGGCGATCAGCGCGGCGTCGTAGGCCTTGAACTGGTTCGTCGTCATGTACATCTTGTCGCTCTCGCCGTGGTTGACGAAGACGTGCCACATCCGCCCGTACCGCATCATCTGGAAGTTGCGGGCGTTCTGGTTGACGTAGAGCACCACCTTCGGCGCCTGCTCGGTGACGAAGCGCTCGAGGTCGACCACCTGCCGGGCGTAGACGACGGGGACGGGTGACTCGTCCGCCAACACCAGCATCGCTCCGGGGCTGCGGGACAGGATCGCCACCCCGCGGTGCCGGGCCAGTTCGGCGAGCGGGCCGTACCACTGGCGGATCTGGTACATGTTCACCGGACCGTCGGCGAAGTAGACGGCGATCTCGACGGTCCCCGGTGCCGGCATCGGCATCGAGGGCAACCGACGGGCCAGCTGCGACCGCGTCTGCCGCGACCGCCACAGCCGTTGCGCGAGCCGGATCGCGGTACGGGCGTCCTTGACGATGGCCATGCTGTGCTCCTGGGCGGTGGGTCGGACAGGTCGTTCGGTGCGGTGCAGGACGGACGGGAGGCGCGCCTCCCGTCCGTCCCGACCCTGTCAGACGACGGGTGGGCGGCCGGCCAGCGTCATCCGGCCGATCGTCAGCCAGCCCATCACGTGGACCGGCCCGCAGTCGGTGCGCCACCCCTCGGCGACACCACCGAACCAGGTCGCGAGCCGCCGCGGCGACCGCCACCAGCGCAACACCTGGATCGCGGCCCAGCTGCCGACGTACAGGGGCCGGAGCACGGCGGGCAGGTTGCGCCGCGCCAGCCACACCCGGTTCCGGGCGTTGAGGCGGACGTACTCGCGGTGGCGCGCCGGGTCGATCGCCGGGTGGTTCGCGACGAGCTCGCCCGCGTACCAGGTGCGTCGTCCGGCGCCCCAGACCCGCCACGCGAGCTCGATGCCCTCGTGCGCGTAGAAGTACTCGGCTCCCCAACCGCCGACCGCCCGCCAGACGTCCATCGGCAGGACGACGGCGCCCTCCCAGACGGAGAACACCGGTGAGCTCTGCTCCGGGTCGCCCTTCCGGATCCGTGGCACCCAGCGTCGGGGGTTCGCCGACCCGGTGGGGTCGACCACCCGTGGCTGCACCAGCCCGAGCGACGGGTCGTGCTCGAACAGGGCGATGGCGTCGCGGAGGAACGTCGGCGACGGGACCGAGGCGTCGTCGTCGAGGAAGAACACGTAGTCACCGTCGACCTCGGCGGCACCGGCGTTGCGGCCAGCGGGGATGCCGAGGTTCTCCGGCAGGGCGAGCGCGCGGACGCCGTCGGGCAGTCCGACCGGCTGCCAACCGTTGCCGACGCAGACCACGTCGAGCTCGACGCCCTGCTGCGCGAGCACGCTCTCGAGGCCCCGTCGCAGGTCCTCGGGTCGGGTGCCCTGTGACAGGCTCACCACGGCCACGCGCGGTCGGTCGCGGTGCGGCACCGCCTCCCGACGGAGCGTGCCGGGCCTCACGCGCGGACCCGCTTCGACGACATGATCGCCAGGAAGTGCCCGGCGGTGGCGAGGACGGCGAGCGGCAGGAGCGCCCCGACCAGGATCCGGTCGGCCAGCGGGTGCCCGATGACGAGCGCCAGCAGGGCGACGACGAACGTGATGATCGTCAGTTCGACGGAGTGGTAGAGCCGGTGGAACGGCAGGAAGCGGGCGACACGGCGGAGCGTCGCGAGCCGGGCACCCGACGGCGCGGTGACTCCGTCGCGCCGGTCGGCGAGCTTCTCCATGCCGCCGTGCGCACGCGCCACGTGCACCATGTCGTTGAGGGCCTTGTTGAGGACGATGACCAGGCCGAGGGCGCAGCCGATCGTCGTCCACATCCAGTCGACGCCGTGGATCGGCCACGTCGCCGCCCGGACGCCGAGTGCGATCGGGATGAGCCCCTCGGTCGTGTAGTGCCCGACCTTGTCGAGGAAGATGCCGGCCGGGGAACGGGTCCCGCGCCACCGGGCGACCTCGCCGTCGGAGCAGTCGACGAGCATCTGCAGTTGCCCGAGCACGAGCGCGAGCAGCGCACCCCAGATGCCCGGGATGAGCAGCGCGGCCGCGGTGGACCACCCGACCAGGATCATCAGACCGGTGACCTGGTTCGCACTGACCCGGGTGCGGAGCAGCACCGACGTCAGGTACGGCGAGACGTCCCGCAGGTAGAGCGAGGCCGTCCAGTGCTCGGCGTTGGCGCGCGCACGGACCTCGTCCGGCTGGGCGACCGCCCGCAGTTCGGCGATCGAGGTCGGGCGGGTGAACCCGCGGGCGTCCCGGGGGTCCGGCGCGCCGCCGTTCCCGAGGTCATCGTCGGCCATGTCGGTCACCGTCCCGTGTGCGTGGTCAGATCGGAGGTCCGCGTCAGGAACCCGATGATGAAGCCGACACCCCAGCCGACGTGGATGCACGGCAGCACGACGAGCAGCCACGCCCGCGTCGCCGGCACCGATCGCCGCGACACCGCGAGGGCACCGACGACGACGAAGAGCAGGTAGACCGCCGGGATCGCGAACCCGGTCATCGCCCACGCCGACGGCGAGCCGAGGACCGCCCCGACGACACCGACGAGTCCGGCGACCAGCCCGAGGGCGACGGCCACGACCATCAGCGGCGGGACGAAGTAGCGCAGCCCGTTGCCGGCCGGGAACCGCCGTGCCAGTTCGCCGCGCCAGAGACCGGTGGCCACGAACTGACGCACCAGACGTTTCAGGCTCGGGCGCGGACGGTAGGTGACGACGAGCTCCGGCGTGAACCAGACCGTGCCGCCCGTGGTCCGGAGGCGCCGGTTGAGCTCCCAGTCCTGCCCGCGCTTGATCCCCTCGTCGAAGAGACCGACCGCGAACAGGCGCTCACGTCGGAACACCCCGAGGTACGCCGTCTCAGCGGGGCCCGCCTGCCCACCGACGTGGTGCGGGGTCCCACCGAGGCCGACGCGGCTGCCGTAGGCGAGGGCAACGGCCTGCTCGAACGGCGTCCGCCCCTCGGCCCGCATGATGCCGCCGACGTTGTCGGCTCCGGACTCCTGCAGGGTCCGGACGGCGATGCGCGTGTAGTCGGGAGGAAGGACACTGTGCGCATCGACCCGCACCACGATCGGGTGCTCGGAGGCACGGATCGCGACGTTGAGACCGGCGGGCGTCGACCCGACGGGGTTGTCGACCGCGCGGATCCGCGGGTCGGCGGCGCTCATCTCGGCGACGAGTTCGTTCGTGCCGTCGATCGACGGACCCAGTGCCAGGATGACCTCGAACGGCCCGGCGTAGTCCTGGTCGAGCAGGCTGCCGACCGCGGCGCGGACCTCGGTCACCTCGTTGAGGACGGGCATGACGTAGGAGACACCCGGCAGGGCCTGTCCGTCGTGCTGCATGTGATCCTCGGGGTCCGGCGGGCGCGACACGACCTGGTGGGGCCGCCCCGCAGAGCGGACCGAGCCTATCAAGCACCCGAGGCGGACACCTGGCCGCACCCTGGACCGGCGCGGGAGCAGATCCCGTCGAGCCGGTCCGGCGGTACTGGCCGGTCCCGCCCGTGCCCCGGACGGACGGGAGGCCCGCCACCGGACCGGTGGCGGGCCTCCCGTCAGGGGTCGGTCGGGTCACTTCGAGCTGTCGTAGGTCCCCAGCTGGACGTCGGCGGTCCGGGTCTCGCCGTTGCGGACGTAGGTGACCTTCGTCGTGGCACCACCGGCGAAGAAGCGGACCTGCGCGGTGAGGTCCGTCGCGTCGGCGATCGTGGCGTCGCCGAGCTTCGTGACGACGTCGCCCTTCTGCAGCCCGGCGTCGGCGGCCGCGCCACCGGAAACGACCGACTTGATGAGGGCGCCGACCTGCGAGGCGTTGGCGTCCTCTGTCGCGTCACCGACCGACGCACCGAGCAGGCCGTGCGTGGCCTTGCCGTTGTCGACGATCTCGGACGCGACGCGCTTCACCAGGTTCGACGGGATCGAGAACCCGACGCCGATGCTGCCCGACTGGGCGCTCGACGAGCTCGAGCTGCCGGCGCTGGCGATGGCGACGTTGATGCCGATCAGCCGGCCCTTGTCGTCGAGCAGCGCACCGCCCGAGTTGCCGGGGTTGATCGACGCGTCGGTCTGGATCACCGGCAGGGACACCGTGGTGCTCGCCGAGGAACTGCTGCCGTTGTCGCCGTTGCCCCAGAAGTCGAACGGGCCGTTGCCGTTGTTGCCCTGGCCCTCGTTCGAGTCGCCGCCCGCGTTCGGGTCGCTCGACGTCACCTGGATGCTGCGGTTCAGGGTCGAGACGATGCCGTCCGTGACGGTGTTCGACAGTCCCAGCGGAGCACCGATCGCCACGGCGGTGTCACCCACGTTGAGCTTCGACGAGTCGGCGAAGTCCATCGGGGTGAGGTCCGGCGCGTCGATCTTGATGACCGCGAGGTCCACCGTCGGATCGGTGCCGACGAGCTTGCCCTTGTAGACGCGGCCGTTCGAGGTCGTCACCGAGATGGTGCCGCTCGAGCTGTCGCCGTCGAGCGTCACCACGTGGGTGTTCGTGACGATGTAACCGTCCTTGTTCAGGATGACGCCGGAACCGGTGCCGGCTTCGCTGCTCGCCGAGACGTTGATCGTGACGACGGAGGGAGTGGCCTTCGCGGCGACCGCGGTCACGACGGTGGCCGAGTCGTAGTCGTTGACGGTCAGGTTCCCGCCGCTCTGCGAGGTGCCGGAGCCACTCGAGGTGGCGTTGCCGTCGGTGGCCGAGTCGGCGGCCCAGACTATGCCGCCGCCGATGAGCCCGCCGACCAGGGCGATGGCCACGGCGGGCAGCAGGAGCCTGTTGCGGCCGGGACGCTCGCGGGTGGTGGTGCCGGTCGACGCGGGAGCGCCGGAGAAGTAGTGGCCGTTCGCACGCTGCTGGTCCGCGGCGTCACCGAACGAGCTCGTCGCAGAGGAGGGCGGCTGGTCGGACGACGGGGTCGGGGCTGCGGCGCCGGAGTACTCGCCGTAGCGTGGGCGGTCCTGGCCGTACTGGCCCTGCTGGCCGTACTGCGAGGTCTGGCCGTACTGACCCTGCTGGCCGTACTGCGACGCCTGGCCGTACTGACCCTGCTGGCCGTACTGCGACGCGTCACCGTACTGACCCTGGCCGTACTGACCCTGCTGGCCGTACTGACCCTGGCCGTACTGCGCGTCCTGGCCGTACTGACTCTGGCCGTACTGGCTCTGACCGTATTGCGGGTCCTGGCCGTACTGACCCTGCTGGCCGTACTGACCCTGCTGCGAGTACTGGCCGTACTGCCCGTACGTCGCGTCCTGGGCGTCGTACCCGGTCTGAGCATCGTGTCCGGTCCGGCCGTACTCGGCGGTCGCCGTGGCGTCGGCGTCCGAGGACGATCCGCCGCCGAAGGTCGGGTACGGGGTCGTGTACTGCTCGGTCGGGTGGTCGGAGGCAACCGTGTGCTCGCCCTCCGCTCCGGGAGTCGTCCCCACCACGTCCGTGTCGTCGGCGTCGCGGTGCCCGTGCTGGCTGCCGTTCGCCTCGTCCGGACCGGTGGTCTCGTCGCGACGGTCGTCGTCGCCGTGCCCGTTGGGCGTGGTGTCGCTCATGCTGGACGTGCTCCTTTCAAGCCCCTGCAGTCTCCACCACCGACCTGGGCGGTCATGATGGCGCACCTGCGAGGTGGCCAAGCCGATCGTATGCGTCCGCTGTGTGCACGGTCCGCGCAGGAGGCCCGCGGCTCCGGGGCCGGCACGGGGCGGACGCTAGGTTGGTGGCCAGCGTGCGCCGCGCCTCCCGGCCGGTGCCGCGACGTCGAGAGGGGTCGCTCATGCGGCAGACCGGTCCGTGGCTGCGAGCCGCCGAGGGCGCCATGCTCCTGGGAGCCGACGGGGTGCCCGCGCCGACCGTCTTCGCCGAGATGAGCGCGCTGGCGGCGGCGACCGGGGCGATCAACCTCGGGCAGGGCTTCCCGGACGAGGACGGTCCGGTCGAGGTGCTGGAGGCCGCGGTCCGCGCGATCCGCACCGGTGCGAACCAGTACCCACCGGGCCGTGGCACGCCGGACCTGCGCGCTGCCGTCGCGGAACACCAGGCACGGTGGTACGGCCTGGACGTCGATCCCGACCGGGAGGTCTTGGTCACCGCCGGCGCGACCGAGGCCCTCGCCGCCACCCTGCTCGCCCTGGTCGAGCCCGGCGACGAGGTCATCACCTTCGAGCCGTTCTACGACGCCTACGGCGCCCTCATCCGCTTGGCCGGCGCGACGCACGTCACCGTCCCGCTCCGGGCCCCGGACTTCCTGCCGGACGAGGCGGACCTGCGTGCCGCGTTCTCCGACCGCACCCGCGTCGTCCTCGTGAACACCCCGCACAACCCCACCGGTCGGGTGCTGCCGGTCGAGGTCCTCCGCACCGTGGTCGAGCTCGCCGAGCGGTCCGACGCGGTCATCGTCACCGACGAGGTCTACGAGCACCTGGCGTTCGCCGGCACGCACGTCCCGCCGGTCACACTCCCCGGGGCACGCGAACGGACCGTGTCGATCTCCAGCGCCGGCAAGACCT
The DNA here is from genome assembly GCF_003234085.1 of Curtobacterium sp. MCPF17_052. Taxonomy (GTDB): domain Bacteria; phylum Actinomycetota; class Actinomycetes; order Actinomycetales; family Microbacteriaceae; genus Curtobacterium. The sequence goes on from NZ_QKSD01000010.1 coordinate 44,071, forward strand.
TCAACACGACGGGGTGGAAGATCGGCTGGCTCACCGCTCCCCCGGCGCTGGTCCAGGCCATCACGACCGTCAAGCAGTACCTGACGTTCGTCAACGGGGCGCCGTTCCAACCGGCGATCGCCACCGGGCTGCGACTGCCCGACGCGGTGTTCGCCGGCATCGCGGCCGATCTCGGGGCGAAGCAGGAGATCCTGGCCGACGGCCTCGCCGCCGCCGGCTTCGACGTCCTCCGGCCGGACGCCGGCTACTTCGTCATCGCGGACGCGGCACCCCTCGGGTACGACGACGCCCGGGCCCTCTGCCTGGAGCTCCCGGGGATCGCCGGCGTCGTCGGTGTGCCGGTGTCCGCGTTCGTCCGGCCCGACCACGTCGACGGGTACCGGTCGCTCATCCGGTTCGCCTTCTGCAAGCGGCGGTCGGTGCTCGAGGAGGCCGTGGCCCGGCTGGCGGGGCTCGCCGCGGCTGTCTGAGCGCCTCCCGCCGACCCGTCGGCGTCGGTGGCCAGCCTGCGCTGTCGCCCTCAGCCCCGCGCGCGCACGTCGTACCGACGGAGTGACAGGGACGGGTTGACGGTCCGCACCCGCTCGGTGACCGCGGTGTCGACGGTCGTGACGAGCAGCCCGGGCTCGGCCCCGAGCGCGGCGACGGCGGTGCCGGTGGGGTCGAGTGCGACCGATCCCCCGATGCCGACGGGCGGCGCCTGCCCGACGCCGAGCACCCACACCGTGTTCTCGATCGCCCGCGCCGTGAGCAGCGTCCGCCAGTGGTGCTCCTTGCCCGGCCCGCGCACCCACTCCGCCGGGACGACCACCACATCGGCAGCACCGTCCTCGGGGGCCGCCAGGCGGCGCGTGACCTCGGGGAAACGCAGGTCGTAGCAGGTCTCCAGCCCGACCCGGACGCCGTCGAACGTGAACACCGGCAGCTGCTCCGGATCGCCGGGCTCGATGTGGTCCGACTCGCGGGAGCCGAAGGCGTCGTAGAGGTGCACCTTCCGGTACGTGCTGACGAGCGAACCGTCCGGAGCGATCGCCACGAGGGTGTTGCGGAAGCGGTCCGCCCTCTGCCCCGCCTCGGCGACGCCGACCACGAGCGCGATCCCGGTGCTGCGCGCGATCCGGCGGAGCCCCGTCACGAACGGACCGTCGAGCGGTTGGGCTGCGGCGACGAAGCGGTCGTCGATCTCCGGGGTGAAGTACGACGTGTACTCGGGGGTGACCAGGAGCCGCGCACCCCGGGCCACCGCGTCGACCGCGGCCGCCCGCACGGCCTCGAGGTTCGCCGCGGGGTCGTCCACGGGGGCGAACTGGGCTGCCGCGATCGTCAGGGTCGTCACGGTGTCAGGGTAACCGCACGTCCGCCCGGCGGCCCCGGACGTCGGCCCGTCGGCTCCGGACGTCGGCCCGTCAGCCCCGGACGGCGAGGACGTTGAACGACCGCCGCAGGATCGCGACCACGTCGTCGTCGCCCGTCGCCCAGGTCGTGATCGACACGTCGAAGCACGCGAGCGCCGCCTGCACGATCGTCCGGGCACGCAGGTCGGTGTCCGTCCCGCGGAGACGATCGGCGACCAGTGGCGTGAGCGCCTCGGCCCACGCCTGGTGCTTCTCCAGGTTCCGCGCACGGAGCGACGGTGTGCTCGTCATCACCCGGACGGAACGACGCCCGGTCTCCGGGTCGTCGCCGCCGTGCACGAGCATCGTCGCGAAGGACTCGCGCAGGGCCGTCCAGACGGGCTCCTCGTCCGGCTGGTCCCGGAACGCCGCGGCGAGGGCGTCCCGGTGTCGTGCCGGATCGCCGATGACCGCGTCCTCCTTCGCCGGGAAGTACCGGTGGAAGCTCCGAGCCGAGATCCCTGCCTCGGCCGCCACCTGCTCGACGGTGACCCGGTCGAAGCCGTCCGCGTCGAAGCGGGCGATGGCCACCGCGGCGATGCGCGCCCGGACGGCGTCGCGCGTGATGTCGCGCAGGACGTTCCGCGTCGGCGTCGTCGTCTCGCTCATGGGGCGAGTCTACCGCGATGACAGGATGAGTCGTACTTGACAGTCTCTGCCAGGCTCGGCGTAGTGTGCCAACAGACATCCACTCGAGAGGAGAACGACATGCAGCAACGCACACTCGGACGACAGGGCCTCGTCGTCAGCGCGATCGGCTACGGCGCGATGGGGACGACCTTCGCGTACGGGCCCGGCGACGACACCGAGTCGATCACCGCGATCCGGCACGCCCACGAACTCGGCGTGACCCACTTCGACACCGCGGAGCTCTACGGGTGGGGGACGGGCGAACGCCTGCTCGGCGCCGCCCTCGCACCGATCCGCGACGAGGTCACCATCGCGACGAAGTTCGGCTTCACGCCCGACACCTTCGCCCCGAACTCGCAGCTCGACCACATCCGGCAGGTCGTCGACGCGAGCCTGCGCAACCTCGGTACCGACTCGATCGACGTGCTCTACCAGCACGTGCACGACCCCCGGGTACCGATCGAGGACGTCGTCGGCGTCATGCAGGAGTTCGTGCAGGCCGGCAAGGTCCGCTACCTCGGGTTGTCGAACACGGACGCGGAGAACATCCGCCGCGCACACTCGGTCCATCCGATCTCCGTGCTGCAGACGGAGTACTCGGTCTTCGCCCGCGAGTCCGAGGAGCTGTTCCCCGTCGTGGACGAGCTCGGCATCGGCCTCGTCGCGTACTCACCCCTGGCGCGCGGCTTCCTCAGCGGAGCCGTGCAGCCGCGGAGCGCGTACGCGGCGGACGACATCCGGCAGTGGCTGGAGTGGTGGGCACCCGAGCACTGGGACGCAAACACCGCGGTCGTCGGCGGCCTGACCGAGCTCGCCGACGAGAAGGGCATCTCGCTCTCCCAGCTCGCGCTCGCGTGGATCCTCGCGCAGCGCGACGACATCGTGCCGATCCCGGGGTCGCGCAACCCGCGGCGCGTCGCGGAGAACGTCGCCGCCGCCGAGGTGGCCCTGTCCGCGGACGAGCTCGCGCGCATCGACGTCCTCGGACGCGGCGTCCGTGGCGCACGCGCCACGAGCTGAGGAACAGCGCGAGGCCACGACTCGGCCCGGTGACGGACGGGAGGCCCGGTGCCAGCTGGCACCGGGCCTCCCGTCCGTCACCACAGCCGCCTCGGCGCTGCCGGGGATCGCGCCGTACCGGACAGCGAACGCGGCCAACCAAGTCCGCGGTGAACGCGAAGAAGCCCCGGTCCGTGAGGACCGGGGCTTCTTGTGTCGCATTGGTTGCGGGGGCAGGATTTGAACCTACGACCTCTGGGTTATGAGCCCAGCGAGCTACCGAACTGCTCCACCCCGCGGCACATGGAAAACACTACACGGACCCGAGCGGGGTGCCAAATCGAGCACCCCGCTCGGCGTGTTCAGCCCTGCGGGGCGCTGCTGCCCTCCGCGGCGATGGCGGCCTCGATGGCCTCCTGCAGCTGCTTGTCGGCCTCGGCCGCCGCGACCAGGTCGTTGTCGGCGTACGCCTGCTCGCGAGCCCGGAGTGCCTTGTCGGCGTCGGAGAGGGCCTGCTGCACGTCGGGGTCCGTGCTGCCCGCGGACGAACCACCCGTGGCGCCACCCGTCGCACCGCCGGTGGAGCTGCCACCGGTCGAGCTGCCACCGGTCGACGCGTCCGACCCGGTGTCCGCCGAGTCCGAACCGGATGCGGCACCGGAGTCACCCGCGGCCGCCCCGGAGTTGCCGCCGAAGAGCTCGTCGAGTGCCTGGTCGAGGGTGTCCTCGAACGCGATCTTGTCGCCGAAGGCCACCAGGACCTTCTGCAGCAGCGGGTACGAACCACTCGAGGTGGACTGCACGTACACCGGCTGGACGTACAGGAAGCCACCGCCCACCGGCAGGGTCAGCAGGTTGCCCTGCTTCACCGTGCTGTTCCCGCGCTTCAGGATGTTGAGCTCCTGCGACACGGTCGGGTCCGAGTTGAACAGGTTCTGCACCTGGGACGGCCCGGGGATGCTGTCGGTCTTCGGGATCGTCAGCAGCGTCAGCTTGCCGTAGCCCTTGCCCTTCTTGCCCTTGCCCGCCCCACTGGCGTCCGACCCGACGGCCAGGTAGCCGGTCAGGACGTTCCGGGCGTTCGACGACGAGTTCTGCTTCGGGATGTACGTGCTGTAGAGCGAGTACGCCGTGCCGGAGCCGGGGACCTTCATCGTCAGGTAGTACGGGTCCTGCTGATCCGGGTTCGTCGCGGTGGTCTGCGTCCCGAGCGCGTTCGTCGTGGTCGTGTTCGTCCCCGAGCCGGAGCCGGCCGAGTCGGAGTCACCCGCGCTCGTCGACGTCGAGGTCGGGTCGACCGGGGTCGTCCACGCGTCGTCGCCCGAGTAGAACGAGTTGGCGTTGGTGACGTGGTAGGTGCCGAGGATGCTGCGCTGGACCTTGAACAGGTCCGTCGGGTAGCGGACGTGGGACAGCAGGTCGGCGCTCATCGAGGAGACCGGCTGCAGCGACGTCGGGAAGATCTTCTGCCAGGTCTTCAGCACCGGATCAGTGGTGTCCCAGGCGTAGAGCGTGACCTTGCCCGTGTACGCGTCGACCGTGGCCTTGACCGAGTTCCGGATGTAGTTCACCTGGTCGGTGCGGAAGCTGCCGGTGTCGGTGCCGTTGATGCTGTCCGTCATGCTCTGGCTCTGCGAGTACGGGTACGCGTTGCTCGTGGTGTACCCGTCGACGACCCACTGGATGCGGTTGTCGACGATCGCCGGGTAGGCGTCCTTGTCGAGCTTCAGGTAGGGCGCGACCTTGCCGACGCGCTGCACCGGGTCACGGTCGTAGAGGATCTGCGAGTCCGCGTTCACGGCGTTCGAGAGCAGGATCTGCTCGGACTGGAACTTGGCTGCGTAGACCAGACGGTTGAAGAAGTTGCCGATCGTCGGACCACCGTCGGCCGCGTAGGTCGTGGTCGCGTTGCCGTCGTTGTCGTCCGATCCGGACGGGTAGTCCAGCTCGACGTCCTTGGTGCCCTTCGGCGCCCCGACGATCGAGTACGCGGGCGAGTTCTCACCGAAGTACACGCGCGGCTGGTACTTGCCGAGGTCGCCGCCGGCGGGGATGCCCGACTCGATGAAGACCGGCTTGCCGTCGCTGGCACGCTGGTTGCCGTACGCCGCGACGACGCCGTAGCCGTGGGTGTAGACGAACGTGCGGTTGTACTGCGTCGCCGACGAGCCCAGCCCGTCGAGGTCGATGTCGCGGACGGCCAGGACGGTGTCCTCGGTCTTCCCGTCGACCTGGTAGCGGTCGACGTCCAGCTGATCCGGGAACTGGTAGTACTGCCGGTACTGCTGCAGCTGGCTGTACGTGTCCGCGACGATCTTCGGGTCGATGATGCGGATGTTCGCAGTGGTCTGGGCGTCCTCCGAGAGCGCACCCGACGTCGCCGTGGTGGTCGCGTCGTAGTCGCGTTCCTTGACGCCCGCGACGTCGTAGGCGTCCCTGGTGGCGTCGATGTTCCGTTGGATGAACGCCGACTCGAACGACCGCTCGCTCGGTGCGACCTGGAGGCGCTGGACGATCCACGGGTAGATGCCGCCGATGACGATCGCCGCGACCAGGAGCAGGCCCGTGCCGACGATCGAGATGCGCCAGCGGCCGATGACCGCCGTCACGATGAACAGGATCGCCACGATCGCGGCGATGCCGGCCATGATCTCGCGACCCGGGATGGTCGCGTTCACCTCGGTGTACTGCGCACCGGTGATCAGCGAGTTGTCCTTGGTCAACGCGGCGTACTGGTCGAGCCACAGGCTGGCTGCCTGCAGGGCGATGTAGACGCCTGCCGTGACCGCGAGCTGGACACGGGCGGCACGCGAGATCCGGACCTCGCGGCCACCGAAGCGGAGCGCCCCGTACAGGTACGTGGCGGCCAGGGCGGCGAGCCCGGCGATCAGGACGACCGCGGACGAGTACGCCACGACGGCACGCCAGAACGGCAGCTCGAAGACGTAGAAGCCGATGTCCAGACCGAACTGCGGGTCCGTCTTGCCGAAGGGCGTGCGGTTGAAGTACTCCAGCACCATGCTCCAGCGCGGGGCCGTCGCGAGACCGGCGAAGACGCCGAGCACCGCGGGGATGCCGAGCATGACGACGCGGCGCAGCGGTTCGATGACCTGCTGGTAGCGGTCGAGCTGCGAGTTGAGCTTCGCGTAGACCGGACGGAACCGGAAGGCGAGCGTGATGCTCAGCCACACCGGGACCGCCATGCCCAGGAACCCGGCGACGAACATCGCCGTCCCGGCGAGCCACCTGGTGGTCAGGACCCGCTCGAACCCGAGCTGCGTGAACCACGCGTAGTCGGTGTAGAGGCTGGCGAAGATGAAGAAGCCGATCACCAGTGCGGCCAGCACGATGATCGTGACCACGATCGGGACTCGCGGCGAGCGCCGTCCCGCGGTGGTCGAGGGGTTCGTCACTTGTTGTGCTCCAGACGTGTCGGACCGGCGGCGCCGGCAGGCCGAGCCGTCAGTGCTGACGATCCTATTCGCCCCGGCCGACAGTGAACCTGTGCCGCGTCTCAGGAAGTCGCCACGTTCCTCCCGTCCGGCCGGGAGGCCCGTCCCCCGTCCGACCGGACGCTCAGGTCGTGCAGCGCTCCAGACCGGCGGTGCTGCGGCCGGCGGCGATCGTCTGCAGGTCGGTGACCGCCTGGTCGAGGGTGGAGACGGCGTAGACGTCGAGGCCCGCCGGCACGTGTCCGACGACCTCGTCGCAGTTCGTCTTCGGCGCGAGGAACACGGTGGCGCCGGCCGCTTCAGCCCCGTAGAGCTTCTGGCGGATCCCGCCGATGGGCCCGACCTCGCCGTCGGCCGTGATCGTGCCGGTGCCCGCCACGTGTCGGCCGCCGTTGAGCTTGCCCGGCGTGATCTCGTCGATGATCCCGAGCGCGAACATCATGCCGGCCGAGGGGCCGCCGACATCCTGGAGCCTGATGTCGACGTCGAAGGGGAAGTCGTAGTGCTCGACGACCCCGACGCCGATCAGGGCCGTGCCCTGCTCGGAGCGGGGCGTCAGCGAGAGCTCGCGGGTCGCGCCGTCACGCTCGACCGTGACCGTCGCGGGCGACGAGGTGCCGTGCTCCGCGACGAGCTCGCGGAGCACCGTCGCGTCGGCGTTGGTGCGGAGGGACTTCCCGTCGAAGGCGGTCACGACGTCGCCGGTGCGGACCACGCCCTGGGCCGCGGAGCCGTCCTGGATGCTGCCGACCTCGAGCTCGGTCGGGATCCGGTACCCCTGGTGGATCAGGGCGGCGGCCACGGCGGACTGCTGGGAGTTCGTCATGTCGGCGGCGTCCTGCTTGTTGACCTGGTCGGTCGAGGTACCGGGCGGGTAGATCGCGCTGGCCGGCACGACCGCCTGCGACTTCGTGAACAGGGCCCGGACGACGCTGGTCCACGAGGGCCGCTCGGTCGCGGTGCCCTGCACGCTCACCGTGAGCATGTCGAGCGCGCCGGAGGTCGGGTACGTGCGGTGTCCGTCGACCTGGATCAGTTCGACGTCCTTCGCGTCCTTGCCGGTCCCCTGCCGCTGGGTGCCGATCGTGTTGAACACCGGGCCGGGCATCTCGATGACGTACGGGCTCGGTAGCACGCTCGCGACCAGACCCAGCACGACGGCTCCGGCGACGAAGACCCACCCGACCGTCCGCGATCGCGAACGACGACGGGGAGCGGGGGCGAAGAGGGTCACGCAGGGTCCTTCCGGAGGCTGTTCGCCCACGGCGCAGCCGTCCGGGCGGATGCCCGGGCCGGTCCCAGGTCCGGGCCCGCGGGCAGCGGTTAGCGTAGTCGGCATGCCTGATGAACCGCAGCCGGGGCCGGACGACGACTTCCAGGAGATGCTCCGCAAGCTCCTGTCCGGCGAGGGGCAGATCGACCCGTCGCAGCTCGCCGGTGCCGCCGGCCTGCCGAACGACCCCGCCGCCGTCGCCGAACTGATGAGCCAACTCCAGCGTGCCGCGCAGACCGGGTCGGACGGCATCGACTTCACGGTGACGGCCGACCGCGCCGCCGCCATCGCACGGGAGGGCGCCGAGCCGCTCGACCCCGCGACCGCCCAGGCGTCGGCTCAGGCGTTCCAGGTCGCCGCCCTCTGGCTCGACGAGGTGACCACGGTGGCGGAGCTGACCGCCACGCCGAGCGTCTACACCCGCGAGCAGTGGGCGAAGGCGACGGCCCCGGTGTGGTCCCAGATCGCCGAACCCGTCGCATCGAGCATCGCGACCGCCCTCACCGAGGCCATCGACCAGCGCGCGCCGGAGGAGCTCAAGGCGATGCTCGGCGACGTCTCGAAGGCGATGCGCGGCGTCGGTGGAGCGCTCTTCGCGATCCAGCTCGGCCAGGTGGTCGGACAGCTCGCGAAAGAGGTCGTGTCCGGTGGGGACGTCGGCGTGCCGCTGCTCGACGAACAGGTCGCCGCCCTGGTGCCGCAGAACGTCGCCGAGTTCGCCGACGGGCTCGACGTCCCGGTCGACGAGGTCCGCATCTACCTGGCGGTGCGCGAGCTCGCACACGCCCGGCTGTTCCGCTCGGCCCGCTGGCTCCGCCTGCACATCATCTCGTCGATCACCGAGTACGCGAAGGGCGTCCACATCCCGTTCGACCGGGTCGAGGAATCGCTCTCCGGCATCGACCCGACCGACCAGGAGCAGCTGCGTGACGCGCTGGCCTCCGGAGCGCTCATCCCGCCGCGGACGCCCGAGCAGGACGCTGCCCTCGCCCGGCTCGAGACGATGCTCGCCCTGGTCGAGGGCTGGGTCGACACCGTCACGGCCGCCGCCACCGCGCGTCTCCCCCGCGCCGGTGCGATCGCCGAGATGGTCCGGCGCCGCCGTGCCGCGGGTGGTCCCGCAGAGTCGGCGTTCGCCACGCTGGTCGGCCTGGAGCTCCGCCCCCGCCGACTGCGCGAGGCCGCCGCGATGTGGCAGCGCGTGACCGACGAGCTCGGCGCCGACCAGCGCGATGCGCTCTGGGCCGCGTTCGACCTGGTGCCCGGCTCGGACGACATCGACGCTCCGGAGTCGCTCGTCGCCCGGCTGCGGGACCCGTCGCAGTCCGCCGAGGACGACGCGTTCGACCGTGCGCTCGAGGACCTGTTGAACGACGCGACCGACGACCGTCCACACGAGGACGAGGCGGGCGGGATCGACGAGACCGGCGAGGACGGCAGCGCCGGTGGCCCGGCTGACGGCCCGACCGGCGGCCCGGTCAGCGGCCCGCAGCAGCAGTAGTCGTCCCGGACGGGAGGCGCGTCCCGCCTCCCGTCCACACCCGCCGGTCCGCCGGGGGTTCTCCACAGATCGCGCTGCCCGCCGCCGCCGGAGTCCGTGGTGCGCCAGCGTTGACGACATGGGCATCCGCATCGATCCGTCGCTCGAGTTCGTGTGGCGCGACCCGTGCACCGTGCAGCTCGGGGTCGACCCGCCACGCGCCGTGGTGCCGGTCCCGACCACGGCCGAGGAACGGTTCCTCTGCGCGCTGCGACGCGAGACCGCCCGTGACGTGATGGCGGGGCTCGCTCGGAGCGTCGGGTGCGCACCGGCCGCCGCCGCACGCGTCCTGGGTGACGCTGCCGCCGCGGTCGTCGACATGCTGCCGGAACCCCTCGCCCGGGTCGAGGTCGCCGGGGCCGGTCCCCTCGCGGACGAACTCGACCGGATGCTCACCGGGGACGGTGTGACCGTCGTCCGGACCCTCACACCGCGGGGCGGGCCGGTGCCCGAGCCGGACCCGCCTCCGGCGCTGGCGGTCCTCGTCGCCGACCACGTCACTGATCCGACGGTCCGCGCGGCCTGGACCCGGCGCTCGGTGCCGCACCTGCCGGTCGTGGTCGGGGACGGCCGGGTGCGCGTCGGGCCGTTCCTGGTGCCGGGAGCCGGCCCGTGCCTCCAGTGCGTGGAGCTCGAGCGCACCGATGCGGACCCCGCGTGGCCGGCGATCGCGGCGCAGGTGTGGGGGCGACCGGCGGCGGCGCTGTCACCGTGGCGCGCGGCGACCGTCGCGGCGACGGTGACCCGTTCGGTCCTCGACCGACTCCCCCTGGTGGTGCAGCGGCCGGACGCCGAGCAGCTGGTGTTCGACCGGACCGACCTGTCGGTCACGCGCCGGTGGGTCGCTCCGCATCCGCGGTGTGCGTGCCGATCGTTGCCAGGAACCGACTCGCCACCCGGGGTCCGCCCCGTGACGAGCCCTGCGCCGACCACGTCATGGTCAGGGAACGACGAGCACGGGTGATGCCGACGTAGAACAGCCGACGCTCTTCGTCGATGCCGTCGTCGGTGGTCGCGTACGAGATGGGCAGCAACCCCTCGGCGACGCCGGCGAGCACCACGTGCGGCCACTCCAGGCCCTTCGACGAGTGCAGCGTCGCGAGCGTGACGGCGTCGAGCTCCGGCTCGTGGTGGGTTGCCGCGCGGTCGACCAGGTCGGCGGTGAACTGCTGCATGGTCGTGCCGGCGGGCGCTGCCTCGGCGAGCTGCATGATCGCCTGCAGGGCCTCCCACTGCTCACGGACCGCTCCGGTGCCCTCGGGCGCGGTGCGGGTCCAGCCGCTGATCTGCAGGACGAGCTCCACACGTCGCAGCAGCTCGTCGTCGGTCTGCCGGACCGCCTCGCCGCGCATGTGGTGCACCGCGAGCTTGACCTCCGGCCGGTCGAAGAAGCGCTTGCCGCCCTGCACCCGGTACGGGATCCCGTTGCGGGCGAGCGCCGACTCGATCGCGGCGGACTGTGCGCCGACGCGGAACAGCACCGCACAGTCGCCGTACGCGGCACCGCCGGTCACCAGTTCGGCGATCCGGCGGGCGATGGTCGCGGCCTCGTCACCGTCGTGCACGCAGGGCAGCACGACCGGGTCGGGTCCGGGCGTGGTCTCCTGCGCGACGAGGTCCAGCGCTCCCGGCTGCCCGCGCATCAGGGCGTTCGCGGCGTGCACGACCTCCCGAGTGGACCGGTAGTTCCGCTCGAGCCGGAGGACGGACGCGCGCGGGAACTCCGACCCGAAACCGAGCAGGTAGCGGCTCGACGCTCCCGTGAACGAGTAGATCGTCTGGCTGGCGTCCCCGACGACGCACAGGTCGTCCCGACCGCCGAGCCAGGCCCGGAGCAGGTCGTGCTGCACGGGCGAGACGTCCTGGTACTCGTCCACCACGAAGAACCGGTACTGCTGCCGGACGTAGGACGCCACCCGGGGCTCGGACTCCACCATGCCGAGGGTCAGCAGGAGCACGTCCTCGAAGTCCATCTGTCGGCGGTCGTCCTTGAGCCGCTCGTAGGCGCGCATCAGGTCGACGACCCGCGACGGCGAGGTGTCCCGTGGCATGGTGCGCTCGGGTGCGGCCGCCTCGTACTCGTCGTAGGTGAGCCGCTGCACCTTCCGCCACTCGACCTCGCCGGCCAGGTCCCGCAGGGTCGGGGTGTCGACCCGCAGGCCGATCGTGTCGGCCGCGTGCGCGATCACCCGGCCCTTCGACTCCACCAGGCCGGGGGCGTGGCCGCCGACGGTGTCCGGCCAGAAGTACCCGAGCTGCGACATCGCCGCCGCGTGGAACGTCCGGGCCTGCACGGCTCCGGCGCCCAGGGCACGCAGCCGGGAGCGCAGCTCACCGGCCGCGCGGGTGGTGAAGGTCAGGGCCAGGACGTGGTTCGGCGAGTAGGTGCCGGTCGCGACGCCGTAGGCGATCCGGTGGGTGATCGCCCGGGTCTTGCCCGTGCCGGCGCCGGCCAGGACCGCGACCGGCCCGAGGAGCGTCCGGGCGACGGTGCGCTGCTCCGCGTCGAGCGCGGCGAGCAGGGCGTCCGGCGACGGGGTCGTCGGGTCGGCGGGACCGGCTGCGAGGGTCACGGCAGGTCGAGCGGCCCGCCGTACCACTCCTCGATGATCACGCGGGCGATGGAGGTCGGGCCGGGCAGCAGGACGGTCTTCCCGGCCTGGTCGCGGATCTCGTCCCGCGAGAACCAGCGGACGTCGATGATCTCCACCCCGTCGGGGCGGGCGGTGGACGGGTCGCCGTCGACCGCCCGGGCACGGAACCCGACCATCAGCGACGCGGGGAACGGCCACGGCTGCGAGCCGAGGTACTCGGGCTCCTCGATGGTGACGCCGGCCTCTTCGAAGACCTCGCGGCGGACGGCGTCCTCGAGGGACTCCCCCGGCTCGACGAACCCGGCGAGCAACGAGTACCGGTTCGCGTCCCAGGCGGCGTTCGAGCCGAGCAGGATCCGGTCCTGCCCGTCGGTGATCCCGACGATGATCGCGGCATCGGTGCGGGGGAAGTGCTGGTGGCCCTCGGGGTCGCGGCGGACCCAGCCGCCCACGGTGGACTCGGTCGGCGAACCGGTTCGCGGCGAGAACCCGTGCACGGCGTGCCAGTTCGCCATCGCGACGGCCTCGACCGCCAGGCCCTGGTCGCGGGCGGAGAGTTCGGTGCCGAACATGCGGAGGTTCTCCCACGCGTCGGTGTCCGGTTCGATCCGGGCGGCCGCCGCGTCGTCGACGAGCGCCGCGACGAAGCGGGTGCCCGCCGGGGCGTCCGGGGCGTCGCTGACCGCACGACCGAGGTAGAGCAGGGTGGCGTCGTCCGGCACCTGGTCGGCGTCGACGAACCGCAGCGTGCCGTCGGCGTTCCGCAGCATCGCGCCGCCGTGGACGGGCAGGAAGCGGGTGGTCGGGTCGGCGCGCAGCACCCGCTCGAGGTCGGGCGTGGAACGGTGCTCCGCGTCGCGGTCGAGCTCGTTGCGGGCGAGCGGCAGCCGGGCGGCGAACTCCACGGTCACACGGATCTCCTGGTGGTCGACACGTCCCGGGTCAGCGTGGCGCGCACCGATCGGATGCGCCGCGGACCTACCCTGTTGGGCATGGCGGGATCGCAGTTCACTCTAGCCGCGTTGGCGACCACGGCCGTGCCCGGACTGGTCCTGACCGGCACACGCACGCTCGGCTCGGTGGCCGGTGGCGACTACGAGTCGGCCGTCGTCCGCGACGTCGACGGACGGTCCTCGGCGATCCGCCGGCCCCGGAACCAGCGGGCGGAAGCGCGTCAGTCCGCCGACCTCGTCGCGATCCGCGCCCTGAGCGCCGGGATCCGCACGCGCCTCCCGTTCGCCGTCCCGGAGTACCGCGGCCAGGCACCCATCGGGTCGACCCGAGCCATCCTGACCTCCTACGTCGAGGGCGAGCACCCCGCGCTCCGTGACCTGACCGACCGGCCCGAGCTCGCCACCAGCGTCGGCCGGGCGATCGCCGCACTGCACGTCCTGCCGACGAGCTTCGTCACCGACGCCGGCCTGCCGTCCCTCACCCCCTTCGAGGTGCTGCGGTCCGCGGTGTCCGTGATGGACCGGGCCGTCGCGACGAAGCTGGTGCCGGACGCGCTCCGGGAACGCTGGGAGGGCGCCGCCCGCGACCAGCAGCTGTGGCAGTTCACGCCCACGGTCGTGCACGGGTCGCTCGGCCTCGACTCGATCCTGGTCCGCGGCGACGACGTCACCGGGGTCCTCGGCTGGGGCGAGCTGCGTCTCGGCGACCCGGCGAAGGACCTGGCGTGGGTGCTCGCCGGACGCCGTGAGGCGTTCGACACCGTCCTCAGCGCCTACACCGCCGGTGGCGGCGGCCGTGACCGGCAGCTCGGGCAGCGTGCACGCGTGCACCACGAACTCGAGACGGCGCAGTGGCTGCTGCACGGTGTGCAGGTCAAGAGCACCGAGGTCGTCGACGACGCCGTCGCGATGATGCACCGCCTCGCCGAGGCCGTGCACGCCCCGTCCGCCGCGCCGCTGCAGGCGGTGTCGCCGGAGACGATGGAGATCGGCGAGGTCGAGCAGCTGCTCTCGTCCACCGAGCGCCGCCACAGCTGACGCGGCGGGCACAGGCCCGGCCCGCGGGACGGCCGGGAGGCCCGACCAGCGTCAGCCGATCGCCTCGCGCCAGGCGCGCTCCAGTCCGGCACGATCGAGCAGCGACGACGGTCGGACCTCGAGGTCGTCGGCGACGAAGTAGAACACCGCGTCGACGTCCTCGATCGGCCGACCGGTGAACTCGGCGTACGCGACGCGGTACAGCGCGAGCTGCAACTGCCGGCGGTCCAGGTCGTCGGCACCGCTCGGGGCCTTGCCGGTCTTCCAGTCGACGACCTCGATGCGTCCGTCGATCTCGTAGACGGCGTCGAGCTTGCAGACGACGCTGTGCCCGAGGAACGGGATGTGGATCTCGCGCTCGACCTCGACCGGGGTCAGCCCCGCCCACCGTGAGCGGGCGAAGGTGTCCTGGAAGTCGGCCAGCCGTCGGGCGTCGTCGTCGCTCACCGGGACCTCACCAGCGGAGGCCGGACCGCCCGCGGTCGTCTCGTCCGGATCGGCGTCGAGTTCGCCGTCCCACGCGTCGAAGCCGCCGTCCCATCCGCCGAGCGCCGCCGGTGCCCCACCCCGTGCGCGCTGCTCGACCCACTGGTGGAACAGGGTGCCGAGGCGCGTCGCGCGGTACGGCCGCTCGGGCATCGGCCGACGCAGCCGCTCGGCCACCCGGTCCGGTTCGCCGAGGTAGTCCTTGAAGCCGGACGCCGGTACCCGGTGCGGGACGACGACCTGGTGCGCGGCCGACCGGGAGGCCCGGCGTTCCGCCAGCAGCAGCTCGATGTCCGCCGCGTAGCGACCGGCGGCACCGGGGTTCGCGTTCCGGACCCGGTCGGCGGCGGCGAGCACACGGGGCCCGCGGGAGCCGAAGGGCACGTGCGGCCACGTCTGCGACGCGCCCTGGTCCCCGAGCGGGTTCGTCTCGTGCGCGGTGCCGTCCGGGATGCGGCCCGCGTCGAGCACTCCGGCGTCAACCAGGTCGTGCAGGTACCGGCTCGGTGCGGTCGGCTTCACGCCGGTCGACCACGACGACCCGCTGACGAGCAGCTCGTGCTTCGCCCGGGTCAGCGCGACGTAGGTGAGGCGGCGTTCCTCGTCCTCGTTCCGGGCCTTGACCTCGTCCTTGAAGGCGTCGATCGCGTCGACCACGTCCTTCTGGGTCTCCTGCCCGCGCCAGTGCAGGCGGGGCAGTTCGTCGGCGTCGCCGCGGAACTCGTACGGCAGCCGACCGAAGCCGAGCCAGCCGGTCGAGCCCTCCTGTGGCCGGGCCGGCAGTCCGCCCTCGACCATGCGGGGCACGGCGACGGCGTCCCACTCGAGCCCCTTCGACCCGTGGATGGTGAGGATCTGGACGGTGCCGCCCTCGGGTTCCTCGGACCGCGGCCCCATGTCGTCGCGACGGGCGGCGGCGTCGATCCACCCGAGGAACGCCCCGAGGTCGGCCCGGTCGTCGGTCTGCACGAAGCCGCTGAGCTCGTCGACGAAGGCGTCGAGGTACGCCGAGCCGCCCTGCTCGTGCGCGGTGACCTCGATGTCCAGCCGCATCTCCTGCACGACGAGCGTGACGAAGTCGACCAGGTCGCCGCCGGCACGGGCTCGCAACGAGGACAGCTGCGCCCCGAGGGCCCGCATGCGCTCCCGTCCGGCCGGGCTGATGTCGGCGAGCGCGGAGTGGTCGTCCGGTGCGGTCGTGACGAAGTCGAGGGCGTCGACGACGGACCCGTGCTCCCCCGCCGCGACCGATGCCCGGAACGCCGCCGTGACCTCGTCGTCGAGCCGTCGGTGCGTGTGGTCGCGGCCGAACAGCCAGCGGGCCAGGCCGTGCAACGCGACGATGTCCGCTGCCCCGATCCGCCACCGGGCACCGGCGAGCAACCGGATGAGGTCGTTGCCCGCGGCCGGGTCGTGCAGCACGCGGAGGCACGCCACCAGGTCGACGATCTCCGGTCGCTGCAGCAGTCCGCCGGTCCCGAGCACGTGGTACGGCACGGCCCGGGCCCCGAGCGCCGCCGTGAAGGCAGACAGGTCCTTCCGGGCGCGGAGCAGCAGCGCCATCGACCCGCCGGGGTTCCGTGCCCGGTGGTCCGCGAACCAGGCGGCCACCGCGTCGGCTTCTTCGGGCAGGGTCTCCGGGAACACCGCGCTGACCGTGCCGCGATCGGCGCCGGGCCGCGGTGCGAGTCGTTCCACCTGGACCTCGGACGCGCTCGAGAGCGGCTCGACGACGGCGTTCGCGGCGGCGAGCACGTCGACCGGGTTCCGCCAGCTGGTCGACAGGGCGTAGGTGACGACCGGGTCGCCCGAGGCGTCCCCGAAGTCGGCGGGGAAGCGCGCGAGGTTCGCGGCACTCGCCCCGCGGAAGCCGTAGATGGACTGGTGCGGGTCCCCGACCGCCATCACCGGGTGGTCCCGGAACAGCCGTGCCAGGAACCGGGTCTGCACGACCGAGGTGTCCTGGTACTCGTCGAGCAGCACCACGGCGAACCGCGAGCGCAGGTCGGCGGCCACCCGCGGAGCAGCGTCGGCGGCGGCGAGCGCCAGGGCGATCTGGTCGGAGAACTCGACGAACCCGCGGTCGACCTTCTGGCGGCGGAACTCCTCGACCAGGTCGGCGAGCGGCTCCAGGGACCCGACCGCGGCGACGGCATCCGTCACGGCCTTGTAGGGCGTGCCGCGGCTCGAGCCGGGCAGCTCGAGCAGCTCCCCGAAGTCGATCGAGAAGCGGCGGAGGTCGGCCGGGTCGACGAGGTGCTCGGACGCCGCCCCGGCGAGCGCGACGACCGCGGCGGTGATCGTGTCGACGTTGCGGTCGAGGCCCGCCAGCCGGTCGTCACGCGCGCTGACGACGACCCGTCGGGCGAGCTGCCACGCGGAGGGTTCGGTGAGCACCTGGGATTCGCCGTCCCGCCCGACGAGCAGGGCGTTCTCACGGAAGACGGCGTTCGCGAAGGCGTTGTAGGTGGACACGGTCGGGGCGAGGAAGGCGTCCCCGGCCTCGATGAGCCCGGCGTCCTCGAGCGCACCGATCCGGTCGTTGATGCGGACGCCGAGCTCCCCGGCGGCCTTCCGGGTGAAGGTCAGCCCGAGCACCTGGTCAGGCTGCACGAACCCGTTCGCGAGCAGCCAGACGACGCGGGAGGCCATCGTCTCGGTCTTCCCGCTGCCGGCACCCGCGACGACGAGGGCCGGGGCGAGCGGCGACTCGATCACGGCGCGCTGCTGCTCGGTCGGCCGGGGCTTGCCGAGGGCGTCGGCGATCTCGTCGGCCCCGTACCGGCAGCGGGCCGGGCGCGCATCCGGCTCCGCGCCTCCGGTCGGTGCGGACGCGGGGGCCGCAGCCGGGGACGCTGCGACGGACGCAGCCGTCTCGTCCACCGTGGTCTCGTCGCTCACCAGGTGACCTCGCCCACCACGTGGATCCGGCACTCGGTGCCGGTGCGTGCCCGGTCGCAGTGGTCGTCGACGTTGGCCAGGAACGTCCCTCCCGCCATGCCGCGTGCCACGGTGTGCAGGCGTTCCCGGTAGGCCTCGCGTGACTCCGGGTCGAGGGCCCGCTGCGTCCGCTCGGAGTACGCGTGCGCGCCCTTCGGGTTCTGCACGAACACGAGCCGGGCGTCCGTGGTCTCCGCACCCTCCGGCACCCCCTCGACCGCCCCGTCCGCGACGGCGAGCTGGTAGGCAGCGAGCTGCGGGTGTCCGGGCATGTCGTTCTTCTCGCTCGGCATGGACCGGCCGGTCTTCAGGTCGACGATGCTGATCCGGCCGTCCGGGTCGACCTCGATGCGGTCGATGCTCCCGCGGACCCGGGCCGGCCCGGTCAGGAGCGCGAACGAGGCCTCGGCCCCGAGCACCCGTCGCCCCGCGCTGGCGAAGGTGCGCAGGTAGTCGCTGAGGCCCTCGATCATCCGTCGGGTGCGCGCGCGCTCGCGGTCCGCGACCCACGGCGACTCGAAGCTCAACTCGTCCCAGCGTTCCTCGACCCGGTGCCACAGCGACTCGACGTCCACGTCGGTGGCGTGCTCCATCGCCTCGTGCACGATCGTGCCGATGCCCATCGCCGGGCTCGGCGCACCGCCGCCGAACGTCTGCGCGAACCAGTGCACCGGGCACTCCTCGAAGGTGCCGATCCGGGAGGGGGACACCGCCACCGTCGGCGGGACCGGCTCGTCCCCGTCCTCGGGCACCACCGGTTCGGCAGCCAGGTCGACGAGGGGCGCGTCCGTCGTCGGTTCGACGATGCCGTACCAGTCGTCGGGGGCCGCGCCGGGCACGTCCTCGGCCGCGAGCCGGGCCAACGCGGAGGCCGCCTCGTGGTCCCCGGTCGCCACCACCCGGCGGCGGAGTGACCCGGCGAGCCCGCGCAGCGACAGCGGGTGCGCCGACGGTTGCCGGTCCGGCGGCACCGGCACCAGCCGCACGAAGGGCGAGGGTGACTCGTCGTCGTTCGCGACCGTGGCGATGACGACCTGCGTCGTCGCGCGGGACACCGCCCGCGCGAACAGGCGGAGTTCGTCACCGATCACCGCGGCCCGGTCGTCCGTCGGCGAGTGCGGGATCCCCGCCGCCGCCCGCACCAGCCCGTCGGGGTCGAGCAGGCTGCCGCGGACGCGGGTGTTCGGCCAGACGCCGTCCTGGAGGCCCGTCACCACCACGACGTCGCACTCCAGTCCGACGGTGGCCGAGGGGGTGAGCACGCGGACCCGTCCGGCGGTCCGGTCCGGCCCGATCGAGTCCTCCGGCAGGTCCGCACCGAGGAGGTCGTCGACGAACACCCGGGCGGGGGCGTCCGGCGTCCGCTCGACGAAGCGCTTGGCGGCGGTGAACAGCCCGACGACCGCGTCGAGGTGCCGGTCCGCCTCGGCCGCGCCGACCCCGCCGGCGACGGACTGCGACCGCCACACACCGGCCAGACCGCTGCGTTCCCAGAGGCCCCAGAGGATCTCCTCGATGCTCGCACCCGACTCGGCGTCCTGCCGTGCGGTCACGAAGCTCGTCGCGAGCCGCATCGCACGTCGGGCGAAGGCGGCGTCGATCGTGGCCAGGCGTTCCGGGGCGCCCAGCGCGTCGACGAGCAGTTCGTCGGCCGTGCGGGTCCCGCCACCGGCCAGCTCCTCACGGCGGAGCGCCAGGCGGAGCCGACGGATCGCCAGGGTGTCGAGCCCTCCCAGCGGCCCGGTCGCGAAGGACGTCGCCAGGTCGGCGTCGAGCGGCACGACCCCGAGCGCGACCGCGGCGGCGTCGACCAGCGTCCGGGACGCCGTGTCGTCACGCGGACGGGTCGGCGCGGCGCCGGCCGTGGCGGGGACCTCCGCCACCGAGAGCGCCCGGACCAGTTCGGGGATCGCCGCACCGCTGCGGGTGACGACGACCATCCGGTGCCACGGGACGCCGTCGAGCAGCCGGTGTTCGCGGAGGCGTCTCGCCACCGCGGCCACCATCGCGGAACGGCTGGGTGCTTCGAGGTGCAGGACGGCGTCGGAGCGGCCACGGGCCTCCCGGGCGAGGGCTGCACGCTGGCGACCGGCGGCGGCCGTGCCGATGCGCCCGGTGATGCCGGTGACCAGCGCGCGGACCGGCGCGGCGTGCCGGTGCACGGTGCCGAGCACGATCTCCTGCGCGTGCGCGACCCCGAGGCGCGGGCCGAGCCGGCCGAGCACGTCGGGCACGCCGCCGCGGAACGCGGAGGCGGCGATGTCCGGGTCGCCGAACGCCACCACCTGCACACCGGAGCGGGCCAGGGCGCCGAGCAGCGCGATCTCGCCCTCGACGAGTTCCTGCACGTCGTCGACGACCACCAGGCGCAGTGCGGCGACGGCCGGTGGCAGTTCGCCGCGGAGCACGGCTGCGGTGGCGAAGGCGACGAGTTCGGCGGCGTCGAGGCTCGTCGACCGGAACGCCGTGACGGCCGCCCGGTACTCGTCCACGAAGTCGCCCGCGGCGCGCCACTCGGGGTGTCCGGTGTCGTCGCCGAGCTCCCGCATGTCGTCGGGTTCGATGCCGGCGGCGACCGCCCGCATCATGAGGTCGCGGAGCGCGGTCCGGAAACCCGCACGCTCGCGGACCACCTCGGTGATCGGTGCCGGCCAGTCCGGACCCGTGCCGTCGAGTTCGTGACCGTCCAGGAGGTCCGCGATGATCCGGTCCTGTTCGCCGCCGGTCAGGAGGGTCGGTGCGTCCTGCCCCTGTGCGGCCGCCGCGTGCGCGACCACCTGGAAGGCGAGGGAGTTGACCGTGCGGGCCAGGGCGCCCGGCGTGACCCGGTCCACCGCGGCGGCCAGACGGTCGCGGAGCGCGGTCGCGGCGACGCGCGCCGACGTGAGTGCGAGGACGGTCGCGTGCCCTGCCGGGTCGACGGCACCGGGGCGGGTGTACCGATCGGCCACCAGTCGGGTCAACGTGCTCGTCTTGCCGGTCCCCGGGGCGCCGATGACCGCCGCGTGCACCCCGTCGGGCAGGGTCAGCACGGCCTGCTGCGCCGGGTCGTCGACCAGTGCGCGCGCGACCGAGCCGAGGTCCGGCGCGGGCATCAGGGTGGTCGGTGGCACGGTCGTACGGTACCCACCGCGGCCGACATCGCGGGCCGCCCGCGCCGGGCTGTGGATGCCCTCGTCGGCCCGCGGCGAACGCCTCGTGCGCCCGCGGCGAACGCTCGGGGCCGGCCGGTGGCGCTCGACTAGGGTGAGGTCGTGGACATCAAGATCGGCATCATCAACAGCCCCCGCGAGATCGGTTTCGAGACGGCACAGACCGCCGACGAGATCGAGACCGCCGTGTCGGACGCCCTCGCAGCCAAGGCGACGCACATCTCCCTCAAGGACGACAAGGGCCGCCGTTTCATCGTGCCGGTCGCATCGCTCGCGTACGTCGAGGTGGGCTCGGAAGAGTCCCGCCGCATCGGCTTCTTCGCCTGACGCTCCCCGCATGGAGCTCCTCTTCGCCGTCCTCGGCGGGATCCTCCTGGGGGCGGTCGCCCACGTGGTCGTACCCTGGCGCACGACCCGCGGGGTGCTGATCGGCCCCGTGGTCGGCGGCATCGTCGCGGCCGTCCTGTGGGAGGTCCTGACCTGGGCCGGTTGGTCGTACGGCGGGACGTGGATCTGGGTCGTCGCCCTGGTGGGTGCCGGCGTCGTCGCGCTCGTCGTCGAGGTCGTGTTCGGCCGTCGTCGCAGCGCGGCCGACGAGGCGCACTACGAGCGGATGGTCAAGCAGGGGGCCTGAGGCACTCCTGCGTCGACCTGTCGCAGCGCTGGCAGATCGCTGTGTCGACCTGTTGCGGCGCTGGCGGATCGCTGTGGTGGGGCCGGACCGCTGCCACCGCGCCGCTCAGGCCGTCAGGCCGAGCGCGTCCATCCGGCGCGTGTGCGCGGCGATGAGTTCGGTCCAGACCGGCTCGAGCCGCTCCTGGTCCTCCCGAGCATGGGAGGCCAGCGCCGACCGGGCGACCAGCAGTGTGTCACCCACGAGCCGCCGGCCCCACATCGCCAGACGGGACGCCACCACGGGGTCCTCGTCGATGCGGGCGGTGAGTTCCTCGACCACGGCGGGCTCTTCCCGGGTGTCGAACACCGTGCGCAGGCGCTGCCGGACGTCGATCGGCAGCGAGCGCAGCAGGTTCGCGAACAGGTCGTTGAGGATGCCGGCGGTGACGTACCCCGTGAGCATCGACTCGTACCAGTCCGCACCGCTCGTGCGCTCGAGGAAGCGGTCGATCGCGTCCCGGTGCGGGGCCATCAGATCGGCCGGCTCCTTGCCGCCACGCTCGATCTCGGCCACGATGGCACGGTGCCGCTCGAGAGCGGTCGTCGCGAGCACCCCGGTGACCAGACGGCCCGAGAGCGTCGGCGCACCGGCGCCGGCACGGCCCATGGTCTCGTACAGCGACAGCTGCAGGTAGGCGGCCTGGCCGAGGTAGACGTCCAGCTCCGGGCTGACGTCGTCCAGCTGCAGACGCTCGACGGTCCCGCTGCGCGGGTTCCGCGACGCGAGCCAGGCTGCAGCGAGCTGCCCAGCACGCTTCCGGTTCCACCACGACACCACCCGCCCAGCATACGGGTCGGGTGATCCCCCTCCGGCACGTCGGTAGACTGGCCCGGACTCCTCCCCACGAACAGGGTGAACTTCTTGACTTTCTCAGAACTCCAGATCGAGCAGGACATCGTCGATGCGCTCGCGAGCAAGGGCATCATCGAGCCCTTCCCGATCCAGCAGCAGACGATCCCGCTCGCCCTGACCGGCCAGGACATCATCGGTCAGGCCAAGACCGGCACCGGTAAGACCTTCGGGTTCGGCCTGCCGCTGATCCAGCGCATCGGCGCCGACCCCGCACCGGGTGTGAAGGCGCTCGTCGTCGTCCCGACCCGTGAACTCGCCGTGCAGGTGAGCGAGGACCTCGAGTCCGCGATGGTCAACCGTCCGACGAAGCTGGTCTCCATCTACGGCGGCAAGGCGTACGAGGGCCAGGTCGAGCAGCTCAAGGCCGGCGCGCAGATCGTCGTCGGCACGCCCGGGCGTCTCATCGACCTGCAGCGGCAGCGCCTGCTCGACCTCTCGCACGTGCAGGAGATCGTCCTCGACGAGGCCGACCGCATGCTCGACCTCGGGTTCCTGTCCGACATCGAGCGCATCTTCCAGGCGGTCCCCGAGGTCCGGCACACGATGCTCTTCTCGGCCACGATGCCGGCACCGATCGTCGCGCTCGCCCGCCGCTTCATGTCGCGTCCGGTGCACATCCGCGCGACGGACCCCGACGAGGGTCTGATGCAGGCGAACATCAAGCACGTCATCTACCGCGCCCACTCCCTGGACAAGGACGAGGTCATCGCCCGCATCCTGCAGGCCGAGGGTCGCGGCAAGACCGTCATCTTCACCCGCACGAAGCGCGCCGCCGCCCGCATCGTCGAGGAGCTGAAGGACCGCGGCTTCAACGCCGCCGCCGTCCACGGTGACCTCAACCAGGAGCAGCGCGAGCGCGCGATGGCCGCCTTCAAGGCCGGCAAGCGCGACGTCCTCATCGCGACGGACGTCGCCGCCCGCGGCATCGACGTGGACGACGTCACGCACGTCATCAACCACACGATCCCGGACGACCCGGACACGTACCTGCACCGCGCCGGCCGCACCGGTCGTGCGGGCAAGACCGGCATCGCGGTCACGTTCGTGGACTGGGACGACCTGCACAAGTGGACGCTGATCGACAAGGCACTCGAGTTCGGCATCCCCGAGCCCGTCGAGACCTACTCGTCGTCGCCGCACCTGTTCACCGACCTGGACATCCCGGCCGGCACCAAGGGCCGCCTGCCCGGCACCACGTCGCACGCGGCGACCGCCGGTACCGAGAAGTCGTCCGCCAACTCGCGGTCGGGCTCCGGCTCCGGCTCGCGTTCCGGCAGCGCCGGTGAGTCCCGGTCGCGCAACCGCAGCCGGTCCGCCGGTTCCGAGCAGTCCGGCTCGCGTCGCACCTCGGGTGACCGTCCGGCGGCGGAGCGCACTGGTCCCGCCGAGGACGTCACCACCCAGGCCGCCACCGCCCCGGCCGACGGTGCGCCGTCCTCCCCCGCCGGTGACGAGTCGGGCGACGGCACGCAGAAGCGTCGCCGCCGTCGTCGCCGTCGTGGCGGCAGCGGCTCGTCCGAGGCGACCGCCTCGAGCCCGCAGGGTTCCTCGGACGGCGAGTAGCGCCTCCAGACCGATCGGCCCCGTCACCCCGGTGACGGGGCCGTCGTCGTTCCCGGGCCCGCTGGCGGCTCTGCGGCGGGGTGGTGCGCGAAAGCGACAGATCTGCGCCGGTTTCCTCGCGCGATCTGTCGCTTTCGCGTCTCCGTCGCGCACCGCGCCGCCGGACGGGAGGCCCGGGGCCGGTCCGCAGGACCGGGTCAGGTCGGGCGCGTCAGGCCGGCACGTCAGGCCGGCGCGTCAGAACAGGCGCGAACCCGGGCCGACGACGGGCGCGCTGCCGGTCGCCTGCTCGACGATCGCGTCGAACGAACGACGTGCCGTGCGGTGCTCGCCGAGGCGGTTCGGCTTGCCCTCGCCGTGGTAGTCGCTCGACCCCGTGACGACGAGCCCGAACTGCGCGGTCCAGTCCAGGAGCGTCCGCTTGCCGTGCGCCTGGTTCTCGCGGTGGTCGACCTCGAGACCGGCGAGACCCGCGTCGACGAGCTCGCGGAGCATCGGCTCGTCGATCACGATCCCGCGCGAGGACGCCGCCGGGTGCGCGATCACGGGGACGCCACCAGCTGCACGGATGAGCTCGACACCACGCAGCGGGGTCGGGGCCTCGTGCGGCTCGTAGTAGCCGGAGGACGGGTGCAGGATGCCACGGAACGCCGCACTGCGATCGGTCTCGAGGCCGAGTCGGACCAGGGCGTCGGCGATGTGCGGGCGACCGATCGTCGCCCCCTCGCTCGACTCGGCCAGGACGTCGTCCCAGGTGATCGGGTGGTCGCGGCCGATGGCGTCGACCATGCTGCGGGCGCGGGTCAGGCGGCCGTCGCGGATCGCGGTGGTCTCGGCGACCAGGCCCGGGTCCTGCGGGTCGACCAGGTAGCCGAGGACGTGCACGCTCCGCCAGCCGATCCGGGTGCTGAGCTCCAGCCCTGGCACCAGCGTCATCGGGAGCTGCCGGACCGCTTCGGTCGCCTCGTGCCACCCCGCGGTGGTGTCGTGGTCGGTCAGGGCGACGCCGTCGAGGCCGCTGGCCGCCGCAGCCCGGACGAGGTCCGCCGGGCGCTCGGTGCCGTCGGAGACGCTCGAGTGAGCGTGCAGGTCGATGAACGGATCAGGCACGCCGCAATGCTATCCACAGGTCACCAGCCGGTCGGACGCCGTTCACAGACGCGGGTCGGCCACGAGGGTCCGGCCGCCATGAGCGCGGTCGACTCCGGCGGGGAGCGTGTGCGGACGGCGGCGCCGGAGCCTGATCGGTGGAGCGGTGGGATGATGGGACGCATGGCCGACACCACTCCCCGCGCGACGAGCAACCGCTCCACCACTCCCGGCTCGTCCGTCTTCAAGGACCACATCGCGTCGAACTGGGCGGAGCGCGAGCGTCCGCTCCCGGCGCCCCGTGAACAGTCCGCCTTCGCTGCCGCGCGTCGTGCGCGGCTCTCCGAGCTGCACACCGGCCGGACGCTCGTCATCCCCGCCGGGCAGGCGAAGGTCCGCTCGAACGACTGCGACTACCCGTTCCGCCCGCACTCCGCCTTCGCGCATCTGACCGGGTGGGGCACGGACACCGTCGTCGGTTCCGTGCTGGTCCTCACGCCGAACGGCAGCGGACACGACACCACGCTCTACTTCCGTGCGACCGCCGGCCGCGACTCCGAGGAGTTCTACGCCAACCCCGAGATCGGCGAGTTCTGGGTCGGCCCGCGCCCCTCCCTGTCCGAGGTCGCCGCCGACCTCGGACTGGCGACGGCCGACCTCGGGGAGCTCGACGGCGTCCTCGACGGGCTCGACGCCTCGGTGCTGGTCGTCCGCGACGCCGACACCGAGTTCACGCGCGCGCTCGACGAGCGTCTGGGTGCGACGGTCGGCGGCGCGGAGGAGCAGGACGACGCCCCGGCGACGGCGGACGTGCTCTCCCGCGACCTGTCCGAACTCCGCCTGGTGAAGGACGCGTACGAGGTCAACGAGCTGCGCAAGGCCGTCGACGCCACGCAGCACGGCTTCGACGACGTGATCGCCGACTTCGACGCCGTCCTGGCGCACCCCCGCGGTGAGCGCATCGTCGAGGGCACCTTCAACCGCCGTGCCCGCGCCGACGGCAACACGGTCGGCTACGACACGATCGCGGCTGCCGGCCACCACGCGTGCATCCTGCACTGGACGCGGAACGACGGTGCCGTGCGGCCGGGCGACCTCATCCTCATCGACGCCGGGGTCGAGGTCGACTCGTTCTACACGGCCGACATCACCCGCACGCTGCCGGTCAGCGGCACGTTCTCCCCCGTGCAGCGGATGGTCTACGAGGCCGTCCTGGAGGCTGCCGATGCGGCGTTCGCGATCGTCAAGCCCGGCATCACCTTCCGTGAGGTCCACGCGACCGCCATGGAGGTCATCGCCCGGAAGACGGCCGAGTGGGGCTTCCTGCCGGTCTCCGCCGACGAGTCGCTGCTGCCGGAGAACCAGTTCCACCGCCGCTACATGGTGCACGGCACGAGCCACCACCTCGGTCTCGACGTGCACGACTGCGCCAGGGCCCGGCGTGAGATGTACCTCGACGGCATCGTGCAGCCCGGCATGGTCTTCACGATCGAGCCCGGGCTGTACTTCCAGCAGGACGACCTGACCGTGCCGGAGGAGTTCCGCGGCATCGGTGTCCGCATCGAGGACGACGTCCTGGTGACCGAGGACGGTGCCGAGAACCTCTCGGTGCACATCCCCCGGACCCCCTCGGAAGTGGAGGGGTGGATCGCCCGCACTCCGCGCTAGCCTGGGCCTCGTGAGCGCTGAAGCCCCCTCGAGCACCTTCCTGATCGACGTCGAGCACTTCGACTCGCCCGACGCACAGCGGTTGCGTGCAGCCCAGCGCATCGAGATCGACAGCACGTACGGCGCGGACACCGAGCCCGGCCCGAAGCCGACGGCGGACTCGATCGCGGTGTTCTTCGTGGCCCGTGACGGTGACGGCACCCCGGTGGGCTGCGGCGGTCTGCGGATCGTCGACGACGGCATCGCCGAGGTGAAGCGGATGTACGTGCGGACGGAGTCCCGCGGATCCGGTGTCGCGGCCGCCATGCTGCGTCGGCTGGAAGAGGCGGCGCTCGACCTCGGCTCGCCGGCGCTGGTCCTCGAGACCGGCAGCGAGCAGAAGCGGGCGATCGCCTTCTACGAGCGTGAGGGGTTCAGCCGCATCGCGGCATTCGGCCCCTACGTCGGCGCCGACCGCTCGGTCTGCTACTCGAAGATCCTCTGATCGGCGGGTGCCGACCAACAGGCACCGAACACCAGGCGCCGACCAACAGGCACCGGGCAGTAGGTACCGAGCAGTAGGCACTGGCTAGCAGGGGCCGGGCAGCGGGCCCTGGACTCGGTTCGCCCGGCAACGAGGAGGGGCTCCCGGACCATCTGGTCCGGGAGCCCCTCCTCGTCAGTGTGGGTGCTGGTCAGTCGCGGCGTTCGTCCTCGCGACGAGCCTGGTCCGTGTCGTCCGTCAGCCGCTCACCCGTCTGCGCCTCGGACTCGGGAGCGGCGGTCCGCTCGCCGTAGCGGGGGCCGTCGTTCGTGCCGTACTGGGCCGAACCCTCGGGGCGCTGCGGCGGGTTCGCGCCGCGGTCACCGGAGGCATCGCGGGCGGCACCGTCGTTCGTGCCGTACCGCGGGCCTCCCGTCGATCCCCGGCGAGCGTCGTCGGCGGGAGCCCGGCGAGTGGAGTCGTCGTCCGTCCCGTAGCGGGGACCGTCGTTGGTGCCGTACCGGGGACGGCCGTCCGGCGTCGGTGCCGCCTGCTGGCCGGTGCCCGGCTGCTGGTGCGGCGTCGCGTGGCCGCCGTAGGGTGAGCCCTGCTGGCCCTGCTGGCCCTGCTGGCCGTACTCGCCGTACTGCGGAGCACGGCCCTGCGTCGGCGCGCCCTGGCCGGGACCGCCCTGCGGAGCACCACCCGGCCCGGCACCGGGACGCCACGGCTGCTGGCCGACCTGACCCTGCTGGCCGTACTGGCCCTGCTGGCCCTGCTGGCCGACCTGACCCTGCTGGCCGTACTGCCCCGGCTGCCCGCCCTGCTTGGGGTTCCCGGCACCCGGCTGGTCCCACGCCGTGTGCTGGATCGCGCCGGCCTGCCCGAGGATGCGCTGCGCCTCCCCGGAGAGCTGCGGCTCGACGACGATCTGGTAGTTCGTGGCGAGGACCTGGTGGACGCTCGTGAAGTCGCGCTGTCGCTTGGTGATGGCGAACGAGACGATGCCGTAGAGCATGCCGAAGCCCGCACCGATGACGGCCGCGGCGGCGAAGAGCCCGCCGGCCGACGGTGAGAAGAGGGTGAGGACGATGCCGAAGAAGAACCCGAGCCAGAGCCCGGAGAGCGCGCCAGCGAGGGCCGCGCGGCCGTAGGTCATCTTCCCGGTGACGCGTTCGACGGTCTTCAGGTCATTGCCGACGATGGCCAGCTTCGCGACCGGGAAGTCCGCTTCGGCGAGCTTCGCGACCACGCGCTGTGCTTCGGGGTAGCTGTCGTAGGTGCCGAGGACGTCACCGCGGGGCAGCGTGGGGAACGCCTGTGCCGTGCGGCCGCCGAAGGGGCTCTGAGTGCTCACACAGTCATCATCCACCGGGCTCCTTGCGATCACACGAGAACCACCAGGGAAGGGGCGGCGAGCGCGCCGGGGCGAGCGACTACGCTGGACGGGTGAGCGCCTCGAAGGTCTTCGTCGCCCGCTTGGCCGGGTGCTCCGTCTTCGACCCCGCGGGCGATCGGGTGGGCCGGGTCCGGGACGTCCTGGTCGTCTACCGCCGGGTCGACGCCCCGCAGGTCGTCGGGTTGATCGTCGAGGTCCCCGGCAAGCGCCGGATCTTCGTCAGCATCGGCCGGATCACGTCGATCGGCGCCGGGCAGGTCATCACGACGGGCCTGGTCAACATGCGCCGCTTCGAGCAGCGCGGTGGTGAGGTCCGGGTGATCGCGGAGATCCTCGGCCGCAAGGTGCTCATCAAGAAGGAGCAGATCCGCGCCACGATCGAGGACGTCGCGATCGAGGACCACGGGCAGGGCGACTGGTCGATCGCGCAGCTCTTCCTCCGCAAGCCGAAGACCACGCCGTCGCCGTTCGGCAAGGGTCCGACGACCTTCGCCGCCTGGAACGAGGTCACCGAGGACGAGCTGCCGGGTGAGTCGCAGTCGGCCGAACACGTGATCGCCGCCTACTCGGACCTGGTGCCCGCCGACCTGGCCTCGACCCTGCTCGACCTGCCGTCCGAGCGACGCTTCGAGGTCGCCGAGGAACTGCCGGACAACCGTCTGGCCGACGTCCTCGAGGAGATGCCTGACCAGGAGCGGATCGAGATCCTCTCGGCGCTCCGTGACTCCCGTGCCGCCGACGTCCTCGACCAGATGCAGCCCGACGACGCCGCCGACCTGCTGGCGCAGCTGCCGGCCGAGCGCAGCGAAGCCCTCCTCGAGCTCATGGAGCCGGAAGAGGCGCAAGACGTCCGGATGCTGCTCGAGTACGAGCCGGACACCGCGGGCGGTCTGATGACCACCGAGCCGGTGATCCTGTCCGCCGACTCGACCGTCGCCGAGGGTCTCGCCCTGATCCGGCGCCACGAGCTCGCCCCGGTGCTCGGGGCCGCGGTCTGCGTGACGCTGCCGCCGTACGAGCCGCCGACCGGTCGCTTCCTCGGACTGGTGCACTTCCAGCGGATGCTCCGGTACCCGCCGAACGAACGCCTCGGCACCCTGATCGACCAGCAGACCGAGCCGGTCAAGGTCGACGCGAGTGCCGCTGAGGTGACCCGCGTGATGGCGACCTACAACCTCCTGTCCGTCCCCGTGGTCGACGACGCCCACCGACTCGTCGGGGTGGTGACCATCGACGACGTCCTCGACCACGTCCTGCCGGACGACTGGCGGAGTCAGGACGAGGCCGACGCCAACCCGGGCGCGGTCTCGCGCCCCCGCTCACTGACACGCAGAGCACCGCTGGCCTCGGGAAGGAGGACGACTCGTGGCACGCACGGATGAGAACCGCAGGGAACGACCCGAGGAACGTCTCGACTCCCCGAAGGGCATGCGTACCCGCGTCCTGCCGACCCGGCGCCGTGGGCGCGGGGACGCCTTCGGTCGCGCCACCGAGGGAATCGCCCGCGCGATGGGCACCCCCTGGTTCCTCATCGGCCTGACGCTCTTCTGCGTGCTGTGGATGGGCTGGAACATCCTGACGCCGAAGTCGTGGCAGTTCGACTCCGCCGCGATCGGCTTCACCGCCCTCACCCTCGTGCTGTCACTGCAGGCCTCGTACGCGGCGCCGCTGATCCTGCTCGCGCAGAACCGCCAGGACGACCGAGACCGTGTGCAGTTCGAGCAGGACCGGCAGCGGGCCGAGCGGAACCTGGCCGACACCGAGTACCTCGCCCGCGAGGTCGTGGCACTCCGCCTGGCGATGCGCGACATGGCCTCGAAGGACTTCATCCGCGCCGAGCTGCGGTCACTGCTCGAGGAGCTCGACCGCCGGGACGGCGACCCCGAGGACCTCGACGACCTGGACGACCGAGACCGAGACCGCGCGCGGAGCCAGGGGCACGACCGTGGCCACGACCGTTCGGTGACACGTGGCTGACGTCTCCCGGCCGGAGGACCAGCTCGCCACGGCGGTCCTCGCTGCCCTCGGCCGCGTCATCGACCCCGAGATCCGCCGCCCGGTGACCGAGCTGGACATGATCCGCGGGGTCGACGTGCAGCCGGGAGGCTCGGTGCGCGTCGACCTGCAACTCACGATCGTGGGGTGTCCGGCTGCCGACACCATCGAGCGGGACGTCCGGGCCGCCGCCGGTTCCGTGGCGGGTGTCACGGCGGTCGACGTCGACGTGTCCGTGATGGACCCCGCCGTGCGTCGTGCCCTCACGGAGCGGCTGCGCGAGGGCCGTCCGCAGGGCGTCCAGTTCACCCCGGACTCGTTGACCCGCGTCATCGCGGTGACGAGCGGCAAGGGCGGCGTCGGCAAGTCCACGGTGACGGCGAACCTGGCCGTCGCCCTCGCCCGTCGTGGGCAGCGCGTCGGCATCGTCGACGTCGACGTGCACGGCTTCAGCATCCCGGGCCTGATGGGCCTCACCGACGAGCACGGCGTCGCGCCTCGCCCGACCCGCGTGGACAGCATGATCCTGCCGCCGGTCGCCCACGAGGTGAAGGTCGTCTCGATCGGCATGTTCGTCGACGACGTCTCCACCGCGGTGTCCTGGCGCGGGCCGATGCTGCACCGGACGGTCAACCAGTTCCTGTCCGACGTGTGGTTCGGTGACCTCGACGTGCTCCTGCTCGACATGCCGCCCGGCACCGGTGACGTGGCGATCTCCGTCGGCCAGCTCCTGCCGCACGCCGAGGTCCTCGTCGTGACCACGCCACAGGCTGCTGCGGCGGACGTCGCCGAACGCAGCGGGATCGTCGCCCGGCAGACGGGTCAGCGGGTGATCGGCGTCGTCGAGAACATGGCGGGACTCGTGCAACCCGACGGCAGCGTGCTGCACCTCTTCGGCGAGGGCGGCGGCGACGAGACCGCCCGACGGCTCTCCCGCGGGCAGGACTCCCCCGTGCCGGTGCTCGGCCGGGTGCCGCTCTCGGTGCCGCTGCGCGCCGGGGGTGATGTGGGCCTCCCGGTCGTGCTGGGTGACCCGACGGACGCCGCAGCCGTCGCGCTAAACGCGGTGGCGGAGCGGCTCACCGCGATGGGTCGCGGGTTGGCCGGGCGGAAGCTCGGCCTCTCGCTGTCGTGAGGCGGCTGCGTCAGGTCGCTTCGGCGTCGTACGGTGCCGGCTCGCCAGCGGCCAACGGCACGATCGGCGCGGGTGCGCGGACCTTCGCCGCAGTCACCGTCGCCGCGGCCGCAGCCGCCTCGGCACCGGCGGACGGGGAGTCGAGCAGGGCGTCGCGGATGATCCGACGCGGGTCGTACTGACGCGGGTCCAGCTTCTGCCAGTCCACGTCGTCGAAGTCGGGGCCCATCTCCTCGCGCATCCGGTCCTTCGCGGTGTCCGCGAACCGGCGGACGGCCTTGACGAAGTCGGCGAGCTTCTGGGCGTACACGGGCAACCGCTGCGGCCCGAGCAACAGCACGGCGATGATCCCGATGAGCAGGATCTTGTCGAGCTGGATGTTCACGGGAGCGAGCCTAACGCGTGGAGTCGGCGAGTCACCCGTAGAGTTGACCGACGAGGAGTGTGCGTGTCAGAGAAAGACTCGAACTGGAAGTTCGCGGAGGACATCGTCTCCGAACCCGACGGTGTCGCCCGTGCCCGTGAGCGCTCCCTCGAGCTCGGGGTCGAAGCCGTCTCACCCGCCATCGGCGCGCAGATGAGCGTGATCGCGGCCGCCTCGCGGGCGACGAGCATCATCGAGATCGGCACCGGGCTCGGCGTCTCCGGGCTGTACCTGCTCGCGGGTGCACCCGATGCGACCCTGACGACGATCGACATCGAGATCGACCACCAGCAGGACGCCCGGGACGCCTTCATCGCCGCCGGCACCGCGCCCGGACGGGTCCGACTGATCCCGGGCCGCGCCGCGCAGGTGCTGCCGCGGATGAACGACGCCTCGTACGACGTCGTGCTCATCGACGCCGACCCGGAGCACGTCATCGAGTACGTCGAGCACGGCCTGCGGCTGGCGAAGACCGGTGGCACCGTGCTCGTCCCGCACGCGCTGTGGCGCGGCAAGGTCGCGGACCCCGTCAAGCGGGACCGCGCGACGACCGACTTCCGGCTGCTCCTGACCGAGGTGTCGACCTCCGGTGCGGTCCGCAGCGCCCTGTCCCCCGCGGGCGACGGGCTGCTGCAGATGACGAAGCTCACCGACTGACCGAGGCCGCATGGCGTGCCGCCCGCGGTTCGCCGCGGTCGCACGGCGTGCTGCCGACCGCCCGGTTCGGCGGCCGTTCGTACGACGTCGGAGCGCGACCAGGGCCGGCCGGGAGGCACGACTCACGCCAGGTGCCGCAGGTACCGCTCCGGAGCCTCGAGGAACGCCCGCTGGTTCCGGACGAGATCCAGGTCTGCCCAGGCGCTCCGACGGATGCCCCACTCCCCCACCTCGAGGACGGTCGCGTCCGGGAACGCGGCGAGCACCGGCGAGTGCGTCGACAGGATCACCTGACCGACACCGTCCTCGACGATGGACTGCAGGAGCGCGATCAGCGACAGGCAGCCCGAGAACGACAGCGCCGACTCCGGTTCGTCGAGCAGCCACAGCCCGGGCCACCGCGCCCGGTCGATGACGAAGTCCAGGAACGACTCGCCGTGGCTACGCTCGTGGAACCGCGGCTCGGGGCGGCTCGGGTTCGGGTGCTGCTCCAGGTAGGTGAAGAAACCGTGCATGGTCTCGGCACGCAGGAAGAACCCACTGCGCGCTGCCCCGAAGTCGCGAACCAGACGGATGTGTTCCCACAGGTCGGACTCGGACGGTCGTGTCGAGTGCCCGGACCCGGTCGATCCGCCCTCCGGCGCCATGCCGAACGCCAGTGCGATCGCCTCGACCAGGGTCGACTTCCCGACGCCGTTCTCACCGACCAGCACCGTGACGGGACCGAGTTCGAGCCCCTCGTCGAGCAGCTGCCGGACCGGCGCCAGGGTCGCCGGCCAGTCGTCGCGCGGCATCGGGTCCGGGTCGAGGTACTCCTCGATGCGGCGGACCGGCAGGTTGCGGACGCGGTCCCGGGGCACGTGACCATCATGCCGGGCGGGACCGACAGCCTCCAGGCCGGGGCTCCGATCGGGCGTCCGCCGGCGGGTCATCCCCACCGGGTCTCCGCCGATGACGGACGCACGGAAGGCCCGGGACGTACGCGTCCCGGACCTTCCGTGGTGGTGCGTCGACGAACTAGGCCGAGACGACCTCTGCCAGTGCGTCGTGGAGTTCCTTGGCCTCGGCGTCGTTGACCGAGACCACCAGGCGGCCTCCACCCTCGAGCGGAACCCGCACGATGATGAGTCGACCCTCCTTGACAGCCTCCATCGGCCCGTCGCCGGTCCTCGGCTTCATTGCTGCCATCAGATTGTCCCCTTTCGTGCAGTACGAACAGGGGCCATTATCCCGTAGACAGGCACGACTGCGAAACCGCCCAGGTCGGGGGTGCTCCCTGAGCGCACCCTGAGCGTCACGGCGGCGTCCAGTCGTACCCGTCCACCCACCAGCAGAAGTACAGCCAGGTCCACTGCAGGACGACCGCCAGGACCACCATCGCGACCCGGTAGACCCGCGATCGGGGCAGCGCGACGACCCCGAGCAGCGGGGCGATCGGCAGCAGGATCCGCCACGTGCTGGACTGCGGGAAGAACACCGCCAGCAGGTACACCAGGTACGCGACACCCCACAGTCGGAGCTCCAGGCCGATGCGCCGAGCGGCTGGCTGGAACACCACGGCGACGAAGCCGACCAGCACCACGACCAGCAGGATCGTGCCCGCCGGCTGGTGGAACCACCACCCGAAGCCCTGCACCCACGGGGTGAAGGGCACGAGGTCCCCCCAGCCGATGTACGACGACCGCCAGGCGAGCTCGGTGTCGGTGTACGCGCGTGGCACACCCGTGGCTGCCCAGGCGATCGCGGGCCAGGCCAGACCGACCAGTCCGGACACCACGGCAACGATCGCCGGGGCGACGGCCGTCCGCACCGTCAGCCGCTCGGGCATCCGGAGCCAGGCCGGACGGAGCACACCGACGACCACGAACAGGCCCATCAGGAGGGCGAACGCCAGACCGGTCGGACGGGTGATCCCGAGGAGCAGGACCACGGGCAGCATCGCCCAGTACCGCCGCTGCACCAGGAGCAGCAACGCGACGAGCAGGAGCAGCAGCCCCATCGCCTCGGCGTAGGCGACCTGGAACACCACCGAGACCGGAGCGACGCAGAACAGGACCGTGGCGAAGGTCGCGCGGGCCGGGTCGAGGAAGCGCCCCATCAGACGCCGGAAGACCAGGGCCGCGCCCCAGCCGGCGAGGAGCGACACTCCGACGGCCACGAACTCGAACGATGCGCCGGTGACCGTCATGAGTGCCCGGACCATGAACGGGTACGCGGGCATGAACGCCCACGCGTTCTCGGTCACGTGCCCGGCGGCGTCGATCGGCAGCGTCGACGGGTAGCCGGACGCGGCGATCACCCGGTACCAGGCGCCGTCCCAGATCGAGGCGAACGACAGGTACGACGGGTGCTGCACCGTGAACGAGTTCGCGGTCTGGATCCGCGCGAAGCCGGACATCAGCGCCGTCGTCAGGACGCGCGAGAGCGTGTAGACGACGGTGATCCGCAGCCACCACGGCAGCAGTCGCCACCGGACGACCAGCCACGACCGCCCCGCTCGCGGCGACCGTGCGCGGGGCACGGCCGACGAGGCGGTGGTCACGCCGTCAGCCACCGCCGCAGCCCGTCCTCGACGGCCGTGATCTGAGCGACGGGGACCTGTTCGTCGTCGTGGTGCGCGAAGACCGGCTCGCCGGGGCCGTAGTTCACGGCCGGGACGCCGAGCGCGGAGAACCGGGCGACGTCGGTCCAGCCGTACTTCGGCCGCGGCGCCGGACCGCCGACGGCCGCGACGAACTGCTGCGCCAGCGGGGCATCGAGGCCGGGGCGGGCGCCGGCTGCCAGGTCCACGATCGTGACGTCGTAGCCGTCGAAGAGCTCACGGATGTGCGCGACGGCCTCTTCCGCCGAGCGCGACGGCGCGAAGCGGTAGTTCACGTGCACCATCGCCTCGTCGGGGATCACGTTGCCGGCGATGCCGCCCGAGATGCCCACGGCGTTCAGACCCTCGCGGTACTCGAGCCCGTCCACCGTCACCGTGCGGGGCTCGTACGCGGCGAGGGTGGCCAGGATCGGGGCCGTCTTGTGGATCGCGTTGTCGCCGATCCAGCTGCGCGCGCTGTGGGAGCGCTTGCCGGACGTGCGGACCTCGGCGCGCAGGTTGCCGTTGCAGCCGCCCTCGATCTGCGCCCCCGACGGCTCCCCCAGGATCGCGAAGTCGCCGGCGAGCAGCTCGGGCCGCGTGCGGGCCAGACGACCGAGGCCGTTCAGCGCGTCACTGACCTCTTCGTGGTCGTAGAAGACCCACGTCACGTCGACGTTCGGCGCGACGAGGTCGACCGCGAGCTTGAGCTGCACCGCGCAGCCGGCCTTCATGTCGACCGTCCCGCGCCCCCAGAGGATCTCCGTGCCGTCGTCGGCGGTGCGGAACTCCGTCGGCAGGTTGTCGTTGAGCGGCACGGTGTCGATGTGCCCGGCGATCACCACGCGACGTGCGCGACCGAGCTGCGTGCGGGCGACGATGGCGTCCCCGTCGCGGACCACGTCGAGGTGCTCGAGCGGGGCCAGGGCGGCTTCGATCGCGTCGGCGAGGGCACCTTCGTTACCGGACACCGATTCGATGTCGCAGATCGCGCGGGTGATGTCGATGGACGAGGCGGAGAGGTCGAGCGGCTGCGGCATGCGGGCAGCCTACCGATCGTTCCCCGCAGGTCGGCAGTTCTCCACAGGAGTCCGGGTGGACGGTCTCCGGACGTGGCTGCTCGGTACGCTCGGAGGGTGACCGAGACGACCCCGCAGCCCGACACCTCCGACACCTCCCGCGCCTCGCACGCGTGGGGCCACGGCCTCGCGACGATCGCGTCTGACGGCACCGTGCTCGACACCTGGTTCCCGACGACGCACCTCGGTCGGGTGCCCACCGACGCGACCGTCCCCGACGAGCTCGTCGCGGCCGCCGGTGACGACCCGCGCCGTGACGTCCGGATCGAGACCGTCACCGTCGAGATCGCCATCGACGACGCGCCAGCGAGCACCCCGGACGCCTACCTCCGCCTGCACCTGCTCAGCCACCTGCACGTGCGGCCGAACGAGATCTCCCTCGACGGCGTCTTCGGCCACCTGCCGATCGTCGCGTGGACGAACGCCGGCCCGGTGCTCCCCGAGACGC
The DNA here is from genome assembly GCF_003234085.1 of Curtobacterium sp. MCPF17_052. Classification (GTDB taxonomy): domain Bacteria; phylum Actinomycetota; class Actinomycetes; order Actinomycetales; family Microbacteriaceae; genus Curtobacterium. Next base: position 80,551 of record NZ_QKSD01000010.1, read on the forward strand.
TCGCCCGGCTGCGGCCGACCCTGCAGCGCGCCGGGATCGCCGTGCACGCGATCGACAAGTTCCCACGGCTGGTCGACTACGTCGTGCCCGACCGCGTCCGCATCGGCGACGCCAACCGGGTCCGACTCGGTGCCCACCTGGCACCGGGCACCACCGTCATGCACGAGGGCTTCGTCAACTTCAACGCCGGCACCCTCGGCGAGGCGATGATCGAGGGCCGCGTCTCGCAGGGCGTCGTCGTCGGCGACGGCACCGACATCGGCGGCGGCGCATCGATCATGGGCACGCTCTCCGGCGGTGGCACCCACCGCGTGCGGCTCGGAGCACGTGCCCTGCTCGGCGCGAACGCCGGGCTCGGGATCTCGCTCGGTGACGACTCCGTGGTCGAGTCCGGACTCTACGTCACCGCCGGCACGAAGGTCGTCCTGGTCGGCGCCGCACCGAACCCGGACGGCACACCCCGCACCGTGAAGGCCGTCGAGCTCTCGGACGCGCCGAACGTCCTGTTTCGCCGCAACTCCCTGACCGGGGCGGTCGAGGCGCTGCAGCGGAAGGGCGAGGGGATCCAGCTGAACACCGCGCTGCACGCCTGACACGCGCGATCCGGCGCGACCAGCCGGGAGGCCCGTCACCCGTCCGTCGGACGGGTGACGGGCCTCCCTTGCGCCGCGGGGAGCTGCAGGTCACCGCGGAGGCGGGACCGGGCCCGGGCTGGGGCTCCGCTCGCTCTGGTCCTCCGCTCCGGTCCGGTCCGCCGCCGAGTCCGGCCGGGTCCGGTCCGGTCCGCTCCGCCGCCCAGTCCGGTCCGGTCCGGTCCGCCGCCCCGGCGGCCATGCTCGCGATCAGCCCGACGAACGGCTGAGCGGGCGGAACACCAGGCTGCGGCGACGGACGGCCGCGGAGTTCCGCCCGCTCGCGACCGAGGCGCCGGGGGCCGGTGCCGGTCCACGAGCACCGCACCGGGCCTCCACCCCGTCGCCCGACCCACCCGCTGGACCCGCACGTCCGACGAGCGGGCGGAACACCAGGCTGCGGCGACGGACGGCCGCGGAGTTCCGCCCGCTCGTGACCGAGGCGCCGGGGGCCGGTGCCGGTCCATGAGCACCGCACCGGGCCTCCACGCCGTCGCCCGACCCACCTGCTGGACCCGCACGTCCGACGAGCGGGCGGAACACCGGGCTGCTCTCGCGGAGCGACCGCGCGTTTCCGCCCGCTCGCGCTCGCCCGAGTGGTCGAGCCCGCTCGAGGCGCGGCGAAGCGCACTCCGGGGCGGCCGAGCGCGACGGGCCGAGCTGCGTTCGGGCGCGAACGGGCGGAAGGCCAGGGTGGGCCGCCGCGTGACCGCACCGTTCCGCCCGCTCGGCGGGAGGACGGGACACGGACGGCGCAAACCACCCGGGCACGGCGCGGACATGCGCGTCGCCCGCGACACGCGGGACCCGCACGACGCGAGCGACCCGCCCGACCCGCCGGACCCGCCCGACCCGCTGGAACCGAAAGACCCACACGCGGACGTGTGCGGACGTGTGCGGACATGCCTGGAGGCCCGGCGCCGGTCCACGAGACCGGCACCGGGCCTCCAGGCGGTCACGCCCACCCCTCCGGAGGCGAGCGGACCGACGAGCGGGTCAGCGCTGCGGCACGTGCCGCTCCGGGTACCCCACGTACAGCTGCTGCGGGCGCCCGATCTTGTTCAGCGGGTCGTTGTTCAGTTCACGCCACTGCGCGATCCAGCCGGGCAGCCGGCCGATGGCGAACAGCACCGTGAACATCCGCGGCGGGAAGCCCATCGCCTTGTAGATGATGCCGGTGTAGAAGTCGACGTTCGGGTAGAGCTTGCGGCTGACGAAGTACTCGTCCTCGAGTGCGATCTGCTCGAGTTCCTTCGCGATGTCGAGCAGGTCGTCCTGCACGCCGAGTGCCTCGAGGACCTCGTCCGCGGACTCCTTGACGAGCTTCGCGCGGGGGTCGTAGTTCTTGTAGACGCGGTGTCCGAAGCCCATGAGCTTCACCCCGCGCTCCTTGTTCTTCACCCGCTCGACGAAGCGCGTCACGGGCTCGCCCGAGTCCTTGATCTGCTGCAGCATCTCGAGGACGGCCTCGTTCGCGCCGCCGTGCAGCGGACCGTAGAGGGCGTTGATGCCGGCCGAGATCGACGCGAACATGTTCGCCTTGGTCGAGCCGACAAGGCGGACGGTCGAGGTGGAGGCGTTCTGCTCGTGGTCCTCGTGCAGGATGAGCAGTCGGTCCAGGGCCTTCGAGAGCACCGGGTTCGGCTCGTACGGCTCGGCCATCGTGCCGAAGTTCAGCCGCAGGAAGTTGTCGACGAAGGACAGGCTGTTGTCCGGGTAGAGGAACGCCTGACCGATCGCCTTCTTGTGCGCGTACGCGGCGATGACCGGCAGCTTGGCGAGGAGCCGGACGGTCTGCAGTTCGACCTTCTCGGGATCGTCGACGTCCATGTCGTCCTCGTAGTACGTCGACAGGGCGCTGACCGCACTGGACAGCACGGACATCGGGTGCGCCGAGTGCGGCAGCGCGTCGAACAGGCGCCGGAGGTCCTCGTGCAACAGGGTGTGGCGGCGGATCCGGCTGTCGAACGCCTCGAGCTCACTCGGGGTCGGCAGCTCGCCGTAGATGAGGAGCCAGGCGACCTCGAGGAACGTGCAGTTCGCTGCGACCTCGGCGATCGGGTAGCCGCGGTAGCGGAGGATCCCCTGGTCGCCGTCGATGTAGGTGATCGCGCTCTTGGTGGCCCCGGTGTTCACGAAGCCGTAGTCGAGCGTGTTCAGCCCGGTCTGCTTCTTGAGCGACGAGATGTCGATCGTGGAGGCGCCGTCGACGCTCTGCAGGATCGGGAACTCCGCCGTTCCCCCCGGGAACGTCAACGTGGCCGTCTCGGTCGCCTGTTCGGCACCGGGGCTCACGGGGACGGGCGTCGTGGGCGGTGTGGCCGTCTTCTGAGCGTCGTTGGCAGTGTCAGTCACGCTGGACAGCCTAATCGCGGCGACTGTCGCTCGGGTACATGCAGCGGCTCCGGAGTTGGTGTGGAACCACTGTTGCGCGGACGCGTCGCGGGTGGGCGGGTGTTCGTCCGGGAGGCCCGTCAGCCGTTCGCGACCCGGCCTGCGCTGGCGAGACGCTGGGCTGCGGCGGCGATCCGGTCGTCGGTCGCGGTCAGCGCGACGCGCACGTGTCGGGCGCCAGCCGCCCCGTAGAACGTGCCCGGGGCGACGAGGATGCCGTGCTCGGCGAGCCACGCCACGGTGTCGAGCGCGGGCTCGTCTCGGGTCGCCCAGAGGTACAGTCCGGCGCCGCTGGCGTCGATGCGGAAGCCGGCACGTTCGAATGCCGTCCGGAGCACGTTCCGCCGGTTGCGGTACCGGGTCTTCTGCTGTTGGACGTGTGTCTGGTCCTCGAGCGCGACGATCATCGCCTGTTGGACCGGCAGCGGCGGCATCATGCCGGTGTGCTTGCGGATCGCCAGGACGTCCGCGAGCAGGACCGGGTCGCCGGCGACGAAGGCTGCACGGTAGCCGGCGAGGTTCGACTGCTTCGACAGCGAGTAGACGCTGAGGACACCGTCGAAGGAGTCCCCCACCACACGCGGGTCCAGGATCGTCGGCGTCGGCGTGGTGTCGTACGGCGCGTCCCAGCCGAGTTCGGCGTAGCACTCGTCACCGACGATCACGGCACCGAGTTCGCGGGCCCGGTCGACGGCGGCGCGGAGCTGGTCGATCGAGAGCACCCGTCCGTCCGGGTTGCCCGGGGAGTTCAGCCACACGAGCTTCGTGCTGGACGGCCAGGTGGCGGGGTCGTCGGCGGCCAGGGCATCGGCGCGCACGAGGGCTGCGCCGAGCTCGTAGGTCGGGTACGCCGCTTCCGGGAACACGACGGTGTCACCGGGGCCGAGCCCCAGCCAGAGCGCCAGGCCCGCGATGAACTCCTTCGACCCGATGGTCGGCAGGACGTGGTCGGCGGTCAGCTGGACGCCCTGCCGCCGGCCGTACCAGGCGGCGATGGCCTCACGGAGCGCCGGGGTGCCGGCGACCTGCGGGTAGGCGTGCGCGTCGGTGGCGTCGGCCAGCGCGCGACGGACGACGTCAGGCGTCGGGTCGACCGGCGAACCGACACTGAGGTCGACGATCCCGCCGTCGTACGCCGTGGCACGCTGCTTGTACACCGCGAGCTGGTCCCAGGGGAAGTCGGGCAGGTCGAGCGGCACGGGTCAGGCCCGCGGCTGCGCCATGACGACCGGGTGGTCAGCGTGGATGACGCCGACCTTGGCCGCACCGCCGGGCGAACCGATCTCGGAGAAGAACTCGACGTTGGCCTTGTAGTAGTCGGCCCACTGCTCGGGGAGGTCGTCCTCGTAGTAGATGGCCTCGACCGGGCAGACCGGCTCGCAGGCACCGCAGTCGACGCACTCGTCCGGGTGGATGTACAGCGACCGGTCACCCTCGTAGATGCAGTCCACGGGGCATTCGTCGATGCACGCGCGGTCCTTGACGTCGACACAGGGCTGGGCGATCACGTAGGTCACGAGCGAGTGCTCCCTTCCGGGGGTTGAGCGACTGCCAGCCTACTCGTGCGGGGCTGCGACCACGGACCGCTCGCCGTCCGTCGGTCCCTGCGCACGGAGCCCGGTCAGGTCGGGCCAGGCGAGCACGAGCATGGCGACGACCGCCGGCCCGAACGTCCAGACGTAGCCCGCGGGGTTCGCCAGGACCAGCGGGGAGGTCGATCCGGCCACGGCGACGAGCACCTGGGTGGCCAGGATGATCCCGATGCCGGCCGCAGCGACGAGCAGTCGCGATCGGTACAGCAGGCGGACGCCGACGACGATGCCGATCACGATGAGAGTGGTCAGGACCATGCCGATCGGCGCGGTGCTCCACGAGCCGATCTCGACGGTCTGCTGGTGTGTGATGGTGCCGAGGGCGCCGACGAGGACGCCGACCACGGCGGCCACGACGACCGCGGTGGCCTTCCCCTGACCGGACATCTCGGCGTAGGTCTGCGGGGCGACGGGGACCGGGGGCGCGTCGTGGCGGAAGGCCTCGAGCGCGGGCACTTGGTGCCGGACGCCGTGCGGCATGACGTACGACAGCGACGAGGGGTCCTGCGGGTCGGCGGGGTCGACCGCGACCTGGCTGCGGTACTGCTCGAGTGCTGCCCGGACCCGGCCGCGCACCGGGCGCACGTCGACGGTGAGGTCCGCCAGCCCGGAGTCGGCGTCCACGATCATCGAGAACGGGACCTCCTCGGCCCTCGCCGCGTAGCGGGCGGCGGCGTGGATGCGGAGGTGGTCCGGGTGCCCGTAGCCGCCGTCGTCGCCGTAGCTGACCACCGCGTCGGCGCCGGTCGAGCGGATGGCGGCGCGGACGTCGTCGACGACCTCGCCCAGGTCCGCGCGGGTCAGCGAGTCCTCCGGAGCGTCACCGGCCGAGGTGGCCCGGCCGTCCGGACCCCACTGCATGCCCGAGTCCGTGTACCGCCGTACCGGGAGGTCCGTGGGACGGGCTCCTGGACCGCCGAGCCAGAGGTGCGCGGGTCCGCCAAGTGCTGCCAGCGCGGCGGCGATCTCGGTCTCACGGTGCGCGGCGACCCGGAGGCCGTCGCCGGCCATCGGGGCGAGCTCGCTCGTGAGCATCTCGCCGCGCTCACCCCGGGTCGCCGTCAGGACGGTCACGTGGGCGCCGAGTTCGAGCAGCGTCGCGATGGTGCCGCCGGACGCGAGCGTCTCGTCGTCGGGGTGCGCGTGGACGAAGAGGACGCGCTCAGGGCGTGTGACCGTGGACATCGCCTGCAAGCGTACGGGACGCCGTCGGGCCGCCGGGTGTCAGCGGGGTGTGACGATGTAGGTCGCGGTGGCCCCGCCGCCGCTGTCGGTCGAGAACGTCACGACGACGCGGTGGTCGTCGCTCCGGAACAGGCCGAAGGCACTCGAGGAGTCGGCCCGCTCGGCCGACTTCGTGAAGCCGGCGTCTGCCAGCTGCTGCGCTGCCCGGGCGAAGTCGTCGACCGAAGACGCGCGGACCTGCACGACCCACCCGGAGTCGGCGGGCCCCGCGCCACCGCCCAGCACGGTGCCGTCGACGAGCGGGACGGCCGAGGACGGGAAGCCCGCGGGCACCTGGCCGTCGCTCGTCACCTTCGTGCCCTTGAGCGCGGTGTCGAGCGCGCCGTCGATGCCACCCGCGACCTTCGCCATGCCCTGCTGGATCGCGGCACCGTCGATGCCGTGCACGGTCTCGGACACGGTCGACGCCACCGAGGAACCGAGGTCCGTCGCCTGCGTGAGGCTCTCGGACGAGCAGCCGCTCAGTCCGGCGAGGGCGACGCCGGCAGCGACGGCGGCGGTGAGGGAGGTGCGGATCGGGTGACGCATGCCGGTACCGTAACCGCCCCGATGCCGGACTGGTCGAGCATCGGCTGGGAGATCACCCGCACTGGGGGCACGCGCGCCAGGCACCCACGCCGGGCGAGCACGCCGGACAGGCGCACCGGGACGGGCACGCCGCGACAGGCGCGCTCGTCAGCCGAGCGACGCGCGGGCCGCGGCGACGAGGGCGTCGACCCCGACCGGGATCGCAGTGTCGGCCTGCGGGGCGTAGAACGGCGAGTGGTTGCTCGGGACGTCCTCACCGCGGCGGAACAGTTCCGGGTCGGTGATGCCCGTGAACCAGTACACGATCGGTGCTCCGGCGGCGGTGGCGAGCTGTCCGACGTCCTCCGAGGCCATCGCCAGTCCGGACTCCATGTCGACCGCGTGCGGCACGACGGCACGCACGGCCTCGAGGACGACCGCTGCCTGCTCGGCGTCGTTCACCAGGACGTCGGCACCCGGGGCGCGCTCGATCGTCGGGGCAGCCAGACCCCCGGCATCACTCTCGGCCCGGACGATCCGCTCGATCGAGGCGACGATCCGCGCCCGGGTCTCCTCGTTGCGCGCCCGTGTGGAGATCTCGATGACCGCGGTGTCCGGGATGATGTTCGGTCGCGTCCCGGCGTGGAAGGAGCCCACCGTGACGACGCCTGCGTCGCTCGGCCCGACCTCGCGTGAGACGACCGTCTGCAGCCGGACCACCGCCGAGGCCGCCGTGACGATCGGGTCGAGGGACGCCTGGGGAGCGGAGCCGTGGGCGCCGCGTCCGTTGAACGTCACGGTGAAGCGGTCGCTCGACGCCATCACGGCACCGGACCCCACGGCGACGACGCCGACCGGGGCCGGGGCCGAGTGCTGCCCGAGGACCACGGCGGGCGTCGGGAAGCGCTCCACGAGGCCGTCGTCGATCATCGCGCGGGCACCGGAGATGACCTCTTCCGCCGGCTGGAACACCGCGACGACGGTGCCGCTCCAGTCCGCGGTGGTCCCGACCAGACGCTCGAGTGCACCGAGCAGCCACGTCACGTGGATGTCGTGACCGCAGGCGTGCATGGTCGGCCCCTCGTTGCCGTCCTCGTCCGTCGCGCGGTCGGTGCTGGCGTAGGGCAGGCCGGTGCGCTCCTGCACGGGCAACCCGTCCATGTCGGCGCGGAGCCAGACGACCGGACCGTCACCGTTCTCGAGGACACCAACCACACCCGTCCCGCCGACGCCCGTGGTGACCGTGATGCCGCCGATCTCGGTCAGCCGGTCGACGACGACGCCCGCGGTGCGTTGCTCCTGGAAGCCGAGCTCCGGGTGGGCGTGCAGGTCCTGGTAGATCGAGAGCAGGTCGAGAGTCACCGGTCCACCGTATCTCCCGACGCCGACGGCCCGGGCACCTGCGAGCGGTGACCGGGCCGTGGGAGGGAGGACGGGCCTCCCGGGTGGTTCTGCTTACGCGTCCTGGCGCTTGAGGCGCGCGTAGGACCGCTGGCGAGCCGAAGCGTCCAGCTCGACCTTGCGGATGCGGACCGCGTCCGGGGTGACCTCGACGCACTCGTCCTCGCGGGCGAACTCGAGGCACTCCTCGAGCGACAGCTGCCGGGACGGCGTCATCGACTCGAAGGTGTCGGCGTTGGCCGACCGCATGTTGGTGAGCTTCTTCTCCTTGGTGATGTTCACGTCCATGTCGTCGGCACGCGAGTTCTCACCGATGACCATGCCCTCGTAGACCTCTTCGGTCGGGTTGACGAAGAACGACATCCGTTCCTGGAGGTTCGTGATGGCGAACGGGGTGACCACACCGGAGCGGTCGGAGACGATCGAGCCGTTGATGCGGGTCTGGATCGCGCCGGCCCACTCGTCGTAACCGTGGAAGATCGCGTTGGCGATGCCGGTGCCGCGGGTCTCCGTGAGGAAGGACGTGCGGAAGCCGATGAGGCCACGCGACGGGACGATGAACTCCATGCGGATCCAGCCGGTGCCGTGGTTCACCATGTTCTCCATGCGGCCCTTGCGGGCGGCCATGAGCTGGGTGATGGCGCCGAGGTGCTCCTCCGGCGTGTCGATCGTCATGTGCTCGTACGGCTCCTGCAGCTTGCCGTTCTCGTCACGCCTGGTGACGACCTGCGGCTTGCCGACGGTGAGCTCGAAGCCCTCACGACGCATCTGCTCGACCAGGATGGCGAGCGCGAGCTCACCACGGCCCTGGACTTCCCAGGCGTCCGGGCGGCCGATGTCGACGACCTTGAGCGAGACGTTGCCGACGAGTTCGCGGTCCAGGCGCTCCTTGACCATGCGGGCCGTGAGCTTGTGGCCCCTGACCTTGCCGACGAGCGGCGAGGTGTTGGTGCCGATCGTCATCGAGATCGCCGGGGCGTCGACCGTGATGGTCGGCAGCGGACGGACGTCCTCGGGGTCGGACAGGGTCTCACCGATGGTGATCGTGTCGAACCCGGCGACGGCGACGATGTCACCGGGGCCGGCGGACTCGGCCGGGAACCGGCTGAGCGCCTTGGTGATGAGGAGCTCGGTGATGCGGGCGTTGACGACGGTGCCGTCGTGCTTGACCCACGCGACCGTCTGGCCCTTCTTCATCTCGCCGTGGAAGATGCGCAGGAGCGCGAGGCGACCGAGGAACGGCGACGCGTCGAGGTTCGTGACGTGCGCCTGCAGCGGGTGCTCGTCGTCGTACGTCGGGGCCGGGACGTGCTGGAGGATCGCTTCGAAGAGCGGCTCGAGGTCGTCGTTGTCGGGCAGCGTGCCGTCTTCGGGCTTGTTGCGCGACGCGGCACCGTTGCGGCCGGAGGCGTAGACCACCGGCACGTCGAGGATCGCGTCGAGGTCGAGGTCGTCGACCTCGTCCGACATGTCGGAGGCGAGACCGAGGAGCAGGTCCTGGCTCTCCGAGACGACCTCGTCGATGCGCGAGTCCGGACGGTCCGTCTTGTTGACGAGCAGGATCACCGGGAGCTTGGCGGCGAGCGCCTTGCGGAGCACGAAGCGCGTCTGGGGCAGCGGGCCCTCGGACGCGTCGACGAGCAGGACGACACCGTCGACCATGGAGAGGCCGCGCTCGACCTCACCACCGAAGTCGGCGTGGCCCGGGGTGTCGATCACGTTGATCGTGATGCGGCCGCCGGGGTTGAACTCCTCTGCGTGCTTCCCGTTGTAGAGCACCGAGGTGTTCTTCGCGAGGATGGTGATGCCCTTCTCGCGCTCGAGGTCGTTCGAGTCCATCATGCGGTCTTCGCCCTCGAAGTGGGCGTCGAACGAGTTGGTCTGCGTCAGCATCGCGTCGACGAGGGTGGTCTTGCCGTGGTCGACGTGTGCCACGATGGCGACGTTGCGCAGGTCGGACCGAGTGGCGAGCGCCATACAGGACATCCTTTTGTGTTCGGAAGATGATCGGGCGAGTGCCCGGGGTTCGGGCCGGGCCCGAAGGGTTCTCAGGCTCGTCCCGAAGGGATTCGGGACCGGCCCGAGGGTGCGGGACGGTGCCCGACGGTTTTCGGGACCATGCCCGACTCGCCAGTCTACCGGTAGTTGGCAAGCAGAGGGAGTACAGCGTATGAGCCGTCGGCGAACGTGGACCGAGATCACCGTCGTCCTCATGCTCTCACTGGGTGCCAGCGCGCTCTACTCGGTGCTGCAGATCATCGACGACCTGTCCCAGACGACGCCGCTCGGACAGCAGTCGACGGCACTGAACACCTCGACGACGACAGTGCAGTACGTGGACCTCGCGCGCCAGCTCCTGGGGATCGCGGTCGACCTGGCGCCCGTGGCACTGGTCTGCATGCTGCTGTGGAGCAGCTCGCGTCCGCACCTCGGTCGGCTCGGCATCGACCGCTTCCGGGTCCGCCCTGACCTCGGCGGTGCGGCCCTGATCGCGCTCTGCATCGGGGTCCCGGGCCTCGCGCTGTACTTCACGGGCCGTGCCCTCGGGATCACCGTCGCCGTCGACCCGGCCGCCCTCGGGTCGTACTGGTGGACGATCCCGGTGCTCCTGCTGTCGGCCGTCCGATCGGGCCTGCAGGAAGAGGTGATCGTGGTCGGCTACCTGTACGCACGCCTCGGCGATCTCGGGTGGGGGCGGTGGCAGGTCATCCTGTCCACCGCGGTCCTCCGCGGGAGCTACCACCTGTACCAGGGCTTCGGCGCGTTCATCGGCAACGCGGTGATGGGCATCCTCTTCGGCTGGATCTACACGAGGTGGGGACGGCTGCTCCCCCTCGTGATCACGCACGTGCTCCTCGACGCCACCGTGTTCGTCGGCTACCCGTTCGTCGCGCGGGCGTTCCCCGGGCTCTTCTCGTGACGCGACGTCGCTTCCTCGGTCGTCCTCGATGGGACTGTTCTCCACAGGAATGCGCTCGCCTGTCGCGCTGACCCTCTGAAATGCTACGTTCCACACATTGCACCGAGCGATGTGGGGAACGATGGGGATCGAGTTCGACGACGTGGCCGCGTCACGGCTGCTCACCTGCCTGACGGACGCGGCGCTGGGCCTCCGGGCGAGCGGTGCCGGCCGACGTGCCAGCGCCGAGACGGCACTGCGCGACTTCCACGGTGCGTACGCGCGCCTGTTCGAGGCGGCCCGGACGATCGAGTCGGAGGACCGGGTCCGGTTGACGAGGGCGCTCGAGGACCTCGCCGTCCAGCTGCACGTCGTCAACCGTCAGGCGGACGAGGAGCGCCGGCGACAGGAGGCTCGTGCCGCGTGGCAGGAGCGCGAACGGGGACGGGACCGGGCCCTCCTCACCGTCGGAGCCCCGCTGCGGCCGACACTGGACTGGTCCAGCTGTCTCTGGGACCCGGAGCCGGCGGACACCCCGGTCCGTCCGACACCGCTGACGGCGTCGTTCCGTGCGCGGACCCGGCCGCGGAGCAGCGGCGGCGGCGGGAGTGGCGCGGGTGGTCCGAGCGGTGCGGGCGGCCGGAGCGGTGCCGACCCGCGGCGCCTCCGCGAGTTCAGCGGCTCGGCTCATGTGCAGGACGCGGCCACCGAACAGGACCTGACACGGGTCCGGAACGCGTGGGCGGGCTTCACCAGTCGGTGCAGTTGGGTCCCGGTCGACGAGGCCACCCTGGTCGTCGGGTTCGGGGACTACCTGGCCGAGAACGCCGAGGACGCCGCATGGGCGGCACGTATCGCAGACGCGTTCGCCGCCGCGGGTGGTCGCGTGTGCCTGGCGAACGGGACCCTCGACGTCGCCGGCACGTCGACCCTGCCAGCGGCACTCCGACGGGCACTGGACCCGTCGGCGACGCCGGCCGAGGTCGCAGCGGCCTGGCGGGGACTCGGGCTGTCGGAACACGACCTCCGCGCGCTCCCCCTGGCGACGAAGCTGCAGATCGCGAACCTCGACGGCGTCCCGGCTGCGGCGCGGGACATCGCCTCGCGCGCGGTCCTGACCGCCGCGCTGGCGAACCCGGAGCGGGTGTACCGGATGCTCGGGCTACCGTACACCTACGGGGCGGTGGGGATGGACGAGTTCCGTCGGCAGGTGGCGGCGTTGTGGAAGGGGGTACGGCGGGCGGACCGACTGGCGCAGGGACTCGACGCGCCGTCCGCGGCAGTGGCGCAGCTCGTCGGGTTCGGAGCGTCGGACGGGGCACTCGTCGCTGCGGTGTCGCTCGGGGACCTCGACACGGCGTCAAACGTCACGGTGAACGTACCGGGCGCAACCACCACGCTCGACAGCGCGGATGAGAAGGTCCGCGCCGCCAACGGCGTGGTACGCCGAGCGATGCGACTCACCCCCTCGTCGACCTTCGCCTTCGTCTCCTGGTTCGGTTACCGGGCACCGGCGGCCATCGAGGTGCCTTCCCAGCAGCGTGCGGTCGCGGGCGGGGCCGAGCTCACGTCCTTCCTCGATGGTGTCCGCGACAGCCGGAACGGCAACGGCCCTCGCCGTCTGACGGTGCTCGGACACTCCTACGGGTCTGCGGTCGCTGTCGAAGCGACCGCGCAGACGCGGTACCGGATAGATGCCGTCGTCACGTACGGGTCAGTGGGGCTCACCGACGACACGAAGCCCGAGCACCTCAACGTCGGCGAGGTCTTCGCCACGGAGGGTGAGCAGGACCACACGGCCCGCTTCGGGAGGATCGGTCGGACCGACCCGCGTGCACTGCCCAGTGTGCACGTCTTCTCGGCGGAGGCAGGGCCGGAAACGAACGCGGTCACTGGTCACGACATGTACCCGCCGCGGGGCGTGGGGTACCTGTCACCGGGAGCCACATCACAGCGGCACATCGCCGAGATCATCGCAACGGGGAGGCCGGAATGAAGACGTCGACCAGGACAGTCGGCACGATCGGTGCCGTCCTCCTGACAGTCGGGCTGACTGTCGGATGCACGTCCGGAGAGGGAACCGTGGACGAAGACGCAGGAGCACGCACGCAGCAGGAGGTCGCCACGCTCTCCTTGCGTGAGGAGTTCGACCGCTACCGCGAGCAGTACCGGAAGATGCAGGAGGTGCTCGCCGATGCGCAGCGACAGCTGTACGAGGGAGCGTGGCGATGGAACGGCGGGGACGACATCCCACAGATCGGCGGCGACGGGACCCGCCCGCTGGCCGGCGCGGACACGCACAACACGTACGCCCTGACCTCGAGTCGCTCGTACGACCCTGAAGGCGCCGAGGGGGCCAGGTCTGACCTCGACCCCATGATCGACTACTTCACCGCGAACAGTTGGAGCTTCCACGTCGAACGGGTCGGTCGTACCTACTACCTCGACGGCTTCACCAACGACGGCTGGCGTATCGAGTACCTCGTTCAACAGAGCGGTCATTACTCGCTCACGGTCTACAGCGACCTGTTCTGGACGAACGACGCTGACGCCCTGTCCGAAGCTGTGGGCGGCCGCGCCGGAGGACGTCACCCCGCCTACTCCAGACCCGGCGAGTACCCGGATCCGCCGACATGGGACTCCCCGATCATCAGCCCACCGAAGATCTGACGATGCGACACCGGATTCGACTCGGGGTGATCGCCTCGACCGTTCTCGGGCTACTGGGCGGTTGCGCGTCGGGCGGAACAGAGATGCCGAAAGACGCCGCCGGACTCACCCAGGAACAGGTCCGGGAGCTGACACTCCACCAGGAGTACGACCGCTACCGCGACCACTACGAACACATGCAACGGCTGCTCGAGGGAGCGCAGCTCGCCGTCCACGATGGCGAATGGGAATGGGTCGCTGGCGACGGAATCCCTGGGATCGGAGGCGACGGGGTCGCTCCCCTGCCCGGAGCAGACACCAAGAACAGCTACTTCCTCACTTCTGGCCGCATCTGGATGCCACCTGGCGCCACCGGCGCGCAGCGCGACCTCGACCCCATGATCGAGTACTTCGAACACCAGGGGTGGGCGATCGACCAACGCGCGATCTCCGACAGCTACGAAGTCTGGGCCAACACCGGCGACGGATGGCAGATCAACTACAGCCTCCGCACCAACGGGCGGTACTCCCTCGACGTCTCCAGCGAACTGTTCTGGACCAACGACGCGCTCGACCTGTCGACGGCTGTGTACGGAAGGTCTGCGCTGCAGTGGCCGGACGACTCCGTCCCGGGCGAACACCCTGTCCCGCCATCATGGGAGTCGCCCATCATCAACCAGCCCGAGATCTGACGATGCGCCACCGATCGGGGCTCGTAGCCGTCGCTCTGACCGTGCTCGGGTTGGCCGGTTGCGCGGCGATGGGGCCAGAGATGCCGAGCACGCGCGATCTCCGACAGCTACGAAGTCCGGGCCGACACCGACGAACCGGAGATCTGAGCCGCACCACGAGACGGACGGGAGGCGCCTCGCACGTCGTGCGCACCGCCTCCCGTCATCCCACGGCTAGGCCGCGATCGACGGGACCTTCTCCGGGTAGTGGCACGCCGCGCGGTGGTCGACGTCCTCGCCGCGGCGGGGCGCCTTCTCGGGCGACTCCTGCTCGCAGCGGCGACGCTCCTCCTCCGGGAGGATCGCGTAGAGCGGGCAGCGTGACCGGAACCGGCAGCCGGTCGGTCGCTCGGTCGGGCTGGGTGGGTCGCCCGGCAGCAGGATCGTCGTTCGGGACCGCTCGATGACGGGGTCCGGCACCGGCACGGCGGACATGAGCGCTGCCGTGTAGGGGTGCATCGGGCGTTCGAAGACCTCGTCGACGGCACCCTCCTCGACCGTGCGGCCGAGGTACATCACGCTGACCCGGTCGGCGACGTGCCGGATGACGGAGAGGTCGTGCGAGACGAACAGGTACGAGAGCCCGAGGCGTGCCTTGAGTTCGGCGAGCAGGTTGAGCACGCCAGCCTGGATCGACACGTCGAGGGCAGAGACCGGCTCGTCGAGGACGACGAGGTCCGGCTCCACCGCGAGCGCACGCGCGATGGAGATGCGCTGCCGCTGCCCGCCGGAGAACTCGTGCGGGTAGCGGTCTGCCTCGGCGGCCTGCAGCCCGACCAGGCCGAGCAGTTCGGGCACCCGTTCGTCGATGCGGGACGCCGGCGCACCGATCGCTCGGAGCGGTTCCGCGACGACGTCGAACACCGACATGCGCGGGTCGAGGCTGGCGGACGGGTCCTGGAACACCATCGAGATGCGCTGACGCAGTGCCCGTGTGCCGGCTGCACCGCGGGCGGTGGCGTCGGCGAGTGATTCGCCGAACAGTTCGACGGTTCCCGCTTCGGGACGCTCGAGGTCCATCAGCTGGTGCAGGGTCGTCGACTTGCCGGAGCCGGACTCGCCGACGAGGCCGAGGGTCTCACCGCGGCGGATGTCGAGGTCCACTCCGTCGACGGCGTAGACGTCACCGACCTTCCGACGGAACACGGCGCCCTTGACGAGCGGGAACGTCTTGGTGAGCCCTTCGACGTGCACGACGGGCTCACGGTCGGTGCGCGACGCCTCGACCGCTGCGGCGTGCTCGGGGACGACGGGCAGGGCGAAGATCCGGCCGGCATCCGCGTGGGCGGCGGCGACCTCGGCGGTGCGGTGGCACGCGGCGGTGTGACCGGAAGCGTGCAGTGGACGGGACGCGCTGGCTGCCGAGGGCGTGGCCGTGCTCGCGGTGGTCTCGTCCGCATCCGCCCGGGTACCGACGGCGGCAGCGTCGACGGCGGCGATGCCGATGCCCACCGGCGGAGCGAGGGCGGGCTCGGTCGACCGGCAGACCTCGCTGACCAGGGGGCAACGAGCCGCGAAGGGGCAGGCGTCCGGCAGGTCGATGAGCGACGGCGGCGACCCGGGGATCGGCACGAGCGGCGACCGGTCGGTGGCGTCGAGCCGCGGCAGCGCCCCGATGAGTCCGATCGTGTACGGCATGCGCGGACGGGCGAACAGCTCTTCGGCGGTCGCCGTCTCGACGATCCGGCCGGCGTACATCACGGCGATCCGGTCGGCGATGCCCGCGATGACCCCGAGGTCGTGGCTGACGAACACCAGCGCCGCACCCGTCTCGCGCTGGGCGGTCCGGAGCACCTCGATGATCTGCGCCTGGATCGTCACGTCGAGTGCCGTGGTGGGCTCGTCCGCCAGGATCACGTCGGGGTCGTTCGCCATCGCCATCGCGATCATCGCGCGCTGCCGCATGCCGCCGGAGAACTCGTGCGGGAAGGCGTCGACGCGGCGGGCGGGCTCGGGGATCCCGACGAGTTCGAGGAGCTCGATCGCACGGGCACGGGCCTCCGCCTTCGAGGCACCGCGGTGCAGGCGGACGGTCTCCGCGATCTGGTCACCGATCGTGTACACCGGTGTGAACGCGGACAGCGGGTCCTGGAAGACCATCGCGACCTTGTCGCCACGCAGCCGGCTCATCTGCTTGTCCGAGCGCCCGAGGAGTTCCTCGCCGTCGAGTTCGACGGAGCCGGTGACCTTCGTCGTCTCGGGCAGCAGTCCGAGGACGGCCATGCTCGTCACCGACTTGCCGGACCCGGACTCCCCGACGATGCCGAGGACCTCGCCGCGTCGGAGTTCCAGGTCGACCCCGCGGACCGCGTGCACGGTCCCTCGCGGCGTCGGGAAGCGGACGTGCAGGTCGCGGACCCGCAGGATCGGCTCGGTGGTGGTCGTCGGCGTCGCGGCCGACCCGTTCGTGATGGTGCTCATGCTGCTTCCCCGGTGGTCGGTGCGGCGGTCATACGCCGGAGCCGGCTTGCGTGTTCAACGCGGCCACGTCCACGGCCGCCTGGTTCTGGTCACGACGGCGGTTGCGCTTCTCGCGCTTGCCGGTCGTCGAGGTGGGGTCGAGGGCGTCGCGGAGACCGTCACCGATCAGGTTCGCCGCGATCGCGAAGACCACGAGCGCGCCGGCTGCGAAGTAGAACAGCCACGGGCTGGTCAGCGCGTTGGCCTGGTTCTGCGCGATCAGGGTGCCCAGCGAGACGTCGGGCGCCTGCACGCCGAAGCCGAAGTAGCTCAGCGTCGTCTCGCCGAGCACCGCGGTGGCGACCTGGATCGTGCCGTCGATGATGAGGAAGGACGCCACGTTCGGCAGGATGTGCCGGAAGATGATCCGGAACGGGCCGATCCCCATGTAGCGGGCGGCCCGGACGAACTCGCGTTCCTTGACGGACAGCGTCATCGCCCGCACCACACGGGCGGTGATCATCCAGCCGAACAGCGTGATGAGCACGACCAGGACCAGCCAGCCGGCGTTCTGGATGCGCGGGCTGATGATCGCGATGATGAGGAACGACGGCAGCACGAGCAGCATGTCGACGAAGAACATCACGATGCGGTCGACCCAGCCGCCGAAGTACCCGGCGGCCGCACCCGTGATCGCCGCGATCGCGGTCGAGAAGACGGCGACGAGCAGGCCGATCAGCAGGCTCTTCTGCATGCCTCGTGCGGTCTGCGCGAACACGTCCTGCCCGATGCCGTTCGTACCGAACCAGTGCGCTGCGCTGGGCGGTCGCGTGAACGACGTGTAGTCGATCGCCGAGTACTGCCACGGGCTGACCAGCGGGCCGATGAACGCGAAGGCGAACAGCGCCACGACGACGATGACGCCGATGCCGGCGCCGCGGTTCATGAAGAGACGCCGCGTGGTCTGCAGGAACCGGTTGCCCTGCCGCTTCGGACGGGCCGGGGTGTCGCTCCGTGCGATGAGCGACGGGTCGACGGGTTCGATCCGGGTGTCGGTCATGTCATGCCCTCCTGACGCGGGGGTCGAGCGCTGCGGTCGCGACGTCGGCGAGGAACCCGGCGATGAGCACCACCACCGCGGCGAACAGCGTGTACGCCGTCACGACGTTGACGTCGTTGCCGTTCACCGCGTCGATGAACCACGAACCGAGCCCGTTCCACGCGAAGATCTTCTCGGTCAGGGTGGCCCCGGTCAGGATGCCGAGGAACCCGTAGGCGAAGAGCGTGGTCATCGGGATGAGTGCGGTGCGCAGGCCGTGCTTGAACGTGGCACGGCCCCGCGTGAGCCCCTTCGCCCGTGCGGTCCGGAGGAAGTCCGAGCCGAGGACGTCGAGCATGGTCGCGCGCTGGTAGCGGCTGTAGATGGCGATGAGGCCCACCGCGATCGAGATTGTCGGCAGCAGCAGGTGCGCGCCGCGGTCGACGAGCAGGGTCAACGCCGATCCGTCGAGTCCGGGCGTCGCTTCGCCGGTGAAGTTGATGAGTTGGCTGCCGGCGTCCTGGTTCAGCTTGGTCGCACCGATCTTCAGGAACACGGCGGTCAGGAACACGGGTGTCGAGAACAGCACGATCGAGATCGCGGCGCTCACCCGGTCCGAGATCTGGTACTGCCGGATCGCGTTCCACACGCCGACGAGCACGCCGAGCACGATGCCGGCGATCGACCCGACGAGCAGCAGTCGGAGGCTCACCCCGAGCCGCGGGAAGAACTGCTCGTTCACCGAGCGGTCCTGGATGGTCTGCCCGAGGTCACCGTGCACGACGCCGTCGAGCCAGTGGGTGTACCGGATCACCACGGGGGTCTTGTCGTTGACGCCGATGTCGTCGAGCTTGGCGTCGATGACCTGGGCGGACGGCGCGGGGTTCCGCTCCGCGTAGACGGAGCGGGGGCTGAACGTCGCTGACGCGAGGAAGTAGGTCAGCGAGGTCGCGAGGAACACGAGCACGACGTAGTACACGAATCGACGCGCCAGGAAGCGGATCATGGAGGCCACCATAGAGCCTCGTTTGTTTCCGGTACATGTCGCGCCACGGCCGGGCTCGTAACGAAAGTACGTCGGATGCAGAAAAAGCGCTCTACCCCCGCTGGGGGGCCCTAGGCTCAACGACAACTTCCAGAGGGGAACGAAATGAAGCACAGGAAAGTCATCGTGGTGACGGCGGCCCTCGCCGGCATCGCACTCGCCGTGACCGGTTGCTCCGGCGGCTCGGGTGGATCCGGCGGGTCCGCCTCGGACGACTCGGGCAAGAAGACGCTGCCGACCTCGGCACAGATCAACGCGAAGCCCGTCTCGGACCTGGAAGACGGCGGCACGCTGCGTCTGCCGATCTCGCAGTGGGTCTCGCAGTGGAACTACAACCAGCTCGACGGTCCACTCGTCGACGCGTCGACGATCGAACAGGCGACGATGCCGTTCATCTACACCATCGACGGCAAGGGGGCCCCGACGCTCAACACCGACTACGTGTCGAAGGCCGAGGTCACGAACGACGACCCGCTCACGATCTCGTACACGATCAATGACGACGCCCAGTGGAGCGACGGCTCGGAGATCACCTGGCGTGACTTCGAGAACGAGTGGAAGACCACCAACGGCAAGGACAAGGCGTACCTCATCGCCGGCTCGACCGGCTATGAGGACATCTCCTCCGTCACCAAGGGCGCGACCGACAAGGACGTCGTTGTCGAGTTCGCCACGCCGTTCTCGGACTGGAAGTCCCTGTTCAGCCCGCTGTACCCGGCCAGCCAGACCAGTACGCCGGACCAGTTCAACAACGGGTACAAGGGCAAGGTCCCGGTCTCGTCCGGTCCGTACGAGATCACCGACCTGAACGAGACCGCCGGCACCGTCACGATGAAGCCGGACGACAACTGGTGGGGCGACAAGCCGAAGCTCGACCAGGTGATCTTCCGGTCGTTGGACGGCAACGCCGACGTCGACGCGTACCTCAACAAGGAGATCGACTCCGTCCTCACGACGACGTCGGAGCGCTTCGACCGGGTGAAGAAGGTGAAGAACTCGAAGATCCTCGCCTCGACGTCCGCGCAGTACACCCACGTGGACTTCTCGTCGAACGGTCTGCTCAAGGACAAGCAGCTCCGGCTGGCGATCCAGCACGGTGTGAACCGTGACGCCCTGGCCCAGGTCATCGGCGGCACCCTGCCCTACAAGCTCGGCACGCTCGACAACCACCTGTTCCTGTCCACGGACAAGGGCTACAAGTCGAACATCAAGCCGAACGCCACCTTCGACGTCGAGAAGGCGAAGAAGCTCCTGGACGACGACGGGTGGAAGACCGACGGCGCCTACCGCTCGAAGGGCGGCAAGCAGCTGGCGATCGCCATCACGATCCCGTCCGGAGCCCCGGTGTCGCAGCAGCTGGCGCAGGTCATGCAGCAGCAGCTGAAGGAGATCGGCGTCAAGCTCACCCTGAAGTCGGTCGCCACGGACGACTTCTTCGAGCAGTACGTCACCCCGGGCAACTACGACATGACGATCTTCGTCTGGGGCGGCACCGGCTTCCACTCCAGCTCCGCGACGATCTACACCTCGGGTGCCACCGGGCAGAACTACGGCCGTGTCAGCTCGGGAGCGATCGACAAGCTGACGAAGCAGGCGCTGTCCGAGCCGGACTCGGACAAGGCCAACGCCATCTGGAACAAGATCGACAAGCAGGTCTGGTCGATCGGACACTCGATGCCGATCACCGCGAAGCCCGCGCTGGTCGCCCAGAACCCGAAGCTCGCCAACTACGGCGCGTTCGCTGGTGCGCAGAACATCGACTGGACGAAGGTCGGCTTCACCAAGTAGCCACCGACTGACGGTCAGCGAGGGGTCGGACGCACTGCGTCCGGCCCCTTCGTCGTCCCGGTTCCGTCCGGTGTGCGCTCTCGCAGGACATGCACGGTGCAGTCCCCGTCGCATCGGCTGCCCGGACCGTACTGTTGCCCCATGGCCATCCCCGACACTGGCACTGCGGCACCCGGCTTCACCCTCCCCGGCATGATCGTTCGCGACGGTGTCCGCACCGACGCGGAGTACTCGCTCGCGGCCCAGGTGGGCCGTCCGGTGGTCCTCGCCTTCTACCCCGGTGACGCCACCCCCGTCTGCACCGCGCAGCTCTGCTCCTACCAGCAGGAACTCGACGACTTCCGCGACCTCGGAGCCGTGGTCTGGGGCATCAGCCCGCAGGGCCTCGACTCGCACGAGGGCTTCGCCCGGAACGCGTCGCTCTCCTTCCCACTGCTCTCCGACGTCGCCGGTGACGTCGTCCGCGCCTACGGCGTCCACGTGCCCGGCCTCGGCCTCCGCCGCTCCGTCTTCGTCATCGGTCCGGACGGCCTGGTGCGCTGGCGGCACGTGGGCCTGGTCGGCCTCCGCTTCCCGCGCGCCGAGGTCATCCGTGACCAGATCGAGCAACTCGTCGAATGAGGCGTTGACAGGCGGGACCGACGGGGTGACGATGATTGCCCTGTAGACCTCCGGGTTCGCCTCCCCGGGACATCGGGTCTCCTGCCGGTACGTGCTCGGCCTGTCTGGTCCGCTCGGTGGGTGGTCCCGGGGAGGCGCTCTCGTCGCCCGTCGATGCGGTGTCTCCTAGGCTTGCCCCCATGCCCGAACGGACAGCGCCCACCCGGATCGTCGCGACCAACATGCGACGCTTCGCCGTCGCACTCTGGGTCGTCGCCGTCGCGCTCGTCGTCATCGGACTCGTCACGAACGGCCTCCGCGCCGCGTGGCTGGTGCCGGTGCCGTCCCTCTTCACCGCCTGGTTCGCCTGGGTCGTGCTCTGGCGTCCGCGCATCGAGCTGACCGAGGACGAGCTGGTCGTCGTCGACGTCCGCCGCACCACCCGCTTCGCCTGGCGCCGCGTGCAGGACGTCCGGTCGAAGTACGGGCTCGAGGTCGTCACCGACCAGGGCGAACAGCGGGTCTGGATCGCGCCGCGTCCGACGGCCCGGCTCGCGATCGAACGGCCGGGAGGCGCGGTGCCGCTCAGCGTCGCCGCTGCGGCGGACGAGATGCGTGCGCGGGTGCCCGCCGCGGTCACGTACGACGGCGCTCCCCCGGCGACGGTCACGGCGGCTCCGATCGTGCACCGCGTGCACGGCTGGGCGATCGTCGCCCTCGTCGTCCTCGGGATCGCCGGAAGCCTGGCCGGCGCGCGCCTCTGACCTGACCGACACCGCGGTCGACCACCGGTCCGGACCCGGTGTGTTCGTCGTGGGGCGGGCCTGGCGCCCGACACCCGGAACGACGGAACGCGCCGTCCCGAGGCGGGGCGGCGCGTTCCTCGTGTTGCGGACTCTGCGGGTCAGCGACCGAACTCGAAGCCGGCGCCGGGGATGGCGGCCAGCAGGTCCTTCGTGTACTGCTCACGCGGGTTGGCGAAGACCTCATCGGTCGTCGCCTTCTCGACGATCTGGCCCTTGCGCATCACGCACACGTTGTCCGCGACCAGACGGACCACCGCGAGGTCGTGGGTGATGAACAGGTAGGTCAGGCCGAGCTCGGACTGCAGCTCGGTCAGCAGGTCCAGGATCTGGCCCTGCACGAGCACGTCGAGCGCGGAGACCGCCTCGTCGAGGACGATGACCTCGGGCTTGAGCGCCAGCGCACGCGCGACGGCGATGCGCTGCCGCTGTCCACCGGACAGCTCGCTCGGGTACCGGTTCACCATCGACTTCGGCAGGGCCACCTGGTCGAGCAGTTCGAGGACCCGCGCACGACGCGAGGCCTTGTCGCCGACCTTGTGCGTGCTCAGGGGCTCGGCGATCGTGTTCCCGACGTTGTACATCGGGTCCAGCGAGCCGTACGGATCCTGGAACACGGGCTGGACGCGGCGACGGAAGTCGAACAGGTCCTTGCCCTTGAGTGCACCGATGTCGATGCCGTCGAACTGCACCGAACCGGACGTGATCGACTCGAGCTGCAGGACGAGCTTCGCGACGGTCGACTTGCCCGACCCGGACTCGCCGACGAGCGCCGTGGTGGTGCCCTTCGGGATCGCGAACGAGACGCCGTCGACGGCCCTGAGCTCGCGGGTCGCCATGCCCTGACCACGCAGCTTGTAGACCTTCTGCAGGTCCTTGACGACGATGAGGTCCTCGGCGGGCCTGCTCTCGCGCTCGTGGGCGCGGGCCAGGAGTTCGTCGTCCTCGCTGCCGGTGTCGGCGATCGCGACCGACTGGTGCTGCACCTTCGACTGGATACGACGGCTCGCGAGCGACGGTGCCGCGGCGACGAGGCGCTGCGTGTACGGGTGCTGCGGGTTCGCCAGGATCTCCTTGGACGGACCGGCCTCGACGACCTGGCCCTTGTACATCACCACGAGCTTCTCGGCACGCTCGGCGGCGAGGCCGAGGTCGTGGGTGATGAACAGGACCGAGGTGCCGAAGTCGCGCGTCAGGCTCTCGAGGTGGTCGAGGATGACGCGCTGCACGGTGACGTCGAGGGCCGAGGTCGGCTCGTCGGCGATGAGCAGCTTCGGGCGGCTGGACAGACCGATGCCGATGAGCACACGCTGACGCATGCCGCCGGAGAACTCGTGCGGGTACTGCTTCAGACGGCTCTCGGCGTCACCGAGTCCGGCCTCCTGCAGGACCTCGACGGCCCGGGCACGGATCGCGGACTTGCCGGTCGCCATGCCGTTCGCCTTGATGGCCTCTTCGACTTGGAACCCGATCTTCCAGAGCGGGTTGAGGTTCGACATCGGGTCCTGGGGGACGTACCCGATCTCGGTCCCGCGGATCTCGGCCATCTGCTTCTCGGTCAGGCCGACGAGCTCGCGCCCGTTCAGCTTGATCGATCCGCCGGTGATCTGGCCGGTGCCGGGCAGGAGCTTGATGATGGCCTGGGCGCTGGTGGACTTGCCGGAACCGGACTCCCCCACGATCGCCAGGCGCTCGCCCTGCTCGAGCGTCATGTTCACGCCGCGGACGGCCTGCACCAGACCGGACTGCGTCTTGAAGCCGACGTGCAGGTCGGTGATCTCCAGCAGCGGGGCGCCGGGTGTGCCGGACGCCTTGGCGTTCGGCTCGGTGAGTGTCTCGCTCATCGGCGGGCCCTCGCCTTCGGGTCGAGCGCGTCGCGGACCACGTCACCGAGGAGGAGGAACGCGAGCACGGTGATGGACAGTGCGGCGGACGGCCAGAAGATCGTCGACGGGCTGGTGCGGATCGACGACTGTGCGGCGTTGATGTCGAGACCCCAGCTGAGTGCCGACGCCGGCAGACCGATGCCGAGGAACGACAGGGTCGCCTCGGCCACGATGAACGTGCCGAGGGAGACCGTCGCGACGACGATGACCGGTGCGAGCGAGTTCGGGATGACGTGGCGCACGAGCGTGGTGAAGCGGCTGACGCCGAGCGCCGCGGAGGCGGTGACGTAGTCGGCCTGCTTCGCGCTGAGCACGGCACCGCGCATGATGCGGGCAATCTGCGGCCAGGCGAAGACGGCGAGCACGAGCGACACCGTCACGGCGTTCCGCGCCGGGAGCACCGACATGAAGACGATCGCGCCGAGGACGGTCGGGATCGAGAAGAACACGTCACCGATGCGCGAGACGATCGTGTCGAGCCAGCCACCGTAGAACCCGGCGAGGGCACCGATGACGACGCCGACGATCGTGACGAGCACGGTCGCGAGCAGGCCGACGATGAGCGAGTTCTGCGCACCCCAGATGACGCGGGCGTACACGTCGTAGCCCTGCCGCGTGAAGCCGAGCAGGTGACCGGCACGCGGGCCCTCGTTGCTGTCGTCGAGGTTCGCGGCGCGCGGGTCCAGGTGCGTGAACAGCCCGGGTGCGATCGCGACGACGATGATCAGCAGGATGAGGACCGACGAGATCCAGAACGTGGGGCGGCGACGCATGGACTCCCACGCGTCGGTCCACAGCGAACGGGTCTTCTCGTCCTCGTTGACCTGGTCGACCGCCAGGAGCGGAGTCTCCTCGATCGGCGCGACGTAGTGCGTCGCCGAACGGGGTTCGGTGTTACTTGGCATAGCGGATCCTCGGGTCCAGGACGGCGTAGAGCAGGTCGACCAGGAGGTTGGCGAGCATGAAGATGATGACCATCACGGCGACGAAGGAGACCACCGTCGGGCCCTCGCCGAGCTTGACGGCCTGGAACACCGTGCCACCCACGCCGTGGATGTTGAAGATGCCTTCGGTCACGATCGCGCCGACCATCAGGTTGCCGATGTCGACGCCCAGGTAGGTCACGACCGGGATCAGCGAGTTCCGGAAGATGTGCACCCCGACGACGCGACGACGGGACAGGCCCTTCGCGGTCGCGGTGCGCACGAAGTCGGCGCTCATGTTCTCGGCGACGCTCGCACGGGTGAGACGCACGATGTAGGCGAACGACACCGACGCCAGCACGATCGCCGGCAGCACCAGCTCGGACCACGGCGCCTGGCCGGAGACGGTCACGCGGAACAGGCCGAGGTTGATGCCGAGGACGTACTGCAGCAGGAAGCCGACGACGAAGGTCGGCACCGAGATGAGCAGCAGCGAGACGACGAGGGCCGTCGCGTCGAACAGCTTGCCCTTGCGGAGACCGGCGACGACACCCACGACGATGCCGGCGACGGCTTCGAAGACGAGTGACAGGATCGCCAGGCGCGCGGTGATCGGGAAAGCCGCTGCGAGCTGCTGGCTGACCGGCAGGCCCGAGAACGTCGTGCCGAGGTCACCGCGGAACAGGCCGCCGACCCAGAGCAGGTACTGGACGAAGAACGGCTTGTCGAGGTTGTACTGCTGCCGGATCGCTTCGATCACCTGCGGTGACGGCTGACGGTCACCGAACAGTGCGGCGACCGGGTCCCCGGGCAGCGAGAACACCATGAAGTAAATGAGGAACGTGGCCCCGAAGAAGACGGGGATGAGCTGCAGGAGGCGCTTGCCGAGGTACCAGAGCATCAGATCCCTGCCTGGTTCGCAGCGCGCATGTCGTTCAGGTTCATGTCGTGAGGGGTGGACGGTCCGAGGGTCGGCACGGGTGTCCGGTGCGGGCGGCGGCGCCCGCGTTCGTGGGGGAAGGTGTGACCGCCGTGGTACGGGGGCTCGGGGACCGTGGTCCCCGAACCCCCGTCCGGTTGGCCGCGGAGCAGGATACCTGTCCGCGATGTGTCTCGCGAGGAGACGGGTGTTACTTGGTGACCTCGATGTCGTAGTACAGCGGGACGGAGTCCCAACCGAACTTGACGTTCTTCACGTTGTCGGCAGACCAGACACCGGTGACGTTGGAGTACCAGAGCGGGATCTCGGGCAGGTCCTTGAGCAGCAGCTCCTGAGCCTGGTCGAAGGACTTGTTGCCCTCTTCGACGGACGAGGCCGAACGGCCCTTGGCGAGCAGCTCGTTGTACTCGGCCGAGTCGTAGCGCGAGTAGTTGTTCGACGAGCCTTCACCCATGGTCGGGCCGAGGAAGTTGTACAGCGACGGGTAGTCGGCCTGCCAACCGGTGCGGCTTCCGCCCGTGAGCTTGTCGTCCGTCTGCAGCGCGAGCGCCTCGGCGAACGTCGGGAGGGCCTTGCCCTCGGCCTTGATGCCCAGCGTGCTGGAGATCGAGTTGGTCACGGCGGTGACCCAGGCCTCGTGTCCACCGTCAGCGTTGTACGCGATGGTGAGCGTGTCGTTGTACGGCGAGATGTCGTCGGCCTGCTTCCACAGCTTCTTGGCCTCGGACTTGTTGTACTTGAGGACGTCGGCGCCCTTGAGGTCGCCGGTCCAGCCGTCGATCACCGGGGAGGTGAAGTCCTTGGCCGGGGTGCGGGTGCCCTGGAAGATCTTGTCGGTGATCTGCTTGCGGTTGATCGACAGCGACACCGCCTCGCGACGGAGCTTGCCCTCTTCACCCTTCCAGTGGTCGAGGTAGTAGGGCAGGTAGATCGCCTGGAAGATCGCGGCGGCCTGGTTGACGTTCGAGTCGGGGAAGTCCGACTTGTAGGTCGCGAACGCGGCGTCCGGCACGGCGTCGAGGACGTCGAGGTTGCCGCCCTGGGCGTCGGAGTACGCGGTGTCCTGGGACGTGTAGAACGTGATCGTCAGACCACCGTTCTTCGGCTTGCGCTTGCCCTGGTAGTCCTTGTTCGTGACGAGCTTGATGTCCTGGTTGTGCGTCCAGGCGCTCTTGCCGTCGAGCTTGTACGGACCGTTGCCGATCGGGTTCTCGCCGAAGGCCTTGGTGTCGTCGTAGAAGACCGAGGGGAGCGGCACGAAGGCGTTGTAGCCGAGGGACAGCGGGAAGTCCGACTGCGCCGACTTCAGCGTCACCGTGAACTCGTCGTCGCTCTTGACCTTGAGGCCGGTGAGCTCGGAGTCCTTGTCGGCGTCGTAGCCCTCGATGTTCTCGAAGAAGTAGCTCGCGCCCTGCGCGTTCGACTTCTGGGCTGCCCAGTTCCACGCCTTCGTGAAGGACTCGGCGGTGATGGCCTCACCGTTGGTGAACTTCCACCCCGAGTTGATCGTGATGTCGAAGGTCTTCGAGTCGTCGGTCTCGACGCTCTTGGCCAGTTCCTTCACCGGCTTGCCGTCGGCGTCGTACGAGAACAGACCGTCGAACAGCGACGTGATGATCTTGCCGCCACCGGTCTCGGTGGTGTTCGAGGGGATGAGCGGGTTCTGCGGTTCGCTGCCGTTCGTGGTGACGATGCCGGTGGCGTTGGCCGAACCGGAGCCGGAGCCGGAGCCCGAGCCGCTTCCGCCACCGTTGCCGGAGCAGCCGGTCAGGGCAATTGCTGTGGCCCCGAGCACGGCGAGGGCAGTGAGCCCAGCGCGCTTCTTGATCAAGAGTTCCTCCTGGTGCATGGGACGCGCCGGGCACAGAGGTCCCTCCCGGCACGTTTGACTCCTGAACTGTAGGCAGTGCAGAGAGAACCGACCAAACCCTGCGCGCATCGGTTACACGCCTGAAACCAAGTTGCAGGATCGTTGCGGCACAATGCAACTTCCGCGCGTCTGAGCCGGAGTACCGCTCATCTGTTGCGTTTGCATCAACGTCCGTGCAGCGTGCAGGTGACGCCCGGGTGAACCACAGGTGTCGTCCGCAACCGCTTGCATTCGGAGCGCTCCACCCCGCGTGATGCGCGCCGGAGGCCCGTGGCGATCCCGCCACGGGCCTCCCGTCCGTCCTGCCGCCCTGTCCGGGCTGGCTGTCGTCCTACGCGAACGCCTCCACCGGCGGGCAGGCGCACACGAGGTTGCGGTCCCCGTACGCCTGGTCGATCCGCCGCACCGGCGGCCAGTACTTCCGACCGGCCTGGCCGGCCGACGGGTAGACCGCCTGCTCGCGGGTGTACGCGTGCTGCCACTCCCCCGTGATCACCGACGCGGCCGTGTGCGGCGCGTTGACGAGGGGGTTGTCCTCCGCCGGCCACTCGCCCCGGGCGACGGCGTCCGCCTCGGCTCGGATGGCGAGCATCGCGTCGACGAAGCGGTCGAGCTCGGCGAGGTCTTCGCTCTCGGTCGGTTCGACCATGAGGGTGCCTGCCACGGGGAACGACATCGTCGGTGCGTGGAAGCCGTGGTCGATGAGCCGCTTGGCGACGTCGTCGACCGTGATGCCCGTGGCCTCGCGCAGGGGACGCAGATCGAGGATGCACTCGTGCGCGACCAGGCCGGACTCCCCCGTGTAGAGGACGGGGAACGCCTCGCGCAGACGTGCCGCCAGGTAGTTCGCGCCGAGCACGGCGACCTCGGTCGCCCGGGTGAGCCCCTCGACGCCCATCATCCGGACGTAGGTCCAGGTGATCGGCAGGATGCTCGGGCTGCCGTACGGCGCTGCCGAGACCGGACCGCCCGCATGGGCCGGACGGTCCCCGTCGGTGCCCGTTGCCGCTCCGGTCCGACGATCCGCTTCCTGCGCCATCGGGTGCCCGGGCAGGAACGGCGCGAGGTGCGCCTTGGCCGCGACCGGACCGACGCCCGGACCGCCGCCGCCGTGCGGGATGCAGAACGTCTTGTGCAGGTTGAGGTGCGAGACGTCGCCACCGAAGTCCCCGAAGCGGGCGTGCCCGAGGAGCGCGTTCAGGTTGGCACCGTCGACGTAGACCTGGCCACCGGCGTCGTGCACGGCGGCGCAGATCTCGGTGATGTCGTGCTCGTAGACGCCGTGCGTCGACGGGTACGTGATCATCAGCGCGGCCAGCTGTCCGGCGTGCTCCTTGGTCTTCGCCCGGAGGTCGTCGAGGTCGACGTTGCCGTCCTCGTCGCACGCCACGACGACGACCCGCATGCCGGCGAGGACCGCCGAGGCCGCGTTCGTCCCGTGCGCGCTCGACGGGATGAGGCACACCGTCCGGGCCTCGTCCCCACGGGACCGGTGGTAGCCGCGGATCGCGAGCAGCCCGGCGAGTTCGCCCTGGCTGCCGGCGTTCGGCTGGACCGAGACCGTGTCGTACCCGGTGACCTCGGCGAGCCAGGTCTCGAGGTCGCCGATCATGTCGAGGTAGCCCTGCACGTCCTCGCGCGGGGCGAACGGGTGCAGTCGGGCGAACTCCGGCCAGGTCACGGCTGCCATCTCGGTCGCGGCGTTCAGCTTCATGGTGCAGCTGCCGAGCGGGATCATGCCACGGTCGAGCGCGTAGTCCTTGTCGGAGAGGTGCTTGAGGTACCGCATCATGCGGGTCTCGCTGCGGTGCGCGGAGAAGACCGGGTGGGTCAGGAACGCGCTCTGTCGCCCGAGCGCGGCCGGGAGGCCCGTGCCCGCGTCACGCACGGCGGTCTCGGTCCCCGGGACGGTCACGTCCGCGGCACCGAACACCGCGGCGAGTGCGGCGACGTCCTCCGGCGTGGTGGTCTCGTCGGCGGACAGCTGGAGGGTGTCGGCGTCCACGAGGTGGAGCAGGTACCCGGCGTCGTGCGCGGCGCTGACGAGGGACTCGGCGCGGCCGGTGAACCGGAGCGTCAGGGTGTCGAAGAAGCCGTCGTGCACGACGTCGGCGCCCGCGGCACGGGCGACGTCGGCGAGCGCTGTCGTCGTCCGGGCGACCCGGTGCGCGATGAAGCGCAGGCCTTCAGGCCCGTGGTAGACCGCGTACATCGACGCCATCACGGCGAGGAGCACCTGCGCGGTGCAGATGTTGCTCGTCGCCTTCTCGCGGCGGATGTGCTGCTCGCGGGTCTGCAGGCTGAGGCGGTAGGCCATGCCGCCGTCGGCGTCGAAGGACACCCCGACGAGACGACCGGGCAGCTGGCGCTCGAGACCGGCACGGACGGCGAGGTAGCCGGCGTGCGGGCCACCGAAGCCGAGCGGGACACCGAAGCGCTGGCTGGTGCCCACGGCGACGTCGGCGCCGAGGTCCCCGGGGCTGGCGAGCAGGGTCATCGCGAGCAGGTCGGCCGCGACGACGGCGATGCCGCCACCCGCGTGGACGCGCTCGATGGTGCGGCTCGGGTCGACGACCCGGCCGGAGGCGCCCGGGTACTGCAGGACCACGCCGAAGGCGCCGTCGAGCTGCTCGTCGGTGGGCCCGTCGGCGGCGTCGAAGCCGCGCAGGGTGATGCCGACGGCTTCCGCGCGGTGGCCGAGGATCGCGGCGGTCTGTGGGAGGAGGTCGGCGTCCACCAGGAACGCGTCGCCCTTGACCTTCGAGGCACGGCGGGCGAGGAGCATGCCCTCGACGACGGCGGTGCCCTCGTCGAGCATCGACGCCCCGGCGGTCGCCATGCCGGTGAGGTCGGACACCATCGTCTGGAAGTTGATCAACGCTTCCAGCCGGCCCTGCGAGATCTCCGGCTGGTACGGCGTGTAGGCCGTGTACCAGCTCGGGTTCTCGAGCACGTTCCGCTGGATGACGGCGGGCGTGTGCGTGTCGGAGTAGCCGAGGCCGATCATCGCGCGTCGGACGGTGTTGCGCCCGGCGACGGCACGCAGTTCGGCGAGCGCCTCGGTCTCCCCCACCGCGGTCGGCACGGACGAGTGCGCGATCGGTGCGGCGTGGATCGACTCCGGGACGGCGGCCCGGACGAGGGCGTCGAGCGAGGGCTGTCCGACGACGTCGAGCATGGCCTGCTGGTCGGCGGGCGTGGTGCCGATGTGACGGTCGGCGAAGGTGGTCTGCAGGTTCGTCGACGTGGTGAGGTCCTGGTCCGCGGTCATGCGATCGAGGCCCGGTACGTGTCGTGGTCCATGAGGTCCTCCGGGAAGGAGGTGCCGTCGACCTTGAGCTTGACGAGCCAGCCGGCGCCGAACGGGTCCTGGTTGACGGTGTCCGGGGTCGCGACGACGGCGTCGTTGACCTCGACGACCTCGCCCTCGATCGGGGCGAAGAGCTCTCCGACGCTCTTGGTCGACTCGATCTCACCGAGCTGCTCGCCCGCGGTCGTGGTGGTGCCCACGGCGGGGAGCTCGACGTAGACGACGTCACCGAGCTGTTCGGCCGCGTGGTCGGTGATGCCGACGGTGACGACGTCGCCCTCGACGAGGATCCACTCGTGGTCCTTGGTGTACTGCAGTGCGGTCTGGTCGGTCATGGGGATCAGCCTCTCGAAGCGCGACGGTAGAAGGGGAGAGCGGTGACGGTTCCGGGGATGGCGGTACCGCGGACGTCGATGTGGAGGACCTGTCCCCCGTCGGCGCAGTCCGGGTCGACGAAGGCCATCGCGACCGGGTGGCCGAGCGTGGGTGAGAGGGCACCGGAGGTGACGGTGCCGACGACGACTCCGTCGCGGAGCACGGCGTACCCGGCACGGGCAGCGCGGCGACCCGCCATCGTGATGCCGACGAGCACGCGGGCGTCCGGACCCGGCTGCACGCCGGCGTCCCCGACGAAGGAGCCCGAGGTCGCGACGACCCGGCCGAGCCCGGCCTGCGCCGGACGGACGGAGGTGTCGAGCTCGTGACCGTAGAGCGGCATGCCCGCTTCGAGACGGAGGGTGTCGCGAGCGGCGAGTCCGGCGGGCACCACCCCGCGCTCGGCACCCGCGTCGAGCAGGGCGTCCCAGAGCACCGGCGCGGTGTCGGTGTCGCTGTACAGCTCGAAGCCGTCCTCGCCGGTGTAGCCGGTGCGGGCGATGAGGACCTCGCTGCCGTCGAAGAGCGCGTGCAGCACCCGGTAGTAGCGGAGTTCGTCGAGGGGGGTCTCCGGCTGCAGGCGGTCGGCGACGACGAGGGCGTCGAGCGTCCCGGCGGCGGCCGGACCCTGGATCGCGACGAGGGCGGTCCGGTCGGAGTCGTCCGTGACCGAGACGTCGTGCCCGACAGCGCGTTCCCGCATGGCCTGCACGGCGACGTCCCGGTTGCCGGCGTTCGCCACGATGAGGAAGACGTCGTCACCGGTGCGGTACACGACGAGGTCGTCGAGGATCCCGCCGTCCGGGGTCAGGAGCAGCGAGTACTTGGCCCGACCGACCGGCATCGTGCCGAACGACCCGGCGAGCGCGGCGTCGAGGTACGGGACGGCGTCGGGCCCCTGCACGCCGATCTCGGCCATGTGCGAGAGGTCGAACACGCCGGCTGCCTGGCGCACCGCGTGGTGCTCGGCGAGGTCGGACGAGTAGCGGACCGGCATGCGGTGGCCGCCGAAGTCGGTGAAGGTGGCGCCGGCGGCGACGTGCGCGGCCTCGAGTGGCGACGAACGCAGCACGGACGATGGGTCTGACATGGACGGAGTTCTCCTGGCATCGGCAGGGCCCGACGACCGTCGTCGGGTGCGGAACTCCCCCTCTGTCATGGGCCTGAGAGTTTCACCGCGGCCCGTGAGGTCCGGCGGCTTTCACCGTGGGCGAGACGACGAGGCCGTGGGAGGTGCCCACGATCGCGTGTCTGCTTTTCAGAGTGGCCTGCCCGCTGCGGTGTTGGACCTGAGAGATTGGCGGGGAGCTTGCTCCTTCGGTGCCCTGGCCCGGATGCAGTGCGCTCCGGGTCGGGGGCTCTCCCGCGGCGGGTGGTCGGCCGTCGTGTTCTGTTGTCCGGCGAGCATACCGAGCCCGCGTTACGGGCATGTGTCGCGGATGCGGACCGCGGCTCCTCCGGTGGCCCTTCGACATCACGTAGAGTGACGCCGTGGCAGGACAGCGATCGCGCCCCCGTGGGCAGCTCGAGCAGGCGGTGCTCGAGGCGCTCTGGACCGCCGACGCCGGGCTCACCGCACGGCAGGTCCTCGAGGTCTTCGACGAACCGCGGCCGGCCCTGACGACGGTCCTCACCGTGCTCGACCGTCTCGGCCGCAAGGGGACGGTGGTCCGCGAGCAGCACGACGACGCCCCGCTCACCTTCCACGCCGCGCACTCGCGGGAGGACCACACCGCCTCCCTCATGACGAACGCGCTGGCCGCCTCCTCCGACCGCGAGGCAGCGCTCCTGCAGTTCACCGGCTCGCTCGCCTCCGGGGACCTCGAGGTCCTCCGCCGTGCGATCGACTCCCGATCGCGTCCCTGACCGGTCCGCCCCCGTGGTCGTCACCGGCGCCTGCCTCGTCGTCCTCGCCCTCGCCGTCGTCGCGCTCGCCCCGCGCGTGCTGACACGGGCGGGATGGACCATCGACCGTCCGCTGACCGCCATCGCCGCCTGGCAGGCGTCCGTCGTCGTCGGGGTCGCCGGCTTCGTGGTCGGGACCGCCCTGGTCGTCCTGGCCGGGCGGCCGCTGACCGACCCCTTCGGCATCGGCGACTCCCCCAGCCACGGCCTGAACGTCGGCGTCGCCGTGCTCGCCGTCGTCGCGTTCGCCGTCGCCGTCCGCGTCCGACCCGGCCCCGAGCACGAGGCCGTCCGCGAGGCGATCCGTACCGGCGCAGCTCCCCACCGCGAGGTCGACGGAACCCTCGTCGCCGTCCTGCAGGCCGACACGGCCCTGGCCTGCGCGGTCCCCGGTCGTTCCGGCGGGGTCCTCGTCAGCACCGGGCTCACGGAACAGCTGCACACCGACGAGCTGGAGGCCGTGGTCGCCCACGAGCGCGCGCACCTGCGGCAGCACCACGCTGCCGTCGTCGGCTTCGCCGAGTCCGTCGAGCGCGCCGTCCCGTGGGTCCCGGGAGCCCGTGCGATGGCTCGGTCGACCCGGGTCCTCGTCGAGTTCGCCGCCGACGACGCAGCCGCACGCCGAGTGGGCCGCGACGCGCTGCGCCGGGCGGTCCTGGTGGCGGACGCGACGGGCGCGCTCGGGGCGGTCCGGGCCTCCAGACTGTCCTGAACCGGCCGGGAGGCCCGTGCTGCGACCGGCTGTCGGCGCACGGGGCTAGCCTGGTCCGGTCCGCCACCGCGAGGGGAACCGTGCAGCCGCTCACCGAATCCGACATCCGATCGTCCTTCGTCAACGCTACGCCCGACGAACTCGCCCAGCTCCCGATCCCGGGGCTGCACGAGACGCTGTGGAACGAACGCGAGTTCCTCGGCTGGCGTGACCCGCAGGCCGCCCGTCGCGGCTACATGGTGTCCTGGATGGACGGCAAACCGGTCGGGATCGTCGTCCGGGCAGCCGGGGGCTCCCTGCGCGCGGGCATCGCCGCGATGTGCTCGTTCTGCCACTCCCCCCAGCCGGCGACGCAGGTGCGGCTCTTCTCCGCCGCCCGCGCCGGTGAGTCCGGGCGGAACGGCAACACCATCGGCACCTACCTCTGCGAGGACCTGGGCTGCCCGATGCTGATCCGCACGGCGCCGCCGCACCTGAACCCACCGGCGACGATCGCGATGCGCTCCGAGTCGTTGCTGCAGCGGTTGCACAACTTCACGGCCGACCTACTGACGACGGAGTGAACCCGGACCGCTTCCGCACCGCGCGGTGGGCCGTCGTCGAGGAACTCGGGGACGGCCGCTGGCGTCTCACCGTCCGGGACGAAGCCGACGACGAGCTCGGGGCGTTCGGTCTGGGGGTCGAGGGGCCGTGGGATCCGGACGTCGAGCCGCACGTGGGCTTCGTGCTCACGCAGATCGGGCTCGCGCTCACCGGAGCACGGCCATGGCGTGCGGACGAGCTCGGCGACCAGCGGGCACCGGTGTTGCCGCTGGCACTCGTCGGCTGACACTCACCCGCTGACGGGTCGCGCTGACGACCGCGCTGACGGCCGCGCTGACGACCGCGCTGACCGGACGGGCCCGCTCGTCAGTCCGCCGCGGCGAAGTTCCGGAGGACCTCGCGGTCGTCGTCCGACCGTGACGCCCAGACCAGCTCGCTGCGGTGTGCGCTGCCCTCGAGCGGCAGGAGCACCACGGTGTCCGGGGCCGCGAGCGCCGCACTCTCCGGCAGCACCGTCACCCCGAGCCCGACGCCGACCAGGTGCAGCACGGTCGCCCACGTCGTCGCCTCCTGCACGATGACCGGCCGTCGACCGCCGGAGGCCACGGGTGCGGTGTTCCGTTCGGTGGCGAGCGCGCCGGCCTCCGCGGGGAAGAACACGAACGGGTCGTCGAGCAGCTCCGGGCCGCGCACCGATGCGCGGCCGGCGAACCGGTGGTCCCGCGGCACGGCGGCGACGAAGGGCTCGCTGCGGAACCGGACGAACCGCACCCCCTCGGCCGGGTCCGGGTCACGGACCACCGCCAGGTCGAGCTCCCCGCGCTGCACGGCCGCGACGAGCCGGGAGGAGAACCCCTCCGTCAGTTCCACGCGGACCAACGGGTAGCGCTGCCGGAACCGCTGCACCAACTCGATCGGGCCGAGCGGCAGCGCCGAGACGACGAACCCGACGTCGAGCCGCCCGGCGTCACCGCGCCCGGTCCGGATGGTCTCGTCGAGGTCCCGGCGGGTCTGGGCGAGCAGCGACCGGGCTCGTCCCTGCAGCACCCGACCGGCCGGGGTGAGCGCCACACTCCGGGAGGTCCGGGCGAACAGGTCGACACCGAGAGCGACCTCGATGCGCCGGATCAGCTGCGACAGGGCGGGTTGGGCGATGCCGAGCCCCGCCGCCGCCCGTCCGAAGTGCAACTCGTCGGCGAGCGCCAGGAACGCCCGCATCTGGCGGAGGTCGACCTCGGGAGCACGATCCATTCGCCGAGGCTATCGATCAGACCGAACGAGTATTGGACTTGACTCCATCGGTTCCGCAGGATGGACACATGCCCGACACCACCACCGAGATCGTCATCGACGACATGTCCTCCCCTGCCGACGCCGCCGCGTTCCAGTCGCTGAACGAGCGGTGGATCACGGCGTTCTTCACGCTGGAGGACGAGGACCGCCGGCTCCTCGGCGACCCCGTGCAGCACATCGTGGACGCCGGTGGCGTGGTCCTCGTCGCCCGCCTCGGGAGTGAGGTCGTCGGCTGCGTCGGACTCGCCCCGCACGGCGCTGGAGCCACCCCGCACGACACGGACGAGTTCGAGCTCGTCAAGATGGCCGTCGACCCCGACCACCAGGGACACGGCACCGGCCGCCGTCTCATCCGCGCGGCGATCGACCGGGCGCGTGACCTCGGCGCCCGCCGGGTGCTGCTCGAGACGAACAGCGCGCTCACGAGCGCGATCCACCTGTACGAGACGACCGGGTTCCGGCACCTCGGAGCTGACGAGCACCCGCCCAGCCCCTACGTCCGCGCCGACGTGGCGATGGCACTCGACCTCTGACCCGGGGCAGGCCGGGAGGCCCGGGACCGCACAGCCGGTCGGCGCGAGCCGGACCACGCAGCGGTTGACGGGCCTCCCGGCCGGTCCGCGTACCGTCCGCCGCATGCCCCGCGACCAGTACGAGTACAGCGACCCGACCACCCGGTACCCGAACACCAGCCCCGAGCCGCAGCAGCAGCCCGAACCGGGCCTGGAGTCGCGGATGGACCCGAAGCCGGACCACGGCGAGGACTCGTACCGCGGGACCGGACGACTCGCCGGGCGTCGTGCGCTGATCACCGGCGCGGACTCCGGCATCGGCGCAGCGGTCGCGATCGCGTACGCGCGAGAAGGTGCCGACATCGCCCTGGCGTACCTGCCGGACGAGGAAGAGGACGCGCAGCGGATCGTCGCCCTGATCGAGGCGGCCGGACGGAAGGCCCTCACCATCCCGGGCGACCTGACCGCGAAGAACTACCCTGCCGCCCTCGTCGAACGGGCCGTCGCCGAACTCGGCGGACTCGACGCGATCGTCACCTGCGCCGGCAAGCAGCACTGGCGAGCCGAGGTCACCGACATCCGCGACGACCAGCTCGTCGACACCTTCACCGTCAACGTCCTGTCGCTCTTCCGGCTCGTCCAGGCAGCGCTGCCGCACCTGGAGCCCGGGTCGACGATCATCACCACCGCCTCGATGGAGGCGTACCAGCCGGCTCCCGACCGGCTCGACTACGCCGCGTCGAAGGCCGCCGTCAACAACTTCTCGAAGGGTCTCGCGCAGCAGCTCATCCCCCGGGGCATCCGCGTCAACGTCGTCGCTCCCGGGCCCACCTGGTCGGTGCTGCAGGTGTCCGCCGGGGTCGACCCGGAGACCCTGCCGGACTTCGGGTCGAGCGAGTCGCCGATGGGTCGCCCGGGGCAGCCCGCCGAGCTGGCACCGGCGTACGTGTTCCTGGCGTCGCACGAGTCGAGCTTCGTCGCCGGCGAGACCCTCAACGTGAACGGCGGCATGGTCACACCCTGACCGCTCGCCGCCGTGTCCTGAGGCGCTCTCGTTGCTACGCTCACGGCATGGCGACGCACGAGGTCCAGGCCGTCCGCGAGCAGGGCATGTGGCAGGTGTTCATCGACGGGTTCCCCGTGACCGAGGTCCGCCGGTGGCCGTCGGTCGCCTTCGTGGCCCGGGAGTGGATCTCGCTCACCGACCAGATCCCGTCGCGTGAGGTGGACCTGCACGTGACGGTCATCGGTCGCAACCACTTCGCGCCCGTCGCCTGACGGGAGCGAGTCTGACCGGAGCGGGTCTGACCCGAGTGGTCAGTCCGCAGCCGCTACGAGCTGCTGGGCGCGCTGGTACGACACGTCGAGCAGCGGACCGATCTCCCGAACGGTCAATCCGGCATCGTGGAGCTCCTTCGCTGCCGCAGCGGTCTCGTCAGCGGCCGCTCGGCGTGCGCGGTCGGCCTCGTCCCGGAGTTCGACAGCACGGTCGAGGTGCGCGCGCACCGAGTCCGGAAGGACGAACTCGACCTGGACCCGGAAGGCCTCGGCCGGGCGGTCGTGCATGTTCGCCAACCAGTCGCGGGCCATCGGTTCGACCTCGCGCTGCCGTCGCGCTTGCGTCCGGAGCTCGCCGTCGATCCAGACGAGCCAGTAGCGCCCGTCCCGCTGTGCGCGCACGTTGTGCGTCGTCGTCATGATCCGTCCTTCCCGTCATCGCAGCTGCGGATGATCGATCGTGCGAGCATCTCCCGGATCTCCCGGTGCCGGGGGATCTCGATGCGCTCCCTGCCGAAGAGGAAGACGTCGTGCCTCCCGCCGTGCCGGAGGAGCACGAAGGGAACGCCACGCCGTGCCGCTCGTTGACGGAGCAGGCGAACGAGGTCCGCGCGCTTCACGGTACCTGTCCAACACGGATTGGACAAGAATGTCTAGCAGCGTTGGACGCCCCGTTGCCCTGTTGTCTGGTCTGCACGCAGCCACGATCGCTCGCCGCCGTGAGGCGGCAGGAGTGATCCGCAGTTCCTGTGGACGGACCACCGCGACACCCCGCCTGGGGAGGACAGCCGGCAGTGGTTCCCGCAGCTCGTCAGGCGACGTGCCAGACGACAGCCTCCTGCGCACTCGACGGGTACGCGGCAGCGATGCGGAACACCGCCTCGCGGAGGGTCTCCGGCGAGCACGCCAGGTTGATCCGGGCGAAGCCCTTGCCCTCGGTCCCGAACGGCAGCCCGGAGTTCAGCGCCACGAACGCGTGCTCGCGCAGCTGCACGGCCGGGTCGTCGCCGAGGCCGAGACCGCGGAAGTCCAGCCACGCCAGGTACCCCGCCCGGGGCCGGGCGTAGACCACGCCGGGGAGGTGCTCGGCCAGGAGCTTCGCCAGCAGACGGTCGTTCGCGACGATGCGGTCGACGACGTCGTCGAGCCACCCGACGGCCAGGGTGAACGCGGCCAGGTTGGCGTGCAGCCCGAGGAT
Organism: Curtobacterium sp. MCPF17_052; assembly: GCF_003234085.1. Classification (GTDB taxonomy): domain Bacteria; phylum Actinomycetota; class Actinomycetes; order Actinomycetales; family Microbacteriaceae; genus Curtobacterium. The sequence goes on from NZ_QKSD01000010.1 coordinate 119,021, forward strand.
GCTCGTGCGGCAGGCGACCTCTTCCCACAGGGTGTCGAGGAGCGCCGCCGTCCGTGCGTCCCCGGCGACGATGACCGAGCACTTCACGCCGGCCAGGTTCCAGCCCTTGCTCGCGCTCGTCACGCACACGCTCCGCGCACCGAGTGGTTCGGCGATCATCCCGAACGGCGTGAACTGCACGCCGGGGTGCGTCAGCGGAGCGTGGATCTCGTCGCTGATGACGAGGACGTCGTACTCGGCCGCCAGACGAGCCAGCGCCTCGAGGTCTGCCCGGTCGTGGACGAGACCGATCGGGTTGTGCGGGTTGCAGAGCAGGAACACGCGGACGCCGCCCGCGAACGCCCGCTCCAGGCTGTCCAGGTCCAGCCGGTAGACGCCCCACTGCTCACGGAGCGGGACCTCTTCCACCTGACATCGGGCCTCTTCCACGAGCTCGAAGAACGGCGGGTACACCGGCGGCGTGATCGCGACCCGTCCGCCGTCGGGCAGCGCGAGCCGGAGCGTCTCGACGATCCCCACGCTGACGTCCGTCGCCAGGTACACGCGGCCGGGGTCGACGTCCCACCCCCACCGGTCGCGGGCGAAGCCGGCGAACGCGGGTGCGAGCGGCCCGGGACCGTCGAGGTAGCCGAGGTCCGACTGCTGCACCCGTTCGACGAGGGCCTGCCGGATCTCCGGCGCGACCTCGTGGTCCATCTCGGCGACGAACAGGGGCAGCACGTCAGGCGCGTACCGCGTCCACTTGATGCTCGTGCGGACCCCGCGGAGCGTGCCGACCGGGTCCTGTTCGTCGCTGGTCATGCGTCCCAGCATGCTCCTGACGGGAGGCCCGGTGCGAGTCCGGACGTCATCCGACGTCGTCTGCCGCTCGGCGAGCGCACCCGGGCGCACCCGGGCGCACCCGGATTCGCGCTGAGCGACAGTCCTCGGCCTGCGGTGCGCGAGGGCTGTCGCCCAGCGCGAACCCTGACGGCAGCGCTTGGCTACTGTCGGCTCCATGACCACCAGCACCGCCGAGAAGGCGACGACCCTCAAGTCCCTGCACGAGGCGCCGGAGATCCTCCGCGTCGTGAACGTCTGGGACGCGATCAGCGCCAAGACCGTCGCCGCGTTCCCGGAGACCCGCGCGATCGCGACCGCCGGGCACTCGATCGCCGCGATGTACGGCTACGAGGACGGCGGCATGTCGCTGGACCTCGCCCTCGCCGGCGCGAAGACCGTCGTCGACGCGGTGGACCTGCCGGTCAGCGCGGACCTCGACGACGGCTACGAGGACCCGGCCGAGACCATCCGTCGTGCGATCGGCATCGGCGTCGTCGGTGCCAACGTCGAGGACCGCCTGCGTCCGTTCGACGAGTCCGTCGCCCGGGTGGCCGCGATCATGCGCGCAGCCGAGCAGGAGGGCATCGACTTCCAGCTGAACGCCCGGACCGACGCGATCGCCCGTGGCGGCGACCGTCCGATCCAGGAGAGCATCGCGGACGCCATCGCCCGTGGGAAGGCCTTCCTCGACGCCGGAGCCCCGCTCGTGTTCGTCCCCGGTGCCGTCCAGCGTGAGGTCGTCGAGCAGCTGGTCGAGGGCCTGGGCCGCGGCAAGCTCAGCGTCATCGGGCTGCCGGGTGCCCTGCCCGCCGCCGAGTACCAGGCGCTGGGCGTCGCCCGCATCTCCTACGGTCCGTTGACGCAGCGCGTCGCCCTGCGGGCGCTCCGTGACCTCACGGCCGACCTGTACGCCGGCGGCGTGATCCCCGAGGACACCCCGACGCTCAACTGAGCCGTCGACGGACGGGAGGCCCGTGGCGGTGTCGCCACGGGCCTCCCGTCCGTCGGGCGGTCGCCATCGCGACCGCGGGTCGCGACCTACCCGAGCGCCGGGTACAGCGTCGGCGAGGTGCGGGCGTGCGTCGCCTGCTCGAAGCCGTAGCCGAGCCCGATGACGGTCCCCTCGTCGTACGAGCGGCCGAGGAACTCCAGGTTGACGCCGGCGCCGGTGATCGTGGCGTCCGCTGCGGTCGCCTGCCCCATCGGGACCGTGACGGCCGGCATGCCGGTGTTCGGGCTGAGGCGCATGTTCGTGCCCTGCGTGCCGTACGGGGTGCCGGACGGGTAGACGAGCGCGTCGAGGTCCTGCGCGTCCATCATCCCGGTGACCACCTGCTTGCCGGTGGCGATCTGCGTGGTGTGCGAACCGTTCGGGCCCGCCCATGCCTGGTACTGCGCGTCGATGATCGCGTCACGCTGCTGGTAGGTGCTCTTCCGGCTCGGCACGTACTCCCCCGAAGCGAGGATGCCCTGCAGCGACCGTGCGGTGACGTCCGGGTCCAGGTGCTTCGCGACGTACTGGTCCAGGTCGTGCTTGAACTCGTTCGTGCTGCCGCTGCCCTCGCTGAGCACCCGGTTGAACTCCGGCGTCGCGGTGATCGGGACGACGGTGGCGCCCTGGGCCTCGAGGGTCGCCTGCGCCTGGGCGAAGAGCCGTGCGGTGGTGCGGTTCGTCCCGACCATCGAGGTCACGTACCCGATGCGCTTGCCCCGCAGCGCGGTCGGGTCGAGGAACTGCGTGTACGAGGTCGGGACCTTGCCGGTCTGGCCTTCGGTGACCGGGTCGGCTGCGTCGACCCCGGTGACGGCGTCCAGTGCGACGGCCGCGTCGGTCACCGAGCGGGCGAGGGGCCCGCCGGTGTCCTGCGACAGTGCGAGCGGGATGATGCCGTCGCGGCTCGTCAGGCCGACGGTCGGCCGGATGCCGACGAGCTGGTTGTACGACGAGGGGATGCGGATCGAGCCGCCGGTGTCGGTGCCGAACCCGATGCCTGCCAGGTTGGCGGAGACGGCCGCACCGGTGCCACCGCTCGAGCCGCCCGCGGTCTGGCTCGTCACGTAGGGGCTGGCGACGAGGAGCGAGGACCCGGCCGGCTGGTTCGAGGAGAACTCGGAGACGAAGCCGTACGCGAACTCGTCGAGGCTGGCCTTGGCGAGGACGACTGCTCCGGCGTTCCGGAGGCCCGTGACCATCGCCGCGTCGGTGTCGGTCTGGTTGTCGTCCCAGCAGCCGCAGCCGCCCGTGGTCGGCATGTCCTTCGTGTCGTAGTTGTCCTTCAGTGCGATCGGCACGCCGAGCAGCATGCTCGTCATGCCGTGTGCCGCTCGTTCGGCGTCGGCGGCCTTCGCGGCGGCGAGTGCTCCGGCGTTGGTCGTGACGATGGAGTTGAGCGGTCGTCCGCCCGTTCCCGTGTCCGTGGTGGTCCGGTCGTAGGCGGCGATGCGGTCCAGGTAGTCCTGGGTGATCTCGGCCGAGGTCGTGACCCCGGCGTTCATCGCGGCCTGCATGTCGAGCGTCGAGGCCTCGACGAGCTGGAAGGGCCCGTCGTCGTAGATCATCCGCTGGGACAGGCCGGCGACGTCCGCCAGCGTGATCGTGCCGTTGCCGTCCGCGTCGGCGGCCGAGACCGTCGACCAGTCCGGGTCGGTGCTGGTCGTGCCGAGGTGGTCGGACAGGACGGTGAGGTCGGCCTGCGTGACCTGGTCGTCGCCGGTGAGGTCGAGCGCCGTGTAGTACGGCGCGAGCATGGCGGCGGGGCTCGCGTCGACCGCGGCCGGTGCCGCGTTCGCGACGAGGGACGGGGTCGCGACGACGGCGGTGCCGACGAGGGCCAGGAGCGCGGCTCCGGCGACGGTGGTGCGGCGACGGCGGGTCGTCACGGGGGTTCCTCCGGGAGTTCGGGATGTCGTGGTGTCTTCTGCCAGGTCACGGCGACGGGGCGTGGCGGTCATCGGGCGTCCTCCGTCGATGCGGGGCGACGCGCGCGACGGCGGGCGAGGACGAGGCCGGCACCCGCGAGCAGCAGGGCTGCGCTCGCGGCGATCCAGGGTGCGAGGTCGGCGCCGGTGAACGCGAGCGAGCCGCCGACGGGCCTGCCGGAGGTGCTGCCCACCGGGTCCGTGCCCGTCCCGGCGTCGGTGCCGGTGCCGGTGCCGTCGGTCCCGCCCGCGTTCGGGGTCGCGCTCGGCGTCGCCGTGGGAACGCCGGTGGGGGTGGCGGTCGGCGTCGGTGTCGGCGTCGGCGTCGGCGTCGGCGCTGCGGCGATCGTGACGGTCGTCGATGCCGGGTCGGTCAGCGTGATGGTGCTGCCGTCGGACGCGACCACGGTGACGCGCGTCACGGCGAGGTCGACGGTGGCGGGGCTCGTCGCGGTCAGCTCGACCGAGGCGGCGAGGTCGCCGGAGATCGCCGGGGAGGTCCCGAGCCGGGTGTGCAACAGCGAGATCGTGTCGCCGTCCTGCTCGACGGAGTCGAAGCCGCCGTCCGGGCCGGTCACGCTGCCGTCGACGACCTCGAGCGAGTCGGCGTCGGCGGCGAGGTCGATCTGGTACGCGAAGACGTCGGTCGTCGCGGGCAGGGTGAGGTCGACCTCGAGGGTGTCGCCGACCGTCACCGACGCCGGCGCGGTGATCGTGGCCGTCGTGGCGACCGGGGCAGCCGACGCCGGGGAAGCGGCGAGGACGGCGAGGCCGAGGCCGCCGACGGCGATGACGGCCGTCCGGAGCGCGGCGGTTCGGGGCGTCGTCGTTCGGGGCGTCGTCGTTCGGGGCGTCGTGGTTCGGGAGCGGAGCCGAGTGCGGTGCTGCATCCGTGCGGGTCCTTCGTCAGGGTTCGGGCTGAACGCTTGCTCAGTGCTCGAACCGTAACGACGGGGTGTTTCGCGCTCAGGCCCGACCGGTTTCCCGCGTGTTACGCCTTCCGTCGGGGCCGCCGGGGCCACTAGCGTGCGGTCATGGCCCTCGACCTCGACGCACTGCTCGCTCTGCCGACGCCGACCGCGGCCCGGGCGCTGGACGTCGTCCGTGCCTGGTCGTCGCCGGCTCTCGTGCACCACTGCCTGCGGTCCTGGGCGTGGGCGACGCTCCTGGCGCCGACGATCGAGCTCGCCCCGGACCCCGAGCTGCTCTTCGTCGCGACGATGCTCCACGACCTCGGTGTCACCCCGCACTTCGACGCCGCGCAGGTCCCCTTCGAGGTCGCTGGCGGCGCCGTGGGCAGTGTCTTCGCGATCGGCGCCGGCTGGCCCGCCGCACGCGCGCGGCGCGTCGGGGAGATCGTCGAGCGGCACATGTGGCCCTCGGTCGACCCGGACCTCGACGCCGAGGGGCACCTGCTCGAGGTCGCGACCTCGCTCGACGTCTCCGGCGTCGGCATGGAGCGCTGGGACCATGACGACCTCCGGATCGTGACCGCAGCCCTCCCCCGCCTCGGCTTCTCCGACGACTTCCACGGGCTCGTGCACGACCAAGCGGGTCGGAAGCCCGAGTCGGCAGCTGCCCGGCTGGACCACTCCGGGAACGTGCTGGCCGGTGGCCAGCGGTGGGCGAGCCTCCTGGCCGGTTGAGGCGCAACGGTGTGCCGGGCGGTCCGGTGACGGGCGGGCGGACTGGACAAGCCCTGCTCTCGTGCGTAGAGTGTCTTCCTGGTGCATTGCAGCGAACCCGTCTGACTCGCGCACACCGACCGTCTCGAACCGATCCCCCTGGGTCGCATTCCAGCGAGACCACCGCTCCCCGACTGGCGAGCACTTGCACGTCGAATGCCGACGTGCGCGTCCGCGCTCCTGCGGCCGACGAGACCATCGAGTCCGTCCGGCCCCGCGCGACCCCGAACGACTGAAGAAAGACAGCACCATGACCACGAACGAACGCACCATCATCACCGGGACCGCCATCGCGGCTCCCACCGTCTCCCCCGACCGCATCGCCGAGTTCCCCGTCCGCGAGGACCGCTCGCAGCGCGAGTTCCTCGTGCGCATGCCGGCCGACGACCTCGGGCTGTTCCTCACGCCCGGCGTCCGCGTCGCCGTCGACGGCGAAGCGGGCTGGGTCGTCCCGGGCCGCTCCTGGCGCGGCGAGGCCAGCCGGACCATCCTGCAGGCGCGCGCCGTGCAGGCGCCGGAACTGGCCCTGGCCGCCTGACACCCGCACACACCGGAACGCCGTCCCTTCGGGGGCGGCGTTCAGTCGTTCCGGGCGAAGGCCCCGGCCCCGGCTCTGGCCCTGGCCCTGGCCCTGACCGGGACCCCGGTTGCGCCCTACCTCGCCTGGTCGCCCTCGGCCGCGCCGACGAACCGTCGGCCACCGTCCGCGTTCACCGGCTGCTGCCCGCCGCACTGGTCCGCGGCGTCCCGCAGCCGACGGATGAACCTCGGGTCCTCCGGTTCGAGTTCGTCGTCCGGTGCCTGACGCACCACGATCTCGCTCGACGGTCCGACGAGCATCGTCGTCCGCTCGACCGCCCCGTCCTCGCCGACCGTCGGCACCGCGATCGTGTCCGTGCGGGTGTTCGCCCCGAGCACCGCCGCGTAGTCCGCGACCGCGTCCGCGATCAGGTCCCCCGTCAGGATGTCCGTGCCGTCGTAGTGGATGTACTTCACGATGTGACCTCCCTCGTTCCGACGGTAGGCACCGGGGTGCAGCAGGCAGCACAGGATCGGGCGGGAGGCGCGGGCGATGGACAACTGGCGGCCTTCGTCGGTCTCGTGTCCAGCCCCGTATCGTCGGTAGTCGGTCGTTCGGTCGCCGATCGGCGGTCATCGATCGGCGGTCGTCGATCAGCGAGGAGGGAACCGTGCAGTCCGAGCGTACAGCGCGCCTGGTGCGGCTCGCTCGTGCGGACATCGGCATGAGCCTGGACGCGTTGGCTCGTGCGGTCCGCCTGTCCGCATCGACGCTCGCGGCGTACGAAGCCGGCACCGCAGTACCCGATCCGCAGACGCTCGGGATGGTCGCCGCTGCGACGGAGATGCGGCCGAGCATCCCGCTCGCCGTCCATTCGGACGACATCCGAGTCGAGGCAACGCGTCACCGTCTGCGGGACGTGCGAGTGTTCGGGTCTGTCGTCCGCGGAGCGGACACCGCCGGGAGCGATATCGACCTCCTCGTCAGGACCGAGCCCGGCGCGGACCTGTTCGACCTGGCCGGCTTCGTCGTCGCAGTCGAGGCGGTCACCGGATTCCCGGTCGACGTACTGACAGAGGACCAGCTCGACGACGAGCACTTCGCGCATGTGCGGGACGACGCAGTGCCGTTGTGAAGAACGAGTCCGTCTTCCCTCAGAGCACGTCGCCCGTGGGGTAGAGCACCCACGGGCCGCAACCGGTCTCGGGGCAGTGCTCGTCCATCACCCGCTTCACCACGTCGTAGTCCGCGGGAGCACGCCGGTACATCAGCGCGACGAGGTCCACTTCGGTCCCCACGCGACCGTCCGGCCAGCGCGCGTCGTAGTGGATCGCACGCCTCGGCCGACGGAGCCATCGTGATGGCCGGATCTCCGCGACGGCGCGGAAGACCGTCGGGAGCTCCTCCGACAGCGGAATCCGTCCGCCTGCTGCTCCGTCATCCCCCATGCCCGCGATCTTAGGTCGGAGATGCGGACCAGCCGACTCAGTTGTTGAAGCGGAACTCCACCACGTCGCCGTCCTGCATGACGTACTCCTTGCCCTCGATGCGGGCCTTGCCCTGCGAGCGGGCCTCGGCGATGGAGCCGGTGGCGATGAGGTCGTCGAACGAGATGACCTCGGCCTTGATGAAGCCCTTCTCGAAGTCCGTGTGGATGACGCCGGCAGCCTGGGGAGCCTTCCACCCCTTGCCGATCGTCCACGCACGGGCTTCCTTCGGCCCCGCCGTCAGGTAGGTCTGCAGTCCGAGGGTCTCGAACCCGATGCGGGCGAGCTGGTCGAGGCCTGACTCGGTCTGACCGGTCGACTCGAGGAGCTCCTTGGCGTCCTCGGGGTCGAGGTCGATGAGTTCGGACTCGACCTGGGCGTCGAGGAACACGGCGTGCGCGGGAGCGACGAGCGCGGACAGCTCGGCCTTCCGCGACTCGTCCGTCAGGATCGCCTCGTCGACGTTGAAGACGAAGATGAACGGCTTGGCGCTGAGGAGCCCGAGCTCCTTGATCGGCTCGAGGTCGACCTTGGTCGCCGAGAGCAGGACGCCCTTTTCGAGCTCGGCCTTCGCGGCGTTCGCCGCCTCGAGGACGGCGGGCTCGGCCTGCTTCAGCTTGAGCATCTTCTCGTACCGCGGGAGCGCCTTGTCGATGGTCTCCATGTCGGCGAGGATCAGCTCGGTGTTGATGACCTCGAGGTCGTCCGCCGGCGAGACCTTGTTCGCCACGTGCACGACGTCGTCGTCGGTGAAGCCGCGGACGACCTGCGCGATGGCGTCGGCTTCGCGGATGTTGGCGAGGAACTTGTTGCCGAGCCCCTCCCCCTCGCTCGCACCCTTGACGATGCCGGCGATGTCGACGAAGGACACCGGCGCGGGCACGGTCTTCTCGGAGTGGAACAGCTCGGCGAGCTGGTCGAGACGCGGGTCGGGCAGGTTCACCACGCCGACGTTCGGCTCGATGGTGGCGAACGGGTAGTTGGCCGCGAGCACCTGGTTCTTGGTCAGGGCGTTGAACAGGGTCGACTTGCCGACGTTCGGGAGACCGACGATTCCGATGGTGAGAGCCACGGGAGCACAGCCTACCGGCGGCAGCCTGTCGGGGCCGACCCGAGCCTCCCGTCCGTCTCCCTCGTCACCGCACGCACGGCGTGCTCGACCACGGCCAGGGCCTCGGCCTGGAGGCGCTGCGACGCCTTCCAGTCGCCGGGCACCTCGAGTCGGTGGTCGGCTCGGTCGACGGTCTGGAGGCGCGCCCGCGTCCCGCGCACCAGTTCCGGCCGCCAGACGGGATCCGCCGAACCGCCGAGTGCGGTGTGCGCGTCGTCGGCTGCGGCGAGCGCGGCCCGCACCGCTTCGTGGGTGAGGACCGGCGTCAGCCAGACGCCGGGGACGCTCGCATCGATCGCCCAGGGCAGGGCGGCGCAGCCGAACGACTTGGCGACGACGAGGTCCGGCCGTCGTCCGGCGAGCGCGGTCGTCAGCGCCTGCTGCACGAAACGGACCGGGTCGGCCTCGGCGACGTCGTCGACGACCCATCGGGGCGCGACGACCTCGCAGCCGGCTTGCCGGGCGATGGCGTCCGTCCACCAGAGCAGCGGCGCCTGCTGGCCGTACCCGGCGCCCGCGAGGACCAGGACGAGCGGGGTGCGCCGCAGCGGGTTCTCCATGTCTCGAGGGTAGGAGCGGGCACGCCCCCTCGACGCACCACGCCGCGTCCGGTTCCGGTGATGTCGGTTCTCCGTGCAACGATCGAAGGCGTGCTGAACTTCACCGCCATCGACTTCGAGACCGCGAACAACTCGCCCGCCAGCGCGTGTTCGGTCGGACTCGTGAAGGTGCGTGGCGGTCGGGTCGTCGATCGGGCCTCGTGGTTCATCCGTCCGCCGGCCGGGCACGACGACTTCCTCGAGTGGAACACGCGCATCCACGGGATCGTCGAGTCGGACGTCGTGCACGCGAAGTCGTGGGAGCAGCAGTACCCGGACCTGGTGGCGTTCGCCGAGGGGGACGTGCTGGTCGCGCACAACGCCCGTTTCGACATGGGCGTCATCGCCGGCGGGTGTGCGGCGACGGGGATCGAACTGGCCGAGCACCACTCGATGTGCTCGCTGCAGGTCGCCCGCAAGACCTACACCCTCGACTCGTACCGTCTGCCGATGGCGGCGATGGCCGCCGGGTTCTCGGGCTTCCAGCACCACGACGCCGCCGCCGACGCCGAAGCCTGCGCCGCGATCGTCGTGCACGCTGCCGGTCACCACGGGGTGCCGACGGTCGAGGCCCTCGGCGCCGTCACCCGGGTGACGATCAACCCGGTGCGCGCCCGAGTCGAGAAGCCGAAGTCCGCAGTGCAGCCCCGGCTGTCCCGCCGTCCGATGGTCTTCTCCGACTGACGCGGTCCAGCCGGCCGGTCCTGGCAACGCCGGCCGGTCCTGGCCACGCCACGCCCGGTGGTATTGTCACGACAATCTGCCCGGCGCTGGTGCTCGGGCCCGTTCTCCCCTGCGAAGGACCGCGATGACCAACGATGGCCAGCTGCCGTCCGACCTGTTCATGGACCTGGACCGGTCGGGTCCGATGCCCCTGTACCACCAGGTCGCCTCACGTATCGAGGAGTCGATCCGCTCCGGTGCGATGCCGCCCGGCGCTCGCCTCGAGAACGAGATCGCCCTCGGCGAGCGCCTCGGCCTGTCCCGCCCGACCATCCGACGCGCGATCCAGGACCTCGTCGACAAGGGGCTGCTCGTCCGCCGACGTGGCATCGGCACGCAGGTCGTGCACGGACCGGTCACCCGCAAGGTCGAGCTGACCAGCCTGTACGACGACCTGACGCAGGGGTCGCAGCAGCCGACGACGAAGCTCCTCGACCGCAGCGACGTCCCGGCGACCCAGGCCGTGGCCGAGGCCCTCGGCGTCGAGGTCGGGGCGAGCGTCGTGCACGTCCTCCGCGTCCGGTTCGCCGAGGACGTGCCGATGGCGGTGCTCGAGAACTACCTGCCGCCCGAGTTCGCGGACATCACCGATGAGGACCTCCGCGCCCACGGCCTCTACCAACTGCTGCGGTCCCGCGGGGTGACGATGCGGGTCGCGAAGCAGCGGATCGGTGCCCGTGCGGCGACCGACGACGAGGCGGGTCTGCTCGAGATCGAGGACGGCGACCCCGTGCTGACCATGAGCCGGACGGCCTACGACGCGTCGGGTCGAGCGGTCGAGTACGGCGTGCACTGCTACCGGCCGGACCGGTACTCGTTCGAGGTCACGCTCGTCGACAAGTAGGGCCTGGCAGGCCGGTCAGCTCGCGCTGGGGACCCCGAGTTCGCCGGTCAGGTACTGGGCGCGACCGAAGCCGAACGACCAGTCCTGGGGACCGTTCTCGACGTAGCCGATGAAGACGTCCTCGGAGGCGACGCCCACCCCGGCGAGCGCGTCGTGGATCGCGGCGTAGAGCGCCTGCTTCGCGTCGTCGGACCGCCCCCGCTGGGTGAAGACCTGGATCATGACGACGCCCTCGGTGCGTTCGAAGCCGAGGCCGGCGTCCAGCGCGATGATCTGCGACGCCGGGTGTTCGGTGATGACCTGGAAGCGGTCTCGCTCCGGGATCCCGTAGACGTCGACGATCGCCTGGTGGGTGGCGTCGGCGATCGCGCGGACGGCTTCCGGGGTGCGACCGGTGGCGAGGTCGAATCGGACGAGCGGCATGGTGCCTCCTGCTGGTGGTGACTTTGTCAGGACATACTATCGCCCCAGCTGCTGTGGCGGCGACCAGCGGGCGTCGTGCGTCACCCCATGACGGACGGGAGGCGCGTCACCAGCTGGTGACGCGCCTCCCGTCCGGATCGTGGTCGGTGGACCCGCCGGGATCAGAACACCGGTGTCGGCGCGTCCGCGGTGAGCAGTCCGTCGACACGTGCCACGTCGTGCCAGGCCCCGTCGGCGAGCGAGGCCTCCGCCGCTTCCACGATCGACGCTGCTGCCAGCCCGTCCGCCACCGACGGCGCGAGTTGGCGGCCGCTCCGGACGCTCGCCAGGAACTGCGCCGCTTCGATCGTCTTGAGGTCGTCGTACCCCATCGCTGTCCCGGCGCCCGGTTGGAAGCGGGCGAACTCGCCGTCCCCGGGCGCGACGTACACGGTCGTGTAGCCGTGGGTCTCCTGCCCGTCGAGGCAGACCTGCAGTTCGTTCATCCGCTGGAAGTCCCAGCGGATCGACCCGGCGGTGCCGTAGACCTCGATCGTGTACTCGGCGTGCGGACCGCGCATCACCCGGCTGGAGTCCATCGTCCCGACCGCACCGTCGTCGAAGCGGAAGAGCAGGGCGGCGTAGTCCTCGTTCTCGACCGGCCTGCGGTCACCCGTCGCGGCGGCGCTGCGGTCGACGATCCCAGCGCCGGGCAGCGGCCGCTCCGTGATGAACGTCTCGGCGAGTGCGGTGACGCTCGCGATCCGGCCGACGAGGTACTGCGCCAGGTCCAGGCCGTGCGACAGCAGGTCACCGAGCACGCCGGACCCCGCTCGGTCGCGCTCGAAGCGCCAGGTCAGCGGAGCCGCCGGGTCGGACGAGTAGCCGGCGAGCAGGGAGCCGCGGACGTTCGTGATCCGGCCGAGCCTCCCGCTGCGGACGAGCTCACGCGCCCGCTCGACCGCGGGTGCGTGCCGGTAGTTGAACCCCACGCTCGTGACCACCCCCGCCCGTTGGACGGCGTCGTGGATGTCACGGGAGTCGCTGGCGTACCGGCCCATCGGCTTCTCGATCCAGAACGGCTTGCCCGCCTGGGCCGCCGCGACCGCCATCTCGCGGTGCAGGAAGTTCGGGGAGCAGATCGAGACGACGTCGACCTCCGGGTCCGTGAGGACCTCGTGCCAGTCGGCGACGGCCCGCTCGTAGCCGAGCCGCTCCGTGGCCTGCTCCCGCGCCGCAGGCACCGGGTCGGCCGCGACCACCAGGCGCGGGCGGACTCCGAGTTCCGGGAAGTGGTCCGGCAGCGCTCGGTAGGCGCGGGAGTGCAGGCGTCCCATCCACCCCACCGAGATGAGCCCCACCCCGACCATGTCCATCGTCGACGACCTAGGCGGCCGGGACGATGATGTCGCGCACGAGGGCGTCGAGTTGCGCATCGGCATCGAGGAACTGGCGGAGCGTCGTGACGGTCGCGCCGAACCGGTCGAACTCGTCGATGGTCATGCCGTCGACGTCATGACCACGGGCGAACTCCGGCGTCGCACGGCGGAGGGCCTCGACGACGTGTGCCGGTACCTCGTCGTCGATCGCGTCCGGACGGAACGGGAACGCGTTGTCGTTGATGTCCTTCGTCCACTGGAACGGCGGCGAAACGACGAGGTCACCGCCCTGGAACTCGGACCACTGCAGTGCGTTCCGGAAGGCCGCGACGAGGACCCGGGATCGGAAGCCGCGCTCCTGGAACACCCGGTACGCGTTCTTCACCGCGGCGACCCCGGCCCACTCGAGGTACCCCGGGTCGATCATCACGTGGTCGCGCTTGACGACGGTCTTCAGCCAGTCGTCGAACCGACCGGCCATCAGGGTGACGACGTGCCCGAACTCCTGCTCGGGCAGACCTTCGGCCGCCCGGCGGTCCAACGCCCGCTCGATCGCGTCGCCGACCGCGACGACCTGCGCCACCGTGAACGACACGGTCGCGTTGATCGAGACACCCCGGTACGCCGCTTCCTCGATGGCCGCGATGCCGACCTTCGTCGCCGGGATCTTCACGATGATGTTCGGCGCGAGGCCGGAGAAGCGCACGGCCTGCTCGACGAGGGCGTCCCGGTCGCGGTGCAGGCGCGGGTCGGTCTGCATGCTGAGCCGGCCGTTGCGACCGCCCGATGCCTCGAACGCCGGCAGCAGCTGCGCGGCAGCGTTGACCGAGAGCTCCTCGACCGCCATCCACCCGAGTGCGGACTCCCCCGCGGTCGGGTGTTCCTCGGCGAGCTGTCGGATGCGCGGGACCCAGACCTCCGGGTCCTGCCTGATGCACGTGTAGGCGATGACCGGATTGCAGGTCGCCCCGACCGCTCCGTACTCGGAGATCGCGGTCGCGAGCTCGTGCGGGTCGGCGGAGTCGTTCCACAGCGCGGTGGGCGTCTGCTCCGTCGCCTGCAGGGTGACCGGTCGGACGTCGACCGCAGCCGCGTCCTGGGTCTCGAGCGTGCTCGTCATCGGTGGAGTCCCTTCGTGATCTGGTCGAGCTGGAACCGCGACACCGCGTCGGCGTTCTCGTCCTCGGCGAAGACGCTCGACACCGCGACGGTGTCGTCACGGCCGGAGAAGCCCACGCGGTCGAGCGCGCGCCAGAACGCGTCGAAGTCGACGTCGCCCTGCCCGACCGGCAGGTGCTGGTGCACCCGGACCGGGTTGCCGGGCGGGTTCGTGATGTAGCGGAGGCCGTGCGAGCGACGGTGGTCGTACGCATCGGCCACGTGGACGAGTTGGAGGGAATCACCGGCGGCGTCGATGACCGCGTCCATGTCCCCGCCGTAGTGGAAGGTGTGGCAGGCGACGTAGACGAAGCCGACGCTCTTCGAGTTCAGCCCGCGGATCACCCGGAGCGCTTCGAGACCGTCCTCGACGAAGTCGTCGGGGTGCGGGTCGATGAGCACCCGGAGGTCCGCGTCCTCGATGATCGGCAGGAGCTCCTCCATCGCCCAGTAGAACTGTGCCTCGGACTCCTCGGCACGTTCGGGTCGACCGGAGAACTCGGTGTTGATGGTGTCCACGCCGAGCCGCTTGGTGATCTCGATGACGCGCTTCCACTGCTTGACGGCGGTCTCGCGCGTCTCCCGGTCGGGCCCGGACCAGCGGAGCACCGGCAGCACCGACGCCACCTGGACGCCGGCGTCGACGCAGGCTGCCGCGAACGCGTCGACGAGGTCGTCGTCCGCCTTCGGGTGCCGGTGGAACGGGATGAAGTCCCGGTGCGGGGTCAGCTGCAGGTACTCGTACCCCAGCTCGGCGACCTTCCGGGGGAACTCGAGCAGGTCGAGGTCGTGGTGGAACGGGGTCGGATCGAGGGCGATCTTCGGCACGGGCTACGCTCCCGCGAGGACGTCGGCCGGCGCGGCAGCCGCGTTGTAGAACGCCGGCTTGACCACCGCGTACTCCACGGGCTCGGTCACCCCGGACTGCTGCGCCCGGACGGCGACCTCGGCGACGACGGACGCCGTGTAGCCGTCCCAGGCGCTCGGCCCGTCGATGCCGCCGTCGCGAGCGGCGTCCACCCAGCGCTGCACCTCTTCGTCGTAGGCTGCCGCGAACCGTTCCTTGAACGACGGCGTGACGCCCTGACCGGAGACCCCGGCGGACACGATCGTCTGCGAGGTGTCGCGCCCGATGTAGGCGACGCCGGACTCGAACACGGCGTCGGTGGTCACCTGGTAACCGAACTGGGCGTTGACGTTGATCTCGACGATCGCCATCGTCCCCGACTCGGTCGTGAACAGCACGAACTGCGGCTCGGGCAGGTCGGCCGGTGCCAGCGAGTTCTTCCGCGGCTTCTTGACCTCGACGCTCGTGATCGCTTCGCCCGTGAGGAACGGGATGATGTCGATCTCGTGGATCACCGAGTCGTGGATGAGCATCGACTCGCTGAAGTTCGGTGGCGTGGTCGGGTTGCGGTGGGCGTGGTGCAGCGCGAGCAGAGCGCCGTTCGCGCCCGACTCCCGCAGCGCCTTGAGCTCCTGGTACCCGGCGTCGAACCGTCGCATGAACCCGACCTGGATCGTCGGCCGACCGGCGTGCTCCTGCTCGAGCTGCACGATGCGCAGGCTGTCCTCGGCACTCGTCGTCAGCGGCTTCTCGCAGAGCACGGCGAGACCGCGCTCGAGGGCGGTCACGAGGATCGGCTCGTGCAGGAACCCGGGCGTCGCGATGATGACACCGTCGATGTCGGTGGAGTCGAGGGCTTCCTCGAACGAGGCCGCGGTGATCGCACCCGGGGCCAGCGCAGCAGCGGCGGCGGCCCGGGACGCGTCCGGCTCGACGACCGCGACGACGTCGGCGTTCGAGATCTTCGCGGTGATGCGTCGGACGTGGTCCGCGCCCATCATGCCCGCGCCGACGACGGCGACGCGGAGGTTCTGCGTGGTGCTCATGACTGTCTTCCTCTGTGTGGTGGACGGTGTCGTGGTGACGGTGTCGAGCTGACGGTGGCGTTCGCGACGTCAGTCGGTCCGCGCGGCCGCGGTCGAACCGAAGATGTGCTGGAAGGTGCGCTCGGCGATCGGCCCCGGGGCGTCGACGGAGCAGCCGTACATGTCCTGCTCGACGATGCCGAACACGTCCGGGTTGATGCGGGCGACGGCCTCGATGATCGGCGCGAGCGCCGGGGTCCCGTGCGGCGGCTCGGTCATGATGCCCTGCGACACCGCGGTGGCGAACGGCACGTCGTTCTTCAGCACGTCGAACAGCAGATCGGTGTCGACCTGCTTGAGGTGCAGGTACCCGATGCGGTCCGGGTGCTCGGCGATGAGCTTCAGGTTGTCGCCGCCGTAGTAGGCGAAGTGGCCGGTGTCGAGGCACAGGTTCGTGTACCGCTGGTCGGTGACCTCGAGGAAGCGCACGGTCTCCTTGAACGTCCCGACGTGGCTGTCCGCGTGCGTGTGGAACTGCTGGTGGACACCGAACTCCTCGAGCAGCGCCTTGCCGAGTCGGTCGTGCCCCGTGCCCAGGCGCTCCCACTGCTCGTCGCTCAGCGTCCGGGGCTCGAGGACCTCCTCGGTGGCGTCCGAGCGCCACAGGTCCGGGATGGTCACGAGGTGTTCCGCCCCGAGGGCCGCTGCGAGCCCGGCGACCGCGACGGCCTGGTCCCAAGCGCGCTGGAACTGGTCGTCGCCCTTGTGGAACCCGGTGAAGACGGTGCCGGCCGACAGCCGCAGTCCCCGGGACTCGAGCTCGTCGGACAGCTGCGCCGGGTCGGTCGGCAGGTAGCCGTACGGGCCGAGCTCGATCCACCGGTACCCGGCGGCCGCGGCCTCGTCGAGGAAGCGCTGCCACGGCACCTGGTTCGGGTCGTCCGGGAACCAGACGCCCCACGAGTCGGGGGCGGTGCCGATGCGGATGCCGGCGGTGGTGGTGTCCTCGTCGGGGACCCCGGTGGGGGTGGCGGTGTCGGTCATGACGTCGCTGTCGCTTTCTGTCTCGGATCGGGTTCAGCCGAGCAGCGGACGCTGCGCGGCGACCTGTTGCTCGTACTCGGCGCGGGCGGCCTGTGTGCTGGGGAGCGTGGAGGTCTGTGCGACCGGCACGTCCCACCAGCCGTCGCCGTCCGGCGCGTACACCAGCGGGTCGGAGTTGATGTGCACGAGCGTGGTGTGCTGGTTCGCCTTGGCCTGGCGGAGCGCTGCGGTGAGGTCGGCGATGCTGTCCGGTCCGGGCTGCACCTCGATCACGTCGACGCCGTAGGACCGGGCGTTCGCAGCGAGGTCGACGGGCAACGGCTCGCCGTTGTCGAACGACTGCGTCTCGTCCAGGTAGCGGTACTTCGTGCCGTAACGCTCCGACCCCACGGTCTCCGACAGGTGGCCGATCGAGGCGTACCCGTGGTTCTGGATGAGCACCACGATGATCTTGATGCCCTCGGCGACGGCGGTCACGAGCTCCGTGTGCAGCATCAGGTACGAGCCGTCACCGACCATCACGATGGCATCGCGGTCCGGTGCTGCGCGGCGGACACCGATGCCGCCGGCGATCTCGTAGCCCATGCACGAGAAGGCGTACTCGACGTGGTAGCCGAGCGCGTCGCGGACCCGCCAGAGCTTGTGGAGGTCGCCGGGCAGCGAACCGGCGGCCTGGATGACCACGTCGCGCGGATCGCTGGCGGCCTGGACGGCGCCGATGATCTCGGCCTGCCCGGGCAGATCGGCGCCGGACGGGGCCAACGCCTCGTCGACGATGGCGTCCCACTCGCGCTTCCGGTCCCGGATCTCGGCGACGTAGCCGGCGTCGACCGCGTACGACGAGTCGGCGGTGAGGGCCGCGGTCAACGCGACCAGGGCCTCCCGGGCGTCCGCGATCACCGGCAGCTGCGTGCCGTGCTTGTAGGCGTCGAAGGACGCCACGTTGACGTTGACGAAGGTGACGTCGGGGTCCTGGAAGGCCGTGCGGGACGCCGTGGTGAAGTCGCTGTACCGCGTCCCGATCCCGATGACCACGTCGGCCTGCGCGGCGACGGCGTTCGCGGCGGCCGTGCCGGTGGCCCCGATGCCGCCGAGGTACTGCGGGTGGTCCCAGACCAGGGACCCACCACCGGCCTGCGAGGTGCCCACCGGGATGCCCGTGGCCTCGACGAAGCGGCGGAGCTCGTCCTCGGCGCCGGAGTAGAGGACCCCACCACCGGCGACGATGACCGGACGCTTCGCCTGTCGGATCGCAGCGACGGCACGCGCCAACGGACCGGTCTCCGGGATCGGCCGCCGGATGTGCCACTCGCGGGGCTGCAGGAACGCGACGGGGACGTCGAGTCGTTCGGCCTGGACGTCCTCCGGCAGGGCGATCGTCACCGCACCGGTCTCGGCCGGATCGGTGAGGACCCGCATGGCCTGGAGCGCGATCGAGAAGAGCTGCTCCGGTCGGACGACCCGATCGAAGAAGCGCGAGAGCGGACGGAACGCGTCGGTCACCTGGATCGACGTGTCGTGGGGCATCTCGATCTGCTGCAGCACCGGGTCCGTGGTCCGCGTGGCGAAGGTGTCCGAGGGCAGCAGCAGTGCCGGCAGCCGGTTCGTCGTGGCGAGCGCGGCGGCGGTGAGCATGTTCGCAGCGCCCGGCCCGACCGACGCCGTCGACGCGAAGGTCGCACGACGGCGGTGCATCCGGGCGAACCCGACGGCCTCGTGCACCATCGCCTGCTCGTTGCGGGCCTGGTGGTACGGCAGCAGTCCGGGCTGCTCGACGTGCAGCTGCTTGATCGCCTGGCCTAGCCCGGCGACGTTGCCGTGGCCGAAGATCCCGAAGACCCCCGGGATCGTGCGCTCGCGGACGTCACCGTCCACCGTCCACTGGTTCGCCAGGAACTCGACGAGCGCCTGGCCGACGGTCATGCGGCGCGTCGGTCCGGGCTGGCGCTGTGTCGTGGTCACACGTCCTCCTTCAGGTAGGGCAGGCGGGGGTCGAGCGACTCGGACTCCCAGAGCTGACGGACCCACCCGTGGGCGGGGTCGTCGGTGATGTTCCAGACGCGTTCGGGGCCGGGCCCGGCCATCACGTTGAGGTAGTACATGTCGTAGCCCGGGGCGGCGACGGCGGGTCCGTGCCAGCCGTACGGCACGAGTGCGATGTCGCCCGTGCGGACCTGCCGGAACTCGTCGATCGGCCGGTCGTCCGAGGCCGATGTCCGGTGCAGCGCGAACGGGTCGGCGGCGTCGGGAGCGACGTGCTCGGCGCCACGGGCGACGGCGGACTCGTAGTAGTAGATCTCCTCGAGCTCGGACTCCTGCCCGGGTCGTTCGGTGTCGTGCTTGTGCGCGGGCCACGAGGACCAGTTGCCCGCGGGCGTGATCACCTCGCACACGATCAGCCGTGCGGCGTCGAGCGCCGCCGGGGTCCCGAAGTTGTGGACCTGCCGGCTCGACTGCCCGGCACCACGGAGTTCGACGGGCACGTCCTGCCGCGGGATGTACACCGGCGGCTCGACCACGTCGGTGGGGGCCTCGGCGACCGCGAGTCGGCCTGTGCCCGTGATCACCGCGGCGGTCCCGGAGCCGAGGTAGAGGACGTCCGTGGGGCCCTCGAAGACGCTCGCGCGACCCTCGAGCTCCTGCACCGCGTCGCCGTACCGCACGGTGAAGCTGCCGGCGAGCGGCACGACGATCCGTTCGACCGGGGCGGAGTCCAGCCACAGCGAGCCACCGTCCGTCAGAGTCCCGGTCCGGAGGCCGGTGTGCGCCCACCCCGGCACCCGGCCGTCGACCACGTCGGTCCAGCCGTCTTCCGGCCGGCTGCCCCGCGGGTTGAACCAGTTGTCGGTCATCGTCGGATCAGCCGTTCGAGGGGAAGCCGAGGTTGATGCCGCCGTGCGAGGGGTCGAGCCACCGGGAGGTGATCGCCTTCTGCCGCGTGAAGAAGCTGACGCCGTCCGCGCCGTAGGCCTTGTGGTCGCCGAACAGCGAGTTCTTCCACCCGCCGAACGAGTAGTAGGCCACCGGCACCGGGATCGGCACGTTGATGCCGATCATCCCCACCTGCACGTCCCGCTGGAAGCGCCGGGCGGCGCCGCCGTCGTTCGTGAAGATCGCGGTGCCGTTGCCGAAGGCGCCCGAGTTGATGAGCCCCAGACCCTCTTCGTAGGTGGCGACCCGGACGACGGCGAGCACCGGACCGAAGATCTCCTCGGTGTAGACGCGGCTCGAGGTCGGCACCTCGTCGATGAGCGTCGGGCCGAGCCAGAAGCCGTTCTCGTCGCCGTCCGGACGGACGGTGCGGCCGTCCACCACGATGACCGCACCGTCCTGCTCTGCGACCTCGATGTACGAGGCGACCTTGTCCCGGTGCTGCTCGGTGACGAGTGGTCCCATGTCGCAGCCGCGGCGGCCGTCACCGATGCGCAGCGTGGCGGCGCGCTCGGCGATCTTCGCGACGAGCTCGTCGGCGACGGGCTCCACCGCGACGACGACCGAGATCGCCATGCAGCGCTCCCCCGCTGAACCGAAGCCCGCGTTGATCGCGTTGTCCGCGACGAGGTCGAGGTCGGCGTCCGGCAGCACCAGCATGTGGTTCTTCGCGCCGCCGAGGGCCTGCACGCGCTTGCCGTGCTTCGTCCCGGTCTCGTAGACGTACTGCGCGATCGGGGTCGAACCGACGAACGAGATCGACTCGACGTCGGGACTGGTCAGGAGTCCGTCGACCGCGACCTTGTCACCGTTCAGGACCGTGAACACCCCGGGCGGCAGTCCGGCCTCGGTGAACTTCGAAGCCAGCCAGATGGCCGCGGACGGGTCCTTCTCGCTCGGCTTCAGCACGACGGTGTTGCCCGCGGCGATGGCGATCGGCAGGAACCAGAGCGGCACCATCGCCGGGAAGTTGAACGGGCTGATGATGCCCACGACTCCGAGCGGCTGTCGGATCGAGTACACGTCGATGCCGGTCGACACCTGGTCGGAGAACTCACCCTTGAGCAGCTGCGGGATGCTCGTCGCCAGTTCGACGACCTCTTGCCCGCGGGCGATCTCGCCCAGTGCGTCGGAGACCACCTTGCCGTGCTCGCTCGTGATGATCTCGGCGAGTTCGGCCTTGTCGCGGTTGAGGATCTCGCGGAACGCGAACATGATCTGCTGGCGCTTGGTCAGCGACAGCTCACTCCACGCGGGGAAGGCGGCCTTCGCGCTGGCGATCGCCGTCCGGATCTCCTGCTCGTCTGCGAGGGCGACCTGCTTCGTCACGACTCCGAGGGCGGGGTCGTAGACCGGCACGGTGCGTCCGGACGTGGACGCGACGTGCGCGCCGTCGATCCAGTGCCCGACGACCGGGCTGTCGGTGCTGGTGGAGTCGGACACGGTCGTGGTGGATCCCGTGGTGGTCATGCTTTGCTTCCTTCCGAGACGGGCTCGTTGATGCTCGCGGAACCGACGGGGTCCGCAGAGGAGTCATGGGGATCTGTGGAGAGACCCGTGTGCTGGGTCCCGCTGTGGACGAGCCCCGCGGCCACGTCGACCGCTCCCGCCACGTCGCCGTCCGACGGGTAGAGGAGCGTCCTGCCGACGACCAGGCCGCGGACGCCCGGCAGCGCGAGGGCATCGGCCCACTTCGCGTAGGTCTCGAGCGGACGGGACGCCGGGTCACCGCCGAGCAGGAGTGTCGGCAGCGTCGTCGCGGCCATCACCCGCTCCATGTCGTCGACGACCGGGATCTTCAGCCAGCTGTACGCGCTCGACTCGCCGAGGCCCGCGGCGATCGCCATCGAGGTGATCACCGCCTCCGCCGACAGGTCGTTCACAACCGTCCCGTCACGACGGTCGGACATGAACGGCTCGAGCATGATCGGCAGGCGGCGCGCGGCCGACTCCGTCACGGCCCTCGCGGTGGCCTCCAACGTCGGCGCGGTGCCGGCGTCGGACAGGGCCACGCGGATGAGCAGCTTCGCGAAGTCGAACCCGGAGTCCGCGATGGACGCTGCCGAGTACGCCGTGTAGCGGTCGTCCATCTCGAAGGTCGCTCCCCGGAGACCTCCGCGGTTCATCGACCCGACGACCACCTTGTCGTCGAGCGCCCCGAGCAGCGCCAGGTCCTCCAGGATGTCGGGGGTCCCGAGCACCCCGTCGACACCGGGGCGGCCGAGGGCCACGACGAGGCGTTCGAGCAGGTCGTAGCGGTTCGCCATCGCGGCCGGGTCGTCCCGCACCGCGAGCGCGCCACGGGCGGGGTGGTCCGCTGCCACGATGAAGAGCTTGCCGTCCTCGCCCAGGAGGGGGCGCCTCCGTCGCGATGCGAGCACCGAGGCGATCCGCTCGGGGTGACCGGCGCGCGTGTCACGCAGGCGGTCGAAGTCGGAAGTGGTCAGCTCAGGCACGGAGAGCCTCCTCGGTGCTGGTTCCCTCGGTGTTGGTTCCCTCGGTCGCCGTGCCCTGCGTCGGGTTGCTCCGCAGGAAGGCTTCGATCTCGTCGCTCGTGGGCATCGCCGTCGAGCACTCGAACCGGGTCGCGACGATCGCGCCGGCCGCGTTCGCGAACGACAGGATCCGTTCGAGCCCCCAGCCCTGCAGCAACCCGTGGGTGAGCGCGCCCCCGAAACCGTCGCCGGAGCCGAGTCCGTTGACGACGTCGACGTGGTGCGGACGAACCTCGACGAACTCGTCACGGGTCTTCGCCAGGACACCCTTCGGCCCCTGCTTGACGATCGCGATCTCGACCCCGCGCTCCAGCAGGGCGTCGGCTGCGCGCACCGGGTCGGTCTCACCGACGGCGACCTCGCACTCCTCACGGTTGCCGACCGCGACGGTGGCGTGCTCGAGGGCGATGGCGACCTCCCGCGTGGCGGCGGCCGGGGTGGACCAGAACATCGACCGGTAGTCGAGGTCCAGGACGGTGTGCACCTTCGTGGTGTGCTCGGACGCGCTCCGTGCCGCGTACGCGACGTGGTGCGCGGTCCGGCTCGGTTCTTCGCTGAGTCCGGTGACGGTCGTCCAGAACACCCGCGCCCGCTCGATCTCGTGCAGCGGCAGGCTCTTCGCGGTGATCATCAGGTCCGGCGCCTTGGGCGCACGGTAGAAGTAGAGCGGGAAGTCGTCCGGCGGGAACACCTCGCAGAACGCGACCGGTGTGTTCAGGCCGTCGACCGTGGCGACGAAGTCGTTGGCGACACCGAACTCGGGCAACGTGCGGGCGATGTACCGGCCGAACGGGTCGTTGCCGGTGCGGGTGATGACAGCGGTGTCCGCGCCGTGCCGGGCCGCCGCGATCGCGACGTTCGTGGCGCTGCCGCCCACCGACTTCGAGAACGTCTCGACGTCTTCGAGGGGGCCGGTCTGCTGCGGGTAGATGTCGACGCTGACGCGTCCCATCGTGATCACGTCGTAGGCGTGCGGTGCTTCGATCGTCATGCGACAGCAGGACCTTCCGTGCGGCTTCATCGTCGGACGAGCACGACTGTACACGACCCTTGGCCTAATGTCATGACATGGTCTCGCAACGCCCTCGCGACGGCGTCGGACGGGAGGCCCGGTGTCGGTGGGTCCTGCCAGGGTCGCGTCATGCAGATCCTCGCCCTGGTCATCGGCCTCGTGCTCGGCGCCCTCGTCGGTGCACTCGTCGCGTGGACGCTCGCCAAGTCCCGTGCCGGCGTCGACGCAGCGGTCGCCCGCGCCACCGCCGAGGCGCTGCGGTCCCAGCTCGAGGAGTCGCGGAACGACGCTGACGACCGGCTCGATGCGCAGGACACGCAGTACCGACGGCAGGTCGACTCCCTCGAGCGCCGATCCGCCGAACTCGAGCACCTCGTGCAGCGGTTGCACGGTGCGGAGTCGGCTCGGGCGCAGGACGAGTCGAAGGTGCTCACGGCGCTGAGCCCGGTCGCCGACACCCTGCAGGTGATGCGCGAGAAGATCGCGGAACTCGAACGCTCCCGCAGCGAGCAGTACGGCGCGATCTCGGCCCAGCTCCGGTCCGCGGCCGAGTCCGAGGAACGGCTCCGAGCGACCGCCGAGACCCTCGCCGGTGCCCTGTCGTCGAACAGCACCCGCGGGGTGTGGGGCGAGACGCAGCTGCGCAACGTGGTCGAGGCGGCCGGTCTGCTCGAACGCGTCGACTTCGACGTGCAGTCCGCCGTGACCACCTCCGCCGGCGCTGCTCGACCGGACATGATCGTGCACCTGCCCGGCGGCAAGTCGATCGCCGTCGACGCCAAGGTGCCCTTCGCCGCGTACCTGCAGGCGTCCGAGATCCCGGCCAGTGCCACCGGCGCCGAGGCTGCGCGTCGCGACCAGCTGATGGCGCAGCACGTCAAGGCGCTCCGGGGCCACGTCGACGCCCTCGCCGCGCGGGAGTACTGGTCCGGTTACGATGCCTCACCCGAGCTGACCGTGGCGTTCATCCCGTCCGAGTCACTCATCGCCAGTGCACTCGCCGCCGACCCCGGACTGCTCGACCACGCCTTCCGGAAGCGCGTGGCGCTGGCCTCTCCAGTGACGCTGTGGTCGGTGCTGAAGACCGTGGCGTTCTCGTGGCAGCAGGACGTCGTCACGCAGGAAGCCCGAGAGCTCTTCACGATCTCTCGCGAACTGCACGGGCGACTGGCGACGATGGCCACCCACGTCGACAAGCTCGGCCGGTCCATCCGGGGCAGCGTCGTCGACTACAACCGCTTCGTGGGCTCGCTCGAGCGGCAGGTGCTGCCGAGCGCTCGACGGCTGTCACTGCTCGACGAGTCCAAGGTGATCGCGGACCCGACGAGCATCGAGGACGAGCCGCGGTTGCTGACGGCACCGGAGCTCGTCAGCGCGACGGAGGACTGAGCGCGGCGGCGCGACGCCCGCGGCGGGCGCCGTTGCCCGGTGCCGTTGCCCGGTGCCCGGCGCCGGCCGTTGCCCGGTGCCGTTGCCCGGTGCCCGGCGCCGGCCGGCCGGCCCCAGCACAACAGGAACCCGCTCGAACCACGGGATGCCGTGGCGCGAGCGGGTTCCTGTTGTGCGCAGCTGATCGGCACCGCGGGCCGCACCGGCAGCCGGGGCCGGGGCCGGGGCGCCGTCGACTCAGCGGATCAGAACCACTTCTCGGCGCGGTGATCGGCCTGGATGCGGCGGATGGTGTTCGAGCGGGACCGCAGCACGAGCGAGTCGGTGTGGATGACGCCGCGCGAGCGACGGACGCCGTCGACGAGGACGCCGTCGGTGACACCGGTGGCGACGAAGAACGTGTTGTCGCCCGTCACCAGGTCGTCCTGGTCGAGGACCTTGTCCAGGTCGTGGCCGGCGTCGATCGCCTTCTGGCGCTCCTCGTCGTCCTTCGGCTGGAGCTTGCCGAGCAGGACCCCGCCGAGCGCCTTGATCGCGCAGGCCGTGATGATGCCCTCCGGCGTGCCGCCGACGCCGACGCACATGTCGATCGCCGAGCCGGGGAGCGCCGCCGCGATGCCGCCGGCGACGTCACCGTCGAGGAGCAGTCGCGTTCCGGCGCCCGTGGCACGGATGGCGCGGATGAGTTCGTCGTGGCGCGGACGGTCGAGCACGGCCACGACCATGTCCTCGAGGTCCTTGCCCTTGGCCTTCGCGAGTGCCCGGATGTTGTCGCCGATCGGCTTGTCGAGGTCCAGGACCCCGCGGCCCTCGGGACCTGCGGCGATCTTGTCCATGTAGAACACGGCCGACGGGTCGTACATCGAACCGCGGTCGGAGACGGCCATCACGGAGATGGCGTTCTGGCGGCCGGCGGCGGTGAGCGAGGTGCCGTCGATCGGGTCGACGGCGATGTCGCACGCGGGACCGTGGCCGTTGCCGACGTGCTCGCCGTTGTAGAGCATCGGGGCGTTGTCCTTCTCGCCCTCTCCGATGACGACCACGCCGTCGAAGTTCACGGTGCCGAGGAACTTCCGCATCGCGTCCACCGCGGCGCCGTCGGCGAGGTTCTTCTCACCCCGACCGACCCACGGCTGCGCACGGATCGCGGCGGCCTCCGTCGCACGCACGAGCTCGAGCGCGAGGTTGCGGTCGGGCTGGAGGAACAGGGAGCCGGTCTCAGTCGTGGGAGTCACACCCCCAGCGTACCGAGCGCCGACCGTCCGGCCTCCCCGGCGGACGGATGTGCAGAGCGCGATCCGTCCACAGGCACCCGTCACACCCACCACGCACCAACCGGCCCTGACTAGCATCGACCGGGACATCACCGAAGAAGTCGAAGGAGATCCAGTGCCCATCGCAACGCCGGAACAGTACGCCGAGATGATCGACCGCGCGAAGGCCGGGAAGTTCGCCTACCCCGCGGTCAACGTGTCGTCCTCGCAGACCATCAACGCGGTCCTCCAGGGACTGACCGAGGCGGGCTCCGACGGCATCATCCAGGTGACCACCGGCGGGGCGGACTACTTCGCCGGCCAGACCGTCAAGAACCGTGCCGCCGGCGCGCTCGCGATGGCGGCCTTCGCGCACGAGGTGGCGAAGAACTACCCGATCACCGTCGCGCTGCACACCGACCACTGCCCGAAGGACGCCCTCGACGGCTTCGTCCTGCCGCTCATCGCCGCGAGCGAGGAAGAGGTCCGCCAGGGTCGCAACCCCATCTTCCAGTCGCACATGTGGGACGGTTCGGCCGTGCCGCTCGACGAGAACATCGACATCGCCAAGACGATGATCGAGAAGACGCGCAACATCAACGCGATCCTCGAGGTCGAGATCGGCGTCGTCGGCGGCGAAGAGGACGGCGTGCAGCACGAGGGCACGAACGACGCCCTGTACACGACCGCGAACGACGTCGAGCGTGTCGTCGAGGCGCTCGGCATGGGTGACCAGGGCCGCTGGATCGCCGCGCTGACGTTCGGCAACGTGCACGGCGTCTACAAGCCGGGCAACGTCAAGCTCCGTCCCGAGCTCCTCGGCGAGATCCAGGACGCCATCGCAGAGAAGCACGGCACCGGCCAGAACCCGCTCGACCTCGTCTTCCACGGCGGGTCCGGGTCGACCGACGACGAGATCCACGAGGCCGTCCGCAACGGCGTCATCAAGATGAACATCGACACGGACACGCAGTACGCGTTCACACGATCGATCGCCGGCTCGATGTTCACGAACTACGAAGGCGTCCTCAAGCTCGACGGCGAGGTCGGCAACAAGAAGCAGTACGACCCGCGCGCCTGGGGCAAGGTCGCCGAGTCCGCGATGGCCGCTCGTGTCGTCGAGGCGACGAAGGTCCTCGGTTCGGCGGGACAGTCCCAGAGCTGACGTCGGACCGGCCAGGAGGCCCGGGGGCGCGTCCGGCGGACGGCGCCCCCGTCTGCGTCCGCGAACGCCCACTGCATGCCGGCTCACGACGACGTGCCACGATGGTCGGATGACCGTCGACGCCATCGCCAGCGAGTTCGCCCACTTCGTCACGGAGTCCCCCACCGCGTTCCATGCGGCCTCGGTCGCCCGTGACCGTCTGGTCGCCGCCGGTTTCACCGACCTCGACGAGACCCAGGCGTGGCCGACGGAACCAGGTGCCTACGTGGTGGTCCGCGACGGTGCCGTGATCGCCTGGCGCCTCCCGGACGGCGCGACCGCGACGACGCCCTTCCGCATCCTGGGCGCACACACCGACTCCCCCGGCTTCCGGATCAAGCCGAACCCGACGGTCCGCGTCGGCGGCTGGGAGCAGCTGAACGTCGAGGTCTACGGCGGCCCGGTCCTGTCGACGTGGTTCGACCGTGACCTCCGCATCGCCGGACGGGTCGTCCACCGCGACGGCACGACCGCGCTCTTCGACACCGTCGACGGGGTCGCCCGCATCCCGAACCTCGCGATCCACCTCGACCGCGGCGCCAACGACGGTCCGGCACTCGACAAGCAGCGGCACACGCTGCCGATCGTCGGCACCGACGCCAGCACGGGTGGCACCGACGTCATGGAGTGGCTACGCTCCCGACTCGGCGAGACCGCCGTCTCGTGGGACCTCTTCTTCGCGGACACGCAGGCCCCGTCGCGGATCGGCATCGACCGGGCGTTCCTGGCCTCGGGCCGGATGGACAACCTGACGAGCGTGCACGCCGGACTGCGCGGGCTGCTCGAGGCACCGGGTGACGGTGACCACATCCCGGTGTTCGCGGCGTTCGACCACGAGGAGATCGGGTCGTCCTCGCCGTCGGGTGCGGGTGGACCGTTCCTCGAGGACGTGCTGGCCCGCGTGCAGGAGGGCCTCGGCGCCACCCGGTCCGAGTCCGCCCGTGCCTTCCGTGCCTCGTGGCTGCTCTCGAGCGATGCCGGACACCTGGTGCACCCCAACCACTCCGAGAAGCACGACCCCACCAACCGCCCGCGGCCGGGTGGTGGTCCGCTCCTGAAGATCAGCGCGAACCAGCGCTACATGACCGAGGCGAAGGGCACCGCGGTGTTCGCCGCCGCGTGTGGGACGGCCGGTGTCGACCACCAGCCGTTCGTCAACGTGAACACGATCCCGGGCGGATCGACGATCGGTCCGATCGCGGCGACCCGGCTGGGGATCCCCACGATCGACATCGGCGTCGGCCTGCTGTCGATGCACTCGGTCCGCGAACTGGTGCACGTCGACGACCTCGCCGACCTGCACGCTGCGGTCGCGGCGTTCCTGGCCTGACCTGGGCGGACCCGGATCACGAGGCCCGTGTCACGAGGCCCGTGTCACGAGGCCCGGGTCACGAGGCCCGGGTCCGGAAGCCCGGTCCGGAGACCCTGGTTCAGCCGCCCGAGGCCTGACGCATCATCGCTGCGACGAAGCCGTCGTCCTGGAACACCACGATGACGAAGACGATCGAGCTGAACACCGTCGCGACGGCACCGCCGAGCAGCGGCACCCAGAAGGTGCGCCTGCCGGCCCGGAGCCGGACGACGGACCACCAGAGCACGAGGGCGAAGATCACGAGCATGCCGACGGCGCTGATCATCGCGGCGCCGTTGAGCGTGCCCGGGTCCTGCAGTTCCGTGTACCTCGTCTCGAGGGTCTGGCGGACGGTGGAGGCGACCGAGCCGATCGACAGCGACTGCACGACGCTGACCAGTCCCATCGCCAGGAGGACGAACGTCAGGAGCACGTCGACCGGCGATGCACCGAGCCGGCGGACGGACGCGCCCTCCCGCGGGGTCGTTCCCCGACCGCGGTCCCCCTGCGGCGAGCGGGCCGAGCCGTCCGGAGCCGCCGTGCCGTTCGAACGCGCTGTGCCGTTCGAGCGCGCTGTGCCGTTCGAGCGCTCGGCGGATGCGACGGCCGACGCGGCGGCGTGATCGCGGTCCCGCTGCTCCTGCCGTTCCTGCTCGACGAGGACGGGGTTGACCCAACCCTCGGGTGCGTACTCCCCGTACTGCGGAGCCGGACGACCGGCCGCACTGGAGACACCGGCCGTGCCGGCCGTACCGGCCGCCCCGGCCGCCCCGGCTGTACCGGCCGCACCGGCCGTACCGGAACCGGCGCCACCACCCGCGGGGTCGACGGACGCGTCGGGGACGACCCGGGCCTCCCGGCCGTCCACCGCCGTCGTCGCCCGCGGCGGGACCCCGGCCCAGCCGTCCGTCTGCGGGTCGGGCCCGGTCATCGGGTGCGCCCGCCGAGCGGACGCGTCGGCTTGCCGTCCGCGTCGGTGCGGAGTTCGCGGGGCAGCGAGAACATCAGGTCCTCGTGCGCGGTGACGACTTCCTCGACCGCACCGTAGCCGGCGTCGGCGAGCTGCTCGAGGACCTCTGCGACCAGGACCTCCGGCACGGAAGCGCCGCTCGTGACCCCGACGGTCTGCACGCCGTCGAGCCACTCCTGGCGGATCTCCTCGGCGTAGTCCACGCGGTGTGCGTCCTTCGCGCCGTACTCGAGGGCGACGTCGACCAGACGGACGCTGTTCGACGAGTTCGCGGAGCCGACGACGATGACCAGGTCCGCTGCCGGCGCGACCTTCTTGACCGCGACCTGGCGGTTCTGGGTGGCGTAGCAGATGTCGTCGGAGGGCGGGTTCTCGATCGACGGGTACTTCTCACGCAGGAGCCGCACCGTCTCCATGGTCTCGTCGACGCTCAGGGTGGTCTGCGACAGCCACACGAGGTTGTCCGGGTCGGGGACGTCGAGCGCAGCGACGTCGGCCGGACCGTTCACCAGGATCGTCCGGTCGGGTGCGTGGCCCATGGTGCCCTCGACCTCTTCGTGGCCGGCGTGCCCGATGAGGATGATGGTGCGCTCGGCCTTGGCGAACCGGGTGGCTTCGCGGTGCACCTTGGTGACGAGCGGGCAGGTCGCGTCGATGGCGTGCAGGTCGCGGTCCGCGGCACCGGCCACGACGGCCGGGGAGACACCGTGCGCGCTGAAGACGACGTGCGACCCACGGGGCACCTCTGCGACGTCGTCGACGAAGACGGCTCCGCGCTGCTCCAGCGTGGACACCACGTGGACGTTGTGGACGATCTGCTTGCGGACGTAGACCGGCTCACCGTACTGCTCGAGCGCCTTCTCGACGGCGACCACGGCCCGGTCGACGCCGGCGCAGTACCCACGAGGTGCGGCGAGCAGGACCCGCTTGGGCCCGCTCACCGGGACGTCGCGCAGTCGACCGCGCGCTGCGGGGACCCGCGGCGGGGCGAGCGGGACCGAGTGGCCGTTGGTGATCGTCACGTCCCCGATGATAGGTGAGCAGGACCCGCGCAGCCTGGGCACCGACGAGCCTGTGGAGGAGCGTCGCCGCCCGGGATGTCCCCGGTGTCCGGCAGCATGGACCGCACGACGAGAGAGGGGCGCCATGGCGATCGAACAGGGGCCGCCCACGGCAGAGGACCCGTGGCCCGTCGCGCTGCTCGGCGCGAAGCTCCGGGACTGGATCGACCGACTCGGGGTGGCCTGGGTCGAGGGTGAGATCACCCAGTGGAACGTCGCCGGCGGCAACGTCTACGGCAAGCTCAAGGACGTCGAGGTCGACGCCACCGTCTCGTTCTCCATCTGGTCGAGCGTGCGCTCCCGGGTGCCGTCGGACCTCAAGCAGGGCGCCCGTGTCGTCGCCGCGGTGAAGCCGAACTACTGGGTCAAGGGCGGCTCGTTGACCATGCAGGTCGTCGAGATGAAGCACGTCGGGCTCGGGGACCTGCTCGAACGCCTCGAGCGGCTGCGTCGGGCCCTGGCGGAAGAAGGACTCTTCGACCCCGCGCGCAAGAAGCGTCTGCCGTTCCTGCCGCACCGCATCGGGCTGATCACCGGCAAGGACTCCGACGCTGAGAAGGACGTCAAGCGGAACGCGCAGCTCCGGTGGCCCCAGGTCGAGTTCCGGACCGTGCACACCGCGGTGCAGGGCGACCGAGCCGTCGCCGAGGTCACGGCAGCCATTCAGGAACTCGACGCCGACCCCACGGTCGACGTCATCATCGTCGCCCGCGGCGGCGGCGACTTCCAGAACCTGCTCGGTTTCAGCGACGAGGGCCTGGTCCGGGCCGCCGCGGCCGCGACGACGCCGATCGTCTCCGCGATCGGGCACGAGGCCGACCGACCGATCCTCGACGAGGTCGCGGACCTCCGCGCCTCCACCCCGACCGACGCGGCGAAGCGCGTGGTCCCGGACGTGGCCGAGGAACTGGCCAACGTCCGGCAGGCCCGCGCCCGGCTCGGGCTGCGGCTCTCGCACACGCTCTCGGTGGAGGCCGACCGGATCGCGGCCCTCCGCTCGCGTCCGGCACTGGCGTCCACCGCCTGGCTCGTGGACACCCGCGCCGAAGAGGTCGCTCGTGACCTCTCGCGCGCCCGGGAACTCCTCGACCGGCGCATCGAGCGCTCCCACTCCGAGGTCGGCCACCTGACCGGTCGGCTCCGTGCCCTGTCCCCGCGGGACACCCTCCGCCGCGGGTACGCGATCGTGCAGACGGACACCGGGGTGGTGGTGCGCGGCGCGGACGACCTCGACGGGGCGACACCGGTGCACGTCACGCTCGGCACGGGGACCGCGGTCGGAACGCTCGAGGCGGACGGGCCCGGTCCCGACGGCTCGGGTTCCTGAGCCGGGAGGCCCGTCCCCACTCCGCCAGGACGCACGCCACCGCCCCTCCACCGCTGCCGTCCTCCACAGGCGCCGTCCTCCACAGGCGCGGTCCTCCACAGGGTCGGACGGCAGCCGCCACGTCGGTGGCGGCTCGGTAGGATCGGCATGTGTCTTCCGAGCAGCAGTCCGAGCAGTCCGACGTCCGCTCGCTGAGCTACGAAGCGGCGCGTGACGAACTCGTCCGTGTCGTCTCCGAGCTCGAGCAGGGGTCGGCGACCCTCGAGCGGTCCCTGGGCCTGTGGGAGCGCGGCGAAGCCCTCGCCGCGCGGTGTGAAGAGTGGCTCGTCGGCGCCCGCGCCCGACTCGACGCGGCGCGCTCCGCGACCGAGAACGGCAGCGCGGACCAGTCCGCAGCGGGAGACGCCCGATGAGCGATCCGGAGACCGGCCGCCCGATCGTCGCCGAACTCGGGCGCCCCGAGACGGCGGAGGAGACCTGGGCGCGCAAGGACACCGCCCGCCGAGCCCGCCGTGAACACCAGACGGCGTTCAACCTCGTGCTGGCGCTCATCGCGTCGCTCGGCATCGTGCTGTTCCTGGTCGCCGTCGTGGTCCGCCCCGACCAGGCCGTCGACCGCTCGGTCGACTACCGACAGGTCGCGCAGCAGGCCGACGTCTCCGGGGCGCAGCTCCTCGTGCCGGACCTGCCGTCGTCGTACACCTCGAACCACGCCGAGTACCAGTCCGGTTCGGCGCGGGGGGTCGCGGTGTGGACCATCGGCCTCCTGACGCCCGACGACCAGTACATCGGCATGCACCAGGGCATCGACGCCAACGACACCTGGATCGCCGACCAGCTCGAGCAGAAGCCCGCGACCGGGTCGCGCACGATCGCCGGGACGAAGTGGACCGTCTACGACCGCCGTGACGAGGGCAAGGGCGCGGGCAACAACGCGTACGCCCTCGTGACCACCTCCGGCAAGGACACCGTGGTGCTCGCCGGCACCGCCGACCGGAAGTCCTTCACGACGGTGGCGACGGCGGTCGGCAAGGAACTCACCCGCTAGGCAGCACCTCCGCCGGCCACAGCCCGCGACCCCGCACACCGCCGAGAACCCGAACACCCCCGCGAACCCGGACAGCCCGAGGAACGACACACGATGACCGACCGCGCCGCCTCCACCCCCGCCGACGCCCTGCGACTCCTCGTCGAGGGCAACGCCCGCTTCGCCGCCGACAAGCGCCGCACCGGCCGGATCGACCCCGAGCGCCGCTCCGAGCTGCAGGGCTCTCAGGCCCCGTTCGCGACCGTCCTGGGCTGCTCGGACTCCCGCGTGCCGTTCGAGCACGTCTTCGACGCCGGCATCGGTGACGTCTTCGCGATCCGCAACGCCGGGCAGATCGTGGACGACGTGGTGCTCGGCTCGATCGAGTTCGCCGTCGTCGCGCTCGGCACCCCGCTGGTCGTCGTGCTCCGCCACACCCAGTGCGGCGCCGTCGCTGCAGCACGGTCCGGCGAGCCGGTACCCGCCCCGCACCTGCAGGCTCTCGTCGACGCGATCACCCCGAGCGTCGAGCGGGTCCGCGCCACCGACCCCGACGTCACCCAGGAGGCCGTGGGGGCTGCGCACCTCGAGTCCAGCCTGAAGGCGATCCTGGACCGGTCGGGGGCCGTCTCCGACGCGATCGCGGACGGTAGGTTGGCCGTGGTCGGCGCGACCTACGACCTCACCACGGGCGAGGTCACGATCGACACCGTCGTCGGACAGGCCTGACCCGACGACGTGACCGCTGCGGCAGCGACGAGCCGCCGGAGCGCCACCGACACCGCCGCGACCGCGACCCGGTGTGAGCACCACGAGGAAGGACCACGACGACGTGACCGACACCACCACCCCCGCTGACGGCGAGTTCCGCATCGAGCACGACACGATGGGCGAGGTGCGGGTCCCCGCGTCGGCCCTCTACCGTGCCCAGACGCAGCGGGCCGTGGAGAACTTCCCGATCTCGGGCACCGGCCTCGAGTCGGCGCAGATCGTGGCCCTCGCCCGCATCAAACGTGCCGCGGCGCTCGTGAACGGTCGCCTCGGCATCCTCGACGACGCCGTCGCGCAGGCCATCGCCGCCGCGGCCGACTCGGTGATCGGTGGCGAGCACCACGACCACTTCCCGGTCGACGTCTACCAGACCGGCAGCGGCACCTCGTCGAACATGAACATGAACGAGGTCCTGGCGACGCTGGCCTCCCGGGTCGCCGGCACCGAGGTCCACCCGAACGACCACGTCAACGCGTCGCAGTCCTCGAACGACGTCTTCCCCACCTCGGTGCACGTCGCCGTCACCGATGCCCTCATCCGGTCGCTCGTGCCGTCGCTGGAACACCTCGCCGAGTCCCTCGAGCGCAAGGCCGTCGAGTGGGCGGACGCGGTGAAGTCCGGCCGGACGCACCTGATGGACGCCACCCCGGTGACCCTCGGGCAGGAGTTCGGTGGCTACGCGCGACAGATCCGCCTGGGCATCGAGCGGGTGAACGCCACGCTCCCCCGCGTCGCCGAGGTCCCGCTCGGCGGCACCGCCGTCGGCACCGGCATCAACACGCCGAAGGGGTTCCCGCAGCAGGTCATCGCCCAGCTCGCCGAGGACACCGGCCTGCCGATCACCGAGGCCCTCGACCACTTCGAGGCGCAGGGCGCCCGTGACGCCCTCGTCGAGGCGTCCGGCGCTCTGAAGGTCATCGCCGTCAGCCTGACGAAGATCAACAACGACCTGCGCTGGATGGGCTCCGGGCCGAACACGGGCCTCGGCGAGCTGCACATCCCCGACCTGCAGCCGGGCTCGTCGATCATGCCCGGCAAGGTGAACCCGGTCATCCCGGAGGCCACGCTCATGGTCGCCGCCCGGGTGATCGGCAACGACGCCACCGTGTCGTGGGCAGGCGCCTCCGGCTCGTTCGAGCTGAACGTCGCGATCCCGGTGATGGGGACGGCGCTCCTCGAGTCGATCCGACTGCTCGCGAACAGCTCCCGGGTGCTCGCCGACAAGACGGTCGACGGACTGCAGGCGGACCTCGAGCGGGCGCGTGCCTTCGCGGAGTCCTCGCCGTCGATCGTGACGCCGCTGAACCGGGTCATCGGCTACGAGTCGGCCGCGAAGGTCGCGAAGTACGCCGTCACCGAGGGGCTCACGGTCCGCGAGGCCGTCGTCGCCCTCGGGTTCGTCGAGCGCGGCGAGGTCTCCGAGGAGCAGCTCGACAGCGCCCTCGACGTCCTGAGCATGACGCACCCGAACTGAGCCGTCCGCAGGACGCCGGCGTCCGCACGTGACGCCGCCGAGTGCCCGAGACGCCGCCGACTTCGGCGGCGTCTCGCGCGCCCAGCGCCGTCCCGGGAGCCCGGCGGCGTCTCGCACCTCCGGCGGCGTCTCGCACCTCCGGCGGCGTCCCGCCAGCCCGGCGCCGTCTCGCACCTCCGGCGGCGTCCCGAGAGCCCGGCGCCGTCTCGCACCTCCGGCGGCGTCTCGCCAGCCCGGCGGCGTCTCGCACCGCGAGGGACGGGAGGCGCGGTGCGGGCCCGCACCGCGCCTCCCGCCCGTCCTTGCTGGCGTCCACTGCGCCGCGGCTCGAGGCGGCTGCGCACAACGGAAACCGCTCCGAACCACGGCATCCCGTGGTTCGGAGCGGTTTCCGTTGTGCCTGTCCGGCCAGCGCCGGCGGACCGGCCAGCGCCGGCGGGCCGGCCAGCGCCGGCGGGCCGGCCGCCGCGGCGGCCGCGCTGCGCTGCGCCGCGGCCGCGCCGGCGCCGCGGCCGCGGCGCCCGTCGGTCCGCCGCCGCCTGCCCGCTACGCGAGGTCCGGCGAGTCGAGCATCTCGGTCACGAGCGCCGCGATCGCGGACCGCTCCGAGCGCGTCAGCGTCACGTGTGCGAACAGCGGGTGCCCCTTGAGCCGCTCGATCACCGAGGCGACCCCGTCGTGCCGCCCGACGCGCAGGTTGTCCCGCTGGGCGACGTCGTGGGTGAGCACGACGCGGGAGTTCTGTCCGATCCGGGACAGCATGGTGAGCAGGACGTTCCGTTCGAGGGACTGCGCCTCGTCGACGATGACGAACGCGTCGTGCAGGGACCGTCCGCGGATGTGGGTGAGGGGCAGGACCTCGAGGATGCCGCGTTCGACGACCTCCTCGAGGACGTTGTCGGACACGAGTGCCCCCAGGGTGTCGAACACCGCCTGCGCCCAGGGGTTCATCTTCTCGGAGGCATCGCCCGGCAGGAACCCGAGCTCCTGCCCCCCGACGGCGTACAGCGGACGGAACACCATGATCTTCTTGTGCTGTTGGCGTTCCAGGACGGCTTCGAGTCCGGCGCACAGCGCGAGCGCCGACTTGCCGGTGCCGGCGCTGCCGCCGAGTGAGACGATGCCGATCTCCGGGTCGAGCAGGGCATCGATCGCCAGCCGCTGTTCGGCGGAGCGGCCGCGGAGGCCGAACACCTCGCGGTCGCCGCGCACCAACGACACCGCGCCGGCGGAATGTACACGGCCCAGCGCTGAGCCACGTTCGGAGTGGATGACCACGCCGGTGTTGACGGGCACGCCGTCGAGGTCGGGGGTCCGGATCTCCTCGGTCTCGTAGAGGTCGGCGACCTGGTCGCCGGACACCTGCAGGGTCGTGATGCCGGTGTAGCCGCTGTCGACGGCGAGTTCCGCGCGGTACTCCTGCGCGGCGAGGCCGATCGAGGCGGCCTTCACCCGGAGGGGCAGGTCCTTCGACACGACCACGACGTCGAGCCCGTCGTTCGCCAGGTTCGACGCGACGGCCAGGATCCGGGAGTCGTTGTCACCGAGCTGCAGTCCGGACGGCAGGACGGACTGGTTGGAGTGGTTGAGCTCGACGCGCAAGGAGCCGCCGTCACCGACCGCGACGGGGAAGTCGAGTCGTTCGTGTTCGATGCGCAGCTCGTCGAGGATCCGCAGCGCCTGCCGGGCGAAGTACCCGATCTCCGGGTCGTTGCGCTTCGACTCGAGTTCGCTCACGACCACGACCGGCAGGACCACCGCGTGCTCGTCGAAGCGGAACAGGGCGCGCGGATCGCTGAGCAGCACCGAGGTGTCCAGCACGTACGTGCGCTGGGCGACCGGCGTGGACGAGTCCGCGGCCCGGCTGCTCGCAGCGGCGTGCTGCGGCGAGGTGGAAGACGTTCCGCGAGAGACGTTCTGAGAGGTCACGACCACTCCATCCCCGGGCCGCGCTCGGCCCGGTCATGTCCTTCGACGCGGCCACTGGAGCGGTCCCGGAGCACCGACCGTGGCCGCTCCGACCGGGCGCGTTGCCCGATGTCGCCAAGCTACGACGCGCGGTGCGACGGCACCAGCGACACGCCTGGTCCTGCGGTTACGGTCGTGTGTCGTCCGGCTGAACGTCCGGGAGGCGCGGTGCGGCCCCGCCACGCGCCTCCCGCCCGTCCCGCCACGCCCAGCACCCCGCGCCGAGCGGTCACAGGACGTCGCTCCAGCCACCCCAGAGCGACACGACGTGACCGCTCGGCGGAGTGCCGACGGCGAGTCACGACCGCTCGGCGGACGCAGACGGGAGGCGCGGTGCGGCCCCGCCACGCGCCTCCCCGCCCGTCCCGCCACGCCCCGCACCCCGCGCCGAGCGGTCACAGGACGTCGCTCCCACCGCTCCAGAGCGACACGACGTGACCGCTCGGCGGAGTGCAAACGGGGAGTCACGACCGCTCGGCGCCGCACGAGGCCGAGCAGCGCCGGGCCCGAAGCGCCGGCGTCAGCCCATCGTGGCGTACGAGATGCACGCGTCGCGGAACATGCCCAGCGTCTCGTCCGTGGTGGACGCGAACGCAGACACCCGCACCTCGCCGAGACGAGCGGTCACGGTGACGCCGTGGTTGTGCATCGCCGCGGTGAGCGCCGTGAGCCGTCCGGCGGCGGGTCGGAGGACGACGATCCCGGCACGCTCTCGGGGGTCCCGGCTGGACTCGACGGGCAGCCCGAACTCGTCCGCGATGTCGATGATCCGGTCCACCCGGTCGGCGATGCGCTCCTGCACGGCGGCGACGCCGACGGCGGTGAGGCGTTCGAGTGAGACGGCGAGGCGAGCCTGCGAGACCGGGTCGACGCGCGACATGGCGAAGGCGGCGGCTGCGGGGCGGACGCTCGGCACGTCGATGGGCCAGCCGGTCGTGCCGTGCGGTCCGGACAGTGCCGGCTTGACGCGCTCGAGCGCACGGTCGCTGAACGCGGTGAACCCGGTGCCCCACCCGGCGTGCAGCCACTTCTGGCCGCCGGTGGCGACGACGTCGGCGACCTCGTACGGAGCGTCGACGATGCCGAAGCCCTGGATGGCGTCGACGATGAGCAGACGGTCACCGATGACGTCGCGGATGGCCGCGAGGTCGGCGAGGTACCCGGTGCGCCAGTCGACGAGGGACAGCGCGACCGCGGTGACGTCGTCGGACAGACGCTCGCGGATGAGGTCGGGCGTGAGCCAGCCGGCGCCGGACTCGATGACGACGGGCTGCACGCGGCCGCCGGTGGCCGAGGCGGCGCTGGCGAGGGCGAGCGGGAGCGACGGGTACTCGTCGGCGGCGACGAGCACCCCGCCGGTCAGGCCGAACGCGGTGTGCAGCAGGCCGGGGGTGGTGGCGGTCTGCGAGACGACCTGGTCCTCGCGGCGGCGGACGAGCCGGGCGGCGACGGCGCGGACGCGGGCGTCCTGCTCGTCGAGCGTCTCCATGGCCCCGAAGCGCATGTGCTCCTGGATGTGGCCGAGGACACGCTGCTCCTCGAGGACGGCGGTCTGCACGGGACCGAAGGCAGCGTGGTCGAGGTATCCGGGCTCCTCGGCGAAGCCGGCGACGTACTCGTCGATCGTGGTCACGGGGGCACCTTCCAGTGGGCAGAACCCTGTGAGCCTACTGGGACTGGTGCATGCGGGCGAATGCAGTCCGCGGAACGCCACGAGGCGGATGCTGGCAACCGGAAGCCATGAGAACGTCTCGCTTCCTGTGCGGGCGCTCAGACCCGTGCTGTCAGACCCGTGAGGTCAGCCGCCGAACCGGCGCGACCGCAACCCGAAGTCGCGGACCGCTCGGAGGAAGTCGACCTCCCGGAGGTCCGGGTAGAACGCCTCGACGAAGTAGAACTCGCTGTGCGCGCTCTGCCACAGCAGGAAGTCCGACAGCCGCTGTTCCCCCGAGGTCCGGATCATCAGGTCCGGGTCCGGCTGCCCCTGCGTGTACAGGTGGTCGCCGATGAGTTCGGGAGTGAGGACCTCGGCCAGGGTGTCGAGCGTCCCGCCGCCCTCACCGTGGCTCCGGACGATGCTCCGCATGGCGTCGGCGATCTCCCGGCGGCCGCCGTAGCCGACCGCCAGGTTGATGTGCAGCC
This sequence comes from Curtobacterium sp. MCPF17_052, assembly GCF_003234085.1. Taxonomy (GTDB): domain Bacteria; phylum Actinomycetota; class Actinomycetes; order Actinomycetales; family Microbacteriaceae; genus Curtobacterium. The sequence goes on from NZ_QKSD01000010.1 coordinate 157,961, forward strand.
CGGTGTGGTCGGCGGTGCGCTCCTCGGCGGCTGCGAGTGCCGCGACGAGCTCCGGCGGCAGGCCGTCGTTCGAGCCGACGTGCTGGACACGCCAGGTGCGGTGGTGCGAGAGCCGCTCGGCCAGGTCCGCGATGATCCCGACGAGTTGGTCGAGCTCCTCGCCGCCACGGCCCTTCAGGTTGTCGGCCGAGAGCAGGTAGAGCGTGACGACCTGGATGTCCAGGTCCTCGCACCAGGACAGGAACTCGGGGATCTTCGCCGCGCCGGCCCGGTGCCCGTGGGCGGCGGTCTCGAGGCCCAGCTGCCGGGCCCACCGTCGGTTCCCGTCGACGATCATCGCGACGTGCCGGGGCTTCTGCGCTCCGTCGATCTGGCGGCGGATGCGGTTCTGGTAGGCGCGGTAGAGGAGCCCGCGTCCCGCCCATCCCAGCCTGCCCGTCACGCGTCGACTGTAGTGCAAGGACCCCTCGTGCTGACTCTCAGCCACCGTCCCGCACGCCGGCCGTACGGTCGGAGCATGCAGTCAGACCAGGGCGTGCCCGCCCTCCCCCACGTGCCGTTCACGGAGGAGGCCGAGACCACCCCGACCACGACCGGTCCCGCCGACGCCCGCCCGGCGTGGCGCGGTTGGATCCACGCCGGCACGTTCCCGTTCGCAGCGGCCATGGGCATCGTGCTCATCACGCTCGCGGCGACGCCGGCGGCGAAGGGTGCGAGCGCCGTGTTCATGGCCACGTCGTTGATCATGTTCGGCGTCTCGGCGACCTACCACCGCTTCCCCTGGCGACCGGTCGTCAAGCGCGTGCTCAAGCGCATCGACCACACGAACATCTTCCTGCTCATCGCCGGCACCTACACACCCGTCGCGGTCTGCGCGCTGCCGCACGAACTGATGGTGATCGTGCTGTGGGTGATGTGGAGCGGCGCGTTGCTCGGCGTCGCGTTCCGCGTCTTCTGGATCGGCGCACCACGGTGGTTGTACGTGCCGCTGTACCTGGCGCTCGGCTGCGCGGCGTTCCTGATCCTGCCGCAGCTCTTCGCCGCCAGCGTGCCGATGACGGTGCTCGTGCTCGCCGGCGGGCTGGCCTACATCCTCGGCGCGGCCGTCTACGGCTTCAAGCGTCCGGACCCCTCGCCGACGTTCTTCGGCTTCCACGAGGTCTTCCACGCCCTCACCGTCGTCGCCTTCGCGGCGCAGTGGGCCGGCATCCTCGTGATCGCGTTGCACCCGGTGCGCTGACCCGGCCGTCAGGGGCCCCGTCTGCGCCAGACGCCGCCGTCCGAGCCAGACACCGCCGTCCGTGCAAGACCTCGCCGGCTGCGGCGGCGCACACGAGGGGGTCTCCCGCAGACGGCGGGGCGCGACCCACGGACGGACGGGAGGCTCCCCACCAGCCGGTGGGGAGCCTCCCGTCCGTCAGTGGGTCGCGTCAGCCGCGCTCGGTGTCGTCGCCGACGTCGGCCCGGCCGTCTTCCGCGGCACGCCGCGCCGGCTCGTCCGTCACGGCACCGTGGCCGGAGTCACCGGCGGCCTCGGCCTCAAAGCGTTCCCGGATCTCGGCGCGGTAGCGGGTCCGGCGGATGCGTCGGGTCATGTCGACCACCAGCAGGATCGTCACGATGGCGACCAGGGCGATCGCGACGAAGCCGGCGACCCCCGGGGTGACGTCGACGTCCGGTACGCCACTCGGGCTCGGACTGGGGGTGGTGGCGGCCAGTACCGCGGCGATGGTGCTCACGCGTGTGCGTCCTCTTCGGATGGGATGCCTGCGAACAGGTCGGACTCGGGGAGCTCGGTGGGGACCCGGGACTCGACGAGCTGGTAGTCCTCGGTCGGCCAGACCTCGGCGAGCAGGTCGTTCGGCCAGTAGAAGAAGGGGCTGTCCGGCGGCACCTGGCTGGCGTGTGCGCGGAGTGCGGCGTCGCGCGCGTCGAAGTACTCGTGCACGTCGACGTGGGTCGTGGCGAGGTCCGGGCGGTCCGCGAACCGCTCCACCCACTCGCCGAGCTGCTCGAGGAGCGGGTTCTCGGGCTCCCGCTCGCGCAGCGCCTCGTGGAAGGCGGTGAACCGGCGCGGGTTCATCGTCCGCTCGTAGTAGAGCTTCGAGACCGACCAGGCCGGGCCGGCATCCGGGTACGTCTCGGGGTCGGCGGCATCGCGCCAGGCGGTGACCGAGACCTCGTGCGTCCGGATGTGGTCCGGGTGCGGGTACCCGCCGTTCTCGTCGTAGGTGACCAGGACGTGCGGACGGAAGCGCCGGATGACGCGGACCAGTGCCTCGGTGCTGTACTCGAGCGGGACGGTCGCGAAGGTACCGGGCCGGACGGTCTCGCCCTTCTCGGCGTCGGGCAGACCGGAGTCGTGGTACCCGAGCCACACGTGGTCGATGCCGAGGGCTGCCTGCGCTGCGGCCATCTCGGTGCGCCGGAAGCCCGCCATGTCGCGGTGTGCCCGGGCCTTCGCGGTGTCCGAGAGCTGCTCGTTGAGGATGTCCCCCGCTTCGCCACCCGTGCACGAGACGACGAGGACCTGGGCGCCGTCAGCCACGTACTTCGCCGCCGTGGCCGCTCCCTTGCTCGACTCGTCGTCGGGGTGGGCGTGCACGGCCAGCAGACGATGGGGCAAGGCGTTCCTCCACAGCTCGCGGACTTGCGGTCGTGGGTGGCACACGGCGAGCGTGAACTACCCTTGGATCAGGATAATCACCCCGGGAGCCCCGAACTGTCCGATCAGCACCACGCCCCAGCAGGCGGAACCGAACGCGGTACGTCCGCCGTCCTCGACGACCGGACGTCGCTCGACGACCGGTACGGGCGCAGCGCGGACACCCGGCGGCGCGGCAAGCTGCTGGCCGTCGTGATCGCGGTGGCCATCGCGGTCGTGTTCGCCGTCTGGGTGATCTGGGCGGGCCCCGGTCAGACCACGCACGGGCTCGACACCGACGACGTCGGGTACGAGGTCCTGTCCGACCACAGCGTCGTCGTGCACACCCAGGTCGCCGTCGACCCGGGCACCCGTGTGGAGTGCGCGGTCCAGGCGCTGGACAAGTCGTACACGATCGTCGGATGGCGGGTCGTGACGCTGCCCGCGGAGGAGCAGCGCGACCGCTCGATCTCGACGCAGGTGAACACGACGACGCGGGCGGTCACCGGGTTGATCCACTCGTGCTGGGTTCCCTAGACTGCTCGGAATCACGAATCGAGACCGGCCGCCGGCCGGTCTCGATTCTTTTGCGCCACACGCCGTGACCGGTCCCGACCACCACGGCCGAAGGGAAACGACATGAGCAACGACACGCAGGGCACCTGGCTGACCCAGGAGGCGTTCGACCGTCTCACCGCCGAGCTCGAGCAGCTCACCGGCCCGGCCCGCGTCGAGATCGCGAGCCGCATCGAGGCCGCCCGTGAAGAGGGCGACCTCAAGGAGAACGGCGGCTACCACGCCGCCAAGGACGAGCAGGGCAAGATCGAGGCCCGCATCCGGTCGCTGACCGAGCTCCTCAAGCACGCCACGGTGACGGAGGCCGAGTTCGACGGCACCGTCGAGCCGGGCACCGTCGTCACGGCCACGATCGCCGGCGACCCGTCGACGTTCCTGGTGGGCAACCGCGAGATCGTCGCCGAGGGCTCGGACCTCACCGTGTACAGCCCGGTCAGCCCGGTGGGTGCCGCGATCCTCGGCCTCCGCACCGGCGGCAAGACCTCGTACACTGCGCCGAACGGCAAGGAGATCGCGGTCGAGGTCACGAACGTCGAGCGCTACGAGCCCTAGGCCGTCGCTGCCGTCCGGCGCCTGACACTCCAGCCCGGGGTGCGCTCTCCCTCGCGCACGCCGGGCTGTTGCGTGTGCGGGCTCGTGCGTGCCCGCGAGTGGTCACGACACCCTATCCGCGTCCGGACCCCGTCGACGGTGGCCGGCACCGTCCTGGAAGCCCGTGGCCCGTCCGGCGTGCGCCGGACGTCGGAGCCGGGGCGGGCCTCCAGGCCGCTGCCGCCGTCCGTCGATCCGTCAGTTCGTGAGCTGCTCCGGGCGGAACCCGGCTTCCTGCAGGCGCGCCATCACCTCGTCCGCGTGGCCGGGGCCGCGCGCCTCGATGGACAGGTCGAGCGCGACCTCGTTGATGACGAGTCCCTGGCCGTGCCGGGTGTGCAGGACCTCGACGACGTTCGCACCGGCGTCCGAGATGATCTGGGACACGCGGGCCAGCTGGCCCGGGCGGTCCGGCAGCATGATCCGGATGCCGATGTAGCGCGACGCCGCGACGAGGCCGCGGGTGATGATCCGCTCCATCATGAGCGGGTCGATGTTGCCGCCGCTGAGCAGCACCACGGTCCGGCCGGTGTCGTGCACGGCGCCGGACATGATCGCGGCGACGCCGACCGCTCCGGCGGCCTCGACCACGAGCTTCGCGCGCTCGAGGAGCACGAGCAGTGCGCGGGCGGTGTCGTCGTCCGAGACGGTGACGATCTCGTCGACCAGGTCGCGGATGATCGGGAAGTTCATGTCGCCCGGACGTGCCACCGCGATGCCGTCGGAGATCGTCGGTGACGTGGTGATCGTCATCGGCTCCCCCGCGACGATCGAGGACGGGTAGGCGGCGGCGTTCTCGGCCTGCACGCCGATGACCCGGATCTCGCGGCCCAGGCGTTCGGCGAGGCCCTTGACGGCGATCGCGATGCCGGAGATGACCCCGCCGCCGCCGATCGGGACGACGACCGTGTCGACGTCGGGGACCTGGTCGAGGATCTCGAGCCCGAGCGTGCCCTGACCGGCGATCACGGCGGGGTGGTCGAACGGCGGGATGAAGACCGCTCCGGTGCGGGCCGCGAACTCCTTCGCGGCGGACAGCGCCTCTTCGACGGAGTGCCCGCGGAGCACCACGTCGGCGCCGTAGCGGCGGGTGGCCTGCAGCTTGGGCAGGGCGACGCCCACCGGCGTGAAGATCGTGGCGGGGATGCCGAGCTCACGGGCGGCGAAGGCGACCCCCTGCGCGTGGTTGCCGGCGCTGGCGGCGACGACCCCGGCCTCCCGTTCGGCCGCCGACAGGGTCGACAGCCGGTTGTAGGCGCCGCGGACCTTGTACGCACCGGTGCGCTGCAGGTTCTCGCACTTCAGGTGGACGGGTGAGCCGAGCAGTCCCTCGAGGAACTTCGACGTCTCCATCGGGGTGACCCGTGCGACCCCGGCGATCGTCTCGCGCGCCGCCTCGATGTCGGCGAGCGTCGGGATCGGGGGCGCAGTCGTGTCGGTCACGATCCCATCATCGTCGGTCGCGGACTCCGCGGCTGCCACGTGACGCTCAGTTGGTGCTGGCGGTGCCGGGCTCGGCGGCCGGCTGCGCGTCGCTGCCGGGCGCCGGGACGTCGTCGCCGACCTGGTGCCGTCGTCGCCGCAGCAGCTGGATCCTGCCGTGCTGACCGTGCTTCGGGGTGGCCTCGAGCACGTGGTCCGAGTCGAGCCCACGCCAGCGACCGCTCGCGATCGTGGTGACCATCGCGTTCAGGGTGGCGATCAGCGGGACGGCGAAGAACGCACCGGCGATGCCGGCCAGACCGGAGGCTGCGGTCACGCCGAGCACGACGGCCAGCGGGTGCACCTTGACCGCGTTGCCCATCACGAGCGGCTGCAGGATGTGGCCCTCGATCTGCTGCACGAGCAGGACCACGCCGAGCACCAGGAGCGCGGCCAGCGGGCCGTTGAAGATCAGGGCGACGAAGACGGCGAGGAAGCCGGTGACGATCGCACCGACGACGGGGATGAAGGCACCGAGGAACACGATGGCGGCGATCGGGATGACCAGGGGCATGCCGCCGAAGAACAGGCCGACGATGAACGCCCCCAGGCCGATGCCGACCGCGTCGACGAAGGCGACGAAGATCTGCACACGGATGAAGCTCGTCAGGGTGATCCAGCCGGCGACGCCCGCACCGTCGACGGTCGCCCGGGCCTTGCGCGGGAACAGCCGCACCGTCCAGCGCCAGACGTTCTTGCCGTCGATGAGCAGGAAGATCGTGGTGAACAGGATGATGAACAGCGCCTCGAACACGTGCGTGGCGCTCGAGCCGGCACTCGCGACGCCCGACAGGATCGTGCCGGAGTTGTCCTGCACCCACTTGGTGGCTTCGTCGAGCCAGGTGTTGACGTCTTTCTGTGAGATCCCGAATCCGGAGTTGAGCACGAACGACCGGACGTTGCCGTACTGGGACACCGTGCGGTCCCGGAGCGACGGGTACGAGGCGACGATCTGGTCGATCACGAGCCACACGAGGGCCGCTACCGCGGCGAGCCCGCCGAGCAGGCTGATGATGACCGCGAGCCACTTCGGGACGTGCCAGCGCTGCAGCCGGTTCGAGAGCGGCACGAGCAGGGCGGAGATCACGACGCCGATCAGGAAGGGGATCAGGATCTCGCTGAAGATCGTCATCAGCCAGACGAAGAGGGCGATGACGCCCGCGACGACGAGCACGCGCCACGAGAACGCCCCCGCGATGCGCATGCCGAGTGGTACCGAATCCTCGACCACGGGGTCGGGATGAGTCTTCTTTCCCCATGCCATTCCGCCACTGTAGCCACGCGGAACCGGGCAGGTGCCGGTCCGGGCATGTGCGACGTCGGTCCAGGGGCTGGTCCGGGCGTCGGCGGGGCTCGGTAGCGTTCCCGTCATGGTCAGGACCACGCTCTCCGCTGCCGAGGCCCGCCGCGTCGCCCTCGCCGCGCAGGGGTTCGGTCGGACGCCCTCGGCGGTTCCGTCGCCCTCAGGGGCGGTCCCGTCGCCCTCGGGCTCGTCGGCGATGCTCGTGCCGAACCGGGCGGTGTCGGCCGGCCTCGCCCGACTCGGTGTGCTGCAGATCGACTCCGTCAACGTCTTCGAGCGCAGCCACTACCTGCCGCTCTTCGCCCGACTGGGTCCGTACGACAAAGGCGCCCTCGACCGGCTGACCCTGACGCAGCGCAGCCCGTGGATCGAGTACTGGGCTCACGAGGCGGCGTTCGTCCCGCGTGACGACCTCCGGCTGTTCCGGTGGCGGATGGACGCGTACCGGCAGCGTGACACGACCGACCCGCTCCGGATCCCCGGCGTGGAGCGCACTGCCCGCGTGCGCGGCGAGCTCCTGGCCCTGCTCGCCACCGAGGGACCGATGCCCGCGAGTGCGGTCGAACACGAGTCCAACGTCCGACGGGGCCCGTGGTGGGGCTGGAGCGACGTGAAGCACGGGCTCGAGCAGCTCTTCCGCTGGGGAGACGTCGTCAGCGCGGGACGGTCCGGGTTCGAGCGGGTCTACGCCCTGCCGCAGCAGGTGCTGCCGTCGGGGTACTTCGCGACCGCACCCAGCCGGGCCGACGCCGTGCGGGAGCTGGTCCGCCGCTCGGCCCGAGCCGTGGGCGTCGGCACGCGCGCGGACCTCGCCGACCACCACCGACTGCGTGCGGACGACACCGCTGCCGCGATCGCCGACCTGCAGGACGCCGGCGAGCTGGTCCCGGTCACGGTGGAGGGCTGGCGGGACCGGGCGTGGATGCACGTCGACGCCCGGGTGCCGCGTCGGGTCGAGGTCGACGCCGTCCTCAGCCCGTTCGACCCGGTGGTGTGGTTCCGTCCGCGGGCCGAGCGGCTGTTCGGCTTCCACTACCGGATCGAGATCTACACGCCCGCGCCGAAACGTGTGTTCGGGTACTACGTGCTCCCGGTGCTGCAGGACGACGCCCTGGTCGGGCGCGTCGACCTGAAGAGCGATCGACAGCGCGGCGTCCTGCACGTCCGGACGGCGTGGCACGAGGCCGGAGCCGTGATCGACGTCGAGCGGCTCGCAGCGCTGCTCCGGCGGACGGCGGCGTGGCAGGGGCTCGACGGGGTCGAGGTCACCGACCGCGGCACGGCGGCACACGCACTCGCCGCAGCGCTCGGAGTCACACCCCGACCCTGACGGGGCGTGCCGGGGACCCGATGGCCGGGACCGCTAGAACTGCACCCGCGGCGGCTCGGCGATGGCGGCCGGCTCGGCGGTCTCGAAGAACGGCGCCGGCCCGACGCCCCGACGCTTCGCGATGCTCGAAGCCGGGAACGACCTGACCTTGGTGTTGAGTTCGCGCACGCCACCGTTGTAGTGCCGGCGGGCGGACTGGATCTTGTCCTCGGTGGACACGAGCCGCGACTGCAACTCGAGGAAGGACTGGCTGGACTGCAGCTGCGGGTACCCCTCGGCCACGCGGAACACGCTCTTCAGCGCCTTCTGCATGTGCCCCTCGGCGGTGGAGGCGGCGACGGCGTCGTGCGCGGCGAGTGTCTCGGCCCGGGCGTCGGTGACGGCGGTGAGGACGGACTTCTCGTGCGCCGCATGACCCTGAACGGTGTCGACGATGGTGGGGAGGAGCTCGGCGCGTTCGTGGAGCTGCGCGGCGATCTCGGCCCAGGCGGTGTCGACGCGCTGCTGCAACGCGACGAGGGACTTCTGGCTGGACCAGAACCAGATGCCGATCACCACGAGGACGACGACCACAACGCCGATCACGATGAGCGTCGTGACGAGTCCGGTGTCCATTCGGGCGTACTCCTTTGCGCGTCGGGCCGCAGTTGCGTGCGGACCTCCGCAGCCCGCTGTCGGACCTCAGCGGTCCGGATCGATCTTACCGAGCGCCCCGGAGCGACCTCGCCGCTCGCCGATCTTCACGGCCGATTCCCGAGTGACGCACACCGGGCTCGCGGACCGCGTCCGGAGGGGGCCCCGATCGACGCACAGAAGAGCACGGATGATGCGGAAGCAGGGTGTTCCGCCGCGCGGGGTGTTGACCGGAGGGCCCGGATCGCGTGGGATGGACAGGATGGACACGGCCGGGGACAACGTGCAGCACCAGGACGTCGGGGGCGACGTCCGTCGTCGACGATCCCGCAGGACTGCCGCCCGGTCGCTCGTCGCCATCGTCGGGCTGGTGATCCTGCCCCTGGTGTCCGTTCCCGCCCTCGCGACGACGACGACGCTCCCCGGTGCCGGGACCGGGACCGGAGCCGGCCCTGGAGGGGTGGACGGGCCGCAGCCGTCACCGACGCAGCCTCCCGTCTACTCCGACCCGGTGCCCGCGCCGGCGCCCGGCCCGGGGGACGCCTCGAGCCCGGTCCCGACGCACGCCCCCACCCCGCCGTCCGGCGGTACCCCGACCGCGCCGACGATCGTCGACCCGGGGGACATCACGACCGCCCTCGCGCGGTTCGCCGGTCGTGCGACGCCGGGCCACCAGGTCCGCGTCGCCGAACCCGCGGTCCCCTCGGCGTCGGTCTGCCGCGCCACCGCGACACCCGGCGGGACCTGGTCCTGCGTCGGGACGGTGCGCTCCGGCCCGGCCCAGGTCTTCACCGTGCTGGACACGACGGCGTCCGCGCTGCCGAACGCCGACGCGGCACCGTCGGACGTCATCGTGCCGCCGACCATCGACGCCCGACGCCCGACCACGGGGACCGTCACCGGCACGGGCCACCCTGGTGCCACCGTGACCGTCGCTCGGGCCGGCTCCTCCGCCGCGCTCACCGCGGTCGTCACGGCGGCCGGCACCTGGTCGGCTCGATGGGGCACCGGCCCGGGCGCACCGGCCGAGGGCAGCGTCAGTGTCAATGCCACGCAGACCGCGAGCACCGCGACCGGCTACCGATCGGACCTCCGGAGTGCCGCCTCGGCCGCGAGGACCCTCGTCGTCGACCGGACCGCCCCGGCCGCGCCACGGATCACCGCGCCGGCTGGATCAGCCGCGGGCAGCGCGCAGCGGGTCCGGATCGCCGGGACGGCCGAGCCGCGCAACGTCGTCACCGCCTACGTCGACTCGACCGCGGTCTGCCGGGCGTCCGTCGCCGGGGACGGATCGTGGTCCTGCCGCGCAGCCGACAGCCTCCGCGCCGGGTCGCACGTGGCCCGTGCGGTCGCCCAGGACGAAGCGGGCAACACCTCGTCCGCGGCGACCGCCGTCGTGTTCCGCGTCTCCCGGGGCGCCTCCGTCGCCCCGGCCGCCAGCTCCCCCGGCACCACCCCCGGCAGCGGCGCCGGAGGTGGCGGCGGCGCGCACGGCGGCGGTCCCCACGGCAGCGGCACCGGTCCGGCCCACGGATCGGGCTCCGGTACGACCCATGGGTCCGGCATCGGCACGCCCGGAACCGGGTCGAGTGACGACGGTACGTCCGGCAGCGCGCTGCCCGGCGGTGGCGCTGGCGGTTCCGGCAGCCACGGCGGCCGTCCCGACTGGACGGGTCCCGCCGGTGACTGGACCGTCGCCACCGGGTACGACCACGCCGTGCCCACCATCCAGTCCGCGTCCTCGTGGCGCACCCTCGCCGTCGCGGCCGGCGTCGCCGCCGTGTTCCTCCTGCTCGTCGCCGGCCCGGTCCGCGTCCTCGCCGGCGCCCTCCGCGAACGGGTGCCGCTGCGGGCCGCCCGGTTCACCGGCCGCAACCGCACCCGCTCCGAACGTCGCCACGGCGACGACGCCGTGGCGAGCTGGGTGACGATCACCCTCGGGATCGCCGTCGCCGGGGTGCTCACGCTCCTGGGCACCGGCATCGCGCTGGAGGCCCGCTACGTCCGTCTCGCGATCGGCGTCGTCGCCGGCGTCGCGGTGCTCAGCGCCGGGGTCGTCCTCGCCACCCGCTGGACCGCGGGCGAGGACCGACACACGGTCACGTTCCGGCTGTCCCCCGGCCTGCTCCTCGCCGCGGTCCTGGCGAGCGGGCTGACACGCGCCGCCGACCTCTCCCCCGCCCTCGTCGTCGGGGTCCTCCTCGTCCCGGTCGCCCGCACCGACGTGGGTACCGCCGCCATGCACCTCGGACGGGGCCTCGCCGCGTGTGCGCGGAGTGCGACCTGGCGCTCGGTGGCACTGCTCGTCCTCGCGGTCGTCGGATGGGTGCTGCACAGCGTCACCCCGGCCTCCGGGTTCGCCGGGTCGCTCGTCTCCGAGTTCGCCAGCACACTCTGCGTCGGTGGGCTCGGTTCGCTCGTCGTGACGCTGCTGCCGCTCCGGGGGACCGCGGGCGCCGCGCTCGCCTCTGTCTCACGACCGAGGTACGCGGCCCTCACGGCGGTCGGCGTCGGCCTGGCCGCGGCGGTCTACTCCGGCACGGCCGGCACCCACGTCCCGGTCGGCGCCATGGCCACCGGGGTCGGCGTGGTGCTCGTGGCGGCCGCGGCCGCCTGGGCGTGGCTCCGGTTCGCCGGGGCCGGTATCCGGTCCTGACGGGCCCGGCGACGGTTGCCGTTGCGGCCGGTCACCTCGCCTGTCTGTCTGCCTGCCTGTCTGTCCGTCTGCCTGTCTGTCTGTCTGCCGGGAGGCTCCGCAAGAGCCCGCCACGGGCCTCCCGTCCGCCGTCGGCGGTGTCCCGGGACCGCGCTCAGTGCGTGGGGGCCGAGCGGGCGAACAGGCCGGGCAGGAGGCCACCGATCTTCGTGCCGACGCAGAGACTGACGAACGTCGCGAGCGGCGTCGCGAGCGCTCCGGCGTCGAAGGTCGCCACCGCGACCAGGCCGACCGTGCCCGGGACGAGCAGCAGGAACGCGGGTCGGAACGACACCGTCGCCGGGATGACCGGCACGATCCGCTCCAGCACGCGCGTCGCGACGAAGAGCAGTGCCGCGGCCAGGCCGGTCGCGACGACGCTGCCGCTGAACGGGGTCAGCCACGAGACGACCGCGTAGGCGGTGACCATCACGACGACCGAGGCCGCGGTGAGCCGCCATCCCGAGCCGAAGACCAGGCTGATGCCGGTCGCCAGGACCACGACGGCGACCCACGACACCCAGAGGGCCGGGACCGCCTCCCAGCCCGCGCGGTCCGTGCCGATGCCGGCGACCTCGCCGACGAGCGCCGCGGACGTCGGGTCGACGCGCAACCCGGTGACGGCGCTACCGGCCGCGATGCCCGCCGCCATGAAGCCGAGCATGATGAGCCCCTGCATCAGCCGCGCCGAACCGGTGACGATGTCGGCTGCCGTGAGTTCGAGCAGCGCGTTGGTGATGAGCGCTCCCGGCACGAACACCGCGACCGGCGCGCAGACGGCGTAGAGGGGGACGTGGTCGAACCCGGTGCTCGCCGCGACGAGCCCGACGACCGCGGTCGAACAGAAGGCCGCCAGGAACGGGACGACGGCGACGGCCTCCCGGAAGCGTCGGAGCAGCAGCCCGATCACCCCGACCAGCGCCCCGACGACGAGGGCCACGAGCACCGCCCACCACGGGACCCGGAACACGACGGCGAGCCCGGCCGACGTCAGCGCGTTGCCGAGCACCCACGGCAGCGGCGCCGGCGGACGGGTGCCCTGCCGGATGCTGCGGACACGGGCCGGGATCTCGGCCAGCGCGATCGCGCCGCGTTCCAGGCCGAGGACCAGACGGTTGGCGCGCGCCGACTGGCGGAACGACAGTTCGATGCCCTCGGCGTTGACGATGGTGGCGGCGCCGGTCGCCGTCTCGCTGACGATCACGAGCGCCGGCAGCACGCCGATCGCCAGACCGTCGCCGACACCGGCGGCGTCGCGGGTCTTCTCGAGCGCGGACCGGACGTCGGTGACGGAGCTGCCGGCGTCCAGCAGCAGGGTGCCGAGCGTACCGAGGAGCATGCCGATCGGGACGGTCTCACCGTCGATGACCTCGACGTGGGCCTCGGGTCGCCGGAGGGCGTCCCGGAGGTTCGTCAGCGCACTCCCGATCCCGACCACAGGGTCAGCGTAACGAGTGGTGGCGTTCCGACGGCGCTGCCCGCCCGGTCCTCGTACCCCCGGTGGGACTCGAACCCACAACTCGACGATGTTGAGTCGCCTACCCGTCCGTGCTCGTACCCCCGGTGGGACTCGAACCCACAACTCGACGATTTTAAGTCGCATGCCTCTACCGATTGGGCCACGGGGGCGCACGACCGTGACGGTCGGCCCGGGACAGCCTACCGACGCCGGAGGGCGGCCACCCATCGGGTGACCGCCCTCTCGACTGCGTGCGTGCGGTGCCTACTCGGTCTTCGCCGACTCACCGGCAGCGACGGGCTCGGCTTCCTTCGAGACGTCCTCGGCGGGCGTCGCGTAGGCGGGACCGGCTGCACCGGCGGGCTGGCCGGCGGCCGGCGACTCCGCTTCCGGAGCGGCCTCGACGGCCGGCTTCGGGCGGGAGGCCCAGGCCTCGAAGGCGGCGCGGGGGGTCTCGCGGTCGTCGAGGGACGCGATGTCGCGGCCCAGGAAGAAGTTGCCGACCCAGTCGCCGACGACACGGATCTTGCGCTCCCACGACGGCATGGCCAGGCCGTGGTAACCACGGTGGGCACCCCAGGCGAGGAAGCCCTTCATTGCGAACTTGCCGGACTGGAACACGCCGATGCCGAGACCGAGGCCCGCGACTGCGCCGAGGTTCTCGTGCTTGTAGTCGACCGTCGCCTCGCCGCGGATCGTGGCGACGAGGTTCTTGGCCAGCTGCTTGGCCTGACGGACGGCGTGCTGGGCGTTCGGGACGCACATGCCGCCGACGCCACCACCGGTGAGGTCCGGGACGGCTGCGACGTCGCCGCAGGCCCAGGCGTCGGCGATGACGGTGCCCTCGTCGACGATGCGGAGGTCGGGCTGCACGGTGATGCGGCCGCGGGGCTCGAGCGGGAAGTCGGTGCCCTTGACCATCGGGTTCGCCATCACGCCGGCGGTCCAGATGATCAGGTCGGACTCGATGACCTCGATCGACTCGTCCTTGGCCTTGAGCTGGCAGACGCCGCCCACGGCCGAGGCCAGCTGGGTCTCGAGGTGCACCGTGGCACCGCGCTCGGCGAGGTTCTTGAGCACCCAGTGCGAGGTCTCGAGCGAGACCTCGGGCATGATGCGGCCCATCGCCTCGACCAGGTGGAAGTGCGTGTCCTCGAAGGCGATCTGCGGGTAGCTGCTGAGCAGGTCCGACACGAAGGAACGGAGCTCGGCGAACACCTCGATGCCGGCGAAGCCACCACCGACGACGACGACCGTGAGCAGACGCTGACGCTCGGGGCCGGCCGGCAGGTTCGCGGCCTTGGCGAAGTTGGTGAGGATCTTGTCGCGGATCGCGGCGGCCTCTTCGATGGTCTTCAGGCCGATGGCCTCGTCCGCGACGCCCGGGATCGGGAACGTGCGGGACACGGCGCCGGCCGTCATGACGATCTGGTCGTAGGACTCTTCCCACGGCTCGCCGAGCTCGGGGGTGATCGTCGCGGTCTTGTTCGCGTGGTCGACCGCGGTGACCTTCGCGGTGACGACGCGCGTGGACTTGAGGTGGCGGCGGTGCGAGACCACGGCGTGACGCGGCTCGATGGAACCGGCCGCGACCTCCGGAAGGAACGGCTGGTACGTCATGTACGGCAGCGGGTCCACCATGACGACGTCGGCTTCGCCCTTGCGAAGGTGCTTCTCGAGCTTCCAGGCGGTGTAGAAGCCGGCGTAACCGCCGCCGACGACGAGGATCTTGGGCACGGTTCGTGTTCTCCTTGGGGTGGGGTGAGCTGCTGGGAGGCTGGTCAGTTCTCGCCGCCACCCGCCCCGACTCCGGCGTCTGCATCCTCATCATATGCCCGGCACACACACCGGGAGGGCGACCAGTCCGCGCGCTCGAGCGCGAGGTCGCCGATGGGGTTGACGCCGGGGCCGGCGGCGAGGGCATGACCGACGAGCGCGTGCAGGCACTTGACGCGGGTGGGCATGCCGCCCGCGCTGATGCCCACGATCTCCTCGACGTGCTCGATCGACTCGCGGTCGTCGAGGTACGCCTGGTGTGCGCGGCGGTACTGCTCAGCGGTGTCGGGGTCCTCGAGGAGCGCGGCCAGTTCGGGCATGACCTGGTTCGCCTCGAGGGTGCTCACCGCCGCGGTGGCGGCGGGGTGGCACAGGTAGTACAGCGTCGGGAACGGGGTGCCGTTGCCGAGGCGCGGCTTCGTGGACACGACCGTCGGGTTGCCGCAGACGCAGCGCGCCGCGATGCCGATGACGTCACGAGCGGGACGTCCGAGCTGAGCGGACACCACCGCGACGTCGTGGGCGGTCGGCGGGTCGAACGGAGGGGTCGTCACGGGGACGTGAGCCTACCGGACTCCGCGCGCCGACCCTACTTCCGTGACGAGTCGCTGTCCGTGCTGCCCGTACGCTCGAGTTCGCTGCGGGTCTCGTCGGACAGACCGGCCTGCATGACGGAGGACAGCAGCGACTGCACCCAGTCCACCTTCGGGGTCTGCACGGTGGAGCTGACCGGGGTGCCGGATTCGGTGGTGGGCGGCGGTGTCGCCGTGGTGCCCTTCTCGGCCCCCATCACGAGGTAGCTCTCCTCGCCCGGGTACACGTAGAGCAGACGGTCGCGAGCCTGCGCCTCGATGTACGCCGGGTCGTCCCAGCGGGCCAGGTCGTGCTTCTTCTGCGCCACGTCGGCCTTCTGCGCCGCCACCTGCCGCTGCATGCCGGCGATCTGCTCCTGCTGCTGCACGAGGGTCCGGAGCGACGGCGCTAGGACGACGACGAACAGCACGATGATCGCGAGCATCAGCAGGCTGAAGCCGGAGAAGTGCAGCGAGCGGTACCAGGGCTGCGCGGAGGCGGCTCCCTCGGGCATCGCCACGGGAACGCGGCGGACTCGGGGCTTCTGGCTGGGCACCCGTCGACGATAACGCGGTGCCGGCGGTGCGCCACTCCGGCACGCGCGTGTGCCGGACCCTCTCAGGGACCGCGGCCGGCCGGGAGGCGCGCCCCGGGCCTCCCGTCGGCTCGCCTCCCGTCGGCTCGCCTCCCCGGGCTCCCGCGCCGAAGCACGGCCGTGCACCGAGACGCCGGGGCGGCCGCGAGACGCCGCGGAGTCCGCGAGACGCCGCCGGGATTCGCGGCGTCTCGAGCAGACGATGGCGTCTCGAGCAGACGGGGGCGTCTCGAGCAGACGGGGGCGTCTCGGGCAGACGGGGGCGTCTCGGTCGGGAGGCTCGACCCGCCTCCCGGGAACGCACCGGCCCGACACGGCGGAACGCCGCCCTCCCGGCGGGAGGACGGCGTTCCGGAGGTGCTGGTTACAGCGAAGCCGAGCGCGGGAACGCCGAGCGGCCGGCGTAGACCGCGGCGTCGCCGAGCTCTTCCTCGATGCGGAGGAGCTGGTTGTACTTCGCGACACGGTCCGAACGAGCCGGCGCACCGGTCTTGATCTGGCCGCCGTCGACCGCGACCGCGATGTCCGCGATCGTGGTGTCCTCGGTCTCGCCGGAGCGGTGGGACAGGATCGCCGTCATGCCGTGGCGCTGCGCGAGCGAGACCGCGTCGAGGGTCTCGGTCAGCGTGCCGATCTGGTTCACCTTCACCAGGATCGAGTTGCCGGCCTTCTCGTCGATGCCGCGCTGCAGGCGCTTCGGGTTCGTCACGTACAGGTCGTCGCCGACGATCTGCAGCTTCGAGCCGAGCTCGGCGGTCAGGTGGGTCCAGCCCTCCCAGTCGTCCTCGGCCAGCGGGTCCTCGATCGTGGCGAGCGGGTAGTCACGCGCCAGGTCGACGAAGTACTGCGTGAACTCCTGGCTGGAGAGCTGCTTGCCCTCGAACGCGTACTTGCCGTCGTGGAAGAACTCGGTGCTGGCGACGTCGAGGCCCAGCGCGATGTCCTTGCCCGGGGTGAAGCCGGCCTTCTCGATCGCGGCGAGCAGGAAGTCGAGCGCCGCACGGTTCGACGCGAGCTCCGGGGCGAAACCACCCTCGTCACCGAGGCCGGTCGCGAGACCCTGCTTCTTCAGCTCGCCCTTGAGGGCGTGGTAGGTCTCGACGCCCCAGCGGAGCGCTTCCGAGAAGGACTCGGCACCGTAGGGCACCAGGAAGAACTCCTGGATGTCGACGTTGGTGTCCGCGTGGGCACCGCCGTTGACGACGTTCATGAGCGGGACCGGCAGCGTGTGCGCGTTCGGGCCACCGAGGTAGCGGAACAGCGGCAGGTCGACCGAGTCGGCGGCGGCACGGGCGACGGCGAGCGAGGCGCCGAGGATCGCGTTCGCGCCGAGGCGGGACTTGTTCTCGGTGCCGTCGAGCTCGATCAGCGCGGCGTCGACGAGGCGCTGGTCGGTGGCGTCGAAGCCCTCGAGCGCCGGGCCGATCTCGTCGAGCACGGCTTCGACGGCCTTGAGCACACCCTTGCCGCCGTAGCGCGAGTCGTCGCCGTCACGCAGTTCATACGCTTCGAAGGCACCGGTGGAGGCACCGGAGGGGACGAGCGCACGCGAGACGACGCCGTCATCCAGGAGGACCTCGACCTCGACCGTCGGGTTGCCTCGGGAATCGAGGACTTCGCGTGCGCCTACGGCATCGATCACTGCCACTTGGTACTCCCTGTCGTTGGGTTGTTGTGGTTCACGGTCGATCCTAGCGACGCCGGTCTCGGACGACGGCGGCCTGTGGATGACCGGTGGGCGTCGATCAGGCGAGCGGCCGGAACGCGACGCCGTCGAGCGTCGTCGTCTCGGCGTCCACCGTGGCGAACGACCCGAAGCCCTGCTCCACCAGGCCGGCGAGCAGGTTCTTCATGTTCTTCGTGCGCTTCTCGAGACGCACGCGGTGGTGCGACCCGAGGGCCTCCGTCTTGAGGGCGGCGAGGCGCACCGGGTCGACGTCCTTGTCGTACACGAGCACGACGGCGTCGTCCGCGTCGGCGTCCGGCAACGTGACCAGGTCGACGAGCCGTTCGAACCCGAGCGAGAACCCGACCGCCGGCACGTCCTGGCCCAGGAAGCGACCGATCATGCCGTCGTATCGCCCGCCACCGCCCAGGCTGTACCCGAAGTCCGGGTGCGCGACCTCGAAGATCGTGCCCGTGTAGTAGCCCATGCCGCGCACGAGCGTCGGGTCGAAGCGCAGGTCCACGCCCGGGAGGGCTGCCCGCAGCCGCTCGAGGTCGGCGAACGCGTCGGCGTCCAGCCACGCGGCGCCGCGGACGCTGTCCCAGTCGGCGGACTCGAGCGCGCGGATGGTGTCCGCGAGTCCGGCGCCGTCGAGGTCCAGCGACTCGCCCAGCTCCTTCGCGACGCCGTCCGGCCCGATCTTGTCGAGCTTGTCGACGGTGATGAGGGCCCGGTCGGCCGCGGCCTGCTCCGTGATCCCCCACGAGGCGAGGAGCGCGAGCAGGATGCGGCGGTCGTTGATGCGGATCGAGGTACCGGCGATTCCCAGGGCGTCGAGTGCCGCCGTGGTCGCGCGGATCAGCTCGATCTCGGCCAGCTGCCCGGGCTCTCCGAGGATGTCGATGTCGCACTGCACGAACTGGCGGTACCGGCCCTTCTGCGGCCGTTCAGCCCGCCAGACCGGCGCGATCTGCACGGCGCGGAAGACGGCGGGCAGCTCGGCGCGGTGCGACGCGTAGAAGCGGGCGAGCGGGACGGTCAGGTCGAACCGGAGGCCGAGGTCGGCGAGGTCCAGGGGCGCTCCGGCCCGCTGGAGGTCGTCGGTGGTCAGGCCACGCTTCATCACCGCGAACGCGAGCTTCTCGTTGTCGCCACCCAGTCCCGAATGCAGCCGGGCGGCGTCCTCGAGCACGGGCGTCTCGATCTCGTCGAACCCGTGGCGTGCGTACACGCCCCGGATGACCCCGAGCACGTGCTCGCGCCGGGACTTGTCCGCGGGGAGGTGGTCTCGCATGCCCCGGGGGGCCGTCACGGTCGTCGCCATGCCGTCGATTCTCGCAGAGCACGGAGCCCGGTTGCAGCCGAGTGGTGTCCGCTGATATGCTTCATCCAGAACCTCGGCCGATGGGTGCCTGATCCACTCGTCGGTCGTCAGCGGGGGCAAGTGCTGCAATCGCCCACGCGGTTCGAGCGGGATCCCCTGACGACGTTGCTCCCTGGCGACGTCTTCTCCCGCTCGCGGGCGTCCTCCTTTTTCGGGTTAGGAGGACGCCCGCTCCTCCTCGCCCTGCTGCGTCTGCGCCTCCGGTTCTTGCCCGGCCAGCGCCTGCGGTTCCTGCCCGGACAGTGCCTGCGGCTCCTGCCCGGCCTGCGCCTGCGGCTCCTGCCCGGCCAGCGCCTGCTCCGCCTGGCGAGCCGCCGTCTCCAGCAGCGCCACCGCCGCCCGCAGGCTCGCGACCGGGTCGACGCCCTGCTCGTGCACCACCGCCACCTCGGCGAGCATCCCCGCTCCCCAGGCGACGTCCACGCGGCTGCCGAACGGCTGCTGCGTGGTCGTACCCGCGTCGCCCGCGTCCGACCTGCCGGCCTGCTCGACGACACTGCCGTCCGTCACCGAGGCCACCGCCGCGTGCAGCTCGCCGCGCTCCTCCAGCCGTTCGAAGAGCTTCACGGCACGCTCGAGTGGCGGCATCGCCCGCGGCACCCCCGCGTACACGCTGCTGCGTCCGGCCTTCTCCGCGGCCTTCGCGGCGCGCCAGACGCGGACGACGTCCTCGACCGTGTGCGCCTCCTCGTCGCCGAACACGTGCGGGTGGCGGCGCTGCATCTTCTCGCGGACGGTGTCGGCGACGTCGTCCAGGTCGAACCGTCCCTCGTGCGCGGCGATCCCGGCGTGCAACACCACCTGGTAGAGCACGTCGCCGAGCTCTTCACGCAGTTCGTCGGTGTCGTCGCCGTCGATGGCGTCGACCAGCTCGTAGGTCTCCTCCACGGCGTACCGGGCGAGGCTCGCGTGGGTCTGCTCGCGGTTCCAGACGCATCCGTGCTCCGGGTCGAGCAGGCGGTCCACGACGGCGACGAGTTCGTCAACGGAAGTCATGACGCCATGCTGCCACCGTCCGCTCCGCACGGATCGGACATCAGGGTCCACCCGGTACGATGGTCGAGGCGTGTCGGGAAGTCTGGTCGACGATCTGTTCCCCGTACCCGATCGCCTCCGGAGACGCATGCCCTCCTTCGTCCGTTCCCCTCGTTTCAGCGCCATCGCGCTGCTGTCCGCCGCCGTCCTCGGCCTGGTCGTCGCGAACACCGCGCTCGGCCCCGGGCTGGAGCGCGGCCTCGACTGGCACACCCCGTGGGGAGCGATCGGCCTGGACCTGTCGATCGCGCACTGGGTCAGCGACGGTCTGCTCGCGGTCTTCTTCCTGCTCGTGGCCGTCGAACTCAAGCACGAGCTGGTGGCCGGGGAGCTCGCGAACCCGAAGACCGCCGTGGTCCCCGCGATCGCGGCCGTCGGCGGCGTGCTCGTCCCGGCGCTGGTCTACCTGCTCGTCACGTCCGGCACGCAGTACACGCACGGCTGGCCGATCCCGACCGCGACGGACATCGCGTTCGCGCTCGGGGTCCTGGCGATGTTCGGCCGCGGACTGCCCTCCACGATCCGGGTGTTCCTGCTGGCCCTCGCCGTCCTCGACGACCTCATCGCGATCGTCATCATCGCCGTCGTCTTCGCGCACGGCACCGACTTCCTGGCACTCGGTGGTGCCGCGGTCCTGCTCGTGCTGTTCGCGGTGCTCGGCCGTCGTCTGCGCCCCGGTAGCCGTGCGCAGCCGTTCCTCATCGTCGCGATGGTCCTGATCGGCCTGGTCACCTGGTGGCTCGTGTACCACTCCGGCGTGCACGCCACGATCGCCGGGGTGGCGCTGGGGCTCGTCTTGCCCCGACGTCCGGGTGGCACGCTGCACGAGCAGGTCGAGCCGTGGTCGAACGCGATCGTCCTGCCCGTGTTCGCGTTCGTCTCCGCGGCGGTGGTCATCCCCGCCGTCGGGATCGCCGAGCTCTCGCCGACCTTCTGGGGTGTCGTCCTCGCGCTGCCGATCGGCAAGGTCATCGGCATCACGCTCTTCGGCACGATCGCCGGTCGGGTCTTCCGCGGCCCCGGCCGGTCGACGCTGTCGTTCGGCTCGGTGATGACCGTCGGAGTGCTCGGCGGCATCGGCTTCACCGTGTCGCTGCTCATGAACGAGCTGGCGTTCGCCGCGAACCAGGAGATCGTCGACGAGGGCGTCCTCGCCGTGCTCGTCGGCTCGGGCATCGCGATGGTCGCCTCCGCGATCGTCGTCTCCGTCCGCGCCCGTCGCTACCGCCAGCGTCGCGAGCTCTCCGAAGCCGAAGCCACCGAGTAGCAGGACCGATGACGGACGGGAGGCCCGTGGCGGATCCGCCACGGGCCTCCCGTCCGTCAGGGGTGCAGACGGTCAGACGGTCGACGCCTCTTCGCGCGCCGGCGCCCCGTAGACGGCGGTGAGGATGCTCTCCACCCAGCCGATGAGGGCGTCGTCCGGCAGCGTCTCGCCGTGCGGCTTCGGCACCGGGATGCTCGCCGCGTCCTGCTGCGGGAACCAGCGCGCTCCCGGGAACATCCGCTTCAGACGCACCTGCGCGGAGTCCGCCAGTTCCTTGCCGGCGACGCGCAGGTTCGAGCCCATCACGACGACGTCGGACAGGCCGACCTGCTGCGCCATCCGGCGGAGACGGGAGACCTCGATCAGGGTGAGCACGGCCTGCGGCGGCGTGCCGTAGCGGTCGGTGAGCTCGTCGAGGACCATGTCGATCGCCTCGGCCTGGGCGGCCGGAGCCGACGCAGCCGAGAGCTTCTGGTAAGCCTCGAGGCGCAGGCGCTCGGACTCGACGTAGTCGTCCGGGATGTGCGCGTCGACCGGGATCTCGAGCCGGAGTTCGGTCTGCCCCTCGGCGACGTCGCCGCGGAACTGCGACACCGCCTCGCCGATCATCCGCAGGTACAGGTCGAAGCCGACGCCCGCGATGTGGCCGGACTGCTCGCCGCCGAGCAGGTTGCCGGCGCCGCGGATCTCGAGGTCCTTCATCGCCACCTGCATGCCGGCGCCGAGCTCGTTGTTCGCCGCGATCGTCTCGAGGCGGTCCTGGGCGGTCTCGGACAGCGGCTTCTCGGCGTCGTAGAGGAAGTACGCGTAGCCGCGCTCGCGTCCACGACCCACACGGCCGCGGAGCTGGTGCAGCTGCGACAGCCCGTACTTGTCGGCCTTGTCGATGATCAGGGTGTTCGCGTTCGCGATGTCCAGACCGGTCTCGATGATCGTCGTCGACACCAGGACGTCGAAGCGGCGCTCCCAGAAGTCGACCATCACCTGCTCGAGCGTGCCCTCCGCCATCTGCCCGTGCGCGACACCGATCCGCGCGTCCGGCACGATCTCGGCCAGGTGCGCGGCGACGGACTGGATGTCCTTGACGCGGTTGTGCACGTAGAACACCTGCCCCTCACGGAGCATCTCGCGCTTGATCGCGGCGGCGACCTGCAGGTCGGACTGCGGACCGACGAACGTGAGGATCGGATGCCGGTCCTCCGGCGGCGTCGCGAGCGTCGACATCTCGCGGATGCCGGTCACCGCCATCTCGAGCGAGCGCGGGATCGGCGTCGCGGACATCGCCAAGACGTCGACGTTGGTCTTGAGCTTCTTGAGCTGGTCCTTGTGCTCGACGCCGAAGCGCTGCTCCTCGTCGATGATGACCAGCCCGACGTCCTTGAACTGCACGTTCTGGGACAGGATCCGGTGCGTGCCGATGACGATGTCGACCGTGCCGTCGGCCAGCCCCGCGAGCGTCTCCTTGGTCTCCTTGTCGGTCTGGAACCGGCTCAGGGCGCGCAGGTTCACCGGGAACCCGGCGAAGCGCTCCTGGAACGTCTCCATGTGCTGACGGACGAGCAGCGTCGTCGGCACCAGGACCGCGACCTGCTTGCCGTCCTGCACGGCCTTGAACGCGGCACGGATCGCGACCTCGGTCTTGCCGTAACCGACGTCGCCGGAGAGCAGCCGGTCCATCGGGATGGGGCTCTCCATGTCGCGTTTGATCTCGTCGATCGTGGTCAGCTGGTCGGCGGTCTCAGCGAACGGGAAGGCCTCTTCCAGCTCGCGCTGCCACGGGGTGTCCGGGCCGAACGCGTGACCCTTCGACGCCATCCGCGCCGAGTACAGCTTCACGAGGTCGACCGCGATGTCGCGGACGGCCTTGCGCGCCTTCGACTTCGCGGCAGACCAGTCCGAGCCGCCCATCTTCGACAGGGTCGGGTTCTCGCCACCGACGTACCGCGAGAGCTGGTCCAGCTGGTCGGTCGGCACGAAGAGCTTGTCGCCCGGGTAGTTCCGCTTCGACGGCGCGTACTCGAGCACCAGGTACTCGCGCTGCTGCTTCACGGCGTTCCGGCCGCCGGAGCTCACCTCTCGGCTGACGAGCTCGACGAACTTGCCGATGCCGTGCGTCGCGTGCACGACGACGTCGCCCGGCTTGAGCTGCAGCGGGTCGACGACGTTCTTGCGACGGCTCGCGAGCTTCTTGACGGTCCGGGCACCCTGCTGGACGCTCCGGCCGTAGAACTCGGCCTCGCTGAGCAGCGCGATGCGCGGGTCGGCGACGGCGAACCCGTGCTCGACACTGGCGGTCGTGACGATGGCGACACCCGGTTCGGGAGGCCCGTCCAACGCCCCGGCGCGTGCGGCCACCCCGGCGTCGGCCAGCACCTGCACGGCACGCTCGACGAGCCCCTGCCCCTGCGCGGTGACCACGACGGCCCATTGGTCGGCAGTGAGCTCCTTGACGTGGGCAACGGCTCCGTCGGCGCTGCCCGCGAAGCTCGGGATCGCCTCACCCGGAACGCGGATGTACTCCCCCGCCTCGGCGACGGCGTCGGAGTCGGTGATCGGTTCGTCGGCCCCGGAGTCGAAGGGCGACACCGTCCACCAGGTGCGCTGCCCGCGGGTGTTCCTGAGCTGCTGCACCGTCATGAAGTTGCCGGCGTCGAGGTCGATCGGTGCCTGCGCCCCGGCGACCGCGGCGCTCCAGGCTGCCTGCAGGAACTCCTGGTTGGTCTCGGCCAGGCTGTGCGCACGACCGCTGACCCGCTCGGGCGAGAACACCGCGATCGTCGCTGTGTCGGGCAGGTAGTGCGTGACTGGCACGAGCTTCCGGACGAGTGCGGGTGCGAGGGACTCCATGCCCTCCACCGGGATCCCCTCGGACACCTTCGCCAGCATCTGCGACAGGTTCGGGAACTCGTGCAGCATCTCGCGTGCCCGCTGCCGGACGTCCTCGCTCAGCAGCAGTTCGCGGGAGGCGGTGAGCTCGACCGAGCCGAGGTCGTCCTCCGTCGAACGCTGGTCGGCCACCGAGAAGGCCTTGACACCGTCGATCTCGTCGCCGAAGAAGTCGACGCGCACCGGGTGGTCGGCGGTCGGCGGGAAGACGTCGAGGATGCCACCGCGGACGGCGAACTCGCCACGGCGGGTGACGAGGTCGACGCGGGCGTAGGCCAGGTCGACGAGCTGCGACGCGAGTCGGCTGAGGTCGTTGCCCCGCGACCCGGTGTGCAGGACGACCGGGGCGAGCTCGGTGAGGTTGTCGGCGATCGGCTGCAGCGCGGCCCGGACACTGGCGACGACGACGGTCGTGCGACGCTCGTCGACCGGCGTGTCCTGCCAGCGCTGCAGTGCGCGGAGCGTCGCGATGCGGGTGCCGACGGTCTGCGGGCTGGGGCTGAGGCGCTCGTGCGGCAGGGTCTCCCACGCCGGGAACTCGAGCACGTCGGCATCCAGGATCGTGCAGCTCAGGGCGTCACGGACCGCTTCGGCTTCACGGCCGGTGGCGGTGATGACGAAGGCGCACTGCGGACCGGTGCGAGCGGCCAGGAGCGCGGCGAACAGCGGCACGCGGAGCCCGTCGACGACCGAGAAGTCGGCGTCGCGAGGAGCGGCACGGAGCGCACGATCGAAGGAGGAGGCGCGCGAGAGCGCAGGGATGAGGCCCGAGATCGTCACTCACACGATGGTACCGGCGGCCCCCGACAGCGGTGGCCCCGTGCGCGACGGGCGAACAGGAGGCGCCTGGCGGAGTCGGGACGGGCCTCCCGACCGGTCCGGGGTCAGGAGCTGCCGGGCTCCAGGTCGTCCGGCGGGGTCGTCGGCTCGCTCTCGCGAGCCTGCACGGCCGCACGGCGGCCGAGGAAGCGCGCCGTCCCGACGAGCGTGAGGCCCACGACCGCGACGACGATGATCGTGCCCATCGCGAGGGGGCTCGTCGCGAGCACGACCGCGGTGGTCATGCCGGGGCGTGGAAGCGCTGCTGGGCCGCGAGCAGCCCGTCGGTCACGATCGCCTCGACCGCGTCGGCGGCGTCGGCCAACAGGTTCGGCAGCAGTTTCTTCTCGGCCGCGGAGAAGTCGCGCAGCACGTAGTCGGCCGGGTCCTGGCGTCCGGGAGGACGACCGATGCCGACCCGCACCCGCGCGAACTCGTTCGTGTTCGTCGCCTTGATGACGTCGCGGATGCCGTTGTGCCCGCCGTGTCCGCCGTTGCCCTTGAGGCGCACGGTGTCGAAGGGCAGGTCGAGCTCGTCGTGGACCAGGATCAGGTCCGCGGGCGAGACGCTGTAGAAGCCGAGGACGGCCGAGACCGGTCCCCCGGAGGTGTTCATGAACGACCCGGGCTTCGCGAGGACGAGCTTCGGGCCTCCCGGCACCAGGCGCCCCTCGGCGACCTGGTTCGGGGTCTTGTGCTTCTTGAACGTGGCGCCCATGCGGGCGGCCAGTTCATCGAGGACCATCTGGCCGACGTTGTGGCGGTTGCCCGAGTAGTCGGGCCCGGGGTTCCCGAGCCCGACCACCACGAACGTGGTGCCCGTCATGAGCACGTCGCCATCAGCGTCGACCAGATGCCTGCGAAGGGGTGTTACTCGGAGACCGGGGCGGAGCCGCCCTCGGCACCGGCTTCGGCGCCCGCCTCAGCGGAGGCCTCGTCCGCGGCCTCGTCGTCAGCGGTGCCACGCGGGGTGACGATCTGCACGACGAGTGCCTCGGGGTCGGTCTCGAGCTCGGCGCCCTCGGGGAGGGTCAGCTCGGACGCGACGATCTGCTTGCCGTCCTCGAGGCCCTCGACGTCGACCGTGACGTGCTCGGGGATGTCCGTCGCGAGGACGAGCAGCGACACGGTGTTGAGGTCCTGCACGTGGATCGTGCCGGCGAAGGACTCACCGGTGATGACCACGGGGACGTCGACGGTGACCTTCTCGCCACGGCGCAGGACGACGAGGTCGATGTGCTCGATGATCTGACGCACCGGGTCACGCTGGACGTCCTTGACGAGGGCGAGCTGGGCCGCACCCTCGATGTCGAGGTCGACGACCGCGTTGGCGGTACGGACGAGCAGCATCGTCTCGTGGCCCGGCAGGCTGATGTGCTGCGGCTCGGTACCGTGGCCGTAGACGACGGCGGGGATCTTGTCGGCGGCGCGGAGCTTGCGGGCCGCACCCTTGCCGAACTTGGTGCGGACTTCCGCCGCGAGCTTGGTGTAGTCAGCCATGATGCCTCCTGGTGTCGGGGACGACGCCGGAGTGCCGGCATCGGGGGTCTGTGGTGTTGCAACTCGAACGCGTGCACGCGTGAGGAACGGTCCCAGAGTCTGGCCGGGTCTCCCACTGCGTCGATCACGGCCGCGCGTACGCGGCCCTCGCCGAAGTCGTGCGCAAGCCTACCAGTACCAGCCCGGGCGTGTCGCACCGTGCCGCGTCAGGGCGTCCGGACGGGAGGCCCGACAGCGGTCGTCCGTGTGCCTCCCGTCCGGAGCGCCCGAGCCGGCGGCAGCTCCCCCCAGGTGCAGCTGCCGACGGCCCGACGCGTCCGTGGTGAGCAGCGGAGGTCAGCGGACGCCGGCCGGAGCCTTCGGAGCGAGCCGCCGGATCGCCTCCTCCACCCGCCTGTCCACGGTCGCCTGATTCCGGGAACCCGCCGCGAGCACCGCCGCGTCGGACGCCGTCACCCGGAGCAGCCGCCGCCACTCCGCGTCGTACAGGGCCTGCCGGTAGCCGGTCGATTCCTGGCAGGCCACGTCCTGCTCCGCGAGCCGGACCTCGGCACGCGGGACGTCCTCGTCGTCCAGGTCCGTCACCCAGTCGACGGCGCGCATCGACGCGGTCGGCAACCCCGACGGGTCGGCCGGAAGACCCCCGGCCACCGGACCGACGGCGGCGTCCGCGAGGCAGGACCGCCAGTCGGCAGTTGCGGCGACGACCGCCGGGTCCGACCGCGCCGCCACCGCTGCCAGGTAGGTGAGCCGCTGCGCCACCAGTGCCGCCCCCTGGTCCGCTCCGTCGGCGTCGGTACCGAGCGTCGCCCGCGCCTGCCGGATGCACCGCGCGGCGGTCCCCGCCGGGAGTGCGTCGAACGCCGCGTTGCGCTCCGTGGAGAAGCCCCACCGCCGGAAGCCCTCGTTGTTCGCGCCGGCGAGGGACGGACCGCGGTACCCCCGCGCGGAGGCCTCGTCGGCGGTCAACGGTCGGGTCTCGGCGAGCGCCGGCGCGGGGTTCCCTCGTGCAGCGGTCTCGTGCGCGGCGTCCTCGGCGCGGAGGCCCGCGACCGTCGCCCACGGCGGCGGATCGTCGATCCCGGCAGCTCGGAGGCACGGCTGTTCGACGAGGTTCTCGGCGTACGAGGCTGGTCCCCACGCGAGCACGTACCCGTCGAGGGGCATCGTCCACGCGGCGACGTCCTTCGTGGTCGTCGGTCGGACGGCGTGGTCGACGGGCTCCGGTAGGCCGTGCAGGACGGCTCCGCCGAGTCCGGCGAGCACGAGCACGAGGGT
This sequence comes from Curtobacterium sp. MCPF17_052, assembly GCF_003234085.1. Lineage (GTDB taxonomy): Bacteria > Actinomycetota > Actinomycetes > Actinomycetales > Microbacteriaceae > Curtobacterium. Next base: position 185,453 of record NZ_QKSD01000010.1, read on the forward strand.
GCCGGTCTTCGCGGCCGTGGTGGTGATGTGCATGGTTCCCCCTGGATCGGACTGCGGTGTCTCAGGCGCGGACGAGTCCGCGTTCGTGTGCGGTGATGACGACCTGGATCCGGTTCCGGAGCCCGAGCTTGGTGAGCACCGAGCGGACGTGGGTCTTGACCGTGGCCTCGCTGAGGAAGACGGACGCGGCGATCTCCTGGTTGCTGAGCCCCTTGGCGACGAGCAGGAACACCTCGCGCTCGCGAGCCGTGAGCGCGTCGAGGACCTCGTCCCGCCGCTCGGACTCGACGAGGGTGCCCTGGGCCCGGAGGAGGTCGAGCGCCTCGGTCTCCGTGGGTGCCGGTCGTCCCTCGTGCACGTCACGGATCGTGGCCGTGACCACCTCGGGCAGCGCGTCCTTCGTGAGGAACGCCGCCGCTCCGGCCCGCAGCGCGGCGAGGACCGCGTCGTCGCGGCGGATCGTCGTGAGCGCCACCACGCGCGGCCGGTCGTCGCCCTGCTCCGCCAGGCGCGCCATCGTCTCGATGCCGTTGAGCACCGGCATCCGGAGGTCGAGGAGCAGCACGTCGGGCCGCTCGGCCGCGCAGAGTGCGAGCGCCTCGGCGCCGTCGGCAGCGGTGCCGACACAGGTCATGTCGTCCTGGGCGTCGACGAGCATCCGCACGCCCGACGCGAACAGGCGCTGGTCGTCGACGACGGCGACGCGGATCGCCGTCACCGGGACGCTCCGGTGGCGCTCGTCCCGCCGGGTCCGGTCGCGTCGACCGCTCCGGCTCCGACGACCGCCGGGAGGCCCGTGGTCGCGGCCGTCCCGGACGGTACCGACGATCCGCCGAGCGTCGGCAACCACGCGGTCACGACGTACTCGTGCTCCTCGTCGCCGACCCCGGCGCGCAGCCAACCGTCGACCAGCCGTGCGCGCTCCCGCATGCCGGCCACGCCGGACCCCGGACCGTCGAGCGCGACGAGTGGACTGCTGCCGGTGGAGGTCACGACGACCCCGAGCCCCGGCCCACGCCAGTCCAGCACCACCCGCGCGGACGCCGCCCGGCCCTGGTGTTTCAGCACGTTCGTCAGGCTCTCCTGGATGATCCGGTGCACCGCTCCCCCGGCCTCGGCCCCGATCGGCCGCGGGTCTCCGTGCTGCTCGAACACGGCCCGCATGCCGAGCTCCCGCATGTCCTCGACCAGGTGCGGGACGTCTGCCAGGCCGTGTCGGGCCTCCTGGCCGGTGCCCTGGATCCGCTCGACGAGGGCGCGGACGTCCCCGAGGGCGGTCCGGCTCACCTCGGCGATGTCCTGCAGCGCCGTAGCCGCTGGTCCGTCTCGGACCGTGAGCGCCGCGGCGCCCTGCGCCTGCGAGACGACCACGGCGAGGGAGTGCGCCAACGAGTCGTGCACGTCCCGCGCGATGCGGGCACGATCCTGCTCGGCGCGGAGTTCGGCGCTGGCGGCCTCCGTCTCCTGCTCCGCCTCGACGACGCGGACTCGCGCGAGACCGACGCGCCAGGTCGCACCGATCGCGACCCCGACGGCCCAGGCGATGCCGCTCGCGCCGGCGATCGCGAGGGCGAGGAACGCCAGGTCCGACCGCGTCCCAGAGCGCGAAGCCGTCCAGGACGCCCACACGTCCTGGTCGGCGACGGTGGGGACGACCATCGCCCAGGCCGCCACGGAACTCGCGAGGCCGAGCGCCGGGATCGCGAGCCAGCGGAGCAGACCGGAGCGCCCCGCACCGATGATGCCGACGACGATCGCGATCGCGAGGTACTCGGGCCAGGTCGTGCTCGTCGGACGGTCGAGCAGCCGGAGCGCCTGCAGGACGGGGATGACGACGACCAGACCGAGGCTCGTCGACGGCATCCAACCCGCGAGGCCGATGGTGACCGCGAAGGCCGACACCACGAGGACGTGCCCGGTGAGGTCCGCGCGACCGGCCTCGGCGACGATCCACAGTGCGAGGTACACCGCACCGGCCACCGGGGCCACGAGGTGCCGGAGCCACCGGCGGAGGAAGAGGAGCATGCCGCCGAGCGTAGGGCGGGGGTCAGGCCGGGAGCGAGCGCCGGTGGCCGCTTTCATCCGAGTGGATGAGCGGACGGGTCAGGAGCCTCCACGCCGGTGACGACGGGCGACGACGAGGGCTTCACGGGCGCGGTCGCTCGCGGCCTCGGCGTCGTCGCGCTCCTGCCCGAGCCGTTCCGCCTCCACGTCGAGGTCGGCCCGCTCGTGGTCGAGGGCGCTGAGCTGCCGCTCGAGGTCCCGACGGCGGCGGTGGAGTTCGGTACGACGGTCCTCGACGTCCTCGAGGGCGGACTCCGCCTGGTCGAGGGCGGCATCGGCGTCCCGGGAGGCCCGTCGTGCTGCCGCCTCGGCCTCGCGTGCGGAGCGACGCTCGGCTGCGGGGTCGCGCTGGTCCTCGTCGGCGGCGGGGCTCTTCCGGGCGTCCGGCTCGTCGGGAGCGTCCTGTGCGGGACCGGAGTCACGGGACCGGCGTGCCCCGCGCCTCCCGGCCGTGATCGGGATCGGTGGGGCATCACTGCCGGACCAGGCGTCGGGGACGGCGTCCGGGACGGCGAGCGCGTCCGTCAGGTCGACGTCTTCGAAGCCGACGCTCTCGAGCGGCCGGAGGAGGAGTCCTGAGCGGATCGCCGCACCGGCGTGCGGGCCCGCCATGCCGGCCTCGATGGTCGCGCGGACCTGTTCGAGCACGGCGGGGGTCGGCGGGTGCCCGGCGGCTTCCGCCCGCGCGGCACCGGCGTCGGCGAGCGCCGCCACGACCTGGGACCGCTGCTTGCGGAGCGTCGCGATCTGCTGCGGATCGGCGGAGGCCTGGGCCTGTCGGAGGGCAGGGCCGAGGTCGACGGCGTCGTCGAGCGCGTTCTCGGAGGCGAGCAGGTCGACGATCCACGCGGCCGGTGTGGGCTTCCTCAGCTTCCCGATCGCGGCCGCGAGCTCCCGGTCGTCAGTCCGGACAGCTCGTTGGCGCGTCGTCCGGTCGGCCACGAACTCACCCGGGGCGGTGCGCAGCAAGTCGCGGGCGACGTCGGCGAGCGCTGCGGAGTCCACGTCACCACTCTGCCCGTCGCCCACGGTGGGACGCCCGGGAACGGCTCACCAGTCGTGGACGGTGCCGTCGGCCAGTCGGTTGAAGGGCAGGTACGCCTGCTCGTACGGGTACTTCCCGGCCTCGTCGACGTCGAGCGAGACGCCGATGCCGGGCTCGTCACCCGGGTGCAGGAACCCGTCCGTGAAGGTGAACGACTGTCGGAACACCCGGTTCGTGCGATCCCCGTGCTGCATGTACTCCTGGATGCCGAAGTTGTGGATCGCGAGCCCGAGGTGCATCTGGGCGGCCATGCCCACCGGCGAGATGTCGGTCGGCCCGTGGAACCCGGACTTCACCTGGTACATCGCGGCGTAGTCCATCGTCTTCCGCAGCGGCGTGATCCCACCCATGTGCGTCACGGCACCGCGGACGTAGTCGATGAGCTGGTCGCGGATGAGGTCCTTGAAGTCCCAGACGGTGTTGAAGACCTCGCCGATCGCGAGCGGCGTCGTGGTGTGCTGCCGGACGAGCCGCAGCGCCTCCTGGTTCTCGGCGGGTGTGCAGTCCTCGAGCCAGAACAGGTCGTACGGCTCGAGGGACTTCCCGAGTTTCGCTGCCTGGATCGGGGTCATCCGGTGGTGCCCGTCGTGCAGGAGCGGCAGTTCCGGGCCGAACTCGTTGCGGACGGCCTCGAACACGGTGGGCAGGTGCCGCAGGTAGGCGCGGGTGTCCCAGTCCTCCATCGCCGGGAACGAGCCGCGCTGCGCCGGCTCGAAGTCGTAGCGGACGCCGGTGTTGCCCTCGGTCGTCCGGTTCGAGGCGATGCCGTAGATCGACTCCAACCCGGGCACGCCGGTCTGGACACGGATCGACCGGTAGCCCTCGGCCTGGTGCTCGCGGATCGAGTCGAAGAGCTCCGGCAGTTCCTTGCCCGAGGCGTGCCCGTACGCCATCAGGCCCGTCCGCGAAGCCCCGCCGAGCAGCTGGTACAGCGGCATGCCGGCGACCTTGGCCTTGATGTCCCAGAGGGCCATGTCGACGGCGGCGACGGCCGCCATGGTGACCGGCCCGCGCCTCCAGTACGACGACCGGTACAGGAACTGCCAGGCGTCCTCGATGCGGCTGGCGTCTCGGCCGATCAGCAGCGGGACGACGTGCTCGGACAGGTACGCGGCGACGGCGAGTTCCCGGCCGTTCAGGGTGGCGTCACCGAGGCCGGTGACGCCGTCGGCGGTGGTGAGCTTGAGGGTGACGAAGTTGCGGTCCGGGCTGGTGACGATGACCTCGGCACGGTCGAGCAGCTGGCCGCGGTCCGTGCTCGCCCAGGTGTCCGGTCTGGAGGCTGGGCCTCCGCCGTCAGGTCGGGCGTCGGTCGCACCGGGGGTCGGGTTCGCGGGATCGGTCACGGCGTCGTTCCTCCTCGAGGTGGGCGCGGCGGCCCTCCGCGGCGGTGCGGGTGCGTCCGACGTCCACGTGTCGAGCCTGGCACCGGCGGCGGCCGCGTGTCCACGGTCGGCGCCCCGGCTCAGGTGTGACGGACGTCGGGCGTCAGGTGACCGACGATGCTCAGGACGTCGTCGAGCAGTGGTATCGACCCGGTGTTCCCGGTCATCCCGTCCACCCGGGGGTGACCAGGCCGGTCTCGTAGGCGAAGACCACGAGTTGGGCGCGGTCACGAGCGCCGAGCTTGATCATCGCGCGGGAGACGTGGGTCTTCGTCGTGGCCGGGCTGACGAAGAGGCGCTCGGCGATCTCGGCGTTCGTGAGCCCGCTCGCGACCAGGCGCATGACCTGGCGTTCGCGGTCGGTCAGGGCGTCGAGCTCGGGGGCGAGCGCCGCCGGCTTCGCGTGCGCTGCGTACGCCTCGACGAGGGAACGGGTCGGTCCGGGCGACAGCAGCGACTCCCCCGCGACCACGGTGCGGATCGCCCGGAGGAGTTCGGCGGGCTCGGTGTCCTTGACGAGGAACCCGGCCGCACCACCGCGGATCGCCTCGAACACGGTGTCGTCTTCCTCGAAGGTCGTGAGGACCACCACGTGCACCGCGGCGAGCGCCGGGTCCGCGGAGATCCGCCGCGTCGCCGCGAGGCCGTCGGTCCCCGGCATGCGGATGTCCATGAGCACGACGTCGGGCAGCTCCCGTGCGGCGACCGAGACGGCAGCGTCACCGTCGGACGCTTCACCGACGACCTGCATCCCGGGCTCGGCGGAGACGAGTGCGCGGAGCCCGGCCCGGATGAGGCTCTGGTCGTCCACCAACACCACCCGGATCGGATCCGGCGTGGTGGTGGTCGCGGGCGTGGTCATCCGTCGCTCTCCTTCTGCACGGTCGCGGTGCGTGCGGGTTCGCCGATGGGCAGGCGTGCGCGGACCGACCACCCGTCGTCGGGTGTCGGTCCGACGGCGAGGGTGCCGCCGACGGCCGCGGCCCGCTCGCGCATCCCGACGAGGCCGTTGCCCTGACTGCTGCCGCTGCTGCGGTCCACCCGTTCGGCGTCGCTGTCCGGGCCCGCCGCACGAGCGAGACCGGACGAGGGACGGCGCCCATGGTGCGTCTCATCCGCTCGGGGAGCACCGGCGACGGTCGAGACGGACGACGGGACGTCGGTCACCGTGATGTCGACGACCTCGGCACCGACGTCGACAACGACCGTGGCGCGGTGGTCGGCTGCGTGCTTCATGACGTTCGTGACCGACTCCTGCACGATGCGGAACGCGTTGCGCGAGACCACGCCGGCGACGGCGTCCACCGGGCCCTCGAGGTGCAGCTCCACGTCCACTCCGGCTGCGCGGGCGCGGTCCACCAGGTCGGGGACGCGGTCGAGGCCGGCGACCGGGGCCCGGTCGGAGGTGCCGGAGGGCGCGTCGACGGCTCGCAGCACGCCGAGGATCGTCCGGAGTTCCACGAGCGCCTGCTTGCTGGAGTCGCGGATGTTCAGCAACGACTCCCGCGTCTGCTCGGGCAGTTCCGCCCCGAGGTGCAGGGCCACCCCCGCCTGCAGGTTGATGAGCGACATGCTGTGGGCGACCGAGTCGTGGAGTTCCCGGGCGATGCGGACCCGCTCGGCACCCGCGCGCTGCTGCTCCGCCGCGAGTCGGGCACGACGGGCGTCGGCGGCGCGGGCCACCCGGACCCGGACGAGCTCGGTGACGGCGATGGTGACCGTCAGCCACGCCAGGCAGAGCGTCATCGTGGTGACGGTCGGGAAGGGCGCGCGACCGGTCAGGGTGTCCGCCGAGGGCAGGACGACCGTCGCGACCGCGGCCGCGGCGTAGGTGGGGACCCGGTGTCCGCGGAACCAGGCGTTCGCGAGCGCCATGGTCAGCGCCGCGACGAACGGTCCACGCGGACTGACGACCAGGGCGTAGCCGATCGTCGTACCGAGGGTCAGGGCCAGGACCACGACCGGCCACCGCCACCGGAAGGGCAGGACGACGGTCCCGCCCACGAGCAGCACCCATGCCAGGGGCCCGAGGAACACCGGGTCGACGCCGTCACCCAGGCGCTGCGTCCACGGTGGGCCACCACCACCGACGGCACCGGGACCGACGCCGGCGGCCCACCGGGTGGCGACCAGGGTCCCGACGATCTGCACGAGCGCCACCGGCAGCACCCGTCCCACGCGGGCGAACCGATGTCCACCCACCGGGCGGGCGTCGGAACGCGTGTCGGTGGTCATGCAGCGAGCCTACGGTCGGGCCTCGCTCAGGACATCGCGCACCGGGAGGGCCTGTGGACTACGCCCGACGGAGTAGCCACCTGTGGAGGAACGGGCGAGGGTGGGCCGGCGGGAGCAGGTCGGAGTGGGCTCTCCTGGCGGACGCGGGTCGGGCCTCCCGACCGACAGCCTTGACGTGTCGCGACCGCGGCACCGCAACCGACCTCGGAGGTCCCCATGCTCACCACACTCGCTGCCACCGCTCCGTACTGGCACGGCGGCGGGATGCCGTCCCACGGGTTCCCCGTGTTCCCGGTGCTCCTGCTCCTGCTCGTCATCGGGGCGCTCGTCTTCGGAGTCCTGCGCCGCGGTGCCGGACGGGCGATCGCCGACGCGCGATCCGTGCTCGCCGACCGGTTCGCCCGCGGCGAGATCGATGCCGAGGAGTACCGCGCCCGTCGATCGGAACTCAGCCGGAAGTAGGCCCGACGGCCGGTCAGGCCGTCCGGCGCGGGATGCTCAGGGCAGGACGGCGAGGATCGCGGCGACCGTCTCGTCCACCGATCCGCGGATCGGGACCGCGGCCGAGGCCTCGTCCGGTCCGGGACGCTCGAGCGTGGCGAACTGCGAGTCGAGCAACGAGTTCGGCATGTACTCGTGGTGCCGGTGGCTCTGCCGCTCGGCGATGAGCTCACGCGAGCCGTCGAGGAACGCGATGAACAGGTCCGGGGCGTCCTCGCGCAGGCGGTCGCGGTAGGCGCGCTTCAACGCCGAGTTCGCCATGACGCACCGGGAGCCCGACTGCTGCACCTCGGCGATGCGTGCCGAGCAGGCGTCGAGCCAGGGGCGCCGGTCCTCGTCGGTCAGGGGGATGCCGGCGTGCATCTTGTCCTTGTTCGCCTGCGGGTGCAGCCCGTCCGCGTCGACGAACTCCGCCGCCTGCCCCCGATCGACGAGTGCACGGGTCAGCGCCTCACCCACCGTCGACTTGCCGGATCCGGAGACCCCCATCACGAGCACGGGCTGGAGGACGGTCGCATCGGCCATTCCTCCACAGTACGAACAGGGGGTCTCGCGATCCACAGGATGCGGAAGACCTGGGTGAGCACACGTGGCCCTGCATAGATTGGCGGTGGCCGTCCAGACACGAAGGAGTCGACGTGGCAGAGAACAACGACAAGGCGAACATCGGGGTCATCGGCCTCGCGGTGATGGGCTCGAACCTGGCGCGGAACCTCGCGTCGCGCGAAGGCAACACCGTCGCGGTCTACAACCGCACCTACGCCCGCACCGAAGAGCTCATGAACGAGCACGGTGACATGGGCTTCATCGCGTCCGAGGACATCGACGGGTTCGTCGCGTCACTGTCGAAGCCGCGCACCGCGATCATCATGGTCCAGGCCGGCACGGGCACCGACGCGGTGATCTCGCAGCTCGCCGACCGGTTCGAGGAGGGCGACATCATCGTCGACGGCGGCAACGCCAACTTCCACGACACCATCCGGCGTGAGCACGACCTGAAGGAGAAGGGCCTCAACTTCGTCGGCACCGGCATCTCCGGCGGTGAAGAAGGGGCGCTGCACGGGCCGTCGATCATGCCCGGCGGCTCGGACGAGGCATGGGAGACCCTCGGGCCGATCCTCAAGTCGATCGCCGCCGTGGCCGAGGGCGAACCCTGCGTCACGCACGTCGGCACCGACGGCGCGGGCCACTTCGTGAAGATGGTCCACAACGGCATCGAGTACGCCGACATGCAGCTCATCGCCGAGTCGTACGACCTGCTCCGCCGCGTCGGTGGCTACAGCGTCGACCAGCTCGTGCAGGTGTTCGACGAGTGGAACAAGGGCGACCTCGAGTCCTACCTGATCGAGATCACCGGAGAGGTCCTCAAGCAGCAGGACGCCGACACCGGCAAGCCGCTCGTGGACGTCATCCGTGACGCCGCCGGTTCGAAGGGCACGGGTGTGTGGACCGTGCAGAACGCGGTCGGCCTCGGCATCCCGGTGTCCGGCATCGGCGAAGCCGTGTTCGCCCGCGCGGTGTCCTCACGCGCGACGCAGCGCGCTGCGGTGCAGGAGTCGGTGCGGGAGCGCCCGTCGATCGCCGAGGTGCCCGACACCTTCGCCGATGACGTCCGCGCCGCGCTCTACGCCTCGAAGGTCGTGGCCTACGCGCAGGGGTTCGACCTCATCATCGCCGGGGCGAAGGAGTACGGCTGGGACATCGCTCTCGGGGACATGGCGAAGATCTGGCGCGGCGGCTGCATCATCCGCGCCCAGTTCCTCAACCGCATCGTCGAGGCGTACGACAAGGACCCGGAGCTCGCGTCCCTGCTCGTCGACCCGTACTTCGCGAACGCCGTCGCCGAGGGCGAAGCCGCCTGGCGCCGCATCGTCGGCATCGCAGCTGCCTCGGGGATCCCGGCACCCGGGTTCTCGTCGGCGCTGTCGTACTTCGACTCGCTGGCTTCGGAGCGCCTGCCCGCCGCCCTGATCCAGGGGCAGCGTGACTTCTTCGGAGCGCACACCTACCAGCGCACGGACAAGGACGGCACGTTCCACACGCTGTGGTCCGAAGACGGCCGCCCCGAGGTCGAGCAGGAGCCTTCGACGCACTGATCGCACGCGCTGCAGCCCGAGGGCCTCGTCGTCGACGGGGCCCTCGGTGCGTCCGGGGCAGCGCGGACCCGGCCCGCTCCTGGCCGAGCCGTGGCCGGCCGGCGGCGTCCAGCGAGCCGTGTCCGCCGGGCCGTGGTCGACTCAGGCGACGATGCGCTCGCGGGCCAGCCGGGCGAGCAGCTCGTCCAGGCGGTCGACGCGGCCGACCAGACGGTCGGACCCCGGGGCCGCACGGACGAAGAACGTCGCGACCGCCGTGGTGTCGTCCGGTCGGACGTAGTGCAGGACGATCGCCGGCGCGGTGCGTCGCCCGGCACCGGGGACCAGGACGTCCTCGAGCCCGACGTGCACGACGCGGCTCCACCGGATGACGAGCAACCGGGTGGCGCGGCGTCCGTCGAGTTCCCACAGGGACGCCTCGGTCGCCCCGAACGCCCAGGTCACGTGCTGCGCGAGCGTGACCTCGGGGCGTGCAGCTTCCAGTGCGCCGCGCAGCTCCGGTGTGGCGGACGCTGGGACCAGCCAGACGGTCGGGTCCACGCGCCGGACGGCCACGGCGAGCAGGTCGTCCGCTCGTCGCCGGGCGATGGCCCGCGCGCGGAGGACGGCGATGACGATGACCGTCACCCCGATCGCGACGGCGGCGACCTCGGCGATGCCGAACGCCGTCAGGTCCGCGTCCGGATCGGCGTTCACGACGATGATGCGCGCGGTCACCAGGGCTGCCCAGAGTCCGACGATCGCCCACCGCAGGGCCAGGAGCCGACGGTACGGCGACCAGCGCTCCCGGTCGCCGCGGGCACGACCAGGACCCGGAACACGGATCGGTCGCCTCGGCACGGTGACGATCCTGCCACGGCGGCGGACTCCGTCGGCACGTCCGTGGATGAACGCTCCCCCAACCGGTGTCCGCACCGGATCGCCCGTTCCCAGCGGCGCTGACCTAGCATCCGAGGGTGACCGAGCCTGACCCGCGCCTCCTCCCGCACCGTCGCTGGGCCGCCGCGCTCGTCGGGGTGATCGCCATGCTCGCGTTCCTGGCCGTCGCGGAGCTCGGCGCGCTGCTGCTCGGCGGTGCCGGCAGTCCGCTCGTCGCCGTCGGTTCGGCGGTCATCGACCTCGCGCCCCGGGGAGCGAAGGACCTGATGGTGTCGCTGTTCGGCACCGGGGACAAGGTGGCGTTGTTCGCACTGATGACGGTCATCCTGGTCGTCGTCACCGCCGGCGCCGGGGTCCTCGAGCGTCGCCGACCGCCGTACGGCGCCCTGGTCTTCGCCGCCGGCGGAGTGCTCGCCCTGCTCGCCGTCACCACCCGTTCCGGCAGCGGCACCTTCGACGGCGCACCCACCGTCCTCGGGGTGGCCGCGTCGATCATCGCCCTCCGACTCCTGCTGCAGCGCCTCCGCCGGTGGGAGGACGCCCGCGCCGTCCCGACCGCCGGTGCCGACCGTGCCGGCGGGGTCCAGCGTCGCTCGTTCATCGGCTGGGCGGTGACCACCGCAGCGGTCGCGGCGGTGGTGGGGAGCGCCTCCCGGCTGGGGTCGGCGTCGCTGCAGGCCGCAGCCGCGGTCCGCCGGGCCGTGCGGCTGCCGACCCCGGTGACCACGGCGACACCGGTGCCGGCCGGCGCAAGCCTCGACGTGACGGGCATCACGCCCTACGTCACGCCGAACGCCGACTTCTACCGGATCGACACCGCGCTCCGCGTGCCGTCGATCGACCCCGCCGACTGGTCGCTGAAGATCCACGGCGAGGTCGAGGAAACGGTCGAGATCACCTGGGCAGAGTTGCTCGCCCTCCCCCTCGAAGAGCACATGGCCACGCTGAGCTGCGTCTCGAACGAGGTCGGCGGCGACCTGATCGGCAACGCGCTCTGGCTCGGCTACCCGATCCGGTCGCTCCTCGCCCGTGCCCGACCGAAGCCGGGAGCCGACATGGTCCTCTCGCGGAGCATCGACGGGTTCACCGCCGGCACACCGCTCGACGTGCTGCAGGACGACGGGACGCAGGCGCTCGTCGCCGTCGGCATGAACGGATCGCCGCTGCCCGCCGAACACGGGTTCCCCGCGCGACTCGTCGTCCCGGGACTGTTCGGGTACGTCTCCGCGACCAAGTGGGTGACCGAGCTCGAGGTGACACGGTTCGCGAGGGCGCAGGGCTACTGGACGCCCCGCGGGTGGTCCGAGCGCGGGCCGGTGAAGCTCGAGTCGCGGATCGACACACCCACCGACGGCACTTCGGTGAAGGTCGGTGACCGGGTCCCGATCGCCGGCGTCGCCTGGCAGCCGCACATCGGTGTGAAGGCCGTGCAGGTGAAGGTCGGGTCCGCCGGGTGGCAGGACGCCGAGCTCGCCGACTCCGTCTCGTCCGACACCTGGCGGCAGTGGGTCTACCGGTGGACGGCGGTCGCCGGGCAGCACGAGGTGCAGGTCCGCGCGGTCAGCGCCGAGGGCGAGGTGCAGACGAGCGTGCAGCGGCCGCCGGCTCCGAACGGTGCGAGCGGCTGGCACGGGGTCACCATCTCCGCGTCCTGACGGGAGGCGCGGGTCCCCGCCGACGGGTCCGTCGCGCCGGCGAGACGCCCCCGTCTCCCTTCGGCGCCGCAGGAGTCGCGAGACGCCGTCGACCTCGGCGGCGTCTCGGGGGTTCGCCGGCGTCTCGGGGGTTCGGCGGCGCTCGGGGGTTCGGCGGCGTTCCGGCAGGCGGCGACGTTCGGACCGCAGTCGTCAGGCGGTGAGGAGGGTCGCGACCACGCAGGTGCCGTCGACCTCGTCGTCGCGGGCGAGTTCGGCAGCGAAACCGGCTGCACGGAAGAGGCCCGCGGACACCGGCGCCTGCGCTCCCGACACCTCGATGACGACCGCCCCGCCGGGCCGCAGCCACGAAGCCGCACCGGCAGCGATCCGCCGGTGCACGTCGAGGCCGTCCGCGCCGCCGTCGAGGGCGACCCGGTGTTCGTGGTCCCGGGCCTCCGGCGGCATGGTGCCGATGGCGTCAGTCGGCACGTAGGGGGCGTTCACGGTGAGCACGTCGACCTGCCCGTGGAACCGGGTCGGCAGCGGTGCGAAGAGGTCACCCGTCACGACGATCCCCCGGTCGCCGAGGTTCTCCGCTGCCACGTCGGTGGCGTCCGGGTCGATGTCGGACGCGACGAGGTCGAGCGCTCCGATCCGTTCCAGCAGCGCCATGCCGATCGCTCCGGCACCGCAGCAGAGGTCGACGACGCGGTCGTACCGGTGCAGGCGCCGAGCGGCTTCGGTGACGACGACCCGGGTCCGGGCTCGCGGTACGAACACCCCGGGCGTCACGCGGACGCGGTGCCCGTCGAACGCTGCCCAGCCCAGGACGTACTCGAGCGGCTCCCCCGCCAGGCGCCGCTGCAGCAGTCCGCGGAGCCGCGCCGGGTCGCCGTCGCCGGCCGCGAGCAGCAGGTCGGCTTCGTCCTCGGCGAAGACGCTCCCCGCCGCGCGGAGTCGGGCGGCGAGGGCGTCCCGCGGGGTCAGTGCCACGGCTGCGTCCGAGGACTCAGGCGGCGCCGTCGAACATCGACGTCACCGAGCCGTCGTCGAAGACCTCGTGGATGGCGCGGGCGATGAGCGGTGCGATCGGCAGGACCTCGAGCTTGTCCCAGCGCTTCTCGGGCGGGACCGGCAGCGTGTCGGTGACGACGACGCGGTCGATGAACTCGCTCTGCAGCAGCTCGGTCGCCGGGTCGGAGAACACCGCATGGGTGGCTGCCACGACGACGCCCTTGGCCCCGCTGGCCTTGAGGGCCTCGGCCGCCTTGGCGATGGTGCGGCCGGTGTCGATCAGGTCGTCGACGAGCAGGCACCAGCGACCGGAGACGTCACCGACGATCTCGTGCACGGAGACCTGGTTCGGGACGAGCGGGTCGCGACGCTTGTGGATGATCGCCAGCGGCGCCCCGAGCTTCTCGGACCAGATGTCGGCGACTCGCACGCGACCCATGTCGGGCGAGACGACGGTCAGCGTCTCGGGGTCGAGCATCTCGCGGAAGCGCTCGAGGAGCACCGGCATCGCGAACAGGTGGTCGACCGGGCCGTCGAAGAATCCCTGGATCTGCGGGGCGTGCAGGTCGACACTCATGATGCGGTGCGCGCCGGCGGCCTTGAACAGGTCGGCGACCAGACGGGCCGAGATCGGCTCGCGGCCACGGCCCTTCTTGTCCTGCCGGGCGTACGGGTAGAACGGCGCGACGACCGTGATGCGCTTGGCGGAAGCACGCTTCAGGGCGTCGACCATGATGAGCTGCTCCATGAGCCACTCGTTGATCGGCGCGGTGTGCGACTGGATGACGAAGGCGTCGCAGCCGCGGACCGACTCGTCGAAGCGGGCGTAGAGCTCACCGTTGGCGAAGGTCCGGGCGTCGGTCGGGACGAGGTCGACACCGAGCTCTTCCGCGATCGACTTCGACAGTTCCGGGTGCGCTCGCCCTGCGACCAGGACGAGTCGCTTCTGGCCGGTTGTCTTGATTCCGGACACGTGTGGTGCTCACTCCCTGACCCCGTGGAGGGGCCGATCTGACCCGCCGGGGCCGATGTCCTGGGCTCCGGTCGGGGCCCACCGCTGACGGCACGGGGACCGTCGAAGGTGTCATTCGCCTCGCGCACGCCGAGCGGACTCGGCCGCCGGGGTACCGGGTCGGTTCTCCTCGACCCATCCCTCGGTGTTGCGCTGTGGGGCGTAGCTGATCGCGAGCGACCCGGCCGGCACGTCCTTGCGGACGGTCGTGCCTGCACCGGTGTACGCCCCGTCACCAATCCTAACCGGGGCGACGAACACGTTGTGCGACCCGGTCCGGACGTCGGAGCCGATGACGGTGCGGTGCTTGTGGACGCCGTCGTAGTTCGCCGTGATGGTGTTCGCGCCGATGTTGGAGTCCTCGCCGACCTCCGTGTCGCCGATGTAGGACAGGTGCGGCACCTTGCTCCCGCGGCCGATCACGGCGTTCTTCGTCTCGACGAAGGTCCCGATCTTGCCCCGCTCGCCCAGGATCGTGCCGGGCCGCAGGTAGGCGAAGGGTCCGACCGAGGCACCGTCCCCGATGACCGCGAGGGTGGCGTCGACCCGGTTCACGGTGGCGCCCGCCCCGACCTCGGTGTCCCGCAGCGTGGTGCCGGGCCCGACGACAGCGCCGGTGGCGATCGCCGTCGCACCGAGGAGCTGGGTGTCGGGCAGCAGTTCGGCATCGGGTTCGATCGTGACGTCGAGGTCGATCCACGTCGAGGCGGGGTCCTGCACGCTGACCCCGGCCAGCTGGTGCCGGCGGACGATCCGGGCGTTGAGCTCCCGCGCCGCGTCAGAGAGCTGCGCGCGGTCGTTGATGCCGGCGACGAGCCACGGGTCGGTCAGCGTGACGACGTCCACCCGGCCACCGCGGGCGGCGATGAGTGCCGGGACGTCGGTGATGTACTTCTCACCCTGGGCGTTCTCGGTCGTCAGGGACGGCAGCACGGCGCGCAGCTCGGTGACGTCGAAGGCGTAGATGCCGGCGTTGGCCTCGGTGATCTGCAGCTGCTCCGGTGTGGCGTCCTTGTGCTCGACGACCCCGGCGAACGACCCGTCGGCATTGCGCACGATCCGCCCGAGTCCGGTCGGATCGGGAGCGATCGCACTGACGAAGGTCGCGCCGTGGCCACCACCGCCGTGGGCGTTGACGAGGGTGCGCAGGCTCTGCGCGTCGAGCAGCGGGACGTCGCCGGAGAGCACCACGACGACCCCGTCGAAGTCGGCGGGGAGCGCGTGGACCGCGACCTCGACCGCACGCCCGGTCCCTGGGACGTCATCCTGGTCCACCAGGAGGGCGTCGGGGGCTCGCTCGGTGATCTCGGCGGCGACGCGGTCGCGCTCGTGCCGCACCACGACGGCGACGTGCTCCGGGGACAGCGACTCCGCGGTCCGGAGCACGTGGGCGATGAGTGGCAGGCCGGCGAGCCGGTGCAGCACCTTGGGGAGCGAGGACTTCATGCGCGTGCCCTGCCCGGCGGCGAGGACGACGACGGCGATCCGCTGGTCGGTCATGCGTCCCATCCTGGCGCACTGCCTCGGCCGCGGCTGACCGTCGCGCCGATGTGTGGGCAACTGCGCGGAGAACCGCATCGGTGCAGGGGAAGCCGCACGGAGCCGCCGAGCCACGCACCGGCTGTCACGGCCGGACCACGGGAGGCCCGGTGCCGGCCCGTCGGACCGGCACCGGGCCTCCAGGCCGGCACCACCGTCAGACGGTCAGGTCCGTCAGCTCGACCTTGATCCAGCCGGGCTCGCGGCGGTCGAACGCCTCGTAGGCCTCGATGGCGGAGCCGATGCCCTCGTGCTCGGTGATGAGCGCCGTCGGGTCGAACTGCCCGGCCGCGACCATGTCGATGAGCGGCGGCGTGACCGAGTGGTGATCGCAGTTGCCCATGCGGATGGTGAGGTTCTTGTTCATCGCCTCGCCGATCGGGTACGACTGCGCGGTCGGGCCGTAGACGCCGATGATCCCGATCCGGCCGTACTTGGCCACCGAGGCGACCGCCCAATGCGCGACCTGCGACGGTCCGTCGCCGGGCTTCCACTGCTGCTGCTCGCCGAACCCGTCGGGTGAGGCGTCCGGAGCGACCTGCTGCACCTCGGCGTCGAACGCGGCAGCCTGCTCGTCCGACACGGCGGCCGGGCCGTGCTTCGGCCGTTCCGCGTCCACGCCGACCGCGTCGATGACCGCGTCGGCACCGATGCCGTTGGTGAGGTCCATGATCGCCTGGACCGGGTCCTCCCGGTTGTAGTCGACGACCTCGCAGTGCTGCGCGAGTGCCGCGGCGAGCCGGGTCTCGTGCCCGTCGACCACGATGACGCGGCCGGCGCCCTGCTTGTAGGCGGACGCGGCCGCGAACTGGCCGACGATGCCCGCCCCGAACACCACGACCACGTCGCCGCGGCGGACGCCGGCGAGCTCGGCGCCGAACCAGCCGGTCGGGAAGATGTCCGAGAGCAGGATCGCCTGCTCGTCGCTGACGTTCTCCGGCAGCGGGTGCATGGTGTTCTGCGCCCACGGCACACGGACGTACTCGGCCTGCAGTCCGTCGACGGGGCCGGTGGACTGCGGGCCGCCGAAGAAGCTCGTGCCCGCCTGGGGTCCGTTCGGGTTCGCGACGTCGCACTGCGCGGTCTGGCCCATGCGGCAGTACCGGCAGGCGCCGCAGGAGATGGTCGAGTTGATGACGACGCGATCGCCCGGGCTGAAGCCGCGGACGGCGTCGCCGACCTGGGAGACGACGCCGACGGCCTCGTGCCCGAGGATCGTGCCCTCGATCATGGGGGCCATGGTGCCGCGCACGAAGTGCAGGTCGGTGCCGCAGATCGCCGAGCGGGTGATGTGCACGATCGCGTCGTGCGGGTCCTGGATGGTGGGCTCCGGGACCTCGTCGAGCCGGATGTCGCCGATGCCGTGCCAGACAACTGCCTTCATGGGTTCCTCCTCGTGGGTCGTCCGGGCGGACGCTACGCGCGGGGGTCCCCGCGGCCACGGAGGGCGGAGCGGCATGCGGACAGGCGGGCGGGCACGCTGGCCGGGCGGGCGCAGGGCGTCGACGCGCGCGGGCGCAGGGCGTCGAGAGGTCACGATGCGTCGCTCTGGGGGCCCGCGCGAGACGGATTGCGACACCTCGGCGGAACTGAGCGGGGTGTCGCGCGACCGCGGCAGCCCGCGGACGGGAGGCGCGCTCCGCGTCCGGCACCGCGCCTCCCGTCCGCCGCCCGCCGGCCACCGCGACACCCCCGCTGCCCGACGCCGAGAGGCCGCAATGCGTCGCTCTGAGCGCCCGAGAGAGACGGATCGCGACACCTCGGCGGAACCGAGCGGGGTGTCGCGCGACCGCGGCAGCCCGCGGACGGGAGGCACGCCCCGCGTCCGGCACCGCGCCTCCCGCCGCCGGCCGCCGGCCACCGCGACACCCCCGCTGCCCGACGCCGAGAGGCCGCAATGCGTCGCTCTGGGCGCCCGAGAGAGACGGATCGCGACACCTCGGCGGAACCGAGCGGGGTGT
>NZ_QKSD01000011.1 GCF_003234085.1 Curtobacterium sp. MCPF17_052
GCGTCAGATGTGTATAAGAGACAGCCTCCAGGCCGGGCGCTGCGCGCGTGCCGGACGGGAGGCGCGGGTCAGGACCCGAAGGACGAGCCCACGAACGCGAACAGGAGCGCGAGCAGCGGGAACGCGCCCTGCATCGACGCGGAGCGCAGGTACTTGCGGCCGGTGCCCGCGAGGACGACGGCGGCACCGAGCATGCTCGCGCACGAGAAGACGACGAGCGTCCAGCCGGTCGCACCGTTGCCAGCGAGCACCAGCACGACACCGAGGACCGCGCCGATCGCCAGGAACAGGTTGTAGAAGCCCTGGTTGAAGGCGAGGGAGCGGGTCGCCTGCGCCTCGGCGTCGCTCGAGATGCTGAAGATGCGTCGGACCCGAGGGCTCGTCCACGCGAGGGACTCGAGGAAGAAGATGTACGCGTGCACCAGGCCCGCCAGGACCGCGAAGACACCGGAGATCGCCAGCAGAACCGTCATGAGGACCATCCTCCCAGCAACGGGACGGCCCCGCGGTCACATCTCGTCGGGAACGACCTCGATCAGTAGGCTCTGACCATGAACGAGGCCCGAGGGACGACCGACGACGACGCCGTGGCCGAGCTGCAGAGCATCCGGCAGAGCATCGACAACATCGACGCTGCCGTGATCCACATGCTCGCGGAGCGGTTCAAGTACACGCAGCGGGTCGGGTACCTCAAGGCCGCGGCGGGCATGCCGGCGGCCGACCCCTCGCGCGAGCAGATCCAGGTCGCACGGCTGCGGGCCCTCGCCGCCGAGTCCCACCTCGACCCGGCCTTCGCCGAGAAGTTCCTCAACTTCATCGTGGCGGAGGTCATCCACCACCACGAGCGCATCGCCGTCGGTGAACTGTGACCCTGCCCCCGCTGCACCTGCTGATCGGTTCGTACACGGCGACCGGAGGCGGGAACGCGACCGGCATCTCCATCGTCGACGGTGACGTCGTGTCGACGGTCGCGGTGCTCGACGATCCGTCGTTCCTCGCCGTCGACGGTGACCGGGTGTACGCCGTCTCCGAAACGGTCGACGGCGGCGTCCACGCGTTCCGCCGCGCGGGCTCCGCTCTGGAGCACCTGTGGGACGCTCCCGCCGGCGGGGATGCACCCTGCCACGTGCGGGTCGACCCCTCGGGAGCGCTCGTCGTCACGAACTACGTCTCCGGGACGGTGACCGCGGTCTCGCTCGAGGCGGCGGAGGCCTACGCCGTCCCCGGCGGGGGCGGGTCCGGCGGAGCTGCTGCTGGCGGCCTCGTGCACGGTGTCGGCGGCCAGGGTGCCGGAGTGTCCGCCGCGCTGCCCGACGCGGCACTCGCGACCGAGGTCCTGCCCGACGCGACCGGCCCCGACGAGGAGCGCCAGGAGGGCCCACACGCCCACCAGTCCATCGCCACACCGGACGGCACCGTGCTGGTCGCCGACCTGGGCGGCGACGCCCTGCACGAGTTCCGGATCAGCGCCGATGCCGGATCGGTGTCGATCGAGCCGCTCCGCGTGCACCACGTCACCCCGGGTGCCGGACCGCGGCACATGGCCTGGGTCTCCGGTCCGGTCTCCGGTTCGGTCGGCGGCGCGCTGGGCGGCGACCTGGTCGTCGCCGGGGAGCTCGACGGACGGGTGTACCGCCTCCGCCGTGACGAGTCCGGGTCGTTCCGGGAGATTTGCGCCACCCCGGTGTTCGACGGACCCGGTGTCCCGTCACTCCTCAGCCACATCGAGGTCGACGAGCGCGGCCTGGTCACCGTCGCCGTCCGTGGCCGCGACCAGATCGTGGTGCTCGACACGGCCGACGACGGGCTCCGGATCGTCGGGGCAGCGTCGGCCGGGGGAGCCTGGCCCCGCCACTTCGCCCGGGTTCCCGGGTACCTGCTCGTCGCGAACCAGAACTCGGACGCGGTGGCGGTGCTGCCGGTCGGGGACGACGGCGTGCCGGGGGAGGCCGTCGGGCAGATCGCCGTCGGCAGCCCGACGTGCGTCATCCCGTTGGGGTAGCGCGGCCGGGGGCTGGGGGCGCTGCGGCTGTCAGCGCTGCAGCTGTGAGCCCTGCAGCTGTCAGCCCTGGGGCCGTCAGCCCTGGGGGACCGGCAGGTCGATGACGTTCTCGAACGGCCGTCCCTCGGCCAGCGCCGCGACCTGGCGTCGGATCAGGTCGAGCGACCGCGGGACGCTGAGGTCCGTGTTGCCGCCGACGTGCGGCGTGAGCACGGTGTTCGGCGTCGTCCAGAGGGCGTGGTCGGCAGGCAGGGGTTCGGGGTCGGTGACGTCGAGCGCCGCCGAGATCCGGCCCGAGCGGAGTTCCGCGACCAGTGCGTCGGTGTCGACGACCTTGCCACGCGCGACGTTCACCACGAGGGCGCCGTCGGGCAGCGCCGCGAGGAGGTGCGCGTCCACCAGCCCCTCGGTTTCGTCGGTGAGCGGCGCGATGAGCACGAGCACGTCCGTGGTGCGCGCGAGCTCCGGCAGCTCGCCGAAGGCGTGCACCTGCCGGCCGTCCTGCTGCCGCGCGGTCCGGGCGACGACGGTGACCCGGGTGCGGAACGCCTCGAACCGGGTCGCGATCGCGGACCCGATGGCGCCGTAGCCGACGACGGTGACGCGGCGATCGGCGAGCGAACGGGTCTCCCTCGAGTCCCACCGCTGCTCGGCGCGGTCGAACTGGAACGCGGCGATCTCACGGAGCGAGGTCAGCGCCAACCCGACGGCGAGCTCGGCCGTCTCGTCGTCGTGGATCCCTCGGCCGTTCGCCAGATGAGCATGACCGGGCACGTGCGGGGTCGCCCACTCGTACCCGGCGCTCGGCAGCTGCAGCAGCTCGAGGTTCGGCAGGTCGTGCACGAACTGCCACCGGTGCCGTCCGCCGAAGTAGAACGGCAGGAAGGCGATGGCGACCTCGTCGGCCCGTTCGTGCGGAGCCTCGACGTCCCAGACGTCCAACTCGATGCCGTCCGGGACCGGGCCGAAGCCGTCGACCAGTTCCTGGAAGGGCAGCGTGACGATCGGCACCGGGTCAGGAGTCCGTGCGCGGCGAGAAGGACCCGTGGTCGTCGAGCGGCCCGCGACCGACGTAGCCCTCGGTGACGTTCTCCTGGATGACGGCACCGAAGTGCGTCGGCAGGGTCGCGCCGTGGGCGCCACGGAGCTCGTCGATCGTCGCCTCGAACGCACCCTGGACCTCGAGCGAGCCCGACGCGGCGTCGGTCACACCGATGCGCAGCACCGGGTAGCCCCGGCCCGTGCAGAGGCCCTGGAAGCGGACGTCGTCCTCGCGTCGGACGGTCACGATGACGCGGCCGGTCGACTCGGAGAACAGCGCGGTCGCGGTGTCGACGCCGTCGCGGGACTCGAGCTCGTCCAGCACGACACGGGCACCGAGGCCGAAGCGGAGCACCGACTCGGCGAGGGTCTGGCCGAGGCCGCCGTCCGCCAGGTCGTGTGCGCTCGTCAGCAGCTGCTCGTCGGCCGCGGCGGCGATGAGCTCCGCCAGGGCCTTCTCGCGCGCCAGGTCGACCCGCGGCGGACGTCCACCGAGGTGGTCGTGCACGGTGCCGGCCCAGGCCGAACCGTCGAGCTCGAGGCTCGTGGTGCCGAGCAGGTAGATGTTGTGGCCGTCGTCCTGCCACCCCGAGGGGATGCGCTTGGCGACGTCGTCGATCACGCCGAGCACACCGACGACGGGCGTCGGGTGGATCGGGGTGTCACCGGTCTGGTTGTAGAACGAGACGTTGCCGCCGGTCACCGGGATGCCGAGCTCCATGCAGCCGTCCGCCAGGCCCTCGACGGCCTCGGAGAACTGCCACATGACCTCGGGGTTCTCCGGCGAGCCGAAGTTCAGGCAGTCGGTGACCGCCGCGGGGACGGCGCCGGTGACGGCGACGTTCCGGTACGCCTCGGCCAGCGCCAGGCGGGCGCCCTGCTTCGGGTCGAGCTGGCAGTAGCGGCCGTTGGCGTCCGTGGCGATCGCGACACCGAGGCCGGTCTCCTCGTCGACGCGGATCATGCCGCCGTCGTCGGGGAAGGACAGCGCGGTGTTGCCGAGGACGTACGTGTCGTACTGGTTCGTGACCCAGCGCTTGTCGGAGAGGTTCGGCGACCCGAGCAGCTGCAGGAACTGCGCCTTGAGGGCGGGGCCGGTCTCTGGACGGTCGAGCGACTCGGCGCCGTCGGCCTGGAGCGCGTCGATCCAGGTCGGGTACTTGACCGGACGGTCGTACACCGGGCCGTCGACCGCGACCGTGCGCGGGTCGACGTTGACGATCTCCTGGCCCTGCCAGTCGATGACGAGACGACCGGTGCCGGTGACCTCGCCCAGCACGCTGGTCTCGACCTCCCACTTGCCGACGACCTCGAGGAAGGCGTCGAGCTTGTCGGGGCGGACGACCGCCATCATCCGCTCCTGACTCTCCGACATGAGGATCTCCTCTGCCGTGAGCGACGGGTCGCGCAGCAGGACGTCGTCGAGGGAGATGTGCATCCCGCCGTCACCGTTGCTCGCGAGCTCGCTCGTCGCGCAGGAGATGCCCGCGGCGCCGAGGTCCTGGATGCCCTCGACGAGCTCCTTCTGGAAGAGCTCGAGGCAGCACTCGATGAGGACCTTCTCGGCGAACGGGTCGCCCACCTGGACCGCCGGACGCTTGGTCGGGCCGCCCTCGGTGAAGGTGTCGGACGCCAGGATCGATGCGCCGCCGATGCCGTCGCCACCGGTGCGGGCACCGAAGAGCACGACCTTGTTGCCCGCGCCGGACGCGTTCGCCAGGTGCAGGTCCTCGTGCCGCAGCACACCGACCGCCAGGGCGTTGACCAGCGGGTTGCCCTGGTACACCGGGTCGAAGTAGGTCTCGCCGCCGATGTTCGGCAGGCCAAGGCAGTTGCCGTAGAACGAGATGCCGCCGACGACCCCGTGCACCACGCGTGCGGTGTCCTCGTGGTCGATCGCGCCGAAGCGGAGCTGGTCCATCACCGCGACCGGACGGGCACCCATCGAGATGATGTCGCGCACGATGCCGCCGACACCCGTGGCCGCGCCCTGGTACGGCTCGACGTAGGAGGGGTGGTTGTGCGACTCGACCTTGAAGGTCACCGCCCAGCCGTCACCGACGTCGACGACACCGGCGTTCTCGCCCATGCCGACCATCAGGTTCTTGGTCATCTCCGGCGTGACCTTCTTGCCGAACTGCCGGAGGTAGTTCTTGCTCGACTTGTAGGAGCAGTGCTCGGACCACATGACGGAGTACATGGCGAGCTCGCCCGAGGTGGGGCGGCGACCGAGGATCTCGCGGATCTTCGCGTACTCGTCGGCCTTCAGCCCGAGTGCCGCGTAGGGCTGTTCCTTGTCGGGCGTCTCGGCGGCGTCCTGGACGGTGTCGGGCTTCGGGCGGACGGGCGTGGTCACGGTGTTGTCGTTCCCTGTCACTGGAGTCGCGGGCGCTGGAGTCGCGGTCACTTGACGAGCGCGCGCTCGATCACGGAGGTGAAGAAGGTCAGGCCGTCCGTGCCGGAGGCCATGGCCGCGCGGGTGTCCGGGCCGAACCCGGGCTCCGTCGCGTGCTCGGGGTGCGGCATCAGGCCGACGACGTTGCCGCGCTCGTTCGAGACACCGGCGATGTCGTCGATCGACCCGTTCGGGTTGACGCCGACGTAGCGGAACACGACCTGGCCGTTGTCCTCGATGCGTTTGATCTCGTCCGCGTCGGCGACGAACCGGCCGTCGGCGTTCTTCAGCGGGATGGTGATCTCCTGCTGCGCGTCGAACCCGGAGGTCCAGGCGGTGTCGGCGTTCTCGACGCGGAGCACCTGGTCGCGGCGGATGAACTGCTGGTGGGCGTTCCGGGTGTGCGCACCGGGGACCAGTCGGGCCTCGGCGAGCATCTGGAAGCCGTTGCAGATGCCGAGCACGGGCATGCCCTTGCCGGCGACGTCGATGACCTCGGCCATGATCGGGGCCTTCGCCGCGATCGCGCCCGCACGGAGGTAGTCGCCGTACGAGAACCCGCCCGGCAGGACGATCGCGTCGACACCCTGGAGGTCGTGGTCACCGTGCCAGAGCGCGACCGGCTCGGCTCCGGCGAGGCGCACGGCGCGCTGGGCGTCGCGGTCGTCGAGCGAGCCGGGGAAGGTGATGACCCCGATGCGCATCGCGGTCACTCGACGACACTCACGGAGACGACGTCCTCGATGACTGCGTTCGAGAAGACGTCGACCGCGATCTCACGGACTTCGGCGAGCTTCGCGTCGTCGACGGGGCCGTCGACCGACACCTCGAATCGCTTGCCGATGCGGACGTTGGTCAGGTCGTTCTTGCCGAGGCGGGCGAGGGCGTTGCCCACCGCCTTGCCCTGGGGGTCGAGGATCTCGGCCTTCGGCATGACCTCGACGACGATCGTTGGCACGTGTTCACTCCAGCACAGGGGTCGGGTGGGGATGTCACCAGTCTAGGTGGCCCGCGGGGGCAGCCGGAGCGGTTGTGGACGGACGATCGGAGACGTACTATTCGATGTCGAACAATCGGGATCGAACACCCGTCGCTCTCGAACACCCCCGCTCTCGAACACCGGAGACCACGTGACCGACCTGACGCCACTGGCGTTCGCGGCACTCGGCCTGCTCGCCGAGGCGCCGATGCACCCCTACGAGATGTTCCAGACGATGCTGCAGCGTCGCGAGGACCGGAACGTCAAGGTGCGTCCCGGGACGCTGTACCACCAGGTCGGCCGCCTCGCGGACCTCGGGTACGCCGAGGTCGTCGGCACCGACCGCGCGGGCAACCGGCCCGAACGGACCACCTACTCGATCACCGACGCCGGGCGCGCGGCGCTCGAGGAGGGCCTCCGACGCATGGTCGCCGAACCGGCCGACGAGTACCCGCAGTTCGGACTGGCGGTGTCCCACATGGACAACCTGCCCGTCGAGGACGTGGTCAGTGCGCTCCGCGCTCGCATCCACGCGCTGGACGCCCGACGCGACGGGTACGACGAGACCGCCACGGGCCTCCAGGCCAAGGGCCTCGCCGAGCGCTACTGGCTCGACGTGTCGTACGTCCGTGCGATGCTCACCGCGCAACTCGAGTGGCTCACCGCCATCGCTGACCGCGTGGAGCGCGGCGACATCCCCTGGGACGGTCCGGCCGTCCCCGCAGAACCCACACAGAACAGCAAGGACACCACTCGATGACATCCGCATCAACCGCCGCCGACCTGGAGCACGGCAAGAAGCCGTGGCCAGCGCTCTGGGCGCTCGTCGTCGGCTTCTTCATGATCCTCGTCGACTCGACGATCGTCTCGGTCGCGACGCCGACCATCGCGAAGGCGCTCGACGCCGACATCAACGCCGTCATCTGGGTGACCAGCGCCTACCTGCTGGCGTACGCCGTGCCGCTGCTCATCACCGGCCGTCTCGGTGACCGCTTCGGGCCGAAGGTGCTCTACCAGGTCGGGCTCGTCGTATTCACGCTCGCCAGCCTCTGGTGCGGTCTCGCCGGCTCGATCGAGATGCTGATCCTCGCCCGCGTGGTGCAGGGCCTCGGCGCCGCGATGATGACCCCGCAGACGATGTCCGTCATCACCCGCATCTTCCCGCCGCAGAACCGTGGCGCAGCCATGGGCCTCTGGGGTGCGGTCGCCGGTGTGGCCTCGCTCGTCGGCCCGATCGTCGGCGGGCTGCTCGTCGACGGCTTCGGCTGGGAGTGGATCTTCTTCGTCAACGTCCCCGTCGGCATCGTCGCGTTCGTCCTCGCACAGAAGTTCGTCCCGTCCTTCGAGCGCCACGGACACCGCTTCGACTACCTGGGCATCGTGCTGTCCGCAGTCGGGCTGTTCCTGCTCGTCTTCGGCATCCAGGAGGGCGAGACCTACGACTGGGGCACCATCACCGGCCCGATCTCGGTCTGGTCGCTGATCATCGCCGGCATCGTCGTGCTCGCCGCGTTCGTCGTCTGGCAGGGCGTGCAGAAGGGCGAGCCGCTGTTGCCGCTCGGCCTGTTCAAGGACCGCAACTTCACCCTGGCGAACATCGCGATCACCGCGGTCGGCGTCGCGATCTCGTCCTTCGCGCTGCCGATCATGCTGTGGGCGCAGGACGTCCTGCGCTTCTCGCCGACGCAGGCGGCGCTGCTCCTCGTGCCGCAGGCGGTCATCTCGGCCGGCCTCGCGCCGGTCGTCGGCAAGAAGCTCAACGTCTGGAACCCGCGCTGGGTGGCGTCCTTCGGGCTCGCCTGCTTCTCCGGCGGGCTGTTCTGGTTCGGCGCGTTGATCGCCGCGAACGCCGACTGGGGCTGGGTGCTCCTGCCGAGCGCGCTGCTCGGCCTGGCCAACGCCTGCATGTGGGGACCGCTGTCGGTCTCCGCCACGCGCAACCTGCCGCCGCGTCTGGCCGGTGCCGGCTCGGGCGTCTACAACACCACCCGTCAGATCGGTGCCGTGCTCGGTTCCGCCGGCATCGCCGCCCTGATGGAGGCCCGGATCACCGCCGAGTTCCCGCAGCAGTCCGGTGGTTCCGGCGCTGGTGTCGCGCAGACCGGGTCGCTGCCCGGGTTCCTGCTCGAGCCGTTCTCGCGAGCCATGGGGCAGTCGCTCGTCCTGCCGGCCGTCGTGCTCATCGCGGCGATCGTCGCGGCCCTGTTCCTGGCGAAGCCGAAGCAGACCGTCGCCTGGAAGCAGACCGGCTCGGTCGCCACGCAGCCCGACGGGTCCGCCGACGCGGCGCAGCCCGGCGCGGCGCAGGCCGGCGGCGAGCGGGAGCACGTCGGTGCCCACGCCTCGGCCGCCGCACCCGCGACCGCCGCTGACGAGCTCGCCGCCGGGCAGCACCCGGGCAAGCACGTCGGGGCGTAGCCCGGCGTCCCGCACCACCGGAGCCCCGGTCCCTCCCACGAGGGGCCGGGGCTCCTTCGTTTCCGGGTGTCCCGGTCGGTCGGCCAGCGTGGTCGCCGAGCGGGCGGAAGTGCACCGCTGGCGTCCGCCGCACCAGGGTCTTCCGCCCGCTCGCGGGGTGCGCGGCCCGTGAGCCGGCGCCGAGGCGGGCGCAGGGCGGCGAGCGGGCGGAAACGCGCCTCCCGGGTCGCCCGCGCCGGAGGATTCCGCCCGTTCGCCGCGTCGCGCGCACTTCCCGGTCAGCCGAGAGGCCCGCCCCGCGTCGAGCGGGCGGTTCCGCGCACTTGTGCTCGCGACACTCGGAGATTCCGCCCGCTCGCGGGTCGGGGCGGCGACGGGACGGGCGGACGTCGGTGAGCGGGCGGAAGCGCGTCTCCGGACCGGGCGGGGCCGAGGCATTCCGCCCGCTCGCGGGTCGGGGCGGCGGCGGGACGGACGCACGTCGGTGAGTGGGCGGAAGCGCGTCTCCGGACCGCGCAGGGCGCTGGTGTTCCGCCCGCTCGCCGGCGGGGGCGGCAGCCGAGCGGGCGCGCTTCGGCGAGCGGGCGGATCCGCGCTCCGCGCGGTCGTCGGGCCGGGGGATTCCGCCCGCTCGCGCGCAGCGGACGCCCGGCGCGGATCGAACGGTCAGATCTGCGCGGCTCGGAGCGCTCAGACCCTGGTGTTCCGCCCGCTCGCGCCAGGCGGCCGAACCTCGCCGACCCAACCGACCCGACCCGACCTCCCGCCGACCCGACCCGACCCGCCGACCCGACCAGACCCGCGCCCCGCGCCCCTCAGGCCCGGCCGCGAGCTGCGCGCCCTCAGGACCGTCGCTGCAGGTGCTCCCGTGTCAGCGCGTCCATCTGCTCGTCCGTCAAGTCGTCGACTTCGCGGGCCTCGCGGCGGTCGGAGCGTTGCCACCGGATGAAGAGGGCGATGAGCACGGGGACGTCCGCCACCTCGGCGATGAACCACAGCAGGTCGCCCGCCAGGTGCTGGTCCCGCAGCGGCGACGGCGCCCAGGGCACGTGCAACGCCACCCTCCCGGCTCCGTCCAGCACGTGGTCGCTGACCCGCGTCACGACCGCCGGCACCGCGTCGAGCACGAGCTCCACGAACGCCAGCAGGAACTCTGCGGTGGCGAAGGCTGAGGAGCGGAGCACCCCGACCTCGGACAGCGGCGCGAGCAACCCGAAGCCGAGGACGGGTACGAGGACGGTGATCCCCTCGCTGCTGACCAGGGACTGGCGGAGCACGGCCGCCAGCGGGGTGAGCATCACGCAGAACAGCGCGAGGGCCACCAGTGGCGAGACGATCGCGTTGCCGAGGAGCCGCGCCGGACGTGAGCGCAGGACTGCGTCGGCGGTCTCGGCGAGGCGGGTCGGGCCTCCCGTCCGCAGCAACGCGAACGGGCCGGACAGCGCGGCGAACGTGGGGACCGCGAAGAAGAGGACGGCGATCCGCAGGACGAAGGCCCACCGGAGCTGCCGGTCGTACTCGCCGACGATCCCGAACTGGACCACCGCGAACAGGGCCAGGGCGGCGACGAACGCCAGGGTCCGCCACCAGGGCCAGCGGACGCCCCGTCGCCGGGCCACGACGAGTCCGGCGCCGTACGCGACGGCGGCGACGACGAGGAGCACCGCCGCCAGGGGGTCGACGTGCCAGGTGTTCCAGAACTCGGAGGGTGACGGCGTGGTGTGCCTCCCGGTGGTCGCGCTGCGGGAGTCATCTTCCTCCGGCCGGGAGGCCCGACCCGGCTCCGCCAGATGAGGATCCCTACATGGTCCGCACGCCTCGCGCGGCGACGGTCTTGCCCAGCAGCCACGTCCCGACCGGGATCGCGACCGCGCCGAGGAGCGCGAGTGGGAACGAGAGGTGCAGCTGCATGACGGCGAACGCCGGGCCGATCGTGCAGAGTGCCGCGACCGCGAGGACCGGCCAGGCGGAGCGGTCGGCGCCGGGCACGAGGCGGGGGAGTGGACGGTCGAAGCGCCGCACGGCCCGGGCGACGCCGAGGGTGGCGGTGAGCAGGACGACCACCGCGATCACCCGCGTGGCCCACCAGGTGCGCGAACCCGGGTCCGGGAACGGCAGCCCGACGAGCAGCCCGACGCCGTTGAGCAGGATGAAGAGCGGCAGGTGCCACAGGTAGATCGTCATGCCGTCGCGGCCGAGCAGGAACACGACGGCCTGTGCGGGTCGGCTGTGCATCAGCCGCGTCAGGGGAGCGTGCACGAGCTGCACCAGGCAGGCCTGACCGACGGCGAGCAGGGCCAGCGGCAGCATCGGCGGGTTGAGGTCCTGCAGCATGTCCGGAGACCAGAGCCCGACCGAGGTGATCGGCACGAGGACCGCGTAGGCGACGACCGCGACACCCGCCAGCAGGAGCTTCGAGCGCCGGGCGAACCAGCCGTCCGCCCAGAGGAACCCGAGCTGCTGCGCGAACAGCCACACCGGGCCGAGGTTGAGCAGGCCGACCTCGGCGACCCCGGTGGCGAGCCGGACCGCGTCGACCACCGTGGCCAGCAGGAGCAGGACCGCCAGCGTGCGCCACGGGGCGGTGGCATGCAGCCGAGCCATCAGCGGCACGCAGCACTGCGTGATGCCGTACGCGGCGAGGAACCACAGCGGCGACCCGATGCCGAACGCGAGTTCGTCGAGCAGGTCCGCGGGCGTACCGAGGACGGTCGCGATGCCGAGCCCGACCGCGAGCACCGCGAACAGCGGCACCGCCGGACGGTAGAGCCGCACGAGCCGGGTCGCGACCCAGTCCCGGGCGCCGCCACCCCTGGCGACGGTGCTGCGCCAGCCGACGGCGCTCGCGAAGCCGCCGACGACGAAGAAGAGGGGCATGACCTGGCCGATCCAGGTCGCCGCCACGTACCAGGGCAGTTCCTGCAGCGGGCTCGTCACCCGGAGGCCCGAGGAGTCGGAGCCGACGCCGACCATCGTGACGTGCACGATGACGACCAGGACGACACAGGCCGTCCGGATGAGGTCGACGACCAGGTCTCGCTGCGCGATGGTCCCCCGGGCGTCCTGAGCGGTGTTCGCCGACGCGTCGGCCTGCTGCATGGACATGGCTGGACGCTACCGGTCGTTCCACCCCTCCCAGGTCGGGTCCAACCGATCGCGACAGGATCGTGACACATTGCATTCCGGGAGGGGCATGTGTCGCCCGGTGGACCGCTCTCGCCGTGTACAGTGGCGTTGTCTTGAATTCTGCAAGAGAAGGGCTCCGCATGGTCGACGACACCGAACTCCTCCGCGGAGCCGGCCTCCGCGTCACCGCGCCGCGCCTCGCCGCCCTCCGGGCGATCGGGACGCAGCCGCACACCACCGCTGACGACCTGGTCACGGCGCTCGCCGCCGAACTCCCGACGACCAGTCACCAGGCGGTCTACGGCGTCCTCGCCGCACTGACCGGCGCCGGACTCGTCCGGCGTATCGAGCCGGCCGGCAGCCCCGCCCGCTACGAACGGCGGACCGGCGACAACCACCACCACATCGTCTGCACCATGTGCGGCGCGATCGGTGACGTGGACTGCGCCGTCGGCCACGCGCCGTGCCTGACGCCGTCCGAGACCCACGGCTTCGCCGTCACCACCGCGGAGGTCACCTACTGGGGCATCTGCGCGCAGTGTGCGGCAGCCGAGCAGAGCGGTGTCGAGACCGACGCCGTCGCTGCGAACCGACCCGAGCCATCCTGACCCAACCTACGTTCCACCTGAGGAGGAACCGTGTCCGACCAGAACACGCCCACCACCACGACCAACAGCGGGGCCCCGGTCTCCAGTGATCAGCACTCCATGGGAGTGGGGGCCGACGGCCCCATCGCGCTGCACGACCACTACCTGGTCGAGAAGCTCGCCCAGTTCAACCGGGAGCGTGTCCCGGAGCGCGTCGTGCACGCCAAGGGCGGCGGTGCGTTCGGTACCTTCACCGTCACGAACGACGTCTCGCAGTACACGCGGGCCGCGTTCCTCCAGCCCGGCCAGACCACCGAGATGCTCGCCCGCTTCTCGAGCGTCGCCGGTGAGCAGGGCTCGCCCGACACCTGGCGGGACCCCCGCGGCTTCGCGTTGAAGTTCTACACGAGCGAGGGCAACTACGACCTCGTCGGCAACAACACCCCGGTGTTCTTCATCCGCGACGGCATCAAGTTCCCGGACTTCATCCGCTCGCAGAAGCGCCTGCCGGGCTCGCACCTCCGCGACCACGACATGCAGTGGGACTTCTGGACCCTGTCGCCCGAGTCCGCGCACCAGGTCACGTGGCTCATGGGCGACCGCGGGCTGCCGTCGAGCTGGCGCCACATGGACGGCTTCGGCTCTCACACCTACCAGTGGATCAACGCCGAGGGCGAGCGCTTCTGGGTGAAGTACCACTTCTCCACGCAGCAGGGCCACGAGACCCTGACGCAGGCTGACGCCGACCGCATCGCCGGCGAGGACGCGGACTTCCACATCCGCGACCTACACGAGGCCATCGAGCGCGGGGACAACCCGCGGTGGACCCTCGAGGTCCAGGTCATGCCGTACGAGGACGCCGCCAGCTACCGTTTCAACCCGTTCGACCTGACGAAGGTGTGGCCGCACGCGGACTACCCCCTCATCGAGGTCGGCACCATGGAGCTCAACCGCAACCCGGAGAACTACTTCGCGCAGATCGAGCAGGCGACCTTCGCCCCCTCGAACTTCGTGCCCGGCATCGCGGCGAGCCCCGACAAGATGCTCCTCGCGCGCATCTTCAGCTACGCCGACGCCCACCGCTACCGCGTCGGCACGAACCACGCGCAGCTGCCGGTGAACGCCCCGAAGAACGAGGTGCACTCGTACTCGAAGGACGGCGCCATGCGCTTCGACTTCCAGAAGTCCGAAGTCCCGGTGTACGCACCGAACTCGCTCGGCGGTGCCCACGCCGACCCGAACGCGACCGACGACGCCCCGGGCTGGGAGTCCGACGGAGCGCTGCAGCGTTCCGCGGCGACCCTGCACCCCGAGGACGACGACTTCGGTCAGGCGGGCACGCTCTACCGTGAGGTCCTCGACGACGCCGCCCGCGAGCGCCTGGTCGGCAACATCGCCGGGCACGTCTCCAAGGTGACGCGTGACGACCTCCGTGAGCGGGTCTTCGCCTACTGGACGAGCGTCGACCCCGATCTCGGTGCGCGCGTGCGCGCAGCCGTGGTGCCGAGCGCGCCCGGCTCGAACGAGGACCCGGAGAAGGTCGCAGTCGAGGCGTAGCAGCCAGGACACAGACGGGAGGCGCGGTGCGAGTCGAACTCGCACCGCGCCTCCCGTCTGTGTTCGGCGGCTCGCCTGGTGCGCGTGGGCCGCGCGCCGACCGGTCGAGACGCCCCGCTCAGTTCCGCCGAGTGGTCAGGAATCGTCGTTCCGGAAGGCCCGGTGTGACCGTTCCTGGCCGCTCGGCGACCGCGGTCGGGTGCGTCGGCCCGACTGTGTTCAGACCTGCTGGCCGTTGAGGAGGATCGGACCCTCCGGCCAGTCCTCGAGGCGGGCGGTCACCGGACGGACCATCCAGCCGCCCTGCTCGGTCTCGACGACCCCGGCACCGTCTGCGGTGAAGGCGCTGAAGGTGCCCACCGCCTCGGGGAACTCGTGCCAGCCCATGTGGTCGTAGAAGGGGATCCGGTCCTCGCCCGCACCGAGGAACCCGTACGGCACGCGGAGCCCGTCGAGCACGTCGTGGACACGTTCCATCAGTTCGCGACCCACCCCGGAGCCCTGCAGACGTGGTGAGACACCGACCAGGCCGGTGTCCCCGACCAGGACGTCCTCGCCGCCGACCGTGACGAACATCCGGCGGATGCCGACGTGGGCCAGGACGACGCCGTCCTCGGTCCGTCCGAGCACCCGACGCTCGGGCTGCATGCCCGCCCAGCTCCGGCCGCCGACGTACCAGTGCGACCAGCTCGGGAAGGCCTGAGCCAGCATCGCCGCGATCGCCTCGTGGTCGGCGAGCGTCAGTGCGCTCTCCTCGACCACCTCCCACCGGATGTCTTCGCTCATCCGACCATCCTGCCCGGGAACCGCCGAGCGTGCCGACGAAGTCGGTATTCCGGATACCGAAAACTGGCATTCCGGAGTCGGGTAGTCCTACCGTGGCGCCGTCCACGAGAGAGCTCGTGGCGAGGGAAGGAACTCGGATGATCACGAAGTTGGTCCTCGGCGCAGCAGTCGTCGGCACGCTCCTCAGCGGCACCCTGGCGCTCGACGCCGCGACCGCACCCCGGGCAGAAGCGGCGGCCTGCTACGGCTCGGTCAGCATCTGGAAGGGCAAGAACAACACCTGCTCGTCTGCGCGTCACTGGGACGCGATCAAGAACGCGAAGTCGAAGTACGGAGCGTGGGTGACGCGGGGCAGGTACTCCACCCAGAACGCCTGCTGGGCGAACGTCGTCTCGTACGGGATGACGGCGAAGTAGATGCGACGTCGAGAGCACGGCCGCGTTGCGACGGCCATCGCGTGCGCGGCCGTGGTCTCGCTCGGCCTCCCGGGTTGTGCCCGGACCGAGGATCCGCGCGCGACCACTGCTTCCGCCGTTGCCTCGCTGACTGCTGGTGGGCCCTGGGTGGACGAGTTCCGCGAAGCACTCCGGCAGGGGGTCTCGCCGTACGAAGCGGCGATCCTCAGTGACGGTGAGGTCACGGCGGCGGAGCTCGAGGACGCGCACCACCACGTCCGGCAGTGCCTGCGGGAGTCCGGCCTGGACATCGAGTACGACCCGGACGGCGGCTTCGAGCTCTCGTCCCGTGACGGCAAGTACCCGGACGACTTCTTCAAGCGGTCGGATCCGGTCCTCCGCGCGTGCGAGGAACGGTACGACGAACACGTGACGATGCTCTTCGAGGAGACGCGTCGGAACCCGGAGAAGCAGGACGAGGCAGAGATCGCCGTTGCGTGTCTGCGGAGAGCCGGTCTGGTCGGGAGGGACTACACCGAGCGGAAGTGGCGGGCCGAGGGCGATACCGGAGTCTTCTCGTTCGACGAGTACGACAAGCGTGCGCAGCAGTGCCAGCTCGATCCGCTCGGGCTCTGGCGGGAACCGTGACACCGCGGTCGTGCGCCCTGGTGGCGATGTGCGCCCTGATTCTGAGCGGCTGTGCCCAGGCTCCTCTGGACCGCGGCGAGCCGACTCCGGGGCGGATGGATCCCTCGAGGTTCGCGGCCGCAGGGCCGTGGGCGGAGGAGTTCGCTGATGCTGCGGTGAGCCCGTACCAGATCGGCATGCTCGCCGACGGTGTGATCACAGCCGATGAACGCGCAGACGCCCGAGCGCGGACGAAGGTGTGCATGCGGGAGCACGGATACCGGTATGAGGAACACCGCGACGGCGCGGCGGACATCGATCCGTTGCACGGTCAGAGGGAGGGCATCGAACAGGTGATGTCGTACCTGCGGGGCTGCTCGCGGAGGTTCGACCACGACATCTCGAGGCTGTTCGACGCGATCCGACGGAACCCGGAGCACCGGGATGAGGCTGCGCTCCAGGTGGCGTGTCTGCGACGCGCAGGAGTCGTCGGCCGGGACTACACCGAGCAGCGCTGGCGGACCGAGCGCGAGGACGACGACTACTCCTTCGTGGAGTGGTCACCGGAGGCGACGCAGTGTCGGCTCGACCCGCTCGGCCTGTTGCAGGAGGGGTGAGCGGGCGGCGCAGTGAAAGGGGTTGCCCCCTTGAGCCGCAGTACTCTACGTTGAGTATTTCAGATTGCACGGCACGCCACGAGGCTTGTCGGACCGGGAGGAAGAATCATCATGAAGAAGTTGCTCATCAGCACCGCACTCGTCGGCATCGTCGTCAGCGGAGGCATCGCGCTCGACGCAGCATCGGCAACGGAGGCGACAGCTGCGGCGTGCTGGGGTCAGATCACTCAGACCAAGGGCAAGAACTACACCGGGTGTGGGAGAGCTGCGCACTTCAACATCATCAACAACAGCAAGAAGAAGTTCGGCGACGCCGTCGGCGCCAATTCCTGGTCGTTCGAGAAGCTCTGTTACGCCAACGTCACGCAGTACGGGATGGTCCGAGCCTGATCGGCGCATGGCTTGTCTTCGCTGTCGACATTGGTTCGTTTGCTCACCGTGATCGTCGCCGCAGGTGCTCTTGCTGGCTGTGCCTCCGGTCGAACCGACGACCGTGACGATGTCCCCGCGACAGGGCCGGAGGGTCCGTGGATCGCGGAGTTCGCGCAGGCACGACAAGAGGGTTCTCCCTACGAGCGGACGGTGCTCGCGGACGGTGTGGTCACCGCCGCAGAGCTCAGCGACTCACATCGCCGCATGCAGATCTGCATGCGTGACGGCGGATTCGACCTCGAGTGGTCCGAGGAAGACACGTACGAGGTGACCGCCTCGAACGGAAGTGAGCTCACCAAGAGCGTGGACGCCGCGCTCGAGAAGACGCGGCTCGCTTGCCTGGACAAGTGGGACCACAGCATCACCTACCTCCACACGGCGACTCGGCGGAACCCGGAGAAGCAGGACGAAGCGAAGATCACCGTCGCGTGTCTGCAGAAGTCCGGGCTCGTCGGGAAGGACTACACCGAGCGGAAGTGGCGGTCGGAGAACGACACCGGCATGTTCTCGTTCGACGACTACGACCCTGCTGCCGTGCAGTGTCGGCTCGACCCGCTCAGCCTCTGGCGGCAGGGATGAGCGGGCGACGCAGCGCAGCCGTGTCCGGCTCACTCATCGGCCTCGGCAGCCTGCTCGTCGCGGCCGCCGCCGCGGTCGGTGCGGTCGTGGCGCTCCCGACCGACCCACCCGCGGCACTGCGGACGGCGTCTCCGGTCCAGACCGTGGCGGTCACCGAGCGGACGGACGCCGACGAGCACCAGGTGCAACTCGCGCTCGACCCCGGTGCGCCCCGATCGGTGGTGACGAGCCGGACCGGCATCGTCACGTCCTCGTCGTGTTCGACGGGCGGGGTTCTTCGCAGCGGCACGGAGATCGCCCGGGTCGACGACGTGCCGGTCATCGCGTTCGCGAGCAGGACGCCGCTGTTCCGGGACCTCACGCTCGACGACCGGGGAGAGGACGTCCGCGGTCTCCAACAGGAACTCGCCCGACTCGGCTCGACGATCGCGGTCGACGGAATCGTCGGACCGGGGACGCTCCGGGCGACGAGGTCGTTCCTCCTGTCCCACGACGTCCCCCGGGCGGCGGTACCGGACGACACGATCGAGCGCTCGGCGTTCGCCTGGATCCCGGCGGCCGAGGCGACGGTCCGGACGTGCACCGCCGTGGTCGGGGCGCCGGTCGACGCCGACGGCACACTCGTCGAACTGCCCGCGGAGCTGCGGGGTGCCCGGATCGAGCAGCTCCCGTCGGAGGCCGTGGCTGGCGCACGCGAGATCGCCGTCGGGCAGTTGCGCACGGCCGTCGACGACAACGGTGTGGTGACGGACCCGGACGCACTGACGCAGATCGGTGCCCTGCCGGAGTACGCCGCCACCGTTGCTTCTGCGGACGGCGTGCCGACGCTGCCGGCGTCGTGGGTGCTCGCCGAGCCGCTCGAGGTCCGCGTCGTGCCCCCGAGTGCGCTCTGGGATGTTCGGGACCACCATGCGTGCGTCCAGCCGGTGCCCGGCGATCCGGTCCGGGTCGAGGTGGTCGGCTCGGAGCTCGGGCAGTCGTTCATCCGCGTCGACCCGGGCGGGACCGCCGACCCCGCGACCGCCGACCCCGCGACCGCCGACCCCGCGACCGCCGACCCCGCGACCGCCGAACCCGCGACCGCCGGCCCCGCGACGGCCGTCCCGACACCGCTCGATCGCGTCCGCGTTGTCCCGGACACCGGTCGGTCATGCCGGTGAGCCTCCGCGGAGTCGGGCACCGGTGGCCGAACGGGACCGGGCTGTTCCACGACGTCGACCGGACCTTCGACGACGGCACGGTGACGGCGCTCATCGGCCCGAGCGGCTCCGGCAAGTCGACCCTGCTCGCGATCCTCGCGCGGATGACCACCCCGACGTCCGGACGCGTGGAGCTACCCGACGACGCGGCCGTGCTCTGGGTGTTCCAGAACCCCCACGGTGTTGCTCGGCGCACGGCCCTCGACCACGTGACCCTGCCGCTGCTCGCTCACGGGATGCGCCGGCGGGCAGCGGAGCAGCGGGCACGGACGATCCTCGAGCGCTTCGGCCTGGCGCCCCGAGCGACGGCGCGTTTCCGTGAGCTGTCCGGCGGCGAGGCGCAACGGCTGATGCTCGCCCGGGGTGTGGCCGCGGCGCCGACCCTGATGCTCGTCGACGAACCGACCGCCCAGCTCGACCGGACGACCGCGGCAGAGGTGAACGGCGTGATCGCCGAACTCGCAGCCGCCGGCACGACCGTCGTCGTCGCGACGCACGACGACGCCACACGGTCTGCATGCGGCGAGGTCCTGGACCTCGGTGCGTTCCGGTGAGTCCTCGCACCGTCCCCGCGAGGACCCGGCACCCCATGCGCGTGACCGAGGTACTGCGCGAGGCCTGGCGCGACCTGGCGACCGGCGCGGGCTCCGCGGTGGCGTGCGCGGTCGTGCTCGCGGTGTTGATCGGCGGTGTCGTCGGCCTCCGGACCCAGACCGTCGCCGGGGACGTCCGTGCTGCCGCCCAGTGGGTGGTGTCCGGGGCGGCAACGCAGGTGTTCACTGCGGCGGGACGGATCGACGGTCGCGCGTGCGCGGCGCTCGCGGACGAGCCGGACGTCCTGGCGGCCGGGGCGCTCCGCCGGCTCGACGACGGCATGGTGGTCGCAGCGCTCCCGGGGACCTCGATCCCGACCTACGAGGTGACGAGCGGGGCGACCTCGCTCTTCAGCGTCACCGGGACGACCGGCGGTCCGGGTGTCGTCGTCGCGCCCGAGGTGGCCGACGAGCTGGGCGTCCATCCGGGCAAGCAGATCGTGACGCCGGACGGGCCGGTCCCCGTCGCGGGCGTCTACTCGTACCCGGACGACGGCCGGGACCCCGACCTGGCGTACGCGGTCCTGGCGCCGACCGCTGTCGACGACGCACCCTTCGACGCCTGCTGGGCGACGATCTGGCCGGAGGACGAGACAGCCCTCGCGAGCGTGCGGCGGACGCTGCTGCCGGCGACCGGTTCCGAGAAGGGCGAGCGGTCGACCCTCGGCCAGCTCAACCCGCGGTCCGGAACGGCGTTCGCCCCGAGCGAGCTCCCGACGCCGGGCGTACTCGAGGGAGCCGCACTCGGACTCGGACTGGTCGTCGGGGGCGCGGCGGTCCTCCGTCGGCGCCTGTCGATCGCCTCCGACCGGCACGTCGGCGTCAGCACGGCAGCGCAGGCACTCGGCATCGCGGTCCAGCACCTCGCGTGGGGTGTGGTCGGAACCGCCCTGGCGCTCGCCGTGTCCGTCGTACTGGTGCGGGGCCTCCCGGTCGCTGACGGGCTGCCGATCGTCGCGGGTGGCGTGGTCCTCTGCGGGCTCGGGCTCGTCGGTGCGGTCGCGGGCGGCGCGGCCGCGGTCCCCCTCATCCGGGAGCGAGCGTTGCACCGCTACTTCCGCACCCGCTGATGCGAGCACCCCGCAGGCGGCGGCACTGCACCGCACCGCAGCTCACCTCAGCTCGCCGCAGCAAGGCTGCACGGCCGGGAGGCGCGGCCCACGCCCGACACGTCACCCGCGCCCGGCTGTGGTCACCTCGATGCGGTTGGCCCACGGGTCCTCGAACGCGACCGTCCGCCCGTCGTCCGCGGTCTGCACCCCGGCGTCCCGCATCCGCGCGGTCAGTGCGCCCAGGTCGTCGGCGGCGGGGACCTCGATCCGGACGAGTCCGAGTCCGAGCGCCTGCTGCCGCCGGCCCGCCCCTCGGGAGTTCCACGTGTTCATCGCCATGTGGTGGTGGTACCCGCCGGCGCTGACGAACAGCGCCTGGCTGCCCATCGCCGCGGTGGTCGCGAAACCGAGGGTGTCGACGTAGAACGCCTTCGCCGAGGCCACGTCGCCGACCGACAGGTGCACGTGGCCGACGCGGCCGGGCCGGGTGTCGGCGTGCTCGAGCGCCTCGGCGGTGAGGTGCTCCTGCAGGAACGCGTTCGGGTCGATGTACACGGTGTCCATGTCGACCGAGCCGTGCGTCCACGACCACTCGGTGCGGTCGCGGTCCCAGTACAGCTCGACGCCGTTGCCCTCGGGGTCCGTGAAGTAGAAGGCGTTGCTGACGAGGTGGTCGGCGCTGCCGGTGAACGACTGCGGGTACCGCGTGGCGACGGAGTACAGGGCGGCGGCGAGGTCCGCTCGGTCGTCGAACACCACGGCCGTGTGGAACAGTCCGGCCTGCCCGGGACTCGCCTGCCGGAGTGCGGGCTCGTGCTCGAGCACGACGACCGGCACGGCGAGCGCGCCGCCAGCTGGCACACTGCCGCCACCCGGTACGGGCCGCCCGAGCACGACCCGCGCCCCCTCCTGCACGAGCACCGTCAGCCGCACGCCGTCCCGGTAGAAGGCCGTCATGGCGTCGAGGTCGGCGACCCGGAGCGTCACGGCGCCCATCCCGGTGTCCGCGGCGAGGAGGTCCTGCGAGTTCATCCCTCCAGTCTGCGCCCCGTTCGGTGACACGTCAACGACTCCGGGTCGGTGCCCCCGGCACAGCGCCTGTCACTTCGCGCTGAACCCACCGTCCGTCTTGAGCAGCTGCCCGTTCACCCATCCGCCGTCCGGCCCACACAGGAACCCGACGAGCGCCGCGGTGTCGGTGGGCATCGACGGCCGTCCGAGCGGGGTCTGGTCGACCGCGGCCTGCCGGATCTCGTCCGTCATCCACCCCGTGTCGTTCGGCCCCGGGTTGATGGTGTTCGCACTCACCCGCACGTCCCCGAGCTCGATCGCAGCCCCCACGATCAACCGGTCGAGCGCGCCCTTGCTCGTGCCGTAGGGCAGGTTGAACCCGACGTGGTCACTCGTCAGCGCGATCACCCGACGCCGATCGAGCGGCGCGTCGGCCCCCTCGCGGAGTCGCCGCGCGTACGCCTGCACGATGAGGAACGGGGCGCGGACGTTCACGGCCAGGTGCTTGTCGAACGACTCGACGGTGGTCGTCGCGAAGTCCGAGTCCACCGACTCGCAATGCGACATCACGACGGCCGTCACCGGCACGCCCGCTTCGGCCTCGGCGCGGCCGACGAGTGCGGCCGCCTGCTCCGGGTCGGCCAGGTCGACCGGGAGGCGCGTCACGGCAGCTCCCGTCGCCACACACTCCGCGACGACCGCGTCCACGCCGTCCGGGTCGGCGCCCCCGTGCACCCGCTCGTCGTACGGCCCCCACCAGCTGATCGCGAGGTCCCACCCGTCGGCGGCCAGACGCGTCGCGATCGCGGCTCCGATCCCGGCTCGTCGGCCGACCCCGGTCACCAGGGCGAGTGGTCTGCGGTTCGTCATGCGGGCCTCCATCCCGACCGTGCGGCGGTGCGCGGTCCTGACCACCTTGGCATCGCATCCGGTTGCTCGTCAGCCGGACCGGGCCGGGACGGGCCAAGATGGACCGATGCCCCCTGAACGCCGAGGTCGCCGCCCGCGACCCCAGGACCTGCCGGTCGAGCACGTCCGCGACCGCATGTCGTCGTACATCTACGGCAACATCACCGTCCTCGCCGTCGCGATCGCCGTCTCGCCGGAGCAGATCCAGCACGGCTCCGCGGTCCTGACGGTGCTCGCGACCGCGGTCCTGACGTACCTGGCGCACGTGCTCGCGCACCTGGTGGCGCATTCCATCGGCGCCACCGGTGACGAGGACGCCCGTCGCGAGACCGTCGCCGTCATCACGCGGAACGCGAACCCGATCGCGACCTCCGGTCTGATCCCGGCCGTGCTCTACGCGGCCGCGTGGCTCGGGTGGCTGCCGGCGGAGTGGGCGCAGATCGCGGCGGTCGTCATCCTGGTCGCGCGCATCGGCCTGGTCGGGGTGTTCCTCCAGCGGTTCAGCGGCAAGCAGCCGTCGTTCCTGGGCCTGTGGGGCGGGATCGTGCTCGCCGCGGTCGCGCTCGCGATCTCACTCGTGAAGGTCGTGGCGACACATTGAGCAGTGACACACCGATCGAAGGCGCAGCCGACGAGCGTCGCAGGTCGACCAGGCGGTTCCTCCGCGACCTGGTGATCATCGTGGTGGCGGCCCTGCTCGCGTCGTTCCTGGTGAAGGCGTACCTGGTCCGCTCGTTCTACATCCCGTCGGAGTCGATGGAGAACACGCTCCTGGTCGGCGACCGGGTGCTGGTGAACGAACTCGTGCCCGGGGTGATGCCACTGGAGCGCGGTGACGTCGTGGTCTTCCGCGACCCGAACGCGTGGCTCAGCCCGGGACAGGGTGAGGACCTCATCAAGCGGGTGATCGGCCTGCCGGGGGACCGGGTGGAGTGCTGTGACGCACAGGGCCGGCTGTCCGTGAACGGGCACGCCGTCGACGAGCCGTACGTGCGGCTGCCGGAGGACGTGAAACGGGTGTCGGGCGAGGACTTCTCGATCACAGTGCCGGAGGGGCGGATCTGGGTGATGGGCGACAACCGCTACAACTCGGCGGACTCACGGATCCACGGCAACGTCCCGATGGACGACGTGGTCGGACGCGCCTTCGTCATCACCTGGCCGGCGGACCGGTGGTCGGTGCTGTCGCGCTACGGCGCGGAGTGGGACGCGGTCCCCGACCCGCACTGACCGTCGGGGCGCGAGCGGCGGGGCGAGACGCCCCGGAAGGCGCGAGACGCCGCCAGATCCGGCGGCGTCTCAGCACTTCGGCGGCGTCTCAGCAGTTGAGGGGGCCGTCTGGCGGAGACGCCGGCGTCCGGACGGGAGGCTCAGCAACCGACGGTCGTCAGCGTCACCTTCGCGACCCGGTCGGCTCGGACCTCTGCGCGCTGCGGGCAGAGGTCGCCCGCCCGGACGGTGACCTCGCCGAGGGGCACGCCCGCGAAGTCCGCGGTGTCGCCCGGGTAGACCTGCTGGTGCGACGAGGGCTCGCCGTTCGGCAGGAACACCTTCACCTGGTACGGGTGGTCGGCGGCGTTCTTCGACACCGTGACGGACACCTGCCCGGTGGGGTTCTCCGCGCCGCAGCCGGTGAGGGCCAGGGTCGCGCCACAGACCAGGGCGAGGGCGGGGGCGACACGGCGGAACACGGATCCAGGCTACGCGGGACGCCCGGGTGGCCCGTCCACTGGGGGCATGCGTTCTGGGAACAGCACGCGGGCGGTGTCCGGTATCCGCGTTACCGTGGAGGCATGAGCATCGAGCACGTGGAGCAGCAGGCGGATCAGGCCCTCGCTCCCGAGACCGCTCGTCGTGCTGCCCTCCTGGCTGCCCTGGACGTCGTGCAGGGCGGGCCCGAGGAGCGCTTCGAACGCATCACCCGGATCGCCCGAGAGGCCTTCGGCGTCGCCGGGTCCTTCCTCAACCTGGCGGGCGACGACCTGCTCTTCCACAAGTCGCAGCAGTCGGACGCCGTGTTCCCCGGGTCGACGCCGCTCCAGGACACCTTCTGCGGTCGGACCCTGCACCAGGACGGTCCCGTCGTCGTGGCGGACGCCCGCGACGACCTGCGGTTCTCGGACCTGCCGATGGTGAACGACGACCCGAACGTCCGCTTCTACGCCGGGGTGCCGCTGCACGTCGGTGCCGACGCCACCAAGGTCGGCACCCTCTGCCTCATCGACCCGGAGCCGCGGACACTCACCGCCGACGACGTCGTCCTGCTGCAGGAACTCGCCGTCTGGGCGGAGCGGGAACTCGCGACCGGCCTGGACGACGACCGGCTCCGTACCGTGCTGTCCGGCCTGCAGCCGCGGACCGTCGACCTGCCCGGGTGGACCATCGGGGGCACGTCCATCCCGCACGGCATCGTGTCCGGTGACTTCCACGAGTGGCGCGTCGCCGGGGACACCGTCGACGTGACGGTCGCGGACGTGATGGGCAAGGGCATGGCGGCCGGACTCCTCGCCGCCGGCATGCGCGGGGCGCTGCTCGCCCGGACCAACGAGGTCCCCGCGACCGCGGTCGCAGCGCTCGAGGAGCAGGTGTCGCCCGACCTCAGCGCGGCCGAGGCGTTCGCCACGCTGTTCCACGGCCGACTCGACACCACCACCGGCAGGCTCGACTTCGTCGACGCCGGGCACGGCCTCGTGCTGCACCTGCACGCCGACGGCACCGAGACCGTCCTGCGCTCCGTCGACCTGCCGATCGGCCTGCACCCCGTCGGGATCGACCGTGCCGTCGGGGAACTCGTCCTGGAACCCGGTGACTCCCTCTTGCTGGTCAGCGACGGGGCACTCGAACTGTGGGACTCGACCCTGGCCTCGCTGTCCCGACTCGGGGCGCTCTACCGGAAGTCGCCGGACCTCGGCACGTTCCTGGCCGGCGTCCGTGGGCGCGCGATCGAGCACGACCCGGGTGACGACCTGACCGTCGTCGTGGTCTCCCGCGACGCCTGACCCGCGCCAGACGCCGGGCAGGCGGCCCCGAGGTCCCGCGGCCCCGATGTCTCGCGGTGCCGAGGCCCCGCGGCCGTCAGGCCCCGAGGCGCTCGATCAGCTCCCGGTAGCGCGCAGCCGTCCGCTGGACGACCTCGTCCGGCAGCACCGGCGGCGTGCCCGTGCGGTCCCAGTGCGCGCTGAGCCAGTCGCGCACGATCTGCTTGTCGAAGGAGTCGGTGCGGTTGCCGGACTCGTACGCGGCGGCGTCCCAGTAGCGGCTGGAGTCGCTGGTCAGGACCTCGTCCGCGATGCGGATGAGGCCGTCGGCATCGCGGCCGAACTCGAACTTCGTGTCCGCGATGACGACCCCGCGCTGCAGGGCGATCGCCGCCGCGTCGGAGTACACCGCGAGCGACAGGTCCCGGAGGGCGGCGGCGTCGGCCGGCCCGACCAGTTCCTCAGTGCGCTCGAAGGAGATGTTCTCGTCGTGCTCGCCCTGCGGCGCCTTGTACGCCGGGGTGTAGATCGGTTCGGGCAGGCGGTCCCCGTTCGACAGGCCGGCGGGCAGTTCGACACCGCAGACGCTGCCGGACTCCTGGTACTCGGCCCAGCCGCTGCCCACCAGGTACCCGCGGACCACGCACTCGATCGGGAACATCCGGAGGGGCATGACGTGCATGGAGCGGGCTTCGACGTCGGCGGGCACCGGGGTCGTGGTCCCGCTCGGCGTGAGCAGGTGGTTCGGGACGTCGCGCAGCTGGCCGAACCAGAAGCGGGACAGCCGCGTCAGCAGTTCGCCCTTGCCGGGGATCGGCGGTTCGAGTGCGAAGTCGTACGCGCTGACCCGGTCCGAGGCCAGCAGCAGCAGCTCGGTGGCTCCGGCGACGTCGGCGGTGTCGGCCGGGACGTAGAGTTCGCGGACCTTGCC
Organism: Curtobacterium sp. MCPF17_052; assembly: GCF_003234085.1. Taxonomy (GTDB): domain Bacteria; phylum Actinomycetota; class Actinomycetes; order Actinomycetales; family Microbacteriaceae; genus Curtobacterium. The sequence goes on from NZ_QKSD01000011.1 coordinate 26,215, forward strand.
GGACGAGACGTGACGCCAGCCCTCGACGACGGGTGCGGTGCTCATCGGACGACCTTCGTGGCGATGTCAGTGCGGAACTGGCCGCCGGGCAGGGTGATGTCGTGCAGCCCCGCGTACGCGCGGTCGCGGGCCTGCGCGAAGTCTGACCCGGTCGCGACGACGCTCAGGACGCGTCCGCCGGTGGCGACGAGGTCCCCGTCGAGGGTTCCGGTCGCCGCATGCAGGACCGCGACACCGTCGCGGGCGTTCGCGTCGTCGACCCCGGTGATGACCCGACCGGTGACCGGGTTCTCCGGGTAGCCCTCGCTCGCCAGGACGACGGTGACCGCTACCTGGTCGCGGAACTCCGGCCGCGGGGTGCTGTCGAGCTGCCCGGTCGCCGCTGCCAGCAGCAGGCCGCTCAGCGGGGTCGCCAGGCGGGGGAGGACGACCTGGGTCTCCGGGTCGCCGAACCGGGCGTTGAACTCGATGACGCGGACACCCTGCTCGGTCACGATGAGCCCGCAGTAGAGCAGCCCGACGAACGGCGTGCCCTCGTGCTCGAGCCGGCGGACGGTCGGCAGTGCGACGAGCTCGGAGACCTCGTCCACGAAGGCCTGCTCGGAGCCCCAGCGCTCGTCGAGCCACGGCAGCGGCGAGTACGCGCCCATGCCACCGGTGTTCGGTCCCAGGTCGCCGTCGCCCAGGCGCTTGTAGTCCTGTGCAGGAGAGAGCGGCCGGACGTCGTGCCCGTCGCTGAGGAAGAACAGCGACACCTCTTCGCCGTCGAGGAACTCCTCCACCACGACGTGACCGTGCTGCAACCAGTAGGTCGCGTGGTCGAGCGCCGCCTGCCGGTCCTCGGTCACCAGGACGCCCTTGCCGGCTGCCAGCCCGTCGGCCTTCACGACGTACGGGGCTCCGAGGTCGTCGAGCGCCGCCGCGGCTTGTGCCACCGTGCCGGCGTACACGGGGCGCCCGGTCGGGACCCCGGCCTCGGCCATGATCCGCTTGGCGAACGCCTTCGAGCCCTCGAGCTGCGCGGCGGCCTTGCCCGGACCGAAGACCGGGATGCCGCGGGTGCGCAGCGGGTCGGCGACACCGGCGATGAGCGGGGCCTCGGGGCCGACGACGACCAGGTCGACGTCGTTCTCGAACGCGTACTCCGCGACGAGGGCGCCGTTCGACGGGTCGAGCGACACCGTCTCGACGTCGGCGGCGATGCCGGCGTTGCCGGGTGCGGCGGTGATGACGTGGCCGCCGCCCGGGGACGCGGCGTTCTCCGCCAGGAGAGCCGTGATGATCGCGTGCTCGCGGGCACCGGAACCGAGGACGAGGATTCGCACCCGATCACCCTACCGAGCCCGACTCGCCGCCCGCAGTGCACCGGCTAGCCTGTGGAGATGCCGCCGAGGACGATCGAAGACGCCGTCGGCCGGGCTGCCCTGGACGCCGTGACCGCCGGTGCGACGGACCGCACCTCGGTCGCGACCGCCGTCCGCTGGACCCTGCAGCGCCTGGCCGAGGACGTGCCCGGCAACAGCGTCGAGGTCCGGGTCCCGCCGTTCGCCGCCGTGCAGGCCGTGCCCGGCCCCCGACACACCCGTGGCACCCCGCCGAACGTCGTCGAGACCGACCCGACGACCTGGCTCGCGCTCGCCACCGGTCGGCTGCGCTGGGACGACCCGGACAGCGCGCGCCGCGTCAGTGCCTCCGGGTCACGGGCGGACCTCGCCGCGTTCCTGCCGGTCCGCCTGCCCTGACGGTTCCGCTGCCCGCGCCCTCCGGACCAGCAGCAGCACGAGCGCCCCGGCGGCCAGCGTCACCGCGACCGTCGGCGGCAGGACGAACGCCTCGCGGACGACGACCGTCCCGACGCCACCGCCGCGGCCGAGGCCCGACCCCGCGGTGACCAGCGCGACCAGCAGGACGGCGGCGAGGGCGACGACGGGGGTGATGCGGGCCTCCCGTCCGGTGTGGTCCGGTGCGACCGGTGCGCTGACCGGCCTGGAGGCCCGCCCCGCGCCCGCCACGTCGGTCGCGGTCCGCGCGTGGCGCGCCCACCGCAGGAGCAGGACGAGGAGCAGGAGCAGGCCGCCCGCACTCGAGGCGTCCTGGACGAGGGAGTACACCGGGTGGCCGCCGACCTCCGACCGGAGCGCCGACACGTGCAGGACGACCCAGCCGTGCGGGTGCGAGAGGGCGTCCCAGACGATGTGCGTCACGCTCCCGAGCACGCAGGCGACCACGACGAGCGGGACCCGCGACGGCGGGACCCGCTCGGGCCGGTCCCAGCCGGGTAGCTGCGCGCGGTACCGGGACGGCAGGACCGGGGTCCACGCGGGCCGGACGAGGTACCACCACGCGGCGAGCACGACCAGCGACACCACGAGGTCGATCGTGACGACACCGAGCCACGAGTGCGTGAAGCCGTACGGCGGCAGCGCGGGCACGAAGAGCACGGCGTCGGGGGCCATCGAGCCGACCGCGACCGCCGCGACGGGCAGGGCGGAGCGGCGGAACGGCAGCGCGACGACCGCGTGGCTGATGGTGAACGGCACCCGTCGAGCCTGGCGGGCAGCGGGACGCGAGCACATCAGCCGGAAGGCGGAGACACGGGCCGCGTCTGGCCGGTACCGGCGGGAATTAGGTAGGTCCTACCGATGTGGACCGTGTACCTGCTTCTCTAGCCTTGCTGAAGCCGCCGGGATTCGGACCCGACCCGAACGGGTCCGAACCCGGCGACGTACGCAACGCTACGCGAAACCAGGCGCACTGTGTCAACGAGGACGGCGAGTCGTGCTGCAACCCGCAACTTCTTGCGGTCGATCCGTCGCGCCCGGACGCGGGCGGAATCCTCCGGACGGTGACGGTGACGGTGACGGTGACGGTGACGGTGGCGGCGACCGCGTCGGCGCCTGTCGCCCCGGTACGCCGCCGACCGGGCGAAACGCCGCCGACCGCGCGAGACGCCGCAGGATCAGGAGGCGTCTCACGCACACCGGGGTGTCTCGCGAACACGGGGGCGTCTCGCACACACGCGCACGTCCCGCGGCGGACAGCCGTCGGCTCAGACCATCTCGGCGAGCTCGGACCGCGCACGCAGGTCCCACTTCGAGAACACCCGCGACATGTGGGCGTCGATCGTCCGCACCGACAGTCCGAGGTGCTCCGCGATCCGTCGGTTCGAGAACCCCTGCGCCGCGAGCTGGGCGACCTCGTACTCGCGCTTCGTCAGCGGCTGCGTCCGTCGACCGGCCGTCACCGCCATCCCGCACGCGGCGAGGTCCGCCTGGGCGCTGGCGATCCACCCGCGGTCGCCCGAGCGCAGCGCGTCGGCGTACTGGGTGATCGCGTTCGCGAGGGGTCCGTCGACGCGGCCCGCGGCGTCCTGCAGGCGGTCGAGCGACGCCGTGGTGTCCCGACCGGCCGCGATGTCCATCACGTAGTGCAGGGCCTGGCCGTAGAGCACGTGCGTCCAGGCGCCCGACGCGGTGCCACGGGCGATGAGCTCGTCCGCGCGGTACAGCCCGGCCGGGTTGCCGAGCAGCGCCTCGGACCAGGCGATCGTCATCTCGATCTGGGCGCCGAGGATCCGCATGGCCCGCAGGGGAGTGGTCCGCGCCCGCTCGACGGACTCGGCGGCGGCGTCGCTCATGCCCGCGTACGCCTGCGACATCGCCAGGCGCGACCAGGCGTAGGCGGCGAACCCGCCCGGGTCGTCGACCGCGTACCGCTCGCAGGCGGCCGTGAACGCGGTGACCGCGTCGGACCACCGGCGCTGCCCGAGGGCCTGGTTGCCGATGCCGAACAGCTCGAGGGTGAAGTCGTACTTGAGGAACGGGTCCGACCGGCTGACCGGCACCTGGGTCACCATCTCGGCGATGTCGCCGCGCCAGACCTGCACCTGGTGCATGACCGAGACGATCTCGCCGACGCTCCACGGCGAGTCCTCGAGGTGCACGGCGGCCGTGGCCAGACTCGCCTGCGCCAGCCGCAGGGCGTCGTCGAGTCGCCCGCCGGTGCCCAGGGCGGCCACGGCGCACGCCGCGATCGGCAGGAAGGACCGCGGGATCGTGGGCGCGTGCAGGACGCCGATGCGCTCGATCTCCTCGCGGACCTCGGCGAAGTCACCGCCCCAGCCCAGGTGCGACAGGCGCAGGACGCGCAGCTGTTCGACGGTTTCCGGGCCCACGAACTGCATCGCGACCTCGGTCAGCGCGACGGCCGCGGCGGCGTCGTCGTCGTGGAACTGCCGGAGGTTCGCGAGGGTCTCGCACGCCTCGACCACGGCGACGTCGTCGACCGCCACCCCGGAGGTCACCAGACCCCAGGCCGCTTCGGCGTCGAGCCGGCCGGCCTCGCGCCCGCTGCTGTACCCGTGGGCCAGGGACCGCAGGCAGTGGGTCCGCACCCGGTCGGTCGGGGTGAGGCCGGCGTCCGGGCCCGCGCTGAGCGCCGCGGTCGTCAGGGTGATGGCGCTCTCGTGCTCCTGCAGGCCACCGGCGACCCGGGCCGCGTCGAGCAGTTGGTCCACCGGCGGCACGATGCCGCACTCCAGCGCCCAGAGGGTCGAGCGGAGCCGGGCTGCCGGCGGCGCTCCCTCGGGACGGTCGGTGCGGAACGCGTTCGCCCGGGCGAACAGGGCGGTGCGTCGGGCCACGGGCACCAGGGCGCGGACGACCTCACCGACCAGCGGGTGCGAGGACCGTGCGACCGGACTGCCGGTGTCGGTCGAGTCGATCCGGACGAAGCCGAGCCCCACCGTGCGGTCAAGGTCGCGCCCGTCCGCCAGGGCGATCAGCCGGGACAGCGGGATCGGTTCGGCCAGGGCGACGATCTCCACGACGTCACGCAGGTCTCCCGGCAGTGCCCCGAGCTCGGTGCTGTACATGTCGGCCAGGCTCAGCGACGCCGTCACCCGGCCGCGCCAGTACCAGCTGAGGGCGGTGTGCTCCAGCGCGCCGGAGGACAGTCCGGCCCGGACGACCTCGCGCAGGTACAGCGGGTTGCCCTGCGTCGCGCGGTGCACCTGCTCCACCGATGCCGGTTCGAGCGGGGCCCCGAGGGCGGACTCGACGAGGGACGAGGTCTCGGCCAGGTCGAGCGGTTCCAGGTCGATGCGCTCGAGCAGGTCGTCCTGCCACAGCGCACGCAGGGGTTCGGCGAGTGCGGTGAAGTCCCGGCAGGTCAGGACGAGCCGCGCGTGTTGGTCACGGACGAGCCAGGCGACGTAGCGGGCCGAGAGCGTGTCGAGCAGGTCGGCGTCGTCGACCCGCAGGAGCAGGTCCCGGCCCTCCGCCTCGGCCGCGTCACGCAGGCGTGCCTCGGCGGGGACGGGTTCGGTCAGGTCGTCGCCCAGGACGTCCCCGAAACGGTCGGACACCGCGCCGAAGGGCATCGACGACCCGGAGGCGACCGCGGTGATCGGCACGACGAGCGGGTCCGCGTCACGCTCCTGCGCGGCGACCCGGTCGGTGACCCGGGCCGCGACGGTGGTCTTGCCGAGCCCGGCGGTCCCGACCAGGGCGACGCTCCAGCGGTGTTCCCCGACGACGGCGACGGCCCGGTCCTCTTCGTGCCGGGTCATCACCGGCCAGGACAGGCGGGCGGGTGCGGTCGTCGGACGGCGGTCGCTCGACGCGGTCCCGTCGACCATCGCGCACCTCCGTCCTCGATACTGCTCGGTAGTGGACCATCATCTCGCGTCCAGCGGACGAACTGCCGGGCGTGGCTCCTCCCAAGGTGGGGGACAATGGGGACGTGAGCAACACCGATCGACCCGATGAGCGCCCGGTGCCGGCGCCCAACGCGGTGACCAGCCCGGACCAGGTCACCATCCGGCGCGCCCCCCGCTTCAGCGTCTTCATCCTCGGCGGGGCGGTCCTCGGCTTCTTGGTGACGGTGGTCGTCGTCGCGCTCACGATGAGCATCGACCGGGGGGACCAGCAGGAGACCACCGGCTTCGCGGGGCTCGTCGGCTACTTCAGCCTGTACGGCATCTCGATCGGCATGCTCGTCGGTGCCGTCATCGCCGTGGTGCTCGACCAGGTCTCGTCCCGCCGTGCAGCCCGGCTGACGGCCGAGCGCGTTGCGGTCGACCCGGCACCCGAGACCGTCGACGGCGAGCTCGAGGAGCACGGGGCCCCGGACGTCCGGACCGCGACCGATCCGGCCCCCGACGACCAGGTACAGCCGGAGCGCTGAGGCTGCGGTCGCAGACGCGACCCGAGAACGGACTGGAGGCCCGTCACCAGGTGGTGACGGGCCTCCAGTCCGTTCCGTGCGGACGTCCGCAGCGGCGTCAGCTGAGCTGGTTCGCCTCGACCCAGGCGAGGTACTCCGGCGACACCGAGCCGGTCACGTACTCGCCGGTGAAGCAGCTCATCTCGAGGTCCGTGACGTCGGAGCCCTCGATGATCGCGTCGCGCATGTCCCCGATCTCCTGGTAGATCAGGTGATCGCTGCCCAGGACGCGGTTGATCTCGGGGATCTTCCGGTCGTGGGCGATGAGCTCGGCGCGGGTCGGCATGTTGATGCCGTACACGTGCGGGAACCGGACAGGCGGCGCGGCGCTCGTGAAGGTGACCTCGTTCGCGCCGGCGGCTCGCGCCATCTCGACGATCTCACGGCTCGTCGTGCCACGCACGATGGAGTCGTCGACGATCAGGATGTTCTTGCCCTTGAACTCGGACGACATCGCGTTGAGCTTCTGACGGACCGATCGCTTGCGCTCCGCCTGCCCCGGCATGATGAACGTCCGGCCGACGTAGCGGTTCTTGTAGAAGCCCTCGCGGTACTCGATGCCGAGCTTCTGCGCGACCTGCATCGCTGCGGGCCGGCTGGAGTCCGGGATCGGCATCACGACGTCGATGTCACCGGTCGGGGCGTACTGCTCGATCGTGTCCGCCAGGCGGTTGCCCAGGCGCAGACGGGCGTCGTAGACGGAGATGCCGTTCATCACCGAGTCGGGACGGGCCAGGTAGACGTACTCGAACGAGCACGGGACCAGGCGCGGGTCCTTCGCACACTGCCGGGCGTGCATCGTGCCGTCCATCTCGATGAAGACGGCCTCACCCGGGGCGACGTCGCGGACGATGTCGTAGCCGCCGGACTCCAGCACCAGGGACTCGGACGCGACGACCCACTCGCTCTTGCCGGCGTCGTCGAACCTGTGGCCGAGGATGAGCGGCCGGATGCCGTACGGGTCGCGGAACGCCAGCAGGCCGTGACCCGCGATCGTCGCGATCGTGGCGTACGACCCCTCGACCCGCTCGTGCACGCGCTCGACCGCGTCGAACACCTGCCCGGGGTCCAGGTGGGTGCCGCGGACCTGGCCCTGCAGCTCGTGCGCCAGCACGTTCACGAGCAGTTCGGTGTCCGAGGTCGTGTTGAGGTGCCGACGGTCGATGTCGAACAGCTCGCGGGTGAGTTCCCGCGTGTTCGTCAGGTTGCCGTTGTGCACGAGGACGATGCCGTACGGCGCGTTCACGTAGAACGGCTGGGCCTCTTCCTCGTTCGCGGCGGCTCCGCGTGTGGCGTACCGGACGTGGCCGAGGCCCATCGTCCCGAGGAGTGCACGCATGTCACGGGTGCGGAACCCCTCGCGCACGTGACCGCGGGTCTTGTGCATGTGGTGCACGTGACCGTCGACCGTGGCGATGCCCGTGGAGTCCTGTCCCCGGTGTTGCAGCAGGAGCAGTGCGTCGTAGATGGATTGGTTTGCTGGCCCCTGATTGACGAGGCCGACGATGCCGCACATGCGCGGAGTGCTCCAGACCGTAGGATCGGGTGGTACCGAACAAGTCTGCCATGCCCCGCGGAGGACGACGTATGCCCAACCCCTACGCCGAGGCCGGCGTCGACACCGCTGCCGGTGACCTGGCCGTCGAGCTCATGAAGTCCGCCGTGTCGGCGACGCACAACGCGTCCGTCCTGGGCGGGGTCGGCGGCTTCGCCGGTCTGTACGACGTCTCGTTCCTCAAGGACTACGAGCGGCCGCTCCTCGCCACCTCCACCGACGGCGTCGGCACGAAGGTCGCGATCGCGCAGGCGATCGACAAGCACGACACGATCGGGCTGGACCTCGTCGGCATGGTCGTCGACGACATCGTCGTGGTCGGCGCGACGCCGCTGTTCATGACGGACTACATCGCCTGCGGCCGGGTCGTCCCGAACCGCATCGCCGACATCGTCGCGGGCATCGCCCGCGGCTGCGCGGCCACCGGCACCGCCCTCGTCGGCGGCGAGACCGCGGAACACCCGGGTCTGCTCGGACCGGACGACTACGACGTCGCCGGTGCCGCGGTCGGCGCGGTCGAAGCCGGCTCGCAGCTCGGCGCGCACCTGGTGCAGGACGGCGACGTGGTCATCGCCATCGAGTCCTCGGGGCTGCACTCCAACGGCTACTCGCTCGTGCGGCACATCCTGGGCCAGCGGGGCATCGGCTACACCGACACGCTGCCGGAGCTCGGCGGCCTGGTCGGCGAGGCCCTGCTCGAGCCCACCCGCCTCTACACGACCCCGCTCCTCGAGCTGATCGACGGGCACCCGGGCGACGTGCACTCGCTGTCGCACGTCACCGGTGGCGGCATCGCGGCGAACCTGGCGCGCGTGCTGCCCGTCGGTTCGTGGGTCGAGGTCGAGCGTTCCACCTGGCAGCCGCTCCCGGTGTTCCGCGTGCTCGCGGACCTGGCCGGCACGGCGATCGAGGACACCGAGGGCACCTGGAACCTGGGCATCGGCATGTTCGCGGTCGTCTCGGCGGCGTCGGTCGACGGGATCACCGCGACGCTCCGGTCTGCCGGGCTGCCCGCGTGGGCGGTCGGTACGGTGTCGATCGGCACGCGCGACCTGACCGGGTTCGAGCAGGGTGCGAAGGGCGTCGACGGCGGGGCCGTGCGGCTCGTCGGGTCCTACGCCAGCTGAGGCATGAGGGTCGCCGAGCGGCGCCCGGCTGGCCGGCGCCCTGCGGTCCGACACTGCCCGGCTGTCCGGCGCCCTGCGGTCCGACACTGCCCGGCTGTCCGGCGCCGCGTCGGTCGCACCGGCCGCGGTTCGGCCGAGGTTCGTCCGCACTCGAGGTCGCACGACGTGCCGTCCGCGCGACGCTGAGGTCGCACGATGTGCCGCCTCGGGACCGCCGGCGCGGCAGTTCGTGCGACCTCGGCGCCGCCCCGCCCTCGGCGGCGCCCGGCGCCGCCCCGCCCTCGGCGGCGCGCCGACAACGAGGAACGCCGCGCTGCCCGGAGGCGCGCGGCGTCGTCGACCGAGAGGTCAGGCGGACTTGTTCGTGTCCGTCTGGTTCTCGAGGTCACCTTCGTCGCCGAACTCGTCGGCCCACCGGTCGACGTAGTCGGGCTCGTCCGACTGCTGTGCGACGGAGAGTTCGCGTTCGAGAGCACCGTAGTTGGTGTCCGGGCTGAAGTACTTCAGCTCCCGGGCGACCTTGGTGTGCTTCGCCTTCTGACGGCCGCGCCCCATGCGTGACCCCCTCTGTGTCGGCTCGTGTCCGGTCTCGGCGGGCGTCGAGTGCGCACCCGGGAAGAACAGACGGTTCGTGGTTTGAAATCTGTCGGCCACTTTACCATGTACCCCGTTGCCGACTTCGCCCGGCGCGTCCCGAGCACAGCAGAATCGAGGGTGATGATCCGCGCAGCAGAACGAGTCCGCGTCGTCGTGATCGGTGCTGGTCAGGCCGGACTCTCGGTCGCCTGGCACCTGCAGCGTGCGGGACTGGTCGCGGGCCGCGACCTGGTGGTCCTCGACCGCGCTCCGGGGACGGGAGGCGCGTGGCAGTTCCGGTGGGACGCCCTGCGGCTCGGCATCGCCCACCGCGTGCACGACCTGCCCGGCATGCACGAGATGGGTCTCCGCTTCGACGACGCGGACCAGACGCGGCCGGCCCGGGAGGTCGTCGCCGAGTACTACCGCCGCTTCGAGGAGCACCACGACCTCCGGGTGCGCCGGCCGCTCGCCGTCACGGCGGTCCGCCACGACGACGGAGGCGCCGCCCTGGTGGTCGAGACCCGTGACGAACAGGGCGGTGCGGGGGTGATCCGGGCCGAGGTGGTCGTCAACGCCTCCGGTACGTGGGGCACCCCGTTCGTGCCGTGGGTCCCCGGCCGCGACCGGTTCCGCGGCCGACAGCTCGACACGACGGGCTACCGCGACGCGTCGGACTTCGCCGGGCAGGACGTCGTGGTCGTCGGCGGCGGGACCAGTGCGATCGGGTTCCTGCTCGAGCTCGACGGCGTCGCCCGGTCGGCGCGGTGGTTCACACGCCGGCCGGTCGTCTGGTCGGAGGACCCGGCCCTGGCGGTCGGCGCGGCCGTGGCGGCGGTCGAGGACCAGGACCGCGCTGCCCGGGCCGGCCGGACACTGCCGAGCATCGTCAGCGGGACGGGGCTGCCGGTGTCACCGCGGATCCGGCGCGGGATCACCAGGGGGTTGCTCGAAGCTGAGCCGATGTTCACGAGGCTCGACGTGGACGGCGTCCGGACGGCCTCCGGCGAGCACGTCCACGCCGACGCGGTGATCTGGGCGACCGGGTTCCGCGCCGACCTGCGGCACCTCGCGCCGCTGCACCTCCGGACCGAGGCGGGCGGGGTCGTCGTCGAGGACGGTCGGTCCGACGCCGAGCCGCGGCTGTTCCTCGCCGGGTACGGCCCACAGGCGTCGACGATCGGGGCGAACCGCGCCGGCCGTCGTATCGCCCGCCAGGTCCTGGCGATCCTGGCCGACGACGACGACGACGACGACGACGACGACGACGACGACGCCGGTCCGGCTCGGCGACGCGTCGGAGGCTGACCTCCGCTGGTCGGTCCGCCACACTCGGCCCCGACGACCAGGCCTCGACCGGCCCTCGCGGCCCGCGGCGACTGCCGGCCGTCCGCGCGATGCACGACGGCGGTCCGCAGAACTGCGGACCGCCGTACAGCAACGACTGTTGCTCAGGAAGAAGCGCCGCGTCCGGTCTTCTCCTGCAGGCGCTCGATGTGCTCCGACGCCTCGGCCTTGGTGAGGTCGGCCGACAGCTCCTCGCCGGCTTCACGGGCGAGGGTGTCGAGGTAGCTGCGCTGCGGGCCGGTCATCGGCTCGTCGCCGGTGACCCACTGCTCGGGGTCCTTGCTCGCGGTGGTCGAGGGGTCCGGGCGTTCTCCGCCGAGGGTCTCCGGCTGGTTCTGGTCTGCATCACTCATGCCCCGGACGGTACGCCGCACCCCCGACCAACGGCGCAGCACCACGTCCCCCGCAGGCCGTGAGCGGACAACGGGCACCGGACGACTCAGACGGGCGTCGCCGTGTACCGGACCAGATCGCCGCCGACGTCGCTCGCCGCGACCGGGACGACCCGCCCGTCCCGCTCGATCCAGAGCGTGTTCGCGGGCTCGTCGAGTCGGTCGACCCGGTGCAGCGACCCGGTGAGCAGGACCGACGCCGTGACCCGCACCCGTCCGGACGCCGGACGTGGCGGCAGGCCGGGGACGTCGTCGGCGTACACCGGGTACTCGCCCGGGGACAGCACGGGGGTGACGGGCGTCGTCACGATCTCCACCCCGGACGCTCCGGTCGACGTGTCGGTCACGCCGGACGACACGACGACGAGCCGGACCACCTGGTCCATCGGCAGCGGCACGTCGGCCTTCGGTGCGTCAGCAGGACCGGCCAGTGCGCGGAACGCGGGCCGACCGTCGGCGGCGAGGTGCGCCTCCCGGCCGTCGATGCGGACGCGACCGCGTCCCCGTGAGTCGGCGTAGACGCCCGGCTCGAGCCCGGACCGTCGGGCTTCCAGGAGGCTCACCACGACCCGGTCGGGTCGGTACCAGTCGCGGAGCGTGGCCGGGTCGACCCAACCGATGCTCGCGACCCCGCGGGCGAGCTCGGCGGAGTCGTCTGCGGCACGCTCGTCGAGGGCGCCGAGGGGGTGCTCACCGCGCACGGCGACGAGTCCGTCGTAGCGGCCGTCCGGCGACACGGGAGGCTCGTGGTCGAGCACCTCGACGCGCTTCGAGACCTTGCCGCCGTGTCCGTCGAAGGTCGCGAAGGTGCGCAGGGCCTCGGGAGCGGTCGTCATGGGGTCACATCGTACGACCGGGCACCGTCACGCGTCGTCATCGTGCGGACGGGGGACCGGCGGTGCGGCGGCGACCAGGGACCGGACCTCTCCGGTGCACAGCGCGGGGTCGACGCCCTCGGCGGGGCCGGCCGGGCGGGTGGCGCGGCGGGAGGCCGGGGACGGCTGTTGCGCGAGCCGCTGCGGCTCCAGGCTGTTGCGCTGGGCGGAGCGGACCAGGCGGTCCTCCTCGGCCTCCGAGCGGAAGACGCCGTGCGGGGATCGCCGCAGTGGCGGCCGGACGGGCTCGCCGCGTCGGTCCTGACCGGGGAAGGGCCGGGAGCGCTTGCCGTACAGCAGCTCCGACGAGTCCAGCAGCCACGGGACCAGCGCGACGGTGACGCCGTGCATGAGCAGCAGCTTGCGGCGGATACGACGACCGCGGTGGTTGTGCAGCATCCCTTCCCACCAGTGGCCGACGATGAACAGCGGCGTGTAGACGGTGACGACCTCTGAGCCGTGCTCGAGCCGGTGCGCCTTGATGTACTTGATCAGCGGCATCGAGATGTCGCGGTACGGACTCGGCACCATGACCAGCGGGACCTCGATGCCGTGCTCGGCCCACTGTTCGCGGAGCCGGGCGGCGTCGGCGTCGTCGATCGCGACGTGCACCGCTTCGAGTCCCGCGTGCTTCGCGGCGATGGCGTAGTCGAGGGCCTTGAGGACCGGCTTCTGCAGCTTGTTGACGAGCACGATCGCGTGGTCGCCCGTGGCGCCGAACTCGGTCTCGACGTCGGCCTCGATCTCGTGTGAGACGTCCCGGTAGTAGCGGTTCACGCCGAGCATCAGCACGAACAGCACGGGCATGATCACGAAGACCAGCCAGGCGCCGTGCGTGAACTTCGTGATCGTGACGATGACGAGCACCACGAAGGTGAAGGTCGCACCGATCGAGTTGATGGTCAGGCTCCGGAGCACCTGCCCGCGGTTCACCGGCTCGTCGGCGGTCCCGGCACGGTCGGCGCGGAGCAGGGTCACCCAGTGCTTCACCATGCCGCTCTGCCCGAGCGTGAACGACACGAAGACGCCGATGATGTAGAGCTGGATCAGGCTCGTGACGTTCGCCCGGTAGACGATGAGCAGCGCGGCGGCGACGAGCGCGAGGACGATGACGCCGTTCGAGTAGATCAGGCGGTCACCGCGGGTCGACAGGGCCTTCGGGGCGTACGAGTCGCGGGCCAGGATCGAGCCGAGCAGCGGGAAGCCGTTGAACGCCGTGTTCGCCGCGAGCAGCAGCACCGCCGCGGTCGTCGCCTGGATGACGAAGAACAGCACCGAGTTGTTGCCGAACGTCGCGGCCGCGATCTGTGCGATCAGGGAGCGCTGCGGGGTGGTCGCACAGTCCGCGAAGCCCTGCAGGTCGCAGGCGCTCTCGGCGTAGTGCACGCGCGAGACCAGCGCGAGCGTGATGAGTCCGATGAACAGGACGATCGCGATGCCGCCCATGAGCACGAGGGTCTGCTGGGCGTTCTTGATCTTCGGGCGGCGGAACGCCTGCACGCCGTTCGCGATCGCCTCGACCCCTGTCAGCGCCGAACAGCCGGACGCGAAGGCGCGGAGGAGCAGCAGGATGAACGCGGCCTGTGTGGTGTGCTCGACGTTCTGCACCGTGTACGCGGCGGACTCGGCGACGGGGGCGTTCCCGGCGGCGACCCGGATCAGCCCGGTGACGACCATCACGAAGACGCTCGCCACGAACAGGTAGGTGGGGACGGCGAAGGCCTTGCTCGACTCGCGGACGCCGCGGAGGTTCGCGGCCGCCAGCAGCACGACGAACAGGATCGCGAGTTCGACGCGGAACTCGTTGAGCATCGGCAGCGCGGAGATGATGTTGTCCACACCCGAGGCCACCGACACCGCGACGGTCATCACGTAGTCGACGAGCAGGGCACTCGCGACGACGAGGCCGGCGCGCTCGCCGAGGTTCCGGTGTGCGACCTCGTAGTCGCCGCCGCCGGAGGGGTACGCCTTGATGAGCTGCCGGTAGGACGCGACGACGACGACGAGCAGCAGGACGACGAGCGCCGCCACCCACGGGGCGAACGTCAGGAACGCCATGCCGCCGAGCAGCAGGATCATCAGGAGTTCCTGGGGCGCGTACGCCACGGAGGAGAGCGGGTCGCTGGCGAAGATGGGGAGCGCCAGGTGCTTCGGCAGCAGCTGCCCCTCGAGTTTCTCGGAGGGGAGCGGGTCGCCGATCAGTCGGGCTTTCAACGACCGGGTCTCGTTGGTCACGAGCGACGAACTTACTCAATCGGTGGGCGAACGCAACACCGGAGGGCCGAACGGTATTCCGCCGTGATCGAACGCGACGCCGGGAACCCCTCCGATCCGCGACATTGCGCGGATCCGAGGGGTTCCAGGGGTCGAGCCTGAAGGAACGGACAGGATGGGCGTCCGCTGGGCGCGAGCCGACCGGGAGGCCCGGATCGCGCCCGCCTCGTCCCGCACCGGTCAGAGGGACTTGCGCAGCGCCTCCAGGCCGTCGCGCAGCTTCTGCACCGCAGCGTCGTCGAGGGTGCCGCGTGCGGCGCGACGACGGAGGTCGGCGCGGAGCTGCTGCCGGAACACGGCGACGGCCATCTCGGCGTCCCGGAGCGACCGGACACCCGCTGCCGGCACGGCGGTCGGCTCAGGACCGGCTGCGCCACCGGAGCCAGCGGGTTCCGCGGCGGCCGCCAGGTCCGCACGGAGCGACTTCATCGCGGCGCCGACCGATGCGCGGACGCCGTCGGCGAGGGACTTGACGCTGTCGGTGACGCCGTTCTCGAGCTGCGCAACCTCGTCCGCGCGGGCGTCGAGCTCTGCGCGGCCGGCATCGGTGATGGCGTAGACGGTCTTGCGACCGTCGGAGGTTCCGGTGATCAAGCCGTCCTCCTCCAGCTTCGCCAGGCGTGGGTAGACGGTTCCGGCGCTCGGGACGTAGGTGCCGCCGAAGCGGTCGCCGAGCGCGGTGATGACCTCGTACCCGTGCATCGGGTGGTCGGCCAGCAGGACCAGCAGGTAGAGGCGCAGGTGGCCGTGCGCGAAGACGGGGCTCATGCGACGGGCCCGCCCTGCTCGTCGAAGGACGGAGCTGCCGGAGCTGCCGGAGCCGTCGGAGTCGTCGGCTCGGGCGGCCCGTCGGGGGCGGTCGGCGCGGTCGGCGCGTCCGACGCGGCGGGTGCGTGGCCGTGCACGATCGCCACGTCACCGGAGACCGAGTTGATGCGGATGTCGACGTAGGAGCCGGCGAGCTCGCCGTCGGTCCGCGTGTACGAGCCGCGGGTGCCGCGGATCTCGGCGTCGTCGAACTGCAGCCGGCCGGTCGCGGTGTTGATCGTGCTCGTGTACGGCGTGCCGTGCTCGAGACGGACGTCGACCGACCCGGACACCGTGTTCACCTTCACCTGGTCGGGGGAGCCGTGCAGGTCGAGGACGACCGCCGAGGACACCCCGTCCGCGGTGAAGCGGTTGATCTCGCCGGTGGCGACGACGTCGCCCGACACGGTGCGGAGCGCCACGGCGCCGACCTGGTCGCGGAGCGTGGTCGTGCCGGAGACGGCGTTGACGACGACGTCACCGATCACGCCGTCGACGACGACGTCCCCGGAGACGCTGTTCAGGGTGGCACCGCGCTCGGTACCGGAGAGCAGGACGCCGGCCGAGACCACGCCGATGTTCACCGTCACGTCCCGGGGGACCAGGATGCTGACGTCGGCACGGGCGCCACCGCCACGGAAGGACTTGAGGAACCCGAGGACGTCGTCCCAGCGCATCTGCGGGTGGTCGACGGTGAGGGTGTCGCCCTCGATCTCGACCTTGATGGGCTTGCCGGAGACCTGGTGGATCTCCACGCGGGCGGTGGGCTCGTCGTGCGTGACGACGTCCACCTGTCCGCCGACCAGACCGATCCGCAATGCGCGGACGATCCCGGTGTCGATGACCTTCGGCTCGTCGATGAGCCACTTCTCCTGTGCCATGACGTCTCCCTGTCCAGACGCGATGTGTCGCGTCTTCTGCGACACGATACATCGCGTCTGGACAGTGCGGCCAGGGTCAGCCCCGGATGCTCGGCGCAGGGTCAGGAACCGGCGGGGCGGGGGCGGGGTGTGCCTCCCCGGTGGGGCTCCACGGGAAACGACGGAAATGGCGCATCAACGGCTGGACCATCGGACCGATGGCGAACGCGGCGACGACGGTGCCGACGCCGACGTCCCCGCCGAGCAGCCAGCCGATGACGACGACCGTGACCTCGACGCTCGTCCGCGCGACCCACAGCGGCCAGCCGAGCCGCTCGTGCAGGCCGACCATCAGGCCGTCGCGCGGACCGGTGCCGAACCCCGCGCCGATGTAGCACGCGGTCGCGACGGCCAGGAGGGCGAGACTCGCGACGAACAGCAGGACGCGGCCGAGCAGGTCGCCCGGCTCGGGGACCAGCCAGAGCACCAGGTCGGCGGCCGGACCGACGCACAGGACGTTGAGCAGTGTGCCGATCCGCGGTCGCTGGCGGAGGGGGATCCAGAACAGCAGGATCACGAAGCTCGAGGTCACCGTGACGACGCCGAACGACCACGGCAGGACGTTCTCGAGCCCCTGGGTGAGGACCGTCCACGACGAGACGCCGACGACGGCACGGACCTGCAGCGCCACCGAGGCGCCGTAGAGGAAGAGGCCGACGGCGAGTTGCACGAAGCGCAGGGTCAGGGCGGTGGAACGGGACATGGCTCGATGCTGGCTCAGATTGGCCTGCTGTGCGAGAGCCAATCGGGCTAGCGTGGACACATGACGCCCGTCCTGCTCAGCGCCCGCTCCGTCGCCCAGCTGCTCCGCCACTGGCGGTCCGGGTCCGACGCCGCCGCCTACGAGGCGCTCGCCGACGCCGTCCGGGTCCTCGTCATCGACGGACGCATCCCGCACGGGGCCCGTCTGCCCGCCGAACGCGGTCTCGCTGCCGCCCTCGGCGTCTCCCGCACCACCGTCGCGAACGCCTACGCGCGTCTCCGCGAGGACGGGTACCTCACCTCGCTCCGCGGCTCCGGGAGCATCATCCGCCTGCCGCTCGAAGGGCGTCCGGATCCGGAGCACCTGGCCGGCACCGTCCCCGCGGACCTGCTCGACCTCCGGAAGGCCGCACTCCGGAGCGCGCCGGGCGTCGCCGACGCCGTCGAACGGGCGATGCGGCACCTCCCGGCTGCGCTCGCCGGGATCGGGTACGACACCGTCGGCGACGCCGGTCTCCGGGCCGCGATCGCCGACCGGTACACCGCACGCGGACTGCCGACCACAGCGTCCGAGGTGATCGTCACCATCGGCGCGCAGCATGCGATCGCCCTGCTCGCGCGGGTGCTGGTCCGCCGCGGCGACCCCGTGCTGGTCGAGTCGCCGACGTACCCGCACGCCCACGAGGTGCTCCGTGAAGCCGGCGGCCGACTCGTCTCCGTCCCCGTCGACGTGCGGGGTGGCTGGGACGAGGGGGTGCTCGACGCGACCATCCGGCGGTCGGCGCCGACGCTCGCGTACCTGATGCCGGAACTGCACAACCCGACCGGTGCGACGATGGCCGACTCGACCCGCCGGGTGCTGCTCGAGGCCGCCGCGGCGGTCGGCACGGTCGTCGTCGCGGACGAGACGATGGGGGAGCTGCGCATCGACGGCCTCGCCGCTCGACCCCTCGCCGCCGACGCACCCGGCCAGGTGGTCATGGTCGGTTCCGCCGCCAAGGTCTTCTGGGGCGGGCTGCGGATCGGCTGGGTCCGAGCCGCCCCGGAGCTCTTGCAGCGGCTGCTCCTCGCCCGCCCCACCGGTGACCTCGGCACGCCGGTCCTCGACCAGCTCGTGGCGCGCGAGCTGGTCCCGCAGACCGCGGCCGTCCTGGAGGCCCGGCGGCACGTCCTCCGCGACGGTCGCGACGGTCTCGTGGCCGCGCTCCGGGCACGACTGCCGGAGTGGGACGTGCCGTCACCGGCGGGCGGGTTGACGCTGTGGGTCGGGCTCGGACGGCCGGTGTCGAGTGCGCTCGTGCTCGCCGCGCGGTCGGAGGGGGTGGTGCTGGCCTCCGGCGGGGTGTTCGGGCCGGACGGCGGGTACGAGCGGTCCCTGCGGGTGCCGTTCACCGTGTCCGGCGCGGACCGGGAGCGGCTGGTCGAGGCGTTGGCGCGGTCCTGGGAGCGGGTCGGCGGGGCGGCGGTGGAGACGAGGGGGTCGGCGGCGGCCGTGGTGTGAGCCGCTTCCGCTCCGCCACCGCTCGTTCCGTCCCGCTTCTCACTCTCGCGGGGGATGCGGGTGGCCCTCGCGGGTGACGCGGTGGCCGGTGCCGGCACGGCAGCATCGGGACCATGAACAGCACCCTGTCCTCCTCGTCCGCCGCACTGCCGGGTACGTCGTCCGGCTCCGCCGCCGGCGTGCCGCCGCTCGCCCGGGTCACGATGGCGCTGACGGGGGCGGTCCTGGCCGGGGTCGCGACGAGCTTCGGACAGGCGGTGCCCGGACTCGGCACGGTGTCGAACTCGGCCGGCCCGTGGTTCGTCGTCGCGGTGCTGCTCGTGCTCGCGGCGGGGGTCGGCCGCGGCGCTGGTGCCGGTGCTCGGGCTCGTGGCCGTCGCTCGTCGGTGGCGCTGGCGATGGCGCTCGGGGTCGTGCTGCTCGAGCTCATGCACATCGGGTACTGGGCGGCCACGAACCTGCGCGGCTACGTCGACACGTTGTCGATCACGAACTTCTGGGTCGTGATGGCGGTGCCGGCCGGGCTCCTGGCGGGCGCGGTCGCCGTCGCGGCGCGGTCGTCCGACGGCCGCTGGCGCGGGGCTGCGGCCGGGGCCACCGCCGCCGTCCTCATCGGCGAGGGGGTTCGCGGGTTGCTGCAGGTGGCCGCGACCACCGGCTCGGGGACGTGGATCGTCCAGATCGTGGTCGGGATCGCCGTGGTCGTGGTGGGGATGGCGCTGGCCCGGACGCCGGTCGGCCGGGTGGTCGCCCTCGGGGTCGGGATCATCGGGTCGGTCGCCGTCGCCGCGGTGTACGTGGGCATCGGCTGGGCCTGATCCGGTCCGCAGTGCCGGGCGCACTGCTCCGGTGCTCCCTCCGCGAAACTGCACGTTCGTCCACAGAGTGCACTGCCGGGGCGCGCGCGGACGCCACGGCTGCGAGGATCGAGACGTGCACCTCCTCTCCGTCTTCAGTCTCCGGAACCGCGCCCTCATCGCCCTCGTGACGATCGTGGTCGCCGTCTTCGGTGGCGTCGCCCTGTCGAGCCTGAAGCAGGAACTCATCCCGAGTGTCGAGTTCCCGCAGGTCGCCATCGTCAGCGCCTACCCCGGGGCCACGCCAGAGGTGGTGTCCAACGACGTCTCGACCAAGATCGAACAGGCCATCCAGGTCGTCCCGGACCTCGAGTCGACGAGCGCGACCTCGTCCACCGGGCAGAGCGTCGTGTCGGCCTCGTTCCAGTACGGCTCGAACCTGGCCAGCGCCGAGGACAAGATCCAGACCGCGGTGAACGCCCTGTCGCTGCCCGACTCCGTGCAGACGCAGATCGTCACCGGGTCCTTCGACGACCTGCCGGTGCTGCAGGTCGCGGTCTCGGCGTCCGGCAACCAGGAGCAGCTCGTCGACCGGCTGCAGGCCTCGGCGATCCCCGACCTCGAGAAGCTCGACGGCGTGCGGCAGGCCGACGTCTTCGGCAACCCGGGCCGCCGCGTCGTCATCACCCCGGACCAGGACGAGCTCGCAGCCCGCGGACTCAGCCAGACGGCGATCTCGGACGCGCTCGACGACAACGGCACGCTGATCCCCGGCGGCACGTTGACCGAGGACGGTTCGACGCTGTCCGTGCAGACCGGTGAGCGGATCGCGTCGCTCGAGGACATCCGTGACCTGCCGCTGACGAGCTCGTCGTCGGGGTCTGGTTCCTCGGCCTCCGGCGGCACGACCTCCGATGGCACGGCGTCCGGCTCTGCCGGCGCCACGTCCGGTGCGGGCGCGGCTGCCACCGGTGCCGGCGCGGCTGCCACCGGTGCGACGGGCGCCGGTGCGACCGCTCCGGGCACCGGTGCGGACGCGACCGGCGGGACCACGACGACGGCTCCGACCGACGGCACGGCGACCGGCGGCACGACCACCGCGGCGACGCCCACGGACACGACGCTCGGCGACGTGGCGACCGTCGCCATCAAGGAGTCCCCGCGCACCTCGATCAGCCGTGTGGACGGCGAGCAGGCCCTGACGATTTCGATCACGAAGACGCAGGAGGCCAACACCGTCGACGTCTCGAAGACCGTGCGCGATGCGCTGCCCGGCATCGAGAAGAAGATCGAGGGCGACCCGCGCTTCACCGTCGTCTTCGACCAGGCGCCCTACATCCAGCAGTCGATCGACTCCCTCGCCGAAGAGGGCCTGCTCGGCCTCGGCTTCGCGGTCATCGTCATCCTGGTGTTCCTGCTCTCGTGGCGCTCCACCCTGGTCACCGCGATCTCGATCCCGACCTCGGTGCTCCTCGCCGCGATCGGCATGCGCGCCGCGGGGTACACGCTCAACATCATCACGCTGGCTGCCCTGACGATCGCGATCGGCCGCGTGGTCGACGACTCCATCGTCGTCATCGAGAACATCAAGCGGCACATGGTGCCCGGCGTCGACCGCGGCCGTGCGGTGCTCGACGCCGTGCGCGAGGTCGCCGGGGCCGTCACCGCCTCCACCCTCACCACCGTCGCGGTGTTCCTGCCGGTGGCGTTCGTCGCGGAACTCGTCGGCGAGCTCTTCCGGCCGTTCGCCGTGACGGTCACGCTGGCGCTCATCGCCTCGCTGCTCGTGTCGCTGACGATCGTGCCGGTGCTCGCGTACTGGTGGCTCCGACCCGCCAAGGCTAAGCAGGGAGCGGGGACGGCCGCGGCCGCGTCGGAGGAGTCCGGCCCGGTTGCCACCGACCTCGACACCATCCGTCCGGGCTCCGGAGGGACGCTCGCCTCGGCCGACGACCTGCACGACGCCGGCACCTCGGACCGCCTGCGCCGTGTGTACCTGCCGGTGCTCAGCTGGGCGGTCCGCAAGCCGGTCGTCGTCGTGCTGCTCGCCGTGGTCGTCCTCGGTGGCACGGTCGCCTCGCTGCCGTTCGTCACGACGAACTACCTCGGCGACTCCGGGCAGAACACGTTCACCGTGACCCAGGACCTCAAGGCCGGCTCGAGCCTCGCCGTCCAGTCCGACTCCGCGCGCAAGGTGGAGCGGGCGCTGCAGGACGTCGACGGCGTCGAGACCGTCCAGACCACCATCGGCACGAGCGGGCAGTCGATCCAGGCGGCCTTCGGTGGCGGCGGCACGGCCTCGGTCCAGTACGCCGTCACGACCGACGCGGACGCCGACCAGACGACGATCCAGGCCGATGCGCGGAAGTCGCTCAAGGGGATCGACGACGTCGGTGAGATCACCATCGCGTCCTCGGGCGGCGGCTTCGGCGGCAGCAGTGACATCGAGGTCGACGTCACCGCGCCGACCCAGTCGCAGCTCGAGACGGCGTCGCAGAAGGTCCTCACGACCATGCAGTCGGTCGAGAACACGACGGCCGCGACGAGCAACCTGTCGGCAGCGGAACCGTTCCTGGCAGTCCGCGTCGACCGGGCGAAGGCCGCGTCCCTGGGGCTCACCGAGACCCAGGTCGGCGGGCTCGTCGCCGCAGCGGTCTCGCCGCGCGACACCGGCAGCATCGAGATCGACGACGCGACGCTCGACGTCTACATCGCCGACGCCGAGCCGCCGACCACGATCGCCGCCCTCCGCGACCTCGAGGTCCCGACGAGCACCGGCACGGCCAAGCTGACGGACGTCGCGACGGTCGAGGAGTCCGACGGCCCGACCACCGTCACCACGACGAACGCGGCCCGCACGGCCACGATCACCGTGACGCCGGACGCGTCGAACCTCGGTGCCGCCGTGCAGTCGGTCACCACGGCCGTCGACGAGCTCGACCTGCCCCGCGGTGCGACCGCGTCGATCGGTGGTGTCGCCGCCAGCCAGTCGTCCGCGTTCTCGCAGCTCGGCCTGGCGCTCGTCGTCGCCGTGCTGATCGTCTACGTGATCATGGTCGCGACGTTCCGCAGCCTGCTGCAGCCGCTGATGCTCCTGGTGTCGGTGCCGTTCGCCTTCACCGGTGCACTGCTGCTGCAGATCATCTCCGGCGTGCCGCTCGGAGTCGCGTCGCTGATCGGTCTGCTGATGCTCATCGGCATCGTCGTGACGAACGCCATCGTGCTCATCGACCTCGTCAACCAGTACCGCAGACGAGGGCTCCGGGTCCGTGACGCCCTGCTCGAGGGCGCGACCCGTCGTCTCCGGCCGATCCTCATGACGGCGACCGCGACGATCTTCGCCCTGCTGCCGATGGCGATCGGGCTGACGGGGAAGTCGGGCTTCATCTCGCAGCCGCTCGCCCTCGTCGTCATCGGCGGTCTGGTGTCGTCCACGCTGCTGACGCTCGTGGTGCTGCCCGCGCTGTACGCCCTGGTCGAGGGTGCGCGCGAGCGTCGGGCCGAGCGGAAGTCGGCGCGAGCGCAGGTCTGACCGTCGGGCGGTCGGGAGCTCAGCGCTCGCTGGGCTCCCGGTCGGCCGGGCGGAACCACGACACGAGCGCACAGGTCAGGGTGACGAGGAAGACGAGCGCCCCGAGCTGCGCGACGACGGACGGCTGCCCGACCGCGGCCCCGTAGCCGCCGAACGACACCGCGACCAGGAACGACAGTCCGAGCAGCAGCTCCACGGAGGTCCGGACACCGGTCAGGGGAGCAGCGAACGGACGCGGGGCGCGGTGGACCGGCGTCTGGGCGGAGGGCGTGGAGGTCACCTCGGAAGTCTGGCGAGCCGTCCGGTCCGACGGCAGTCCCGCTCCGGGTGCCACCCGCCCGGGGGAGTCAGCGCAGGCCGGCGCGGAGGAAGTTCGTCACGCGTCGGCTCATCGCCTGGTCGAGCTGCGCGATCGAGTGCGCCGACCCCTGCACCGCCACGAACCGCACCGAGACCCCGTGCGACCGCAGCGTCGACGCGAACCGCTGCGACTCCCACAGCGGGATGAACTCGTCCGTCGAGTGCCCGATGAAGAACGGCGCCGTCGCCTTCGTCACGTGGTACTCCGGTGAGGCCCGCTCGGCCGCCGGGCAGGCTCGGTAGGACGTACAGCCGAGGTAGAGCAGCTGCTTCCGTTGGAACGCCGCGGCGACCCCGTCCGGTCCGGTCGAGCGGGCCGTCAGGTCGGTCGGGCCGCTGAGGTCGACGACCGCCCGGATCCGGTAGCCCTCGGCGTACGCGCTGGACTCGTGGTCCTGCACGGCGAGCATCGCGGCGAGGTTCCCGCCGGCGCTGCCGCCGAACACCCCGACGCGTCCGGGGTCGACGTCGTACGTCCGCAGCGTGGTCTCGCGGAACACGAAGTCGAGTGCCCGGCGGACGTCGTCGAGTCCGGCGGGGAAGGGGTCCGTCGGTGCCAGGCGGTAGTCCACGTTGAATGTCACGAAGCCCTCGGAGGCCAGGTACTGGCACACCGAGCGGTACGCGGCGGTCGCCTTGTCACCGTGCGACCAGCTGCCGCCGTGGATCATCATCACCGCCGGACGTGTGCCGACGTCGACACGGTCCGGGGCCTCCGTCGGCGGAGCGGTCGGGGTCGCCGTCGGGGTGGCGGTGCTCTCCGGTGGGCTGTCGGCGGGCAGGCAGACGTCGAGTTGCTGGAGCGGGTCCTGCCCGTAGGGGACGTCCTGCACGACGTCGATGCCGTGGTACCGCAACGACAGGGGGTAGATGACCGGCCCCGCGGTGACCGTCGAGTTCCGGTCGCCCGTGCCGTCCGCACTGCAGGACGCGGCGGCGCCGACGACCGCGACCGCGGCGACGAGCGCGAGCAGGAGACGACGGCCGGACTTCATCGCGAGCCACGGTACAGGGGCCGGCCGGGGGTGCCAGGATGGTGGTCACACCCGCAGGAGGATCCCGTGAGCCGTCAGAAGTCCTGGAACGCCGATCCGGAACCGCTCCTCCGCGTCGGTCCCGGATTCCGACTCGACACCGTCGACCCCGACGGCACACCGGGCTTCCCCGGCCGGAAGATCGACGGGCTCGAGGCGTTGGCCGCCGGCGCCTCCCGGCTCACGGCCCTGCAGGAGCGGCTCTGGGCAGCGGCAACGGCCGGCGACCAGCGGCGCGTGCTGCTCGTCCTGCAGGCGATGGACACCGCGGGCAAGGGCGGCATCGTCTCGCACGTCGTCGGCGCGGTGGACCCGAACGGCGTGCACCACGCGGGCTTCGGGGCCCCGACGGCCGAGGAGCGCGAGCACGACTTCCTCTGGCGCATCGAACGACAGCTGCCGAACGCCGGACAGCTCGGGGTGTTCGACCGCTCCCACTACGAGGACGTCCTCATCCAGCGCGTCCGCGGGCTGGCGGAACCGGCCGAGATCGAGCGTCGGTACGGGGCGATCGTGGACTTCGAGTCCCGCCTGGCCGAGCAGGGCACCACGATCGTCAAGGTCATGCTGCACATCTCGAAGGACGAGCAGCGCGAGCGCCTCGGCGACCGCCTGGACCGGCCGGACAAGCACTGGAAGTTCAACCCGGGCGACATCGACGAGCGTCTGCGCTGGGACGACTACCAGCAGGCGTACCAGGTCGTCTTCGACCGGACGTCGACCGAGCAGGCGCCCTGGTACGTCGTCCCGGCGAACCGCAAGTGGTACGCCCGTCTCGCCGTGCAGCAGCTCCTGCTCCGCGCCCTGGAGGACATGCACCTCTCGTGGCCCGCCGCCGACTTCGACGTCGCCGAGCAGCGACAGCGGCTCGCCGAGTCCTGACCGCTCGTCCGCTCGTCCGCTCCGTGGGCCGGCACCGGCCTGGAGGCCCGGGGCTGGCTTCCCGAGGCCGGTTCGCGTAGACTCGCTCGGTCGGCCTTCGACACCGTGGCTCGCGAGCCGCGGACGTGTTTGGGTGTTGTGTAGTTCGAGGGCTGGAATCGCGTCGATCGACGACGGGATGAACCCCCTCTCCACGAACCGCCCCCGCCGATGTCGCTGCCGGGCCGCGTGGTACGTCTGCACCCCGGAAAGAACACATGGCCCCGTACGACAAGGGCGCGAACTCCCGCGCCGACCGTTCCGACCGCGCTCGTCACCCGAACGGCACCCCTGCCGCTCGCAGTGCCAAGCACCGCGGCTTCCGAGCCCCCGAGCCCACCGCCCCGCGTCAGAAGCAGCGCTGGGACGCCGAAGAGCGTCGTTCCCGTCCCTCGTCGGGCGAGCGCCCGAACTGGGAGCCGCGTGACAGCCGCGGCAGCCGTCCGGCGTGGGAGCCCCGCGGTGCGGGCCGTCCCGCACGCGGCGACGACCGTGCCCCGCGTTCGTTCGACCGCAACGATCGCGCCCCTCGTCGTGACGACAACGACCGTGCGCCGCGTCGTTTCGACCGTGACGAGCGCGCGCCGCGTTCGTTCGACCGCAACGATCGCGCCCCTCGTCGTGACGACAACGACCGTGCGCCGCGTCGTTTCGACCGTGACGAGCGCGCGCCGCGTTCGTTCGACCGCAACGATCGCGCCCCTCGTCGTGACGACAACGACCGTGCCCCGCGTCGTTTCGACCGTGACGACCGCGCACCGCGCAGCTTCGACCGCAACGACCGTGCCCCTCGTCGTGACAGCGACGACCGTCCGCGTCGCTTCGACCGCGACGACCGCGCGCCGCGCAGCTTCGACCGCAACGACCGCCCGACCGAGCGCACCCCGTTCGTCCCGGCGGACGACGTCAAGCTCGAGAAGCTCCAGGCCGAGGCGACCGTCGCCGCCGACGTCGACGGCGTGAGCTTCGGCGACCTCGGCATCGGTGGCAACATCTCCCGTGCGCTCGCCGAACTCGGCGCGTCCAGCCCGTTCCCGATCCAGGCGGCGACGATCCCCGACGTGCTCGCCGGCAAGGACGTCCTCGGCCGCGGTCGCACGGGCTCCGGCAAGACCATCGCGTTCGGCGCCCCGCTCGTCGAGAAGCTCATGGAGCACGGCGGCGGCATGAAGCGGAAGATGGGCCGCGCTCCGCGTGCGCTCATCCTCGCGCCGACCCGCGAACTCGCCCTGCAGATCGACCGCACGGTGCAGCCGATCGCCCGCTCGGTGGGCCTCTTCACGACGCAGATCTACGGCGGCGTCCCGTACGGCCGTCAGGAGGGTGCTCTCGAGCGCGGCGTCGACATCATCGTGGGCACCCCGGGTCGTGTGCAGGACCTCCTGAACAAGGGGAAGCTCGATCTCAGCGAGGTCGTCATCTCCGTCCTCGACGAGGCCGACCACATGTGCGACCTCGGGTTCCTCGAGCCGGTGCAGGAGATCCTCCGCGCCACGGCCGAGGTCACCCCGCAGGGCAACCGCGCGCAGAAGCTGCTGTTCAGCGCGACGCTCGACACCCAGGTCGCCGCGCTCGTCGAGCAGTTCCTGCACGAGCCGAGCGTGCACGAGGTCGCGGGTGAGGACCAGGCGTCCTCGACCATCGACCACCGCGTGCTCGTGGTCGAGCAGCGCGACAAGGACCGCGTCCTCGAGGAGCTCGTCGCCGGCGAGGGCAAGACCATCGTCTTCGCCCGCACCCGCGCCTACGCCGAGCGTCTTGCCGAGCAGTTCGAGGACGCCGGCATCCGCGCGACCTCGCTGCACGGGGACCTCAACCAGTCGCGCCGCACGCGCAACCTGTCGCTGCTCACCAGCGGCCGGGTGAACGTGCTCGTCGCCACGGACGTCGCGGCGCGCGGTATCCACGTCGACGACATCTCGCTCGTCGTGCAGGCTGATGCGCCGGACGACTACAAGGCGTACATGCACCGCTCCGGTCGTACCGGTCGTGCCGGCAAGGAGGGCACGGTCGTCACGATCGTCCCGCGCAGCCGTCGCCGGAAGATCGAGGGCATCCTCGAGCACGCCGAGATCCAGGCGGACCTCGTCGAGAGCGGCCCCGGCGACCGCATCCTCGCGGAGCTCGCCGCGCGCTGAGCTCGTGAGACGCGGGCGTCTCTGCGAGACACCGCCGAACTCGTGAGACGCCGCCGGGAACGGCGGCGTCTCGACCACGACGCGGCGTCTGGAACGACCACTCCACGGACGGGAGGTGGGCCCCACCAGCCGGTTCCGACACGACGCGCCAGCGGCGTGGCGGCCGTGCCGGGAGGGACGGTACCAGCTGGTACCGTGCCTCCCGTCCGTCGTGTCAGCGGTTGAAGAACAGCACGCCGCGCGCGTAGCCCGCCTGTCCGGCGTGCTGGACGCAGTCGTCGAGGATGCTGACCAGGCGCACGCCGACGGTCACCGGCGGGTCCCAGGCCTCGTCGACGACGGTCTCGAAGTCCTCGGGCGACAGGGTGTGCAGGTAGGCGACGGTGCGCTCGTGCACCGCGCCGAGGTACCCCGTCAGGAGCTCGGCCGACGCGCGGACACGGCCGACGTCGTCACGGGACATGCCGTACCCGAGCGCCTCGGCGGGGAACGGCAGGCCGAAGCGCTCGACCCAGCCGTCGGCCGTCCAGACCTGTTCGGTGCCGGCGAGGGCGGCGATCTGCGAGTCCTGACCGCGGGCGATGTGCCAGGCGAGCCAGGCGAGCGTGTTGGCACCGGCGGCCGGGCGGGAGGCGAGCTGGTCCTCCGACAGGCCGTCGACGGCACGTCCGACGGTCTCGGGTACGCGGGAGAACGCTTCGACGAGGAGTTCGGCGGGAGTGGTCATGCGTCCGACCGTACGCCGCACCTCGGTCAGAGGCTGGCGGCTCGGGAGTGGCGGGCGAGGGCTTCGCCGAGGAGCGTGAACTGGGTGGCGAGGCGGGCGCGGTCAGCGGGGGCGACGACCTCCCGGGCAGCCGCCGAGTAGACGCCGCTGATCTGCTGCGCGACCGCGGCGCCGGACGGGGTGAGGCGGAGCAGCAGGCTGCGGCGGTCGTCCGGGTTCGGCCCGCGGCGGATGTGCCCGTGCCGTTCGAGCCGGTCGATCAGCGAGGTCATCGCGCCCGTGGACAGTTCCAGGTGCTCGCCGGCCTGCTTCGGGGTGACGCCGGTGCCGGTGGCGGCCAGGAACAGCACGAAGCGGGTGTCGGTCGCGTTGAGTCCGCGCGCGGCGCTCTCGCGGGCGAGCACACGGGCGTGGTGCATCTGGAACGAGCGGAACGCGACCATGAGGTCGGCGAGGTCGTCCTCGGCTGCGGCGACGGAGCCGGCGGCGAGGACGACCGGCCGGGTCGGCTGCACGTCCGGGCTCACCGGCACCGACAGCGCACCGGAGCGCGGATCGGGCAACGCGTCGGGCAGGACGTCGGGCAGCAGGTCGGGCGCGGTGGGGAGGGTCGCTCGGGAGTCCGGCATGCGGGGGTGTCGCTCTTCTCGCCAGGGACCGCGGTGGACGGTCGACGGGCGACTCGGGACAGTCGCCGTGGTCATCATGCTGCGCCTTCGTGCCTGTGCGTTCCACCCCCAACAGGAGGGGGCGTCCGGCGATGTCCCCGGCGGCCGTTACCGTGGCTCGCATGCGGATCCTGCACACGGGCGACTGGCACCTCGGACGCACGCTGCTCGGGGCGGACCTGCTCGAGCACCAGGCGGCGTTCCTCGACCACCTCGTGCAGGTGGTCCGCGAGCGCGCGGTCGACCTGGTCGTGGTCGCCGGTGACGTCTACGACCGGGCCATCCCGCCGGTGGAGGCGGTCCGGATGCTCTCGCGCGTGCTCGAACGCCTGTCCGAGACGGCGACGGTCGTCGTGACGCCCGGCAACCACGACTCCGCCGTCCGACTCGGGTTCGGCGCCGGCGTGATGAGCGACCGCGTGCGGATCCTCGCTGAGCCGTCCCGACTGGCGGAACCGGTGCTGGTGGACGCCGCCGACGGGGGTGGCCCGGTCGCCGTGTACGGCCTGC
The DNA here is from genome assembly GCF_003234085.1 of Curtobacterium sp. MCPF17_052. GTDB lineage: Bacteria > Actinomycetota > Actinomycetes > Actinomycetales > Microbacteriaceae > Curtobacterium. The sequence continues at coordinate 55,203 of NZ_QKSD01000011.1, forward strand.
CCTACCTGCAGCCCGACATGGTCCGCTACGCGCTCGCCCCGGTGCCGGACGAGCCACTCGCCCGCTCGCACCAGGCGGTCGTCGGGGCCGCGACGGACCTGGTCCGAGCCGACCTCGCCGGTCGCCCGGGCACGCGTTCGGTCGTCGTCGCGCACGCCTTCGTCGGTGGTGCCCTGGCCAGCGACAGCGAGCAGGACATCCGGGTCGGCGGGGTCGACAGGGTCGCCGAGTCCACCTTCGACGGCATCGACTACGTCGCCCTCGGACACCTGCACGGACCACAGCGGGTCGGGGTGGGGGACCGCATCCGGTACGCGGGCTCACCGCTGGCGTTCTCGTTCGGCGAGCGGAACCACACCAAGTCCGTGACCCTCGTCGAGCTGGCAGCGGACGGTTCCGTGACGGTGGACCTCCTGCCAACCCCGGTGCCCCGACGGCTCGTGGACGTCCGCGGCAGCATCGGGCAGATCGAGTCCGGGGCCTTCGCCGAACACGTCGACGCCTGGGTCCGGGTCGCCGTCACCGACACCGTGCACCCCGAGCGGTTGTACGCCCGGGTGAAGGACCGCTTCCCGCACGCGCTCGCGATCACGCACGAGCCCGCGGACGCCCCGGAGCGCTCGGCTGCGCGGGCGGTCAGTGCGACGAGTGACCCGGTGGAGGTCGCCGCCGACTTCGTCACCTACGCGACGGGTGGTGCGCCGGACGAGGTCGAGCTCGCGATCCTCCGCGACGCGTACGAGTCCGCGGCCGCCGCGCTCGCCGAGCAGGGGGCGCGCTGATGTACCTGCACCGCCTGGAACTCCGCGCTGTCGGTCCCTACCCGGACCTGGTGTCGATCGACTTCGCGTCCCTCGCCGCCTCGGGGGTGTTCCTGCTCGAGGGGCCGACGGGCTCCGGCAAGTCGACCATCATCGACGCCGTCGTCTACGCCCTCTACGGCGGGCTCGCCGGCAGCGACGCCAGCACCGACCGCCTGCACAGCCAGCACGCCGACCCCAGGGTGGAGCCCTTCGTCGACCTGGTCTTCGAGACGAGCGCCGGGGTGTACCGCGTCCGCCGCACCCCGCCGTACGACCGCCCGAAGCAGCGGGGGACCGGCACGATCCGGCAGCAGTCCTCGGCGCAGCTCCTCCGGCTGACCGACCCGTCCGACCTGGTCGGCGAACCGATCTCGCACCGGGCGCCGGAGATCGGCGTCGAGATCGCCCGCGTGGTCGGGCTGAACCGGGACCAGTTCCTGCAGACCGTGGTCCTGCCGCAGGGAGAGTTCGCGCGGTTCCTCCGCGCCCCCGGCGAAGACCGCCGGAAGCTCCTGCAGTCGCTGTTCGGCACCGCGATCTACGACCGCACCGCCGACGAACTCGCCGCCCGGCGCCGCACGGCCGTCGCGGAGGTCGAGGCAGCCGACGCCCGGGTACGGGACGCCCTCGGGCGGTTCCGGCAGGCGTCCGGGGACGACGACGCCGACGAGTCCACCGCCGCCGACGTGGTCGCCACGCTGCACCGGACGGCGACCGAGCTCGAGCAGGCGCGGACGCGTGCCCGGGCCGATGCCGAACAGGCCGTCGCCCACCTGCACGACGTGACCACGCGGCTCGCCGCCGTCGACCGACGACGCGCACTGCTCGCCCGTCAGGAGGCCCTCGCCGCCGACGCCGCGGCGGTCGCCGGACACCGCACCGCCCTGGGCCTCGCCGACCACGCCGCGGTGGTCGTCGCCGTCGCGGACGGAGCGGCCGCAGCCGAGGACCGCCTGACGGCGCTGGTCGGGGAACGCTCCGCCGTGCGTGACCGGCACGAGGTCACCGATCCCGTCCCGCGGGAAACGCATGACCGGCTCGCGGCGGTCCGGTCCGAGGTCCGACACCCGGTCGACCTCGAGCAGGCCATCGACCAGCGGGTCTCCGCCGTGCGGACGGCCACGACCGACCTCGAGCGGACGCAGACCCGGCTCGCCGAGGCGGCCACCGCGCTCGCGGTGCGGCCGGACGAGCGTGCCGAGATCGTCTTGACCGCCGGCCGGTCCGCGGCAGCCGCTGCCGACGCGCCCGCCGCCGAACGCGCGGTGGAGGCGGCGCAGGAGCTGGCCGTCCTGCTCGCCGCACACCGGGTCGCGTCCGGACGGACGTCGGACCTGGCCGCTGCGGTGACACGGGCCGCCACGACGGCCGCTGCCGCCCTCGCCACCGAGAACGACCTGCGGGCCCGACGCATCGCCGGGCTCGCCGGCGAACTCGGTGCAGCGCTCGTCGCCGGCGACCCCTGCCCGGTGTGCGGTGCCGTCGAGCACCCGGCCGTGGCCCGGCCGCAGGACGACCACCCGAGCGCCGACCAGATCGACGACGCCGCCGCGGCGCGTGCCGACGCCGAGCGGGCCCTCGCGGCCGCGACCGCCGACCACGCCGTCGCCCGGGCGGAACTCCTCCGGCTGACCGAGGCCGTCGGTGAACACGACGACGACTCGGTCGCCCGGCAGCGCACCGACGCCGACGCTCGACTGGCCACCGCCCGTGCTGCGGCCGCCGCGGTCCAGGAGCACGAGCGACGGCTGCAGGCTCACGACCGCGCGACCCGCGCGCTCGAGGACGACCACACGGACCTGGTCACCCGGAGCCGACTGCTCGCCGACCGGATCGAGGGCGACCGGTCGCGCCTGGACGAGGACCGGGCCCGTGTCGACGAGGCCCGACGCATCGTCCGCCTGGTGCTCGAGCAGGCCGTCTCGGCGGGTGCGGGGGCCGAGGCGCGGGCCGCGGCCGAGGTCGACGCCCGCGACGGCTCGACCCTCGCCGAGGTCGTCGCGCGAGTCGCCGCAGCCGGGACGGTCCTCCGCACGGTGGCCGACCTCGACGACCGCGTGACCGCCGCTGAGCGCGAGGTCGCCGACCGCAAGGCCGAGGTCGACGCCGCACTGCAGGCCCAGGGCTTCACCGACGTCACCGCTGCCCGCGCGGCCGCCCTCAGCCGGACCGACGCGGACCGGTTGCGCGGGATCGTCGCCGCGGCGGACCGTGAGCAGGCCGTGGTGGAGGCCGGGCTCGCCGAGCCCGCGGTGGTCGCCGCAGCCGCCGACTCGTCGACGGGAACGGGCCCGGGGACCGTGCTCGACCGGGACGCCGCGCAGGGCGCACGGGACGCCGCTGCCGTCGCCCTCGACGACGCCACCCGGGCCGCCGCGGCCGCAGCCGACCGAGCGAGTTCCGCCGACGAGTGCGCCACCGGCCTGGCCCGGGCCGTGCACGCGCGAGCGACCACGAGCGCCGAGAGCCGGGCCGTGGTCCGCCTCGCCGACATCGCCGCCGCCGCTGCCCACGTCAACCCGACCGGCATCACGCTCGGCACCTACGTGCTGATGCGCCGGTTCGAGGACGTCGTCGCCGCGGCCAACGACCGACTCCGTGCGATGCTCGCCGGCCGGTTCACCCTCGAGACCTCCGACGAGCGGGAGTCCGGCACCCGGGCTCGCCGGACCGGGCTGGCGCTGGCCGTCCGCGACCACCTGACCGACAGCACGCGGGACCCGCGGAGCCTGTCCGGCGGCGAGACCTTCACGTTCTCGCTCTGCCTGGCGCTCGGGCTCGCGGACGTCGTGCAGGCCGAGGCCGGCGGGGTGTCGCTCGGCACGCTGTTCGTCGACGAGGGGTTCGGCACCCTCGACCCGGAGACCCTCGACGACGTCATCGGGCAGCTGTCCCGCCTGACCGCCGGCGGACGCCAGGTCGGCATCGTCAGCCATGTCGAGGAGCTCAAGCAGCGGATCCCGGAGCGCATCGCGGTGCGCCGGACCCCCGAGGGCGGCTCACGCGTCACGACCACGGTCTGACCGGAGCACCCGCGGGGGCGTCAGGGGTGCGGTGTCGCGTCCACGGTCCCGTCGGGCGGCGGCAGGATGTCGGCCGCGATCCACGGGAAGACCCACGTGAAGAGCACGAAGACGATGGCGACGAGGAGCACGAGCAGCTCCAGCACCTTCACGGCGGTCGGGCCGGGCAGCACGCGCCAGACGAGGGGGAAGATCACTTGGCGGCCTCCGTCAGTTCCTTCGGCGTGCCGTCGGACGCCTGCATCCAGTAGTCCATCTTCGCGTGCACGACGTACCGCTGGGCGGCGGACCACATCGGGTGGCAGGCGGTGAGGGTGAGCCAGCGGTCCTCGGCGGAGGGTTCCACGCCGGGCTTGTTCGGGACCGGTGCGATGGTCTCGATGTGGTCGGGGGTGACGATCTGACTGTCGGTGACCTTGTAGACGTACCAGACGTCGAACTTGGTCTTCGCGTCGGTGACCCGGACGACGATGGGATCGCCGGACTTCAGGTCGGCGATCTGGTTCAGGGGCTTGCCGTAGGTGACGCGGTGGCCGGCGACGGCGAAGTTGCCCTCGGCGCCGGGCATCGCGGTGTCCTGGTAGTGGCCGAGGCCGATGGTGTTGAGGACCTGTTCGCGGTCGGTGCCCTCACCGATGGGCCGGTTGTAGTCGGCGCCGAAGCGCGGGATCTGCATCGTCCCGAACACCGTGGAGAGCCCCGGCGGTTCGCTGAGCACGGGGGCTGCGTCACGGCGCTCGGTGCCGACGACCTTCTTCGGTTCCGGCTGGTCGAGCGTCTGCACGAGCTTCGTCTGCTCGTTCACCGCGACGACGTCGGTCCACCACGCGGTCCAGATCACGTAGAGCCCGGTCCCGGCACCCGCGATGATCAGGAGCTCGGCGAGCAGGGCGACGAGCGCTCCGCCGACGGTCTGGCGTGGACGCCGACGTCGGGGCTGTCCGGTGCCGTCGTCGTCGAGGGCATCGCGCCGCGACGGCAGCGTGTCGTGAGAGGTCACAGGGGCTCCGGATCGGTGAGGTCGGCGCAGTAGGTCTATCAGACCACGACGACGGCCTGCTGCGGGCACCTTCCACAACTCGGTCCGGCATCGGCGTCCGATCCACGGCCGGGATGCTCGGTACCGTTGTGTGGATGGAGTCCGTCATCCGTCCCTTCCGCCCCGCCGACACCGAGGCCGTCGTCGCACTCTGGCAGGCCTGTGGCCTGGTCCGTCCGTGGAACGACCCACGCCGTGACATCGCGCGGAAGGCCACCGTGCAGCCCGAGCTGTTCCTGGTGGCGACCGACCGGGAGGTCGTGGTCGCCGCCGGCATGGCCGGTTTCGACGGGCACCGGGGCTGGGTCAACTACCTGGCGGTGTCACCGGACCGGCAGGGCAGCGGACTCGGTCGGCGACTGATGGGCGAGTTCGAGCGGCTGCTCACCGACCTCGGCTGTCCGAAGCTGAACCTGCAGGTGCGCGCCGGGAACGAGCGGGTGATCGCGTTCTACGAGTCGCTGGGGTACGCCGACGACCACACCGTGTCGCTGGGCAAGCGCCTGATCCGCGACGACCTGGCCTGAGCCGATCCGCAGGCGGACGGTCAGGCGGACGGTCAGCCGGCTCCGGGCGGAACCGGTCCGTCACGACAGCGCGAGCCCGACCGACGCCGCGAACGCCAGCCCGATGCCCGTGGTCTGCAGTGCGGTGAGCCGTTCGCGGAGCACGATGCCGGCGAGCACCACCGTGCCGATCGGGTACAGCGCGTTGAGGACGCTGATCACCGGCAGGGTCGAGGGGTCGTCGCTCGAGTGCAGCCCTGCCTGGATGAACACGTTCGCCATCGCGTCGAGCACACCGCACCCGACGAGCACGAGCAGCAGGGCCCGCGCAGGTCGCACCCGACCGGCCGCGGGGCGGCCGTCGGTGGTCGTCGGGACGGTGGGTGAGCCTCCCGTCCGGATCCGGAGCGTGACCAGCGCCGCCGTGCCGAGCAGCACCACCTGCAGCGTCCGCGCGACCAGCAGGGTGGCGACGCCGGAGTCCGCCGGCGCGGCGTCGTAGCCGAGCACGACACCGCCGAAGCCGCACCCGGCCACCGCGGCGGTGACCACACCGCGGAGGGTGAGTCGGGCGCCTCCCGGATCGGGGACGGCCGCGACGAGCGCCACCGCGACCACCGCCACGACGAGCGCGACCACCCCGAGCGGTGACAGCACGGTGCCACGGAACAGGGCGACGACGACCGGGACGACCGCGGAGAACACGGCGGTGAGCGGCGACAGCACGCTCATCGGTCCGATCGCGAGCGCCGCGTAGAGGAGGAGCACGCCAACCGCGCCGGAGACCCCGGCGACCACGCCGGCGACCGCGGCCGGTCCGGAGAACCGCCCGCCGAGGACCGCGAAGCCGACGAGCAGCGGCACCAGGCCGACCAGGGCCGCGACGGCCGCGACGGCCACGGGTCGGACCCGGCGCGACGCGAGCCCACCGAGGAAGTCGGCGGTGCCGTAGACGAGGGCGCCGCCGAGGCCGAGCAGGACGGTGATCACGGGTCCCATCCTGCCCGCACCGGTACTCTGCACGGCGTGAGCGTTCCCTACCACCGGTTGCCCCGTGTCGATGCGAACTGGCGGTGGTGGCGGCCACTGGTCGCTGTGGCGGTGTTCCTCGGCTTCTACCTGGTGTCGCAGTTCGTGATCGCGATCGCCTACTTCGTGCCGATCGGCGCGCAGCGCGGACAGGCCGGGCTCATCGACCTGGTGGAGAAGCTGTCCGCCGGCGCGCTCGACCCGACCGACCCGCTCGTCCTGTCGCTGACGCTGGTGTCGCTCGTGGTGCTCCTGCCGGCGGTCATGCTGTCCGCGAAGATCGCCGGACTCGGTCCGTACGGGCTCCTGTCGTCGGTGCGCACCCGGATCCGCTGGGGGTGGCTCGGCTGGTGCCTGCTGCCCCTCCTGGCGCTCGCGATCGTGATGTTCGCGGTCCAGGGCCTCGGGTACCTGGCGTTCGACGGCGGCCTGCATTGGAACACCGCTGAACTCGGGCAGTCGACCGTGACGCTGCAGACGCTGACCCTGACGATCCTGCTGGTGGTCCTGCTCGTGCCGTTCCAGGCCGCGGCCGAGGAGTACGTCTTCCGCGGGTTCCTCATGCAGACGATCGGCTCCTGGATCCCGGTCCGCGCCGTCGGCGCGGTCGTCGCGGTCGTGGTGTCGACCGTGCTGTTCGCCGTCCTGCACGTGCCGAACGGCTACAACGTCTGGGGCATCCTCGACGTCGGCTCGTTCGGCCTGGTCGCCGCGGTCATCGTGCTGCGGACCGGGGGGCTCGAGGCGACGGTCCTCCAGCACGCACTCAACAACATCATGATCTTCGTGCTGCAGGCGCCGGGATGGTCGAAGGTGGACCTCACCGGCGAGGGGGCGCAGGGCACGTGGCAGGGCTTCGTCGTGACGCTCGCGACCTCGGTCGGGTACTGGGGGCTCGTCGAGCTGATGGCGCACTGGCGGCGGCTGGACCGCCGGTTCCCGGGGCAGGAGGCACCGCGGTTCCGCGGACACACGCCGCTCTGGGCGGGTGGCCGCCAGTGGCTCCGGCCGGGAGGCGCGGGCTGGTCGATCGCGCCCGCTCGCGGCGACGAGACGGGCTGGTCCGGCGACCCGGTGCTGGTCGAGGCGGGTCCGGCTTCGCCGGTGGCCTCCCCTGTGGAGAAGTCCGGTGGTGTCGGCCCGCGGCCGTAGGCTCGTCGCATGAGTTCGACTGGTGTCGCTGCGCCCGGCGTCGAGTCGGCAGGCTCCCGGTCTGCTGCCCTCGACGTGCTCCACCGGGTATGGGGGTACGACGCGTTCCGCGGTGAACAGGCCCGGATCATCGACCGCGTGGTCGCCGGCGGCGACGCCCTCGTCCTCATGCCGACCGGTGGCGGCAAGTCCCTCTGCTACCAGGTCCCGTCGCTCGTCCGCGACGGCATCGGGGTGGTCGTCTCGCCGCTGATCGCCCTCATGCAGGACCAGGTCGACGCCCTCGCCGCCAACGGTGTCCGGGCCGCCTTCCTCAACTCCACGCAGGCTCCGGACGAGCGCGCCCGGGTCGAGCGTGACGTCGTCACCGGCCAGGTCGACATGCTCTACCTGGCTCCCGAGCGGCTGAAGATCGAGTCCACCCGCTCCCTGCTCGACCGGGCCCGGATCGCACTCTTCGCGATCGACGAAGCGCACTGTGTGGCGCAGTGGGGGCACGACTTCCGTCCGGACTACCTGGAACTCAGCGTGCTCCACGAGCGCTGGCCGGACGTCCCCCGGATCGCCCTGACCGCGACGGCGACCCCGCAGACCCACCGCGAGATCTCCGTCCGGCTCGGACTCGACGACGCCGCGCACTTCGTCGCCGACTTCGACCGGCCGAACATCCAGTACCGGATCGAGCCGAAGACCGGGGCGCTGCAGCAGCTCCTGACCTTCATCCGCACCGAGCACAGCGGCGACGCCGGCATCGTCTACTGCCTGTCCCGCAACTCGGTCGAACGGACCGCCGCGGCGCTCGTGCAGCAGGGCATCGCCGCGCTGCCGTACCACGCCGGTCTCGACGCCCGGGTGCGCGAGCGCAACCAGGCGCAGTTCCTCCGCGAGGACGGCATCGTCATGGTCGCCACGATCGCGTTCGGCATGGGCATCGACAAGCCCGACGTCCGCTTCGTCGCGCACCTCGACATGCCGAAGTCGGTGGAGGGCTACTACCAGGAGACCGGCCGTGCCGGGCGTGACGGCCTGCCCGCCACCGCGTGGCTGGCGTACGGACTGAACGACGTCGTGCAGCAGCGGCGGATGATCGACCAGTCCGAGGGCGACGCCGCACACCGCCGGCAGCTCAGTGCGCACCTCGACGCCATGCTCGCGCTCTGCGAGACGATCGAGTGCCGGCGCGTGCGCCTGCTCGCGTACTTCGGGCAGGAGTCGTCCGCGTGCGGCAACTGCGACACGTGCCTGGCCCCGCCGGAGTCGTGGGACGGCACGGTGCCGGCGCAGAAGCTGCTGTCGACCATCGTGCGGCTCGACCGCGAGCGCGGGCAGCGCTACGGCGTCGCGCACCTCGTCGACATCCTCACCGGCAAGCAGTCGCCTCGCGTGACCGAGCTCGGACACGACTCCCTCGCCACGTTCGGCATCGGCCAGGACCTGTCCGACGCCGACTGGAAGGCCGTCGCCCGGCAGCTGCTCGCACAGGGGTACGTTGCCGTGTCCGGCGACGGGTACGGCACGCTCGTCCTCAGCCCGACGAGTGCCGAGGTCCTGGCCGGACGGGTCGACGTCCGGATGCGCCGCGACCCGGTGAAGGCCCCGCGTGCCGGTCGGACCCGGCGCTCCGCCGTGGTGTCGGACATGCCGCAGGAAGCCATGCCGCTCTTCGAGTCCCTGCGGCAGTGGCGTGCCGGGCAGGCCCGCGAGCAGGGGGTGCCCGCGTACGTGGTGTTCAACGACGCCACCCTGCGCGGCATCGCCGCCGTGAAGCCGTCCGACCTCGACGAACTGTCCGAGATCTCCGGCGTCGGTGCCGCGAAGCTCGAGTCCTACGGGCGTGCCGTGCTCGACGTCGTGGCGGCCGCCGTCTGACCCATGCCGCTCGGGGCATGCTGCCCCCGGGTCCGTCATTACACTCGGGAACTCCCGTCCGACAGGAGGCCGTGTGACCGGTTCGACGAAGTCCGCCACCGTGCTCGGGCGCGCCGTGGTGGCGCCCCTCGCGCGACTGCTGTGGCGGCCTGAGGTGGTCGGCCGGAAGAACGTCCCGAAGCGCGGTCCGGTGATCCTCGCGAGCAACCACCGGTCCTTCGTCGACTCACCGACGATCACGCTGCTGGCACCGCGGAAGGTGTCGTTCCTCGCGAAGCAGGAGTACTTCACCGGGACGGGCCTCCGGGGTGCGCTCTCGCGGGCGTTCTTCTCGGGGATCGGCGCGATCGGTGTCGAGCGGGGCGCGGGAGCCGCAGCGCAGCAGGCCCTCGACCTCGGTCTCGCCCGTCTGCAGGCGGGTGAGGCGTTCGCGATCTACCCCGAGGGCACCCGGTCGCTCGACGGTCGTCTCTACAAGGGGCGGACCGGTGTCGCCTGGCTCGCCCTGACGAGCGGAGCCCCGGTCGTCCCGGTCGCGCTCACCGGGACCGAGGACGTGCAGCCCGTCGGGTCGCGCCTGCCCCGGCTCGCTCGGGTGCGGATCGAGTTCGGCGAGCCGATCGACCTCTCCGGCTTCGGTGCCGCGACCTCGGGTCGCGCACGGCGGCAGGCGACCGACGCGGTGACCGCGGCGATCCAGGCCCTCAGCGGACAGGAGCCGGCCGGCGTGTACAACGAGCCGCCGGCGACCATCGTCGAGCGGGTGAAGCGGATGCTGCAGCACGACGACCGCGGGGACGGGCAGCCCGACTGAGAGCACTATTGCGGATGTGAAATACAAATACTATGCTCGATCTGGCTCGTCCGGATCAGCATCGGCGGGTCACCCGAACTCCTCCAGGGAAAGGCCCACCATGTCCTCGACGCCCCTCTTCGACGCGATCGCCCGGCGGAGCGAGCGCTCCGGACCAGCACCGACCGCTCGTCTGGACGCTCCCGCCGACCTCGCCATGGCGAGCGCTGCCGCGTCGGTCGCCAGCACGCCCGCATCACCGCTCGACGCCCCCGCTCCGGAGCCGGCCGAGGCTCCGGAGGCTCCCATCATTCCCGCCGCTCCCGCCGCTGCCGTCGTCCCCGCTGACCTCGTGGAGGTCATCGACGGGATCCCCGCCAGTCTCCGCGCCTCGCTCGCACGCGAGCACGTCGTCTGCCGCGAGCAGCTCCCCCTGGTCGAGGCGGTCGTCGACGCTGTCACCCGCGCGGTGGTCGACGCCGTCGCGGTCGAGGTCGAACGGATCGTCGCCACCGGTGTCGTCCGGGTCTGATCGGGCGTTCCGCGACGTGTCCTCGACCGGGTCGACGTCCCTGGCCAGCCCGACGTCCCTGGCCAGCCCGACGTCCCTGGCCAGCCCGACATCACTGACCAGCCCGACGTCCCTGGCCAGCCCGACATCACTGACCAGCCCGACGTCCCCGATCCAGTGCGGATCCCGCCGAGCGCGTCGGGCTGCCGAAGAGGCCGCTCAGGTCGCCGCCCGGGGTGGGCCGCTCCGCGCCGCCCGGGCCTCCGTGGTCCGGCTGTCCGGCTCGGCCGTGACCCGGCGACCACTCCGGCCACGTGTCTCGCTCACCGTCGCCCTCGTCCACGCATCGGCCGTCTCCGCCGTGCAGGACGTCCGTGACCACTGGTGGGGGCGGCGCAGGCTGGCGGTGACGTCGATCGCGATCACGACCTGTCTGCTCGTCACGGAGGCAGCCCCGCAGTCGGTCGTCGCCGCGCCGACCGTGGTGGTCGCACCGGCTCCGCGGTCCCAGGACTTCCGCGCGGTCGGCACCTCGCCGGACGCCCTGCCGCGTTCGGACTTCACCGTCGGTCGGACCACGGACGGGGTGGTCCTCACCCGACTGCCCGGGTCCGCCCAGGCGGTGGCTCGCCCGGTCGCCGGCACCATCCCGTCGGCGGGGAACTTCGGTGGGCGGGACGTCGCCGGGTGTTCTGCGTGCTCCACGAGGCACCAGGGCACCGACTTCGCCGCGGCGACCGGAACGCCCGTGTTCGCGGTGATGTCCGGCACGGTCGTGTCCGCGGGGGTGCTCGGCGGCTACGGCAACCAGGTGCTGCTCCGACACCCGGACGGCACCGAGACCCGCTACGGACACCTGTCGGTGATCGGTGTGCGACCCGGGCAGTCGGTCAGCGTGGGGGAGCGCCTGGGCGCAGTGGGCAGCACCGGGGTCTCCACCGGACCGCACCTGCACTTCGAGGTGATCCTCGGTGGCCACCCGGTCGACCCGGAGCCGTGGCTCGCCGCGCGGGGGCTCCTGCGCTGACGCCCTTCCTGCGCCGGCACTCCTCCTGCCCCGACACTCCTCCTGCACCGACGGGGGTCGGGCCGTCGTCATCCACGACCTGGCCGGCGCTGCGCCAGCACCCCGGGGAGCCGCGTACCGTCGAGTTCGTCGTGGCAGGGAGCCACACGGTGAGGAGACCACGGTGCGCGTGTCGGTGTTGGGAACCGGAGCGATGGGAGCAGGCGTCGCACAGTCGCTGCTCCGTGCTGGGCACGACGTCACGGTCTGGAACCGGACCGAGGAGCGTGCACGGCCGCTCGCCGAGTCCGGGGCGGTGGTGGCCGCCGACGCTGCCGACGCGGTGTCGCAGGCACAGGTCGTGCTGCTGACCCTGTTCGACACCGACGCGGTGGTCGACGTCCTCGAGCACGCTGCCGGGGACGCTCCGCAGGACGCCGTGTGGGTGCAGGCGTCGACCATCGGTGTCGCCGGCACCGAGACCGTCGTGCAGCTCGCCCAGAAGTACGGCATCACCCTGGTCGAGGCGATGATGCTCGGCACCAAGGCACCGGCAGAGCAGGGCAAGCTGACCATGCTCGTCGCCGGTGCGGACGACGCGGTGTCGGTCGTCGAGCCGGTGCTGGACGCCGTCAGTGCCAAGGTCGTCCGTGCCGGGGACCAGGTCGGTCAGGGCACGGCGTTGAAGCTGGCCGCGAACGCCTGGATCGCCTCGATCACCGCCGCGACCGGTCAGTCGTTGGCGATCGCCCGCGCGCTCGGGCTCGACCCGCAGCTGTTCCTCGACGCGATCGACGGCTCCGCCAGCGACTCGGCCTACGCCCACACCAAGGGTGCGGCCATGATCTCGGGGGAGTTCCCGGCGCAGTTCGCGCTCGACGGCCTCCGGAAGGACATCGGCCTGATCACCGACGCCGCGCGCGACTCGGACGTCGACACGACCCTGCTGGACGCCCTCGGCCGGGTCTACGCGGACGCCAGCGCGGCCGGGCACGGCGGCGACGACATCGCGGCGGTCGGCACCGCGTTCTGACCGTTCGTCAGGACCGGCGGAACGCGTCCCGAAGGCGACGGGCGAACCGGCTGACCGACTCGTCGTTCAGCGTGTTCGCCAGGTCGAAGGCCTCCCGAGTGGGGTCGGCCCCGTCGCGGATCCGCCGGAGTGCAGCGTCCGCACGCGCGCGTGCGTCGAGTTCGGAGGCGGGCATGTCGTCCTCGGGCTCGCGCATCGTGTCAGCGTACGCCGGGCGCTCGGTCAGTACTCGTCGCCGTCGGTCTCGTCGACCGCGCCGGCCATCTGCTGCAGGAACGCGACGACGACGGCCATGTCCTCGGGCGGCAGGTGCTGCGCGACCTCGACGGCGCGGGAGTCCAGGTCACCGATCACGGCGAGTGCCCGGCGCATCGACTTGCCCGTCGCGGTGAGGATGACACCCCGCCGGTCAGCCGGGTCTGCATGCCGCTCGACGTGACCGGAGCGGACGAGTCGGTCGACGAGCGCCGAGGTGGACGCCGCGGTGATGCCCAGGCGCTCCGCGAGTTCCTTCGAGTTGACGGTACGCCCTGAGGTCTCGGCGTCGACGAGCACCCGCAGGGCCGTCAACGCGTTCTCACCGATCCCGAGTTCTTCACGCACGCGGCGCTGGGCTGAGCTCTCCGCAGTGCGGTAGCGACGCAGGGCGTTCAACACGTCCACTGCGTCCACCCTGGAGTCCTCGCCGTACCAGAACCCCGGGGCTGCTGTCGTCACCTCGGAAGTCATACGGACAATGCTAGACGCTCTAGTTAGTTTGTCTAGCGAGCGTGATGACATGCACGTCCAGCGTCCAGGGACCCATCAGACGGTGTCCCCCGCAACACCGGTGACGCGGCTCGGAAACACCCCGGCAACGAGCCGTCAGTAGGTTCGGCTCATGCAGGAGTCGCCGTGCTGAACCGACTCGCCAGGAGCGTCCACAGTGTCGGGGGCGCGGTCGAGCGGACGGACGTCGTCGCGCGCCTGCTCGACGTGCACCTGGCCCGGCGGGATCCCTCGACCGACGATCCCGGGCTCGGGCGCGACCTCCGGGCGGTGGTCGGTGCCGCGGTGATGCCGGACACGGACCTCAGCCCCTCGGCGACCCTCGACGCCCTGGCCCTGGACCGCCACGAACCAGCCTCGATCGCCGCGGCCGTCGCCGTCGCTCGGGACGACGCCCGTCGTGCCCGGGACGTCGTGTCCACCGAGTTGTGGGACTGCCTCAACACGACGCGCTCCCGGCTGCCCCGCAAGGTCGTCGGGGAGAAGGCGCACGAGTTCCTCGGCTGGGTGCGGGAGCGCAGCGCCCTGGCGGTCGGCGTGGTCGACGGGGACGTCAGCCGCGACGAGGTGTGGGAGTTCTTCACGCTCGGCCGGTCGCTGACCCGGTTGACCGTGACCGCGCGGATGCTCGCCTCGGACCTGCTCGACCCGGGGTCGGCGACCTCCTGGTCCACCGCGCTGCGGGCCTGCGGAGCGGGCGAGGCCTTCCACCGGGAGTTCCGGCACGGCAGCACCACCGCCGATGCGGCCACGTTCCTCCTGCTCGACGAGCACAGCCCCCGGTCGCTGCTGTTCCTGGCCCGTCGCAGTGAGGGGTGTCTGGACGACCTCGTCGGGGTGCACCTGGCGGCGGAGGTCCGGGCGTTCGGCGAGGCACGTGCCGAACTCGAGACGGTGACGCCGGAGACCGCGGTGGACGCTGCCCGGTCGGCGGGCTCAAGGCTGGCGGCAGCGGCGGAGACGATCACGGCGGCGCTCGACCGCCGGGTGTTCACCGCGCCCGAACCGGCGCTCTGACGCAGCGATCACGGTCAGGATCACTGGAGCCGCCTCGGCTCAGACCGCGCTCGAGCGCTCCACGACCGCTTCGTCGTGCTCCAGGTCACGCCGCACCGCTGCCCGTGCTGCGCGGGTCCCGGGTGCCGGGGTGGCCACCGGGAGTGACCGCGTGACGGCCAGGTGCAGGCGGGTGTCGGCGTCGTACCGCAGACGGACGTGCTGGAACCGGACGAGCCACACGAGGGCGACCGCCAGGGCGACGAAGCCCGAGGCGGCGCCGACGCCGATCGCCCACCGCGGGCCCCACGCGTCGGCGACCGCGCCGACGATCGGGGCGCCGAGCGGTGTCCCGCCGGCGAAGACCGCCATGTAGAGGGCCATCACGCGGCCGCGCATCGCCGGCGCGGTGGTGGTCTGCACGAGGGCGTTCGCGGTGGTCATGAACGTCAGGGACGCCAGCCCGACGAAGGCGAGCAGGACCGCGAAGGTCCAGTACGTCGGTGCGACGGCAGCGGCGGTGCACGCGAGGCCGAACCCGCCGGCCGCGATGGTCAACGTACGCATCCGTGGGACCTCCCGACGCGCCGAGAGCAGCGCACCGAGGACCGACCCGACCGCCATCACGGAGTTGAGGAGCCCGAACTCGCCCGCGCCGCGGTGGAACTCCACGCGTGCCATCGTCGAGGTGAAGATCGGGAAGTTCACACCGAACGTCCCGACGACGAAGATCATGCAGAGCACCACGATGATGTCCGGCCGGGTCCGGACGTACCGGAAGCCCGCGACGAGCTGTCCCTTGCCGCGTGGGGCTCGCGCCCGGTCGGCGAGCTGTCGCGGGTCGACGAACCGCAGTGCGAGGAGCACGGCGAGGAACGACCCCGCGTTGATGACGAACACCCAGCCGGACCCGATCGCCGCGATGAGGACACCGGCGACCGCGGGTCCGATGAGCCGGGCGGCGTTGAAGGACGCCGAGTTCAACGCGACGGCGTTCGAGACCTGCTCGCCCGTCACGACGTCGGAGACGAAGGCCTGGCGGACCGGGGTGTCGAACGCGGCGACCACGCCGAGTGCGAGCGCGAACCCGTAGAGGGACCAGAGCGTCGCGGTGTCGGTCAGGACCATCACGGCGAGCCCGAGGCCGAGCAGCCCCATCAGCCCCTGCGTGAGCATGAGCATCCGGCGTCGGTCGAAGCGGTCGGCGACCAGGCCGGTCCAGGGCAGCAGGACCAGCTGTGGACCGAACTGCAGCGCCATGGTGACCCCGACGGCCACGGCGTCGTCGTGGGTCAGCTGGGTGAGGACGAGCCAGTCCTGGGCGGTGCGCTGCATCCACGTGCCGATGTTCGACACGAGGGCACCGGCGAACCAGATGCGGTAGTTGCGTCCCGAGAGGGACCGGAACATGGCACTCACTGGGCGGCGAGCCTCCGGAGGATGTCGGTGGCGGCGGTGAGCGTCTTCCGTTCCGCCGCGGTGAGGGCAGCGAGGCGCGGGGTGAGCCAACCGTCGCGTCGCTGCCGGGTCTCGACGACCAGGTCGTCGCCGTCGGCGGTCGGGCAGAGCAGGACCTTCCGGCGGTCGTCGCCGTGGTCGTCCTTGGTGAGCAGGCCGCGGTCGATCAGTGCGGTGACGGTCTTCGTCATCGAGGGCGGGGTGACGCCCTCGTGACGGCTGAGGTCGGCGAGGGTCATCGCGCCCTCGCGGTGCAGCAGGGCGAGCGCGGAGAACTGGGCATCGCTGACGGTCGTGTCGGCCTTCTGTGCCCGCAGCGTCCGTGACAACCGGTTCACGGCGATCCGGACGTCGCTGGCGAGGGAGGGGTCGGTCGATCGGCGGCGACGCGCAGTGGTGGGGAGCGGGTCGGTGACGGTCACGAGTCATCAGCCTAACTCATTAGTTCAGCGAACGAATCATCCTGGCCTGACCACGCGGAGTTCCGCGGTCCGACGTCCGATCGACCCCCGGCGTGACGGGCGTACAGTGGGGTTCTGGGCAACAGGTGTTGTCCAATCGACACGGGCCGGAAGGCACGGGAGGAGCAGGACACATGAACGGGTTCGAGGGCAAGGTCGCCATCGTCACCGGTGGTGGCAGCGGCATCGGCGAGTCGATCGCGAAGGAGCTGGCGGCAGCGGGAGCCTCCGTCGTCGTCACGGACATCAGGCAGGAGACCGCAGAGCGAGTCGCCGCCGAGATCGAGCAGGCCGGTGGCACCGCAGCCGCCGTCTCCGCCAACTCGGCGATCGCCGCGGACAACGAGCGCGCCGTCCGGTTCGCCGTCGACACCTACGGCGCACTGCACCTCGCCGTCAACAACGCCGGCATCGGCGCCGCGCCGCAGCCCATCGGTGAGTACGACATCGAGGCGTGGGACCGCGTCCGCGCCGTCGACCTGGACGGCGTCTTCTACGGCCTGCGCTACGAGATCCCGGCGATCCTGGCGGCGGGTGGCGGCGCGATCGTCAACATGTCCTCGGTGCTCGGGTCGGTCGGCATCGCGGACAACGCCGCCTACGTCGCGTCGAAGCACGCCCTCGTCGGCCTGACGAAGGTCGCCGCGCTCGAGTACACGGCGAAGGGCGTCCGCACGAACGCCGTCGGCCCGGGCTTCATCGACACCCCGCTCGTCCGCTCCTCGCTGAGCGGCGACGAGCTCGCCGGGCTCGAGGCGCAGCACGCCGCCGGACGTCTCGGCACCGACGCCGAGGTCGCCGCGCTCGTCCTGTTCCTGCTCAGCGACCAGGCGTCGTTCATCAGCGGCAGCTACCACCTGGTCGACGGCGGGTACTCCGCGCACTGACCTGCGCACCCGAGCGACGCGGGGACCGGACGGGAGGCCCGGCGGACGTGAGCAGACCCGCTCACGTCCGCCGGGCCTCCCGTCCGTCATCCGGTCAGCCCGGTCGGCCTACCGCGTCAGGACCGCGTCGTGCGGGAGCAGCGCGTGCACGCCCCAGGTGCGGTTCGCGACCTGGGTGACGCGCATGCTCACCGCGACGCTCGCCATGCCGAGCGCCTCGGCGCGTGTGGTGCCGTACGAGCCCGCGATCCAGTCGACCATCCGGTCCAGGGCCGTCGTGGTCGCGGCGTTGAGGTCCGCGTCGAACCCGAACGTGATGCGTCCCGCGGGGGTGTCGGCGTGGATGCCAGCGACCGGTGCGTCGTCCAGCAACGTCAGCGTCATCGTGGTCGTCATGCCGCACTCGACGGCGGTGCCGGAGACCTCGCCGTCACCCTGTGCCGCGTGGCCGTCACCGAGCGAGAGCAGCGCCTCCGGGACCGTCACCGGCAGGTACAGGGTGGCGCCGGCGACGAGCTCGCGACAGTCGATGTTCCCGCCACCGAGGGGGCGCGGCGGGATCGTGGAGTGCTCGCCGGTGGCCTCCGGTGGGAGCCCGACGAGGCCGAGGAACGGGGCCGTCCGCACCCCGAGCCCGAGTTGGTTGTGCGCGGTGCCAGCGGTCGGGTCGACGTCCCACAGGAGCGGGCCGCGGGTCGACGGGTCGGCCAGGCCGAGGGCGCGGTTGAGCGGGGTGTCGACGCCGCCCGAGCCGGTGTACCCCCAGTCGTCCGGCACCAGGTCGTCGAACCGGATCGCGAGCACCTGACCGGGCCGTGCGCCGGCGACCGCGATCGGACCGAGCAGGCAGTGTCCGCGGCGGGAGGGGATGAGCGTCGGGACCTCGACCCCAGGTGCCGGCAGGCGTTCGGTGTAGCCGGCGGCGCTGAGGGTGTGCACCGTGACGGTGTCGCCCGGAGCGACGGTCAGCACCGGTCTGCGTTCGGCGGTGAGCACGTCGACGGCGGTGTCGGGAGTGGTGTCGATGCGGTGGTGGGTCACCCGGCGATCATCGCAGTCTCGGCTCCGGGCGGGTGGCGACGGCGCGGTGTACAGGTCGGGTGACGCGGGACGGGACCGTCTCTCTGGGTGACGCCGCCGGTCGCTCGAGACGCCGCCGATCGCCCGAGACGCCGCCGGTCGCTCGAGACGCCGCCGTTCCCGGCGGCGTCTCGCGCACATGGCGGCGTCTCGGACGGGTACCCGCGCTCAGTGGAACTGCGGGATCGTCATCCAGATGCCGGTGAGGACGGCCGCGATGCACACCGCGAAGCACACGCCAGCGCCGAGGTACGCCGCCGGCGGGGTCGAGCCGGAGCGCGGCGTCTCCTCGGAGTACTGCGTGCGCTCGCCGCCGGAGTCGGCGGGCTGGCCGGTCCCGAGCAGCCGCAGTCCGAGCGTGTAGAGCAGCACCACGCCGACGGCGGCGACGAAGCCGACCCCCGCGACGGTGCCGATGGCGGTGAAGTCGATGTTCATCGGTTCCTCCCTCGGTTCCCGGCGGCCACGGGCTCGCGCTCCGTGGTGCCCTCGTGGACGTCGTCCGCACTGATCGGCTTGCGGCGGGCCAGCACGAAGAAGGTCAGCCCGCCGACCAGGGCGAGCAGCGCCACGACGACCAGGCCGATCGTCGAGGTGGAGGCCAACCAGGTGGCGAGACCGCCCACGACCGCGGCGGACGGCAGTGTGATGACCCAGGCGATCACGATCTTGCCGACGACGCCCCAGTGCACGTCCGCCAGCTTCTTGCCGAGGCCCGAGCCGATGACCGACCCGCTCGTCACGTGCGTGGTCGAGAGCGCGAAGCCGAGGTGCGAGGACACCAGGATCGTCGCGGCCGAGCTCGTCTCCGCCGCGAAGCCCTGCGGCGACTGCACGTCGGAGATCTTCTTGCCGACGGTCTGCATGATCCGCCAGCCGCCCATGTACGTGCCGAGGGCGATCGCGAGCCCACAGGCCAGGATGACCCAGAGCTCCGGGCCGGTGCCCGGCCCCTGGTAGCCCGCGGCGATCAGGGTCAGCGTGATGACGCCCATCGTCTTCTGCGCGTCGTTCGTCCCGTGCGCGAGCGACACCAGCGACGCCGAGATCGTCTGCCCGTGCCGGAAGCCCGTCGCGGCACCGTGCGTCGTGGCGTTCTTCGTCAGCCGGTAGGCCAAGAAGGTGGCGACGAGGGCGATCACGCCCGCGATGACGGGGGAGAGCAGCGCCGGCAGCACGACCTTCGAGACCACCGTGGCCCAGTCGACCGACTGCAGCCCGGCACCGATGATCGACGCTCCGATCAGCCCACCGAACAGCGCGTGCGTGGACGACGACGGCAGGCCGAAGTACCACGTCGCCAGGTTCCAGAGCACGGCGCCGACGAGCCCCGCGAAGATCATCGTCGGCGAGATGTGGATGCCGTCCTGGCCCTCGCGGATGATCCCCTGCGAGACGGTCTTCGCCACCTCGGTGGAGAGGAACGCGCCGACCAGGTTGAGCACGGCGGAGATGAGGACGGCGGTGCGGGGCTTGAGGGCACCCGTGGCCACCGAGGTGGCCATGGCGTTCGCAGTGTCGTGGAACCCGTTCGTGAAGTCGAACACGAGGGCCACCACGATCACCAACACGACGGTGACGAGGACGTCCATGCGCGAGACGCTAGGCCCGCGGACGAGCGGCCGCGTGAACGCCGGGTGAACAGGTGCGCGGTCTGTCAGGATGCTGCCGTGCCCACGTTCTCCGCCGCCCGAGGCGACTCCTCGTTCACCGACGCCCACGGTGTCGAGATCGTCTACTCGACGTGGCGCGCGGGCAAGCCGAAGGGCATCGTGCAGATCGCCCACGGCGTCGGTGAGCACGGCCTCCGGTACGAGCCGCTCGCACAGGACCTCGTCCGCGCCGGGTGGACCGTTCACGCGAACGACCACCGCGGGCACGGACGGACCGGCCTGGCGCAGTGGGACGGCGACCACGGCGAACTCGGGCGGCTCGGGCCCGGCGGCCTCCGCGCCGCGATCGCGGCCGTCGAGCAGATGACCGCGGTGGCGAAGACCGACGACCCCGGTCTGCCCGTCGTGCTGCTCGGCCACTCGTGGGGGTCCCTGATGGCGCAGCGGATCGTGAACACCTCGTCCGAGCAGTACGCCGGCGTGGTCCTGTCGGCCAGCGCCCTCCGCCTGCCCGGACTGATGAACGGCGGCGACCTGAACCGGCGGCACGCAGCCTCCGGTCCGACGAAGCACGAGTGGCTCACCCGCGACCGAGCGGTCATCGAGGCCGTCGGTCTCGACCCGCTGGCCGTCGAGGCGGACGTCCTCGGCCTCTTCGGCCTGCCCGACACCCTGCGGCTGCTCGGGCTGCCCCGTCGGCGGATCCCGCACGACCTGCCGATGCTGCTGCAGGTCGGGTCCGAGGACTCCCTCGGCGGGCCCCGTTCCGTCGAGCTGCTCGCCCGGACGTACCGGCGGCGCGGACGGCTCTCCGACGTCACCGTCCTCGTCTACGAGGGAGCGCGGCACGAGGTCTACAACGAGACGAACCGCGACGAGGTGGTCGCGGACCTCGTCGCCTGGCTCGACCGAGTCGTCGCGGGGCGCTGACCGGCGGCGCGACAGCAGGACGGCACGACAGCAGGACGGCACGACAGCACGACGGCACGAGATGACCACACTGGGGGAGTACATGTACCGAGCGCGCCATGAACGGCCGACGCGGCCGACCGCCACCGTCCGCCGGAGTCCGTGGGGCGCGGCCGCCCTGACGTCCGCCGCTGCGGGCATCACGGCCCTGGGCGTCCGGATGCTGTCCGCCACCGCGTTCTACGGCGACGCGGACCTCGTCCGGATCGGCACGGGCTCCTTCACGGTCGTCCTCGGCATCGGTCTGGTCCTGCTCGGCGTCCGGTCACTCCGCTCGCGCGTCCGGGTCTTCCCCGACCGACTCGAGGCCCGGTCCGGATTCGCACCCACGCATGTCGTCCGGCCGGGGGAGATCGTGCGCATCGAACCGCGGTTGTCGGGTCACGTCGGCGTCAGCGGGGTCACCGACGGCCAGGGCTCCTTCCTCGCGGGGCGGTTCGACCGCCACTACGACGTCCTCGCTGACTGGTTGTCGATGAACGCGACCAGACCGTGGGCGGAGTACCAGGACCTGCTCGGCGAGCTCACGCACCAGACCCGGCCCCGGGTCGTCCGGGGGACGCTCACCGGGCTGCTGCTCTTCGTCGTCATGGTGCCGGCGCTGGAGCTCTTCCCGGCCCTGCTGTCCCTCTCGGCGTACGACGACGCGCACCCACAGGACCGCACGTGTTCGGTCACGTCGGCGGAGGGGAGCACCATCTCCAGCCGCTCCACCAGGGGGATCGGGTCGTCGCACCCGGCCGTGACGTTCACGACGCGTGACTGCGGCCCGCTCGTGATGCGTGACGGCGTGGACAGCGACTCCCGCGACGTGATCGCCCGTCGGTACGACGGTGCCCCCGGCGAGTACACGTTCACGCTCGGCGGTGGTTCGCTGTGGCTGCAGGAGCACCTGCCCTGGTTCCCTGTCCAGCCCGGCGTCGACGCGGTCCGCCCGGCGCGCTGACGTCCACGCGCGTCCTCGCCGCCGTGGCGGGCGCTGCCTGGCTGCCGCTGTCCTGTCTCGCACGGGACGACCCTGTTCGGGGAACCATCGGCCGGCCGGGACCGGGGGGGGAACCGCCCACGAACGACGGGGACCCCGGCCTGTCGGGGGGAACAGACCGGGGCCGGACCACTCGACCCATTGGGGGGAACGGGTCGAGCGGCGACGCCCGAGGCTCGAGGGGGGTCGCACCCCAGGCGTGGTGACGACGGTACGCCCGCGCCCCCACAGCGGCAACTCGGTTCGCTTTCAGGTGATCGCGTCGCGCCCGTCGGCCCCGCCCGCGGACGGGAGGCCCGGTGCGGCGCCGCCACGGGCCTCCCGGAATAGGGTGGCGGCATGCACGGTGAGTACAAGGTCCCCGGAGGCAAGCTCGTCGTCGTCGACCTGGAGGTCGTCGACGGCAGGATCGACCGGTTCCGGTTGGCGGGTGACTTCTTCCTCGAACCGGACGACGCGCTCCCGCTGATCGACCAGGCGGTGGACGGCCTGCGCGCCGACACCGACGCGGCCGGGATCGCGGCCGCCGTGCGACACGCGCTGCCCGACGACGCCGTCCTGCTCGGCTTCACGCCCGAGTCCGTCGGGGTCGCCGTCCGCCGAGCCCTGTCGCGGGCATCGTCGTGGCGGGACTACGAGTGGCAGGTCATCCACGAGGGCCCGATCAGCCCGAACGAGCACCTCGCGCTCGACCAGGTCCTCACCGAGGAGGTCGGGGCCGGCCGCCGCGGGCCGACGCTGCGCATCTGGGAGTGGGACCAGCCCGCGGTCGTCATCGGGTCGTTCCAGTCGCTGAAGAACGAGGTCGACCCGGCCGGCGCCGAGAAGTACGGCGTGCAGGTCGTGCGGCGGATCTCCGGCGGCGGCGCGATGTTCATGGACGCGGGCGCGATCATCTCGTACTCGCTGTACGTGCCGACCGACCTCGTGCAGGGCATGACGTTCGCCGACTCGTACGCGTACCTGGACGAGTGGGTGATCGAGGCGCTGAAGTCCCTCGGCATCGAGGCGTACTACCAGCCCCTCAACGACATCACCTCGACCAAGGGCAAGATCGGCGGGGCCGCGCAGAAGCGCCTCGGCACCGGGTCGCTCCTGCACCACGCGACCATGAGCTACGACATGGACGGCGAGAAGATGGTGGAGGTGCTGCGCATCGGCCGCGAGAAGATGAGCGACAAGGGGACGACGAGCGCCGCGAAACGTGTCGACCCGCTGCGGTCCCAAACCGGCCTGAGCCGCGCGGAGATCATCGACCGACTCATCGGCACCTTCACGAAGCTCTACGGGGCGACCGAGGGGCACGTCACCGACGCCGAGCGGCAGAAGGCGCAGGAGCTCGTGGCGACGAAGTTCTCGACGCGGGAGTGGCTCGAGCGGGTGCCCTGAGCGCGAGACTCGGCGCGTACGGATCGCGAGGATCAGCCGCGCGGCGGATGTCCTCCGCCGATCGGCCACGTAACGTCGCTGCCGTGAACTGGTTGATCTTCCTGGGGGCGGTGGCCGCTGCGGTCGTCGTGGTGTGGATCGCCGACCGTCTGGGCTGGATCGACCTGTCGAACAAGTCCACACGCGGGGGCGGCTCCGGTGGCGTGGTGTCGATGATGGACGAGGTCTTCGCGCCCACCCGTCAGGAGACGCAGGCCGAGTACGAGCGGCAGGCGCGCCTCCCGCGCGAAGCGCCGACGCCCTCACGCGACGACCACGACCTGCTCAGCGGGACCGTGCTCATCCGGGTGCCCTCGAGTCGGGCCGGCAGCGGCACGCATCGGGCGGGGACGCACGACCGGTCGTACTGACACCGCGCGCGTCCGACCCGGCGGGTCAGCGCGTGGTGAGGTCCTGGTGGTCCGGGTGCCGTTCGAGCCACGCGGCGACGTAGCTGCAATCGGCGACGACGCGACGGTCGGAGTTCGCGCGGACGTCGTCCAGCGCGTTCTCGACGAGGATCGAGGCGTGGCCGCCGCCGCGGTGCTCCGGGTCGACCTCGGTGTGGACGAAGTGGATCACGTCCCCGTCGATCTCGTAGGCGGCGAGGCCGATGACGTCGCCGTCCTCGACGAGGGAGTACTGGTTCTGGTCGGTGTCGTTGCGGACTTCGAGACTCATCCTCCGGACGCTACGCCGGGCACCTTCCACGGAACGCAACGTGGGCGGCTGCACACCGCGGAGTACCGCTGCGTGCAACCGCCCACGTTGCGTGTTGCGAGGGGCTACCCGGCCGTGTGGCGACCGTGCGGGTGCTCGTCGGCTTCGCCGGCGGCGTGCGCGCCGTGCTGCACCCGGAGCACACCGGTCGCGGCCGGAGGCTCGTCCACCGGGGTCGACGACGAGTGCGCGCCGTGCGTGGACGCGTGGGGCAGGGGCGCCCGGGTGCCGTCCGCTCCGGTCGCCCGGGCCGAGCGCGGCTGCGCGGGCACGTCGGGCGACGTGGGCACGATCGACATCGACCCCGTGTCGGGCGAGACGAGCGAGCCGGAGCCGGCCGCTGCCTGCTGGGCGTCGACGGTCAGTCGGTCGTCATCCGCGCTCTTGCGTGCGGCGTCGGCCTGCTCCTGGAGCGCCGACGTCTTGCGGAGCGGTGGCACCTTGAAGAACCAGGTCAGGACGAAGGCGAGCAGGATGACCGCGAGGCCGACCCAGTAGACCGTGACCGCGGAGTCGCTGAACCCGACCAGGAACGGACGACTGAGCCGCTTGTCGGACCCGTTCAGGAACGACGTGTCGTTGGTGGACGACGTGCTCGAGGAGGTGCCGCCCTTGCCGTCGCGCAGCTGGTCGACGAGCTTCGGCGCCACCGTGTCGACGATGTCCCGTCGCTGCGCGGCGTTCGAGTAGTCGACCTGCAGGGTGCCGTCGACGACCTCGGCGCCCGCCTTGGCCGCGGCGGTCTGCAGCGCCTTCTGCTCGGCGTCGCCCTTCGCGTCGGCGATCTGCTGGGCGATGACCGTGTCGGCTGCCGCGGCGGGGATCGTGCCGGCGTCGACCTGCTGCTGCACGGCGGCGGTGACCTGCTTCGTCACGGCCTGGTCGGCAGCCTGCTTCGCCTGCACGGCGCCCTGGTCGAGACCGTCCTGCACGTTCCGCTTGATCGGCGTGACGATCGGGTCCCAGATCTGGTCCATCACGCCCTTGTTCTGCTCGGCGTCGGCCACCGCCGGGTTCAACGCCGCGTTCAGGGCGCTCTTCAGGTCGGACTCGTTCTGCAGCGCCCCGGTGATGTTCGTCGGCATCAGGCTGAAGAGCACGGACAGGAGCACCGCGGTGCCCATGGTGCCGCCGATCTGGCGGAAGAAGGTCGCGGCGCTGGTGGCGACACCGATGTCCCGCGGCGACACGGAGTTCTGCGCGGCGAGCGTCAGTGTCTGCATGAGCTGGCCGAGCCCGAGGCCGATGAGGAACATGCCGGTCATCAGGAACCACAGGGGCCGGTCGGCGGTCAGGAACGTCAGGACGGTGTAGCCGACCGCGGTGAAGGCCGTGCCGGTGACCGGGAAGATCCGGTACCTGCCCGTGCGGGACACGATCTGACCCGAGGCGATCGACGAGATCATCAGGCCGAGGACCATCGGCAGCATCGCGAACCCGGACTCGGTCGGCGTGACGCCCTTGACGATCTGCAGGTACAGCGGGATGGTCAGCATCGCGCCGAACATGCCGAAGCCGATGAGCACGGACAGCACGGCGGCCATCGAGAACACGTGCGAGCTGAACAGCTTCAGCGGCAGGATCGCGTCGTCGCCCATCGCCCGCTCGACGATGACGAACGCGATCAGGCCGAGCGCCCCGACGCCGTAGCAGGCGAGGGCCCCGGGGGAGCCCCAGCCCCACTCGCGGCCCTGCTCGGCGATGAGGAGCAGCGGGACCAGCGTCACGATGACGAGGGACGCGCCCCACCAGTCGATGCGCGGCTTGCGGCGCTCGCCGTACTTCGGCAGGTGCAGGAACGTCAGCACCATGAACAGCGCGATGACGCCGATCGGCACGTTGATCAGGAAGACCCAGCGCCATCCGGAGATGAAGAGCAGTTCGTTCGCGCCGGCGAAGACACCGCCGACGAGCGGACCGATGACGGACGAGATGCCGAACACGGCCAGGAAGTAACCCTGGTACTTGGCGCGCTCACGCGGGGCGAGCATGTCACCCATGATCGCCAGCGGCAGGGACATCAGACCACCGGCACCGAGGCCCTGCAGCGCGCGGAACCCGGCGAGCATCAGCATCGACGTCGAGAACGACGCGGCGAGCGAGCCGAGGATGAAGATCGCGATCGCGGTGATGAACAGCGGACGTCGGCCGAAGAGGTCGGAGAGCTTGCCGTAGATCGGCGTGGTGATCGTCGAGGCGATCAGGTAGCCGGTCGTGACCCAGGCCTGCTGGTCGAGACCGTGCAGGTCGTCACCGATGGTGCGGATCGCGGTGCCGACGATCGTCTGGTCGAGGGCGCCCAGGAACATGCCGGCCATCAGGCCGTAGATCACGAGCAGGATCTGGCGGTGGTTCATCACGGCGTTCGAGGACGTCGTGGGGGCCGCGGGTGCGGTCGCGGTCTGTGTCATGTGCGGGACTCCCGAGGATTTTGCGCTGCCTGCAAAGTTACAACTCGGGCAACGGCGGCGCGCACCGGGAGCGCGTTCCTGTGGAGATCGGCAGCCCTCCACAGCGTGATGTGGGGCAGACCTCCGGCGTGCTCCGCCGGGACCCCCCTCGTCAGGCGACGGCCTGCTCGAGGGCCTCCTGGAACCGCTCGTCGACCTCGATGCGGAGTTCGCCGGTCTCGTGGTCGAACGTCGACACGGGGGACACGTGGTCGTGGCGCGAGAACAGCAGGTGCGGGCTGAGCAGGCCACCCGGCAGCCCGGCGTCCTCGTCCCCGAGGATCTGCACCAGCAGCCCGGCGAGCGTCTGGATCGCCTGCAGGCTGTCGGCGTCGCGGAGCGGGACCGCGAGCAGCAGGTGGCGGTGCGGCACCGCGAACACCGTGCCGAACGGGGCGGCACCGAACAGTGCCGGCAGGTTGACGGCCTTCGACGCGATGAAGAGGGACTCGCCCTCGACGATGTGGACCCCGGGGGCGATCTCGGCGTTCGCGTCGACCGCTTCGGCGTCGGTGTTGAACCGGGCCATCGCCCACAGCTCGTCCGCGCCGAGGGCGAGTTTCGGCAGCGTCTGCGTCGCCAGGGTGCTCACCATCGTCGGGTAGTCCACGCACAGCCCGAGGACGAGACCCGGTGCGAACGGACGCGCGTACGTCAGGTCGGTGGGGTCGGCGCCGTCCTCGGCGAGCAGGCGCAGACGCACCCGGTCGCGCAGTTCGTCGGCACTGAGCTCTTCCGGCGTGGGCTCTCGGTGGGCCTGCAGCATCCGGTCGAAGTGCGCACGGACGATGTCCGTCCGACGCTCCTCGGTCTCTCCGCGGACCTGCGCGGCGAGGTTGGCGAGCAGGTAGACCTGCCCGTCCGCACCGAGCAGACGCACGTGCATCGGATCGCCGGGAGGCCCGTCCACCGTCGTCTCGACGCCTCGCTCCGCCAGGGTGCGCTGCGCGAGCACGACGAGTGGCAACGGCTCTGCCACCGGCTTCTTCCGTCCGAACAACGCCATGCGGCTCAGCCTTGCACGGAAATGCCGCCGCTGTCAGGCCCCGAGTGCGGCGTCGACGATCTCCTTGGCTTCGCGCTGGACCTGCTCCAGGTGCTCCTGCCCGACGAAGCTCTCGGCGTAGATCTTGTAGACGTCCTCGGTGCCGGACGGTCGGGCCGCGAACCAGGCCTTGTCCGTGACGACCTTGACGCCGCCGACGGCCGCGTCGTTGCCCGGGGCCTTCGAGAGCTTCGCCGTGATCGGGTCACCGGCCAGGGTCTCGGCGGTGATGGCGTCGCCGTCGAGCTTCGACAGGCGGGCCTTCTGCTCCTTGCTGGCGGCGGCGTCGACGCGCTGGTACACCGGGTCGCCGAAGCGCTCGGTGAGCTCGGCGTACAGCTGCGACGGGGTCTTGCCGGTGACGGCGACGATCTCGGACGCCAGGAGCGCCAGGATGATGCCGTCCTTGTCGGTCGTCCACGCGGTGCCGTCCATGCGGAGGAACGACGCGCCCGCGGACTCTTCGCCACCGAAGGCGACTGAGCCGTCGATCAGCCCGGGGACGAACCACTTGAAGCCGACCGGGACCTCCCACAGGCGACGGCCGAGGGACTCGGCGACGCGGTCGATGATGCTCGACGACACCAGGGTCTTGCCGATCGCCGCGTCGTCACGCCAGTGCGGACGGTGCGCGTAGAGGTACTCGATCGCGACGGCGAGGTAGTGGTTCGGGTTCATCAGTCCGCCTTCGGGCGTGACGATGCCGTGCCGGTCGGAGTCGGCGTCGTTGCCGGTCAGGACGTCGAAGTCGTCCTTCCGGGCCACGACCGACGCCATCGCCGAGGGGCTCGACGGGTCCATCCGGATCTTGCCGTCCCAGTCGAGCGTCATGAACGACCAGGTCGGGTCGACATCCGGGTTCACGACGGTGAGGTCCAGGCCGTAGTGGTCGCGGATGAGGTTCCAGTAGGGCAGCGAGGCACCACCGAGCGGGTCGGCGCCGATCTTCACCCCGGCGCGCTTGATGGCGTCGATGTCGATGATGTTCTCAAGGTCGGCCACGTAGTTGTGCAGGAAGTCGTAGCCGTCGTGTGTGGCGTGCTCGGCGCGCTGCACCTCCGCGTTGCCACCCGCGATGATCGCGTTGGCACGGTCGGCGATCCACGTCGTGGCGTCGCTGTCCGCGGGGCCACCGTGCGGCGGGTTGTACTTGAAGCCGCCGTCGCGGGGCGGGTTGTGGCTCGGGGTGATGACGATGCCGTCGGCGGTGTCGTCGTGTCCGGCGGTGTTGTGGGCGATGATCGCGTGGCTCAGCGCCGGGGTCGGGACGTACCCGTTGTCGGAGTCGGCCAGGACGTGCACGCCGTTCGCGGCCAGGACCTCGAGCGCGGTCCGCTCGGCGGGGCCGGAGAGCGCGTGGGTGTCGCGGCCGATGAACAGCGGGCCGTCGGTGCCCTGCTCGCTGCGGTACTCCACGATCGCCTGCGTGATGGCGGCGATGTGCGTGTCGTTGAACGCACTGTCCAGCGACGAGCCGCGGTGCCCCGAGGTGCCGAAGACGACCTTCTGCTCGGGGTTCGTCACGTCCGGGACCCGGTCGTAGTACGCGGCGATGAGCGCATCGAGGTCGACGAGGTCGTCTGCGGTGGCTGGGGTTCCGGCACGGTCGTTCATGACCCCATCCTGGCATCGCCGCGATGGACGCGCCCACGGTTGTGGAGAACCGTGCGGGGTCCCGGTGGCCACGAGCGCGGGCGGCGGCCGGGTCAGGCCGTGCGGAACGACCCGGTCGCGGTACGGACCGACCCGGTGACGGTCCGGGTGCTCGACGTCGCCGTGCCCGGGCGACGGAACTGGGTGTCCACGAACCGACCGACGCGTCCGGCTGGAACGCCCGTGTACGTACCGGTCTCGGTGTCGACGCGCGGCGCACGCCCGGTCGAGGTGTAGGTGCCGAGCTCGTCGCGCTGACGGAGTCCGCTGACGAAGGTCCCGCCGAGTGGGAAGGTGCTCATGGTGCTCTCCTCGCTGTCGTGCCGAGGCGCCGCGACCGTCGAGCCGACGGGTCCGCGACACCATCGACTGCTGGAGAACACTGTACGTCCTTCTCTTGCACCATGCAAAACAACGACGTGGTGTCAGGCGATGAGCTCACAGAAGTGTCGACCGCCGTCGGTCCAGCTCTGCCGGACGGTCAGCCCGGCCGTCGCGGCGTGGACCTGCAGCGCGGTGCGTCCGACCTCGGCCCACGGGAAGGCGGAGCTCGCGTGGCCGTCCGTGTCCGTCACGGTGGCGACGTAGGCGCGATCGACGTCGACGTCGCGGTTCGTCTCGACGACGACCCGGCCACCGACCCGGACGATCTCGGCCGCACGGGTGAGCAGGGCGACGGGGTCGCCGCCGATGCCGATGTTGCCGTCGATGACGAGCGCGGTGTCCCAGCGCCCCTCATCGGGCACCGGCTCGAACACCGAACCCTGGACGGCCCGGCCGCCGGACCGGGTGGCGATGGCGACGGCCTCGGCCGAGACGTCGACGCCGAGTGCCGGCACACCCATCCGCAGTGCGGCGACCAGCATCCGACCCGGACCGCAGCCGAGGTCGATGACCGGGCCGTCGGCTCCCTCGAGCAGGGACCGGTCGACACGGTCCGCCGCGGCGCTCCAGCGTCCGACGTCCATCGTGACGACCTCGCCCGGACGGTCGGGGTCGGTCAGGCGGAGTCGTCCGTCGGAGCGCAGGGCCCGTGTGTAGGGCTCGTCACCGCCAGCCCCGAAGGCCTGCAGGGTGCTGGTCGTGTCGGTCATCGGACATCTCCGGAGGTCGTCGTGGACTCGTCGGCCAGGGCCGCCGCGAACCGCGTGGTGGGAGCGAGTGCCGCGACGCGCTCGGCGTCGGGCAGCGTGTCGACGTCGAGCAACTCGGCCAGGAGGCCCGTGTCGAGCCCGGCGGACCGCAGCCGCTCGAGCTGCACGGACCCGGTGTCGTCCTGCGACATCGGCACGCCGCGGATCAGGTCACCGGTGGGTTCGCGCATGAACAGCGACCAGAAGCCACCGTCCTCCGCCGGACCGAACCACGCGTCGCGCTCGGCGCCGTCGAACACCGGGGCGAGGGCGTCGACCGACACCTGCGGTGTGTCCATGCCGACCAGGAGCAGCGGCTCCTGCACGGTGTCGAACAGGAAGCCCAGGCGCTCGTCGAGTCCGCCGCCGGGCTGGTGCAGGACGTCGAAGCCGTCCGCGCCCTCGGGCAGGACGTCACCGTCGTAGAAGAGGACCCGACGGGCTGCCGGCAGGGCCGACACCGTGGCGAGCGTGTCGGCGAGGCTGGCGGCGGCGACCCTGGCCGCACCCTCCGGCGTCAGGGCAGGGGTCAGGCGCGTCTTCACCTTGCCGGGCAGGCACTCCTTGGCGACGACGGCCACGGTGATGCCGGTCACGAGCGGACCTCCGCTGCCGACTGCTCGGCCGCCGACTGGTCGGCCGCGGGCGATGCGGCCGCGGGGGATGCGGAGGCGGCGCGCTGGCGGACCGACACGGGTGCGGCGGACCGGGTGCGGGCCTCCCGACGGTACGCACGGAGCAGGCGCGACATGTCCTTGACGGCGTTGACCGTGCCGCGGAGGGTCCCGGTGACCTTGCTGTCGCCGAT
The DNA here is from genome assembly GCF_003234085.1 of Curtobacterium sp. MCPF17_052. GTDB lineage: Bacteria > Actinomycetota > Actinomycetes > Actinomycetales > Microbacteriaceae > Curtobacterium. Next base: position 86,421 of record NZ_QKSD01000011.1, read on the forward strand.
GCGCTGCGCGTACCCGATGTCCGACTCGTCCACACGCCAGCCGGCGGCGTGCGCGGCGAGGACCATCTCGAGCGGGTAACCGCTGCGACGGTCCCGGAGGTCGAGGGCGACCAGGTCCTCGCGGCGCATCACGCGCATCGGTCCGAGGTCGGTCAGGCGGTAGCCGGTCGCGCGCCGCATCAGGACGGCGAGGACACGGTTCGCGAAGCGTGCGTGCGGTGCCCAGGCCCCGCGGGTGGTGGGGACGCGGCGGCCGAGGGCCAGGTCGACCCGGCCGTCCGCGACGCGCTGCACGAGGGTGGGGAGTTCGGCAGGGTCCATCGACGCGTCGGCGTCGCAGAAGGCCACGTAGTCGGCGGTCGCGGCGGCGACGCCGGCGGCGCAGGCCGACCCGAAGCCGCGGACCGGCTCGGTGACGACGAGGGCGCCGTGGGCGCGGGCGACGTCGGCCGAGCCGTCGGTCGAACCGTTGTCGACGACCACGGCCCGGTACCCCTCGGGGAGGCGGCCGATGACGGACGGCAGTGCGTCCGCCTCGTCGAGGCAGGGGAGGATCACGTCGACGCTCATGGAGACCATTCGGTGCGGGTCCTCGGAGCGATGGGTCGGAGTCGTCACCGCCTCAGCCGGGCGCGTCGGTTCGGGTCCGACGGCGTCCGCTGCGGGGTGTTGTGTCATGCACCCAACACAACACGACGTCGCTGGTCGGGGTACGCGGTCGCGCGCCCCGATGGCCGATCTCCGCACCGCGCAAGCGGTCGCGGCTCCGAGCCGGACGGGAGGCCCGCCCCGGCTGGGGAACGGGCCTCCCGTCCGGTGCGTGGTCGGGCCGGGTTCGGTGGCTGGGGCGGGACCGGTGGTCGGGCCGGGACCGGTGGTCGGGATCGATCCGTGGCCGGTTCGCGCGCGCTTGCGTCAGCGCACCGCTGCGCGGAGCGGTGCCGTCGCGAAGTCGCGCATGCCCTGCGTGAAGTCGATCTGCGCGTGCCAGCCGAGCTCCTCGGCGATGCGAGCCGAGGACGCGGTCACGTGCCGGACGTCGCCCAGGCGGTACTCGCCCGTGACGACCGGCTGCGGGCCGTCAGGACCGGCGATCGCTGCGGCCATCTCACCGATCGTGTGGACCGTGCCGGAGCCGACGTTGAACGCCCGGAAGGACTCCGACGGGGCGGACTCGGTCGCCGCGATCGCTGCGAGGTTCGCACCGGCGACGTCGTCGACGTGCACGAAGTCACGGCGCTGCGCGCCGTCCTCGTAGACCCGGGGCGCCTCGCCGCGAGCCAGGGCCGAGCGGAACAGCGACGCGACGCCCGCGTAGGGCGTGTTCGCGGGCATGCCCGGGCCGTACACGTTGTGGTAGCGCAGCGCGACCGCTCGTCCGCCGGTGGCACGCGTCCAGGAGGAGGCGAGCTGCTCCTGGGCGACCTTCGTCTGCGCGTAGACGTTCCGCGGGTCGAGCGCTGCCGACTCGTCGATCAGACCCGGCAGCAGGGGGCGCCCGTCCGGACCGATCGGGTCGAACTGCCCGGCGTCCAGGTCCTCGCGGCGGCGGGCCGGCGGTCGGAGGGGTTCGCCGTCGGCCGTCGTGTACGAGCCTTCGCCGTAGACGACCATGGAACTGGCGACCACGAGTCGACCGAGGTCCAGGCGGTCCATCGCGGCGAGCACGTGCGCGGTGCCGGCGTCGTTGCTGGAGACGTAGTCCGGCGCGTCCTGGAAGTCGACGCCGAGCCCGACCTTGGCGGCCTGGTGGCAGACCACGTCGACCTCGTGGAGGGCGGCGTCGAGGGCCACCCGGTCACGGACGTCGCCGTGCACCAGCTCGATGCCGGCGGTGCGGTGGGCGGTGACCACGGCCTCCGGGTCGCCGTGCACGTCGGTGCGGAGGGAGTCCAGGACCCGGACCTCGTACCCGGCGGCCAGGGCCTGCCGGACGATCGTCGAGCCGATGAAGCCGGCGCCGCCGGTGACCAGCAGGCGGGTCACGGGCGGAGCTCCAGCACGCGGGCGGAGGCACTCGCCGGGACGAGTTCGCGCGGCGTGTAGTCGTCGGGGACCGCGGCGACGATCGAGCCGATCGCCCGGACGATCACCTCGTTCGCGCGGGCCAGGCGGTCCATCACGGCCTGGTGGGTGACCGGGGCCTCGGTGGCGGCCTGGTGTTTGCCGGCCGTCGCGTCAGCGGCGGTCTCGTCTGCGGCCGGCGCGAGACCCGCGTCCGCGTCGGTGACGAACGACAGGTTGACCGTGCCGATGCCGAGCTCGGCGGCCAGGGGGACTTCGGGCGACATCGTCATGTTGATGGTGTGGCCGCCGGCCTCACGCATCCAGACGGACTCGGCACGACTCGAGAACCGCGGGCCCTGGATGACGACGCAGGTGCCCGTCGGACGGAACGGCACGTCGAGCGCCGCGATGGCGTCGATCGCGGCACGGCGGAGCACCGGGTCGAACGGATCCGCGAAGGAGAGGTGCTGCACCTCGTCCTCGAAGTACGTGTCGGCGCGGCCCCAGGTCCGGTCGACCAACTGGTCCGTCACCACGAAGGTGCCGGGGGCGTAGTCGGGGTGCAGGCCACCGACGGCGCTGGAGGACACCACGGCCCGGACGCCGAGCGACCGCAGCGCCCAGAGGTTCGCGCGGTGCTCGATCCGATGCGGGGCGACCGAGTGCGTCCGCCCGTGGCGGGTGAGGAACGCGACCCGACGGCCGGACATCGTGCCGATGCTGATCGGGCTCGAGGTCGCGCCGAAGGGCGTCGGGACGTCGATCTCGTCCGCGGTCCCGGGCTCGAACAGCTCGTACAGGCCGGAACCACCGATCACTCCGATCGTTGCCGTCTTCTCGTTCTCCACAGGTCCTCCGGTCGTCCTCGGCGCTGGTCGGCGCCGTCGTTACGCTACAGATGCGGGCCAGGAACGGCCCGCGAGCGGTGCGTCGTCCGATGCGCCGCGTCAGGACCATTCGGAGGCGCGCGTGCGAACGATCGGTCAGCACCGGGAAGCAGTCCAGGCGCTCGTCGAGCCGGTGCTGCCCGGTGGACACGGAGCGGGGCCCGGATCGGGGTCGGGTTCTGCGTCGGTCGAGACGGTGTCGGTGGTCGACCTGGCGGTCGCGTCCGGCGCGGGGCGCGGGTACCGGGTCCTCGCGACGGCCGTCCCCGCGCCGACACCGCTGCCGGCGTTCGACAACAGCCAGATGGACGGGTTCGCCGTCCGCGCTGCCGATGCCGGCACCACGCTCCGCGTCGTCGCGCCGATCCCGGCCGGCCTCGTGCCCCCGCCGCTTGAGCCGGGCACCGCGGCACCGATCATGACCGGAGCGCGGATCCCCGATGGCGCCGACGCGGTGTTCCCGGTGGAGTCGACTCCGGCCGGCTCCTTCCCCGCAGCCCTCGACACCGAGTCCGTCCCGGTGCCGGACGACCTCGTCGCGGGGACCTTCGTCCGGGTCGCCGGGTCGGACCTCCGCGCCGGAGCAGCCATCGCCAGGGAGGGAGAACCTCTGACTCCCGCCGTGCTCGGCGCGCTCGCCGGGGCAGGGGTCGCCGCGGTCGATGTGTTCCGCCGTCCCCGGGTGCTCGTCGTGTCGACCGGCAGTGAACTGCTCGACGACGATGCCGCGGGCGTCCGTGCGGGCGTCAGGGCGGCCGTCGACCTGAGCGCGGGCGCGGTCATCGGCGACGCGAACGGGGTGGCGCTGTCCGCCGCGCTCTCCGAGGTGGGCGTCGAGACCCGCCGCGTCCGGGTGCCCGACGACCCCGAACGGTTCGTCGACGCGCTCGAAGACGCCGCAGGGGAGTGGGCCGACCTCGTCCTCACCACGGGTGGCATCAGTGCGGGGGCGTACGAGGTCGTCCGGCAGGCTCTCGAGCCCCGCGGACTCGAGATCACGCCGGTCGCGATGCAGCCCGGCGGTCCCCAGGCCCTGGGCAGCGTGACGATCGCCGACCGGTCGGTGCCCGTCATCGCCTTCCCCGGCAACCCCGTCTCGGCGCTGGTGTCGTTCGAGGTGTTCCTCCGCCCGGTCCTCGCCCGCGCCGCCGGCCTGCCCGATGCCCGTCCGAGCGTCGACGTGCCCTGTGCCGACTCCGCCTCCTCACCCGCAGGCAAGCACCAGGTCCGGCGCGGCACGATCGTGGACGGCCGCGTGCAGTTCGTCGGCGGGCCCAGCTCACACCTGCTCTGGCACTACGCGGAGGCCACACACCTCGTCCACGTCCCGGTCGGCACCAGTCAGGTCGACCCGGGAGACGTCCTGACCGTCTGGAGCATCCGATGACCGACCTGTCCCACGTCCGCGCCGACGGCAGCGCGCACATGGTGGACGTCTCCGACAAGGACGTCACCGCGCGGTCCGCCACCGCCACCGCCACACTCGTGACCCGGGCGGACGTCGTCGCCCGCATCCTCGACGGCTCGCTGCCCAAGGGCGAGGTGATCGGCACCGCCCGGATCGCGGCGATCATGGCGGTGAAGAAAACGTCGGACCTCATCCCGCTCTGCCACCCGCTGCCGATCGCCGGAGTCGAGGTCGACATCACCGGCGCCGACGACCGCGTCGTGATCCAGGTGTCCGTCCGCACGACCTCCCGCACCGGAGTCGAGATGGAAGCCCTGACCGGAGCGAGCGTCGCCGCCCTCACCGTGTACGACATGGTCAAGGCCGTCGACCGCGCCGCCGTGATCAGCGACATCCGGGTGCTCGAGAAGCACGGTGGGCGTTCCGGCGACTGGAGCGCATCGTGACCGACGCCGCAGTCGACCAGGGCCGCGCGGCCGTCCTCGTCGTGTCCACCTCGGCCGCCACCGACCCCGCGCTCGACCACACCGGGCCGGTCATCGCCGAGTGGCTCCGCACCCGCGGGTTCACCGTCGGCGACCCGGCGATCGTCCCGGACGGCGGTCCCGTCGCCGACACCCTCACCGCAGCCGTCAGCGGTGGCGCCCGCGTCGTCATCACCACGGGCGGCACCGGTGTCACCCCGACCGACCGCACCCCCGAAGCCGTCGCGCCGCTGCTCGACCTGGAACTCCCCGGCATCGTCGAGGAGATCCGGCGCCGCGGTCTCGCCGGAGCCGGCCCCACCGCACTGCTCAGCCGCGGAGTCGCCGGGGTCGTCAGCGGCCGGGCCTTCGTCGTCACGCTGCCCGGGTCCCGCGGCGGGGTCACCGACGGGCTGGCCGTTCTCGACGGACTCCTCGACCACCTGCTCGCCCAGCTGCACGGCGACGGGCACGCCCCGCGGAGCGCCTCATGAGCGCCACCGCGGCCGAGCGGGTCGTCGTGGCGGACGTCGTCGACCGCGACATCACCGTGGACGAGGTGTCCGCGGTCGTGGCCTCCGACCACGACGGGGCGGTCGTCACGTTCGCCGGGGTGGTGCGCGACCACGACGGCGGCAAGGGGGTCACCGCTCTCGACTACGAGCGGCACCCGAGCGCCGGTGACGTCATCGCCTCGGTCGCCCGGACCATCGCAGAGCAACACCCCGAGGTCCGCGTCGCCGTGCTGCACCGCGTGGGCGCCCTCGGCATCGGGGACGTCGCGCTCGCCGCAGCCGTGGCGTCCGGGCACCGGGCTGAGGCCTTCGCAGCCTGCGCTGCCTTGATCGACCTGGTGAAGGAGCAGGTGCCGATCTGGAAGCACCAGCGCTTCACGGACGGCTCCGACGAGTGGGTCGCCGCGCTCTGATCCGCCCCACGAAGGCGGGCGTAGCGGCTGGACTCAGCACCCCCATAGGATCCGGAGCCATGGGAATCCTGCTGTCCGGCGTGAGCGTCGTCCTGCTCGTGTTCGCGTTGATCGACATCATCACGCGCACCGACAGCGAGGTCCGGGGCCTGCCGAAGGTCGCGTGGATCATCCTCGTGATCCTGCTGCCCGTCGTCGGCAGCATCGTCTGGTTCGCGATCGGGCACGACTGGGCTGCCGGTCCTCGGAACCACGGCCGGTACCTGGAACCCACCCGCCACGAGGACCGCTACGCCACCCTCGGTGCCGCCAAGAGCGCCCACGGGGACAAGCGCGTCTCGAGCACGGAGCAGGAACTCGCCGAGCTCGAGCGGGAGATCGAGTACTGGGAAGCGCAGGCGCGCCTGAAGCGGGCGAAGGAAGCGGCCGGCGAGGGTGACCCGACCCCGGCGACGTGAGCAGGGCCTCCAGGCCGGACGCCTGGGCCGACCTGCCACCGCTGTCCGTCGACGACCGCCGGTGGGACCTGGTGGACCAGCGGTCCGCCTTCCTGTCGGGCGGCGACGAACCACCGACTTCGAGTGACCCGGACCGCAGCCGGCGTCGTCGTGTCCGGCTGGCGGCGGCGGCCGCAGTCGTCGTCCTCGCTGCTGCGGCCGGGGCGTGGCTGGCCGTGCGGACGACGATGCCCGCTCGACGGCCGTCCGACACGCAGTTCCTCATCGGCTCGGGCGTCTTCGTGCTGGGGCTCGTCGTGTGGGCGATCGGGGTCACGCGGATCGTGCGGATCGGACGGGCGCACTCGCGGCCGGCGATGTGGTCGGACCCGCTGTCCGGGATGTCGATGCGCGAGCGGCGGGAGGTCGGCCGTGTCCTCCGTGGTCGTGCACCCGCGGAGCCGCACCGGGTCCGGGTGCTCCGACGTCTGGCGCTCCTGCGACTGCGGCAGAGCGAGTGGACGCTCTGGTTCACCGCGGGGTGGGTGCCGTTGGCGGCGGGGCAGTCCCTCGGCGCGCGTGATGACTTCATGCTCTGGGTCGAAGGCATCCTCGCGATCGTGTTCGGGGCGATGTTCCTCGTCGTGATGATCGAGCGGGAGCACTGGCGGGCGTTCCTCGACCGGACGGCCTGAGCCGCGCCTCCCGGCCGGCCGCCGTACCCGGCGCGAGCCGGACCCGCACAACGACATCGTGCTCGCGCCACCGGATCCCACGGCGCGAGCCGGATCTCGTTGTGCGCAGCCGGCCGGAACCGGCCAGCCGGCCGAAACCGGCCCGCCGCCACCGCCCGACACCCACCCCTGGCGGACGCGACCCCCGCGTCCGCCTACCCTGGTCAGGTGGCTCATCTCCTCGGCGCCGAGAACGTGCATCTCGAGTTCCCCACCCGTGTCGTCTTCGACAGCGTGACCATCGGCCTCGACGAGGGCGACCGGATCGGCGTGGTCGGGCGCAACGGCGACGGCAAGTCGACGTTGCTCGCCCTGCTCGCGCAGCGCCTCGAACCGGACGACGGTCGGGTGACGCACCGTCGCGGGGTGACGATCGGCTACCTGGACCAGCGGGACATCCTGCCGGAGGGCGAGACCGTCGGGCAGGTCGTCGTCGGCGACCTCGCGGAGCACGAGTGGGCCGGCGACGCGAAGATCCGCGACGTGATCGGCGGCCTGGTGTCGGACATCCCGTGGGACGTCACGGTGGACGAGCTGTCGGGCGGGCAGCGGCGCCGCGTGGCGTTGGCGCGCCTCCTGGTCGGGGACTGGGACGTGCTGTTCCTCGACGAACCGACCAACCACCTGGACGTCGAGGGCATCCAGTGGCTGGCCGAGCACATCAACCGCCGCTGGTCCGCGAACCAGGGCGGCATGGTCGTCGTGACCCACGACCGGTGGTTCCTGGACGCCGTGTCCACCGACACGTGGGAGGTGCACGACGGCGTCGTCGAGCCCTTCGAGGGCGGCTACGCGGCGTACATCCTGCAGCGCGTCGAGCGTGACCGGCAGGCCGCGTCGAGCGAGCAGCGCCGGCAGAACCTGGCCCGCAAGGAGCTCGCCTGGCTGCGCCGCGGCGCGCCGGCCCGCACGAGCAAGCCGAAGTTCCGCATCGACGCGGCGAACGCCCTCATCGACGACGTCCCGCCCATCCGTGACACGGTCGCACTGTCCCAGATGGCGACGGCGCGCCTGGGCAAGGACGTGGTCGACCTCATCGACGCGGGCGTGTCCTTCGACGGCACGATGATCATCGAGGACATCGAGTGGCGCATCGCGCCCGGTGAGCGGACCGGCATCCTCGGCCCGAACGGCGCCGGCAAGTCCACGCTGCTCAACCTGGTCTCCGGCAAGCTCCAGCCGACGACCGGCCGGGTGAAGACGGGCAAGACGGTGCAGATCGCGGTCCTCGACCAGCAGCTCGCCGACCTCGCCCAGTTCGCCGAGGACCGCGTCCGCGAGGTCGTGGCGCGCAAGAAGACCAGCTACGTCGCCGACGGCAAGGAGATGACGCCGTCGCAGCTGCTCGAGCGCCTCGGGTTCACGTCGGAGCAGCTCTCCACCCCGGTGAAGGACCTGTCCGGTGGGCAGAAGCGCCGCCTGCAGCTCATGCTCATCCTGCTCGACGAGCCGAACGTGCTGATCCTCGACGAGCCGACGAACGACCTCGACACGGACATGCTGGCCGCGATGGAGGACCTCCTCGACACCTGGCCGGGCACGCTGCTGGTCGTCAGTCACGACCGGTACCTGCTCGAGCGCGTCACCGACCAGCAGTACGCCGTCCTCGGCGGGCACCTCCGCCACCTGCCCGGTGGCGTCGACGAGTACATGAAGCTGCGTGCTGCGGGCACCGGCGGCGGGACGGCGTCGGCTGCTGCCGCGGCATCGGCCGGGAGGCCCGACACGGCCGGATCCTCGGCCGTCGCCGCCGCCTCGGGGCTGCGTCCGGCAGCGGCGACGGCTACGCCGACCCTGTCCGGCGCCGAGCGTCGCGTGGTGGAGAAGGAGATGTCGGCGCTCGACCGCCGCATCGGCAAGCTCGCCCAGGACCGGAAGAAGCGGCTCGACGCGTTCGCCGCGCACGACCAGTCGGACTACGAGGGGCTCGGCAAGCTGCAGGCGGAGCTGACCGCGCTGGACGCCGAGGTGGAGCAGCTCGAGGAGCGGTGGCTCGAGGTCGCGGAGCAGCTCGGGGTGTGAGACTCCCCGCGCCGGTCGAGCCGAGCGCTAGTCACCCAGGCCCAGGATCAGTCGCCGGAGCAGTGCCGCCAGCTGGCCCCGCTCGCCGTCGGACACCCCGGCGAGGATCGCTCGCTCGGCTTGCAGCAGGTCCGCGATCGCCGCGTCCACCGCGCTCCGACCCGTCGGCGTCAAGGACACGAGGACGCCTCGGCCGTCACGGGGGTCCGTCCGGCGAGCGACGAGCCCGCGGGCGGCGAGGCGGTCCACCCGGTTCGTCATCGTGCCACTCGTCACCAGGGTCTGCTGGAGGAGCGTCTTGGGGCTCAACTCGTACGGGTCGCCCGCGCGCCGGAGTGCCGACAGGACGTCGAACTCCCACGGCTCCATCCCGCCGGCCTCGAACGCCTGACGTCGGGCGCGGTCCAGGTGCCGGGCGAGCCGGTCGACCCGCGACAGCACGTCGAGCGGGGCGAAGTCCAGATCCGGACGCTCCCGACCCCACGCCGCGACGATCCGGTCGACCTCGTCCTCTGGCGGCATCCGTCCATCATGGCGTGGATCGGCGGCGCACGACCAGTGTCGGGCACATGGGAAGATGGTCGAGCTCCTCCGGGGGCGTTCCGCCTTGGTGTAATGGCAGCACGACGGCCTTTGGTGCCGTTAGGTCCGGGTTCGAATCCTGGAGGCGGAGCTGTGGCGTGTTCGGTCTTAGCGGGATTCCTGGTCATTCTTTTGTCTGTGAAGGCTGCTGGCGCCGCCAGAGCGTGGCTCAGCAGTGCTCTGGACCTCGTCCTGGCCGTTCGGCGAGCCCGAGCCCATGGCGAGCAGGCGGTTCCGTGAACGACGAAGGCCCCCTGACCTGTTTTCGGGCAGGGGGCATCGGCTCGATTGCCGAGCGAAGTCGTTTACTTCGTGCCGTCGAACAGGCTTGCCGAGAGCGAGTGGTCAGCACGCTCCGGCTCGACACTCGCGCTGCCCTATCGGAGGCATGCGCCATGTACGAGCGGAACGGATTCGAGCGCGTCGACGCGTTCAACGACGAGCCGTACTCGGACCGCTGGTACAGCAAGACGCTCGCTGAGTGCGTCCGGTAGCGGGTGGGCTGCCGAACGCTGCTCCGGCGCTCTTGGTCGTTTCGGTAGGGAATCGGGCTACGGGCGGGTGAGGGCCTTGGATGAACGCCCGGGATCTGATTCTCGATCGTCGTCGCGCTCTGCGCAAAGCGCGCGTCGACCGGCGATCCGCTGATAGAGCTTGTAGACGAAGACGAATTCCAGGAATCCGAAAAGCCCCAGGGCAGCGATGGCGAACAGGACACTTGCCGGGGGGTCACCAGTGGTGGATGCAATGGTCGGCGAACCCACCACAAGGCCACTGCCTAGGAGAGCGTTGAACCAAGCGCCAGGGACACCACCCGGAGCATCAGGCACCCTGTCGATCCAGCGATCAGTCACGATGCGACGGTACTCGGTAGCCCGGCTTGAACGCTGTCCGATAGCCGATCCCTTACCGGAACGATCAAGAGCGCCGGAGCCAGCGTTCGGTAGCCCACCGGCTACTGGGCGGTCAGGAGGGCTGCCCTGTAGGACTGTCGCATGATCGATCTTGCCGAGACCCGTGAAGTCACGCTCGATAGCCCCCAGCCCTGCGAGCGCGCAGTGCAAGTCATCGCCGGTTGGCTAACCGAGAAGAGCGGCAGCCCCGCTAAAGTGACGACGGAGGGTGTTGTCGATCTGGGCTCGCGGTTCACGTACCGGGTGTGGGGCGCCACGCGACGAGGCTTACGCAAGCTGCCGACGCGGCTGACTTGGCGTGTTGCCGGCAGTGCGACGGGTAGCAGCATCTCGATTCAGATGCGCAGCGACGAGGGCAAGTACCTCGTCCGTACCTACCAGCATCACCTGATCTACCAACGCACGTTCGACGTGTTGAGCGACGAGCTGACCGCGCTGTTGACATAGCTGCTCTGCGGCGACCGTTCGAGGATCCGCTATTGGATACAGAACCGGGCCCAAGAGTCCGGCGGCAGGCCCCGGTCCTGGAGCGTTGCCCTAGCGCTCGGACCGGAGTGCGGTTGCCCTAGCGCTCGGACCGGAGTGCGATTGCCCTCGCGGCACGCCGCCGGGGCGGCGAGATGCGGTTAGCAAGTCTGCGCTGTATGAATGGTCAGGCGCGGGTGGGGGCCGTAGGGGCGGCCACGGCGCAATACCAAAGGGGGGTCGCTTCGTGCGACTAAAACGACTACATCTTGCCGCCGTCGCCGTAACGGTGGCGGCTCTCGCTGCTTCGCTGACCGCCGGGCCAGCGAACGCTTCGAGCACACTGACAGCGAGCACCGCTCCTGCACTTGTCGAGCGAGCGGAGCTCGCCGTTGGCCTGCAGGACGACACGGTCCCTGGGGCAACGGAGGTCCTGGAGCCGGGGAACATTGCCGAAATCGCTGCGACAGACGAGACGCCCGCTCTGTCGGTGGAGGTCGGTGCTGACCAGGGGTCTAACGCCGTTTACACGGCAGATGCGCTGACGGCTACGTCGACTCGCTTCGCAGCTGTCTTCGCCTCGTCGAGCGTCGGTACTGCGTCATGGGATCTGGGAAGCGGGACCGAGCTCTACACGCTCCCTGACGGACGAGTCAGTGTTGGCGACGCGGAGGGGAACCTCCTCGCCGGGGTCGACGCTCCGTGGGCGGTTGACGCCACCGGCAAGGCAGTCGCAACTCACTACACGGTCGACGGGACCACCCTCACTCAACACTTGGATTATACGGCTGACACTGTGTTCCCAGTAGTCGCTGACCCGAAGATCACCTCGTTCCCGGGGTACTGGACGATCAGCCTCAACAGGTCCGAAAGCCTGAAGGCGATCGGCACTGTGGCGTCGTGCGCTGCGCTGTTCTCCAAGTCGCCGGTGCCAGGATTGAGGGTGGCTACGGTCGCCTGCGCCGTACTTGCCGCGTATGGCACGCCACAGCTTGCTGGCGGTAAGTGCTTGCGAATCCACATTGTCGGTGCCGTGCCGCTCTTCGCAACCTGGTGGCCGACCTGGCCGAAGTGCTAGGAGCACTTCATGACAGTTTTGCTCGGTCTGGTTGTCGGCCTCGCGTTCGGGGTAGCTTCGGCGTTCGCTAATCGTCGGTGGGGCACTGTCCTTGCCTGCATTCCTGTGGCGGGCTGGTTCGTCATCTTCGGAATCTGCAGCCTCGACGGGCTGCAGGACAGCGAAGTAGCGCCACTGTGCTACGGCCTTCTCGGAATCGTCCTCGGGCTTCTCGTCGGGCAGGTCTTCGACCGTCAACGCAACAAACGCGCCCAGTCACATCGCTGACAAGGAACGCGCGACGGACGCCCCCGCTCTCAGGACGGGGGCGTTCTTGCGTGCGCATACAGCCGGCGATTGGGCTGCGCCGAACCGGCACGGGACTGCTGCAGGTTTGGTTGACTCCTGACAGGTAGGGGCATTGGCTCCTGCTGGAAGGATGTGCGCCATGGTGAAGGCGTATCCGGAAGAGTTCCGCCGTGACGTGATCGCGGTCGCCCGGAAGGGCGAGACGTCAGTGCGGCAGGTCGCGAAGGACTTCGGTGTGTCCGAGTACTGCCTGGCCCGCTGGTTGCGCCTCGCGGACCGCGACGATGGCGTCGGTGCTCTTGTGTCGCCGTCGGCGAAAGCGGTGGAGCAGGCTGAGCTGCGGGAGGCGCAGAAACGGATCCGGCTGCTCGAGCAGGAGAACGAGATCCTCCGTCGGGCAGCGGCGTACTTCGCCCAGTCACAACTCCCAAAATGATCTACCCGCTGGTCCTCGAACTCGCCGACGACGGTGTTCCTGTCGCGGTGGCCTGCCGGGTACTGGGCTTCTCGAAGCAGGCGTTCTATCGGTGGCGCGCCAGCCCCGTGTCCAAGCGGGACTGGGACGACGCGCACCTGACCAACGCCGCCATCGATGCGCATCGGGACGATCCGACGTTCGGGTGCCGGTTCATCGCCGACGACCTCGTCGCGGGCGCGCGAACTGCAGTTGACTGCCGCTGCACGGGGAGCGTGGAGCGTCTGGCTTGGAACAAAATCCCGAATCCCGTGGAACGCCCTTTGTTGCTGGTATTCGGGATCCGCGCCACCACTGACACCCGCGAACAGACCGAACACCTCGCCGTAGCCGTGGAGCGTCACCGATGTCGTGCCGCCGCGGGCGGGAGTGAACGGGTCCATCACCGCGCCTGCTCGTCGGCCAGCAGCATCTCGGTCAACGGCGGAGGGTCACCCGCGGGTACTCGCCGAATCGCTGGAGGTACGCGTTGGAGAACCTGCCCATGTGCGCGAACCCCCATCTCGACGCGACATCCGCGACGGAAGTGGCGATCGGGTCCGCGTGCAGGAGATCGGCGTGGACGTGGCGGAGTCGCACTTCGCGGAGGTACGTCATCGGTGTGCGATCGAGGATGCGCTGGAACGACTCCTGGAGTCCGCGAACACTGAGATCGGCCGCTCGGGCGATGTCCGCGACGCTCAACGGCTCCCCGGCGTGCTCGTGGATGAACTCGACTGCCCTCCGGACGCGCACGTTCTTGCGGTCCCCGTAACCGTGGGGGAACCCTTCGCTCTGGAACCGGTAGAGCCCGAACAGCGATCGGGCGACGTCGCGCTGCGCCTCGTGCCATGCCAGGGAGGAGGTTCCGCCTGAGCGCAGCGCCTGCATCGCAGCAGCAACCGAGCTGCGCCATCGCATGACTGCGCTGGCTGTGGGCGTGACGCTGCGGTCGAACCCGAGCGTGCCGTCGACCAGGTGCTGCTCGGCGGCGACGTCGAGAACGAGGTCTCGGTTCAGGTGTACGAGACGCTGATCCCAGTCCTCGTACGCCATCTCGAACCGCTGCTCGATCGGGAACAGCGTCGGGACGCCCGGTTGCATCTGCACTTCGTCACGGCCGACATCGACACGGGCATCACCGGAGTCGATCCACTGCACGACGACCTCGCCCTCGACAGCGACGTCGCCCCGGAGACGACCGTGCATCTGGGAACGTCGGATGCTCATCTGGCCGTCGCCGACGCCGACGTACTTGTACCAGTAGTCGGAGCTGACCGGCGAGGAGTGCCACGCGCGGCCGGCGTACATGCCGGCGAGGTCTTGGATGGCGCCGTCGGTGTCAGTGCCAGCGACTGCCACGATCGGGCGGACCGGGGTCTCCGCCAGCGCGTCGGTCGTCACCGCGTCTCCCCGAGGACGTGGAAGCAGAGTCTGCCGGTTCTCCCGAGCGCAGTGGCGCCCGCCGTGCGAGGAGTGCCCTCGTGGACGAGTGCGGAGGGCAGGAACACAGTTGTGGCGGTCATGGGACCGGCCTTCCATGAGGCTGTGAGAGCCTCATCGCTGCCGGACCGTCCTGCTGTGCCAGCGCTCCACATGCCGCGGAGACCATCGTGACGACAGGACCGCAAAGTGGCCCGGTTCCTCCACCGTACGGAGGCCCGCGGCTCTGCTCAACAAGAGTCCCCGGAACGCGGTTACGCGACGCGCTCGCTCCGAGCCTGATCCGCGGAGCGCGGCGGGTTGAAGCGGCCCCGCGACAAGACCGAGGTGCAGGCATGGGTGTCGCCGGGTCTAGCGTGGGGAGGTCTGGTTGCAAGCAGAGCAGGTAGGAGACCACTCGCGATGACCACGCTCACGCTGCAGCACGACACGGACGACATCGACACGGTCGCGACAGTCCTCGGACAGATGTACCCGAAGGTGCGGTTCGACCCCCCGCGGGGCAAGGTGCACTTCCAGGCCGACATCCGCGGCGACGAACAGCTCAGCCTCGCTCGCCTCACGATGGGGTTCCACGCCCAGGTGACCGTCGAGCCCGAAGGGGTCTTCACGTCGGCGATGCTGCTCGGCGGCCGCCTCGCGACGGTGCACGGTGACGGCGCGAACGCCGGAGGCGTCATCTTCGGCCAGGAGGAGACCGCTGCGGAGTACAACGGTTCGGAACTGCTCGTCGTCAACCTGCCCGAAGCCTCGCTCATCCGCCGTGCGGTCCGAGCGAGCGGCGCGGACAGTGGCGTCGTCCGGTTGCGCGGACACCACCCTCGGCCCGAGCACGCTGCCCTGTGGGTCCAGGCCGTGTCGCACGTCCACCGGAGCGTGGTGCAGGTCGAGTCCGCGTTCGAGAACGACATCATCCGCACCGCGGCCTTCGACTACCTGTTGGGACTGGCGACGACGGCCCTGCCGTTCGAGGTGGTCACCCGCGTCCCTCCGGGCGTCGGGGCCGGCGAAGCGACCGTGCGCCGGGCCGTCGCGTACATGGACTCGCACCTGGCCGACGCGATCACGATGGAGGACATCGCCGCAGCCGCCCGGGTGTCACCGCGCGGTCTGCAGGCCGGCTTCCAGCGGCACCTCGAGATGACGCCGATGACCTACCTGCGCCGCGCCCGACTCGCCGAAGCCCACCGGGAACTGCTGCACGACCCGACCAAGACCATCAAGGCGGTGGCCGAGAAGTGGGGCTTCAGCAACCAGGGACGCTTCACGCGCATGCGGCGCGAGGTGTACGGGATCGAGGAACGCACCGGCTGAGCGTCGACGGTCGGGCGGTGGACAGGGGTGCGCGAACTGGACGCCGTGGCCACGACGACGTCCGCACGCTGGAGGTCGCCCGTGAGTTCCGGGAGCGGCCGACGGCTGTCCTCCCCGCAGACCCGGGCAGGGCCGCCGATCGGGACGTTCGAGCGCATCGATCTGAGGAACGGGCACGTTTGCGGTCGGTGTCACGTCCTCAGTACGGTCGATCTGTCCACATCGCGAGATGGGCATCCGCCAGCGCCGTCGACGGGAGCACCCCAATGTCCACCGAGTCCGTGATCACCAGCCCCTACCGGAAGACCGGCACCGCGAACGGGCCGCGCGCCGGTGGCACGTCGACGTACTCGGCACTGCTGCAGCAGGTGAAGGACGCCGGGCTCCTCCGACGCCGCCGCGGTTTCTACTGGTCCGTGTTCGCCGCCCTCGTCGTGGCGTCCGCGGCCTGCTGGGTCGTCTTCGCGCAGCTCGGCTCCTCGTGGTTCCAGCTGATCGTGGCGGGCGCGCTCGGCGTGCTGTTCACCCAGTTCGCGTTCCTGTCGCACGAGGCGGCCCACCGGCAGGTGTTCGACTCCCGCAAGTGGAACGACCGTGCGGGCCGCTGGCTCGGCACGTTCGTCGTCGGCCTGTCGTACTCGTGGTGGATGAACAAGCACACCCGGCACCACGGCAACCCGAACACGATCGGCAAGGACCCGGACATCGCGCCGGACGGCGTCGTCTTCATCCCCGAGGACGCGGCCGCGACGAGCGGACCGATGCGCTGGCTCGTGCGGCACCAGGGGTGGCTGTTCTTCCCGCTCCTGACCCTCGAGGGCATCAACCTGCACCGGCACGCGGTCACCTCGGTGCTCCGCGGTGTCGACGGGAAGAGCGACCGCCGTGACCGCGTCGTCGAGGGCGTCATGCTCCTCGCCCGGTTCGCGATCTACCTGCCCGTGGTCTTCGTGTTCCTGCCGTTCGGGATGGCGTGTGCGTTCCTCGGGGTGCAGCTGGCCGTGTTCGGCGTGATGATGGGCGCCTCGTTCGCCCCGAACCACAAGGGCATGCCGACCATCGCGCACGACGCGAAGGTCGACTTCTTCTCCCGTCAGGTCCGCACCTCGCGCAACATCCGCGGCGGCTGGTGGGTGTCGTTCCTGATGGGCGGCCTGAACTACCAGGTCGAGCACCACCTGTTCCCCTCGATGCCCCGCCCCGCCCTCAAGCAGGCGCGGCTCCTGGTCCGGGACCACTGCGACAGCCTCGACGTGCCCTACACGGAGACCACGCTGCTGCGCTCCTACGGCATCGTCGTCCGGTACCTGAACCGCGTCGGACTGGCCGCCCGCGATCCGTTCGACTGCCCGATGACCAGCGAGCTCCGCATCGGCTGACCTCGACGGAGCCGGCCGCCCGGCCGGCATGACCGCCCAGCCGGCATGACCGAACGGACCGCCCGGCCGCCCGGCCGGCACGACCGAACGGACCGCCGGCCGACACGTCCACCTCGCGTCGGCCCGCGGTCCGTTCGTCGTCCGGACTGCTCAGACCGTGATCGTCTCGCCGTCCGCCAGCGTCACCAGCTCCACCCCGGTGAGCTGACCGGCGAACTGCGCGAACGAGCCCTTGCCGACCTCGCTGAGCATCAGGTCGTGGATCTGCACGGCCCGCGTCGGCTGCACGGCACGGACGAAGTCGACGAGTTCACCGAGCTTCGCCCACGGCCCGGACGTCGGCACGAGCAGCGTCTCGACCGGCACGCCCGGCACCGCGTACGAGTCGCCCGGGTGGAAGACGCGGCCGTCGACCAGGAACCCGACGTTGCTCATCGGCGGCACGTCGGCGTGGATGACGGCGTGGTCGCCGCCGAACACGCGGACCTCGAAGCCGCCGGCGGTGATCGTGTCGCCGGGGGAGACGGCGACCACACGGCCGTCGTGGTCGCCGAGCGCGTCGACGACGGACGCCGGCGCCCAGATGCGGAGGCCCGGCTGCGCGTCGAGGGCCGCGCCGAGGACGTCGGCGTCGAAGTGGTCGGGGTGGTCGTGCGTGACGAGCACGGCGTCGGCTGCGGCCACGAGGTCGGCGGACGTCGCCGTGTAGGCGCCCGGGTCGAGGAGGACGCTGCGGTCGCCGTCGCGGAGGACCACGGTGGCATGGGTGTGCTTGGTGAGTTCCATGAGCGAAAGTGTACAGCCAACCTGTACACTTCCGTCCATGGCCCTCCGCGACTTCACGCTCGACGACGCGAACGCCCTGCGCCGCGCGATCGGGGACAGCACCCGCGCCGTCCGCCGTTCCGAGGCCACTCCGGAGGGCCAGGTCGAGACACTCGGCTTCCTGGCCCGCGACGGTGCCCGGAGCATCGCCGCGCTGGCGCGACTTCGACGGGTGCGGCACCAGTCCATGCGGGTCACGGTCGCCGACCTCGAGGCGCAGGGGCTCGTCGAGCGGACCCCGGACCCGACCGACGCACGAGGGGTCCTGGTCTCGTTGACCGACGCCGGCCGGACCGTGATCGACGAGCTCCGGATCCGCCGGTCCGCCCGTGTCCTGGCTGCCGCCGAACGCGCGCTCACGCCTGAGGAGCGCGCCACCCTCGCCCACGCCGCCGACGCGATCGTCAAGCTCACCGCGGCGCTGGAGACGGACGGCAGCTGACACTCGGTGACGAGTGACCGGCGATCGGCGATCGGCGACCGATGACGGGTGATGGGCGACGGACGGGAGGCGCGGTGCGGGCCCGCCCCGCGCCTCCAGTCCGGCCGCACCCCCGGTCAGGAGGTCAGGAGCGCGATCCCGTCACGTCAGGAGGTGGGCTCGAACCCGTAGACAAGGGGATCCCGTCGGATGGCCTGCAGCAGATGGCGGATGTGCCACGATGCGGCGCCGACCTCGATCCGGTACCGCCCGAGCGGGTGGAACCGTGTCGCGATCTGTTCCGTGTTCGTGCGGGTGACACCCTCGCGGACGAGGAGTTCGCCGCAGTCGCTCGTCGAGACGACGACCTGGGGCGTCGTCCTGGTGATCCCTCGCGAGTGTGTCGAACGGACCTCGCCCTCCGCGGCCGTCACGTGGCACGTGATCGTGGTCCGGTGCGCGGCGTCGGAGGAACGGACGACCGCCGGTCCGACGAACAGGACCCCGACGAGGCAGAGGAGCGTCGCGACGCCGGCGCCGAAACGCAGCCAGGCTCGTCGCTCCGCACATGTCGGTCGACGTCGAGCCGCGCCGACATGGTCTCCGTGCCGCCCCACGCTGCCGTCCCCACTCCGCGGACCTGCACTCGGTCCGATCCCGACCATCCTGCCGCACGACGCGACCCATGACCTCAGCCGCTGCAAGGGCCGCCACACCGGCCCGCGTACCGTCCAGCTCGTGTCCGACGACCAGCAACCACGACCCGACCCGACGCGCGTCGGTGACCAGCCGGCGCTCCGCACACGCTCGGGTTCGAACTGGCTCGCGTGGGGTGCGGTCACGACGGTCCTGGTCGCGGCGGTCATGGTGCTCATGGGCATCCGGCAGCCCGCGGTGGGGTGGCCGGCACTGGTGGTGGTCGTGGTCCTGTTCTTCGCGATGGTCGTCGTCCGCGGGGCCGTCCGCCCCCTGCGGACGCGCCTGGTGACGCTCGCGGCCCTCGACCTGGGGATCGTCGCCGTCGGGTTGGCGGCCGTGCTCGTGGTCCTCGTGACGGCACCGGGCTGACCACCACTGCCGGTGACGACTCCGGTGGTGGCTGGGTGCCCGCCGCCGTCGCAGTCGTACCGCCGGTGTACATTGAGCCGAGTACGGACCATCCCGATGCGTGCGTTCCCGACGAGACCGTTGCCCTGACTCGGTTGCGGGTGCCCCGCTCCTCCTGGGGGTCCACCTGTGCACACCACCGCCGGCCTCCGCCGTGCACGCATCGAACTGGTCAGAACCGGTTCACCATGAAGTACGTCGTCTACGGACTGACATCCGTCCTCACCAGCAGTGCCGCCGCCTCCGCGGTGATGCGGTACGCGGTCGCGCTCGGGCAGACGGGCAGCAGCGACCTCGTCGCGATCCCCGCCGTCGACATCGCGGGCGTGCCGATCGCCGTCGAGGTGTTCCTCGGCCCGGGCGTCCCCCTCCTCGCGGAACCCGCCGCGGACGACCTGCTCGAGCCCGAGCACCGGGAGTTCGTCGACGACCTCGCCGAGCGCACCCGCTTCCTCGCGGCGCGGCGGTCCGAGCGGGCCTGACCGGCTCCGTCAGGTGCGCTCGAGGACCAGCGTCCCCGCTCCGACGGGCAGTGTGCCGGCGCGGTACGCGATCACCGCGCCCGCGGCAGTCGTGGCGTCGACGCGGATCGAGGCGGCACCGAACCGCCAGCTGCGGTTGACGCAGAAGACGGCGAACTCGACGGTGCCTCCGTCCGGCAGCACCCAGGTGCCGGACCCCCACTGCGCCGGCTGTCCGACGCCGTCCACGCTGACCGTGGGCCGCGCACCCCAGGCGAACCACGGCCTGTGCAGGCGGAGCTCGACGCGACGACGGGTGGTGCCGGACGGCAGCGGGGCCCCCGTCACCACCCGAGCGTCCCGGGCTCGCCCTTGAACGGCCCGACGATGTCCGCGGTGATCCACCCACCGTAGAAGTCGCCCTCCTGTGCGCGGACACGCTCACCGGCGACCTCGCACGAGTCCATCTGCGACGGGTACACGGCCACCAGGTCGCGCAGCTCGCCGTACCCCTGCCACGGCGTCGGGTAGGTCCAGGCACCCCGCCGGACGACCCGGTCGCCGCCGTGCACGTCGAAGTACGAGGCACTGCCCTTGAACTCGCACATGCTCGACCCGCTGGTGGGGACGAGGGCGTCGGGCGCGAAGTCCGAGATCGGCAGGTAGTACACCGGCGGGTGGCTGGTCTCGAGCACGCGGACCGCACCGATCGTGTCGGCGACGACCTGGCCACCGAGCCGCACGACGACGCGGGACGCGGTCCGCTCGACGCGCGGCGGACGCGGGTAGTCCCACACCGACTCCTGGCCGGCTCCGGGGACGTCGGGGGTGGGGTGGCTCGGGCTGCGTCGGGTCATGTCCCCAGTTCTACCCGCCGGAACCGACGGACTGGAGGCTCGTCACCAGCTGGCACGTCGGCACGTGCGATCAGGGCGAGGATCCGGACGACGCCCCTGGCCTCCGGAGCGTGGCGGGGCTACGCTCCGGACACCACCTCCTCAACGACGAGAGGCTGTCCCGTGCGCCGAACCATCGCGATCACCCTCGCGGCCGTGACCATCGTCGGGGCGCAGGCCCTGGCCGGACCTGCGACCGCCGCACCACCACCGACGACGACCGCAACCACCGGTGCTGCCTCGACCGGTCCTGCCTCGACCGGTCCTGCCTCGACCGGTCCTGCATCCACCAGTGCGGTGACCAGCGCCGCCGCCACCGCCGGACGCGGCCACGCGCCGGCGGCGACACACCAGAACCCGATGGCACTGCGCCTCCCGGACGGCCAGACGGCGGCGAGCTGCGCCGACCCGACCGCGATCCACGGGGTCGGCCGCGACCGCAACTGGTACCTGTACTGCACGACCGACGCCCTGACGGCGACGGAGGAGACCGCCACCGGTGAGCTCGTGCAGCACAGCGTCCCGACCTACCGGTCCACGAACCTGACGGACTGGACGTACGTCGGCGACGCGTTCACCACGAAGCCGGCCTGGGTCGGCGGGGCCAACGGCATCTGGGCGCCCGAAGTCGTCCAGCGCGGCCGCACCTGGTTCCTCTACTACACGGCGTCGGACACCCCGTCGGCGACCGGCCCCACCGGCGGTGGATCGGCGATCGGCGTCGCCACGAGCAGCAGCCCGACCGGCCCGTGGACGGACTCGGGCGGACCGGTCGTCGCTCCGCAGACCGCACCGAATGGTGACGGCTTCCGGTGGTCGTTCGACCCCGAGGTCATCACCGACTCCGGTCGCACCTACCTGTACTTCGGGAGCTACTTCGGCGGCGTGCACGTCCGACAGCTCACCGCGGACGGACTGCGCTCGCTGCCGGAGACCGAGCGGCAGATCGCGATCGACAACCGCTACGAGGGCTCGTACCTCATGCGGCACGGCGGCTGGTGGTACTACATGGGCTCCGCGACGAACTGCTGCAACGGCTCGCTCACCGGCTACGGCGTCTTCGTCGCCCGCTCGAAGAGCCCGCTCGGACCCTTCCGCGACCGTGACGGCGTCGCGATCACCGACACCCGGGTCGGAGGCTCGCCCCTGCTCGCACAGAACGGCAACCGCTGGGTGGGTACCGGGCACAACACGGTGGTCACCGACTTCGCCGGTCAGGACTGGGTGATCTACCACGCCGTGGACCGCAACGACCCGTACTACGCGGGGCAGACCGGCTACACGAAGCGCCCGGCGCTCATCGACCCGCTCGACTGGGTCGGCGGCTGGCCCGTCGTCCGCGGTGGAGCAGGACCGTCGGACTCGGTGCAGCCCGCTCCGGCCGCACAGCCGGGGCAGCGATCGGCGTACCGTCCGCGCCTCGCCCCGGTCGACGTGCCGGCCCGCACGATCCGGTCGCTGTCCACCGACTTCCGGGGTGACGCGCTGCCGCCGGCGCTGACCTGGACGCGGCAGCCCGATCCGTCGACCTACCGGGTCCGGGGCGGTGCCTTCTCGTGGCAGACCCAGGACGCGGACCTGCACCCACCGCAGACCCCGCTCGCGTCGGTGCTGACCGAAGCGGCACCCGCCGGTGACTACGTCGTCGAGACCCGCGTGCGGATGGACACCCCGGCCACCGGCGACTCGTTCAACTACCGGCAGGGCGGGCTCGTGGTCTACGGCGATGACGGGAACTACGTCCGACTCGTCTCGAACTCGATCTTCAACACGCGGCAGACGGAGTTCGGCAAGCAGGTCAGCGGGCAGCCCGAGGGCGCGCCGACCTACGGCAACATGGTCGTCGGGCCGGTCGGTGACGCGACCACGCTCCGGATCGTGCACCGGCTCGTCGACCGTGAGCACCGCTACACGGCGTACACCAGCGTCGACGGTCGGCACTTCGTGCGCGGCGGCACCTGGACGGCGGACCTCGGGTCGACACCGCGGATCGGGCTCATCTCCCTCGGCGGTGCCGGTTCGACGAGCACGTTCGAGGACCTGCTGGTCAGCACCGTGCGGTCGGTCCGGTAGACGACGGACGGCCGACAGGCCCGGTGCGACTGCACCGGGCCTGTCGGCCGTCCGCCGGAGCGGGACCCGCTCAGGTCAGCTCCGGAGCGTTGCCCGTGGGTACTCGCCGAACTCGTTGCGGTAGGCCGCCGAGAAACGGCCGAGGTGCGCGAAGCCCCAGCGGCGGGCGACCGTCTGGACGGACGTGCCGGAGGGGTCGGCCTGCAGCAGATCCCGGCGGACCCGCTCGAGTCGGGTCCGGAGCAGGTACGTCATCGGCGTCTGGTCCAGGTGCCGCTGGAACGCCTCCTGGGTGGCACGGACACTCAGTCCGGCGGCGCCGGCGATGTCCGAGACGCTCATCGGCTCCGCCACGTGCTCGTGGATGTACTCGACGGCGGCGCGCAGACGTGCCCGTCGGGGCAGCAGCACGGCGGGCGGCAGGGCCGTCACCGTCGGCGGGTACATCCGGAGGAACGCCGCCGCGGTCCCACGCGTCAGGTTGTGCCAGAGCAGGGTGTCGACCCCGCCGGTCCGGAGCTCCCGGGAGAGCAGTGCCAGGCTGTTCCGCCACTGCGTGATCGCAGTCGGGTCGAGGGTCCGCAGGTGGTCGATGCCGAGATCGACGACCTGACCGGTGTGGAACATCTCGTCGGCGACCTCGTGC
Organism: Curtobacterium sp. MCPF17_052; assembly: GCF_003234085.1. GTDB lineage: Bacteria > Actinomycetota > Actinomycetes > Actinomycetales > Microbacteriaceae > Curtobacterium. Next base: position 109,654 of record NZ_QKSD01000011.1, read on the forward strand.
ACGAGCGGGCGCGACAGGTGCACGAGCCGTTGGTCGTAGTCCTCGTACTCGAAGACGAACTCACGGCAGGTCGGGAAGAGCATCGGGACGTCGAGCTGCAGCGGCACCCGGTCCTGCGTGACGTCGGGGACGCCCTGCCCGGACGTGATCCACTGCACGACGTAGTCGGGTGAGCGGGGGATGGCCCCGCGGATGTGTCCACCGATCTGGGACCGGCGGAGCGTCACGTCCCGGTCGCCGACCGCGCTGTACCGGTAGGCGAACGGGTGGTCGGTGGTCCGGGCCTGCCATTCGCGGCCGTCGTAGAGACGACCGATGTCGGCGACGACCGCGTCGCTCGAGGTCCCGGACGCCTCGATCCGCACCGGTCGTACCGTGTCGGTGGCCCACGTGCTGGTCTCCGCCCGTCGGGCGGTGACGTCGAGCGTGCTGGTCATGATCGTCTCCCTGTCGACCACCGGAGGGGCGGTCGGGTCGCTGCTGTCCCTGTCAGCGCTCCGTTGACGTTCGATGCACTGGACGCCGAGCGAAACTCGTTGACTGAAACGGTACCCAGTTGTCCGTCAGGCGTTCAGGGGTTGACGTTCTCGTCATAGAAGTGGTAGCGGCCCGACCGTCATCCAGGGGAGATCAGACAGCGGCCACCGACCCCGCCGCCCGGTCCGCCGTCGCGTCGTCGCGCAGCATCCGGTCCGCCGTCCGCAGGGACAGCGCCATGATCGTCAGCGCCGGGTTCGCGATCACCGCGCTCGGGAAGACGGAGTTGTCGCAGACCCACAGGTTCGGGACGTCCCAGGACCGGCCCGCCGCGTCGACGACGGAACTGCCGGCGTCGGCACCCATGCGAGCGGTGCCGATGGTGTGCGCGGTGCGCTCGAGGACCCGGACATCCTGTCCGCCGGCCGCCTCGACGATCGCGGTCATCGTCCGGACCGCGTGCCGACCGATCGCCTCCTCGTTCTCGCCCGGGGTGAACGTGATCGTGGCCTTGCGGATGCCGTGCTCGTCGACCTCGTTCCCGAGCACGAGCCGGTTGTCCGGGTACGGCAGGCACTCGGCGTTGATGCCGACCCCGGCCATGTGCGGGTAGTCGCGCATCGCCCTGACCAGCGCTGCGCCGCGGAGACCGCCGCCGCGGACCAGGGAGGTGGCGAAGGTCAGCGGCTGCACGCCGAGGCTCTGGATGAGGTACCCGCCGGCGAAGTCCGCGTCGGTCGGTCGGACGAAGTCCTCGCTGATGATCGAGGACGGGTAGCCGCGGTAGGAGCGCATCGACTCGTCGAAGCGGGCCCACACCTGGGTGGCGCCGTGCGCCGTGAAGTTCCGACCGACCTGGTCGCTGCTGTTCGCGAGCCCGGTGTGCAGCAGCAGGCGGGGGGTCTCGACCCCACCCGCGGCGAGCACGAGGGCGCGGGTGCGCTGCCGGTGGTCCTGGCCGTCCTGGCGGTACACGACCGCCTCGACCTCGCCGCGGGCGTCGAGTTCGATGCCGTGCACGAAGGCCTCGGGGCGGATCTCGGCACCGAAGGCGACCGCGGCCGGCAGGTAGGTGGTGTCCATCGACACCTTCGCGCCGTTCCGGCAGCCCTGGTGGCAGGAACCGCACGAGACGCAGGCGTGCCGGAGACCGTGGTGCTCCTGGTGCCGGTCCTTGGTGGTCAGGGCGACGGGGGCGTCGGTGGCGGTGATCCCGACCGCCGCGGCGCCGCGCATCATCATGTCCGAGGACGCGTTCCGGCCCGGCGGGCGCATCGAGTAGTGACGGGACGGGTCCCACGGGTAGTGCGCGGGGCCGGCGACCCCCACGTCGTGCTCGACCTGCTCGATGGACCGGATGAGCTCGGCGTGGTCGATCGGCCAGTCGTGCCCCTGCCCGGACTCCGTCGCCAGGTGCAGGTCGTGGGCGCTCGGCCGAGGCGTGAAGGCGCCCCAGTGCAGCGTCGAACCGCCGACACCGGTGCCGCTGTTGTTCGGACCGAAGGCGGTCGGGGCCCCGCCGCCACTGATCCGCTCCTCCATCCAGTTGATGTCCGCGGGAGCCTCGACCTCGTCGGGCAGGTGGTCGCCCGGCTCGGTGTTGCGGCCGGCCTCCAGCGCGACGACCCGCAGGCCCGCCCGGGCCAGGCTCGCGAGCAACGGCGCGCCGCCGGCCCCCGTACCGACCACGACGACGTCCACGATCTCGTCCTCGCCGTGGCGCCGCTGGTGTTCGAGCCTCATGGTGTTGCTCCGTCCGGTTCCCACGCTTCGCGTTGTCCGGCTCCCAGCAGTTGGAAACCCTGTTTGCGGACGCCGTCCCCGCCGTTGGCGAAGCCGTCGTAGTCGATCGCGGCCATCGTCGCCGGGTGGGCGAGCCACTGTTTGACGAGGTCGACACCGGCGTCCTTGAACCAGGCACGCAGCTGCCCGGCGTCGAGGACCCCACCGACGGGGGCGCCACCGACCGTGGTGCCGCCGACGGGGCTGTACGAGCCGTCGTCGACCGCGTCGAGGACGCCGGCGAGGTGCTCGTCCGAGACCGCGGCCTCCGGGGCGAGCGCGTCGAGTGCGGCCCGGTAGGCGTCCGGGTCGGCGGGCAGTCCGTCGACGCGCCATCCGTCACCGAGGCCGTCGGCGAGCTGGGCGTCGACGCGGAGGGCCAGGTCGACCTGGTGCTCGTCAGGCTGCGGTACGACGACGCGGGCGACGGCGCGGAGGGTGGCCAGCTGCGCGACGGAGAGTGCGCGCGGTTGCGCCGCCGGGTCGTCCGGCAGTGCGCGGGCCGCGAGGACCGCTCGGGTCCGGGCGCTCACGCGTGGCGAGGCGATGAGCCGCGCCGACACGGTCGGGACGGTGGGACCGTGGTCGACGCGGCGCTCCCAGAAGGAGCGGATCCGGTCGGCGACGCCCCGGGGCTGCTCCCACGGCAGGAGGTGCGCGGCACCCGGCACGACGTCGAACTCGCCCTGCGGCCAGTGCGGCAGGTTCAACTCCCGTTGCGCGTCCGGCCCCAGGTCGCCGTCCTCGGCGCCGGCCAGCACGAGTGCTGGCACCGGGCTCGGGGCGATCGTGTCGGACCAGTCCTCGCGGCTGCCGCGGAGCAGCCAGGCGGTCCAGGCTCCGCGGTCGGCGCGCTGCACGTCGTGGACCGCCGACGCGTACGGCTCGGGAGCGAGTCGGTGGGCGGTGTTCGCGTCGACGAACTCGGCCGCCTCGTCGGGTCCGATCTCGTGGTCGGCTGCCCATGCCAGCATCGTCGCGCGACGCTCCTCGTCCATCGGCTCCGGGGAGAGCGGCGAGGCGGCCAGCAGCACGACGGCTCGGAGCCCGAACAGGCCGTTCGCGCCGCTCATGGTGCGGCCGGCGACGACCGAGGCGACCTTGCCACCCATCGAGTGACCGACGAGAGCCCACTCCGTGGCGCCACTCGTGCCGATGGCCCGCTCGACGAGCACGGCCATCTCCTCGACGGTCGTCCCGGTCACGGCGGAGCTGCTCCCGAAGCCGGGGAGGTCGATGCCGACCAGGTCGAGGGTGCCGCTGAGTTCCGCTCGGAGCGCCGCGAACTCCTCGGAACTGGACCCGAGGGCGTGGAGGCAGAACGCGGTCGCCGTCATGACTCGTTCCTACCGGCCCGGCCGTCCCGTCCTTCAGCACGCTGTACCCCTCGTCCGTGCGAGGCCCGCCTGCGAGCCGTCCCAGACTGGAGGCCCGACTCGCGCCGATCGCGTTGCACACGCCGATCCGTGGCCCGTCCGGATCACGCGGGCCGCGCACCGTCGGAGCCGCAATCGGCACGGAACGCGGTCCGGGGTACAGATCTGACCGCGGGAACGGCGCGTTCCTGGAATGCGCCTGGAAGTCGTGGCGAGGCCGTGACGAACGTCCTCCCCAGCCCGTCTCATCCGTGAACAGCACCCGCTGGGAACACCCGGCGGGCCACTCGGAAGGAGCCACCATGGCCGACACCACGACCACCACGACCACCCCGACCGTCCTCGCCACCAGCGCGACGACGTCGATGAACACCGGCGACCGCGGCGCCACCGGCAAGACCGTCATCGACGACGCCGTCGTCTCGAAGGTCGCCGGCATCGCCGCCCGCGAGGTCAACGGCGTCCACAGCCTCGGCGGCGGCGCAGCCCGTGCCATCGGTGCACTCCGTGACGCCATCGGCCAGCGCGACCTCTCGCAGGGCGTCAAGGTCGAGGTCGGCGAGAAGCAGGTCGCCGCGGACATCACCATCGTCGCCGAGTACCCGGTGCCGCTGCAGCAGGTCGCCGAGGGCGTCCGCGCGTCGGTCTCCCGCGCCATCGAGCAGATCGTCGGCATGGAGGTCGCCGAGGTGAACGTGACGATCCAGGACGTCTTCATCCCGGGTGACGACGACGAGGACGAGGACAAGAAGGAGTCGCGAGTCGCATGAGCGCCACACTGAGCGGTGCCCTGATCGGCGCCATCCTCGCGGTCGTCGCGCTGCAGTTCGGCTTCTGGGGCTTCGTCCTGGTCGTCGTGTTCGCCGCCGTCGGAGGGCTCGTCGCAGCCCTCGTCACCGGCCGGATCGACCGGAACGCCCTGACCGACGTGCTGACCGGGCGTCGGAGCTCCCGGTGACCGGCGGCCCGGGCACCGTTCCGGGCCGAGTCGAGATCACCACCCGCGCCTTGACCTCGTGCGCGCGCGCCGTCGCCGCTGAGCGGCTCGGCGCGCCCGCGAAGCGGGTGCGGGTGGAGCTCGGCGACGCTCACGGGGCGTTGGCCCTGGAGATCACCGGTCCGGTCGCCGCCGGCACCGACCTGGTCCAGGCGGCGACGACCGCAGCGGCCGAGGTCCGGAGTCGCGTCAGCGCCCTCACCGGACGTCGTGTCGGGTCGGCGCGCATCGAGCTGACCGGGATCGTGCGCGAGCGCGAGGCCCGGGTCCGTTGACGAGGAGAACCCCATGAGCAGCAGTCCCGTCGAACGTCGGTTGCGTCGCCGCAGCGTGCACCGTTCCCGGTCCACGGCGGTGTCCGTGGCGTTGGTGGTGCTCGTGCTGGTCGCGGCGTGGATCGGCACCGAGTCGGTCCTCCGAGCGGTCGGGGCGGCGCCACTGCTGGCCGACCCGCAGACCGCGGTCGACGCCGCACTCCAGCCGGACCAGACCTTCGTCACCCTGATCGAGGTCATCGCCGCGGTGCTCGTCATCGCGGGTGTGGTCCTCGTCGTCCTGTCCCTGAAGCCCGGCCGCCAGCACCGCGCAGTGGTGCCGCACGACCGCGGCGCCGTGGTCATCGACTCGTCGATCATCGCGTCGACCGCCCGGAACGCCGCCGGCGTCGCCGCCGGCGTGCCCGACGCGCACACCACCGCGAGCGCCCGTGGTGCCCGCACCGAGGTGCACGTCGTCCCGATGTCCGGCATCCCGGTGGACTCGGCAGCCGTCGAGCGCGCCGTCGCCGAACACCTGGGCCGCCTGGACGACCGGTTCGGCCGCCAAGTCACCGTCCGTGTCAGCGAGAAGGGCGCACTGTCATGACCTCGAGCAACCGCACCCTGAACCGGATCATCCTGTTCGTGCTCGGACTCGTCGCCGTCGTCATCGGCCTGGCCATGGGCGCCGGAGTCCTGCCGGTCGTCCGTGATGCGCTGCAGCCGTCCCTGACGTTCCCCGATCGCGTGGAGGTCCCCGCGACGTCCCTGTGGATCGTCGCCGCGGCCTGCCTCGTCGTGGTCGTCCTCGCCCTCGTCTGGGTCGTCACACGCGGCCGTGGCGGCACCGCCGTCGCCGTCCGTGAAGCCCAGGGCGACGACGAGGTCACCGTCAACGTGGCCCTCGTCCGCGACGTCATCGACCACGAACTGGCCGGCGTGCACGACGTCGTCTCGTCGAAGGTCGACATGTACACGGTGCGCAAGCAGCGAGCCGCACGGCTCCGTGTCGCGGTCCGCCGCGGCGGGGACGCGGTCACGGTCCTCGACGCCGTCGACTCCGCGATCGCCACTCTCGACCGGACCCTCGGTCGTGAGGTGCCGATCCTGGTCCACCTCACCGGCGGCACGCGCTCGGCCCTCTCGAAGGCCAGGCGCGTCGTCTGACGGACGTGTCACGGGCCTCCCGGCCGCGGCACCACCAGCACCACCCTCACCACCAACCGCGGTCGAACGCTCGACCGCACGATCGGAAGGAGCCCGTCATGGGACTCGACGACAAGATCAAGAACGCTGCTCAGGACATCGCGGGCAAGGCCAAGGAGGCCTTCGGCCACGCGACCAACGACGACTCGAGGGTCGCTGAGGGCGAGAAGGACCAGGCCGCCGCGAGCGCGAAGCAGACCGGCGAGGACGTCAAGGACGTCTTCCGCGGGTAGCGACCAGCTGACACGACGGGGCACGCGCGCGTTCGAGCGCAGTGCCCCGTCGTGCGCTCACGGCCCGCTCGATCCGAGGAGGAGAGCATGCAGAACGACACCCGAACCGACACGCTCGTGCAGCACGACCCGCACGCGTCCGCGCAGCGCACCCCCGTTGACCTGCCCGCGTCCCTGACCGCCCCGCTCCCCGAGGACGCCGCGGCCGTCACCGTCGCCGCCCGGACCGCAGCGGTCACGGCCCTCGGCGTCGACGGGGTCCACCACCTCGGCGGGCTCACCGAGCGTGCGGCCGACCAGGTCCGCAGCCGACTCGGACGCAGCGGCAGCGCGCTCGGGGTCCGCGTCGACGACTCCGACGGCACGCTCGACGTCTCGGTCGCCGTCGTCGTCAGCTACCCGCACCCCGTGATGGAGGTCGCGGCCGAGGTCCGCACGAAGGTCCGTGCCGCTCTCGTCCAGCTCGCCGAACTGCCAGACCACGTCGAGGTCGGCGTCCGCGTCCTCGACGTGCACGGCCCGTTCGACGACGAGCCTCAGGCGCTCGATGAAGCCGTCGAGTCCGCGCGCGGCGCGGCGTCGGACGCGGCGGACGACGTGCGCCGTGCGGCCGAGACCGTCCGCGCCGACACGCACGAGGACGCGGCTCCTGCCGACACCACAACCGCCCGACCGTGACGTCCTGGGCCGAGCGGCGGGATCCGCCGTCAGGTGGCCGCCGCCCGCCGCAGGCCGCGCGGGGTCTGGGTCGCGATCGGCTCGGCAGATCGTGCCAGCGACGTCTGGCCGGTCGTCTCCGGCCGCTGGTCTCGCTTCGTCGGCCGACGCTGCCCGCCAGAGATTGTCCGCTGAGCGCATCGCTGACTGTGTAGTGTGCCTAACTACTTTCCCGAGAGCAGAGTGGAGCGGTACATGCAGCACCTCGGAAGGACCGGTCAGATGCACTCGACGCCCGCGAGCAACTCATTCGTGGACGGGGACACCCCGACCGAAGCCATCGACATGACCGCTCTGTTCGCAGAGCAGTCGCGTGACGGTCTGCTCGAGAGCATCTGATCGGCACCACTGGTCAGCAACTGACCGGTACCGCCCGTCCGGGAGCGTCGAACTCGACCGCTCCGCCGCCCCTCCGGGCGGCACACCTGCTCCACAACGGCACCTCACGGTGCCCGTCCTGAAAGGCACTCCCATGAGCTTCCTCGGCTTCATCCTGCTCGGCCTCATCGCCGGCGCCATCGCCAAGCTGATCCTCCCCGGTCGCCAGGGTGGCGGCTGGATCGCCACGCTCGTCCTCGGTGTCATCGGCGCCCTCATCGGCGGCTGGCTCGGCGGCCTCATCTTCAACGTGGGCTACGACGGCTTCTTCAGCATCCAGTCGTGGATCATCGCGATCGTCGGTGCGATCATCGTCCTCCTCATCTGGGGTGCGATCACCGGTCGTCGCGGCGCCCGCGCCTGACACCCTCCCCGGCGCTCGTCGCCGGACCGGAGAGCCCCGCACCGACCGGTGCGGGGCTCTTCGTCGTCGGTGGCGCGTCTGTCGGTGGTCCACGGCATGCTGGGAGTGCATGGACTCAGTCGAACAACCCCTGGTGCACGTCGACCGTCGCGGCATCGCCGTCGACGAAGCGGTCGCGTTCTACGAAGGTGTCTACTCGAGCCAGGACATCCACATCGGGGACGCTGCGTCCGAGGGGTTCTCGTGGCGGTACCGGGCGGTCGGGGACGACCACGTCACGGTCGGCACCTCGTCCGTCGCTGCCCGCCGCTGGGGGACGATCGACCCCGGTGACGACTACGTGCTGGCATGGGCCTCCGCGCCGGGGATCCTGCTCGACACCGGTTCATCCGACCCCGTCGAGATGCTGCCGGGCGTCCCGGTGATGTACCCGGCCGGGCGGGACTTCACGTTCCGCGCGGCACCGACCGTGCAGCACGTCATCCGCTTCGACCGGACGTTCCTGCAGTCCGTCGCCGCCGCGCGCCAGGGGGACCTGCCGGCACCGCTGCAGTTCGCACGCCACCCGGACCCCGCGGCACTCCGACAGCTCCGCGCGGTGGTGTCGGCGTCGGCCGCGGCGCTGTTCGACCCCACGACCGGTCGCGACCGACGCTCGGCACTCGACACGACCGTCGCAGAGGCCGTCGTCGGCACCTTCGACGCTCGTCCCGTCCCGCCGACGGGGCTGCTCAGTGCCGGACCGGCGACCATGCGGCTCGCGCAGGAGTGGATGGTGGCGAACGCCCGTCGGCCGATCACGATCACGGACGTCAGTGTCGCCGCCGGGGTCGCCGTGCGGTCCCTGCAGGCGTCGTTCCGTCGGCACACCGGAGCGTCCCCGATGCACTTCCTGCGCCAGGTCCGGCTGCACCGGGTACGCGCCGAGCTCAGCGCAGCCGACCCGGACACCGCCACCGTCGCGCAGATCGCCGTCGGCTGGGGCGTCGGGCACCTCGGCAGGTTCTCGGGCGCCTACGCGGCCACGTTCGGAGAGCCGCCGTCGGCGACGCTCCGCCGCCGTCGGAGCGTGTGACGGGCCTGCCGTCGGCTCAGCCCGCTCGGTCGGACCGTGCGTCGTCACCGCCGGCGCGCGGCCGCCGTCCGACCGGCCCGGAGCGCTGCCGGTGCGCGGACCGGACACCGTGTCCAGCGGGCGTACTCCACGGGCCGCGCGGCTTGGTCGGGCGGGGTGCGCGGGGGATGCTGTCCCTGCGCCTCCGAACCCTTCGGGTCGGGCGCACCAGCAGGAAGAGCGCACCGTGAACGAGCGCGTCCGACCCTCCCTCCACGAACTCCGGCTGCAGGCCGACGAATGGCACCGCCGCGGGCTCAGCCACCCCGACGAGATCGACGCGATGGTCTCCCGCCGCACGGCCGGGTCGACACCCGCCGAGCCCACCTACGCCGACTTCTTCACCGTCGTCTGACCGACCCTCGCACCGGCGTCCGACTGCGTGCGTAGGCTCGGCGACATGTCCGACTTCTCCGCAGACCAGGCCGCCGTCGTCCGCATCGAGCGCTCCGAAGAGGGTCGGTGGGACCTCACGCTCGTGAGCGACAGCGGTGTCGCGATCGGCCACGGCGTGCACCTGTTCGACCGGTCGCAGGACGACGGCGTCGACGAGCTCGCGGCCGCGCAGCAGTTCGTCGGGGGGTACGGCTGGCGCTTCGAGGGCGACGCCGTGCAGCAGGACGGCGCAGATGCGTTCTGGGCACCGCTGATCCGCACCTGAGCGGTCCTCTCCACGGTCCGGGTACAGCCCGGACATCCGCGTTCTGCGGATGAGATGATGGCTGCGTGCCACCGATCCACCACGACAACGGGTTCCGCAGACAGCGGTTCACGGACGCGGGCGGCTCGGACTACACGGCGATCTTCCGCTCCGAGTACTCCGGCCAGGACCTCCGGCGCGACACGACCGTCGCCACCGACACCTTCGCGGCCGAGGGCACACGGTACGAGTACTTCGTCATCGGTGACGACGACCTGACGCTCCGCACCATGAACGCCCGCGGTGGCCGTCGCGGTGGCGTCATCGGACCGCGCGACGACCACGTGGTGTTCTGGCTGCAGCGCGGTCGCCTCGAGATGCACTTCGCGGACCGGTCACGCGTGATCGAACCGGGCAGCCCGTACATCGCGTCCGCGTCCGAGGCGTACCGCTTCGCATCCGAGGAGACCGTCTACAACGGCGTGCACATCTCCGATGCCTTCCTCCGCAAGACCGCGGGGGAACTCGGGTACCCGATGCCCGACGGGCCGGTCCTGTTCGACCAGCAGGACGAGCGGGTCGCCCGTCACGAACCGCTCCGTCGGCTGCTCGGCGAGGTCAGTCCGACCCTGATGGACGACCGGGTCCGCGGCGCGATGCGGACGGCCCTGAACCGACGGCTCGCGACCGTCGTCCTCGACACCTTCCCGCTCCGGGACCGCGGCGACGACGTCCCGACCGCCAGTCGCCTGCGGGACGCCATCGCCTTCGTCGAGGAGCACGCCCGAGACCGACCCTCGGTGCCCGCCATCGCCGCCGCCGCGGGCCTGAGCGAGCGCGGCCTGCAGGAGGTCTTCGCGCGCACGCTCGGCGTCACGCCGAACGGGTTCCTCCGCGACCAGCGGCTGGACGAGGTCCGGCGGGAGCTCCTCCGCGGAGCGTCGCCGAACAGCGTCCTGGAGGTCGCACGCCGCTGGCGGTTCACGAACCCCAGCCGCTTCGCGACCGCCTACCGTGCCCGGTTCGGGGAGGGCCCTTCGGCGACGCTCCGTGCGGCCACCGCGCAGCGCCCCGACGGCCGGTCCTCGTGGCGGATCCGCCAGGCGGTGGGCTACATCGAGGCGCACCTCGACGACGGCTGCACGGTCGCCGACATCGCCGCGGCCGCCGGCTTGCGTCCCCGGCGGCTCCAGCAGCTCTTCAAGGAGGAACGGGGCACCACGCCGACCGCCTTCCTCCGCGACCTGCGCGCGCTCCGCCGGTCCGGCGACCGCTCCTGAGCAGCGCTCTCGGGTGTCGGTCGCGGGGTGACCGGCTCCGGACGGGAGGCTCGGATCACAGCCGTTACGTGCCTCCCGTTCGGCCGTCCGGCCGTCCGGCCGTCCGGCCGTTCGGCCGTTCGGCCGTTCGGCCGTCCGGCCGACCGCGACGTCCTCGGTCCGGGCTGCGTCCCCGGCCGGCCGGCCTTCCGCAGGCGCCTCGGGCCGTCAGCGATCGGTGACGAGCGCGACCATCTCGGCGACGACGGCGCGGAGGCGCGTGGCCAGGTCCGCCTGGTCCAGCACGGTGAAGCGGTGCGCGACCTCCGTGAGGGCCGACATCACCAGGGCGACGGCGGTCCGGGCGGTGTCCTCGTCGGTCCGCGTGGTGACGGCGGCGACGAGCGACTTCCGGGACTCGGCCATCCAGCGCATCACCATCGGCGTCATCTCCGGGCGGCGGACCAGCAGCTCCTTCGTGCGGGCGCGGTCCGCGGAGAGCGGGACGGTGTGGGCGACGAGGTCGCAGACGTCGTCGACGAGTGGCCCGTCAGCGGCGGCGAACCGGTCGCGGACGGAGTCGGGGACGTCGACGGTGTCGAGACCGATCGCGGCGTGGGCCTTCGACGAGAAGTAGTTGAAGAACGTGCGCGGGGAGACGTCGGCGTCGGCGCAGATCTGCTCGACGGTGACGCCGTCCAGGCCGTGGTCGGTGATGCGGGTGAGAGCCGCGTCGTGGATCGCCTGCCGGGTCTGCTGCTTCTTGCGTTCGCGGAGCGTGCAAGGCTCGGTGTTGCCGTCGACCGCAGGGCTGTCGTGTGCGGGTGCTGCCGTGGGGGACACGGGCGACCTCCGGTGGGGGAGAAGTGGGGCGGGCCGCCCGCGCTGCCGGTCGGGACCGGTGTGCGCGGGCGGCCCGGGTGGTCACCGACGCTGGGTCGGTGTGGATCCGGTCATCGGACCGGTGAAGGAGCCGGCTTCGGCCGCGGCCAGGCCGGCGTCGGCCTCGAGCTGTGCCTCGGCGGACATGTCCGCCTGCTCCTGCAGGGCCGAGCGCTGGCGCAGCGGCGGCACCTTGAAGAACCAGGTGAGCACGAACGCGAGCAGGATCACGCCGAGTCCGACCCAGTAGATCGTGACGGACGAGGCGTTGAAGCCGGCCATGAACGGGCGGGTCAGCCGGGAGTCGGCTCCGGTCAGGAACGAGGTGTCGTTCGTGGCCGAGGCGCTCGAGTCGCCGTTCGCGCCCTCGTCGATCTGCTTGACGAGGTCGGGGACGACCTGGTCGACCCAGTAGGTGCGCTGTCCGGCGTCGGTCCAGTCGACCGCGAGCCGTCCGTCGACGACGCTGGCGTGCGCCCGGTCGGCAGCCGTCGCGAGTGCGGTGGCCTCGGCCTGCGGGGTGGCGTCGGCGACCTGCTGGGCGATCACGGTCGGGGCGGCGGCCGCCGGGATCGTCCCGGCGGTGACCTGCGCCTGGACCGCGGCAGTGACCTGCTGGGTGGCGGCCTGGTCGGCGGCCTGCTTCGCGGCGGTGGTGCCGCGGGCGAGCCCGGAGTCGATCTCGTCCTGGATCGGGTCGACGATCGGGTCCCAGATCTGGTCCATCACGCCCTGGTTGGCCTTCGCGCTGGCGACGGTGGGGTTGAGCGCCGCGTCGAGTGCGTCGGTCAGGTCGGCCTTGTTCGCGGTGGCGTGCACGATGTTGGCGGGCATCACCGAGAACAGGATCGAGAGGAGCACGGCGGTGCCGAGCGTGCCACCGATCTGGCGGAAGAAGGTCGCCGAGCTGGTCGCGACGCCCATGTCCTTGGCCTCGACGGAGCCCTGTGACGCGAGCGTCAGGGACTGCATGACCGAACCGAGTCCGAGACCGATGAGGAACATGCCGATCATCAGGAACCAGAGCGGCTTGTCGATCGTCATGAAGGTCAGGACGACGTAGCCGGCGGACACCAGCGCGGTGCCGATGACCGGGAAGATCCGGTAGCGGCCGACGCGGGCGACGATCTGACCCGAGGTGATCGAGGCGATCATCAGGCCGCCGACCAGGGGGAGCGTGGCGAAGCCGGACTCGGTCGGGCTGAGACCGACGACGATCTGCAGGTACAGCGGGATGGTCAGCATGGCGCCGAACATCGCGAAACCGACGAGGAAGCCGATGACGGTCGCCATCGAGAACGTGCCCGAGCGGAAGAGCTTCAGCGGGATGATCGCCGCGTCGCCCATCTTCGACTCGATGAGCAGCAGTGCGACGAGGCCGACGGCGCCGATGACGTAGCAGGCGAGTGCGGCGGGGGAGCCCCAGCCCCAGGTGCGGCCCTGTTCTGCGACGAGCAGCAGCGGGACGAGGGTGACGATGACCGAGGCCGCGCCCCACCAGTCGACGACCGGCTTGTCCCGCTTGTCGTGCACCTTGGGCAGGTGCAGGAACACGATCACCATGGCGAGCGCGGCGATGCCGATCGGCACGTTGATGAGGAGCACCCAGCGCCAGCCGGTGATGAAGAGGATCTCGGACGCGCCGGCGAGCAGGCCGCCGATGAGCGGGCCGATGACCGAGGAGATACCGAAGACGGCGAGGAAGTAGCCCTGGTACTTCGCGCGCTCACGCGGGGCGAGGATGTCGCCCATGATCGCGAGCGGCAGCGACATCAGCGCGCCGGCCCCGATGCCCTGGACCGCGCGGAAGGCGGCGAGCATGAGCATCGACGTGGACATCGACGACAGCACGGCGCCGACGATGAAGACCACGATGCCGAAGATGTAGAGCGGCCGGCGGCCGAAGATGTCGGAGAGCTTGCCGTAGATCGGCGTCGCGATCGTCGAGGTGATCAGGTAGGCGGTGGTGACCCAGGCCTGCTGGTCGAGACCGTGCAGGTCGTCCCCGATGGTGCGGATCGCGGTGCCGAAGACCGTCTGTCCGAGGGAGGACAGGAACATGCCCGCCATCAGCCCGTAGATGACGAGCAAGATCTGACGGTGGGTCATCAGGGGTTGCTGACCGGGCGCACCGGGGGTGGCGGCGCTCCGGCCCGGCACCGGCGTCTGTGCGGTGGCTGTTGACAATGCGGGTCCTTCTGGTTCGACGTGCCGGACGGCGAGTGCGCCGTCGGGCGGAGGCGAGGCGGGTGCGGGGGCCACGGAGGGGCCGCTGCGCAACCTGAAACCTTGCAGGCTCCGCAACTTTACATCCGTTGCGTTCTGCAAGCAACTAGTTGGCGCGTCGTACGATGTCGCCGTGCCCGAGGACGACCGGAACGACGACGACCGAGCCGAGGCCGAGCGGCTGCTCCGCCGACAGCTCGACCGGCTCTGGGTGCGGCAGACCCTGCGCACCGTGCTCATCGAGCAGTCCGGCGGCCTCGACCCGACCGCGCGGGTGATCCTCCGAGCCGTCGAGCGACTGGGGGAGGTCCGCTCGACCGCCGTCGCGGAACGCACCGGACTGTCGCGCCCGGTGGTCAGTCGGCGGATCGCGGGGCTCGTCGAGGCCGGGTACGTCCGCACCGCCCCGGACCCGGACGACGGCCGCGCGGCCCTGCTCGGCCTGGCGCCGGCCGGACGCGCCCTGCTGGACGGGCTCGACGCGCAGGGTGACGCCGTGTTCGACGACGTCACGAGCGTCTTCCGCGGCGACGAGTTGCGCGACTTCGCCCGGCTCCTCACCCGGTTCAACGACCGTGCCGCCGCGGTGCTCGGCGCTGGCGGCGAGGGCGAGGGTGGGGGCATCGGGGATGCGGGTACCGCGGGCACCGACACCGCGGACGGAGAACCGGCTCCGTAGCGGAGTCCCCCGGCTCAGGCCAGGCCGGCCAGGACCCGGTCGACGACCTCGGCCGGCCCGCCCTCGCCGTGCTGCGCCCACCAGGTCAGCGCCGCGTCCGCCGCCGCCGCGAAGACCGCGCAGCGCACCCGGACGTCGAGGTCGTCCTCGGACACCCCGTCCCGCCCGGCCACGAACGTGACCAGCGTCCGTTCGAGCTCGGTGACGAAGAAGGCCCCCTCCTGCGCGAGACTCGGGTTCGCCCGGATCACGCGGAGCCGTCGACGCGTCACCTCGACGGCGTCCTCCGGGAAGGTCGCCGCGATCCGGTACGAGGCGCGGAGGGCGGTCGCCGACGGCTCGTCGTCCGGTCGCTCGTCGAGGGCGTCCTCGAACCGTTCCCGGAAGGCGTCGAGGCCGCCCCACACCAGCGAGCCCTTGGTGGGGAAGAGCCGGAACAGGGAGCGTCGACTGATCCCGGCCTCGGACGCGACGTCGTCCATCGAGACGGCGTCGTACGTGCGCTCGTCGAACATCCGGAGCGCGACGAGGGACACCACGTCCGGGTCGATCGTGCGGGGACGGCCCGTGGTGCGGTCGCTCATGGCTCCCTTTCGGCACTGAGTGCTACAACTGTGGTGCGCAGGCAGCGCGACGCAAGGAGGAGACACCATGACCGACACCACCGCCGGACGGTTCGCCGGCTCGACCATCATCGTCACCGGAGCGGGATCCGGCATCGGACGCGCCACGGCCACCCGCATCGCGCAGGAGGGCGGCCGCGTCATCGCCACCGACGTCGTCGCCGACCGCCTCGATGCGCTCCGCACCGAACTCGCGGGCCTCGACGTCGAGACCGTGGTCGGGGACGTCGCCGCGAGCGACACCATCGACGCGCTCATCGCCGCCGCCGGTGACCGCATCGACGGGCTCGCGAACGTCGCCGGGATCATGGACGCCTTCCTGCCGCCGGACGAGGTCGACGACGCCACCTGGGAGCGTGTCTTCAGCGTCAACGTCACCGGCCCGATGCGCCTGACCCGCGCCGTGCTGCCGCTGATGATCGCGGCCGGCAAGGGCTCCGTCGTCAACGTCGCGTCCGAGGCAGCGCTCAAGGCCTCCGCCGCGGGCGCGGCCTACACGTCGTCCAAGCACGCCATCGCCGGGTACACGAAGAGCGTCGCGTTCTTCCACGGACCCCAGGGCATCCGCGCCAACGCGGTCGCTCCGGGTGCGGTCGCGACCAACATCGAGGCGCCGATGAAGAGCGAGTACGCGGCCCGCCGGGTCGGCCCGATCATGCAGACCACCATCCCGCCGGTCGCCCAGCCGGAGCAGCTCGCCGCCGCCATCACGTGGCTGCTCAGCGACGACTCCGCGAACGTCAACGGGGCCGTCCTGCCGAGCGACGGCGGCTGGTCCGTCGTCTGAACCGACCCCGTGACGGCCGGGAGGCACGTGGCGAGACCGCCCCGCGCCTCCCGTCTGTCTGGGGCCCGGGCCGAAAACGGGATACCGTTCCTCTATGAGCACCGAGAACACCACCCCCGCCGAAGCCGTCGACGAGGAGCCCGTGATCACCTTCGCCGACCTCGGGCTCAGCGAACCCGTCCTCAAGGCCGTCAAGGACATCGGGTACGAGACCCCCTCCGCCATCCAGGCGGCCACCATCCCGATCCTGCTCGAGGGCCGCGACGTCGTCGGCCTCGCCCAGACCGGTACCGGCAAGACGGCCGCCTTCGCGCTGCCCGTCCTGTCCCGCATGGAGTCCGGCGCGAAGCTGCCGCAGGCGCTCGTGCTGTCCCCGACCCGTGAGCTCGCGCTCCAGGTCTGCGAGGCGTTCGAGCAGTACGCCTCCCACATGAAGAACGTGCACGTCCTCCCCGTCTACGGCGGTCAGGCGTACGGCGTCCAACTCTCCGCCCTCCGTCGCGGCGTCGACGTCGTCGTGGGCACGCCCGGTCGCATCATGGACCACATCGCGAAGGGCACGCTCGACCTGTCCGAGCTGAAGTACCTGGTGCTCGACGAGGCCGACGAGATGCTCAAGATGGGCTTCGCCGAGGACGTCGAGACGATCCTCGCCGAGACGCCGGACACCAAGCAGGTCGCGCTGTTCTCGGCCACGATGCCCGCGCAGATCCGACGCATCTCGAAGCAGTACCTGAACGACCCCGCCGAGATCACGGTGAAGGCCAAGACCACCACCTCGGCGAACACGACGCAGCGCTACCTCGTCGTGTCGTACCCGCAGAAGGTCGACGCACTCACCCGCATCCTCGAGGTCGAGGACTTCGAGGGCATGATCATCTTCGTCCGCACCAAGAGCGAGACCGAGACCCTGGCCGAGAAGCTCCGGGCCCGCGGGTACGCCGCCGCCGCCATCAGCGGTGACGTCGCTCAGGCCCAGCGCGAGCGGACCGTCAACCAGCTGAAGTCCGGCAAGCTCGACATCCTGGTCGCCACCGACGTCGCCGCCCGCGGCCTCGACGTCGACCGGATCACGCACGTGGTGAACTTCGACATCCCGATCGACACCGAGTCCTACGTGCACCGCATCGGTCGCACCGGGCGTGCCGGCCGTTCGGGTGCCGCGATCAGCTTCGTGACCCCGCGCGAGCGTCGCCTGCTCACCGCGATCGAGAAGGCCACCCGTCAGCCGCTCACGCAGATGCAGCTGCCGAGCGTCGAGGACGTCAACTCCACGCGTCTGACCCGCTTCGACGACGCCATCACCGCGGCGCTCGAGCAGCAGACCCGCGTCAGCGCGTTCCGCGACATCATCGCCCACTACGTCGAACACCACGACGTGCCGGAGTCCGACGTCGCCGCGGCGCTCGCCGTCGTCGCGCAGGGCGACACCCCGCTGCTCCTCGACCCGGCCGACGACCGTGCCCGCCAGCAGATCGAGCGCGACGAGCGCCGCAGCCGTGACGACCGCCCCGCGCGGGACGGCGACCGCGAGCGTGACGGTGGTGACCGTCGTCGTCGTTCGGTGCCGATGACCGCCTACCGCATCGAGGTCGGCCGTCGCCACCGCGTCGAGCCGCGCCAGATCGTCGGCGCACTCGCGAACGAGGGCGGGCTGCGTCGCGACGACTTCGGTGCGATCCAGATCCGCCCGGACTTCTCGGTCGTCGAGCTGCCGTCGGACATGGGCTCGGACGTCCTCGACCGTCTGCGCGACACCCGGATCAGCGGCAAGCTCATCGAGATCCAGCCGGACCGTCGTGGCAGCATCCGTCGCGACAGCGGCACGCGTCGTGACGGCGCCCCCTACGGCGACCGGGGCTCGCGAGACGACCGCGGCGGCTACGGCGACACCCGCAAGCCGCGGCAGACCCGCGACGACCGCGACTGAGACGGTCGCGCGCTGATGCGCGCATCCGCCTGACGGGAGGCCCGACACCAGCTGGTGGCGGGCCTCCCGTCATGTCTGTGGAGAACCTGGTCCGTCGGCTCTGCGAGCCGGTATGGTGGACGACGTCAGAGCCTCCGGGGGATCTTCTGCGCGGGGGTGCAGGTACGAAGAGAATGAGGGGTTCACCATGTCGCGTGTGCTTTCGACCGAACAGGCGAAGACCGCCATCCGTCAGATCCAGTCCATCGTGAACGGTGGGTTCACGGACCAGATCTCGCAGCTCGACGCCCAGGGGCGCATCCTGTCCGACTCGAACGTGTGGGACGGCCCGCTGGCGTCGAACTTCCGTGGGTCGACCTGGCCCGAGACGAAGGCTGCGCTGGACAAGGCGAAGACCGAACTCGAGCAGCTCCGCACGCAGCTCGACAAGATCTCGCAGGACATCTTCACCGCGGGTGGCGGCGCGTAAGCAGCTGCTCGGACAGCGCCCGGGCCGTCGACCAGTTCGACGGGCCGGGCTGCTGTCGTCTGCAGGGGTCGTGTCACGTGCACGACCAGCACCACCACGACCAGCACCACCAGCACGATCAGCACGATCAGGACGACGACCGGGGGACGGCACATGAGCGACTTGCACGGGGCAGCACCACTCGAGTTCGACAACGCGACGGCCGACGCGCTCATCGCGGAGCTGACGTCCACCGCCGATGCGATCGAGGGTCAGTCCGCCAGCCGCTCGTCGTACGTCACCACCGCGGCGACGGACTTCCGGGGACACTTCGCCGACCTCTTCGGTCAGAACGCCACGACCGCCGCGACCGACGCCACCCGGCTCACCGGGACCCTCCGCGACGTCGCGGGCTGGGTCCGGATCCTGAAGACCGCGGCGGAGCAGGAGAACGCCCGACGCAAGCGTGCTCGCGACTGGCAGAAGGAACACGACGAACGCAACCTGCTCGAGGTCGGCCACGACTGGCTGTTCGGTGAGGACAAGCCGCCGTCGGAGGCCCCGGAGCCCGAGCCGGTGTTCCAGGCGAGCACCCCACCCGCCGGCACGCGTCAGACGCCCACTCCGGGTTCCGGTGGCGGCGGGAGCGGCGGGACGTCCTCCGCCCGGCCGGCCGACCTCCGCTCCTTCGCCACGGGGTCGTCCGACCTCAACGGGCAGCTGACGGGCCGCGGTTCGGCGCTCCGTGGCAAACTCGACGACTTCGCCAGCCGCTGCAAGTGGGGGTCGATCAGCGCGCACGGGGTCGCCACCGCGATCGACGGCTGGTTGACCGCCAACGACGCCGACGTGACGTGGGCGAACACCGTCGCGGCGGCGTTCGAGGCAGCGGGCGGCAGCGGTTCGGTGTCGACGGTGTCCGACGTCGCCCTCGCGGCCGCGCTGCAGGGGGCCGGGGTCTCCGCCGAGCGGTCCGGCCTGACGATCGAACCCCCGCAGGCCTTCGGTGCGCCGCCCACGACGGGCTACTCCCTGGACCCGGTCAACACCGCGACCGGCAACTTCCTCGAGTCGGAACTCGACCTCGGCTTCACCGGGGCGTCCGAGCAGCTCCGGCTCACCCGCATGTACAACTCGCTCGACGACCGCGTCGGGGTGTTCGGCCGCGGATGGGCCTCCGTCCTCGAGACCGGTCTGGCCGTCGACGACGAGGGTGCGACCCTGACCCAGGCCGACGGCCGGGTGCTCCGGTTCCCGCGGGACGGCGAGGGCTGGCACCGCGCCGTCGGTGAGTACGTCCGACTCACGCACGAAGGCGATCAGCTCGTCGTCCGCGACTCCGACGGTGGATGGTGGGCGTTCTCCCCGTCCGGCACCTGGCTCGCCGCCGGCACCGGTCCTGGTACGACGGTCCGGGTCGAGCGGAGCGCCGACGGCACCGTCTCCCGTCTCGCGAACGAGCGCGGACGCTGGATCGACGTCGAGTCGCTGGACGGTCGGATCGTCGTGGCCCGCGGCTCGGACGGCCGCCGGGTCGAGTACCAGTACGACGACGCCGGACAGCTCACGCACGTGCACGCCCCGACGGGCACCCGCACCTACGAGTGGGACGACGACGGCCTGGTCGTCGCGGTCGTCGACGAACACGGCGTGGTGGAGGCCCGCAACACCTACGACGACCGCCGCCGCGTCGTCGAGCAGGTCACCCCGCACGGCCGCACCGTGCGCTTCGCCTACCTGCCCGGACGCGTCACCGTGGTCTCCGACCCGGACGGCTCCCGGTCGAACACGTGGATCGCGGACGCGAAGGGCCGACTCGTGGGGGTCGTGGACACCGACGACGCCCGCCAGTCGATGCACTACGACGCACGCGGTCGCCTGGTCTCGGTCACGGACCGCGACGGCTCGGTCACCGTCCACGCCATCGACGACCGCGGCCGCCGGACCCGGACGGTCACGCCGTCGGGTGCGGACATCACCTACGGGTACGACGACCAGGACCGCGTGACCACCGTCGTCACCGAGACCGGGTCCGTCGTGACCTACGAGTACACCGGTGACGACCGTGATCCGTCGGTCGTCGTCGACCCCGAGGGCGGGCGCAGCGAACTCACCTGGGAACGCGGACTGCTCCGGCGCGCGGTCGACCCCACGGGTGTCGCCGTCGAGCTCGAACACGACGAGCACGGCGAACTCGTTGCGACCCGGAACGCCCTCGGCGACGTCCTGCGCGTCGAGCGAGACGCCGCCGGACGACCGACCGCGGTGACCACCCCCTCCGGTGCCCGCACCGAGTACCGGTTCGACGCGGCCGGACGCCTGACCTCCCGTCGCGACGCCGACGGCGCCGAGTGGACCTTCGAACACGAGGGCTCCCGGATCGTCGCCGTGACCGACCCCACCGGTGCCCGCACGGCCTACGGGTACGGGGTGAACGGTGAAGCCGAGCGCACCACCGACCCGCTCGGACGCACCATCACCCGCACGTTCGACGACCTCGGCAACGTCGCCGCGCTCGAACTGCCCGACGGCGGTCGCTGGAGCTTCGTGCACGACCCGCTGTCCCGGCTGCGCGAGACCGTCGACCCGGACGGCAACGTCTGGCGACGCGACCACGACCGGAACGGTGCACTCACCGGGATCACCGACCCCACGGGCGTCAGCGTGGAGGGCACCACCGACGTCGCCACGGGCATCGCGACGTTGCGGGACGCCTTCGGCACCACGACGGTCCGCCACGACGCGTACGGCCGACCGGTCGAGACCACCGGCGACGACGGCGGCGCTGAACTGGTCACCTACGACCGCTGCGGTCGGCCTGTCGAACTGGTCGACGGCGAGGGCGGTCTGACCCGACTCGAGCGCGACCTGGCCGGCCGGGTGACCGCCGTCGTCAGCCCCACCGGCGCCCGGACGACCTACGAGTACGACGCCTGCGGTCGACCGTCCGCCAGCACCGACCCGCTCGGTGGACGGACCGAGCTCGGGTACGACGCCGACGGGCGCATCGTCACCAGGACCCTGCCGACCGGTGACGTCGAACGCACCACCTACGACGCCGTCGGACGGGTGACCACGCGGATCACCCCCGGCGCCGGCACGGCCCGCTACCGCTGGGACGGCGCCGGCCGACTGGTCGGCGTCCAGGACGTCCGATCCGGGCAGCGCCGGTTCCGCTACGACGCCGCCGGGCAGCTCGTCGAGGCGGTCAACGGACTCGGAGGCGTGACCCGGTTCACACACGACCTCCGCGGTCGGGTGACGAGCGTCACCGACCCGCTCGGTGGCGTGACGACCTACCGGTACGACGGCGCCGACCGGGTCGTCGCCGTGACCGATCCGCTCGGCCGTGAGACCGCGGCCACGTACGACGCCGCCGGCCGCCAGACCGGGCAGACCGACCCCGACGGGCACACCACCACGTGGTCCTTCGACTCCTCGGGGCGACAGCACACCGTCGCGGTCGACGGCCGCACCGTGTCCGAGGTCCGCTTCGACCGTGCCGCCCGCACCGTCGTGGTCACCGACCACAGCGGTGGAGACGGCCGCGCCTTCGACCACGAACTCCAGCACGACGGCCGGGGACTGCTCGTCCGACGCAGCCGCGGTGACCGGTCCGTCACGTGGGAGTACGACGCCGACGGCAACCGCACGGCCCGCACCGAGCCCGACGGCACGCGCACCACCTACCGTCGCGACGCTGCCGGCCGGCTCGTCGGCGTGGAGCGGGTGGGCCTCCCGCTCGTCTCGTTCGTCCTCGACCCCGCCGGACGCCCCGTCCAGGCCGCGGTCGGCGACGTCGTGCACGCCTGGAGCTGGGAGAACGGCCGACTGGTCGCCCACACCACCACGACCACCGACGGCGTCGACACCACCCGGATCGAGCACGACGCCGACGACCGCATCCGTGCCGTGGTGCAGGGCGGGGCGACGACGTCGTACGTGCACGACGACGCCGGACAGCTCATCCGTGCCGAGCACGCCGACGGCATCGCCACCGCATGGGAGTACGACCCCGCCGGCCGCCTCGTCGCCGAGCGGCTGGCGGACCGCCTGCTGCGCCACGAGCACGACGCCGCCGGCACGCTCCTCGCGAGCACCGACGATGCGACGGGCGAACGCGTCGAGTACGTCTCCGACGGGCTCGGTCGCCGCGTCCGTCGCACGGCCACCGACGGTACGACCACGGAGTACGCCTGGGATGACCTCGGCTACCTGGCCGCCGTCGTCGACCGCGACGCTGCGTACGCCGAGACCGGTGCGCACCGACTCCGCGTCGACGTCCTCGGCGAACCGCTCGAGGTCGACGGTGCCGAGACGTGGTGGGACAGCGCGTCCCCGACCCCGTCGCTGCTGTCGATCGGCGGCCTGCACGTCCTCGGCCTCCCGGGCGGCATCACCGCGCTCGGCAACGACTGGGCGCAGCCCACCTGGCGGGCTGCGCGCGCGACCGACACGACGGACCCGTGGGGTGTGCTCAGCGCGGCCACGGGCCTCCAGGCCGCACCCGCGTTGCCGACCGGCGTCGACCTGACCGCCACCGGCGGACTCGCCGTCGCGGGGCTGGAGTGGCTCGGCGCCCGCGTGTACGACCCGTCAGCCCGCGGGTTCCTGTCGGTCGACCCGCTGCAGCCCGTCATCGGTACCGCCTGGTCCGGCAACCCCTACGCCTACGCGGGGAACGACCCGCTGCACGCTGTCGACCCGCTCGGGCTCCGACCGGCGACGGACGCCGACCTGCAGGCGTACAAGGACGAGCACGGCAGCCACTGGGAGTACGTCGTGGCCGGAGCTGCCGGTGGGTTAGGGGTGATCCTCGGTGTGGGACTGCTCATGACCGGCATCGGTGGCCCGGCCGGTATCGCCCTGATGGCCGCCTCTGGAGGGCTCGTGAGCGGTGCGCTGTCCACGGCTTCACAGAAGGCCCAGCACGGGTCGGTCGACTGGGGCAAGGTCGGTCTCGACACGGCGGTCGGTGCGGTCACCGGCGCGCTAGGCGGCGGTGCCGCGATGTTCGGCAAGGCAGCCATGGCCGCGGCACCGGCAGGTCGAGCAGCTGGAGCAGCTGCCGTCAACGCGGCCGTCAATGGTGGGGTCGGAGCCCTAGGAGGCGCAGGAACCTACCTCGCCGAGCACGGCGGCAAAGTGGAGAACTGGTGGGAGCTTGCCGGTGCCACGGTCGGCGGCGGGCTAGCCGCCGGCGCGAGCGGATTGGCGGGACCCGCTGGTGGAACGATCGCGGCGAGATTCGGACACGACGTGACGGGGCACGTTGCGAACGCCAGCGCTCTGGCCATCACTGGGGTGTCCTCGTCCGTCGGCGAAGCTGCCAAGGAGATCATCTCAGGCGACGACCTGAACCCGTCGAAGATAGCGACGAGTGGTGTCTCCGGGACAGCGCTCTCGGCTGCATTCGCCAAGTGGACGCCGAGCATGCACGGCGTCGACACGCTCGCGCAAGTGCCGTTGTTCCACCCGGGGACGCTCAAGGGAGCGTTGAACCCGATGCGAACCAACACGCGTGCCCTGTGGGGGAGCGCAGGCCTGGGTGCGACTACCGGTGGTGGGTTCGACATGCTGAGCAATGCCCTGACGGGTGGAGATTGATCTTGATGCCGGGCAGCAGAACTGCGAGGCGACCGTTGAAGGACCACGCGCTGGTGTGGCGGGTCACGACGCTGGTGTTCGTCGTCATTGTGGCTACCTGGTTGACCGTTTGGATCGCTCAAGTCCCGGTGGCCAAAGCAGCGGCGGCAGGGGCGATCGGGTTGGCCTACGGGTTCTTGTTGGGCTTCCTCGAACCTCGTCAGGCTCTGATACGAGCGATCATCCCCTTCACGATCCCCGCTGGCTTCATCGTCTTGGTCGGAATCGGCGGTGTCTTCCGCGCATCATCGATGATGTGGCTCCTGACGGCGGCGGTTGCCGTCGAGTACGGCAGATCTGCACGTGGCCGACTCCGCCGAACATCGAGCGATCCGAGCGGCGAAGCGTAGGTGTCGTGTCGTGTCGTGTCGTGTCGTGACCGCGACGTGACAAAGTGTGGTAGCTGCAAGTACATCGGGCGATGAGCAAAGCGAGCGGTGTTCGGCAGTCAGCGCACCTTCATACGCTGCATGTCGCAGTCAGGCCGGAAGGGACTGTACCCAGCGGGTCAAACCGCGGAGTTCCTCATCGTGCAGGATGAGTGGGGGCGGCGTGTCCATAGCAGCCGGAAGCATCAGCAGAGTTTCGGCCGGCACCTGAGTCGTCCACTGCTCCGCTGCTGACGACGGACCAGCGGCCTCCGGCCAGCACAAGAACATCAGTGGTGAGCTCGACGATTCGGCGATTCCCTGCTGCTTCCGCAGGACACGATCGAGATCTGAGACCCGGAACTGCGCACTCAACTGAACAGTACGGACGACGACGGAACGAACCAAGCGTCGTCGTCGACCGACGGCGAGTGGTGCCCACTCAGCTCGGGCAGACGTGCCGAGCCATGGCGCAACTTCGGTCAGCGCCCACGCGGGCGGCTCTGGGCTCTTGATCTGCCGGAGACGATCGAACACCGCTTCAGCATAGGCGTCTGCCCCGGTTGATCGAACTGGTCTGGAGAGGGGAGACCGCTGTCGGCGGGATCAGCGGCGCCCCGGTTGCGGCGGGGATGGAGGTTCAGGCCGCGCCGTAGCGCGGGCCGCCACTGCCGCTTCAGCGTCACGTATGGCCAGCGCGGCAGCAGTCGCAGACAAGGCGCTGGCGCGGACAGCGACTCTCGGGCTCAACGTGTCGGCCAGCGTCGGTGGCGTCACGGGCATCGTCACCGACACCGCGCACCACACTCTCCAGAACAGTGGGTACTACCCGCAATGACGCAGACGAAGCGCTGGCGTGGACAGCGACAGCATCCGGTGAACGTGATCGCGGCGGCGTGCCTGCTGGTCGTGGGTATCGGTGTCCCAGTCGGTGTCGCGGGCGGGCACGCCGCTCTTCTCGCCCCCTACCTGGCGGTGGGTTTCGTCGCCGGACTCGTCGGGCAGGGAGTGTGTTCGCACTGCTCCGACCCGTGACGGCGTCGTTGCTCCTCGTCGTGGGGATCTTCGGCGCGATGATCCTCTTCACCCGTGTCCTCGACGGGTGGGATGCGGCTCTGCTGCCGTGGATCACGTGCAGTTTTGCCGGGGCGGTCTTCGGCGCGCATCTGCGGTGGATGCTCGAACGTCGCCGCGTCTGACCTGAGGTCAGCGGGGGAGCGTGTGCACCCACTCGCGGAACGAGTTCAGTGCTGGTCCCAGCAGCTGCACCGTCGGCGGCGTCTCCAGCGGATCGACGAGCAGGGTCAGGCTCTCCGCGGGAGCATCGTGGAGCCAACGCCCGGCGGGTGAGTCGTCAGCGGCGTCGTCCGGCCACATCAGGAAGGCGATCGGCGGCTGGTTGACGTTCTCGGCGGTGTTGAGGTCGTGGTCGACGAGCTGCTGGACCTCACGCACCGCGAACACCGGTGTGACCGTGCCGTCGAAGAGCATGACGCCCGGGATGGTCTTGCCCTTGCGGCCGATCGGCAGCGGGACGCACTGCGCCGTGACGCCGTCCGACTGCCAGGGCGCCAGCGTGCTGAGATCGACCGGTTCCGCGTCACGTCGTGCTCGTCCGAACATGGGGTGAGTCTAGGCTCGCGGTGTGCGGGGGCGGCTGGAACGACTGGCGGACGCGGTCGACGCGATCGTGCCGCTCGTGCGGGAGGTCGACGACGTCGGCGGCCGCAACGCCGAGCGCTTCCAGGCGGCCGCGGACCGGTTGCGGAACGTCCCACTCGGACGAGCGGATCGGAACGCGGTCCTCCGTGATCTCGAGGCCCTGCTCGGGGCCGGGTCCGGACGGCTCTCCGACCGCTACATGGTGCACGACGACGGCCGACCCGACCTCGAGCGGTCGCGGACGTTCACCGAGCTGGTCGCGCGGATCCGCTCGCAGGCCTGGTGGCTCCGGCACCTGCCGTTCTGACCGCCGTCGTGCACATCGTCGAGCAGCACCTCCGGCGTCCCCAGATCGGGGCGTCGTGCTGACAGGTGCCGCCCCGCTGCGGTAGACAAGACAGCACGCCGGAGTCGACCCGAACGACGCCGAGCGGACGGTGCCGCCCGTGGACCCTGGATCCGCCGATGACACCGTTGCCACACCCGTGCCGGCAACCGCGTGCACGGGGCTTCGGGGATCAGGAGGGGACGCCGTGCACCGCAGGGACGGTTCAACAGGGGTGCGCCGATGACGGCGTTGGACATCGGCCGACGCGACCGTCGTCGACTGACCGTCGGCACGCCCCGCCGCCGACTCCTGGCGGTCCGGACCGTCGCCGTGCTCGCCGCGGTGTCCGGCCTGAACTACGTCGGATGGCGCTGGGTCGCCTCGGTGAACTGGCACTCGTGGTGGATCGCCGTGCCGTTGATCCTGGCCGAGACGTACAGCGTGATCGACTCGGTGCTGTTCGCGTTCGGGGCGTGGAAGCTCCGCGAGCGCGGGGAACCACCGACGAAGCCGAGCACCGACGTGACGGTCGACGTCTTCATCACCACCTACAACGAACCGATCGACCTGGTGATGCGCACCGCCCGGGCCGCGAAGGCGATCACGCACCCCCACACGACGTGGATCCTCGACGACGGCAACCGCCCCGAGATGCGTGCCGCTGCCGAGGCCGAGGGGCTCGGGGTGATCACCCGCGGCAAGGACTGGGTCGACCGTCCGCGGCACGCCAAGGCCGGCAACCTCAACAACGCCCTGCTCGCGACGCAGGGGGAGTTCCTGCTCATCCTCGACGCGGACCAGGTACCGGAACCATCGATCCTCGACCGCACCCTCGGGTACTTCAAGGACGAGCGGATGGCCCTCGTGCAGACCCCGCAGTGGTTCGAGAACGTCCCCGACTCGGACCCGCTCGGCAGCCAGGCACCCCTGTTCTACGGGCCGATCCAGCAGTCGAAGGACGGCTGGAACGCCGCGTTCTTCTGCGGGTCGAACGCGATCCTCCGGCGCGAGGCCCTGATGCAGCTCGGGATCACGCGGTACGTGCGCGAGGTCGAGACCAGTGTCCAGCGGACCATCAAGACCGCGAAGAAGCTCCTCGGTCGCTCCCGCGAGACCGAGACGGACGAGCGCGTCCTCGTCGCCCTCGACGACGCAGAGGCGGTCGTCGACCGTGCCCGTGAGGATGTCGAGGCCGGCGAACCGCTGGGCGACGTGACCTACCGGTTCCAGCGCGGCATCGACGCGATCGCGTTCCGGTTCGCCGCCGCCGACCTGGAGTCGGTGCGCGCCGACCTGCAGGAACTCGCGGCGATGTCGACCGACGCGAACACCTTCGCCGGTCTCGACGACGCCGCGCTCGACGTCCTCGGACAGCGGGGTGCGTCCCCGGTGGCCGCGATCGAGTCGATCGCGGTGCTCGCCCGTGCCCTCGACGTGGACCGTGACGACGAGGCGCAGGCGATCATGCCGCTGGCCACGATCTCCGTGACCGAGGACATGGCCACCGCGATGCGCCTGCACGGCCTCGGCTGGCGGTCCGCGTACCACGACGAGATCCTGGCCAAGGGGCTCGCGCCGGAGGACCTCGAGACCATGCTCGTCCAGCGACTCCGCTGGGCGCAGGGCACCATGCAGGTCTTCTTCCGCGAGAACCCCCTGGTGCAGAAGGGACTGTCGTTCGGGCAGCGCCTGATGTACTTCTCGACAATGTGGAGCTACCTGTCCGGCTTCGCCGCCGTGGTCTACATCGCCGCCCCGGTGCTCTGCCTGTCGTTCGGCGTCGTGCCGGTCCAGGCCTACAGCTCCGACTTCTTCGCACGGCTCATCCCGTTCCTGGTGCTCAACCAGCTGCTGTTCTGGGTGGTCGCCGCAGGCAGACCGACCTGGCGCGGACAGCAGTACTCGCTGGCGCTGTTCCCGGTGTGGATCGAGTCCGTCACGAGCGCGTTCGAGAACGTGTTCCGCGGCCGGCCGCTCGGCTTCCGCGTGACGCCGAAGGTCCGCGACGCCACCGACGCGAAGCCGCGCTGGGACCTGGTGAAGCCGCAGCTCATCGCGATGGGGGCGCTCGCCGCCGCCCTGGTGATGATCGGCATCCGGTACCTGACCGGGCAGGCGGAGGGCATCGCGCCCCTGGTCAACACGGCCTGGGTCGTCTTCGACCTGTTCATCTTCAGCATCGTGATCCGGGCGGTCCGGTACCGCGGGCCCGCGGCCCCGGTACCCCTGGAGCACGAGTCCACGACGGTCGGAGGACCCCTGTGAGCACGCACGCGAGCATCGACGTCCCCGCGGTCCCGGCGTCGCTCGACACCGTGCAGGACACGTTCGCCGCCTGGTGGGACGGCCAGGGCATCGACGACCCCACGATGCGGTTCCGGCTGGAGACCGCCCTGGTGGAGGTCGCGGCGAACGTGATCGAGCACACCCGTCGGTCGGACACGCAGGAGGGCCGTCGGTTCGTCCTCGACCTGACTACTCGGGACACCGAGCTCGTCGCCGTCCTGTCGGACAACGGCATGCCCGCGGACATCGACCTCAGCGCCGTGACGATGGCCGACCCGGAGGACGAGGGCGGCCGCGGGCTGGCGCTGGCGATCGCGGCGCTCGACCGCCTCGACCACCACCACGAGGGTGGGCGGAACGTCTGGGTGCTGGTGTGCGCCCGCTGAGGCAGCTCGGGACGCGGGTCGTCGCCCTCCTGGTCGTCCTCGGCGTGCTCCTGTTCGGCGGAGCCCTGCCGGCGACCGCCGCCCCGGCCACCCCGACCGCCACCCTCGTGGTGGTGGTCGAGGCGGTCGAGCGCCGCGATCGCCAGCGCCAGCCCGCGGCCGCCCTCGTCCTC
>NZ_QKSD01000012.1 GCF_003234085.1 Curtobacterium sp. MCPF17_052
CGGGATGACCTGCGTGCCGGAACCGATGCCGTCCTCGCCGGAGGTCGTGCCCCCGCCGACGGGCGTCGTGCCGGTGCTCGTGCCGGAGCCGGTGGTCGAGCCACCGGTGCTTGTGCCGTCACCGACCACACCGATGCCGTTCCCACCGATCGTGACGGGGATCGACACCACGGGAGCGACCTGGGTGCCGGAACCGACACCGTCCTCCCCCGAGGTCGTCCCGCCCGAGGCCGGAGCGGTACCGGTCCCCGTCCCGGTGGTCGAGCCGCCGGTGCTCGTGCCGTCACCGAGGACCCCGATGCCGTTGCCGGTCACCGTGATCGGCACGGAGACGGTGCCGAGGAGCTGTGTCCCCGAGATGAGACCGTCGGAACCCGACGTCGTCGGGGAGGGCGCGCCTCCCGTCGAGCCGGAACCGACCGGCGTGCCGGAGGTCGACGGACCGGCGGTCGCGGCACCGTCTCCGAGGAGCCCGATGCCGTTGCCCGCCACCGTGACCGGGATCGAGACGTCCGGCAGGACCTGTGTGCCGGACAGCAGGCCGTCCGCGCCCGAGGTGGATGCGGCCGTTGCTGCCGGAGCCGCAGTGGCCGGCGACGACGGAGCCGCCGTGCTCGAGCCGCTGCTGGCGGCGTCCCCGGCGACGGCGACGGCGTTGCCGCCGACGGTCACCGGGAGGTCGACATCGCCCGCGACCTGGGTGCCGGAGAGGACGCCGTCCTCGCCACTGGTCGTCGGAGCCGGAACAACAGGAGCAGCCGGTGCAGCAGGAGCTGGTGCGGGCGCCGTCGGTGCCGGTGCCGCTGGTGCGGCAGCAGCCGCCGCGTCGCCGAGCACGCCGACGGCGTTGCCGGTGACGTCCACCGGAGCCGTGACCTCCGGCACCACCTGAGTGCCGGAGGCGACGCCGTCAGCACCGCTGGTCGTCGGCCCGGCGGGTGCCGGCGCAGGGACCGGAGCCGCCGGGGCCGGTGCGGGGACCGGCGCCGCGGGGACCGGCGCAGTCGCCGGGCTCGTGGCGGTCGAGACCGCGTCGCCGACGATGCCGAAGGCGTTGCGGGTGACGAAGACCGGGGCGTCGACGTTCGGCGCGATCTGGGTCCCGGAGGCGATGCCGTCCGCTCCGGTGGTCGTCGCCGCGTTCGCCGCGACGGCTCCACCGAGCGTCAGCCCGCCCACGCAGAGGGCGAAGAAGAGCCCTCGGGTGACGTTCTTGTTCATGGTCGTTCACTCCTGATCGAGATGGTCGGTCGACCGCACGGGAGCGGTCGGTGGCGCGTCCTGCCGTGGCGGGCAGGTGCGCCGATCTCAATCGGGAGCGACGTCGTGGTCGCCGACGAGCGAGGCCGGGAGGGCCTCGTCGGCGACCGGGCCACGGTGACCCGTGGCGAGGGGGGAGGTCTGCGCGTCGGCACCGACGGTGCCGATCGGGGTCGCGCCGGCCGAGCCGCCCGCGGCGGATCCGCCTGCGGTGCCGCCGGTGGCGCCCTCGAACGGTGCGTGCGTCGGCGCGCCGCCGTCCGGGAGGACGAGGGCCTCGCCGCCGAAGGTCGCGGCAGCGAGGGAGGTCGACGCCGTCACGGCAGCGAGCGGACCGGCGACGACCGCCGAGGTGCTCGCGCGGACGGCGGACGGGGTGGTCGTCGCAGCCGGCTGGTCCGCTGCGCCCGTGATCGGTGCAGCCAACGCGGCTGCCGGACCGCTGGTCGTCCCCGCGGGTGGCACGGCGGCGGTGGCTGTGGGCGACGCGGGGACCGATCCTCCCGGGACCGTCGGCACGATCGCGCCACCGGTGCCGGGGGTGCCCACCACGGGGACCGAGGGGACGTCGACGACGGGGAGGGAGCCTCCCGGCAGGAGACCGCCACCGACGCCGGGCAGGCCGCCGACGACGTCGGGCACCTCGGCCACGACGCCCGGCACAGCGCCGACGACGTCACCGACCGAGCCGAGGGTGTCGTCCACCACGCCCGTGACGGGCGCCGTGACGGTGCCGAGCGCGTCGTCACCGAGCAGTCCGCCGACGACCGGGAGGCTCCCGACCACCCGGTCGACGACGGCCACGATCGCGGTCACCGGACGGTCACCGGCGATGTCCTGCACGGCTCCGGTGACGGGGTCGAGGACGGTGACGACGGTGTCGGTGACGGGCCGGGAGGCGCCGCTCACGGCCGACACGACGCCGCCGACGAGCGAGGTGCCCGGGCGGGTCGTCGGCGTGGCTGCGGGCGCTCCGGGTGCGTCCGCCGGTGGGGTGCCGGCGTGCGACGGCTGGTCGGCCGCGGTCGGCGCGGGGGCTGCGGCCGGGTCGGTGTGCGTGCTGGCCGGAGATGCGGTGACCGGGGCCGGCGCAGCCACCGGTACCGCCGGAGCGGCTGCAGGTGCGGAGACCGGAGCGGGGACTGTGGCAACCGGGGCGGGTGCTGCGGCGGTCGGAGCGGGCGCAACCGGCGCCGGCGCGGCCGGGACCGGGGCGGGGGCCGGTGCTGCCGGGACGGCCGGAACCGGCGCGGGGGCCGGTCGGACCGGGGTGACGACGCTCCCGACGGCCCGTCCGGCGCCCTCGACCGTGCCACCGACGCCCGAGACGACGCCGCTCAGCAGGCCGTCCGAGCGCTGCGACGAGTTCGTCTGCGAGCCGCTCGGAGACGCCCCACCCAGTCCGAGGACCCCGGCCGCCGCAGCGGGCCGAGCACCGAAGAAGAGCGAGAGCAGCACCAGTGCCACCGCGATCCCGGAGGCCATGAGAGCCCAACGGATGACCGCGTTCAGGGGTGCACGCATCGATGCGTCCATGCGCTCACCTCCTGATCTCGGCTGCGCACGTAGAGTGGTTGACCGGCACGGTACGCCTCGACGGGTGCAGTGCGGAACCCATTCACAAGAAAAAGTCAGGAAACGTCGTGCCCTCGACCTTCAGCGCCCCGACCCGCAACCTCGACGTCGTCACCCTGCACGAGATCCTCCGCCTGCGACAGGACGTGTTCGTGGTGGAGCAGGCATGCGCCTACGACGACATCGACGGCCGCGACCTCGAGCCCGGTACGGTGCAGTTCTGGGCCGGCAGCGGTTCGGTCGACGCGACCCTGCGGCTGCTCCGCGAACCCGACGGCACCGAGCGGATCGGCCGGGTCGCCACCGCAGCGCACGCCCGCGGCAAGGGCCTCGGTGCCGCGCTGATGCAGGCCGCGATCGCCGAGAGTCGTTCGGAGCGGATCAGCATCAACGCGCAGGCACACCTCGGCGAGTGGTACGCACAGTTCGGTTTCGTGCGCTCGGGTGAGGACTTCCTCGAGGACGCGATCCCGCACACCCCGATGGTCCGGACCCGCTGACGGACCGCGCTCGCTGCGCTCAGGCCTGCCAGCGGCGCAGTTCGCCGTAGGAGCGGGCCTGGTGTTCCCGGTCCGCCACCAGCCGCTCGAACACGATCGACGTCTGCGTCGTCGCGACCGACGGGTCCCCGCTCAGCTCGTCGGCGACGAAGTCCCGCAGCTGCTCGGTCGACGTGCACGCGATGTGCACGAGGAAGTCCTTGTCCCCGGCCAGGAACGACACGTCGAGCACCACCGGCACCCGGAGCAGGCGTTTCGCGAACTCCCGCAGTTCATGCCGCGCGGCGGCGTGCACCCGGACGGAGACCATCGCCTCGATCGAGAACCCGAGACGAGCGATGTCGACCTCGGCCCGGTAGCCGGTGATGATGCCCGCGTCCTCCAGCGCCCGGACGCGCACCAGACAGGTCGACGGCGCGATGCCCACCGCAGCGGCGAGCCGGTTGTTCGGGATCCGGGCGTCCGAGGCGAGGACCCAGAGGATCCGTTCGTCGACCTCGTCGAGGCGAGGCGGTGGAGCGTCGGGTCGGCGGACGATGCGGTCGGACACGGCACCACCGTAACGCCGGTCACATCGCCAGGGTCATCCCGACCACGGCGACGGTCATCGCGAAGACCTCACCGCTCCGGACCGCGCGACGGTCCTCCCGTGCCCACTCGTACCGGAGCAGCCAGCCACTGAAGGCGCAGTAGCCGATCACCCCGGCGCCGAGCACCGCGGTCAGGACCAGGGCATGTGCGTGCACGCCGGAGCCGGCGAGTCCGGACGCGTGGCCCATCAGGAGCATCCCCGCCATCACGACCGCGGAGAGCGCCCGGTGCACGTCCATCGGCTCGGCCCGACGTCCGTCCCGCCGGCGTCGCCGCACCACGGGCATCGGCGCGAGGACCAGCAGCAGTGCCGCGGCGAGGATCGTCCACGACGGCCCGGCCTGCACGACGGGCATGAGCATCGCGACGAGCATCACGGTCGCGGGCACGATCACGCCGGGACGCGGGCGGTACCGGTCGCCGACGATGCAGCACACGGACGCGAACTGCGGCACGACGAGCATGGCGTCGGCGACGGTCCCGTGCACGGGTGGGATCAGCCCTCGGTGCGGGCCGCGCGCTCCTGCTTCACGCGCACGTTCTCGGTGCGGACCGCGGCCTGGGTGGAACGCTCCTGCACGAGCCACGCCGGCATGTCCTGCAGGAGCTGCTTGATCTGCTCCGTGGTGAGGACGTCGTCCACGCCGGCGCGAGCGAGTCCGGAGATCGACACCCCGAGGCGCGCGGCGACGACCGGTCGGGGGTGCGGACCGTCCCGACGGAGGTCCTGCAGCCACGTCGGCGGCTCGCTCTGCAGTTCGTCGAACGTCGTGCGAGCGATCGGGCCCGCACGGAACGACTCGGGCGTCGCCGAGAGGAGGATGCCGAGCTTCTTGGCAGCGGTCTCGGGCTTCATGGTCTGTTCCTGGGCCATGGTGACCAGAGTACGGCCCGTATGCTCGGGTGCATGACCGCGCTCTCCATCGCCTTCGTACCCGGGGTCTCCCCCGCCAAGTGGGTGCGGGTCTGGCGCGAGCGCCGACCGGACGTCGACCTGGTCCTCATGCCCGTCGGCGCGGACGGGGTCCTCGACGCGATCGAGGGCGACGCCGACATGGTCTTCGCCCGGATGCCGGTGCCCGAGCGGGCCGACGGAGAACAGCCGCACGCGATCCCGCTGTGGACCGAGACCGCGGTCGTCGCCGCCCCGAAGGACTCCCCCCTCGCCGACCTCGACGAGGTCACCGACGCGGACCTCGCCGGCGTCACCGTCCTCGACGCGGGCCCCGTGCCGCCGGACGTCGCGGCAGCGCTCGACCTGGTCGAAGCCAACGTCGGCGTGGTCGTCCTCCCTCAGTCCCTCTTCCGGGCCGAGAGCCGCAAGTCCCTGGTCTCCCGCCCGCTCGCCGGCTCCCCCGGCACCCGTGTCGCGCTCGTCTGGCGTGACGAGGACGCCTCGGAACTCACCGAGGAGTTCATCGGCGTCGTCCGCGGCCGGACCGCGAACAGCTCCCGGCAGCAGCCGGACCAGCCGGGAGGCACGGATCCCGACGAGCAGGACGACGCACGCCAGAAGACCGGCGGCAAGGCGGTCGGCGGCAAGGCCACCAGCAGCAAGGCGGCCGGCGGCAAGGCCACGGCGGCGAACGCGAAGACGGTCGCGAAGCGCAGCGCCACGAAGGGCACGGGTGCGAAGAGCGGCGGCGGGAAGAACTCCACCGGTCGCGGCCGGACCTCGCGCGGCATGTCCGGCAAGCCCAAGCGCGGCTCGAAGGGCAACCGCTGACCATGGACCCGGCAGACACGGGCATGACCGCGGCGCGGAGCGAGCTGCGGCTCGAGCCGATGCCCGGGGAACGTCTGCCGGGCTGGCTGGACCGCTCGATGGCGGAGTACGTCGCGTCGCGCATGCGCTCGGGCGAGAGCCGCGAGCAGGCTGAGGCGAACATGCGGCAGTCCCTCGAGAAGTGGTTCCCGGGCGGTTCGCCGGCGGCGGGACACCACGTGTGGGAACTGACGCTCGGT
This sequence comes from Curtobacterium sp. MCPF17_052, assembly GCF_003234085.1. GTDB lineage: Bacteria > Actinomycetota > Actinomycetes > Actinomycetales > Microbacteriaceae > Curtobacterium. Next base: position 5,892 of record NZ_QKSD01000012.1, read on the forward strand.
GCGGACACCGTGGTGGGGCACCTCTGGATCGGCCCGTTCACCCCGGGTAGCGCCGACTGGTGGGTCTTCGAGGTCGAGGTCGACCCGGCCCACCGCCGGCAGGGTCACGCCCGACGAGCGCTCGAGCTCGCGCACGAGGTCGCGCGGGCGGGGGGCGCGACCAGCATCGGCCTCAACGTCTTCGGGTACAACACCGGCGCGCGCCACCTGTACGAGGAGCTCGGGTACGAGGTCGCCTCGGTGCAGATGCGGCTGCCGCTGGGCTGACGACAGCCGTCCCACCGGTCGGCGCCGGTCCTCAGTCCGGCCAGACGCCGGACGACGCTCGCCGGTGGCTGCCGAGCAGGTGCGTGTCGACGATCCCCAGTGCCTCCATGAGCGCGTGCATGGTGGTCGGTCCGACGAACGCGAACCCGCGCTTCCGAAGCGCCTTCGACAGCGCGGTCGACTCCGGGCTGGTCGTCGGGACCTCGGCGGCGGTGCGCGGCCTCGGCGTGTCGGTCGGCCGGAAGGACCACACGAAGTCGGCGAGTCCCCCGTCCGCCCGCAGCGCGACGGTGGCGTTCGCGTTGGTGATCGTCGCGGCGATCTTCGCGCGGTTCCGGACGATGCCCGCGTCGCCGAGCAGCCGGGCGACGTCGTCGTCCCCGAAGTGGGCGACCACGTCGGGGTCGAAGTCGGCGAACGCGGCCCGGAACGCGGGGCGCTTCGCGAGGATCGTGCGCCACGACAGCCCGGACTGGAACGCTTCGAGCGAGAGCCGCTCGAACACGCCCCGCTCGTCGCGGACCGGCATCCCCCACTCGGTGTCGTAGTAGGCGCGGAGCATCGGGTCCGTCGACGCCCAGAGCGGCCGGGCGAGGCCGTCCGCGCCGGTCACGAGGTCGTCGGTCATCCCCCCATCCTGCCGTGGCCCCCGTCGCAGGACGCAACTCCGGCGCTTCCTCGCAGCGGTACTCCGTTGCGCGGTGCCGCCGGGGTTGCGTGTTGCGAGGGGTCAGTCGGCGTGCGGGCCGTCCTCGGCGGCGGCGGGGTCCATCCAGACGTACTCCCAGCGGTGGCCGTCGGGGTCGGTGAAGCTCCGCTGGAACATGAAGCCCAGGTCCATCTCCGGCCGGTCCTCGGTCCCGCCGGCCTCGACGGCCGCGTCGACGATCCGGTGCACCTCCTCCTTCGTCTCGGCGGTGAGGGAGTTGATCACCTCGATCGTGTCAGGCGCGGCGATCGTCTTGTCGGTGAACTCGGTGAACTTCGCGTGCGTCAGGAGCATCACGTACACGGTGTCGCTGATGACGATGCTCGAGGCGGTGTCGTCGCTGAACACCGGGTTGAGGGGGTACCCGAGCGCCTGGTAGAACGCGGTCGCCCGCGCCAGGTCGGACACCGGCAGGTTGATGAACACCATGGTCGACATGTGGGGTCCCTTCCGTCGTGACCAACCTGGCCTCCTCCGGCATCGCGCGCAACCGTTCCGTGGCGGAACCAGGCTCCGGAGGGACGCGGCCGCACCGCACGACGGACGGGAGGCCCGGTACCAGCTGGTACCGGGCCTCCCGTCCGATCGTGGTCGCGTGGGCGACCGGCCGTCGGCTACGCGAGCTCGCGGCCCTCGCCGGCGGCGCGCTGGTGCGCCTCCGCCTCGGCCTGGCCGACGATGTCCTCTGCCGGGACCGGCGCGAGGCGGTCCCAGAGGAAGAAGAGCAGGCCGGCGGCGAGCATCGCGAGCCCGACCCACAGGTTGATGTGGATGCCACCGGTCATCTTCGGATCGCTGTCCCAGTGCACGATGCCGACGATCGTCGTGATGACGCCGTAGAGCAGGAACAGACCGCCGAGGATCCGACGCAGGTCCAGGCGGCGGGTCGAGCGGACGAGTGCCGCCTTCTCGTCCTCGGTCATCGAGCCCGAGGTGTTCGTGGTGTCAGCCATGGGGTGTCTCCTTCGGGGTCGGGATCAGAGGAACGGCAGGTAGAGGACGACGCAGAGCACGAGGGCGACCGTGCCGAGCAGCGCCGGCGAGCGGTACCAGGCGGTGTCGGTGGCGACGGCGCCCGCGCTCATGTCGATCTTGCCGATGCCGTAGACCAGGCCGCCGAGTTCCGAGACGGGCTTCGGCTTCGTGAACATCGAGACCGCGACGGCGACGATGATCACCGTGACGAACGAGATGATCGCGCCGTACATGGTCTCGGCGGTGGCGGTCGAGAACAGGTCCGGGTCCACCAGGTAGGCGATCCAGGTGATGGTCGGGGTGATGATGCCGAGGACGTAGCCCCAGAGTGCGCCCTGCGTGGTCATCCGCTTCCAGAGCAGGCCGAGGATGAACACGGCGAACAGCGGCGCGTTGAAGAACGAGAACAGCGTCTGCATGTAGGTCATGATGTTGCCGGCCTGCGCGGCGAGGAAGGCCGTGCCGACGCCGACGACGACACCCACGACGGTGACCCAGCGACCGGTCTTCAGGTAGTGCAGGTCGGGCATGTTCGGCTTGATGTAGCGCTGCCAGATGTCGTAGGTGAAGACCGTGTTGAAGCTCGACACGTTGGCCGCCATCCCGGCCATGAAGGACGCCAGGAGGCCCGTGACGGCGACACCGAGGACACCCGTCGGCAGGTACATCTGGATGAGCTTCGGGATCGCGTCGTTGTAGGTCAGCGTGCCGTCGGCGAACTGGTTGCCGACGACGGCCGCGGCGATGAGGCCGGGCACGACGACGATGAACGGGATGAAGAGCTTCGGGATCGCGGCGATCAGCGGGGTGCGGCGGGCGGCCGACATGTTCTTCGCCGAGAACGCGCGCTGCACCTCGGTGAAGTTCGTCGTCCAGTAGCCGAACGACAGCACGAAGCCGAGCCCGAGCACGATCGCGAGCCAGTTCGCCCCGATCGGGTTCGTGACGTTGCCGATGCCGGTGCCGGCCCACGTCTGCAGGTGCTGCACGCCCTGGGTCTGCTTGATGGCCTCGGTCAGGCCGCTCCAGCCGCCGACGCGGTGGAGGCCCACGATGGTCAGCGGGATGAGGCCGGCGAGGATCACGAAGAACTGCATGACCTCGTTGTAGATCGCGCTGGAGAGCCCGCCGAGGGTGATGTAGGCGAGGACGAAGCCGGCGGACACGATGATCGCGAGCCACTCCGGCCAGCCGAGCATCGCCTCGATGACGATCGCCATCGCGTAGAGGTTGATGCCCGCGATGAGGACGTTCGACACCGCGAAGGCGATGGCGTTCACCAGGTGCGGCGCCTTGCCGAAGCGCCGGAGCATGAACTCCGGCACGCTCCGGACCTTCGAGCCGTAGTAGAACGGCATCATCACGAGGCCGAGGAAGACCATCGCGGGCACGGCACCGATGAGGTAGTAGTGCAGCGTCGCCATGCCGATCTGGGCGCCGTTGGCCGCCATGCCGAGGATCTCGGTGGCGCCGAGGTTCGCGGACACGAACGCCAGGCCCGTGATCCACGCGGGCATGGACCTGCCCGAGAGGAAGAAGTCCATGCTCGTGCGGACCTGCCGCCGAGCCGTGAACCCGATCCAGATGACCACCCCGAAGTACACGAGGATCATCAAGTAGTCGACCCAGCCCAAGTCGAGCCGGATCCCGCTGTTCGATGCTGCGAGGACCATTCACACTCTCCGTCGATGTGTTGCAGTCGACAACTGCGCCGACCCGGACGAAGACGTTACACGGCGTGTGACCGTTCACATAGCCGAGGCATGCATCCCGCGCGATCGCGTGCTCGGGTCGCTCGCTAGGCTCGGCGCATGCGCATCCTCGTCCTCAACGGCCCGAACCTGGACATCCTCGGCCGACGCGACCCGGAGCAGTACGGCACGGTGACGCTCGCCGAGATCGAGGCGATCGTCCACACCGAGGCCGCGGTGCACGAGCTCGAGGCCGACTTCCGACAGAGCAACCGCGAGGGCGAGCTCGTCGAGTGGCTGCACGAGGCGCTCGACGACTTCGCAGGCGTCGTCATCAACCCCGCCGCGTACGCGCACACGTCGGTGGCACTGCACGACGCGGTCGAGGCGCTGAGCGTCCCCGTGGTCGAGGTGCACCTGTCCAACACGTGGAAGCGCGAGCCGTTCCGGCACGTCGACCACGTCGCCACGGCCGCGACGGCGGTCATCGCCGGTGCTGGCGCGGACGGGTACCGCCTGGCCGTCGCCCACGTCGCGGCGCTCCTGCGCGGCTGACGCCGCGGTGAGGCGCCGGCGCGAGACGCCGGCGCGAGACGTCGGCGTCGATCCGAGACGCCGCGTTGCCGTCGAGACGCCGCCGGGTACCGCGGCGCCTCGACGCCATCGCGGCGTCTCGGGCACACGGGGGCGTCTCGGCCAGACGGGACGTCTCGGGCACGCAGGGGTGTCTCGGGCACGCGGGGGCGTCTCGGGGACACGTGCGCCGCCCACGCCGGCGATCGGGCGGGAGGCCCGTCAGAACTCCGCGGGCCGCCGCACCTCGTCGACGCCCGCAGCCACGAACCCGCCGCGGATGATCGGCAGCGCCCGACGGACGGCCTGGTCGATCCGCAGCTCGAGGTCGATGCTCGCGATGTCGTAGCCCCCGACGCGCTTGTCGAAGTCCCGTTCGTTGCCGAACACCGCCAGCGGCAGCGTCGTCGACTGGAAGAAGCCGAACAGCGGGCGCATCTGGTGCTCGACGAGGAGTGCGTGCCGGTCGCTGCCCCCGGTCGCGGTGAGCAGCACCGGGGTGTCGACCAGGTCGTACTGCCCGATCCAGTCGAAGAAGAGCTTGAACGCGCCGGAGTACGCGGCGCGGAAGGCCGGACTCCCGACGACCAGCACGTCCGCCGCCTCGACCGCCTCGAGCGCGGCGCGGGTGGCGGCGGACATGTGCTCCCGGTCGACGGCCGCACCGAGGTCCGCCAGGAGCGGACCGATCTCGACGAGGACGGTCTCGGCGTCCGGCAGCTCGGCGGCGAGCCGGTCGACGGTCGCGGCGACGAGGGTCGAGGTGCGGGACGGGTCGGACGGGCTGCCGCTGACCCCGACGACGAGGGAACTGCTCATGCCGTCGATGCTCACACGCCCCGTCGGGCCCGGTGACGATGTGACGACATGTGTCGCTGCGACGACCCGGGCACTCCCGGGCACTCCGGCGTACCGTCCGGCAGATGCAGACCTTCCTGCCGTTCGCCGACTTCCGCGCCTCCGCCGAGGTCCTCGACGACAAGCGCCTCGGCAAGCAGCGGGTCGAGACCCTGCAGGTGATGCGGGCCCTGACGCTGCCGGACTACGGCTGGCAGCACCACCCGGTCACCGCGATGTGGCGGGGCTTCCGGCCGGCGCTGATGGCGTACCAGGACGCCACGTGCCGGGTGTGGCTCGAGCGCGGGCACGCGGACACCTGTCTCGAGAAGACCCTGGCGGACCTGGCGCTCGTCCCCGAGGACCTGGAGGCGTACGAGCGCGGCGACTTCGAGGTGCCCTCGTGGAACGCCGACGAGCGTGTGCACCTGTCACACCGGTCGAAGCTCGTGCAGAAGGCGCCGGAGCACTACCGCCCGCTCTTCCCCGACGTGCCGGACGACCTGGACTACCTCTGGCCGGGCACCGTGGAGCACCGCACGACCGCTTGAGCGGGACCGGGCCCGCCGCACCTCAGGGGGAACGGGACGCATCGTTCAGGGGTCGATGGTCCCGAAGGCCACGGCGGACCCGGTCGTTCCGGGACGGTCCGGCAGGGGCCGGTGTCCCGGCCGGACGCGTATCAGGGGTCGCGTCCGGTCCAGCGCACCGCCGGGAGGGGCGGTGCAGGTCTCGAGGTCAGTTCCGGTCCCGGTCTCCCCGGTACCGATCGGATTCGGACGGCACCGGCATCGGGCGACCGGCCCGCGCGAGCTGCGCGGGCAGGAGCGCGCTGGCGAGCGTCGCGAGCACACCGACCGCGGCGACGACCGCGAGCGGGCCGGCGTCGAGGCCGTGCCCGGAACCGACGGCGAGCGCCAGGACCGTCGCCGGTGCGGGCAGGAGCTGGACCGCTCGGAAGCGGTCGCCCTGCGTCACCGATGAGGTCGTCGCGTTCGCCATGCCTCCACTCTGGACGACCGCGCGTGTCCGCAATAGGGGGGACACGGCCCCAGACATGGAGTAGAACGTCTAGTACACCAGGTCAGGCGAGGGACCGGACCGCCGTGACGGCGTCGACCACGGCCTCCACGACGACCGTCGCGTCGTCCGTCGTGAGGGACGCGTCGAACGTCAACCGGACGGCGGAGCGCGCCAGGTCCTCCGGGAGGCCCAGTGCCAGCAGCACGTGCGAGGCCTCGGTGCTGCCGGCGGCACAGGCGCTGCCCGAGGACGACACCACGTCCCGTCGTTCCAGTGCGAGCAGCACCGTCTCGCCGTACACGCCCGGGAAGCAGAAGGAGGCGTGTCCCGGCAGGCGGTGGTCGGCCGATCCGGTGAGGAGCGCACCCGGCACCCGGTCGAGCACCCCGGCGACGACGACGTCACGGACGGCCGACGCGTGCGCTGCAGCCGTGTCCCGCTCGGCGAGCACGGCCCTCCAGGCCGCGGCGAGGCCGACCGCACCCGCGACGTCCTCGGTGCCAGAACGCCGTCCGCGCTCCTGTCCCCCGCCGTGGACGAGCGGTTCGAACCGGACGCCCGAACGGACGGCGAGGGCACCGGTCCCCTTCGTCGCGCCGAGCTTGTGCCCCGACACCGAGACCGCGTCGACACCCAGGACGTCGAGCCCGACGGGCAGCCACGGGGCCGACTGCACGGCGTCGGTGTGGAAGCGGGCGCCGACCTCGTGGGCGATCGCGGCGAGCCGGTGGACGTCCTGCACCGTGCCGATCTCGTTGTCGGCGTGCGCGATCGAGACCAGCGTGGTGTCCGGTCGGAGGGCGGCACGCAGGGTCTCCGGCGCCACCGTGCCGTCCGGCTCCACGGGGAGCACCGTCACGTCGAAGCCGTGGAACCGTTCCAGGTAGCGGCAGCTCTCGAGGACGGCCTCGTGCTCGACGGCGCTCGTGACGACGTGTCGGCCGCGGGATGCGGCGAGCGCGATGCCCTTGACCACGGTGTTCGCGCCCTCGGTGCCGCCGCTGGTGAAGACGACCTCGCCCGGACGACAGCCGAGCGCTCCGGCGACGACCGACCGTGCGCCGGCCAGGCCCCGGGCGGCGGCGTCCCCGATGCCGTGGGTCGACGACGGGTTGCCGAAGGTCCCGGTCAGGTAGGGCCACATCGCCTCGAGGACCTCGCGACGGACCGGCGTGGTCGCGGCGCGGTCCAGGTAGAACACGGCCGCCCTCAGACGTCGACGTCGACGTCGAGCCCGAGGTCGAGCGCGCGCGCCGAGTGGGTCAGGGCACCGACCGAGACGATGTCGACGCCGGTGGCGGCGATCGCGGCGACCGTGTCGAGCGACACGCCACCCGAGGCCTCGACGAGCGCCCGGCCGGACACGAGTGCGACGCCTTCCTGCAGCATCGGCACGGTGAAGTTGTCGAGCATGATCGTGTCGACGCCTGCACTGACGACGGGTTCGATCTGGTCGATGCGGTCGACCTCCACCTCGAGGTGCACAGTGTGTCCGAGCCGGGCTCGGGCGGCACGGATCGCCTCCCCGATGCCGACGCCCTCGGCGAGCAGCACCGCCAGGTGGTTGTCCTTCGCGAGCACCGCGTCGGACAGCGACGTGCGGTGGTTGTGACCGCCGCCGCAGCGGACCGCGTGCCGTTCGAGGGCGCGGAGCCCGGGCGTCGTCTTCCGGGTGTCGACGATCCGCGCCCCGGTGCCGACGGTCGCGTCGACGTAGCGCGCGGTCAGCGTGGCGATGCCGGACATCCGCTGCACCAGGTTGAGCGCCACCCGCTCGGCCCGGAGCACCGAACGCGCCGACCCGGAGACGCTCGCGATGACGTCCCCGGCGCCGAAGGCCGCACCGTCGCGGAGCGCGAGCGCGACCACGAGGCCCGGGTCGACGGCGTGCATCACCGCGACGAACACGTCCCCGCCCGCCAGTACGCCGGGTTCGCGGGCGGCCAGGGTCGCGGTCGCAGTGGCCGAGGCGGGGATCAGCGTCTCGCTCGTGACGTCACCCCAGGGGGCGTCCTCCTCCAGGGCGGTGTCGATGACCCGGCGGAGTGCGTGCGGCGGGATCGTGCCGGGGTCGAGGGCGGCCGCGGTCGGTGACGCGGTGGTGGTGGGCGTCGTGCTTGCAGGCGTCGGGCTGGCTGGCGTCGGGCTGGCTGGCGTCGGGCTGGCTGGCGTCGGGCTGGCTGGTGTCGTGCTGGCTGGTGTCGTGCCGGTCATGCGAGTGCTCCCTGTCGGGCGGACGGTCGGAGGGGCTCCAGCCCGGCGGCACCGCTGGGCACGACGGTGCCGGTGGGCCCGGGCGCCGCGGTGACCCAGGCGATCGTCACGGGCGCGATCGGGTCGGTCTCCGGGTGGTCGGTGCGCGCGTGAGCGCCGCGGGACTCCGTGCGGGCCTCGGCCGCGAGGGCGGTGAGCCGGGCGAGGTCGAGCAGCGCGCGGTCCTCGGCGTCCCGGACGGTGGTCGGGGCGGGGGCGGACAGTGCGGCCAGGGCAGCGCGGGCCCCGGCGAGCCCGATCGCGTCGCGGAGCAGGCCGACGTGGTCGGTCATGACGGACTGCAGCAACTGCCGGACGGAGGTGCCGGGATCGAGCCGGGCCGGGCCTCCCGTCCGGTCGCCGCCCGACCGGACGACGGTCGGGACGAGCGTCGCGTCGCCGCGCAGCCGGAGTCGACCGGGTCGGGGTGCCCCGAGCGCGTCCGCCGCGCGGACCGCGAAGACGAGCCCTTCGAGCAGCGAGTTCGAGGCCAGCCGGTTCGCGCCGTGGACCCCGGTGCAGGCGGCCTCGCCGACCGCGAGGAGACCCGGGAGGCTCGTGCGGCCCTCCGTGTCCGTCGCGATCCCGCCCATCGCGTAGTGCGCGGCCGGGGCGACGGGGACGCCCTCGCGGGTCCAGTCGAAGCCGGCCGCCCGGGTGTCGCGGGTGAGCCCCGGGAAGCGGCGGACGAGGAAGTCGGCGTCGAGGCCGGTCGCGTCGAGAAGGACGGGTCGGCCTCCTTGCGATCGCATGGCAGCCGCGATGCCGCGTGCGACGACGTCCCGCGGGGCGAGCTCGGCCTCGGGGTGGACGTCGGTCATGAACCGGTGACCGGTCGCGTCGCGGAGGACGGCCCCCTCGCCGCGGACGGCCTCGGACACCAGGCCGCCGTCCGGGACCGCGAGCCGGGTCGGGTGGAACTGGACGAACTCCAGGTCGGCGAGCACGGCTCCCGCGCGCCAGGCCGCGGCCGTGCCGTCGCCGGTCGCGACCAGGGGGTTCGTCGTCTCGCGGTACAGGTGCCCGGCGCCCCCGGAGGCGATCAGCACGGCGTCGGCGTCGAGCCGTCGGGGTTCGCCGAGCAGGTCCAGGACCTCGACGCCGACGACCTGGCCGTCCCGCACGACGAGGTCGGTGAGGCAGGTGCGCTCGAGGATCGTGACGTGCCGACGGTGCAGGGCGGCGACGAGCGTCCGCTCCACCGCGGCCCCGGTCGCGTCGCCGTCCGCGTGCAGCACCCGCCAGCGGGCGTGCGCGGCCTCCCGCCCGCGGGCCAGGTCGTCCCCGTAGCGGTCGAGGGTCTCCGGGTCGGTGCTGCGGTCGAAGGGCACGCCGAGCGCGAGCAGGTCCTGGACGCGGGCCGGGCCGTCGGTGCAGAGGACGTCCACGGCACGGGCGTCGGCACTGCCCGCCGCAGCGACGTGGGTGTCGTGCTCGTGCAGGGCGGCGGAGTCGTCCGCCCCGAGCGCCACCGCGATGCCACCCTGGGCGCGCGCGGTGGCACCGTCGGCGAGGGCGCCCTTCGTGACGAGGGTGACGTCGTGCCGGGCGCTGGCCCGGATGGCGGCGGTGAGGCCGGCGATGCCGGACCCGACGACGACGACGTGCATCCTCAGGCCCGCGCGTCCGTGGTCGTGGCCGGGCCGGTGGTGGTCGGGCCGGTGACAGTCGGACCCGTGGCGGCCGGACCGGGGTCCCGCTGGCCGGCGAGGGGGCGGGGCTTGGCCGCGAGCATCCGCTCGAGGGCGACCTTCGCGTCGACCTGCACGGCGGCGGGCACCACGATCTCGTTGAGGACCTCACCGCGGACGAGCGCCTCGAGCACCCACGCCAGGTACCCCGGGTGGATCCGGTACATGGTCGAGCAGGGGCAGACGACCGGGTCCAGGCAGAAGATCGTGTGCTGCGGGTACTCGGCCGCCAGGCGGTTCACCATGTTGATCTCGGTGCCGATCGCGAAGGTCGTCGGTTCGGTGGCGGCAGCGACGGTCTTCCGGATCAGGTCCGTGCTGCCCGCGACGTCGGCCGCGTCGACGACGGCCATCGGGCACTCCGGGTGCACGATGACCTGGACGCCCGGGTGATCCCGGCGAGCCTGCTCGATCTGGTCCACGGTGAAGCGCCGGTGCACCGAGCAGAAGCCGTGCCACAGGACGACCTCCGCCGCGAGCAGGTCCGCCGCGGTGTTGCCGCCGCCGGGCAGCCGCGGGTTCCACATCGGCATCCGGTCGGTGCTGATGCCCATCGCCTTCGCGGTGTTCCGGCCCAGGTGCTGGTCCGGGAAGAACAGCACGCGCTGCCCCCGCTCGAACGCCCACTCGAGCACGGTGGCGGCGTTCGAGGACGTGCAGACGATGCCGCCGTTCCGCCCGCAGAACGCCTTGAGGTCCGCAGCGGAGTTCATGTACGTGACCGGGATGACCGGCACGCGGCCGTCGGCGTCCGGCTCGGTGCCGTAGAGCGCCTCCAGCTCGGCCCAGGCGGCCTCGACGCTGTCGATGTCGGCCATGTCCGCCATCGAGCAGCCGGCGGCCAGGTTCGGCAGGATCACCCGCTGGTCGTCCCGCGCCAGGATGTCGGCCGTCTCCGCCATGAAGTGCACGCCGCAGAACACGATCGCCTCGGCGTCGGGCTTCGTCAACGCCGCGTTGGCGAGCTGGAACGAGTCGCCGAGGAAGTCCGCGTGCCGGACGACCTCGTCCCGCTGGTAGAAGTGCCCGAGGACGACCACCCGGTCCCCCAGCGTCGCCTTCGCCCGTTCGATGCGCTCGTGCAGTTCGTCGTCCGGGGCGTTCCGGTACTCGTCCGGGATCACGCCCTGCCGCGGGGCCGAGGTCGGGATGACGTCGGACATCGACGAGCCGGGGCCGTAGCCGGGGACGGTGTCGAAGTCCCAGGTCGGCGCGGCGAGGTCTGGCGTGCAGGTGGCGCCGGCAGCCCGGCCGTTGGAGATCAGTTCGATGGTGGTCGCGATGGACACGGCGGTTCCCGTCTCAGGTGGGGGTCGGATGTCAGCGGGTCGTCAGCGGGCCGTTGTCCGCGTACGACAGGTCGGGGTTCGAGCGGTACAGCCGGGCCGGTCGGTGCCGCCCGCCGCTCGTGGTCTCGTCGGTCGGCAGGACCGCGTCGCTCTGGGCGACCTGCCGTCGGAAGTTCGCGGGGTCCAGCGTCTGCCCGAGCACCGCCTCGTACACGCCGCGGAGTTCGGCGAGCGTGAACCGGTCGCCGAGGAACGCCTGTGCGATCCGGGAGTACGACATCTTGTTGCGCAGTCGCCAGAGCGCGTACTCGACGATGCGGTCGTGGTCGAACGCCAGCGGCGGGTGCTCGTCGGCGAGGAACCACCGCACGTTCCAGTCGTCCGGCACGACGTTCGCCTCGTCCGGGTGCACGAGTGCCCAGTAGACGACCGAGACGACCCGGCTCGGCGAGCGGTCGACGGCCCCGAACGCGTAGAGCTGCTCGAGGTACCGCGGCTGCACCTTCGTCGTCTCGCGGAGGCGCGCGGCGGCCGAGTCGTCGAGCCCCTCGTCCGAACCGACCCAGCCACCGGGCAGCGCCCAGGAACCCTCGAACGGCTCGGCGACGCGACGGACCAGCGGCATCCACAGCGCGGGGACGCCGGTGTCGGGGTGCGGGCGGAGCGCGACGATGACGGTCGAGACCGCGAGCCGGATCCCGGTGTCGCCCATCGCTGCTCCTGGTTGTTATGGTCATTCTGACCCGAACTGTTCGGGTACTGATGACCGTATCACGATGGTCACCGGACCGGAACGCAGCCGTGACGCCCGGGTAACACGTCGCTCGTACCATCGGGCCATGGGCAGCACCACGAGGAAGCACGCCGTCGTGACCGGGACCGTGCAGGGCGTCGGGTTCCGGTACTGGACGGCACGGAAGGCCGACGGACTCGAACTCGTCGGGTACGCACGGAACCTGTTCGACGGCACCGTCGAGGTCGAGGCGGAGGGCCCCGGCCCCGCGGTCGACGCCCTCGTCGTGATGCTCCGCTCCGGTCCGCCCTCGGCGACCGTCACCGACGTGGCCGTCCGCGAGGTCGCACCGCTCGGCGAGGACGACGGCTTCCGCATCCTGCACTGACGCGAGCGACACGCGGAGTGCACCCCGCGTTCGGCAGCAGTCGGGAATGCTGTGGTCCTGTCAGCTCTTGCAGCCTCGGTACCCACCCGTCGTGGGTCAACCATCACACCACGAAGACACCAGGAGCCCCCTTGACCCAGGCCGTCGACTCCGCACCCCGCACCGGGTCCGTCGAAGAGTCCTCCCCCGCGGGCAACCGCCTCGTGATCGGGCTGCTGCTCGTCTCGGCGTTCGTCGTCATCCTCAACGAGACGATCATGGGCGTGGCGCTGCCGCGACTCATGGACGACCTCGGCATCAGCGCCGCGACCGGACAGTGGCTGACCACCGGCTTCCTGCTCACCATGGCCGTCGTGATCCCGATCACCGGTTTCCTGCTGCAGCGCTTCAACACCCGTCCGGTGTTCGTCTGGGCGATGAGCCTGTTCTCCGCCGGGACGCTGATCGCACTGCTGGCCCCCGGCTTCACGATGCTGCTCATCGGGCGCATCGTGCAGGCGAGCGGCACCGCGATCATGATGCCGCTGCTCATGACCACCGTCCTGACCCTCATCGAGCCGGCCCACCGCGGCCGTGTGATGGGCAACATCTCGATCGTCATCTCGGTGGCCCCCGCGATCGGCCCGACGATCTCCGGTCTCATCCTCAACGCGTTCTCGTGGCGCTGGCTGTTCGGCTTCGTCCTGCCGATCGCCCTCGCCGCCCTGGTGCTCGGCATGCTGAAGGTCCGGAACGTCTCGACCCCGCGCAAGTCCGCGATCGACGTGTTCTCGGTGGTCCTCTCCGCCTTCGCGTTCGGTGGGATCGTCTACGGCCTGTCGAGCATCGGCGAGGCCGGCGACACCGGGTACGGACTGCCGATCGGCTCGCTCGCCGTCGGGTTCGTCGCCCTGGCGGTGTTCATCGTCCGCCAGACCCGTCTGCAGCGCCGCGACGCCGCACTGCTCGACCTGCGCACCTTCAGCACGAAGGGCTTCACGATCCCGATCGTCGCGATGGCGATCAGCTTCATGGCGATGTTCGGCACGCTGATCCTGCTGCCGATCTACCTGGAGCGCGTGCTCGGCCTCGAGGTCCTGCAGGTCGGACTCCTGCTGCTCCCCGGTGGTCTGCTGATGGGGCTGCTGTCCCCGATCGTCGGTCGCATCTACGACCGGCACGGGCCGCGCATGCTGCTCATCCCCGGGTCGGTCATCATCAGCGCCGTGCTCTGGGCGCTCTCGACGGTCACCGCGGACACCAGCGTCACGTTCGTCCTCGTCGCACACATCGTGCTGAGCCTGGGCCTGGCGCTGACCTTCACGCCGCTGTTCACCGCTGCGCTCGGCGGGCTCCCGCCGCGCCTGTACTCGCACGGCAGCGCGGTCCTCGGCACCGCCCAGCAGCTCGCCGGCGCGGCCGGCACGGCACTGTTCGTCACCCTGCTCACCCTCGGCGCCACCGCCGCGGCGACGAACGGCGACGTCGCGGGCGCCGCGACGGCCGCCGAGGCCACGGCCCGGGCGACCGCGTCCGGCGTGCACTCGGCGTTCCTGGTCGGCGCGGTGATCTCGATGCTCGGCATCATCGCCTCGGCGATGGTCCGGAAGCCGGCCACCCCGGAGGGCGCCCCCGCGCCCGCCATGCACTGACGGCGGCCGGACACACCGCACCGACCACCCGGACCACACGACGCGCCCCCTCTTCCCGAGGGGGCGCGTCGTGCGTTGCGCAGCCGTGGCATCGTGGGCACATGCGGTCGACGACGAGCGAGCTGAACTGGTCCGGCACGGTCACCTACACGGCCGAGCGGGTGGTGCGGCCGACCTCGCTCGACGACGTCGCCGAACTCGTCGCCCGCAGTCCGCGGATCCACGGCCTCGGTACCCGGCACTCCTTCAACGACGTCGCCGACACCGCGGGCGTGCTGCTCGACCTCACCGCGGTGCCCACCGACCTGGTCGTCGCCGAGGACCGCCGCACCGCCACGATGGGTGCCGGCACCCGGTACGGACTGGTCGCTCCCGCTCTCGACGCCGCCGGGGTCGCCCTGCACAACGAGGGGTCCCTCCCCCACATCTCGCTCGGCGGTGCGATCGCCACCGGTACGCACGGCTCCGGAACCACCCTCGGCTCGCTGAGCACCGCGGTGGCCGCGCTCGAGCTGATCGGCCCGGACGGCACCACGACGACGATCCGGCGCGGTGACCCGGACCTGCCCGGCGCCGCGATCCACCTCGGGCTGCTCGGCATCGTCACCCGCGTCACCGTCGACGTGCAACCCGCCTACCGGATGCGACAGGACCTCTACGGGCCGATCCCGTGGGACACCTTCACCGCTTCCGCCGCCCAGGTCTTCGCCGCCGGCTACTCGGTCTGCGCCTACACGCTGTTCGGCGACACCGTGTCGGAGGTGCTCGTGAAGTCCCGCGTCCCGGACGGTGCCGACGACGTCGAGGTCCCCACGAGCCTCCTGGGCGCACCCCGTCTGCCCGGCTCCCCCGGTGACGGCCACCACACCGCGCGTGACGGCTCGGTCGGGCCGTGGTGGGACCGCCTGCCGCACTTCCCGATCGAGTCGGTGCCCTCGGTCGGGTCCGAGGTGCAGAGCGAGCACTTCGTGCCGCTCCGGCACGCGGCCGCCGCGCTCGACGCGTTGCGCAGCCTGGCCGACCGGATCCAGCCGCACCTGCACGTCTGCGAACTGCGGACCATGGCCGCCGACGACCTGTGGCTCAGCCCGTCGCAGGGCGAGGACGTGCTCTGCATCGCCTTCACCTGGCAGAAGCACCCGGACGAGGTCGCGGCCCTCCTGCCCGACCTGGAGGCGCGGCTCGCCCCGTTCGGCGGGCGTCCGCACTGGGGGAAGATGAGTTCCCTCGACGGGGCGGCGATCGCCGCGCTCCACCCGCACCTCCCGGCGTTCCGCGACCTGGTCGCGCGACGCGACCCGGACGGCAAGTTCTCGTCCGCGTTCGGCGAGCGGGTCCTGGGGAGCTGAGCAGGGCCTCCCGGGAGGCACGTGGTCCGCCCGTCAGACGAGCCGGGTGACCGTCTTCGTCCCGCCGTCCCAGTGCCGGACGCCGGCGACGTCCAGCGTCTCCGGCAGCGGCACCGACGCGAGCACCTCGAGCATCCGCGGCAGGTCCACGTCCCGCGGGCGGCGCGCCAGCGTCAGGTGCGGTGCCCACCGACCCGGCAGGGAGGTGTCGACGGCGCCGGGGGCCGCCCGGTGCACCGCCTCGTGGAACACGGCGAGCGAGCGGTCGACCACGACGGACACACCCAGGACGTGACGCCCGGGGCCGGCCGGGAACAGCAGGAGACCGGCGGGGCGGATGCTCGTCGGCAGCGGCGCGTCGAAGTGGGACGGCACGGGCAGGGTCTCCCCTGCCGTCAGGGTGACGTGCGGGGCGTTCGTGTCGGACGTGTGCCGGCCCATGCTCGGCAGGTCGGCGACGACCAGGGCCTCCCAGGCGACCCGGACGGCCCGTTCGGCGCCCGGAGCGAGGACGAGTTCGATGCTGCGCACGCGTCCGAGCCTGCCCGTCGTCGAACACCGACGTCTCAGGACGACGCCGTGCCGTCACGCAGCGACCTCCGCCGTAACACGACGGAACGCGAATCGACCCGGTCGGGGCCCGCCCGGCACACTCGTGGCTGTCCCGCGGGGCGACGCCCGGCGTCGGGACCCCCACAGCACCGTCCCTGCCACCAGGGCGACCCGTCACGAGGAGCACTCATGTCCGCCGCACCCGTCCTGCCCGACCGTCCGCAGCGCAAGCGCCCGATCGGGTGGATCATCGCCGCAGCCGTCGTCGTCGTCGCGATCGTCATCGCCGTCGTGGTCGTCGCCGTCCGCGGTGGCGGCTCCGACCAGGCCGGTGCCGCCGGGACGTCCGGCTCGGACCGGAAGGCCCAGACCGTCACGATCGGTGTCGCGGACAAGGCGCTGCCTTACTGGAAGACCTACACGGCGCTCGCGAAGGAACGACTCGACGTCACGGTGAAGCTGACCAACTTCGCCGACTACTCGCTGCCGAACCCCGCGCTGAAGGACGGGCAGGTCGACATCAACCAGTTCCAGCACATCCAGTACCTGGCGAACTACAACGTCACCGCGAAGGACGACCTGCAGCCGATCGGTTCGACCGCGGTCTACCCGCTGCCCCTCTACGCCACGAAGTACGACGAGCCGTCGGCGATCCCCGAGGGCGCGAAGGTCGCGATCCCGAACGACGCCATCAACGAGGCCCGCGCCCTGCTCGTCCTGCAGTCCGCGAAGCTCGTCGAGCTGAAGGACGGCGGCAGCGCGTTCTCGACCACCGACGACATCGAGTCGCACAAGGTGGACGTGCAGCCGCTCGACGCCTCACAGACCGCGAACGCGCTGCAGCAGGGCTCCGTCGCCGCCGCCGTCGTGAACAACAACTTCGCCACCGCCGCCGGGCTGCCCGCCTCCGACAAGGTCTTCACCGACGACCCGTCCAGCTCCTCGGCCGCCCCGTACGTGAACGTCTTCGCCGTCCGGGACGAGGACAAGACGAACAAGACCTACCTGGACCTCGCGCACCTGTTCCAGGACAGCGCCGTGCAGAAGGTGTTCAAGAAGGACTACCCGGACGCCGTCGCCCGCGACGAGGAGGCCTCGACCCTGCAGGACGAGCTCGCCACGGTCGAGCAGGACGCGAAGGCAGCAGCGGAGTAGTGGCCGCCCTCGTCGAACTCCGCGGTGTCACCAAGAGCTACCGCCGCGCCGACACCGGAGAGACCGTCACCGCGGTCGAGGGTGTCGACCTCGACGTCCAGAAGGGCGAGGTCCTCGGGGTGATCGGGTACTCCGGCGCCGGCAAGTCGACCCTGGTCCGACTCGTCAACGCGCTGGAGCTCCCGACCTCCGGCACCGTCACCGTCGCCGGGCAGGAGCTGACGGCGATCCCCGAGCGGGACCGCCGTCAGGCCCGTCGACGCATCGGGATGGTCTTCCAGCAGTTCAACCTGTTCCGCTCCCGCACGGTCGCCGGCAACGTGGCGTACCCGCTGAAGGTCGCCGGTGTCGCGAAGGCCGAACGGGACCGCCGCGTCGCGGAACTGCTCGACTTCGTCGGACTGCTCGACCGCGCGTACGCCTACCCGGAGCAGCTGTCCGGCGGCCAGAAGCAGCGCGTCGGCATCGCCCGGGCGCTCGCGTCGAGCCCCGAGCTGCTGCTCGCCGACGAGGCCACGAGCGCCCTCGACCCCGAGACCACGTCCGAGGTCCTCGCGCTGCTCCGCCGCGTGAACCGGGAGCTCGGCGTCACGATCATCGTCATCACCCACGAGATGGACGCCGTCCGGCGGATCGCCGACCGGGTCGCCGTGATGGAGCAGGGCCGCGTGGTGGAGGTCGGGGACGTCTACGACGTGTTCTCCGCCCCCACGACCGAGGCCGCGCAGCGCTTCGTCCGGACCGCCCTGCACGACCGCCCCTCGGCCGAGACCGTCGCACGGCTGCACGAACGCCACCCCGGGCGCCTCGTGTCCGTCCGGATCACCGACGAGGCCGGACTGCAGGGCCGCATCGACCAGGCGTTCCGCGACACCACCGTCACCGCCGAACTCGTCTTCGGCGGTGTCAGCGAGATCCGCGAGCGCCGCATCGGGTCGCTCACCTACGAACTGGGTGGGACCGACGCTGACGTCGACCGGGCGGTCGGTGCCCTGCGGTCCGTCGGCATCACCGTCGTCGAGGAGGCACGCGCATGAACAACTCGTTCCAGAGCGTCATCGACACGTTCGACGTGTTCCTCGCCGCCACCCGGGACACGATCGTCATGTCCCTGGTGTCGCTCGTCATCGCGGGCGTCATCGGCCTGGCCCTCGGGCTGCTGCTCTACGCCACCCGGCCGGGCAACCTGCTGTCGAACCGCACCGCGTACACCGTCATCAACCTGGTCGTGAACCTGGTGCGCCCGATCCCGTTCGTGATCTTCCTCGCCGCGATCGCACCGCTCTCGCGCGTCGCCGTGCAGACCACGATCGGCGTCCCCGCGGTGACGTTCGCGATCTCCCTCGCTGCGGCGTTCGCGGTGTCGCGGATCGTGGAGCAGAACCTCCTCGCGATCGATCCGGGCGTCGTCGAGGCGGCACGGGCCTCCGGAGCGCACCCGGTGTCGATCCTGCTGACCGTGCTCATCCCCGAGGGGCTCGGACCGCTGGTCCTCGGCTACACGTTCATCTACATCGGCATCGTCGACATGACCGCACAGGGCGCGCTGGTCGGTGGCGGCGGGCTCGGTGAGTACGCCATCACCTACGGGTCGCAGCGCTACGACTGGTGGGTCGTCTACGTGTCCGTCGCGGCGATCGTCGTGATCGTGCAGCTCGGCCAGTTCGTCGGCAACCGCCTGGCGCGCGCGACGCTCCGTCGCTGACGCCCGGCCCGGGCGTGGTGCGTCCGCCCGCGTCGGCCGCCGAGGTCGCACGATCTGCCGCCGGACCGCTCCCCGGGCGGCAGATCGTGCGACCCCGGCGGAACGCCGACGGCACGTCGTGCGACCTCGCCGAACCGACGCCGGACGGGAGGCACGCGGCCAGCCCGCCACACGCCTCCCGTCCGGAAGACGCCAAGCGCCTCCCGTCCGGCAGACGCCGAGGGGTCAGGCGACCGCGGACGACGTCCCGGCAGCCGACGCGGGCACGTCGTAGTCGGCGCGCACGAGGATCGGGCGGTGGTCGGAGATGCCCGCGGGCAGGGTCTCGACGCCGGCGATGTGCAGCCCGACGCTCGTGGCGAAGTCGAAGTGCCCGGTGAACTTGCGGTAGCGCAGGTACGTCGGCTGGTCCGAGAGCGACAGCGCGAAGCCCGACTCCTCGATCTTCCGGCGCAGGTTCGTCTGGAACCACGGGTAGTTGAAGTCGCCGACCATGATCGCCGGGGCCTCGCTCGACAGGTCGCGGACGAAGTCGTGCGCGGCCTCGATCTGCTTGCGGCGCAGCGAGTTCGTCGCGGTCAGGGGCGAGGCGTGGAACGACGCGACGATGACCTCGGCCTCGGCCTCCTTGTCGTACAGGTGCATGGCGATCAGTCGCTCGTGCGCGGGCGAGAGGACCCGGTCGTGCAGGGACTTCTGCAGCGAGTGGATGCCGAGGTCCTGCACGTCGAAGCGGTCGTCGCGCTTGTAGATGGCGAGACCGAGACGGTTCGCCTGGGTCGACGCGGCGAGGGTCAGCCCGCCGACCGAGGTGGCGAGGTCGGTGCTGTCGCACTCCTGGACGCAGAGCACATCGGCCCGCGAGGCCTCGGCCAGGGCGGCGAGCTCGCTGTTCGCGGTGTGCTCACGGAGGTTGTAGCTCACGACACGCAAGGACCTCTGCCCGACTGCGGTGGTCGGTTCGGTGGATCCCTGCTCGTGTGGCGCCGCCATGCTGCCTTCCGTCCTGGGCCCTGAACGGCCCGCTCTCCTGCCGCGGTCACGGTACTCGGGCATCGCAGCAGGTTGCTGAGACTGTAGCGCGCTGCGCATCCCGGACACGTGACCTGCGGGTGCACGCCGGGTGACGAGCCGTGACACTCGGTCAGCTCCGCGGAACGCCCGACGACCCCGTTCGCAGACGCCGCGACGGCCGCACCGTCTCCCCCGCGGTCCGGCTCATCAGGAGCCCCTCGACGCAGGCGACGACCAGCAGCACCGCGATCACGACGAACGCGACCGCGTAGGGCCCGGAGCCGGCGAGCCCCTCCCCGCCGACCCCGGCCGCGGCCCGGAGCACGACGGCGACGACGGCGACGCCGAACCCGGCCGCGGTCTGCTGCAGCGTCGAGGACAGCGTGTTCGCCGCGGTCATGTCGGGCTGCTCGACGTCGGCGAACGCGATGGTGTTGTACGCGGTGAACCCGACCGAGCGTGCGGCTCCGCTGACGACGAGGAGCACGACGAGCAGCCAGAACGGGGTCGTCGGCGTGAGGAACACCATCGCCACGACGGACAGTGCGGCGACGGCCGAGGACACCACGATCACCGGCCGGTACCCCCACCAGCGGAGGAACGGCGTGGTCGCGGGCTTGATGCCGAGGTTCCCGACGAAGACCCAGAGCACGGCGGACCCGGCCTCGAGCGCGGTCCACCCCCATGCGTCCTGGAACAGCAGCGGCAGCACGAACGGCACGGCGGACACGGCCAGGCGGAACAGGCTGCCGCCGGCGTGGGACACCCGGAAGGTCTCGAGCCGGAACGCGCCGAGCCCCATGATCGGGTGCGCGGCCCGGAGGAAGTGCCGGATCGCGAGCCAGGTGCAGAGCGCCCCGACGACGCCCGCGAGCACGGTCGGTACGACGGGCACGGTGTCGAGCGCGAGCAGCGACGCCATGACGACCAGCGCCCCCAGCCCCAGGCACGCCAGCAGCGACCCGAGCCAGTCGAACGGCACCCGCTCCGGCGCCCGCTCCTGCGGCACGATCAGGAGCGCCGCGACGACGGCGACCACCCCGAGCGGGATGTTGACGAGGAAGATCCAGTGCCACGAGAGGGTGTCGACGAGCACCCCGCCGAGGAACGGCGCGATGACCGGAGCCGCGAGCGCCGGCCAGGTGAGGATCGCGATGGCCGTGACGAGCTGGTCGCGACCGGCGCTCCGGAGCACCACGAGCCTCCCGACCGGCACCATGAGCGCGCCGCCGAGCCCCTGCAGGATCCGCCAGAGCGTCAGCTCGACGAGTCCGGTGGAGGCGGCGCAGAGCGCGGACGCGACCGTGAAGAGCGCGATGGCGCCGACGAAGACGGTCCGTGAGCCGACGCGGTCGGTGATCCATCCGCTGACCGGGATGAACACCGCGAGGGTGACCAGGTACGCGGTGATCGCGACGCCGACCGCTGCGGAGTCGACCCCCAGGTCGCGCCCCATGGCCGGGGCCGCGGTGGCCAGGATCGTGCCGTCCAGGAGCTCCATGAAGAAGGTGCCGGCCACGAGCACGGCGACCGCCGTGCTGCTCGTCCGTCGTGCTGTCGTCGTCGTCATCGCCTGGCATGCTAGTCCGGCTCGCGTCCCGGCTCGCGTTCCGGCCGACGCAGTCGGGAGGCCCGGATCACGCGCTCTGGACACCCGCACCGTCGCGCGTCCCTCCTCTCCAGGGATCGCCGACTAGCGTGGCCTCGTGCAGTCTGCCGTACCCGACCTCCGCGGACCGCGCGCGTGAGCCGCCCGGACGGTGTCCTGACGGGCTCGGTCGCCGCGGGTCGCCGTCGCGTCGTCGACACGGTCGTCAGCATGCCGGCGTGGGCGGCGGTCCTGCTCCTGTGGGCCGTCGGACGCCTGCTGTCGACGATGTGGCTGATGGTCGCCTACCCCTTGATGAGCCGGGTCCAGCCCGACAACGCGCTCTGGGGCAACGACCACGGGTTCACGGCGTTCCTGACCTCGTGGGACGGCCAGTACTACGAGGCGATCTCACTGCACGGGTACCCGTCGGTGCTGCCGCTCGACGCCACCGGTCACGTCGCCCAGAACGCATGGGCGTTCCTGCCGGCGTTCCCCTTCACGATCCGCCTGCTGACGGTCTCCACAGGTCTGCCGTTCACGATCGGCGGCCCGGCCGTCGCGATCATCGCCGGACTCATCGCGACGTTCCTGCTCCACCGACTCGTCCAGGACCACGCGGGTGACACGGCGGCGCTGTGGGCGGTCTTCTTCTTCACCTGCGGTCCGCTGTCGTTCCTGCTGCAGGTCGGGTACGCGGAGACCGCGTTCCTCGCGCTGACCTTCGGGGCGCTGCTGGCCATGGAACGACGACGCTACGGGTTGCTCACCGTGCTCGGGATCGTCGCCTCGTTCACACGTCCTGGTGCGCTCGCGATCCCCCTGACCCTCGGCGTCATCGCGCTCGTCCGGTACGTCGGGGCCCGTCGCTCCGGCGCCCGCAGCCTCGACGGGTTCCCCGTCCGCGAGCGGGTCCAGGTCGTGGTCGCCGGACTCGTGATGGCCGCCGCCGGAGCCGCGTGGCCGGTCATCGCCGGCTGGGCCACCGGTCGCCCCGATGCGTACCTGGCGACAGAGATGTCCTGGTGGGTGAACTTCATCGGCCGGGTGCACTTCGTCCCGCTGTCGCCGTGGTTCCTGACCACCGCGAAGTGGCTCGGTGTGGGCGGTGTGCTCATGGTCGTCGTGCTGCTCGTGCTCTACCCGGTGTGGTTGGCGCGCCGGTCGACTCGGAAGCTCGGGACGACCACGCTCGTGTTCGCCGCCGGGTACGCGCTCTACGTGTTCGCCGTGTCGCTGCCGATGGCGTCGACCCCGCGGCTGCTCATGCCGCTCGCGCCGCTGATGGGCTCGCCGGAACTCGTCGCGAGACCGGCGATGCGCTGGACCCTCGTCGCCGGGGCGCTGGTCCTGCAACCGGTGTTCGTCGCGGTGCTCTGGCTGCTCGGGCCGCCCTGACGGTACCCGGAGCGCCGGCACGTGCACCCGCCCGGGCCGCTGCGGCCCGGGCGGATCCGCACGGCTAGACCTCGAGCGTGCCGTGGCTGCCGACGTCCGGCTGGGACTGGTGCCCGAGCGCCGCCTTGAGGGTCTGCACGAGCGACCCGACCGTGCCGGTGTCCTGGGTCCAGTACTCGACCGAGACGCCCTCGACGGTGAGCAGCCGGATCGACGGGTCGTCGCGTCCCTCCGGGAACCACGCCTCGGCGAACGGCGACCACAGTTCGTCGACGACCGCCCGGTCCTCGGTGACGGTGGCCGTGCCGGCGATGGACAGGTAGCCCCCCTGGGACTCGATCGCGACGTTCACGTGCGGGTTCCGGGCGATGTCCTCGACCTTCTCGCTGCCGTCCTGCACCAGGAAACGCAGGCTGCCGTGGAAGGACTTGTCCTGCACGGCGAGCGGCCGGGCGTGCAGCTGCCCGTCCTCGCTCACCGTCGTGAGGAGCGCCGTGCGGGCACCGTGGACGATGTCCGAGATGGCGGCACGGTGGTCGGTCTGGGTGTCGGTCATGATGCTCCTTTGCGTCGTGCGCCCCGTCCCCGCTGACACGTCAGCCGGGCGTCGGGCGCGAACCGTTCCGACCAGTGTGCCCCCGTTCACTGGACGCGCGCGAGGGGCCCGTCCCGTGCCTCATGCGCGTTCGCGGATCGTGGTCTCGACGTCGACGACCTGTGGGATCCGCGGCAGTGAGGCGAACCCGAACCGCACGGGCGGGTCGAGCGGCGCGAGGTCGCCGAGCGCCTCCCCCGCCCAGGTGCCGCGGACGCCGACGACGTCGTGTGCCCCGGTGACGCCGTAGTACTCGCGCCGGCCGTTGCCCGCGGTGCCGGCGGTCCCGGCCCCCGGAGCGACGAGCTTCGCGACCGGGTCGATCACGGTGAGCCAGCGGGGGTCGCGGGCGATGCGCTTCGGGACGATCCGCAGGACCCTGCCGAGCGGGGAGATCGCGCCGACGTCGACCGAGGCGATGAGCGGGCCGGCGTCGAGCTCCAGGCCGCGGTCGGTGCGGCGGGCGTCGATGTCGACCACGGACACGGCGTCGAAGCGGTACGTGCCGGAGACGTAGGCGGCGACGATCTCGTCCGGGGCCAGCAGGACGCTCGAGCCGTCGGGCAGCTCCACGAAGACGTCGGTGAAGGCGCCGAACGGTGACGACTCCCACATGCCGACCACGAACCGGACGCCGGAGGTGCTCCCGGCGCCGAGGATCCGCCCGCGGAACCGTCGTTCGGTGGTCTCGTTGCTGCTTGGCGACATGCGCCCGACGCTACCCGCGTCGTCCCGGGAGCCACCGGGCGGGCGCACCCCGGGCCTCCCGGCCGTGCGGACGCAGACAGGCGGACGGATGCGAGACACCGGTGGCATCGGCAGGCCGGGCCGGACGGGAGGCGCGCTCAGGGCACCGGGACCGGCTCGGCCAGCAGCTCGCGGACCCGCGGCGCGACACGCGTGCCGTAGAGCTCAATCGACCGCATCATGTCGGCGTGCGGGAGGCGTCCGGTGGCGTACCGCATGTCGAACCGCGAGACGCCGAGGATCCGCATGTTGCGCGCGATCTTCCGCGCGACGGTCTCCGGGGACCCGACGTACAGCGACCCGCCGGCGGACAGCCCGGCGCGGTAGCCGGCCTGGTCGAGCGGCGGCCAGCCGCGCTCCCGACCCAGCTGGTCCGTGACCGCCCTGTGGAAGGGCCAGTAGCGCTCGGCCGCTTCCTCGTCGGTCTCGGCGATGAAGCCCGGCGAGTGCATGGCGATCGGCTGCTGCGGGAGTTCGAGCTGGTCGAGCGCCTGGCGGTAGAGCCGCGCGAAGGGGGCGAACTGCGCGGGCTGCCCGCCGATGATCGCGAGGAACAGCGGCATGCCGTAGGACGCCGCCCGGATCACCGACTGCGGGGAGCCGCCGACGCCGATCCAGGTCGGGATCGGGCCGTGCTCGAGCTTCGGGAAGACGTCCTGCTCGACGAGCGAGGCACGCTTGGTGCCCTGCCAGGTGACGGTGTCGCCCCCGCGGAGGGCGCTCCAGAGTTGGAGCTTCTCCTCGAACAGCACCTCGTAGTCGTGCAGGTCGAAGCCGAACAGCGGGAAGGACTCGGTGAAGGACCCGCGGCCGAGGATGACCTCGGCGCGCCCGTCCGAGATCGCGTCGACGGTGGCGAAGCGTTCGTACACGCGGACCGGGTCGTCGGAGGAGAGCACCGTGACGGCGCTGCCGAGTCGGATGCGCTCGGTGCGGGCGGCGATCGCGGCGAGGACGACCTCGGGGGCGCTCACGGAGTAGTCGGCGCGGTGGTGCTCCCCGACGCCGATGAAGTCGATGCCGACCTGGTCGGCGAGGACGGCTTCGTCGAGCAGGTCGCGGAGGGTCTGGGCGTGGGTCTGCACGCCCCCGTCCGCGGACTCGGTGACGTCGCCGAAGGTGTCGAGGCCGAGCTGCACGGGGCCGATGCGGTCCGGTGCCGGGGGCGGCACGTCCGAGGGTCGGTCGGTGCCGAAGGCGTTGCTCATGGGACCCTCCCGGATCTCGCAGTCGATCAATGCGAACGCATGAAAACTAGCACGATCCGCCCGCCCCCGCACCCCCAGCACGGCTGTGTACGGTCCGACGCATGGTGCAGCCCTCGAACCTCCCCGACCAGACCGGCCGACGCATCGTCGTCACCGGGTCGAACAGCGGCACCGGCAAGGAGACCGTCCGCAGGCTCGCAGGAGCCGGCGCGAGCGTCGTCCTCGCCGTCCGCACGGCCTCCAAGGGCGAAGCCGCCGCCGCCGAGATCCGGAGCGAGCACCCCGACGCCGACCTCGAGGTCCGCGAACTCGACCTCGCCGACATGTCGAGCGTGCACCGCTTCGCCGACGGGATCATCGCCGACGACCGTCCGCTCGACGTGCTCGTCAACAACGCCGGCGTGATGGCACCCCGGGAGCGCTTCGAGACCGCGGACGGCTTCGAGCTGCAGTTCGGGACGAACTACCTCGGCCCGTTCGCGCTGACGAACCTGCTGCTGCCCACCCTGCTGCGTGCCGGAGCCCCCCGGGTCGCGACGATGTCGAGCATCGCCGCGGTGCCGGGCAAGATCCACTTCGGCGACCTGCAGTGGCAGACCGGCTACCAGCCGTGGCTCGCCTACGCTCAGTCGAAGCTCGCCGACCTGCTCCTCGGACTGCACCTGCACCAGGTGGCGGTCACCCGCGACTGGCACCTGTCCTCGACCATCGCGCACCCCGGCTACACCCGGACGAACCTGCAGTCGGCGGGTCGGTCGCTCGGCCGCGACCGCCCCGTGCAGTCGAGCGACCGGGCACTGCCGTTCACGCAGGACGTCGAGCAGGGCTCCGAGCCGCTGCTGTACGCGGCCGTCGGGCGGAACGCCGCCTCCGGGGCCTACTACGGGCCGGCTGGGGCGTTCGGTCTGACCGGGCCGACCACCCTCGCCTCGGTGCCCCGCTCAGCCCGTGGCGTCGACCTCGCCAGGTCCCTGTGGGCCGTGGCCGAGGACCTCACCGGCACGCGCCTGCCGGACTGACACGAGCGGGCCTCCCGACCGGTCGGCACGCGACGGCCCAGCCGGGAGGCCCGTCCCGCCCCCGCCCCGCGACCCCCTGGTCAGTGGGCGATGTCGAGCCGCAACTCCCCCGGCTCCGCGAGCCTGGTGTGCCGGAGCACCGTCCGCCCGGGTCCGACCGCCGCGGCCACGATCGAGAGCGTCGCGAAGTGCCCCTCCGGCTCGACGCTGTCCCGGAGGATCGCGTCCCGGTCGTCCGGTGCCAGCGCGGTGGACCCGGCGAGCACCCCGAACCACGGCGCCCACCCGTCGTCCGGCGTGGTGCGCAGTTCGTCGGCGGGTTCGGCGGCCGGCGGCCCGGTCGGAGCGGGCACCGCGCGGAAGGCGTCGAGCCACCGCCCGATCCGGGGTGCGGCCGGGTCGTCCGGCTCCCCGTGCGTGACCATGTGCACGCCCGGTCCGAGCGCCGTCGTCCGGACGGCGCTGCCGTCCCAGGTGACGACCTCGGCGCCGTCGGCGGTGGCGCGGACCAGGTTGAACGCGCGGCTCGTCGGCAGCGCGTTGTCCGCGCCCGGGACGACTCCGTCCACGACCGCGTCCAGCGGCAGGGTCCCCCGGGTGGTCCAGGTGCCGTCGACGCCCGGGGTCGACTCCCACCGGTTGAGCACCACGGCCAGGCCGTTGCGGTCCGACGCGGCCAGCCACGCGCCTCCCGCCTGCTGGTCCCGGACGCCGACGACGCCGGTGTCACGGTCCGGCCACCACGCGGCCGGCGGGTCCCACGGCCGGTCCGGGGACTCGTCCCGGAGCGCCAGGACGGTCACGGGCCACGCCGCGCCGGGATCGACACGGACGACGACGGTGCACATGGGGCCGATCCTGCCACCCGCACTCCGGGAACCGACCCGGCGGCCTGCGGAGCCGCCCGGGTAGCGTGAGCGCTGTGAACGACGCAGCCACGCAGCCCGCCCGTCCCCGCACCGTCGTCGTCGGCATCACCGGCGGGATCGCCGCCTACAAGGCCGTCGGCGTCGTCCGCGACCTGGTCAAGCGCGGCCACGACGTGCACGTCGTCCCCACCGAGGGCGCGCTGCGGTTCGTCGGCCTGCCCACCCTGGAGGCCCTCAGCCGCAACCCCGTCTCGACCAGCGTCTGGGACGACGTCGCCGAGGTCCGACACGTCGCGCTCGGCCGTCGCGCCGACCTCGTCGTGATCGCGCCCGCCACCGCCGACAGCCTGGCCAAGATGGCCGCCGGGCTCGCCGGCGACCTGCTCGGCACCACCCTGCTGGCCACTGAAGCCCCCGTCGTCGTCGCCCCCGCCATGCACCCGCAGATGTGGGAGCACCCCGCGACCCGGGCGAACCTCGCCACCCTCCGGGCCCGCGGCGTGCACGTCGTCGGGCCGGTCGTCGGCGCGCTCACCGGGGACGACGCCGGCATCGGTCGGATGTCCGAGCCGGAGGACATCGTCGTCGCGGCACTCGCGGTGCTCGATGCCGCCGAAGCGCCGGACCGCAGCGGCTCGCTCGACGCCACGCCGAGCCTCCACACCGGCGCCCGGGGCGAGCAGGGCGACCTGGCCGGCGTCCGTGTCGTCGTCAGCGCCGGTGGCACCCGCGAGCCCCTCGACCCGGTCCGCTTCGTCGGCAACCGGTCGAGCGGCCGGCAAGGGGTGGCGCTCGCCGCCGAGGCCGCCCGCCGCGGTGCCGACGTCACCCTCGTCGCCGCGAACACCGACCCCGGCCTCACCGAGGGGTTGCCGGTCCGCATCGTCCGGGTCGGGTCCGCGCAGGAGCTCGCCGTCGCCATGCACGCCGAAGCACCGGAGGCGGACGTCCTGGTGATGACCGCGGCGGTCGCCGACTACCGACCGGCCGAGGTGCTCGAGTCGAAGCTCAAGAAGGAGCAGCAGGGCGACCGGATGACCCTCGAGCTGGTGAAGAACCCCGACGTCCTCGCCGAACTCGTCGCCGCACGCCGGGTCGGGCAGGTGATCGTGGGCTTCGCGGCGGAGACCGAACCCGACCGCGAGGCGCGCCTCGAACTCGGCCGTGCCAAGATCGCCCGGAAGCCGGCGGACCTGCTCGTCGTGAACCACGTCGGGTGGTCGCACGGGTTCGAGCGCGAGGAGAACGCCATCGAGGTGCTCGTCCCCGGCGGCGCGGTCGTCCGCGAGACCTCGGGCACGAAGGCCGAGGTGGCCACGGCGGTGCTCGACCTGGTCGCGACCGCGCTGACCTGAGCGCACCCGCGCTCCCCTGGACCGGACCTGGGCGTGGACGGTGTGCGGTCGGGCACGATGGGGCGATGCGACGCCGGACCGAACGCGCACGACGTGCCAGGAGGACCGCCGGTGTCCTCGCCCTCCTCCTGGGCGGCGCCGGGGTGACCCACTTCCTCCGGCCGCGAGGCTACGACCGGATCGTCCCGGAGGCCCTGCCGCCCCGGACCACGACGCTCGTCTCGGGTCTCGCCGAGCTCGGCATCGCCGCCGGTCTCCTCGTCCCCGCGACCCGGCGACGCGCGGGCTGGGCGGCGGCCGCCCTCTTCCTCGCGGTGTTCCCCGCCAACGTGAAGATGGCGAGCGACCTGCTCGAGCACCCACGGGCCTCCCGGGCGGCACGCCTGATCGCAGTCCTCCGGCTGCCGCTGCAGGCGCCGCTCGTCGCGTCGGCGGTCCGCGTCGCCCGGCACGCCCCACGCCGATGACCGACGACGGCCAGGAGCCGCCGGCCGGCCTCGGGGCCGGCGACGCCGATCCGCGCACCCGTGCCGCGGTCGCGCTCCGACACCGGGCGGTGACGGTGCACGCCTGGGACGACATCGTCTTCGCGCACTGGCGGTGCGAGCCGGAGACACTGGCCCGCCTCGTCCCCCGGGGCACGCGGCCGGACATCGTGGACGGCAGCGCCTGGGTGGGCCTCGTCTCGTACGTCTTCCGCGAGACGCAGGTGCCGCCGTTCCCGCCGTCGACCCGCCTGGGCTCGATGACGGAGGTCACGGTCGAGGTCCTCACCGTCGACGACGTCGGCCGACACGGCATCGCCTACCTGACCGTGGACACCCCGAACGTGCCCGCGATCGTCGCCGCGCACGCACTGCTCGGCGTCCCCTACACGTTCGCCTGGGCGCGCTCCCGTCGCCGTGGCGAGACCCTCGGCCACCGGTCGGTCCGCCACCCGGACCGGGTCCGGCACCCGATCCGCGCGGTTCGCCAGGCCCGTCGGACGGGAGGCACGACCGGCCCACGCCATGCCGCCTCGGTCCGCGTCGTGGCTGGCGAGGTCGACCGCTCGGCGCTGGCGGCGGACCTCACGACCCGCGCCGGCATCCACGCGCGGCTGCTCGCCCAGACGCTGTTCTGGCAGCGGCAGCACGCGCCCCTCACGGTGCGGTCGGCCCGACTGGAGCGCCTGGAGGGTGACCTCCCCGATGCGGTGGGGCTGCCCGGACTGTTCGACCGCGAGCCCGACTCGCTCCTCGTGGTGGACGGCACCACGGTCCGGTACGCGTGGGGGGACGTGGTCCGGTGAACGACGCAGCACGTGACCCGTACGGTCTCGACCGGTTCGTGGCCGCGCAGCAGGGAGTCCACGACACCGCCCTGGCCGAGCTCGCGGCCGGGCGGAAGCGCTCCCACTGGATGTGGTTCGTCATGCCGCAGGTCGCCGGGCTCGGACGGAGTGCGACCGCGCAGCGGTACGCGGTGTCCGGACTGGCCGAGGCGCGCGCGTACCTGGCGCACCCGGTGCTCGGACCGCGACTGCGCACGGCCGCGGCGACCGTGCTCGACGCGCCCGCGACCTCGGCCGAGGAGCTGTTCGGCGGGATCGACGCGGTGAAGGCCCGCTCGTCGATGACGCTCTTCGCCCGGGTGGCCGACGACCCGACGCCGTTCACCGCCGTGCTCGACCGGTGGTTCGACGGGGCCGAGGACCCGGAGACGCTCCGCCTGCTCGGGCTCTGACCGCACGGGGCGTCGGAGCGCACGGTCCGCTGGGCGCACGGGACTTCGGAGCGCACGGTCCGCTGGGCGCACCGGGCTTCTGGGCGCACTCGGCCCGGCAACCGTCCGGTACCACATCAGGTACGGTGAGCGGGCACCCGTCCTGAACCCGGAAGGCCTCCCATGCCGGTCCCCAGCAGCGCCCCGACCGAGCACAAGCTGCTCCGCGACACCGTCCGCCAGAAGATCCACGAGGCGATCATGGACGGCACGCTCGAGCCCGGGGAACGCCTGAACGACGACGAGCTCATCGCCTGGCTCGGGGTCTCGCGGACACCCATCCGCGAGGCACTCAGCCAACTCGCGCGTGCCGGACTCATCGAGATGGCGCCGAACCGGTACACGCGGGTGACGACCCCGGACCCGGCTGAGGTGATCGAGGCCATGCAGACGCTCGGCGTGCTCTTCGGGGGCGTCGTCCGTCTGGCGGTCCCCCGACTCGGCACCGCGACACGCAAGCGGATCCTCAGCGCGCTCGACAAGACCATCTCCGAGCTCGAGGCGCACGACGTCCCGGCCGTGAACCGCGACGCCCTCGGGGTGTTCGCCCTGTACGTCGCCGAGTGCGGCAACGAGAACCTGCGGCGGGTCTGCCAGGACACGATGGACGGCCTGGCGTTCCGACTGCGCCTGCCGAACCTGGACGAGCTCCTCGACTGGGACCAGATGACCGCGGACTTCCGACGCCTGCGGGCGGCAACCGCGGACGGCGACAACGTCGCGGCGGAACTGGCGACGGAGGCGATCCACCTGCTCCCGGGAGCGAAGCGATGACCCGGTCTCGCGGGGCGTCCTGAGCATCCGCACAGGAACCGGTCGCCGTCGGTCGGTCGCGGCGGGCGGGCGGCGTGCCGGGCATCGGGCGCCCTCGGCCGAGACCACAGCCGTGTCCCCCGTTCGACCCGTGTTCCCCGACCGCTACGATCATGCTCACCACCCGAACGACACCCGCGGAGCGACCATGACCGACCTCGACCCGGACCGCACCGAGGTCGCCGCCCGCCTCGCCGCGGCCGTCGGCCGGATCAACCGGCGGGCACGCACCGACTCGGCCTCGCTCGGCTACGGCATCGTCTCGGCCCTGGCGTCGATCGTGCAGCACGGCCCCCTGCGCCCCGGCGACCTGTCGCGGATCGAGGTCGTCACCAAGCCCACGATGACCCGGATCCTCACCGAGCTCGAACAGCGCGGGTTCATCGTCCGGGACCCGGACCCCCGTGACGGTCGGGCCTTCATGGTGAGCGCGACCCAGGCGGGCATGGACGCCGTGGACGCGGCCCGGTCGCAGCGCACCGGCATCGTCGCCGGGCTCATCGCCGAGCTGTCCCCCGATGACGTCGACTCCATCGCGCAGGCACTCGACGCCCTCGAGCGGGTGGCGCAGAGCCCGACGAGCCAGGCCACTCCCACACGCTGATCGCCACCGGCCCGTTACTGAACCGTTACCGGACGGTGGACCGACCGTTCGGGGACCGGACACGGACCGGGCGCCCAGGATCGCGGGTCATCGTTGCCGCTTCGCCCCCGCGAGTGACGTGATCGTCACCGCTCGGAGGCGGAACGGACGGGCCCCACATCACCGTCCGGTCCTCCCCCGGCTCGCGGGTCCACGCGACGACGCGCTGACAGCAGGTCCCCCACCCTCCTGTCCTTCCGGAGCCCTCACCGTCCCCCCGACGGTCGACGGGCGCCGGTGACCGGCGTGCGCACCGCCCGTGCGCACGCCACGCCTCGACGCCCGCACGGACCCGCACCACGAGCCGGCCGACACCCGGAAACGATGACGAGAACCACTCCCCGCACGAGCACCCCGGCTCCCGGCACCCGCCGCGCAGCCCTCGACACCCCGTCCCGCCGGATGCGCCGGACGCTCCGTCGGCACGGCGTCCTGATCGCCGGCAGCGCCGCGGTCGTCGCGACCGCCGGCGGCGCCCTCACCATGACGCAGCCCGCACTCGGCGAGGCGCTCGGTGTCCCGAGCGCCACCGCGACGCCCCACCTGTCCGGCACCGACCTCGACCGGGCCCAGGCCGCCGCGACGATCTCGACGGCACGCACGGTCGTCCGGGACGCGAACGCGGGAACCGACACCTCCCGGCTCGAACACCGGATCGCCTCGCTGTCCGACTACACCTCGCTCTCCGGCTCGGCGCTGACCGAACGGATCGCGTCGACCGTCGACACCACGCAGGACGTCGCCCAGGCGAGCGCCGACCAGGACCACGCCGACGCACAGGCCGCCGCCGCACGAGAGGCGGCCGCGAAGCGTGCCGCGGACGCGGCAGCAGCGGCGGAGGCCGCCGCCGAGCGGGCCGCGGCGGAGCGAGCAGCGGCCGAGGCCCAGGCTCGGGTGAACACCCCCGCCGGCGCCCGGGCCGCAGCCGCCGCGCTGGCGTCGTCGCAGTACGGCTGGGGATCCGACCAGTTCCAGTGCCTCGACAGCCTGTGGACCAAGGAGTCCGGTTGGGACTACCGCGCGGTCAACGCGAACGGTGGCGCGACCGGCATCCCGCAGGCACTCCCCGGCTCGAAGATGGCCTCGATCGCGGCGGACTGGCAGACGAACGCCGCCACCCAGGTCGTGTGGGGCCTGCAGTACATCAAGGGCTCCTACGGCACCCCGTGCAGTGCGTGGTCGCACTCGCAGGCGGTCAACTGGTACTGAGCCGGACCGGGTGCCGATGCCGGGACCGGTCGATCCGAGTGTCGACGAGTTCCGCCCGGTGTCGCCGCGGTTGCACGGTCCCCTCCTCCTGCTGACGGCGCAGATCGGCCTGCGTGTCGAGCTGCCAGGTGCACAGCGGGGCCGCCGTACGGCAGGGTGGACCCATGCCCGTCGTCACCGCCGTCTGCCGCGTCGAACAGCTGCTCCGCGACTCCGGCACGATCGGCATCACCGCCATCGACAAACGCCCGGTCGACGGGCCGGTCCGCGTCCGCCCGCTCGGGCTGCACGCGGACGTGCAGGCGGACCGCAAGCACCACGGCGGCGAGGACCAGGCCGTCTACGTGTACGCGGACGAGGACGCCGCGTACTTCGCCGGACAGCTGGACCGACCGATCCCGCCCGGGCTGTTCGGCGAGAACCTCCGGACGACGGGCATCGACGTCACCGGCCTGGTCATCGGGGAGCGCCTGCGCATCGGCGACACCCTGGAACTCGAGGTCACGATCCCGCGGACCCCCTGCGGCACCTTCGCGCGCCGGATGCAGGTCGACAGGTGGGTCAGACGCTTCGCCGAGGAGGGCCGTCCCGGCGCGTACTTCCGGGTCCGGCGCTCCGGTGCGGTCGCCGCGGGCGACCCGGTGACGGTGCTGGACCGCCCCGAGCACGGGGTGACGATCGGGCAGATGTCCGCCGGACTGACGGCGGAGCAGGCCACGGCGGTGCTCGCCTCGGGCGGCGGACTGGCGCCGAAGGTCGTCCGGGAGGCCCAGCTCGCCCTCCGGCGCGCAGCCGTCTGACCGCGGGCTCCGCGCTGACCCGGCGGGTTCCGCGCCGGCCCGGCAGTCCGGCGTGCGTCAGGCCGGTCCGGCGCCACGGCCCGGGTCGTACGGGCGACGAGCACGCGGCAGGCCGGTGACGACGAGGTCCCAGGCGTTCGCGACGAGGTCCTCTACCATCTGCTCGTCGATCCCCTCCCCCGGCGACAGCGTGATCCAGTGCCGCTTGTTCATGTGCCACCCAGGAGTGATCTCCGGGTGGTCCCGCACCAGCGCGGCTCCGTGGGGTGGGGCGCACTTGAGGTTCACGATCGCTACACCCCGGAGTTCCGCGTTCATCGCGAACATCTTGTCGACGACCTTGTAGACGTCGGTCCCCTCGCCGAACGGCTGCGTCTCGGTCACGGCCGGCAGCGCCATCGCGGTCCGCGCGACGATCGTGTGCAGGGTGGTCCCGTCCATCGCACCAGGATGCCCGTTCCTGCCTCGTTGTGGGGGTGAAAGTCCCTCAATGATCGGCAGTACCCTCGTCGTGCCGCACGTACCCGACGGTCGGCGAACGCACCTCCAGGAGGAACCCGTGACGACCACTCGAACCCTCGGCATCGCTGCCGTCGCCCTCGCCCTCACCGTCGGCGGTGTCGCCGGCACCGCGACGAGCGCCTCCGCCGCGCCGAAGGCCTACGCCAACTGCACCGCCGTCAACAAGGTGTACTCGGGCGGGATCGCCAAGAAGTCCGTCACCCAGAACAAGGTGACCTCCGGCGGCAAGACCTCGTACCGCGCACTCAAGGGCACCGTGAAGAAGGACGACGCCCTCTACAACGCGAACAAGAAGATGGACCGCGACGCCGACGGGATCGCCTGCGAGAAGAGCTGACCCGGCAGTCCCCGGACGCCCGGGAGCTCGGCCTCAGAGCTCCGGTACGCCCTCGTGCCCGGACCGCGGACGTGCGGTGCCGGCGATCCCGGTCACGACCGAGTTCGCCGGCACGTCCTTCGTGACGACGGTCCCCGCGCCGATGACGGCGTCGTCACCGACCGTGATGCCGCCGATCAGCGCGGAGCCGGCACCCAGGACGACCCGATCGCCCACCGTCGGGTGCCGCTTGGAACCCGGCCCCGGGCCTCCACCCCGACCGCCCAGGGTCACACCGTGGAACACGAGGACGTCGTCGCCGACCACCGCCGTCTCGCCGATGACGACACCGAAGCCGTGGTCGATGAAGAACCGGCGACCGATGCGGGCCCCGGGGTGGATCTCGATGCCCGTGAGGGTCCGCGCGACCTGCGCGAGGATCCGCGCCGCCGTCCGCGACCCGGGCAGGCCCTGCGCGATCCAGAGCCGGTGCGTGACCCGGTACGCCCAGATCGCGTGCAGCCCCGAGTAGACGATCGCGTTCTCGAGGTCCCCGCGCGCGGCGGGGTCACCGCGGCGCGCGGCGGCGAGGTCCTCCCGGACCGTCCGCAGCACGCCGCGGCGTGGAGCCGTCGTCACGCAGAGAGCCCCTCGAAGAGCACCGTCGAGAGGTAGCGCTCCCCCGTGTCGCAGACGATCGCGACGATGCGCTTGCCGGCGTTCTCCGGCCGCGCCGCGACCTGCAGGGCTGCGTGGATGATGGCACCCGAGGAGATGCCGGAGAGGATGCCCTCCTCCGTGGCCAGCGCGCGGGCGACCCGCAGGGCGTCGTCGAGCTCGACGTCGATGACCTCGTCGATCACGGAACGGTCGAGGACCTCGGGGATGAAGTTCGCCCCGATGCCGGCGATCTTGTGCGGACCGGCCGTGCCCTTGGTCAGGAGGGGCGAGTCGGCCGGTTCGACGGCGATGACCTGCACACCGGGGACGCGCTCCTTGAGGACCTGCCCGACGCCGGTGATGGTGCCACCGGTCCCGACACCCGCGACGAACACGTCGACGTGCTCCTCGGTGTCGCGGAGGATCTCCTGCGCCGTGGTCCGACGGTGGATCGCCGCGTTCGCGGTCGTCTCGAACTGGTGGGCGAGGATCGCGCCCGGGGTCTCGTCGACGATCTGACCGGCGCGTTCCACGGCGCCCTTCATGCCCTCGGAGCCCGGGGTCAGGACGATCTCCGCTCCGTACGCACGCATGACGGCCCGGCGCTCGACGCTCATGGTCTCGGGCATCGTGATGACGACCTTGTACCCGCGGGCTGCACCCACGAGGGCGAGGGCGATGCCGGTGTTGCCCGACGAACCCTCGACGATCGTGCCGCCGGGCTCCAGGTCACCGGACTCCTCGGCCGCGTCGATGATCGCGACGCCGAGACGGTCCTTGACGCTGGCGCCCGGGTTGTAGAACTCGAGCTTGGCGAGGACCTCGGCCCCGCCCTCCTGGGGCAGTCGGTTCAGCCGCACGAGCGGGGTGTTGCCGAAGGCCTGGGAGATGTTGTCGTAGATGGTGCCGGTCATGCGTTGCGTCCTCACGTCGGTCCCAGGGCCTCCATCCCAGGAGGCTCGGTGTGCGGCCTGATCTTAGCGAGCCGGCCCGGGGCACATCCCTGGTGTGACGTGCTGCGCGCGCGACGACGGGGCACCAGTTCGGGGGTGCGCCGGGAACCGCCGGTCAGCGGACGTGGGCGGTGCGTGCGAACCGGTCGTCGGTGGCCTCGAGCACGCGGAGCACGTTGCCGCCCGCCAGCGCCCGCAGATCACCGTCGCCCCAACCGCGGCGGCGGAGCTCCTCGGCGAGCACCGGGTACCGCGAGACGTCGCGCAGGTCCGACGGCAGCACCGGCGTGCCGTCGTAGTCCCCGCCGAGGCCGATGTGTGCCGCACCCGCGACGCTGCGGGCGTGCTCGACGTGGTCCGCGACGTCGGAGACCGTGACGAGGGGCGGCTCGCCGGCGGCGCCGGACTCTTCCCAGTCGGCCCAGGCCCGGGAGACGAACTTCGGCACGAAGGTGAGCATCACCACGCCGCCGTTGTCGGCCAAGCGCGCGAGCACGTCGTCCGGCACGTTCCGGGGGTGGTCGTCGATCGCCACCGTCGACGAGTGGCTGAACACGACCGGCCGGGTGGCCACGTCGAGGGTGTCCCGCATCGTGGTGGGTGCGGTGTGGGACAGGTCGACGAGCATGCCGATCCGTTCCATCTCGGCGACGACCTCGCGCCCGCGGTCGGTCAGGCCTCCGTGCGCCCGGGCACCGGTGGCCGAATCGGCCCACGGGGTGTCGTCATTGTGCGTCAGCGTCATGTACCGGACGCCGAGCCGTGCGAAGTCGCGGAGGACGGCCAGGTCGTCACCGATCGAGTGCCCGCCCTCGGCGCCGAGCAGCGAGGCGATCCGGCCCGAGGCGATCGCCGCCCGCACCTCGGCGGCGGTCCGCGCGAGCGCCAGGTCGTCCGGGTAGCGCTCGATCATGCGATGGGCGAGGTCGATCTGCTGCAGCGTCGTCCGGACCGGGTCGGGGTCCTCGACCGGGACGAACACCGACCAGAACTGGCCGACGACCCCACCGGCACGGAGCTTCGGCAGGTCGGTGTGCAGCGAGTCGGTCTCGGAGTCGATGCCCTCGACGCCGGACCCGTGCGTCTCGCGACGCTCCCACGGCAGGTCGTTGTGGCCGTCGATGACGGGGAAGGGGAGGGCGTCGAGGTCCATCCCCCGACCGTACCGGGCGTGGTCTGCCGGGCGGGGCCTGCCGGGCG
Organism: Curtobacterium sp. MCPF17_052; assembly: GCF_003234085.1. GTDB lineage: Bacteria > Actinomycetota > Actinomycetes > Actinomycetales > Microbacteriaceae > Curtobacterium. Next base: position 43,386 of record NZ_QKSD01000012.1, read on the forward strand.
GGGCCTGCCGGGCGGGATCTGCCGGACGAGGCCTGCCGGGCGGGGTCTGCTCGGCTGCCGGCGTCAGATGCTGCCGGTGAGGGCCTGCAGGCCGAGGCTCGACAGCGACACCACGATCCAGAGCGACCCACCGAGGACCAGCGGCCGGAACCCGGCGCGGCGGAACCCGGCGATGTCGGTGGACAGGCCGATCGCGCTCAGGGCGACGGTGATGAGGAACGCGGCGACCGTGGCGATCGCCGGGTGCGCAGGCCCCGGGATCACCCCGGTGGAGTTCACGGCGGCCACCAGCACGAAGCCGATGAGGAACCACGGCACGAGACGGAACACGCGGCGCGGTGACCACCTCGGTCGAGCGGGTGCGACGGCGGGGTCGATCCCGGTCCCGTCCAGCGCCACGTCCCCCGCTGTCGACGCGGACCGCTCGGCCCGGCGTCCGACGAGCCACGCGAGGCCGAGGACCACCGGGATGATCATGAGCGTCCGGACCAGCTTCACGACGACCGCGAAGTCCGCCGCCCCCGAGCCGTAGGTGCTCGCTGCGGCGACGACCGAGGAGGTGTCGTTCACCGCCGTCCCCGCGAACAGCCCGAACGCGTGCTGGCTCATGCCCAGGGCGTGCCCGACCACGGGGAAGACGACGACCGCGGCCACGTTGAACAGGAAGATCGTCGACACGGCGTACGCGACCTCGATCGACACCGCGCCGATCACCGGGGTGACGGCAGCGATCGCCGACGCCCCGCAGATGCCCGTCCCGACGCCGATCAGGGTCCGGAGGTTGCCGACCACACCGAGCGCCCGACCGATCCCCCACGCTGCGACGAGGCAGATGACGAGGGTGCCGAGCATCACCGGCAGCGATTGCACCCCGACCCGGGCGACCTGCACGAGCGACAGCTGCGCGCCGAGCAGGACGACCGCGGACTGCAGCACGGTCTTGCTCGCGGTCGTGATCCCCGGCCGGAACACCTGACCCGGACGTCGCACCGTCCCGAGGACCGCGCCGATCACGACCCCGCTGACCGGCGCTCCGACGACCGGCAGGAACCGCCCGATCACGGTCGCGACCACGGCGATGCCGGTGGCGAGCGCGAGGCCGGGGACGAGCCTCCCGGCACGGTCGAGCGGAGTCGGGGCGGCATCGGTCACGTGACCATCCTGCCGCCCGTGCGCCAGGATCGAGGGGTGAGCGCTGCTTTCCGGATCGTGACCGACCTGCCTGTGCCACCCGAGCAGGCGTTCGCGCTGTCCCTGGACATCGGCGCGCATCTGCGGTCGATGGCCGCGACCGGTGAGCAGGCCGTCGCCGGACGCACCGACGGGCTGATCGGGATCGGCGAGAGCGTGACCTGGCGTGCCCGCCACTTCGGGGTCGTCTGGCGGATGACGAACGAGATCACCGCCCTGGAGGCTCCCCACACGTTCGTCGACGAACAGGTGCGCGGACCGTTCGCCCGGTTCCGGCACCGGCACCGGTTCGAGGCGACACCCACCGGGACCCGCATGGTGGATGAGATCACCTTCCGGGCACCGTTCGGTGCGCTCGGGCGGATCGCCGAGGGGCTGGTGTTGCGGCGGTACCTGGTGCGGTTGATCCGGGAGCGGAACCGGTCGCTCGCCGCCGAGCTCCGCGCCGCCGGCACCGTCGGAGGTCCGGGTGACGTCGATCAGGAGCCGGCGAGTTCGCCGAGCGTGTCGTAGGCGTTCGCCACCGCTTCCACCCGGGTGCGACCGGAGGGGCCGGAGGCCTCGTACACGTCGTTCGTGATCGCCGCGACGACCGCGAACAGCGCCGCCAGCGAGTCGAACGCCGAAGGCGAGTCGACGGGGCAGAGCACCGCGGTGGTCGCGGGCGCCGCGATGACGGCGGCGGTCGGGTCCCCGATGACGACGACGTCCGCCCCGGTCCCGACGCAGTGTCGGACGAGACGGTCGACCCCCGCGGCGTGCCGCCGGACCGTGACGATGACCACGAGGTCGCGGCGGTCGAGGTCGGCCACCTCCTCCCCCAGGCGCTGTCCCGGCGACGGCCCGACGCGGACGTCGGGACGGACCTGCGCGAGCTGCGCACGGAGCTGCAGCGCGATCGGGTACGCGCCGCGCTCGCCGAAGACCAGGACCCGCCGTGCGCGGACGATCCGTCGGGAGAGGCGCGGACGGTCGGCTCGGGCGAGGGAGGCGAACGCCGCGTCGAGGTTCCGCGCCTCCACCGCACGCTGGTCGACGTGGGCGGCGTCCTCCGCCGCCCAGGGCAGGCCGGTCCCCCGCGCCGACATGAGGTTCTGGCGGACCTCCGCGGCGTCCTGGAACCCCAGCGACCGCACGAGCCGCGAGACCGTCGCCTTCGAGGTGCCGGACTCGGCGGCCAACTGCGCCGAGGTGCCGACCAGCAGGAGCTCGGGGTCGTGCCGGATCATCGCGGCGACCCGGCGTTCGGCCGGTGAGAGGCGCTCCCAGACCGAGTCGATGCGTCCGCGGACGTCGGGGACGCTCATGCCTCCACCGCCGTCGTCGCAGGCGGGAGGGTGTCGCTCGACCGGGCGAGGTGCTCGATCGCTCCGACGAGCGCGTCGAGTCCGAGCGCGACGTCGGCGGCGGAGACGAACTCGTCCGGGTGGTGGCTGATGCCGTCCGGGTTGCGCAGGAACAGCATCGCGACGTCGGTGACCCGGCCGAGGGACATCGCGTCGTGCCCCGCGCGTGAGAACAGCTCGAGCGGTTCCGGCTCACCGGTGCTGACGATGCCCGCACGGACGGCGTCCATCAGGTGCGGGGCGCAGAAGACCGCCGGTGCCCGGTGCACCTCGGTCGGCGTGACGTCCACGCCGCGCCGCGCCGCGATCTCTCGGAACGCCTCGGCGATCTCGTCCCAGACACGGTCACGTCCGTCGTCGAACTCGCCGCGGAGGTCGACCGCGAAGGTCGCGAGGCCGGGCACGACGTTGACCGCCCCGGGTTCGACGGCCATCGTGCCGACAGTGCCGATGTGCTGCTCCGTGCGACAGATCCGCTCGACCGCCAGGGCCGCCTCGGCAGCGGCGAGCAGGGCGTCGTGGCGGCGCTCGTACGGGGTGCCGCCGGCGTGACGCGCTTCGCCGACCGCCCGCACGGTGAACCGGCGAGCGCTCGCGATGCTGGTGACGACGCCGAGTGCCTGTTCGGCGTGCTCGAGGTACGGCCCCTGCTCGATGTGCGCTTCGAGGTACCCGACGAGCGAGGTGGGGTCGACCGCAGCCTGCCCGACCTGGGCCGGGTCCAGCCCGAACGACTCGAAGGCGGCACGGAGGGTGGTGCCGTCCCCGTCACGGAGGTCCCACCACGAGTCGTCCCACACGCCGGCGACCGCGGAGGACCCGAGCAGGGCCTTGCCGAACCGGGTGCCCTCCTCGTCGGAGAACGCGATGACCTCGAGCGCGAACGGCAGCTCGGCACGAGCCTGCTGCAGGCGCGCGGCGACCTCGATCGCCATGAGGACACCGACGACCCCGTCGTACCGGCCGGCGTCGACCACCGTGTCCAGGTGCGACCCGAGCAGCAGGACGGGTACGTCCGGCTCGGCTCGACCGGTCCGCCCGTGGAGGTTGCCCGCGGCGTCCTGCCACGTGTCGAGCCCGGCGTCTTGCATCCAGTTGTCGACGACGGCGTTCGCGCGTGCGTGTTCGGGCGACAGGTACACCCGGGTGATGTACCCCGCGGTCTCGCTGATCGCGGCGAGTTCGTCGCAGCGGGTGACGATCCGGTCGGCGGCAGCGCGAGCCGGAGCGCTGGCGACGGGGACCTGGACGGCCGCGCTCACGCGCGTACCCCGTCGCCGAGCTCGGCGTCGAGTTGAGCGCCGAGCTCGGCGTCGGGTTCAGCGTCGAACTCGGGGTCGGGTTCCGCACCGTGACCGGCGTAGACGTCGAGCGCCGCGTCGACGCCACCGCCCTGCGGCACGGACTTCCCGCCGCGACGGAGGGACTGCTCGAGGGCGGCCAGGGTCGTCACGACGGCGTCCTTCCGTGCGTTGTAGCCCATCGTCCCGATGCGCCACACCCGTCCGTGCAGCGGGCCGAACGACGTGCCGATCTCGATGCCGTGGTCCTCGAGCATCGCGGAGCGGACCGCGTCCCCCTGGACCTCGTCGGGGATCTCCACCGCGACGACGTTGTGCATCTTGTGGCCGACGTCCCCGAACACCGTGAGACCGAGGCCTCGGACACCCTCGAGCATCGCGCGGCCGGCGCGGGCGTGCCGTTCGACCACGGCGTCGCGGCCTTCCTCGAGCAGGATCCGGGCGCACTCGTTCGCCGCGTAGAGCATCGAGGCCGCTTCGGTGTGGTGGTTGAGGCGCCGGGGCCCCCAGTAGTCGATGATCATCGCGAGGTCGAGGTAGTTCGACTGGATCGGGTGGTCGGACACCTCGTCGCCGGGCTCGCGGATGCCGGCCTCGACGCTCCGACGCCCGTCGAGCACCGCGACCGCTCGCGGTGAGAGCGACAGCGGTGCGCTACCGGAGGGGCCGCCGAGGCACTTCTGCAGTCCGGCGCTGACGGCGTCGATGCCCCAGGCGTCCACCTCGAGCGGGTTCCCACCGACGGAGGCGGTGACGTCCGTGTAGAACAGCACGCCGTGCCGTTCGCAGATCGCGCCGAGTTCGTCGAGCGGCTGGTTCATCGTCGTCGAGGTGTCGCCCTGCACGACGGCCAGGAGCTTCGGTCGGACCCGGATGATCGCGTCCTCGATCACCGAGGCCGGGAACACCTGGCCCCACTCGGTCTCGATCGTGTGCACCGTCGCTCCGGCGCGTCCGGCGATCTCGGCGAGGAGGTGCCCGAACCGGCCGAACACCGGGACCAGGACGCTGTCGCCGGGGGCGAGCAGTGAGACGAGGGCGGCTTCGATGCCGGCACGGGAGGTGCCGTCGACGAGGACGGTGGCCTCGTTCGCGGTGCCGAACACCCGGCGGTAGAGCTCCTGCGTCTGGTTCATCGTCTCGGTCATCCACGGGTCGTACTGCCCGACCAGCGGGGTCGAGAGTGCGCGGAGGACGCGGGGGTCGGCGTCGATCGGGCCGGGGCCCATCAGGAGACGTGCGGGCGGGTTCACGGGGTGCATGGTTGATCCTTCCGTTCCACGGTTGAGAGTAGTGGAACGCGCGTTACGAACGTGTTGCGGATGAAGAGGACAGGTCGATCGCGAGGTCGACCAGCGCGAGGTCGGCACCGGTCGGTCCGACGAGGCAGACCCCGACGGGAGCGTCCGCGAGGTGCAGCGCCGGCATGCTGACCGCGGGCAGGCCGCCGACCCCGGCGACCGACGTCATGCGGAGTGTGGCCCGACGGGTGACGAGCACGGCAGCGGTGTCGGCCGTGCGGCTCGGCGCGGGTCCGGGCACCGTGGGGAGGGCCAGGACGCCGTCGTCGAACACCCGTCGGACCGCGGTCCGGAGTTCGACGAGGCGGACACGCGCTGCCGACTCCTGCTCCGCCGTGACGGCCGCCGCAGCCGCGAACCGCTCGGCGACGTCGGCTCCGAGTGCCCCCGGGTGCGCAGCGACCCAGTCACCGTGGTTCCGGTGTGCCTCGGCGGCCTGGACGATCCGCAGCGTCTCGGCGAGGTCGTCCAGGTCGGGCAGCTCGACCGACCGCACCGGGCGCACGGTCCGCTCGACCCACGCCAGGAACGCGCTCCGGGTGCCGGGTTCGGCGGCGTCGAGCAATGCGTCGCTCAGGAGCAGCGGAGCCGTCCGGATCGCGCCGGCGTCAGCACCGCGCAGCTGCGCAGCGGTGTCACCGAGTGCGATGCCGACGACCTGCCGGAGCAGCTCGGGGTCACGTGTCAGCCAGCCCACCGTGTCGAAGGTCTGCGCGAGGGGCAGCACGCCGCTCCGCGAGACGGTGCCGTGGGTCGTCCGGAGCCCCCAGAGCCCCTGGTACGACGCGGGCACGCGGATGCTGCCTGCCGTGTCCGTGCCCAGACCGAGGTCCGCCTGCCCGAGCGCGACCGCCGAAGCCGAACCGGAGGTCGACCCACCACCGATCCGCTGTGGTGCCGCACCGTTCGGCGTCGTCCCGGAGTGGGCGTTCCGGCCGGCGAGCGCGTAGGCGAACTCGTCGCTCCGGGCGATGCCGGTCAGCTCGGCTCCGGCGTCGAGGAGCATCGCGACCGCTGGGGCGTGCTCGTGCTCGACGGCGGCTGCGGCCTGCCACGTCGGGTTGCCCGCGCCGATGACCTGCCCGCGGACGGCGAAGAGGTCCTTCACCGCCATCCGGACCCCGGCGAGGGGACCGGGGCGAGCACCAGGACCGGGGCCAGCACCAGGACCGAGGTCAGCACCAGGACCGGGGCCGGCGTCGGCACCACCGCCGGGGACGAGCGGGTCGCCGAGCACGCGCCAGACGGACCGGTCGAACGCCGGGGCGCGTCCGGTGACGTGCGCCGTGCGGATCAGCCACGCGCCGTCGGTCCGGCACCAGAGCTGGGTCTGCAGGCCGCGCCCGCCGTCGACGAACTGCGATTCGCCCACGACCAGCACGGCGTCCGGGCCGAGGACCTGCACGTCCACGCCGACCAGTTCCCGGCGGGCGACACCGCCGCGGGACGAGCGGAACGCACTGATCTGCCCGTGCCCGCGCAGCAGGCCGGCGCCGTCGCCGCGCAGGGTGCCCGGGCCGGGTTCGAACAGCGCGTCGAGCACGGCGGTGTCGTCCCGCATCAGGGCCGACTCGTACTCGTGGAACGCCGACTCGAGGCCGGCGGGCCACGTCCCCGTCAGCCGCACGGCGCCACCGCGTCGAAGTCCGCCTTGCGGATGGTCGCGTGTGCGCCGCAGACGAGGTCGACGACCTGCGAGATGCGGAAGTCGGTCGCGGCGCTGAGGTACGCGTACGCCAGGTGCTCGTCGACGCCCCACCGCGCCCGGAGCAGGGTGATCGCCGCCCGGACGCATCGGCGTACGGCTTCGTCCAGGTCGGCGTCCATGCCCGTCGGCACGAGGAACTCGGTCGTCTCGGCGATCGGACCGACCAGGGCACCGAAGCGCCGGAGCGCAGTGGCACGCGGGACCACGTCGAGGCGCAGGGTCAGGCGGAGCGAGGCCTCCATCGCGGTGAGGGCGACCTCGCCGTCGCCCTGGGCGAAGTGCGGATCGCCGACGTACACACCGGCTCCCGGCACCTGCACGGGCAGGTGCAGCGTCGCCCCGGCGGTCAGCAGGGCGATGTCGATGTTCCCGCCGTGGGCCCCCGGCGGGACGGAGTGCGGCCGGACGTCGCTGTCGACGGTGATCCCGACGATGCCGGGGAACGGTCGGAGCGGGAAGGTCACCACGCGGCGGCCGCCCGCCACCACCGGCAACCGGCCGTGGTCGACGCCGTCGCGGGTGACGACGTCGGCGAACACCGAGACGGGGCCGTCACCGCGCGGGAGCTCCCCGGGGAGCGCACCGCGTCCGTGCCGGTTCGAGATCACCCCGTACGGCACCCGAGGCACCGCCGCGAGGATCGCCACCGACACCACGTCGCCGGGTTCGGCTCCGGTGACGGCGACCGGTCGGGACACCACGTGCGGACCGTCGGCGGCGTTCCGGTCGAGATCCCGCACGATGTCGATCGCGTCCTGGAGCACGGCATCCGGTTCGACGCCGTGCCCACCGAAGAACGCCACCGGGTCGGACCCCTGGTCGGACAACAGCCCTTCGTGGCTGACGGTGTCGATCGTCACGACCGTGCCCGGGGCGACCGCGCGGACGGGGGCGTCGTCGCGGCTCGGCAGCTGCCCCCACAGGACGTCGTCGGGCGTCGACCCGACGTGCACGTCGGCGGCGGTGCGTGTCTCAGCCACGGTCCACCAGCTCCCCGGCGACCACGTCCACCGTCGTGACGCCGTCGGTGGTGCCGGTGACACGCCGCCCGCGGAGCCACGTCTGGGTGACCCGGCCGCGGACCTGGAGCCCGTCGAACGCGGACACCGGGTTCCGGTGTGCCAGGGCGTCGACGTCGATCGTGGACTCGACGTCCGGTTCGAACACGGCGAAGTGTGCGAGCGCACCCGGCACGATCCGGCCACGGTCGGTGAACCCGGCGAGCGCCGCCGGTCCGGTGGTCACGGCGGGCAGGACCGCCTCGAGGGGCAGCCCCCGGCGGGCGGCCTCGGTCCACAGCGCTCGGAAGCCCACCTGCAGGCCGGCGATGCCGCCCCAGGCGAGGCCCCAGTCGTCGACCTTGAGGTCGGCGGTCGAGGGCGAGTGGTCCGAGACCACCATGTCGATGGTGCCGTCGAGGAGGCCGGCCCACAGTGCGTCCCGGTTGGCGTCGTCGCGGATCGGCGGGCAGCACTTGTAGGCCGTGGCACCGTCCGGGATCGAGCCGGACTCGAAGGCCAGGTAGTGCGGGCAGGTCTCGACGGTGATCCGCACGCCGTCGTCCTTCGCCGCGCGGATCATCGGGAGCGCGCCGGCGTCGGAGAGGTGGAGGACGTGCACCCGGGCACCGGTCTCCCGCGCACCGTCGATCACGCGGGCGATCGCGGACCGTTCCGCCTGGACGGGTCGGGTGTCGAGGAAGTCCTGGTAGCGCGGGCCGAGGGCGTCGTGCTCGACGAGGTGGTCCGGGTCCTCGGCGTGGACGATGAGGAGCGCGTCGAGGGCGGCGACCTCGGCGATCGCGGCCCGGAGCTGCGTCGGGTCGAGGTGCGGGAACTCGTCGACCCCGGACGGGGCGGTGAAGCACTTGAAGCCGAAGACCCCGGCGTCGTGCAGGCCGGCGAGGGTGCCGGCGTTGTCCGGGACCGCTCCGCCCCAGAACCCGACGTCGACCGCGACGCGTCCGGCGGCACTGGCCCGTTTGACCTGCAGCGCGGGGACGTCCACGGTGGCCGGGATCGAGTTGAGCGGCATGTCGATGACGGTGGTCACCCCGCCGAGGGCGGCTGCGCGGGTGGCGGACGCGAAGCCCTCCCACTCGGTGCGCCCGGGCTCGTTCACGTGGACGTGGGTGTCGACGAGCCCGGGCAACAGGACGTGGGCGTCGGGGACGGTCTCGTCGTGGTACCCGACGACGTCGGTGTCGAGCGGCTCGACGGACGCCACACGCCCGTCGCGGACGACGACGGCGGCGGGTCGGAAAGCGCCGTCGACCCACGTTCGGCGGGCACGGAGCACGAGGTCGGCGGGCGTGACGGCGTCCGCCACCGCGGCGGTCTGGAGGCTCGTCATGCGTCCGCTCCGACCGTCGCGCGGGCGCCGCCGAGCTCGAAGGACGCGAGCGCCCCGGTGAACCGTTTGGGCGGCGGCGGCGCGTACTCGCCGTGCTTGCCGGTGGTCAGCCCGAGTCGGATGAGCGTCTCGGCGAGGAGGGTCGTGGCGCTGACGCCGTCGACGACCGGGGCCCCGATCTCCTCGGACACCGATGCGCAGAACTCCGCCATCCCCGCACAGCCCAGCACCACGGCGTCGGCGCCGTTCGCGACCACCCGACGGCACTCGTCGACCACGAGCTGCCGGGCGCCGGAGGACGGATCGTCGAGCTGCAGCACGGGCACCTCGCACGCCCGGACCTCGGTCAGCAGGGACGCACAGCCGTAGCGGTCGGCGAGTTCGCGTGCACGGCCGGTCGTCCGCTCGAGCGTGGTCACGACGCCGAAGCGCCGACCGAGCATCGCGGCGGTCCGGAACGCCCCTTCGGCGATGCCGATCACCGGGCCGCGGGCGATCTCGCGCGCCGCGTCGATGCCCGGGTCCCCGAAGCACGCGACGACGGTGGCGTCCACCCCGTCGCGCTCCCCGGCGAGCACCTGCTCGAGGAGCCCCGGCACGGCCAGCGCTTCCTCGTAGTGGCTCTCGATCGACGCCGGACCCATGCTGGGCTGGACGGCTTCGATGACCGTTCCCGGTCCGGCGACAGCGGCTGCGGCACGGCCGATGGCCGCCGTCATCGACACGGTGGTGTTGGGGTTGACGACGCGGATGCGCATCGAGGGTCCTTCCGGTGGAGCGGGTGGAGCGTGGGTGGTGACGATCCTCGCGGGCTGGTGGCGGGCCTCCCGGCTGTCCACAGGGGCACCTGCCGGAGTCGGTGCGGCGGTGCCCCTGTGCAGGGAGGGTCCCCGGTCAGGCGCGACCGAGGGCGGTCAGGCGCGGCCGAGGGCGGCGCCGTCGTCGACCGTCGGGTCGTCGGCGTCGAGGAGCGGCATGGCGGGCGACCGACGCTCGAGCGCCCAGAAGACGACGAGACCGAGGCCGCAGCCGATGAACCAGCTGTAGCTGCTCAGCCACGGGACGACCCCGAGGGCCGGCGGGAGCACAGCGCTGGCGACGGACACCGCACCGGTCGTGACGAGCGTCCAGATGGCGTTCGGGTTGAACCCCTTCCGGTACCAGTACCGGCCGGCCGGGTCCTTGGAGTACATGTCGTCCACGGCGACCCGCTGCTTGCCGACGATGTAGTAGCCGGCGATCAGGATGCCGAAGAGCGGGCCGATCAGTGCCCCGAGGACGCCGAGCGTGTAGAGGATCGCCTGGTCGTTGCCGTACCAGTTCCACGGGGTGAGCAGCACGGACCCGACCGCGGCGATCATGCCGCCCATCCGCCAGCTGATCCGGCGGGGTGAAACGTTCGAGAAGTCGAACGCGGGGCTGATGAAGTTGGCGACGATGTTGATGCCGACCGTCGCGGTGACGAAGGTCAGTCCGCCGAGCAGGATCGCGAACGGGGCGCCGATGGCCTGCACGGTCTCGATCGGGTCGGTGATGAGCTTGCCGAACACCGGGACGGTCGCACTGGCGCACAGCACGGTGAGGATCGAGAAGAACAGGAAGTTGACCGGCAGGCCGAGCATGTTGCCGCGCTTGACGGCCGCGAAGGACCTGCCGTACCGCGAGAAGTCGCCGAAGTTGAGCATCGGGCTGGAGAAGTAGCTGACGACCAGGGCGATCGCGGACAGCATCACCGGGATGCTCGCACCGAAGGACATCGGCGCACCGACCGAGAGCGTCAGTGAGATGTTGCCGATGCCGGCGGTCGCGACGAGGTACACGGCGAGCGCGATCATCACGACGTACACCGCGGGACCAGCCCAGTCGATGAACTTCCGGATCGCGTCCATGCCCATCCAGAACAGGGCGCCCTGTGCGACCCAGAGGACGGCGTAGGAGATCCAACCGAGCGCGTTCAACCCGAGGAACGACGGCTCCAGGAGGGCGGCTGCGCCGGGGATGAACTTGAGGAACACGATGTTGAGCGACTGGGCGGCCAGGAAGGTCTGCACGCCGTACCAGGCCATCGCGATGAGGCCGCGGATGATCGCGGGGACGTTCGCACCGAGGACCCCGAAGACCGCGCGGTTGATCACCGGGTACGGCACGCCGGTGCGCTGCGACGGCTTCGCGACGAGGTTCGCGAAGACCTGCACGATCAGGATGCCGACGACCAGGGCGACGAGCACCTGCCAGCTGGCGATCCCGAGCGCGAAGAGCGAGCCGGCGGTGACGTACCCGCCGACGGAGTGCACGTCCGACATCCAGAACGCGAACACGTTGTAGCTGGTCCAGGTCTGCTTCCGCAGCGGGGCGAGGTCCTCGTTCGTGAGGGCCGGGTCGTACCCGGGCTTGATCAGGCCGGCGCCCGCAGGGGCGGTCGGCGTGAGGGGGGCGTGGGGCGCTGCGACGGGTGTCGCGACTTCTGTTGCCATGACGTCCTCCGGAGTGGGAGAGGGTGAGGTCGGCGTCTGCCTGGGCACGAAGCTACGGACCTCGGTCGCGCCGCCCGTTTCCCCTGTGTGACGACCGTGTGACATCACACCCGCCTTGGAACGATCGTTCCGAAGTGGCGGGAGGCTTCGGCGCCGGACACCGGTGTTCGTCCGTCGCCGACGGGAGGCGCTCGGCAGGATCACGAGGCACGTCGCGATCTCCGCCTCCAGGGGGAGGCGGCCGGCTCCGGCGTCCCCGTACGGTGGGCGGCGATGATCGAAGTACAGCACCTCTCCAAGCGCTACGGCCCCAAACTCGCGGTCGACGACGTCTCGTTCGTCGTGCACCCCGGCAGCGTCACCGGCTTCCTCGGCCCGAACGGCGCCGGCAAGTCGACCACCATGCGCATGATCATGGGGCTCGACGAGCCGACCTCCGGTACGGCGACGGTGAACGGCCGCCCGTACCAGAGCTACCGCGACCCGCTCCGGCAGGTCGGCGCACTGCTCGAGGCGAAGGCGGTGCACTCCGGTCGGAGCGCGTACAACCACCTCCTCGCGCTCGCCGCGACGCACGGCATCCCGAAGCGGCGGGTGCACGAGGTCATGGACATGACCGGCATCGAGTCCGTCGCCCGCAAGCGGGTCGGCGGCTTCTCGCTCGGCATGGGGCAGCGGCTCGGCATCGCCGCAGCGCTGCTCGGCGACCCGCAGACCCTGATCCTCGACGAGCCCGTGAACGGCCTGGACCCTGACGGGGTCCTCTGGGTCCGACAGCTCGCCCGTCGGATGGCCGGAGAGGGCCGGACCGTGTTCCTCTCCAGCCACCTGATGAGCGAGATGGCCCAGACCGCCGACCGCGTGGTCGTGCTCGGTCGCGGCAAGGTGCTCGCCGACGCCCCGATCGCCGAGTTCGTCGCCGGTGCCGGTGACCACGCGGGCAACGTGAGCCTGGCGCGCGTCGTCGTCCGCACCCCGATGCCGGACCAGTTGTTCACCGCCATCGGCCCGAACGCGACGGTCACCCAGCGCGAGGACGGCTCGTTCCTCGTCGTCGGGCCGGACGCACCGACCGTCGGCGACATCGCCGCCCGTGCCGGCGTCGTCCTGCACGAGCTCACGCCGACCGGCGCGAGCCTGGAAGAGGCCTACATGGCACTCACCCGCGACGACGTCGAGTACCGATCGGAGGGAGCCCGATGAGCACCCCGCAGAAGACCGACCAGCCGACGACCCAGCAGCACCGCCACCGGGGGGACCTGTCCTCGCGTGACGTGCACCTCGGCTACACCCGACTCGTCCGCAGCGAGTGGATCAAGTTCCGGAGCATCCGGTCGACGTTCTGGTGCTACGCCGTCATCGCCGTCCTGACCCTCGGCCTGGCCGTCCTGCTCGGGTCCGCCTTCGAACCGGGACGGACCGAGCAGAGCACCGTCGGCGCGAACGCCATGATCGTCAGCATCAACACGATCAGCGTCTACCTGACCGCCCTGGTCGTCGGCGTGCTCGGTGTGCTCATCATCACCGGCGAGTACGCCACCGGACAGATCCGGTCGACCTTCACCGCCGACCCCGGTCGGCTCGGCGCCCTGGTCGCGAAGGCGACCGTCCTCGCGGTCACCACCTTCGTCGTCAGCGCGGTGGCGAACTGGATCGGCGTCGCGATCTCGACGGCCCTGCAGGTCGGCAAGGGACTCGAACCCGACCTGGCCGACCCGTCCGTCTGGATGCCGATCCTCGGTGCGTCGGTGGACGTCACCCTGCTGGCACTGCTCGCCTTCGGCATCGGCCTGCTCGTCCGTTCGAGCGCGGGCGGCATCGCGATCACGCTCGGCATCCTGCTGGTCCTGCCCGTGGTCATCAGCCTCGTCGCCGGGCTGGCAAACCTCGACTGGCTGAACGACGTGACCCAGTTCCTGCCCGACGCGGCCGGTGCCCACCTGTACCAGTTCGACTCGGGTGCCCCCGCGCCGAAGGGCATCACGCTCAACGGCTGGAGCGGTGCCGGTGTGCTCTTGGCCGAGGTCGTCGTCGTGAACGCCCTGGCGATGACCGTCGCCAAGCGCCGCGACGTCTGACCCGGACGACACCGGCAGCACCACCAGCAGCACCAGCAGCACGGGAGGCCCGTGGCGACTCCGCCACGGGCCTCCCGTGTCCCTGCCCCCCCGGGCACGTCACACCGGTCCGGCACCGTCACACCGGCCCGGTCGGCACCTGTCCCGCCCGGAGCATCGCGCGCTCCAGCAACTCGACGTCGATCCCCACGTGCTGCCGTGCGATCCGCCCGGCGTCCGCCACCCGTCCCGCACAGACCGCGTCGACCAGTTCCTCGTGGTCCCGCAGCGCCCGGGCCTCCATCGCCGCCATCCCGTCGACGGTCCCCCAGAGGTGCGCCGGTGCCGCGATCGAGATCTGCGACTCGAGCGACGCGAGCGTGCTGCGGAGCACCTCGTTCTGCGCTGCGTCGATGATGCTGCGGTGCAGGACCGCGTCGGCCTGCTGCTTGGCGAACCCCGAGGTCGCGGTGCGGAAGGCCTCGAGTCGTTCCCGGAGTCCGGCTGCCTGGTCCGCGGTGATCCGTTCGGCGGCGGCTGCGGCGAGCGCACCGTGCAGGATCGCGATCGCGTCGGCCGTGTCCTGGATCCCCGCCCACCGTGCCAGGAGCGTGCGCCCCACCGAGTCCGAGGCGGCACCGGCCTCCTGGTCGCGGACGAAGGTCCCGCCGCCCCGGCCGCGTCGGGTCTCGAGCAACCCGCGGTCGACGAGCCGGGCGAGCGCGCCGCGGACCGTGACGCGGGCGACCCCGAGCAGGCCGGCGAGTTCGCGTTCGGGTGGCAGCCGGGAGCCGGGGAGGTACTCACCGACGGCGACCGCGGTCACGAGCCGGTCCTCGACCTCGTCGACCCGGGTCTCCGTCGCGCGATCGGTCACCGGCACCCCTTCCGCCCTCCACCCTGACCCCGGTCGCCCGGGTGTCCTGTTACGGCCACGTTAAACGAGCGGAAAAGGTCTTGCCTGGGACCTTTCGACGGGCCATGCTCACCCCATGTCCCGCATCACCGAGAGCACGATGCCGTTCCAGGACGGCGAGACCTGGTACCGGATCACCGAACCCGACCGCCCCGTCCCGGGTGCGCTGCCCCTCGTCGTGCTGCACGGCGGCCCGGGGATGGCCCACGACTACCTCCGGAACCTCGAGGCCTTCGCCGACGAGACGGGTCGGACGGTGGTGCACCACGACCAGTTCGGTTGCGGCCGGAGCAGCCACCGCCCCGACGCCCCCGCCGACCTCTGGCAGCCGCAGCTCTTCGTCGACGAGTACCTCGCGCTCGTCGCGCACCTGGACCTCGGCGAGCACCACGTCCTCGGGCAGTCCTGGGGCGGCATGCTCGGAGCCGAGATCGCCGTCCGACGACCGGGTGGCATCGCGAGCCTGTCCATCTGCAACTCCCCCGCTTCCATGCAGCTGTGGGTCGACGGGGCGGCGGAACTCCGTGCGCAGCTGCCCGACGACGTGCAGGACGCCCTCACCCGGCACGAGGCCGCGGGCACCGTCGAGGACCCGGAGTACCTCGCCGCCACGCAGGTCTTCTACGAGCGCCACGTCTGCCGAGTGGTCCCGATGCCCGCGGACTTCGTGGCCTCCGAGGAGCAGATGGAAGCGGAGCCGACCGTCTACCACACGATGAACGGGCCGAACGAGTTCCACGTCATCGGCTCGCTGCGGGACTGGTCCGTCATCGACCGCCTCGACCAGGTGGACGTCCCGACCCTCGTCGTCGCCGGTGAGCACGACGAAGCGACCCACGCCACCTGGCAGCCGTTCGTGCAGCACATCACGGACGCACGCCAGCACGTCTTCCCCGGCGCCAGCCACTGCACCCACCTGGAGCAGCCGCAGGAGTTCCGTCGCGTCATCGGCGCCTTCCTGGCCGAGCACGACGTCCAGCCCACCGGCTGACCCGCCCATCCCTGCACCGTCCCTCCTCCCCGAAACGGAACCCGACATGTCGCAGCAGCACAGCGAGCTCTCCGCACAGCAGCAGCTCGAGGCCTACGGCTACAAGCAGGAGCTCAAACGCTCCGTCTCCACCACCGACCTGCTCGTCTACGGGCTCGTCTTCATGGTGCCGATCGCCCCGTGGGCGATCTTCGGCACCGTCTACAACGCGTCGTCCGGCATGGTGCCGCTCGTCTACCTGGTCGGCCTCGTCGCGATGATCTTCACCGCCGTGGCGTACGCCCAGATGGCGAAGTCGATCCCCCTGGCCGGCAGCGTCTTCTCGTACGTCGGCCGCGGTATCCACCCGACGGCGGGCTTCTTCGCCGGCTGGGCGATCCTGCTCGACTACCTGCTCGTCCCGACGCTGCTCTACGTGTTCGCGGCGGAGAGCATGGTCGGCATCTTCCCGGGCACCCCGCGGTGGCTGTGGGCGCTCGTCTTCGTGGCGATCAACACCGTGATCAACCTGGCCGGGGTGTCCTCGCTGAAGCTCGCGAACCGCATCTTCCTGCTCATCGAGCTGGTGTTCGTCGTCGTCTTCGTCGTCATCGCGGTGATCGCGCTGACCGGCGGCACGGTCCCGGGAGCGTCCTTCAGCACCGACCAGGTGTTCGACCCGGCGAAGGTGTCGGCGCCACTGATCGCCTCCGCGCTGTCGATCGCGGTGCTGAGCTTCCTGGGCTTCGACGGCATCTCCACGCTGTCCGAGGAGTCCACCGGCCGCCGCGGCGGTGCCGGTCTCGCGATGATCCTGGCGCTCGTCATCGTCGCGTTCTTGTTCGTCGTGCAGACGTGGCTCGCCAGCGCCCTGGCCGCCGGCCGTGACTCCTTCTCGGACAGCGAGGCAGGCAACGCGTTCTTCACGATCGTCGAGCAGGCGTCGTCGAGCGGGTGGGCGACGGCGTTCTTCGCGGTCAACGTCCTGGCCGTCGGCATCGCGAACGCCATGGCCGCGCAGGCTGCGACGAGCCGCCTGCTGTTCTCGATGAGCCGTGACCGGCAGCTACCCGCCTTCCTGCACAAGCTCAACGGCCGTCAGGTCCCGCAGAACGCGATCCTCGTCGTCTCGGTGCTGTCCGCGATCCTGGTGCTGTTCTTCGTCGGGCAGATCGACACGATCTCGTCGCTGGTGAACTTCGGTGCCCTGTTCGGCTTCATGCTCCTGCACGTGTCGGTGTTCGTGCACCACATCGTGAAGGGGAAGTCGCGCAACTGGCTGCTGCACCTGGTCGTGCCGCTGATCGGGTTCCTGATCATCGGGTACGTGCTGCTCAACGCGGCCGTCGAGGCCAAGGTCGGCGGCATCGTCTGGCTCATCGTCGGCGCCGGCGTCTTCCTGTACTACCGCTCCACCGGCCGTTCCACCGAGGTCGGTTCCGAGGAGCCGGGCACGCTGGGTGAAGGCGACCCCACCGGCGCGCCCGTCAGCAGCACGACCGCCAGCCCGATCTCGACGGACGAGGACCACCGATGACCGCCGACCACCACCTGCCGAACACGCTCGGCCGTCCCGGGTACTCCGCCGACCGGGAGCCCGTGCTGACGATCGCCCCCGGCACCGGCGAGACGATCGGCTTCGAGACGACCGACGCCGTCTACGCCGAACTCGACGAGCACCACGACATGGCCCAGCTGCAGGCACCGATCAACCCGGTGACGGGTCCGGTGTACGTCGAGGGCGCTGAACCGGGCGACACCCTCGCGGTGACGATCCACGACATCGAACTGACCACGCACGGCTGGTCGGTCTCGCTGCCGGGGTCCGGAGCCCTGCAGCACGTGATGGGCGACCGGGTGTTCACCCGCCGCTGCCCGATCGAGGACGGCGTCGTGCGCGTCTCGGACCGGCACGCCTTCCCGGTCCGGCCGATGATCGGCTGCATCGGCACCGCACCGGCGGAGGGCGAGAACTCCACGATCATGCCCGCGTACGCCGAGGGCGGGAACATGGACGTCACCGAGGCCCGCCCCGGCTCGACGGTGTACCTGCCGGTCCGGGTGCCGGGCGCGCTGCTGTCGATCGGCGACATCCACGCGATCATGGCCGAGGGCGAATCGTCCTTCGTCGCGATCGAGGCGCAGGGCACCGCCGTCGTGTCGGTCGACCTGGTCAAGGGCGGCCCCGCGCTCCGCGCGCCACGCATCGAGACCGCGGACGAGTGGCTCTTCGTCGGGCTCGGCGAGCCGGTGCAGGAGAGCATCCGCCGCGGGTACGAGGACGCCTTCGCGTTCCTCGTCGACGAGCACGGCTGGACCCCGGACGACGCCTACGCGGTACTCAGCGCCGTGGGCGACTCGAAGCTCGGCGGGCCGACGGGGTCCGGCGCTGCGGACCCGCTGCACCCGTTCGACGCGGTCGGTGCCGTCACGCTGCACCGGGTGCCGAAGGCGGTGCTGACCGCCGGGGACTGACCCGGTGCCGTGCCGGACGGGAGGCCCGGATCACGTGACCGACGTCGGTCACGCGGTCCGGGCCTCCCGTCCGTCGGCGCGCTCCTGCGCCCACGTCCCACCCCACCGCCGCGCGTCACGTGACGTCGCAACTCGCCGCGCGCAGATCGTCCGGGCGCCGAGATGCTGGCCGCTCGACTCGCGAGATGCCGGCATCTCGGCATCTCGGCATCTCGGCATCTCGGGCCGGACCCACGCGCACGACGCGAGGCGACGTGCGCGACGTGACCCGCGCGTCGAGCGCGTCGCACCCGCGTCAGGACACGTGTGCCCCGAGCAGGGTCCCGGCGCCGTAGGTGGCAGCGAGTGCGAGTGCTCCCCCGAGCACGACGCGGACGGTCGCCCGACCGCGGGGTGCACCACCGAGGGTCGCGCCGGTGGTGCCGGTGACGGCGAGCGCGATGAGGACGGCGACGACGGTGACGAGGATCTGGCTCGACGCCGGCGCGAGCAGCATCGCGAGGAACGGCAGGGCGGCACCGACGGTGAAGGTCGCGGCGGAGACCCAGGCGGCGCGCCAGGGGCTGACGACCTCGTCCTCGGCGTCGCGGAGGGCAGCGGCGGCACGGCGGTCCCGGACCTCGGGGCGCACGAGTTCGGCGGCGACGGTCTCGGCGACGTCTGGGGAGACCCCGAGCCCGCGGTAGTGCGCCGCAATGGTGGCCTGGTCCTCGGACTCGGCCTCGAGCTGTGCCTGGTGTGCGGCCTGCCCGGTGCGCTGGGCGTCACGGGCGCCACTGACGGACACGTACTCGCCGAGCGCCATCGACACGGCGCCACCGACGAGGGCAGCCGTGCCCGCGGCCAGGACCGGTCCGGCGGCCGCGCCGGTCCCGGCGACACCGACGAGGACGGCGGCGACGGACACGATGCCGTCGTTGGCGCCCAGGACCCCGGCGCGCAACCAGTTCAGGCGGGCGGCGCTCGTGGCGTCGTCGTGCCCGGTGGCGGGGAGCGCGAGGTCAGCAGCGGTCGACATGAGGAAAGGAAAGCACTTGTCAGCTGATCGCACCAGCAAGGGAAGGCTGCCCTGACCGGGCATTTCGTGGTGAGGCAAGCCTTCCCTCAGCACGGCCTGCGCATGAGGAGCACGATGGATGACGCCACGACCGAGTCTCACCGAGGAGGACCATGTCCGCCGTGCCCGCCCGCACCGATCCCGTCCGCTACGTCGCCATCGGGGACAGCTTCTCCGAGGGTGTCGGCGACGACGGGGACGTCCCGTTCCCCGGTTGGGCGGGGCGCCTGGCGGTCGGCCTGGCGGACCACCTGTCCGGGCCGGTCTCGTACGCCAACCTGGCGATCCGCGGTCGTCTGCTCGCGGGGGTCCTCGACGGGCAGCTGGACGCCGCCCTCGCCCTCGACCCGGCACCGACGCTCATCACCTTCTGCGGCGGCGGCAACGACATGCTCCGCCCCGGCTACGACGTCGACGTGCTGCTCGGACGCCTGGCCGAGGCCGCGGACGTCGTCGCCGCCCGCGGGATCCGGCTCGCACTGCTCAGCCCCGCCGACCCGAGTGCACGACTGCCCCTCGGACGGCTCATCAACGCCCGCGGTGACGCCTGGGCCGAGGCGCTGACCGGGTTCAGTCGCGAGCGCGGGCTGCCGTTCGTCGACGTCTCACGCGACGCGCATCTCGGCCGCGCCGAGTTCTGGTCCGAGGACCGCCTGCACATGAACCCGCTCGGACACCAGCGGGTCGCCGACCTGGCACTGCACGCGATCGCCGACGGTCCGGAGGCCGCGGTCCCGCGCGTGCCGGACGCGACGAAGACGTCGGTGGGCGAGGAACTCCGGTACTACCGCGACCACGTCGTCCCGTGGGTCCGGCGTCGAGTGACGGGTCGGTCCTCCGGGGACGGTCGGGTCGCCGGGCAGGGCGACTGGGCGCCGGTCGTGCCGTCCCGTCCGGGAGGCGCGGGTCAGACCACGTAGGTCCGCGTCGGTCGGCCGCTCAGCGCGTGCGGGAACGGCTCGCCCACCGGCCGGAACCCCGCGCTGCGGTAGAGGCGGAGGGCGGGGGCGTTGTCCTCGAGCGCGTGCAACATGCAGTGCTCGTGTCCGGCGGCGCGGACTTCCTGCACCGCGGCGACGAGGAGCGCGCGGCCGAGACCGCTGCCCTGCGCCGACGGATCGACAGCGAGCAGGCTCAGGTACGCGGCGTCCGACGGGCTCGCTCCTCCACCGCTGCCCGGTGTCGTGACGAGGGCGAAACCACGGACCGCGCCGTCTGCCCCCGGCGCGACCACGAAGGCGACGCGTCCGGCGGCGAACTTCTCCGCCGCTCGTGCCCGGACCGCCGGGTCCTCGGGGCGACCGTCACGTGCGGCGACCGCCGCGGCCCAGAGGTCGATGCAGGCAGCATCGAATTCCCGAGACCCTGGCTCGGCGACCCGCACGGCTGCCGTCCACTCCATCACCCGCCCACCCTACGACCGGGCCCCTGCGTGGCCTCGCCGGTCGGCGGGCGCCGGCCGGACCTCCGATGGTCAGTCCGTCATGCCGACGCGGGCTCCCGCACCCGGAACGACGCTCCGCGGTGCTCCTCCGGCAGCCGGTCCCCGCGCCCGGACAGCTTGTTCCGCAGCGACCCCTCGCGGTACCCCTCGGGGTAGGCACCGCGGGCCCGGAGCTCCGGGATGACGAACTCGATGACGTCCTCCCACGTGCCCGGAGTCACCGCGTACGCCAGGTTGAACCCGTCGACGTCGGTCTGCTCCTGGATGTCGACGAGCCGCTGCGCGATCGTCGCCCCGCTGCCGACCTCGACCGGGCCGAGGCCGCCGATCGCCGTCTGCCGCGCGATGTCGCGGACCGCCCAGGTGGTGCCGTCCTCACCCGTCGCGGCGGACAGGTTCGCGGCGGCCGACTGGATGGCGTTGGACTCGATGTTGCCGAGCGGTTCGTCCAGGTCGTACTGCGACAGGTCGACACCCATCCAGCCGGAGTTGAGCACGAGCGCGCCCTCCTCGGACGCGTACGAGAGGTAGTCGCGGTACTTCGCCTGCGCGAGCTCGTCTGTCTCGTCGGTGATCACGGTGAGCAGCGTGTAGACCTTGGCGGCGTACCGGTCGCGACCAGCAGCCTCCAGGGCGTCCCGGATCTTGCCGACGGTCACCGCGAGCTGCGGCAGGGTGGGCGCCCCGACGAAGACGGCCTCGGCGTTCTCGGCCGCGAAGCGGATGCCGCGCGGTGACGCACCGGCCTGGTAGATGACGGGTGAGCGCTGCACGGAGGGCTCCGACAGATGGATGCCCGGCACGTCGAAGTGCTTGCCGTGGTGTTCGATCGGGTGCACCTTCGCCGGGTCGGTGAAGACGCCGGTCTCGCGGTCCTCGATGACGGCGTCGTCCTCCCACGAGCCCTCCCACAGCTTGTAGAGGACCTCGAGGTACTCGTCGGCGACGTCGTACCGGTCGTCGTGGCTGAGCTGGTCGGTCTGCCCCATGTTGCGGGCGGCGCTCGGCAGGTACCCGGTGACGACGTTCCAGCCGACGCGGCCCTTCGTCAGGTGGTCGAGTGTCGAGATGCGTCGGGCGAACGGGTACGGGTGCTCGTAGGCGGTGCCGGCGGTGATCCCGAACCCCAGGTGCTCGGTGACGGCCGCCATCGCCGACACGAGCAGGATCGGGTCGTTCACCGGTACCTGCGACCCGGTGCGGAGCGCCGCCTCGTTCGTGCCGCCGTACACGTCGTACGTGCCCAGGACGTCGGCGATGAAGATGCCGTCGAACGCACCGCGCTCGAGCGTCTTCGCCAGGTCGGTCCAGTAGGACAGGTCGTTGTAGTGCCGGGAACGGTCGCGCGGGTGGCGCCACAGTCCGGAGGACTGGTGGGCGACGCAGTTCATGTCGAACGCGTTGAAGCGGATCTGCCGGGGCTCGCGGTTCGTGGTCACGACGCGACCGTACGACGGGCACCGGGGGTGCGTCACGGACCGTGACGCCCCGTGACGCCGGCGTCCGCCGCCCCGCGCTCGGTGCGCTGCGCGCGGGGCCGACGACCGCGTCAGGCCTTGTCGTGCAGCGTCACGTGGTAGCCGTCCGGGTCGGCGAAGGTGAACGTCCGACCGAACGGCCCGTCGATCGGCGCGGCGACGATGCGGTGGCCGTCGGCCTGCAGCGCGTCGTGCATCGCCTGGACCTCGGTGCCGTGCAGCCAGAGCGCGACGCCGACGCCGGGCTGGTCCGCCGCGGCGAGGTCGGTTCCGGGAACGATGTCCCGCAGCGCGAAGGCGATCGGCGTCGTGGTGAAGACCACGGCGTGCGGGGGGCCGGCGGGCGAGCGGACCAGGCCGAGGTACCGCTCGTAGAACGCCTGCGAGGCGTCGAGGTCGCGGACCTGCAGGGAGACGAAGTCGGGGCCGGTGACGGGCTTGGGGTTGCTCCTTCTGTTGATGTCAGGCTTCTGACATGGACGAGCGTATGTCAGACTACTGACATGAGTCAAGACGGACACGGCGTCGACCTGCCGACGTCGATCGGGTACCTCCTCAAGGAGACCGCGAGCGCGCTCCGTGCGTCGATGGAGGCCGTCCTCAGGCCGCTCGGCATGACCGTGACGCACTACGCCTGCCTGGAACTGCTCGCCCAGCGGCCGGGCTCGTCGAACTCCGAACTGGCCCGCGGCACGTTCGTGACCCGGCAGTCGATGAACGTCCTCCTGCGGACACTGGAGCGGGACGGCGTCGTCACGAGGCCCACGGAGGCCCGTGCCGGCAGGGTCATGCCGGCACGACTGACCGATCGTGGGCGGCGGGACCTGGCCGCGGCGACCGCTGCCGTCCGCTCCGTCGAGGACCGTATGCTCGGCGACCTCGACGAGGACGACCGAGCAGCCGCCAGGCGACTCCTGCGGAGCATGGTCCGGTCGCTCCGCAGCGACGGAGCCGACCGGCAGCCCGACCCGGCCGACGTCGCCGACTGACCGGCGTCGTCAGTCGGGCGCGTCAGGTCTGGTCGAGGAACGCGCGCACCACCCCGGCGGCGTCCGGGTGGTCCTGCGGCCGGTGACCGTGGCCGACGAGTGTCACGTGGCGGGCACCGACGATCCGGGAGGCGATGGCCTCGTACTCGTCGTTCCACCCGCCAGTGACCACCAGCGTGGGCACGCCGATGCAGCCCGGAGTGTCCAACGTCCACGGTCCGGGCAACCGACGCTGCCGCTCGGCAGCGAGCAAGTCGCCCGCTCCCGTCGGCGACGCGATCGTGCGTCGGGAGACGGCCGCGGTGAAGGCGACGGCGAACTCCGCAGGCGGCAGTTCCGACGCGCGGTCGAGCACCGGTTGCACGCGGCGGACGTGGTCCTCGACAGCCGGGTTCCCCCGCGCCAGGGCGTAGGCGCCGGGTTCGAACAGCACGAGCGCCCGGACCACTTCCGGCCGACGGACCGCGGCACGCATGGCGACCGGGGCGCCGAAGGAATGCGCCGCGATGGCAGCTCCGGTGCCGCACGCTTCGAGCAGGCGATGCTCCCACCGGTCCTGGTCGAACCAGACCGGCTCTGTGGAGTCGTAGCCGGGCATCACGGCGAACCGCGCACCCGGAAGGCCCCCGACGGCCGACCAGGCACGGTCCGTGCTCCGGTTCGAGGCGTGGAGGAACACGATCCCTGCGCCCGTCACCTCACCCGCCATGGGCTGCAGCGTAGCGGTGCGGATGCCGTGATCGAGGAACACGGCGACGGGAGGCACGGCACCCACTGGCACCGCGCCTCCCGTCCGGTGGTCGGGCGTCGCCGCTTCCGCGATCCGCGGCGCGGGACCGCCGCTCAGCGCGCCGCGACCGCCTGCTGCGCCGCCGTCTCGGCGGCGACCCAGGCGAGCATCCCGCACTTGACGCGCATGACGAACTTCGAGACCCCGTGGAACGCGACGAGGTCCTCGAGCACGTCCTCGTCCGGCTCGCCGGCGCCGCGGGAGCGCATCATCGTGCGGAACTCCTCGGTCAGCGCCAACAGTTCCGGAACGGTCCGCCCGACGGCCATGTCGGTCAGCACGGAAGCGGATGCCATCGAGATCGAGCAGCCGTCCCCCTGCCAGGCGACCTCCGCGATGCGGTCGGTGCCGGGCTCCAGACGCAGCCGCACGGTGATCTCGTCCCCGCACGTCGGGTTCCGTTCGAAGTGCTCGGCGTCGGCGTGCTCGAGCGGGCCGTCGCCGTGCCGCGCCTTGGCGTGGTCCAGGATGACCTGCTGGTACAGGCTGTCGAGGTTGCTCACGAGGCGTCCTCGGCGTCGGCACCGAAGTACCCGCGGATCTCGGCGACGGCCGTGACGAAGCGGTCGACGTCCTGCTCGGTCGTGTACACGTACGTGCTCGCCCGGCTCGTCGCGGTCAGGCCGAGCCGGCGGTGCAGCGGCTGGGCGCAGTGGTGGCCCGAGCGGACGGCGATGCCCTGCGCGTCGAGGTACTGCGACACGTCGTGCGCGTGCACCCCGTCGACGACGAACGAGGCCAGGCCGCTGCGCGCGACCCCGGCGGGCGGCCCGACGACGGTGATGCCCGGCACCGCGGTGAGCCCGGTGAGCATCCGCTGCGCCAGGTGCTCCTCGTGCGCCTGCACGCGCCGCATGCCGATCCGTTCCAGGTAGCGGACGGCCTCGGCGAGCGCCACGGCCTGGGACACGGGTTGGGTGCCGGCCTCGAAACGCTCGGGAGCCGGCATGAAGTCGGTGTGCTCCATCGTCACGGTCGTGATCATGGACCCACCGGTGCGGAACGGCGGCAGCGCGTCGAGCAGGGCCTGGCGCCCCCAGAGGACGCCGATGCCGTTCGGTCCGAGCATCTTGTGCCCGGAGAACGCGGCGAAGTCGACGTCCAGCGCGCGCACGTCCAGCGGACGGTGCGGCGCGGACTGGCAGGCGTCCAGGACCACGAGGGCTCCGACCGCGTGTGCCGCGGCGACGACCTCGGCGACCGGGGCGACCATGCCGGTGACGTTCGAGACGTGGGCGATCGCGACGACCCGGGTGTGGGCGGTGACGTGTGCGAGTGCGTCGGCGGCGCTCCAGCAGCCCGTGTCGTCCACCGGTACCCAGCGGAGCGTCGCACCGGTGGCCGCGGCGAGCTCCTGCCACGGCACGAGGTTGGCGTGGTGCTCGGCCTCGGTGACCAGGATCTCGTCCCCGGCACCGATCCGGAACTGGTCGGCCTCGGGACCACCGCGGCCGGCGCTGGCGTTCCGGATGCCGTACGCGACGAGGTTGAGGGCATCGGTGGCGTTCGCCGTCCAGACCACCTCGGACGGGTTCGCGGCGCCGATGAAGCGGGCGACGGTGGCGCGGGCGTCCTCGTAGGCGTCGGTGCTCAGCGCGGCGAGGGTGTGTGCGCCGCGGTGCACGGCGGCGTTGTCGTGCTCCAGGAAGCGACGTTCGGCGTCGAGGACCTGCACGGGTCGCTCGGCCGTGGCCCCGGAGTCGAGGTAGGCCAGTGGCTGCCCGTTGACCTCTTGCTGCAGGATCGGGAAGTCGGCCCGGATGCGGGCGACCTCGTCCTCGGTGAGCGGTTCGACGGTGTCGTCCGTCGGCGCTGGTGCAACGATCGTCACGGTGCTGGCCCTCCTGTGCGTCTCACGGGAGACAACCCGTCAATCGTGGTCGTTCTTCCCGGTGCAGTCCAGTCGGGCCAGCGCCGCGCCGGGCTACTCGTTGCCGACGCGCTTGTCCGCCTCGTCGCGGGCCTTGTCGATCTTGTCGTCGTACTTGCCGCCGGTGGCCTTCTTCACGGCGTCGGCGACACCGTCGAACACCTTGTCGCTGACGCCCTCGGCCTTCTCGCTCTTGAGCGCGTCCTGGACCTTGCCGTCCCGCAGGAAGGACTGGGCCTTCTTCGCGATGTCGTCGAATCCCGCCATGACCGGCTCCTCACTTCGCCGCGGTGCCTGGTGCTCCGCGTCCTGGCGCCGATGCTAACCACGGAGCAGCGGCTCGGTCCGGGTCCCTCACCGGATCTCCAGCACCGGTGGAGGGTCGCCGCGCTCAGGCCATCTGGGCGCTGCGGCGGCGGGCCAGCACGTACCCGACGGCGACCGACCCGCTGACGGCCAGGAGGGACGGGATGAGGATGTCGGTCCCCTGCTGCGTGAACTCGACGACGAGCACGAGCGCCGTGAACGGTGCGCGCATCGTCGTCGCCAGGAACGCGGCCGCCCCGATGAACGCGAACGAGGCGATGCTGCCCCCGTCCACCGGCCAGAGCAGCAGCCAGGCGGCACCGAGGAACCCGCCGAGTGCCGACCCGATCGCGATCGACGGCGTCAGGGTGCCACCGACCGCGCCGGCGCCGATCGTCGCGGCGGTGGTGACGGTCTTCAGCAGACCGAGCACCAGCAGCGCCAGGAGTGGTGCCATGCCGAGCAGGGTCGGGCCGTCGAGGTCGGCGTTCATGGCCGCGATGCCGAGGGCCCGGCCGTTGCCCATCACCTCGGGGAACGGCACCGCGACCAGGCCGACGAGTGCGAAGACGACCGGCAGCACCACGAGGAGCTTCCATCCGGTCGGGGCGATGCCCTGCAGCCGGTTCGTGGTCTTGACGAACCCGACACCGGCGAACCCGAGCAGCGGCCCGACGACGACCGCCCAGACGAGCAGCGAGGGCGAGAGGTGCATCGCGGGCACGTGGTAGAGCACCTCGTCCGGGATCACCAGCCGCGCGACGAACGCCGCCACCGCACTCGTCACGAACGCGGGCAGCGCGGTGGCGAGGGTGAGCTCGCCGAGCAGGACCTCCACCGCGAACAGTGCCCCGCCGAGCGGGACGTCGTACACCGCCGCCAGGCCGGCCGCCGCTCCGCAGGCCACGAGCACCTTGGTCTCTCGCCGGCTCAGACCGGCCCGGACCGTGAGCAGCTGGGCGGCCCAGGCGCCGATCTCCCGCGGTGCGACCTCTTTGCCGATCGAGGCGCCGAGCCCGACCGCCAGGATCTGCACGCCCGCGTTGCCGAGGGTCACCAGGGACGGCATCCGCTTGCCACCGACCGCAGCGGGCACACCGACGACGGGTCGACCCCAGCGGCGGATCGCCCACCACGCCACCGCGGTGAGGACACCGGCGGCCAGGACCGCCAGGAACCGGTTCAGGCCCGACGGAGCATCGGCGGCCTCGTGGTGGCCGGCGAAGGGGTACCCGAAGGCGACGAACTGGATGAGCTGGAGCGCGAGCCACACGGCGATCCCCGCGGCTCCGCCGGCGACGCCGACGAGTCCGGTGACCACGGCGAGCTTCAGCACCCAGGCCGGGCTGGCGTGACCGTTGTGTGGCATGTCGGCAAGCGTAGCGGGAGCGCTCCGCCGGGACGGCCGGGAGGCTCGGCTCGCCCCCGCGGTCCGGTCCCGACCCGCGGATGGTGATCCGGGCCTCCCGGTCCGTCGGCGGCGCCCTGCGGACTGACGCGGTGTCGCGGTCAGAACCAGCGTTTGACCTTGAACACCGCGTACAGGACCGCGGCGAACAGCACCATCGCGAGGATCGACAGCGGGTAGCCCCACGTCCACGACAGCTCCGGCATGTGGGTGAAGTTCATGCCGTAGATCGCCGCGATGAGCGTCGGGGCGAACAGGATCGCCGCCCAGCCGGAGATGCGCTTGGTGTCGTCGTTCTGCTTCTGCGCGGCCAGGGTCGAGTCGACGGTCAGCGCGTTCTGCAGCAGCTGCCGGAAGGTGTCCAGGCGCTCGACGACCCGGATGACGTGGTCCAGCACGTCGCGGAACCGCCGCTGCAGCTCGACCGGCAGGTGGTACTTCTCGGCGCCGCGGTGCAGGTCCTCGATCATCCGGATGAGCGGGCGCGCTGCCCGCTGGAAGTCGACGACCTCGCCGAACAGCTCGTAGACGCGGCGGGACACCCCGGCGCTGCCCGAGAACAGCTGGCCTTCGATCTGGTTGATGTCCTCCTCGAGACCGTCGATGACCGGGCGGTAGTCGTCGACGATCGAGTCCATCAGTGCCCAGAGCTGCGCCTGTGACCCGGCGGTGACCAGGCCCGGCTTGCCGCTCATCCGCTGCAGGGCGCGCGGCACGGTCCTCGGTCCGCGCGGGTCTGCCTGCACGACGGCCAGGAAGAAGTCCTCACCGACGAAGGCGTGCACCTCGCCGAACTCGACCTCTTCTTCGGCGTCCCGGTACACCGCGGGCTTGAGCACCGCGAAGAGGGTCGAACCGTACCGCTCGAGCTTCGGCCGCTGATGCCCCTCGGCGGAGTCCTCGACGGCCAGCTCGTGCAGCCCGAGGGCCACTGCGACGTCCCCGAGCTCCACGGCGTCGGGCCGGTCGAGCACGATGCACGCCGAGGCGCCGTGTTCCTCGATCATCCGGAAGCTGTCGTCGAGCGTGCCACTCGCCGTCGGGGCGATGCGGTCCACGTACACGGTGTTCAACTCGACGGTCACGGCACCACCGTACGCACCCTGGGCAACGGGTGGGCGAACGGCAGCGGGACGGCGTAGCGTCCGGATCCTCAGCATGCTGACGAGAGGACGACCATGCGGTGGATGCGGAAGATCGTGATCGCGGTGAGCGCTGTCGTCGCCGTGGTGGGCTCGTTCATCGGGTCCGGTGCGGCCGGGGGCACCCCGATCGCGGAGGCGGCGGACGGGGCACTCTCGGCTTCCGCCACCGCGATCGCACCGGGAGGACCGGCGTTCGGGATCTGGAGCGTCGTCTACGTGGGGCTCATCGCCTTCGCCGTGTGGCAGTTCCTCCCCCGCACCGCCGACCGCGCCCGCCACGACCGGCTCGCCGTACCCGCGACGCTGTCCCTGCTGCTCAACGCGGCATGGATCCTGTCCGTGCAGTTCGGGTACCTGTGGCTCAGCGAACCGATCATCGTCGCGCTCCTCGGCGTGCTCGCCTGGGCCTTCGTGGTCCTGCGGCGCACGACGCCGTCCGGCCGGGTCGAGGCGATCGTCACCGACGGCACGTTCGGGCTCTACCTCGGCTGGGTGTGCGTGGCGACGGCGGCGAACACGGCCGCGGTCCTGACGGCAGCGGGCTTCCGGGGTCTCGGCCTCGGTCAGGACGTCTGGGGTGTCGTCGTCGCAGCGGTCGCTGGACTCGTCGGCGTCCTCGTGGCCGTCACCGGACGTGGGCGCATCTCGCCGACGCTCGCGCTCGGCTGGGGGCTCGCGTGGGTCGCGGTCGCCCGACTGGACGGGCCCCTGGTCTCGGTGCCGACCGCGGTCACGGCCGTCGGCGCCACCGTGGTGGTCGTCGTCGTGACGCTCGTCGCGCGTGCCCGCGCCGGCTGGGCTGCGCGCCCGGCCGCGCTGCGCACCGCGTAGCCCCCGGCGCGGCCAGGCCCGGCCCGGCGGCCCGGCCCGGCCCGGCGCGGCGCGGCCCGGCCCGGCCCGGCCCGGCGTAGACGCGAAAGCGACAGATCGGCGCCAGAGTTGGGCGCTGATCTGTCGCTTTCGCGTCCCTGACCGGCAGGGCCGACTGGAGGCGCGGCCCTCCCCCGCCCCGCCGGTGGGCTCCGGTGGGCTCCGGTGGGCTCAGCGTGCGGCGGCCACCAGCCCGTGCGCAGCGGCGACGGCTTCGTTCGTCACCCGGCCCGCGTGCACGTTGAGCCCGAGCGCGAGGGCGGGGTCGGACTCGAGCGCGCGCTCCCACCCCTGGTCCGCGATCGCCACCGCGTAGGGCAGCGTCGCGTTCGTCAGCGAGATCGTGCTGGTGCGGGGTACAGCGCCCGGCATGTTCGCCACGCAGTAGTAGACGGCGTCGTGCACCGCGAACGTCGGGTCGTCGTGGGTGGTCGGCCGCGAGCCCTCGAAGCAGCCGCCCTGGTCGATGGCGATGTCGACCAGGACCGACCCGGGTCGCATGTCGGCGACCATCGCGTCGGTCACGAGCTTCGGCGCTGAGGCACCCGGGATCAGCACCGACCCGATGACCAGGTCGGCGTCCGCCACGGCCGCGGCGATCGCGAGGGGGCTCGATCGGAGGGTCGTCACCCGTCCGTCGAAGCGCGCGTCGAGGGCGCGGAGGCGCGGCAGGCTGATGTCGAAGACCGTCACCTCGGCGCCCATCCCGAGGGCGATCGTCGCGGCGTGCTCACCGGCGACGCCGCCGCCGATCACCACGACACGGCCCTTCGGTGTCCCCGGGACGCCGCCGAGGAGCAGGCCACGTCCGCCGTTCGCGCGCATCAGGTGGTGCGCACCGACCTGCGCGGCGAGCCGGCCGGCGATCTCGGACATCGGCGAGAGCAGCGGCAGGGAGCGGTCCGGCAGCTGCACGGTCTCGTAGGCGATCGCGGTCGCGCCGCACTCGACGAGCGCCGTGGTCAACGGGCGGTCGGCTGCCAGGTGCAGGTAGGTGAACAGCACCTGGCCCTCGCGGATCAGCGGGTACTCGGCGGCGACGGGCTCCTTGACCTTCAGGACCATCTCCGCCTGGTCCCAGACCCGACGGGCGTCGGGCACCACGGTGGCGCCGGCGCCGGTGTACTCGTCGTCACCGAAGGCGGATCCCGTCCCTGCTCCGGCCTGCACGAGCACCTCGTGTCCGTGCATCGTCAGCTCGGCGACCCCGGCGGGGGTGACGGCGACGCGGAACTCGTTGTTCTTGATCTCGGTGGGGATGCCGATGCGCATGACGGACTCCTTCGTGGGCAGTTGCTCGGTCCCACCATTCAGCCGCGTGTTCGTTGCCGATGCGGTCAGGCCGAACGATCGCCCGGATCGGAGGAGTTCAGTGTCATGATGTTCGGCGGGGCAGCACTCCGGAGCGCTCCCACCGAATGCTGCTCAGCGACGCAGTCGCGAGCGCAGCGTGTCGCTCGGCAGTTCGCCGAAGCGGGACCGGAACGCCGCCGAGAACCGGCCGAGGTGCCCGAAGCCCCACCCACGGGCGATGTCGGCCACCGAGGTCTCGTCCCGCTCGGCTCGCCGCAGGTCGTCGCGCGCACCGTCGAGTCGCACGGACCGGAGCAGTTCACCCGGGGTCTGGTCGAGGTGACGGCGGAGCGACTGCTGCAGACCGCGCGGACTGAGACCGGCGGCCGCGGCGATCTCGGGCGTCCCGATCGGCTCGCGTGCGTGGGCGTGCACGTAGTCGAGAGCACGACGGAGGCGCTGGTGCTCCGGCCCGGTGCCGGAGACCGCGGCGCGCCAGCTGCTGCGACGCGGGAACGCGCGGACGGCGGCGGTCGCGAAGGCCTCCGCGATGTCCCGGCGGGCGATGGCGGACAGCTCGGTGTCGACCTGCAGCCACGTCGAGGAGTGCCGGCGGACGGTCTCCTGCCAGACGCGCAGGCCGTCCTGGTCCGGGCGCTCGAGCGGTTCGAACGCGAAGGTCTCGTCGCCGACCAGGTCGGTCAGGAACTTCCGGTCCAGGTGCACCAGGTTCAGGCCGATGTCACGGTGGTGCAGGTCGTAGGTCTCCGACGGCAGGACCATCGGCACCCCCTGCACCAGGTCGACGGAGCGTCCGTTGAACGTGATGGTGCTGCTGCCACTGCGGAGCCACGCGACGATGACGTCGTCGGACTGGCTCTGGCTGCGCAGGTCGACGCCGAACCGGGAGGTCCGGAGCGACATCCGCTCGTCGGTGACACCGGCGAAGTCCCACAGCGTGTCCGGACGGGTACGGCGGATCACCGGCGCCTTCAGGTCGTAGTCGGACGTGAAGAACGCCATCGCCTGGTCGATGTCGGTCCCCGCCAGCCGGCGGTAGGAACGCGTGTCCTGCCGCGGGACCGCTCGTGGCCGCTCGACGCCACCGGATCGGCGGGCGACGGACGGACCGGCTTCGGGAGAGAGCACCATGCTCCGACCGTAGATCAGGCCACCGACATCCTGACCGGCCCACCCACCCCAGAAGCGGGGTCAGGGCCCGCGGACGCGGCCGTCCCCGCCGACCCGGACACCCGTCAGTTCTGCAGGATCGCCTGCCCCACGCTCTCGTCGAGGATGAGGTCCGTGACGAGCCCCGCCGCCAGCGCTCCGCGCAACGAGGCGGCCTTGCCCCGCCCGGCGACCACGCAGATCCGCCGCGGTGCGCGCTTGATCGTGTCGAGGTCGGGGGCACCGGCCCGGGCGTTCACCCCGATGTCCTTCCACGACCCGTCCGCCCGGTAGAACACCGTGGAGACGTCGCCCACGACCTGCGCGGTGACGAGCTCGTCCTGGTCGGCCGGGTCCAGGTACCCGCCGGAGTACACGTGCGACGGCACTGGTGCCTGCGGGGCGCCGACACCGAACACGACGACGTCCATCCGTTCGTGCAGGTCGAGCACGCGGCGGATCGAGCGTTCCCGGAAGAGCGCGGCCTTGGTGGCGGGGTCGTCGAAGAACGCGGGCACCGGGAACTGCTGCACGAGGGCGCCGTACGCCTCACCGAACCGGCGGAGGATCTCCGAGGCGTAGACGATGCCGGTCGTGCGGGTGTTCGCCGCACCGTTCACCTGCACGATCGTGGAGCCGTGGGTCGTCTTCGGCACGAGGTACCGGCTGACGGCGCTGACGGTCGAGCCCCACGAGATGCCGATCACCATGTTCGACTCGATGTACTGCGTGAGGATCCGCGCGGCGGACAGCGCGACCCGTTCCAGCCGGTCCACGTCGCTCGTGTGGTCCGGCACCGGGACGACGTGCGCGTGCACCCCGAAGCGCGCGCGGATGCTGCGGCTGAGCGCGGCGGCCTGGTCGAGTGGCGAGCGGATCTGGATGTCGACCAGTCCGGTGTCCCGTGCGTACTTCAGCAGTCGCGACACCGATGAGCGGGACGTGCCGAGCTCGTCGGCGATGGCGTCCATCGTCAGGTCCTGCAGGTAGTAGAGGTGCGCGGCCCGCAGGGCCTGCTGGGTGCGCACGGGCTGGGCGGCATCGCTCATGAGACCGAGCATGCACGGACGTGCACGACCTCTGCAACCCCGTCCGTGCCTCCAGTCCGCGCTGACGCGGCACCGAGAGGAGGCGCGACAACGGTTCTGCACGTCCGTGCACGTAGGTTGCCCAAGCGTTCCGACGAGCGCACGATCGATGGAGTACCAACGGAATCGACCCCAGAAAGCGATGCGAACGACCATGTCGAAGAAGACGCAGCCCAGGAACACGGTCACCGCCCTCACCGGACGCCCGAACGCACAGGTCCTCATCGTCGGGGGCGGGATCAACGGCATCGCCACCTTCCGCGACCTCGCCCTGCAGGGTGTCGACGTCGCCATCGTCGAGCGCAGCGACTACGGCTCCGGCGCCTCCGCAGCATCGAGCCACATGATCCACGGCGGCATCCGCTACCTGGAGAACGGCGAGTTCCGCCTGGTGCGCGAGAGCGTGCAGGAGCGCAACGGCCTGATCCGCATCGCCCCGCACTACGTCAAGCCGCTGCAGACGACCATGCCGGTCTTCTCCACCTTCTCCGGCATCATGAACGCCCCGCTGCGCATGCTCACGCACAAGCAGCGCTCCACCAAGGAGCGCGGCGCGATGCTGATCAAGATCGGCATGACGATCTACGACTCCTTCTCGCGTGACGGCGGCTCCGTCCCGAAGCACGTCTTCCGCACCAAGAAGGCCGCGCTCGAGGACATGCCCGCGCTGAACCGCGACCTGAAGTACACCGGCACCTACTACGACGCCTCCGTGCACGAGCCGGAGCGCCTGGCGCTCGACGTCCTCAAGGACGGTCTGGCCGTCGGCACCGGCACCGGTGCCGACGCGACCGCCCGTGCGACGAACTACGTCGAGGCGGTCGGCGCCCGCGACGGCGGCGTCCTGCTCCGCGACCGCGAGACCGGCGAGGAGTTCGTGTTCACCGCGGACGTCGTCGTGAACGCGTCCGGCCCCTGGACCGACCTGACCAACGAGGCGTTCGGCGGCGGCACGAAGTACATGGGCGGCACGAAGGGCTCCCACATCGTCGTCGACAACCCCGAGCTGCTCGAGGCGACGAAGGGCCGCGAGCTGTTCTTCGAGAACAACGACGGCCGCATCGTCCTCATCTACCCGCTCAAGGGCCGGGTCCTCATCGGCACGACCGACATCGACGCCGACCCGTCGCAGCCGGTCGTCACGACCGACGAGGAGATCGACTACTTCTTCGGGCTCGTGAAGCACGTGTTCCCGCAGATCGAGGTCACGCGGGACCACATCGTCTACAGCTACTCGGGCATCCGGCCGCTCCCCCGTCACGAGGACACCGCCCCCGGCTTCGTGTCCCGCGACTACCAGATCGTCGACACCGCGATCGCCGGACTGCCGGACACCACCGTGCTGTCGCTCGTGGGCGGCAAGTGGACGACCTTCCGTGCCCTCGCCGCACACCTGTCGACCGACGTCACGACGAAGCTCGGCATCACCCGCAAGGTCGACACGACCGGCATGCCGATCGGCGGTGGCAAGGACTTCCCCACCACCGACGGGCAGCGAG
The DNA here is from genome assembly GCF_003234085.1 of Curtobacterium sp. MCPF17_052. Classification (GTDB taxonomy): domain Bacteria; phylum Actinomycetota; class Actinomycetes; order Actinomycetales; family Microbacteriaceae; genus Curtobacterium. The sequence continues at coordinate 77,884 of NZ_QKSD01000012.1, forward strand.
CCCTGTGGATCAAGTCGCACCGCGACGGCCTCGCATCCGAGACCGTCGACCGTCTGCTCGACCGCTACGGCACCCGTGCCGCCGAGGTCGTCGACGCGCTGGTCACCGGTCCGGTCGAGCCGCTCGAGTCCGACGCAACGCTCACCCGCGCCGAGGTCCGGTACTTCGCCGAGCGCGAGCAGGCCGTGCACCTGGTCGACGTGGTGCTGCGCCGCACGAACCTCGCGTTCGTCGGTGGCGTCACGATCGACCTGCTCGACGAGCTTGCCGACGTCATGGCCGAGACGCTCGGCTGGACGGCGGAGGACCGTGCCGACGAGGTCCAGCGCACCCTGGACGTGCTGCGCGAGTCGCACCGCGTCATCGTGCCGCTGACGTCGGCGTCGCAGCTCGCCTGACCCCTCCGCAACACGCAACGTGGGCGGCTCCACGCAACGACATCCCGTTGCGTGGAGCCGCCCACGTTGCGTTGTGCGGGGACCCGGACGGGAGGCCCGGACCGGCCCCGTCAGAACCGCTCGCCGGTCGGGTCCTGCGCGCTCAGGTCCGCCAGGTCGTCGCCGCCGATCGGCTCGCCCGCCCAGTCCACGAGGCGCCACCCGTCCGTCGTCGAGCCCTCGAGCTCGACGACGCCGGTGTTCTCCAGATGCCGGTTCCGGCCGAGGTCGTTCGGGACGTTCTGCGCCGTCACCGCGGCCCAGATCCGGATCGCGGCACCGTGGCTGAACGCCGCCGCGACCTCGGCGCCGGTCTCCTCGATCCGCCGGACGGCGTCGTCGTAGCGGCCGAAGAAGGCGTGGCCGTCCTCGGCGCCGGGCATCCGCTCGTCGAGGTCTCCCGCGGCCCAGGCGTACGCCACGGCGAGGTAGCTCTGCACCGACACGGTGTCGCGCTTGCCCTGCAGCTCGCCGGCCTCGATCTCACGGAGGCCCGGCAGCACCACGGGCTCCAGGTCGAGCGCACGCGCGAGCGGTGCGGCGGTGATCTGCGTCCGGACCATGGTCGAGGTGAAGAGCCGCTCGATCCCCCGGTCGCCGAGGGCTGCGGGCAGCGCGTCCGCCTGCTCCTGCCCGAGGTCGGTCAGGCCGGGCCCGGGGACTTCGGCATCGAGCAGGCCGGTCACGTTGGCGGGGGTCTGTCCGTGGCGGACGAGCAGCAGTCGCATGGCCTCACCCTACGGACCGCCCTGCCGGGTCCGGTGACTGCTACGGTCTGGCCGTGGCGATCGAACCGGACACGAAGAACTGGACCTGGGTCATCGAGTCGGCCTGCCCGGACTGCGGCTTCGACGGCGGCACGACGACGATCCGCGACGTACCGGAGCTCATCGACGCGAACACCGCGGGGTGGCCGGAGCGGTTGCGCCGCGACGACGTCCGGCAGCGCCCGGACGACGCGACCTGGTCACCACTCGAGTACGGCGCACACGTCCGCGACGTGCACCGGAAGATGACCGAGCGCCTCGAGCTGATGCTCGCCGAGGACGACCCGCTGTTCCCGAACTGGGACCAGGACGCCACCGCCGTCGCCGAGCGCTACGGCGAGCAGGACCCCGCGGCGGTCACCGAGGAGCTGACGGCCGCCGCCCGTCGGGCCGCCCGGGCCTTCGCCGCCGTCCGTGACGACCAGCTCGACCGCACCGGACGTCGTTCCGACGGCAGCGGCTTCACGGTGGCGACCCTCGCGGTCTACTACGCGCACGACCCGGTCCACCACCTGTGGGACGTGCGGCACGCGCGCTGAGTGATCCGGGCCTCCCGGCCGACCAGGACCACTGACGGACCGGACCACTGACGGACGGGGCCGCCGACGGACCGGGCCGCCGACGGTTCAGGCCAGCGCGTCGAGCAGCGCCCTGGCCGTCGCCGCGTCCGTGACCAGCTCGTTGACCAGACGGCCGCGCACGGCGCTGATGATGCTCGGCACCTTGACCGCACCGACGGCGACGCCGACCGCGTGGGGCACGGCGGCGAGCACCTCGCGAGAGGTCCGCACCATCCGGTCGCTGCCGGGGAACTCGATGGGCTCACCGTCCGGGCCGGTGAAGTTGAGGCAGACGTCGCCGGTCGCCCGGTCGAACACGTCGTCGTCGACCGGCAGCCCGCGGGCCATCGCGTCCCGCGTCACGACCGGCGCGCCGATCCCCAGGATCGCGCCCTTCGCTCGGCTCCACAGCCCGACGACGTGCTGGAACGCGGGGTCCTCGTCCAGGGAGGCCCGGAGCGCCTCCGACGGCAGGGCCTGCGCGAACAGGAACGTCGGGATCGCACCGGACCGCTCCGCGGCCGCGCGGGTGATCTCGTTCGTCTGGAACCACTGGTTCGGGTCGGCCTGACCGCCGACGGTCGGGACGAGTTGCACGCCCGGCATCGCCGGCATCGCTCCGTGCGCGATCGCGTGCACGGTGCTGCCGGACGACATCAGCACGGCGTCGCCCGGGGCCAGGCGCATCCCCTCGACGGCGGCGGCGACCGGTTCGGCGAGGTCCACGCCCAGGGTCGCGGTGTGCGTGACGGCGGCGAGGTGCACGGCCTGGAGCCCGAGCACCACCTGCAGTCGCTCGGCCAGGGCGACGGTCTCGTCCTGGAACGGGTCGACGACCTCGATCCGGACCAGGCCGGATCGGCGGGCCTCGGACACGAGCCGACTCACCGTGGGGCGGGACACCCCGAGACGCGTGGCGATCTCGTTCTGCGTGGCGTCCTCGAGGTAGTACATCCGCGCGGCCTGGTAGACCGTGTCGAGCGGGAACCGGGACCGCTGGCCCTCGGGTGCGGGCGTCGCCGACCCGGGCCGGTCCGGGCTGACCGGAGTGGGAACGGACGGCACCGATGCGGACGGGGTTCTGTCGGACATCGAGCGCGGGCCTCCCGGGTGCGGTGCCGTCGGACGTGCGGACGGCACCGCGATCGTAACGCCGACCGCGTCACCGGATCGTGAAACCACCGTCGACCCGGAGGTCCGCACCGTTCACCATCGCTGCGGACTCGCCCGCGAGGAAGAGCACGGCTGACGCGATCTCGGCCGGGGTGGCGAACCGCCCGGTCGGGATCTCGTCCTGGTGGCGCAGGCCGGCGTCGTTCGCCCACGCCGAGCGCCCGAGCGCGGTGAGCACGACGGTCGGCGACACCGTGTTGACCGTCACACCCCGACGTCCCCACTCGAGCGCGAGCACCCGGGTGAGGCCGAGGACACCGGCCTTCGACGCGCAGTACGCGGCATGCCCGTCGAGCCCGACGTGCGCAGCCTGCGACGCGATGTTCACGATGCGCCCGTACCCGGCGTCGAGCATGTGCCGCCCCACCGCCTGCGCCACCCGGTGCGTGCCGGTGAGGTTGACGTCGAGCGTCCGTGCCCAGGCATCGGCACCCAGGTCCTCGGCCGCTCCGAGGGCCACGATGCCCGCACTGTTGACGAGGACGTCGACACGGCCGGTGGCGGCCATCACGGTCGCGACCGCGGTGTCCACCGAAGCTCGGTCGGTCACGTCGCAGGCCGTACCGAGGTGCCCGGTACCGACGAGGTCGGCCGCGACGGCGGCAGCAGCCTCCGCGCGGACGTCGACGACGGCGACCCGGGCGCCGCGCTCGGCGAGCGCGTGGGCGATGGCCTCGCCGATTCCGGAGGCGCCACCGGTGACCACCGCCACCCGGCCTGCGAAGGCATTGGTGTGGTCGACGCTGACCGGACCGGAGCGGAGGGCCGCTGCGATGTCGTCTGCTGCAGGGTCGTGGTTCGAGGAGTGGGACATGAGTGGGTAACATACCCGATGTCACATAGTCCCGCGATCGAGAGCGAACATGTCAACGTCGACGAAACCCCTCCTCCCTCGCGCGCGTCCGGCCGGCCCGGGCGCGCTCGACCGCCTGGGGATCCCCAGTCCCCTGGCCGCTGGTCTCCTCGGGGTCCTCGTCACCATGACCGGCGTCGGCGTCGAGTCGAACTTCGTCACGCCGCACCTGGTCACCGTCCTCGGCAGCCCCGAGACGACGGTCGCGACCATCGTCACCGCCGCGAGCCTCGCCACCCTGGTCGGCAGCTACCTGTCCGGAGCACTGTCCGACCTCGTCGGACCCCGCCGCGTGATGGCCCTGGGCATGGTCGTCTGGGTCGTCTTCGAGCTCATGTTCCTCGGCGGGTTGCAGCTGGACAGCGCCCCGATCACCGCCGTCGCGTACACGCTGCGCGGGTTCGGACACCCGCTCTTCGCCTTCGCGTTCCTCGTCTGGGTGAACGTGACCGCGCCGGTGGAACGGCGTGGCGCGGCGGTCGGCTGGTTCTCCGTCGCGTTCACCGGCGGCCTGCCCACCCTCGGCTCCCTGGTCGCCCTGGGCGCCATCCCGGTCCTCGGCGGTGGCGTCGTCGGGGAGACCGGCGCGATGACCGCGTCGATCGTCCTCGTCGTGGCGGGTTGGGCACTCGCGCACTTCGGCGTCCACCTGCCGAGCGAGCGGATCGCGCCGCGGGAGGAGCGCGCAGGCCGGGTCCTCACGAGCGGCCTCCGGCTCACCGTCACCCGACCACAGGTGCTCATGGGCTTCCTCGTCCGGCTCATCAACACCGCGCCCGAGTTCGGCATGTTCGTCGTCCTGCCGGTCGTCATCGCCGAGGACCGGGGTTGGGGACAGGGGCGTTGGCTGCTGATGACCGTCTGCGTCTACGCGACGAACGTCCTGGTGAACGCCTTCTTCGGCTGGGTCGGAGACCGCATCGGGTGGGTCCGTACCGTGCGGTGGTTCGGTGTCATCGGCTCCGCGATCGGCCTGCTCGCCTGGTGGTACGTCCCACAGCTCGTCCCGGCCGGCACCGACTGGGGCTACGTCCTCGCCGTCGTCGCGGGGTGTTCATTCGGCTGCTCGCTCGCCGGTTTCGTCCCGATGGGCGCCATCATGCCGGCGCTCGCACCGCGGTACCGGGGCGCCGCGATGGCGATGTACACCACCGCTGCCGGGGGCGCCGCGTTCCTCGGTACCGGGGTCGTCGCCGCGGTCTTCGCGCTCGGCGGTGACGGCGCCGCGGTCACGTGGACCTTCGTCGGGCTCTACGCCTGCGCCTTCGTCATGGTCGGCCGACTCCGCGTGCCGCCGGCCCCGACGACCGATGCGCAGCCCTGAGACAGATGACCGCAATGCCACCCACCCACAAGTCCCTGAGGAGGACCACACCATGACCACGATCTGCGACGACCCCGAGGACTTCGCCGAGGACCAACTCAGGGGCTGGCTCGCCCTGTACGCCGACCGGGTGCGCGGGGTCACCGGCGGGGTGGTGACCCTGCCGACCGCCGACGCGTCACCGCAGGTCGCGGTCGTCGTGGGCGGAGGCTCGGGGCACTACCCGGCGTTCAGCGGGCTGGTCGGACCCGGGCTCGCGACCGGTGCCGTCGTCGGCAACGTGTTCACCTCGCCGTCCGCCGCGCAGGTGTACTCGGTCGCGAGGGCCGCCGACCAGGGCCGCGGGGTCGTGCTGTCCTTCGGCAACTACGCCGGAGACACGATGAACTTCGGGCTCGCTGCGGAGCGGCTCCGTGCGGCCGGCATCGACACCCGGATCGTCGTCGTCACCGACGACGTCGCCTCGGCCGACGAGGCCGACCGTCGCCGCGGCATCGCGGGCGACTTCGCGGTGTTCAAGGCGATGGGTGCCGCCGCGGCCGAGGGCGCGTCCCTCGACGAGGTCGAGCGGATCGGTCGGCACGCGAACGGACGGACCCGCACCATCGGGGTCGCCTTCTCCGGGTGCACCCTGCCGGGTTCGGACGGGCCGCTCTTCAACGTGCCGGCCGGACACCTCGGCCTCGGGCTCGGCATCCACGGCGAGCCGGGCATCCGGGACGTCCCGTTGCTCCCGGCACGAGCCCTGGCCGAGTTGCTCGTCGAGCGTCTGCTGGCGGAGTCCCCGCCCGACGCAGCGGTGCGTGACTCGACGGCGCCCCGTCGGGTCGCAGCCGTCCTGAACGGCCTGGGGGACACGAAGTACGAGGAGCTGTTCCTGCTGTGGGGCCGGATCGCTCCGCTGCTGACGGCCGCGGGGGTCGAGGTCGTCGAACCCGAGGTCGGCGAACTCGTGACGAGCCTGGACATGGGCGGCTGCTCGCTCACCCTGCAGTGGCTCGACGACGAACTCGAGCGCCTCTGGCGAGCCGATGCCCACACGCCGGCGTACCGCAAGTCCGCCGCACCGGTCGCGGCACTGGTCCCGGCGGACGTCGCGACCGAGGCGGCGACCACCGCGTCCGTCGTCCCGGCCGCGACCCCGGCCTCCCGTCGAGCGGGCGAGGCAGCACGCGCCGCGGTCCGGGCGATGGACGGACTGCTCCGCGAGCAGGAACACGAACTGGGTCGCATCGACGCGGTGGCCGGTGACGGGGACCACGGACGCGGGATGGTGAAGGGCGTCGGCGCCGCTCGCCGGGCAGTCGAGGGCATCGACGGGTCCGCCGGGGTCGGCTTCCTGCTCGGACGCGCGGGAGAGGCCTGGGCGGCCGAGGCCGGCGGGACGTCCGGCGTCCTGTGGGGTGCGGCGCTCGAAGCGTTCGGCGCGTCGATCGGAGACGACGCCGACGAGGTCACCCCGCCGATGGTGGTCGCCGCCGCGGCGGCGTTCGCGGAGGCGATCGTCCAGCTCGGGCGGGCGCAGCGCGGGGACAAGACGCTCCTCGACGCGCTGTTGCCGTTCGTCGACGCACTCGCCGAGGCGATCACGACCGGTCAGCCGCTCCCCGAGGCCTGGGCCACCGCCGCCGAGGTCGCCGTCCGGCAGGCAGAGGCGACCGCGGCGCTGACTCCGCGGGTCGGCCGGGCACGCCCGCTCGCCGAGAAGAGCCTCGGGACGCCGGACGCCGGCGCCGTCTCGATGGGGATGCTCCTCACCCGGATCGGCGAGGTCCTGGCCGGCCGTGACGAGCAGCCCGACACCACCGGCAGCACCACCACCACCACGAACAGAGGAGTGCACGCATGACGTTCCGCATCGCGATCGGGTCCGACGACGCGGGCTTCACCCTGAAGGAGGTGCTGCGCGCCGACCTCGCCGCCGACCCGCGCGTCGCCGAGCTCACCGATGTCGGGGTCGACGCCGACGGCCACACCGCGTACCCGCACGTCGCCGTCGAGGCGGCCCGCCTCGTCGCCGCGGGTCATGCCGACCGGGCCCTGCTGGTCTGCGGCACGGGTCTCGGCGTGGCGATCAGCGCGAACAAGGTGCCGGGCATCCGAGCCGTCACCGCACACGACCCGTTCAGCGTCGAGCGCTCGGTGCTGTCCAACGACGCCCAGGTGCTCTGCCTCGGGCAACGTGTGATCGGGTCCGAACTCGCCCGACGCCTGGTCCGGGAGTGGCTCGGGTACACGTTCGACCCCACCTCGGCGAGCGCCGGGAAGGTCGACGCGATCCGGTCCTACGAGCGCGCGGACGACTGAGACCACGGATGCTGTGCTCCGGCCGCAGGGGTGGCCGGAGCACAGCGTTCTGTCGGCTGTCGGACGTACGGTGCTGCCGACTCCGATGCTCCACCGAGGTCTGCCGTTCCACCGAGGGGATCGACCCATGAAGAAGTCCGTCTGGCTGCCAGCCCTGATCGCACCCGTCGTCGTGGCCGGTGCCGTCGCCGCTCCCGTCATCGCGCAGGCCGCGTCCACCCCGATCGCCGGCGACGACCCGACCGCGGCTGCCGTCATCGCCAGCATCGCGAAGTCGTCCGACGCGCAGTACTCGGGCAAGCTCGCACAGACGAGCGACCTGGGACTGCCGGAACTCCCCGCCGGTGCCGGCGGTTCCTCGCTCGAGGGCGATGCCTCGGACGCCTTCAGCCTGCTCACGGCATCGCACACCGCCCGCGTCTACGTCGACGGACCGAGCAAGCAGCGCGTGCAGGTCACCGAGCAGCTCGCCGAGCAGGACCTGATCCGCAACGGCAGCACCGTGTGGACGTGGGACTCGAAGGAGCGCGCGGCGACGAAGACCACGCTGCCCAGCCGGGCGGCCGAGTCCCCCGCCAGCGGCACGGCCACTCCGTCGGACGTCGCCGAGCAGGCCATCGACGCGATCACGCCGACCACGACCGTCTCGAAGCCCGTCGCGACCACGGTCGCGGGGCACGGTGCCTGGTTGCTCACCCTCACTCCGAAGTCCTCGGACACCCTGGTCGGTTCGGTGCAGCTCGCGGTCGACCAGCAGACCGGGCTCCCGCTCCGCGCGACCGTCACGGCCACCGGCGCGGACGACCCGGCGTTCCAGGTCGGGTTCACCAGTCTCGAGTACGGAGCACCGGCAGCGCGGCTGTTCGACTTCACCCCGCCGACGGGTGCCGACGTCGATTCGAAGGACCTGTCCGACGCCCGCCCGGGCTCGGGCGCGCGCCACCACGGGTCTGACGGAGCCGACCGTCCGACCGTCTCCGGCAGCGGCTGGGACACCGTCGTGGCGCTGCCCGCGGGGAGTGCCGACCAGGCCGGCCTCGGGTCGGACGCGACGGGGCTCGTCGACCAGCTGACGACCGCGGTGGCCGGCGGTCGAGCCGTCCAGACCTCGCTCGTGTCGGTCTACCTGACCGACGACGGCCGGGTCCTGGCTGGCGCGGTGCCGGTCACGGCCCTGGTCGCCGCGGCGAAGTGACGACGGGTACGGACGCAGCCGCGGCGCCGCAGACCGGCACGGCAGCGGCGGCGGGACCGGAGACCACCACCGACCTCGCGATCCGCACCGACGGACTCCGGAAGGTGTTCCACAAGCAGCGCGCGGTGGACGGCATCGACCTGGCCGTCCCCCGCGGCTCGGTCTTCGGGTTCCTCGGGCCGAACGGCTCCGGCAAGACCACCACGATCCGGATGCTCCTCGGGCTCTCCAGCGCGACCGGTGGCTCGATCGAGGTGCTCGGCGAGTCGATGCCCGCGGCGCTCCGCTCGGTGCTCCCCCGCGTCGGTGCGCTCGTCGAGGGTCCGGCCTTCTACCCCTACCTGTCGGGTCGCGCGAACCTGTCCCGGTTCGACGCCGCCGACCCGACCTCGGAACCGCGGAGCCGCAAGGACCGGGTCGCGCACGCACTGGACCGCGTCGGCCTGACGCATGCCGCCGACAAGAAGGCGCACGCGTACTCCCTCGGCATGAAGCAGCGCCTGGGTCTGGCGAACGCCCTGCTCACCCCCCGCGAACTCCTGGTCCTCGACGAGCCGACGAACGGCCTCGACCCGCAGGGCACCCGCGAGGTCCGCAACCTCATCCGCTCCCTGGCAGACGACGGCACCACGGTGTTCGTGTCGAGCCACCTGCTCGCGGAGATCGAGCAGGTCTGCACGCACGCCGCCGTGATGCGGACCGGGCAGCTCGTCGCGCAGGGCACGCTCGACGACCTCCGCTCCGCCGGTGCCCGCACCGTCACGGTCCGCACCCCGGACGTCGGACAGGCAGCGGTCGTCCTGGGGCGCCTCGGTCTGGCACCGCGACGGGACGGCGGATCGGACGTCCTCGTCGCCGACCTGGTCGCCGACGTCGAACCCGAGACCATCACCGCCGAGCTCGTCCGCGCCGACGTCCGGGTCCGGGGCATCGCTGTCGGTGGCGGGACGCTCGAGGACCTGTTCGTCGCGCTCACCGGAGAGGGATTCGATGTCGCTGGCTGACCCCACCCCCACGACCACGGCTCCGTCACGGCCGACCCCGTCACCGTCCGTCCCGACGTCGACCCGCCGCAACCGTCCGTTCGCCCTGCTCGGCTCGGAGCTCGCGCTGGTGTTCCGACGCCGACGCACCTGGGCCATGCTCGGCGCTCTCGCGCTCGTGCCGATCCTGATCGCCGTCGCCGTCCGCCTGACCACCGGCGAGGACAGCGGCGGCCCGGCGTTCCTCGGCGACATCACGAACAACGGCCTGTTCGTCGCCTTCACCGCCCTGACCGTGTCGATCCCGCTGTTCCTGCCGCTCACCGTCGGCGTGGTCGCGGGCGACACCGTGGCGGGTGAGGCGAGCCACGGCACCCTGCGGTACCTGCTCGTCGCGCCGACCGGCCGGGTGCGCTTCATCCTGGTGAAGACCGCCGGCGCGATCGCGTTCTGCCTCGCCGCGACCCTGCTCGTCGTGCTCGTCGGTGCGGCGATCGGAGCGGTGCTGTTCCCGATCGGTCCGGTGACGCTGCTGTCCGGCACGCAGGTCGGCGGCTGGTCGTACGCCGCGCGCGCCCTGCTCCTCGCGCTCTACGTCACCCTGTCGATGCTCGGACTGGTCGCGATCGGGCTGTTCGCCTCGACGCTGACGAACGTGCCGGTCGGGGCGATGGCGGCGACCGTGGTGCTGGCCGGCGTCTCGCAGGTGCTCGACCAGCTACCGCAGCTGGACTGGCTGCACCCGTACCTGTTCTCGCACCTGTGGCTCGGGTTCGGCGACCTGCTCCGCGACCCGATCTCGTTCGACTCGTTCGGCAGCAACGCGCTGCTGCAGCTCGGCTACCTGGTCGTGTTCGGCGCGCTGGCGTACGGCCGCTTCGCCGGCAAGGACATCCTCAGCTAGGCGCCCGAGGACGCCCTCCGCCACGCGGCGAGGGCGTCCTCGATCGGCACGTCAGCTGGTCGAGACCGCGCCTTCGGCCCCGCGGGACGCCGGCGAGCCGCTCTCGAGCGTGCCGTCGGCCTTCTCCTCGGCGTACCGGTCGCGCAGATCGCGGGCCTTCTCGGACCGGTACCAGTCCTGTCGGGCTCCGGTCTCGACCGGCTGCATGCCGACGACGACCTTGCCACGGGAGTGCATCTCGGCCAGGTCCTCGTACGCGTCCACGATGTACTCGAACGGGTAGAAGCCCGAGATGAGGATCTGCACGCGGCGGTCCTCGACGGCCTTCGCCAGGAACAGGATGAGCTCCTTCGCCTCCGGGTCGGACGCCGGCGCCCGGAGGAACCGCAGCTCGGCGTCGCGCCGGGCCTCGGACGAGACGAAGCGCTTCTCGTCCACGCCCAGGCGGAGGGCCAGTTCGTGCGCGGCGTCGTCACCGTGGTTGTCGATGAACGCGGTGACGGGTCGGCCGTTCGCGATCTCGGCGATCCGGGCCTCCTCACCGTCCCCGTAGGCGACGGGCAGGATGCCGATCTGGCGGAGGTAGTCGTGGTTGCGCGGGCTGCCGAGTCCGATCACGGTCGCGCCGGCGTCGCGGGCGAGCTGGCACTGGATGTGGCCGACACCACCGGCGGCGGCGCTGATGACGACGGTGTCGTCCGGGCCCAGGCGGAGCTTCCGGACCACGTCGACGGCGGTGCAGCCCGCCAGGTAGAGCCCGCCGGCGACCTCCCACCCGACGTGTGTGGGCTTGATGACGACCGCTTCACGGGGCACCACGACCCATGTGGCGTGCGAGCCACCCTCGGGTGCGTGGCCCATGACCTCGTCGCCGACGCGCAGGTCCTTCACGCCGTCGCCCCGGGCGCGGACGATGCCGGCGAGGTCGACGCCCTGTCGTGCGGGGAAGTCGACCTGGACGTGGTCCTGCAACCTGCCCTCGCGGAGGAACCGCTCGATGTGGTTGAGGCCGGCGGCGATGACCTCGACGACGACCTCTCCGGGTCCGGGCTTCGGCCGTTCCTGTGGCACGACCTCGACCACGTCGAAGTCGCCGTACCGCTCGTACTGCACTGCGCTACCGGTTCGCATGAGACCCTCCTCGGGACGTCGTGCGTTCCGTCCTACTCGCCTCAGCCACGGCTCTGTCCGTGGATGTGGGGTACTCGCAGGGACCGGCCCGGATCCGGGGACCGGCCGTGGGTGGCGGGACGTCGGGAAGGCGGACGGGACGGCCGGGAGGCGCGGGGCGGGGCCGCCACGTGCCTCCCGGCCGTCAGGTGGTTCGTCCGGACCTGCCGGTCACGACGGGCCGAACGCCTCCGCGATCCGGGTCGCGGCGGCCGCGTCGAGGTGCAGGGCCTGCTGGTCCGCGTCGGCGCGGGGCAGGCGGACGGGTGTCGACCAGAGCGAGCCGTCGGCTGCCAGGTCGACCACGAGCGCGCCGGTGCCGATGAGCGCGGTCTCCTGCTCGTACGGTCCGGCGACGTCGTTGTCGTTCGCGACAGCCGGCGCCACGAGCACCGGCACCCCGCCGACCGACCCGGCGAAGTGGTGGTGGTAGTGACCGCCGAGCACGACGCGGACGTCGGTCCCCCGCAGCACGTCGGCGAGGTCCTGCGGGTTCCGGAGCTTCAGGGCGTCCTGCAGCGCGGTCGGCGCGGGCAGTGGTGGGTGGTGCAGGACGACGACGGAACCGTGGTCGGACGGCTCGGCGAGCACGGTGCGCAGGTGCTCGAGCACCGACGCGTCGAGTTCGCCGTACCCCGCCCCCGGGACGCTGGTGTCGACGGTGACGACGCGCCGACCAGCGACGATCGACTGACCCCGCACCGGCACCGACGGGTCGTGGTACTCCATGGTGTGCATGAGCGGCTGTCCGCCCTCGCCGAGGACGTGGCCGTCGACCAGGACCTGCCGGAAGCCGGCGCGCTGGTCGTGGTTGCCGGGCACGGTGACGAACGCGGCCCCGTGCCGTTCGGCCCAGCTGCCGACCGTCTGCCGGACCGTCTCGTAGGACCGGGGCGAGCCGTCCTCGGACACGTCGCCGGAGATCACCACCAGGCCGACGCCTTGAACGGTGTCCAGGTGCTCGAGCAGCGCGCGGAGCGCCGCGGTCGTGTCGACCGTGCCCTGGTGCAGGGCGCCGTCGCCCGTCAGGTGCGTGTCCGACAGGTGCAGGATGCGGAGTGTTCCGGGTACGGGAGGCTGCATGTCGCACACCGTAGCCGGGCCGTGCACCAGCGGACCGTCGGCAGGGTTACCGTTGTGCGGTGATCGACCTGCGCTCCGACACCGTCACCCGTCCGACCCCGGCGATGCGCCGCGCGATGGCGGAGGCCGAGGTCGGCGACGACGTGTTCGGCGAGGACCCCGAGACCACCCTGCTCGAGCAGGAGGTCGCGGAGCTCCTCGGGCACGAGGCCGGCTTGTTCACCCCGTCCGGCTCGATGGCGAACCAGCTCGGTCTGCGACTGCTCGTCGGTCCGGGTGAGGAACTGCTCGCCGACGTCCAGGCCCACGTCGTCCGCGCCGAACTCGGGGCGGCGGCGGTGTTCTCCGGCATCACGACCCGGACCTGGGCGTCGGAGCGGGGCCGGTTGGTCGCCGAGTCCGTGCAGGAGATCGCCGAACCCAACGCGGGCGCCTACTCGGTGTCGACCACGGCGATCGCGGTCGAGAACACCCACAACTTCGGCGGCGGCACCGTCCAGCCGCAGCTCGAGGTGCGTGCCGTGCAGGACTTCGGTCGTGCGCACGGCATCGGGCTGCACCTGGACGGCGCCCGGCTGTGGAACGCCCACGTCGCGTCGGGCACCTCGTTCCGGGAGCTCGCCAGCGGCTTCGACACCGTGTCGGTCTGCATGTCGAAGGGTCTCGGCGCGCCGGTCGGGTCGGTGCTCGTCAGCTCGGCCGAACGGATCGCGGCAGCCCGGATCTGGCGGAAGCGCTACGGCGGGGGCATGCGGCAGACCGGCATCCTGGCCGCCGGTGCCCGGTACGCCCTGCACGAGCACGTCGACCGGTTGGCCGAGGACCACGCGAACGCCCGGACGATCGCGGCAGCGCTCGACGTCGACCCGGGGACGGTGGACACGAACATCGTCTTCGCCGAGGTGTCCGACCCGGCGGCCTTCGTCGCGGCTGCTGCGGCGGCCGGTGTCCGGGTGATGCAGCTCGGGCGGACGACGGTGCGGATCGTGACACACCTCGACGTGTCGGCCGAGGACGCCGAGCAGGCGGCCCGGGTGCTGGCCGCACTCCCCCGCTGAGGCGCGACCGGCGTACCGATCGCGTCAGCGACGCCGGAGACCGGTCCGTCAGACGGCCTCGGTAGGGTCGGCACGTCGGAAGGGGTCCACCGTGGCCGGAGCAGGCATCAGCGTCCGCGACTTCGTCATGCGCTTCGGTGACCGCAACGTCGTCGACGGGTTGACGTTCGACATCGCCCCCGGTGAGACGTTCGGCCTGCTCGGCAGCAACGGCTCCGGCAAGACCACGACGATCCGCGCGCTCCTCGGCATCACCGCCCCGACCGCCGGCACCCTGACGATCGACGGCGAACCCTACCGGCCCGCGACGGGCGGCATCGGGTACCTGCCGGAGGAGCGCGGGCTCTACCGGAAGGAGACGGTCATCGACGTCATGACGTACTTCGCGGCCCTCCGCGGCATGCCCCGCGGCCCGGCGACCCGGTGGGCGACGGACTACCTGGAGCGCGTCGGTCTGGCGGACAAGGCGAAGGTGCGCATCGACAAGCTCTCCGGCGGGCAGCAGCAGAAGGTGCAGCTCGGCATCACGATCATGGACCGGCCGCGGCTGCTGATCCTCGACGAGCCGACGAAGGGCCTGGACCCGGTGAACCGCCGGCTGCTCCTGGACCTGGTCGACGAGCGGAAGGCCGACGGCGCGACGGTCGTCCTCGTCACTCACCACATGGACGAGGTCGAGCGGCTCTGCGACCGGATCCTGCTCCTCAAGGACGGGGTCGCCGCCGCGTACGGGACGATCCCCGAGGTGCAGGACGCCTTCGGCGGTGCCGTCGCGAAGGTCGCCCTCAGCGGGCCGGTCCCGCGGTCCGACCGCTACCGGCTCGCCCGCCACGAGGGCCACGTCGCGTACCTGGTGCCCACCGCGGCGGCGGCGGCCGACGGGTCGGACATCCTCGCCGAACTCGTGGCCGCCGACGTCCACGTGACCGGTTTCGAGATGCGCCGGATCCCGCTCGACGAGATCTTCGTGCAGCTGTACGGGCACGACGCCGACGCGGACGCCGCTCGGGCCGAGACCGCGTCCGCCGCTCGCCCGGCCGTCGCGGTCGGAGCAGCGCGATGAACCGCCTGGGCACGGTCGTCCGGTTCGAGTTCGTCCGCGCGGTGAAGAAGCCGGCGTTCTGGATCGGCACCCTCGCCCTCCCGCTCGTCGTCGTCGTCGTGTCGCTGCTCGTCGGCGTCGGGCAGGCCGCCGGCACGGACTCCGCGATCTCCAGCGGCTCCGCCGCCCGGACGCCGTTCCACTACGTCGACCGGTCCGGGCTGGTGTCCGAGACGGTCGCCGCGAAGTGGGGCGGCTCCCCCTCCACCGACCCCGCGGCAGACAGGGCGGCCGTCCGCGCCGGACACCTCGATGCGTTCATCGAGTTCCCGGTGGCACCGTCGAGCACGCCCGTCACCGTGCTCGGAGCGGACCGTGGGCTGTTCGCCAACACCGGGTACTCGGCCCTGGCGGAGCGGGTGCTCGAGCAGAGCGTCGCCGCGCAGGTCGACGACGCCGAGGCCGTGCACATCCTCCGGTCACCACCGGACGCGACGGTCACCACCTACGCCGACGGGCGGGTCGCGCCGGGTTGGCTGTCGATCGTGCCGCCGCTGCTCTACGTGGCGGCCTTCTTCGGGCTGGTGATCCTGCTCGCCGCCCGCATGGTCACCGTCGTGGTCGAGGAGAAGGAGAACCGGATCTCCGAGATGATCCTGACCACCGTCACGGCCGGCACGCTGATCCGCGGCAAGGTCATCGCGATGCTGCTCGTGGGACTCGTGCAGGTCGGCGTGTTCCTGGTGCCCGGGCTGCTGTCGCTGGCGGTCGTGCTGCCGTTGGTCGCCGGTCGGGTCGGCACGGTCGCGCTGGATCCCTGGCGGATGGTCGCGGGGGCGCTGCTGCTCGTCGGCGGGGTGCTGCTGGCGTCGGCGCTGTTCGTGGCGGTCGGGGCGTCGGTGCCGACGATCAAGGACGCGTCGACGCTGCAGTCGGCGGCGCTGTTCGCGGTGATCATCCCGCTCTACGCGGCGTTCTTCGTGATGACGACGCCCTCGTCGCCCGTCGCCGCGTTCTTCACGTACTTCCCCACGTTCACGCCGGTGACGGCCATGGTGCGGAACGCCGTGGGGTCCCTGTCGGTCGTCGAGACGATCGCGTGCATCGTCGAGGTGTTCGTCGTCGCGGGCGTGCTGCTCTGGTTCGCGGAGTACCTGTTCCGGCACTCGGTCGCCCAGTACGGGTCGAAGGTCAGCCTGAAGCAGATCGCGGGCTGGCGGCGGACCCGAGCACGCTGACGCCCGTCTCCGTGAGGCGCCCCCGGGCCTCCCGTCAGCCGACGGTGACCGGCGCGGCGGAGGGCTTCCGGCCCTGTGCCATCCAGACGAAGAACCCGGCCAGGGTGAAGGCGCCGTAGACGACGTACATCAGGCCCGAGGCGTAGTAGCCGGCGGAGAACAGCAGCGGTACGCCGACCAGGTCGACCGCGACCCAGATGAGCCAGAACTCGACCCAGCCCTTCGCCATGCCGTAGGTGGCCAGGAGTGATCCGACGAAGATCCACGCGTCGCTCCACACCGGCTCGTACGAGCCGAGGGCACGGAACACCGGGGTCAGGACCGCGGTGCCGCCGACCAGCGCGACGACGAGCAGTGCGCGGGACCGCCAGGAGGCCCACTTCGGCTCGAGCACGGTGGTCGCCTCGTCCGCGCGGTGCGTCCAGCGGTACCAGCCGTAGACACTGACCAGGATGAACATGACCTGGCGCCCGGCCTGACCGAGCAGGTTGACGGGGTTCGGGGTGTCGAAGAGCGCGCCCATGAAGACGGTGAAGAGGAGCGCGTTGCCCGCGATGCCGACCGGCCAGGCCCACACCTTGCGGCGCATCCCGCCCAGGGCGCTGAGCAGCCCGAAGACGTTGCCGATCACCTCGCGCCAGAGCACCGTCTGGTCGCCGATGACGAGCTGCGCGTCGAACAACCACCGCACGATGCCCATGTGACCTCCTCGATCCGACTCGATGCAACTGCACAGACCTCGTCGGCATTCCGGCACAGGCCTCGTCGGCATCCCGGCACAGGCTCGGGCTCGCCGTCGGGAGCGCTGTGTGGACCACGTCCACCGTCCCGCTCAGCAGGCGGAGACGGCCTCCCTCGCCGGATGGCCGGCCTCGGCGAGCGCCGCCTGCGCGTCCCGGAAGGACGAGTACGGCACGTGCACGCCGCGGACGTCCCGGTAGTCGGTGAGTCCTGGTCCCGCCCAGTAGACGACACCGTCGTCCCCGACCGCGGCCAGGGCATGACGGATCGCCTGCGCCGGGTCCGGCAATTCGACGACCCGTGTCGCTCCCCGGACCCCGTGCGCACCGCGGAGGATCGCGGCCCGGATGCCGTCCGGGTCCTCGAACCGCGGGTGGTGGTCGGCGACCACGACGACGTCCGCCAGCGACGCTGCCACCGTGCCCATGGCCTCCCGTTTGCTCGGGTCACGGTCGCCGTCGGCGCCGAGGACGATGCCGACCGGCCCGGTGGCGAAGGCACGGATCGCCTCCAGGCTCTTCGCGAAGGCGTCGGGTGTGTGGGCGAAGTCGACGAAGACCCGCGGTCCGGTCGGGCTCGACGCGTCGGCCATCCGGCCCGGGACGACGACGTCGAGCGATCCGCCGGCTGCCGCCACCAGGTCCGCTGCCGGGATGCCCGCAGCCCGGAGCATCGCGACGGCGAGGCCGACGTTCGCCGCCATGTGCCGACCGAGCAGCGGGACCTCGGTCGTCATGCTGACGTCCGGGCCGTCGAGCCGGAACCGTGTGCCGTCGGCGTGCTGGTCGAGGACCGTCACGTGCCAGTCCGCGACCGTGCGGGGTTCGCTGGTGACCGTCTCGACCGGGATCCCGGCCTCGGCGACGACCGCGCGACCGGCGGCGGAGTCGAGCGAGACGACACCGCGGGCGGCGCGGTCCGGCTGGAACAGCCGCAGCTTCGCGCGGAGGTACTCGTCCATGTCGGCGTAGTCGTCGAGGTGGTCGTGGCTGAGGTTCGTGAACCCGGCGACGTCGAAGTGCACGCCGTCGACACGGTGCCGCGAGAGCCCCTGGGCGCTGACCTCGATCGCGGCGCCGTCGACGGAACGCTCCCGGGCCCGGGCGAGGAAGGCGTGCAGCTCGGTGGCCTCGGGGGTGGTCAGACGGCTCGCCACGACCTGGTCCGCGATGCGACGCTCGGCGGTGGACGTCATCGCCGTCGTCCACCCCAGCCGCCGCATGAGGGCGTCGAGGACGGAGACGGTGGAGGTCTTGCCGTTCGTGCCGGTGACGCCGAGCAACGGGAAACCGAGGTCCGCGGTGCCGGAGACCGTCCGCGCGACCGCTCCGAGGACGGCTCGCGGGTCGTGGACGACCACTGTCGGCAGACCGGATCGGGTCGCCTCCCTGGCCCCGGCCTCGTCGGTCAGCACCGCGACCGCGCCGCTCGCGCGGGCTGCACTGACGTGACGGATGCCGTGCCCGTGCCGACCGGGCACCGCGACGAAGAGCCACCCGGGTCGGAGGTCCTCGGTGGCGACGGCTGCCCCGGTGACGTGCACGTCCGCGAGCACCGACGGCAGCGGACGGGCCCCGGCCGCCGCAGCGACGTCGGCGAGCCGGATCGGCTGCGGGCGGACGGGATCGAAGGCGTGCGACACGGGGTCCTCCTCGTCGGGCTCCACGGCCGTCGGGACGGCGGTGGTCGGGTCGACGAGCATCGGGTCCGACGGACGTCGCGGGTGCGGATCGTCAGGGTGCCGATCCACCGGGCGACGACGTCGGCTGTCGCAGCGCGGCCGTGGCCCGGAGGACCAGTCAACGCGCTGCGCACCGAGCGACACCACAGGCACCCGTACCCCGGTGGTGCGCGGGTGGCGGCGGGTCGATCCGCGGCCGGTCGCGGTCTAGGCTCTGGCGGGTGACGGACGGTCGGGTGGACGGGGTGCAGCGCGCACGCTCCCTGCTCGACGGCGCGACGGCGCGACTGGCGGCAGC
Source organism: Curtobacterium sp. MCPF17_052 (assembly GCF_003234085.1). Classification (GTDB taxonomy): domain Bacteria; phylum Actinomycetota; class Actinomycetes; order Actinomycetales; family Microbacteriaceae; genus Curtobacterium. The sequence goes on from NZ_QKSD01000012.1 coordinate 96,698, forward strand.
GGGCGCGCGGGACGAGGCGCTCGGGGAGTACGTCGAACCGAAGCCGGTGCTCGGCATCCGACGGGACCCCACCATCCGCTCCCTCGGGCGGGTCTGGCGGGTCGGTGCGCTGCTGCTCGGGTCCTCACCCGAGACCGCCGGCCGGGTCTGGGCGACGGGATCGATCACGCGTGTGACCGAGGCCGGGCGGTCCCAGTTCGTCTCCGTCTCCGCCGAGGTCCGTCGCGCGTACCGGGCGGCTGCGGCGAAGGGGCACTTCGCGCCCGGGGACACCGTGAACCACAGCGTGACGCCGATCCCGCTCGACGCCACGCTCGTCGGTGCGGACACGGCGCTGTTCGTGCGCGACGACGAGCCCCGCGTGCGGTGGTCCGCGACCGCCGGCACCGACGTGCCACTGGCCGACTACCTCGCCGACCGGGTCGGCCTGCTCGTGGACCCGCCGCCCGGCGCGACGGACTGACTGGAGGGACGGTGCAGGGCCGCTCCGTCCCTCCAGTCCTGCTCGCTCGCTCGCTCGCTACGGGACGATCACCGCGCGCCCGCGGATGGTGCTCGCGGCGAGGTCCTCGTACGCCTTGGGCCCGTCGTCCAGGGAGTACGTCTGCACCTCGACGTCGACCTTGCCGGCACGGGCGAGGTCGAGCACTTCGATGAGCTCGCTCCGCGATCCCCAGTACGGCACGCGGACAGCCGCGTCGTAGGCGATCGATCCGAAGCCGAACGAGGCGGTACCGCCACCGATCCCGACGATCGTGACGTCGGAGTCGAGTCCCGCGACCGCGATGGCCGTCGCGATCGTCGGGTCGGCGCCGACGAAGTCGAACACCGCGTCCGCACCGAGGCCGCCGGTGATCTCACGGATCTTCCCGGCCGCGGAGGCGTCGCTGATCAGCGTGACGTCCGCGCCGACGTGCTTCGCGAGCTCGAGCTTGTCCTCGTTGACGTCGAGCACGATCACGGTCGCGCCGGACAGTGCCTTGAGGATCTGGATGCCGACGTGGCCGAGCCCGCCGGAGCCGATGACGACCGCGTACGTGCCCGCACCGAGTTTCGGCAGGGACCGCTTGATGGCGTGGTACGGCGTGAGTCCCGCATCGGTCAGTGACACGTTCTGCACGGGGTCGAGGTCGCCGAGCGGCACGAGGTGCCGCGGGTCGTCGACGATCATGTACTCCGCCATCGAGCCCTGGTTCCCGAGCCCGGGCGGACGGATGCCGAGGGCGTCCGCGTTCGTGCAGTAGTTCTCGCGTCCCGTCGAGCAGTTGTGGCAGTAGCCGCATCCCCACGGTCCGTAGACCGCGACGGCGTCGCCCACCTGCAGGGCCGTGTCGACACCCTCGCCGAGCTCGTGGACGACACCGGCGCCCTCGTGGCCGAGGGTGAGCGGCAGTGGGTAGTGCTGGTCGCGGTAGGCCTCTTCGGGCAGGCTCATCACGTAGTCGTCCGAGTGGCAGACACCGGCGGCAGTGACCTTGAGCAGCACCTGGCCAGGGCCGGGGGTGGGGATCGGGATGTCGACGACCACCGGCGGCTTGCCGACCTCGACGTATCGCAGCGCCTTCATGTGGGGACCTCCTCCGCGGGAGCGAGTGGCCTCCGTTGGCCGACACGTGTCGCTCGACGCGCGGGTCCCATGCTGCTCCGCCCCGGTGCCTGACGCTCGCAGGTGCACTGCTCCGGAGCGTTCCCGCCATCACACGGGTCTCCCGGGGTGTGGATGCGGCATGCCCGCTGTCCCCGACCGGCTCCCCGGTAGGGTCGGATCGTGGCTCTGATCAACGACGAATCCACCGACCGCTACGACCTCCGCGAGTTCCGCCCGCAGACCGACGACCAGGGGGCGCCGGACGCCACCACCCGCGCCTGGATGGACGCCGTGGGCGTCGGTTTCCACGAGCCTCCGGAGTCCGATGAGGGCGCCGCCCGGATGGTGTCGCACTTCGTCGCCGACCAGGAGACGTTCCTCGGCGTGTACGTCAACCGGCCCGTCGCCGGGTCCGTCGACGAGACCTGGCCCGCCGGCACGTTCACGTGGTTCCCGAAGGACCTCAGCTGGGGCGACGGGACCGCGATCCGGACCCAGGCCGTGTCCGCCGTGACGGTCCGCCCGACCGAACGTCGCCGCGGGATCCTCCGCCGGATGATGACGCACGCGCTCGAGCGCGGGGTCGAGGAGGGCTACGCCGTCGCCTCGCTCACCGCCTCCGAGGGCACCATCTACCGCCGCTTCGGATTCGGCTGCGCCATCCGCGAGCGCGCCGTGCACGTCCGCCGTGCCCGGGCGCTGCCGTTCCTCGCCCCGACCACCGGCACGGTCGTCATGGTCACCACGCAGTGGCTGGCGGACGGCGTCGGCCCGGATGTCTTCGCGCGCTTCCATGCCCGCACGCCCGGCTCGATGGTGCGCAACACCGGCACCTGGCCGATCGTGTTCGGGGAGCTCGGTCCCGACGGTCAGAAGGCGAAGGACGTCCGCGCCGCCGTGCACCGCCCCGACGACTCCGACGAGGTCGACGGCTACGTCACCTGGCGCGTCGTCGAGGGCGGGACCGGCGAGGACACCCGCGTCGAGATCGTCGACCTGGTGTACACGACCGACGCCGCGTACCTGTCGCTGTGGGAGTTCCTGCTCTCCATCGACCTCAACGACGTCGTCGTCTACAAGCGGTCCCGGATGGACGATCCGATCGTCGCCGCGCTGGCGGACGCTCGCTCCTACGACGTCGACCACGAGGAGGACCACGTCTGGCTGCGCGTCCTCGACGTCGCCGCGGTGCTGCAGTCCCGCCCGTACGCAGCCGACGGCTCGCTCACCATCGCGGTCACCGACTCGCTCGGCCACGCCTCCGGCACGTACCGGCTCGACGTCCGGGAGGCCCGCGGCACCGTCACGCGCCTGGCATCCGACGCGGACGTGGCCGGCTCCGACATCGCGCTCGACGTCGCCGACCTCGGCGCGCTGTTGATCGGGTCGGTCTCGCCGGTGACGCTCGCGGCAGCGGGGCTGCTGCGTGCGACGGACCCGGAGGCGCCGGTGCTCCTCCGCGCGATGCTCACGCCGCCCCGGACCCCGCACGGCATCACGTACTTCTGACGCGGGCGGCGGCTGCGCGGCCGCGGCGGCCACCGCGGCCGGCCAGCGTGGCGTCGCGTGGCGTCGCACAACAGGAACCGGCCCGAACCACGGGATCTCGTGGTTCGGGCCGGTTCCTGTTGTGCGGGTCCGGCCTGCGCCACGGGCGGGCAGCCCAGGACGGGAGGCTCGCCCTACGTCCGGCGGCGCACCCGCGGGTCGACGACCGCGTAGACCAGGTCGACGACGACGTTCGCGGTGACCACCAGGAACGCCGAGAACACCGTGAAGCCGACGACGACCTGCAGGTCCAGGGTGTGCACCGCGTCGATGAGCAGCGCCCCGAGCCCCTGCATCGAGAACACCTTCTCGGTGATGACCGCGCCGCCGAGCAGGGTCCCGAGGTCCAGGCCGAACAGCGTCACCACGGGCAGGATCGCCGTCCGCAGCCCGTGCCGCACGACGACCTGGCGCTCACGGAGACCCTTGGCGCGGGCGGTCCGGACGAAGTCCTGCCCCATCGCCTCGAGCATCTCGCCGCGGGTGAGCCGGGCGTAGATCGCGGCACTGATGAACGCGAGCACACACCACGGCAGCACCAGGTGCGTCAGCCAGCCGACCGGGTCCTCCGTCAGCGGTACGTACCCGCTCGTCGGCAGGATCCCGAGCACGAACCCGAACAGCAGGATCGACAGCAGCCCGATCAGGTACGCGGGCGAAGACACCCCGGCCACCGCGACCGTCATCACGGTTCTGTCGAGGGCAGAGCCGGGTCGGAGCGCCGAGGCGGTCCCACCGAGCACACCGGCGACGAGCCAGAGGAGCGCGGCACCGATCGCGATCGACGCCGTCACCGGCAGCCGGTCGACGATGAGCGTGGTGACGCTCTCGTGCAGCTGGAACGAGTACCCGAAGCAGGGCGCAGCGCACTGCACCGCCGAGACGCCGCTGCCGAACGACCGACCGGTGAAGATCCCGCCGAGGTAGGCCGTGAACTGCAGGATCCACGGCTTGTCGGTGCCGAGGAACGCCTGCACCTGCGCCAGCCGGTCGGGGGTGCAGGGCTTGTCGCAGATCGCGCGCGCCGGGTTCGTCGGCAGGAGCATGAACAGGGCGTAGGTGATCGCGGCGACGACGAGCAGCACGACGACGGCGCCGAGCACACGGAACAGCACGAAGCGGAACGCGGTCATCGGGTGCCTCCTCGCGGGTCGAGTGCGTCGCGGAGGGCGTCGCCGAGCACGTTGAACGCCAGGGTGACGAGGAACAGGGCGGCTCCCGGGAAGACGAGGTACATCGGGTCGGTCTGCACCCATCCGACGGCGTCGCCGATGCTCCGCCCCCAGGACGGCGTCGGCGGGGTGACGCCGACGGCCAGGAACGACAGCGCCGCCTCGGCACCGATCATCGACGGGATCGAGATGGTGGCGTAGACGGTGATCGTCGCGGCCAGGTTCGGCAGGAGCTGGGTCCGGATGACGTGCCAGCGGCCTGCCCCCATCGCCGTCGAGGCGACGACGTAGTTCCGCTCGCGGAGGGACAGGGTCTGCCCGCGGATCACGCGCGCGACCGCCGGCCAGCCGAAGAACCCGATGACGAGCACGACCAGCACGGGCTTCGGGAACGAGGTCGGCACGATCGCGGTCAGGGCGATCATGAACACCAGCGACGGGAAGCCGAACATCACGTCGACGACCCGGCTGAGCACCCGGTCGTACCAACCGCCGAAGAAGCCGGTGGTGACGCCGACGAGCACGCCGATGACGAGCGACACCACGGTCGCGGCGAGCCCGATGCCGAGCGACGTCCGCGCGCCGTAGGTGACGATCGCGAAGAGGTCCCGACCGGTCAGCGGTTCGACGCCGAACCAGTGCTGCGCACTCATCCCACCGAGGGGACCGCGGGGTGCGCCGAAGTCGTTGAGGGCGTCGACGTGGTAGCCGTACGGGTCCTGCCCACTGATCCGGGCGATGAGCGGCGCGGCGAGGGCGACCACGACGAAGACGGCGATGACGACCGCGGAGACCACGGCCCACCGGTCACGCCGGATGCGGCCGACGACGGCACGGAAGCCGGTACCGGAGCCCGGAGCCGGGCGGACCGGACGATCGACGACGTTCGCGGTCATGCGACCACCCCTTCCCATCCGCGCCATGCGCGGCGGCGTTCCGCCTGCCGGGCGGGGTCGGCGACCGGTGCGGCGGCGAGCAGCATGCGGGTGTAGTCCTCCTGCGGGTCGTCGAGGACGGCCTGGGTCGTACCGTGTTCGACGATCCGCCCGTGGTGCAGCACGGCCACACGGTCGGCGAGCTGTCGGACGACGGCCAGGTCGTGGCTGACCAGCAGGCACCCGAACCCGAACTCGTCCTGCAGGTCCCGGAGCAGGTCGAGCACCGCTGCCTGCACGGTCACGTCGAGCGCCGAGGTCGGTTCGTCGGCGATGAGCAGGGCCGGCCGGAGCGCCAGGGCCCGTGCCACGGCGACGCGCTGTCGCTGCCCGCCGGAGAGCTGGTGCGGGAACCGCTCTGCCCACGACGGGTCGAGCTGCACGGCCTGGAGCAGTTCCCGGACGCGTGCCGGTCGGTCGGCGCTCGGCTCGTGCACCAGGAGCGGCTCGGCGATGCTCCACCCGATGCTCTGCCGGGGGTTCAGCGACGAGGCCGGGTCCTGGAACACGATGCCGACGCGCTTCCGGATCTCCCGGAGACGACGGCCGCGGGCGGTGCGGAGGTCCTGCCCGTCGACGTCCACCGTCCCCTCGACCACCGGGACGAGGCCGGCCAGGGCACGACCGATCGTGGTCTTGCCGGAGCCCGACTCCCCCACGAGGCCCAGGGTCTCGCCGGCGTGCAACTCCAGGTCGATGCCCGACACGGTGGGCTCGCCGCGGCGCGAGTACCGAACGCCGACGTCGCGCAGGCGCGCGACCACCGGCCGGGAGGCGCGCCCCGCGTCGTCCGCGAGGCTCGCGCTGGGCGCCGTGGCGCGGTCCGCCGGACGCGAGCCCGGTCGCTCAGTGCGAGTCTCGGCGGAGGCGCCGTCCGGGGCGGAGGCGCGACGCGCCTCTCCGCGCGAGCTCGGCCGCCCCGCCGCTCCGCGAGCTCCGCGGCGCGGCGGGACCGGCACGAGGGGGCCCAGGGCAGGCACGGCGGCGAGGAGCGCACGCGTGTACTCGGCCTGCGGGTGCGCGAACAGCTCGACGACCGGGCCGTGCTCGACGGGGTCGCCACGGCGCATCACGAGCACCTCGTCGGCGACGTCCGCCACCACACCCATGTCGTGCGTGATGAGCAGCACCGCGAGTCCGCGCTCGCGGCAGAGGGTTCGGAGCAGGTCGAGGATCCCCGCCTGCACGGTGACGTCGAGCGCTGTGGTCGGCTCATCCGCGATGAGCGCGACCGGGTCACCGGCCAGTGCCATCGCGATCATCGCGCGCTGCAGCTGCCCGCCGGAGAGCTCGTGCGGGAAGGCCTTCCGGATCCGCGCCGGGTCGTCGAGGCCGGCGGACCGGAGGAGCTCGTCCACCCTCGCGGACATCCCTGCGCGGTCGAGGGACGTCGGGTGCGCCCGGACCGCTTCGGCGATCTGGGTCCCGATCGACAGCACCGGGGTGAAGGAGTTCATCGGTTCCTGGAACACCACGCCGATGCCGGCACCGCGGACCTGGCGGAGTTCCTCGACGGGTGCACCGACGAGCTCCTCGCCGCGGAACCGGGCGCTGCCCTCGACACGCGCCTGCGGTGGCAGGAGTCCGAGCACGCTCATGGCACTCACGGACTTGCCGGAACCGGACTCCCCGACGAGCGCGAGCACCCGTCCGGGCGTCAGGTCGAAGGAGACGTCACGGACGACGGGCTCCGCGTCGCCGAACGCGACGCGGAGCCCACGGACTTCCAGGATGGGACCGGTCACCGCTTGAGCGAGACCTTGAGGTAGTTCGGGTACGCCGGGAAGTCGGCGATCTGGAAGTTCTGGACGTCCGAGCCGGCCAGGAACGACTGCTTGGCGTACATCAGTGGCACCACCGGGGCGTCGGCCATGATCGTCTTGTCCGCCTTCGCCCAGGTCTTCTGCGCGTCGTCCTGGTCGACCGTCGCACTGGCCTTCGCGATGAGCGCGTCGACCTCCGGGTTGCTGTACTTCGAGACGTTGTAGCCACCGCCACCGATCTGCGACGAGTCGTAGAGCGGCTGCAGGTTGGCGTTCGCGCTCGGGAAGTCGGGCTGCCAGCTCGACAGCGACAGGTCGAAGTCGGTGCCGTTCGTGGTGGCCTGCGTGAACGAGTCGTAGTCGAGCGGCTTCAGCGTGACCGTGATGCCGGCGCGCTTGAGTCCGGCCTGCAGGGCCTGCGCCTGGGCGAGGAACGTCGGGTCGTTCTGCGTGACGAGCGTCAGCTTGAGGTCCGAGACACCGGCCTGTTCGAGCAGGGACTTCGCCTTGTCGACGTCACCCGTGGCGCTCGTCTTGTAGAGGTCGTAGTCCTGACGTCCGGCGATGCCCGGCGTGATCAGCGTCGAGGCGTACGTGCCGGCGAGGGCACCGCCCGCGGCGATCCGGAACGACTTGCGGTCGACCGCGTACTGCAGGGCCTGACGGACCTTGAGGTCCTTGAGTTCGCCCCGCTGCGTGTTGATCGCCATGTAGCTGATCGGCCCGGCCTTCGACGTGGCGAGGCGGTCCTGCGCGGACGGGTTGCTCCGGACCTGGTTGAGCTCGGCGGCACCGAGGTAGATCGCACCGAAGGAGCTCTTCGCGTCACCGTTGTCGGCGATCAGCGTCTGCGTGACCGTGGACGGGTCCTGGCTCTCCTTGAAGACGATCTTCGAGGGGCCGGCGGTGCGGACCTCGTCGGTCTTCGCGGACCAGGCCTCATTGCGGACCAGGGTGACCTGCGAGCCCTGCTGGTTCGACTGCACCTGGTACGGGCCGGACGCGACCGGCTTGAGGTCGTACGCACCGGTGTCGGTGCCCTCGCCCTCGGGGACCGGGGTGAACGCCGGCATCGACGCGAGCCACGGCCAGTCGCCGTACGCGTCGTTGAGCTTGAAGACGATGGTCTTGTCGTTCGGGGTCTGGATGCTGTCGAGGCTCTTGCCCTCGAACGGCCCCCGGTAGTCGCTGCCGCCGACCAGGAGCGACTTGTGGTAGCTGAGGCCACCGGACAGGGTCGGCGCGAACGAGCGCTCGATCCCCCACTTGATGTCCTTCGTCGTGATCGGCGTGCCGTCCTGGAACTCGACGCCGTCCTTCAGCGTGTACGTCCAGGTCTTGCCGCCGTCGCTCGCGACGCCGGTGTTCGTGGCGAGGTCCGGGACGACCTTCGCGGTCTTGCCCGGCTCGACGTCCCACGTGGTGAGGCGACGGGCGACGAGGCCCATCGAGGTGATGCCGAGGCTCTGGCTCGTCGCGGGGTCGAGGTGGAACGCGGTCTGCGACGTGAGGATGTTGAGCGTGCCGCCCTTGTCCGTCCCGCCGCTCGCGTCGTCGGAGGCGTTGCCGCCCGAGCAGCCCGTGAGGACCAGGGCCGCTGCGGCGGCGACAGCCGCGGTGATGGTCAGGCGCTTCGGACGTCTCATGACGACGGGTCTCCTTGTTCGGGGGTGCCGGGTGGGCGGCGTCCATCCTGGCACCGCGCCCGGATCCGTTCCGAATCCCGCGCGTGCGGGACGACGCACGACGAAACACTCCAAGTCGTCGGCGTCGTCCGCCATTCCCGAACGGTGGTCGCGATCTGGGGACCGTGCGGTCTCCAGAGACGGCTCAGCGGTCGAAGAAGTCGCCGATCCCGGGCCACTGGAAGCCCTCGCCGAGGTTCCCGACCTGTTCGCCGAGACCGCCGAGCGCCTGCTCCCCCTGTGCGGCCACGCCCTCGACGCTGCCGCCGAGGTCGCCGAGCCCGCCGCCCACCGTGTCGCCGAGGCCGGCCGCGACGCCCTCGAAGTCCACGCCGAGGTCCGCCGCCTGCGCGAGCACCGGTCCGGCGGCCGCGCTGAGGACCGCACCGCCGGCGACCGCGACCGCGAGGCCGCCGACCGCCAGGGCGCCGCCACCGATCGCGGCGCCGCCGAGCACCTTGCGCATCGTCCCGGGACGGCTCGTCTCGCCCCGTGTCGCGGTGCGGGCGAGGCCGGCCGCGGAGGCATCGGTCCCCTGGTCGTGCTGCGGGACCTCGGCGTTCAGCCGCTGCAGGACCTGCTGCCGCTGCTCCGGGGTGAGTCGGGCGAACGCGTCGTGGTGCGCCTGCTCGAGGCGCTCGGGGTCGGCGGTCTTCAGCAGGTAGTCGTACTTCGCGATCGCGACGCGGTCGGCCTCGTTCGCGTGGGCGCGGCCCTGCCCTGCGCCCGGCTGTTGCGGCGCGGATCGCTGCTGTTGGCCGTACGGCTGCTGCTGGCCAGAGCGCGGGTGGCCCGACTGCTGGTGCTGCTGGCCCCCGCGGTCGTCGCCTGTCAGCTTCTCCGCGGCGGTGCGCACCAGCCCCCGCCAGTCCGTCCCGCCGGGTCGGCCGGGCTGCCGGTACTGCTGCACACCCCCGGGCTGCTGCCCGCTGCCGGGCTGCTGGCCGGAGCGCTTCTGGAGCTGCTTGTCGATGGCCTTCGAGGCCATGCCGAGGATGCGGTTCAGGTTCGCCATACCTGACCTTTGCGTTCTCACATGTACGGTCCCGGCGACGACCCGGTGGACCAGCGGTGCAGTCCCCCGACATCCCCTGTGAGGACCGCCGCGGTCCCACTCGTGACCCTCCTCACTCCGCGTCGACGTCTTCCGGCGCCGCCCGTCCGACACTGCCGACCTCGTCCCGGTACGTTCGCCGCAACGGCGCGGTGAGTTGCCAGGCGAACACGCCGCAGAGCCCGACGGTGCCGAGCAGGACGAGTGCGAGGAACGGTACGAGATGCGATCCGATGACGTCCATGCGTTGCACCCTCCGAGCCGTGATGACACCGGAATACGTGTATCACGCCGGTGGGCTCGTCGTCGAGCGCGCGACCGCCGGACCGCGCTCAGAGCGAACGAGTGAAGCCCGGGACTGGCCTGACGCTCCTCGTGTCCGCCGGCGATGACACCAGGAGGTCTCTCCGGGGTCAGGCGAGCACACGCTCCAGGAACGGGTTGCGGAAGCGCCCCTCCGGGTCGAGGTCCCGCGCCAGCGCCGAGAACGCGCCGAGCTGCGGGTAGACCTGGTGCAGCCGCTCAGCGCTCGCCGCCGTGACCTTGCCCCAGTGCGGCCGGGGACCGAACGGCGCGAGGGCGTTCTCGATGAGGGGCAGCGCGACCGCGACGTCCTCGGTCTGTCGGCGGAACGTGAAGTGGAAGGCGACCGAGTCCCGTTCAGAGCTCGGCGCGAGCCAGGCGTCGTCGGCGGCGATGCGGCGGATCTCGGAGACGAACAGCACGGGCGCGATGGCGTCCCCGATGCGTCGGAGGGCCTGGATCGCGGGCACGGCGTCGCTCGCGGCGATCATGTACTCGGCCTGGATCTCCTCGCCCGCGGACGGCGTGAACGACGACCGGAAGTGCGGCAGTCGCTCGTGCCAGGGTCCGGGCACGCCGCCCTGTTCGGTGACGCCGGCGGTCTCGCTGCCGGGCACGGGGTGGATCGGTTCGGCACCGGCGATCGCGCCGAGGGCAGCGAGGTCGATGACGGCGGCGTCGCGGTCCTCGCGCCGCTTGGTCCAGATCTGCCGGATGCCGTCATCGGTGTACCCGGTGAACATGCTGACGCTGTAGCCGGCCGACATGATCGACTCGAACTGCGCGTCGACGACGTCCCAGCCGACGCCGGTGTGCACGGTCTGCGCGACGCGGTAGGTCGGTTCGATGGCCAGGTGCACCGCGACGACGACCCCGAGTGCGCCGAGGGCGACCCGGTGCGCGTCGAGCCGGGGGTCGTCCGCACCGACGACCTCGACGTCGCCGGAGGCTCGGACGATCTCGAGTCCGACGACGGACTGGGCGAGCGACGCGTTGCCGACGCCGGAACCGTGGGTGCCCGTCGCGACGGCGCCGGCGACGGAGATGTGCGGCAGGGACGCGAGGTTCGCGAGGGCCCAGCCACGGGCCTCCAGGCCGACGGCGACCTGCGCGTGCGTGAGGCCGGCGGCGACGCGGGCCACGCGGCGGTCCGAGTCCACGTCGAGTTCGGGCGGGAGGCCTGTGAGCGTCACCTGCACCTCGTCGGTGTCGGCGATGGTGTTGAACGAGTGCCGTGACCCGAGCGCCGTCAGGCGCGGGGTCGAGGCGACCAGCCGCTGGAGTTCGTCGACGCTCGTCGGTTCCGCCAGGCGGCTCGCCGAGTAGGTGACGTTCCCCGCCCAGTTGGTGCGAGTGTGGGCTGCAGTTGTGGTGTCGTCGTCGATCACGTCGCTCATCGTAGGCCTCCCGACCGACTCAGAAGCCCCGGTCGAGCCGGTGCCAGGTCTGCTGCGTGCGGACCTCGTCGCGGAAGCCGCGCAGCGTGGTGTGCTCGTCGATGACCAGGAACTCGGTGCCGATCATGGTCGCGAGGTCCTCGATCACCTGGACCCCGACGGCCGTCGTCATCACCGTGTGGTGTGCGGCACCGGCGGTGAGCCAGGCTTCGGCGGACACGGGGAACGACGGCTGCGGCTCCCAGACGGCCCGGCCGACGGGCAGGTTCGGCAGCGCCTCGGTCGGCGGGACGACCTGGACGACGTTGGCGGTGAGGCGGAAGCCGTCGCGGGTGTCGCTCAGTGCGGCGACGACCGCGGGGCCGGCGTCCGCGGTGAAGACGAGGCGCACCGGGTCGTCCTTGCCGCCGATGCCGAGCGGGTGGATCTCCAGCGTCGGGGTCGACGAGGTCAGGGTCGGCGAGACCTCGAGCATGTGGGCACCGAGGATCTTCTCCGCGCCCGGCGTCAGGTCGTACGTGTAGTCCTCCATGAGCGAGGCACCGCCGGGGAGTCCGGCGCCGGCGACGTTCATCGCGCGGACGAGGACGGCGGTCTTCCAGTCCCCCTCGGCACCGAAGCCGTAGCCGTCCGCCATCAGCCGCTGGACCGCCAGGCCGGGCAGCTGCTTGAGCGTGCCGAGGTCCTCGAAGTTCGTGGTGAAGGCGGCGGACCCGTTCTCGGCGAGCAGGGCGCGGAGGCCGAGCTCGATCGCGGCGCCGTCGCGGAGGGACTGGCGTCGCGCACCGTCGACCCGGAGCTCCGGCACCAGGTCGTAGGCGCTGTCGTACTGCGCGACGAGCGCGTCGACGGCGGCGGTGTCCGCGGTCGCGGTCTCGACGGCCGCGACGAGGTCGTTGACGCCCCAGGTGTTGACCTGGACGCCGAGCTCGATCTCGGCCTCGGTCTTGTCGCCCTCGGTGACGGCGACGTAGCGCATGTTGTCGCCGAAGCGCGTGAGCTTGAGCTCGCGGATCGCGGCGGCACCGGCGGCGGCACGGGTCCAGTCGGACACCCGCTGCTGCACGCGCGGGTCGGACACGTGGCCGACTGCGGTGGCGTGGCGGACACCCATCCGCGCCAGCGCGTACCCGAACTCACGGTCGCCGTGCGCGGCCTGGTTGAGGTTCATGAAGTCGAAGTCGATGTCCGCCCACGGCAGTGCGACGTTCGCCTGCGTGTGCAGGTGCAGCAAGGGTTTCGTCAGCGCGTTGAGGCCGCCGATCCACATCTTGGCGGGGCTGAACGTGTGCATCCACGTCGTGACACCGATGACGTTGTCGTCCGCGCTGGCTTCGATGAGGGCGCGACGGATGCCGTCGGCGTCCTTGAGCACGGGCTTCCAGACGAGCCGGACCGGCAGGGCGCCGGCGAGCTCGGCGTGCACCGCGCGGCTCTGCTCCTCGACCTGGCGGAGGGTCTCCTCGCCGTAGAGGCCCTGCGAGCCGGTGAGGAACCAGACCTCGTAGCCGTCGAGTGTGGCCTGGGGGTCGACGTTGTCCTGCGTCATCGCATGGCTCCTTCGGGGTTCTGTCCGTAGACGTTCTGGTATCGGTCGAACAGGCGGTCGACGTCCTCGGGCGCGATGGGCACGAGGTCACCGCCCTGCTTCGCGATGTGCACGGTGCGGGCGACGTCCTCGCACATCACGGCGGCCTTGACGGCGTCCTTCGCGTCCTTGCCGATCGTGAAGACGCCGTGGTTCTGCATGAGGACTGCCCGGGAACGGTGTCCACCGAGGGTGTCGACGATGCCGCGGCCGATCGAGTCGTCGCCGATGATCGCGAACGGACCGACCGGGATCGGTCCGCCGAACTCGTCCGCCATCGCGGTGATCACGCACGGGATCTCCTCCGCGCGGGCGGCCCACGCGGTGGCGTACGTCGAGTGGGTGTGCACGACGCCGTTCACCTCGGGCATGTTCCGGTACACGAAGGCATGCGCGGCCGTGTCGGAGGACGGGCCGTGCTCGTTGCCCCAGCCCTCGGCCGGCACGCCGTCGAGGGTGCAGACGACCTGGTTCTCCGGCGTCAGGTCCTCGCTGACGACGCCGCTCGGCTTGATGACGAACAGGTCGGTGCCGGGCACGCGCTCGGAGACGTTGCCGCCGGTCCAGATGACCAGGCCGTAGCGGACGAGTTCGCCGTGCAGTCGGGCCACGCGCTCACGCGCTGCGGCGACGGCCGCTCGGGTGGTGTCGTCGGTCATCAGTTCACGTCCTGTTCCTGCTGGTGTTCGGTCGGGAGGCCCGGGCCGGGTGCCGTCGTCGGCTCGCCGCTCGACGTGGCCGCGTCGCGGGCGCCGGGGACCGCGGCGGCGATCGCCTGGATCGGCAGCGCCGCGCGGAAACGGTCGAGGTACAGGGTGAACCCGTCGACGTCGCGCTGGTCCGGGTCGACCACGTCCGAGTCCGCCGTCCCGAACACGGTCGTGTCGAGGTACTCGGCGAGCGAGGTGTCGGCGGCGTGCCCGAGGTAGGCGGCGAGGACGGCGATGCCCCACGCCCCACCCTCGCTCGCGGTGGCCTCGAGGGCGACGGGCACGCGGAGCGCGGCGGCGAGCTGGCGCTGCGGCAGGCCGGGCGTCCGGAAGAGCCCGCCGTGCGCGGTCAGCCGGTCGACGGCGACGTCCTCGCCGTGCAGGACCTCCATGCCGATGGCGAGCGTGGCGAAGGCGCCCATGAGTTCGGCGCGGACGAGGTTGCCGAGCGTGAAGCGCGCGTCGGGGGCGCGGAGGAGCAGCGGTCGGCCGTCCTCGACACCGGTGACCGGTTCGCCGGCCAGGTAGTTGACCGCGAGCAGTCCGCCGGCGTCCGGGTCGGCGGCGGCGGCCTCGTCGAGCAGCGTGCGGAACACGGAGTCGGCGTCGGCCGGGCTGCCGGCGGCCTCGGCGAACCGGCCGAACACGCGGGCCCAGCTGCCGATCTCGCTGGCGCCGTTGTTGCAGTGCACCATCGCGACGGCGTCGCCGGCGGGGGTGGTGACGACGTCGAGCTCCTCGTGCGGGGTGCCGAGCGGCCGCTCGAGCACGACCATCGCGAAGATGCTCGTGCCGACGCTGACGTTGCCGGTGCGCTGGGCGACCGCGTTCGTGGCGACCATGCCGGTGCCGGCGTCTCCCTCGGGCGGGCAGAGCGGTGCGCCCGGCTGCAGTGTGCCGGTGGGATCGAGCCAGGCGGCGCCCGCCGGGGTCAGGGTGCCGGCGTCCTGGCCGGCGACACGGACCTCGGGCAGGAGTGCGCGGAGGTCGGGGACGCCGATCAGGTCCTGCGCGGTGCTGAGCATCCGGGCGTCGTAGTCACCGGCGGCGGGGTCGATCGGGAACATGCCCGACGCGTCGCCGACCCCGAGGACGTCCTGCCCGGTGAGCTGGCGGTGCACGTACCCGGCGAGCGTCGTGATGCCCGTGGTCCGCGCGACGTGCTGCTCGTCGTCGAGGACGGCCTGGTACAGGTGCGCGATCGACCAGCGGAGCGGGATGTTGCAGCCGAGGGCGTCGCTCAGCGCAGCCGCAGCGGGGCCGGTCGAGGTGTTCCGCCAGGTGCGGAACGGCACGAGCAGCTCACCGTCGGCGTCGAACGGCAGGTAGCCGTGCATCATCGCCGAGACGCCGACGGCGCGGAACGTCGTCGGCACCGAGCCGTGCTGCTCCTGCAGGTCGGAGACGAGTGCGGCGTACGCGGCACGCACGCCGGTCTCGACGGCGGCCAACGGGTACGTCCAGCGGCCGTCGACGAACTCGTTCTCCCACTCGTGGGAGCCCGCGGCGATGACCGTCAGGTCCTCGCCCACCAGACACGCCTTGATCCGGGTCGACCCGAGTTCGATGCCGAGGGTCGTGCGGCCGTCCGCGATCTCGCGGGTCCGGTCGTCGCTCATGGTGGGCCTCCTGCTCTCGCCGTCGAGTGAGCGCTCACACCGTAGCGCGTGAGCGCTCACCCGACAACTCGTCCGGCCGTGTCGCGGTGGGAGCGACCCGGGTCAGGCGACGGGCAGGAACACCCGCATCGTGGACGGCCCGCGGTTGCCCCACGTCGCGTACGGCACGAGCCGGACCGTCTCCGGCTCGGTCTCCTGCACGTCGGGGTCGCCGTACGGCAGCGGCCCGACACGGTGCACCGTGCGCTGGCGCACCCGCATGCGCACGGCGTCCGGTCCGTCGTCGAGCGGGTCCGACCCGGCGTGCACCACGACGTCGCCGACGTCCCGGCCGAGGTCCGTGGACTCCAGGGCGTACACGAGCGGGCCGCGCTCGACCGCGACCGTGCCGCGGACCGCGTCGATCCGCGGGTCCGGCACCGTGAGCCGAGCGGCGACCGGCACCGTGAGGGTCACGCGGTCCCCGACGGCGAACGTCCGCACGACGGTGACGGTGTCCTCCCCGTGGACGGACCGGGTGCCGTCCGACCGGGCGCCGTCGACCGACCGGGCGCCGTCGGGGGCCTCGAGGACGGCCTCCGACGCCCAGGACGGCACCCGGAGGCGCAACGCCACCGGGGTCCCGCTCGCCGCGGTCGCCTCGATCGAGACGGTCCCGTCGGCCGGCCACCCCGAGCGCACCCGGAACGCGGCCGTCGCACCGCCCGGCAGGGTGGTGTCGACGTCGTAGTCGCCGTACTGGTGCAGCTGCAGGCCGTCGTCGGTCATCGTCGCGAAGACCGACTCGACGCTGGCCAGCGTCCGGGCCAGGTTCGTCGGGCAGCACGAGACCTCGAACCAGGGCGCCCGGAGGCTCGACAGCGCCCGCGCGCTGAGGTCGTCCTCCAGCGGGACCGCACCCTCCACCCGCTGGTGCATGGTGTTGGCGTAGAAGAACGCCCGTCCGTCCTCGCGCGGTGCGACCATCACCGCGTTGTACAGGGTCCGCTCGATCAGGTCCGCGTACTTCGGCTCCCCCGTCTCGAGCAGCAGGCGCCAGGACACCATGTTCGACGCGATCGCCGCGCAGGTCTCGCCGTACTCGCGGTCCGGCGGCAGCTCGAAGTCGGCGCCGAACGACTCGTCCTGGTGGTGCGACCCCATCGCCCCGGTCAGGTAGGTGCGGGTCGCCACGGTGTTCGCCCACTGCCGTTCGACGGCCGCGACGAGTTCGGCGTCGCCGGTCTCCACCGCGACGTCGACCGCGCCGGCCGCCAGGTACATCGCCCGGACGGCGTGCCCGCGCCAGACGCCCGCCTGGCGCACCGGCAGGTCGTCCTGGAAGTACTCCGGTCCGAACGCGATCGGGCCGAGCAGCCCGTTCCCCCGGCGGTCGACGAACAACTGCGCCAGCCGGACGTACCGGTGGTCGCCGGTCGCCCGACCCAGCTCGACGAGCGCCGGTTCGATCTCCGGGTGGCCGCACACCGCCTCCCGTCCGCCGTCCCCGAACACCCCGACCAGGTGGTCGGCGACGCGGACGGCCACGTCGACCAGTCGGCCGCTGCCGGCGGTGCGCAGTCGCGCGACGGCGGCCTGGATGAGGTGCCCCATGCAGTAGAGCTCGTGGCCCCATTCGAGGTCGGACCAGCGCGGACGCTGCCAGGGGCGACCGAACGCGGTGTGCAGGTAGCCGTCGTCGTCCTGTGCGGCGGCGACCCGGTCGACGAGCCGCTCGTACCGCTCGGTGAGCTCCGGGTCCCCGGTGCGTCCGAGCTCCCACGCCATCGCCTCGAGCAGCTTGTAGACCTCGGAGTCGACGAACTCGATGCCGGCGTGCGTGAACTCGACGCCGGTCGCGGCACCGTCGAAGTTGCCGACCCAGCCGATCCGCTCGATCCAGTCCTCGCAGTGCCGCAGGACGACGCTCCCGTTGCGCTCCTGCCACTCGCCCCAGTAGCCGCCGGTGAGCCGCAGCGCACCGTGCGGCAGCGGGCGGAGCCGGGAGGTCGAGGGCGATACCGGGCCGGTCGAGGGAGACGTCGTCGTCATGGCGAGAGGCTACGCCGGGCGGCGCTGAGCCCTGCCGAGCAGGGCGACTACGCCGAGCGCCGCACCACCAGCTCGGGCTGCAGGAGCGCGTCGTCGTGCAGCCCGCCCTCGAGCAGCGCCCGCGCCGAGGCGAGGACCCGCTCCCCCATCGCCTGGAAGTCCTGCCGCACGGTGGTGAGCGGCGGTGTGAAGTGCGCGGCCTCCGGCACGTCGTCGAAGCCGATGACGGCGATGTCGTCCGGCACGCGGAGTCCTTCTTCCGCGAAGGCGTGCAGGACGCCGAGCGCCATCTGGTCGTTGCCCGCGAACACGGCGTCGACCGTCGCGGCGTCCATCGCGCGGCCGGCCGCGAACCCGCTGGCCGGCGTCCAGTCCCCCTCGTACACGACCGGCGTCAGACCCCGGGCACGCATGGTCCGCTCGTAGGTCGCACGGCGGACCTCGGCCTCCTGCGAGACCGTCGGCCCGGCGATGTGCACGATCCGACGGTGGCCGAGGTCGAACAGGTGCTGCAACGCCAGGGTCGCACCGGCCGCCTGGTCGATGGCGACCGCGGAGATCGTCGCCCCGCCGCTCCCGGGCACGACCAGATCGGTCGGCAGGGCGTCCCGTTGCACCGCGTTCGCGACGACGACGGGCACCGTGACCGGCAGTGTCAGCGACGCGAGGGCGTCGAGCACCCGGTTGTCGGCGGCGACGAGGACCACGGCGGCGACGTCCTGCGCCAGCAGCGTGGACAGCGCCTCGGACAGGTCGAGGGGCTTCGGGTCGTCCGGCAGCGTCGAGAGCAGCACGTGGTACCCCGCGGTCCGGGCAGCACGCTCGAAACCGATCGCGGTGCTCGACGGTCCGTAGAGCGCATCGCCCGCGCTGACCAGGCCGAGGGCGCGGCTCCGTCCGCCGGCGAGTGCCCGCGCAGCAGCCCGGGGTCGGTACCCGAGGGCGGTGACGGCGTCGGTGACCTTCGTCCGGAACTGCTCCCGGACAGTGGGGTCCCCGTTGATCACACGGGAGACGGTCTGGTGGGAGACGCCCGCACGCTCGGCGACGTCGAAGATCGTCGGGGCCTTGCGTCCCCTGCCGTTCGGCGTCGCGGTCGTCGTCATCCGGTCACCGTACCGCGACACCAGTTCGGGGACGCGACATCCCGATCTGGTCTCGACGAGTTGACACGACCCCACGGAGACCACATGATGTGAGCGCTCACTTGGAGCATCACATCCCCAGCGGGACACAGCAGCCCCGCACCTGAACGCGTCGATGCCGACGCGAGAGGAACAGAGGTACTTCGATGAAGAAGCGCAGGATCGTCGCGGGCGTCGCAGCCCTCGGCCTCGCTCTCTCCCTGGCCGCTTGCTCCGGCGGCGGTCGCTCGGCGACCGGCGACGCCGGCGGCAGCACCGACAACAAGGGCGCCCTCGTCGGCGTCGCGATGCCCACCAAGGTGTCCGAGCGCTGGATCAAGGACGGCAACGCCGTCAAGAGCGACCTCGAGAAGGCCGGCTACAAGGTCGACCTCGAGTACGCGGACAACAAGATCCCGCAGCAGGTCCAGCAGGTGAGCAACATGATCACCAAGGGTGCGAAGGTCCTCATCGTCGCTTCGATCGACGGCGGCTCGCTCTCCGACCAGCTCGACGCCGCAGCCAAGGCCGGCATCAAGGTGATCTCCTACGACCGCCTGCTCACGGGCAACAAGAACGTCGACTACTACGTCTCGTTCGACAACTACAAGGTGGGCGTCGACCAGGCGAACTCGCTCCTCACCGGTCTCGGCCTCCTCGACGAGGACGGCAAGAAGACCGACGAGAAGGGTCCGTTCAACATCGAGGTCTTCGCCGGCTCGCCCGACGACAACAACGCCACGTTCTTCTTCAACGGCGCGATGGACACCCTCAAGCCCTACCTCGAGGACGGCACGCTGAAGATCGGCTCCGGCCAGGACGGCTTCACCCAGGCCGCGACGCAGCAGTGGGACCCGGCGAAGGCCCAGTCCCGCATGCAGAACCTGGTCGCCAAGTCCTACTCCGGCGGCACCAAGCTCGACGGCGTCCTCTCGCCCTACGACGGCATGTCGATCGGCATCATCTCGGCCCTGCAGGGCGCCGGCTTCGGTTCCGGCGACCGCCCGCTCCCGACCATCACCGGTCAGGACGCCGAGGCCGCCTCGGTGAAGTCGATCGTCGACGGTCAGCAGTACTCGACCATCTACAAGGACACGCGTCAGCTGGCCGAGAAGTCGGCGAGCATGGCCGAGGACCTGCTGTCGGGCAAGAAGCCCGAGGTCAACGACACCAAGACCTACGACAACAAGGTCAAGGTCGTCCCGACGTACCTGTTCCAGCCGACGGTCGTCACGAAGGACAACTACGAGAAGGTCCTGATCGACTCGGGCTACTACACCGAGGCCGACCTCAAGTAGTCGCAACCCCCTGACGGACCGGGAGGCGCGGTGCACGCCCGCACCGCGCCTCCCGTCCTGTTTCCCCTCCACTCGCGCGCCGTCCCGGCGCCCCAACGGAAGGCGGTCCCGTGGCGGACACCATCCTCGAGATGCGCGACATCACCAAGACGTTCCCCGGCGTCAAGGCCCTGCAGAACGTCTCGCTCCAGGTCGAACGGGGCCAGGTCCACGCGATCTGCGGTGAGAACGGCGCGGGCAAGTCCACGCTCATGAAGGTCCTGTCGGGCGTCTACCCGACCGGCACCTTCGACGGCGAGATCCTGCTCGACGGCGAACCGGTCCGCTTCTCGAACATCAACGACTCCGAGGCAGCCGGCGTCGTCATCATCCACCAGGAGCTCGCACTGAGCCCCTACCTCTCGATCGCCGAGAACATCTTCCTCGGCAACGAGCGCTCCAAGGGCGGCTTCATCGACTGGAACAAGACGAACCTCGAAGCCGCCAAGCTCCTGCAGCGCGTCGGCCTCAAGGACAACCCGATCACGAAGATCGTAGACATCGGCGTCGGCAAGCAGCAGCTCGTCGAGATCGCGAAGGCGCTGTCGAAGAAGGTGAAGCTCCTCATCCTCGACGAGCCCACCGCAGCGCTGAACGACGACGACTCCGCGCACCTGCTCGAGCTCATCCGCTCGCTGCAGGACGAGGGCATGACGGCGATCATCATCAGCCACAAGCTCAACGAGATCAAGGCGATCGCCGACAAGGTCACGATCATCCGCGACGGGCAGACCATCGAGACGCTCGACATGCACGCGGGCGAGGTCTCCGAGGACCGCATCATCCGCGGCATGGTCGGCCGCGACCTCTCCACGCGCTACCCGGAGCACGAGTCGAAGATCGGCGAAGAGCTCCTGCGCATCGAGGACTGGACCGTCCACCACCCGCTGGACGCCGCCCGCGAGATCATCCACCAGGCGAACCTCAACGTCCGTGCCGGTGAGATCGTCGGCATCGCCGGCCTGATGGGCGCCGGCCGCACCGAGCTCGCGATGAGCGTCTTCGGGCACTCGTACGGCACCGGCATCAGCGGCACCGTCTACAAGCGCGGGACGCCGATCAAGACGAACACGGTCACGGCCGCCATCGACAACGGCCTGGCCTACGCGACCGAGGACCGGAAGCGCTACGGCCTCAACCTGATCGACGACATCAAGCGGAACGTCTCCGGCTCGGCGCTCGGGAAGCTCGCCAACTGGGGCTTCGTGAACGGTTCCGAGGAGACCACGATCGCGCGCAAGTTCCTCAAGGACCTCAACATCAAGGCCCCGACGGTCAACGCGATCACCGGCAAGCTCTCCGGCGGCAACCAGCAGAAGGTCGTCCTGTCCAAGTGGATGTACTCCGACCCGGACGTGCTCATCCTCGACGAACCGACCCGAGGCATCGACGTCGGCGCGAAGTACGAGATCTACACGATCATCAACGCGCTCGCCGACCAGGGGAAGGGGATCATCGTGATCTCCTCCGAACTCCCCGAGCTGCTCGGCATCTGCGACCGCATCTACACGCTCTCGGAGGGCACCATCACCGCCGACGTCCCGCGCGCCGAGGCGTCGCCGGAAGTCCTCATGCAGTACATGACCCAGGAACGGGAGACCCCAGTCAATGAACGCGCTTAAGTCCGCCGCCAGCTACCTCACCGGGCAGCTCCGACAGATCGGCCTGTTCATCGCGCTGATCGTCATCGTCATCTTCTTCCAGGTGACGACGAACGGCATCACGCTGGCCCCGATCAACGTCTCGAACCTGATCGTCCAGAACAGCTACATCCTGATCCTCGCGATCGGCATGGTGATGGTGATCATCGCCGGCCACATCGACCTCTCCGTCGGTTCGGTCGTCGCGTTCACCGGAGCCATGGCCGGCGTCATGATCACCCAGTGGGGCATCCCCTGGCCGATCGCCGTCGTCCTCTGCCTGGTCCTCGGCGCGCTCGTCGGTGCGTGGCAGGGCTTCTGGATCGCCTACTTCGGGATCCCGGCGTTCATCGTGACCCTGGCGGGCATGCTCGCCTTCCGCGGTGCCGCCCAGATCGCCCTGCAGAACCAGCAGATCTCGCCGTTCCCGGACGGCTTCCGCTCGCTCGGCTCTGGCTTCCTGCCCTCCTTCGGCACCTCGGGCTACGAGCCGCTGACGATGGTCCTGGGGCTCGCCGCCGCGGCGATCCTCGTGATCACCGGGTTCCGCGGTCGTGCGACCCGTCGCAAGTACCAGCTCGAGGACGAGCCCTTCGCCTGGTTCATCACCAAGATGGTGTTCACCGTCGCGCTGGTCATCTTCATCGCGCTGCTGCTCGCCAGCTACAACGGCACCCCGATCGTCCTCGTGATCCTCGGCGTCCTGGTCATCGTGTACTCGATGGTCATGCGCAGCGCGGTCTTCGGTCGACACATCTACGCGATCGGCGGCAACCCGCTCGCCGCGCAGCTGTCCGGCGTCAAGACGAAGCGCGTCACGTTCCTGCTCTTCGTCAACATGGGTGTCATCTCGGCCCTGGCCGGCGTGGTCTTCACGGGGCAGCTCAACCTGGCCTCCCCGAGCGCGGGCAACGGCTTCGAGCTCGACGCCATCGCGGCCGTGTTCATCGGTGGCGCTGCGGTCACCGGCGGCATCGGCACGGTGCCGGGTGCGATCGTCGGTGGTCTCATCATCGGTCTGCTCAACAACGGCATGTCGATCCTCGGTGTCGGGTCCGAGTTCCAGCAGCTCATCAAGGGCTTGGTGCTCCTGGCCGCCGTCGCGTTCGACGTCTTCAACAAGCGCCGCGCGGCCAGCAGCCGCAAGTAGGACGGGGTCGGTCGTACGACCGGGCCCCGAAAGCGACAGATCTCCGTCGGAACTCGACGGAGATCTGTCGCTTTCGCGTTGCGGTCGCGGGCTGCGGCTGGGGCGCTGCGGGCTGCGGTCGCGGGCGGCGTCAGCGGGACAGGACGGCCCAACCGGCGGCCGGGAGGCGCAGGGTCCCGTCGCGCAGTTCCCCCGCGCCCGCCTCGAGCCGCGTCGCGTCGGCTGCGGGCAGGACCACCGGTTCGGGCGAGAGGTTCAGGGCGGTGACCACGGCCTCCCGGTCGGTCGCCGTGCGGAGGACGAGCGCCGTGTTGTCCAGGTGGACCACGTCGGTGTGAGCGCGGTGCAGCCACGGGTGCCGACGACGGAGTGCGACGAGCGCCTGGTGGGCGTGCAGCACCTCGGCCGCCGTGCCGGTGACCTCCGTCGGACCGGCGGGGAAGGCCGGACGCACGGCGTCGTCACCGCCCTCGCGTTCCTCCTTGACCCCGGCCCAGGCGAACTCGTCGCCCGCGTAGACCGACGGGGTGCCGGCCACCGTGAAGAGGACCGCGATCGCGTGTCCGACGAACCCCTCCCCCACGGCCGAGGCGATCCGCGTCACGTCGTGGTTGCCGACGAACGTGCTCGGGGCGAACGTCGCCAGCAGCTCGTCGTGCCGTTCGATCGCGTGCGCCAGCTCGTAGCAGTTGCGATCCGCGATGCCGTGCCAGATGCCCTGCCAGAGCTCGTACTGGGTGGTGGAGTCCATCGTCGACGCCAGCACGATCGCGGCGGTGTCGCCGTGGATGACCTCGCCGGAGAACCACGCCTCGGGGAAGCGCTCCCGCACGCGCGGCAGCACGCGCGCCCAGAACGCCGGCGGGACCGCGTAGGCGGCATCGAGCCGCCATCCGTCGATGCCGCGCTCGAGCCAGTACGTCATGACCTGGACGACCAGGTCCTCGGTCGCCGACGAGGAGTGGTCGAGCGCCACCAGGATGTCGTGCCCCTCGAACGAACCGACCGGCACCGGCTGCCCGGGCTGCCAGCCGCCCCAGTCGACGGCGAACAGCGGAGCGGTCTCGGCGTCCGGGCCCTGCTCGGCGAGTGCCCGGAAGGCCGGGTGCTTGCGCCCGACGTGGTTGAAGACGCCGTCGAGCAGGACCCGGATGCCGCGTTCTCGAGCTGCGGCCACCAGACGGTCGAAGTCGGCGTCGTCGCCCAGGCGCGGGTCGATCCGGAAGTGGTCGACGGTGTCGTAGCCGTGCGTCGAGCTCGCGAACACCGGCCCGAGCAGCAGCCCGTTGAGCCCGAGGTCGACGACGTGGTCGAGCCAACCCTCGAGGTGCCCCAGGCGGTGCTCGACGGGACGGTGCTCGACAGCGCTGTCGGGGTTGTTGCTCGGGCGGATCTCCGCGCCGACGAAGCCGAGCGGGTAGACGTGCCACCACATCACGTGCTCGACCCAGGCGGGCTCCCCTGTCCTGGTCGTCGGCTCCGGGGTGCGGTCGGCGTCGTGGTCCATCCCTGCATGCTGCCAGCCGGCCCTGGTCGGAACCGCCGATCGGGGTACCGCCAGCCTGGATGCGCGTCGGTGGCGGGGACGATCATGGGCGCATGGGACGAGCGATCCGCACCGAGGACGACGCACGCCGGCTCGATGCCGCGCACGCTGAACGCACCTGCGCATCCTGCGGCCGGCGGATGCCCGGATCGGCGGATCCGGACACGAAGTGGTGCTCCGACGCCTGCCGTCGGCACAAGCTGGACGACACCGACCGGACGCTCGAGCGCACCATCGACGGGCTGCTCGACGCCCGGGCCGCCACGTCGAGCATCTGCCCGTCGGACGCCGCGCGGGCGATCGGCGGCGAGGACTGGCGTGACCTGATGGAACCGGCGCGCCGAGCCGCTCGACGCATGGTCGCCCGTGGCGAGGTCGAGATCACCCAGGGCGGGAACGTCATCGACCCGTCCACCGCCAAGGGGCCGATCCGGATCCGACGCCCGCGCTGAGCGACCTGTCTGGACCGCCGCTCGGGATCGTCGGGGTACAGCACGATCGACCCTGCCGTGAGCCCGACCGACGCCATCGTGGATCGGTCAGCGGCTCGGGTCGGTCTTCTGCCGCATCGTGACGATGAGGCGTTCGAGCGCGAGCACGAGACGACTCGTCTGCTCGCGGGTCACGCGAGCAGACGAGTACTGGAAGTTCGTCTTCTCGTCGGTCAGGCGTTTGAGTTGGTTGCCTGGCTGTCGGTCAGGTGAGCAAGCCGTGTCGAGCAGGCGTCGGGCCTGCGCGTGGTCCTCGCCGACGTGGTGCTGCCCGAGGACGGCCCCGCAGATCGCATCGGCCGCCGCGATACCGCCGAGGACGGCGTTCGAACCGGCTGCCTTCCAGTCGGCATGCGAAGTCGAGCCGGCACAGAGAACCGCTACCTCGTAGTACGCCTCAGCCTCGTCTCGTCGCATCCGGACTGCTGTCGCATCCATCACGCGCGTCCGGAGGGGCATCAGACGAGCGATCGGATGTCGGACCCGTACACGGTGTGCGCGTCGGCGCGCCACGAGCCCACGAGTGGATCCCCTTCGGCGGCGAACCGTTCGAGGTCAGCACGAGTGACGTCGAAGACCTGGCAGTCGTTGCCGGTCCAGCGCTGCACGAGATCGCCGAGACGGACGACCACATCGACGTTCGTCTCCGCCGCGAACACCACGAGCAGGTCGACGTCCGATTCGTCGGTGGCCGTTCCCCGGGCGAGCGATCCGAAGATCGACACGGACAACACGTCGACTTCGCTCCCCGCGATGAAGTCGTGGATGCGGCGCTCCAGTTCCGTTCGCGCGCCGAGCACGAGCTCGACTGCTGGCCACAGCAGGTGCTCGCGGTTGACCTGGTAGGCGGAGTGCTGCAGACCGCGCTCCACACGCACGAGTCCGGAGTGCTCGAGCTTGTCGAGTGCACGCTTGATGCCGGTGTGCTGTGCCGCCCCAGCGACCCTGGCGACCTGGCGTCCAGTCATGGCCGCGTCAGTACGAGCGAGGACGCGGAGTGCGTCGGCCTGTGTGGGGCCGACGAGCGTGGCGAGGGGAGCGGCGAGTTGCATTCGCCCAGTGTACCGCAGATCGGTACACGTGTACACAAACCGTGTACACGTCAGAAGGCATACCGGATCCGGCAGGACGGCAGGTTCTCGGCCACGAGCTGTCGGAAGCGCTCGATGTGCTGCGCCTTCATGGCCGCGCGGTACCGGATGTTGACGGCACCGTTCTGGGAGAGCTTCTGCTCCTGCAACTCGGGCCGCCACAGCAGGTCCTCGGCCTTCGGGTGCCAGCCCAGGTTCACCTCGTGCAGCTGCTCGTTGTGGGTGAGGAAGATGACCTCGGCAGCGAGCTGCGCCTTCGCGGCCGGGGACAGCACGTCGTCGACCTCCCGCAGCATCGCGGCCCAGTCCGCTTCCCACGTCGGGGTCAGGATGACGGGCGAGAAGTTCAGGTGCACCTCGTACCCGGCGTCGACGAAGTCGTTGACCGCCGCGATCCGTTCGGCGATCGGCGAGGTGCGGATGTCCGTCACCTTCGCCGTCTCGTGCGGCATGAGCGAGAACCGGATCCGGGTGCGGCCCATCGGGTCCCAGTCGAGCAGGTCGCGGTTGACGTACTTCGTGGCGAACGACGCCTTCGCCGTCGGCGTCATCCGGAAGAGGTCGCAGAGGTCGCGCACGTTGTCGCTGAGCATCGCGTCGACCGAGCAGTCGCTGTTCTCGCCGATGTCGTAGACCCAGGCGTCCGGGTCGCACTGGTTCGGTTCGGTCTTCGGACCCTGCTTGTGGATGTTCCGGGCGAGGTGCTTCGTGATCTGATCGATGTTCGCGAAGACGGTGATCGGATTGCTGTAGCCCTTGCGGCGGGGGACGTAGCAGTAGGCGCAGGCCATCGCGCAGCCGTTCGCCGTCGACGGGGCGATGAAGTCGGCGGAACGTCCGTTCGGCCGCGTGACGATCGACTTCTTCACGCCGAGCACGAGCGCCTCGGTCTTGATCCGGACCCAGCGGGAGACGTTGCGCTCGTCGCCGTGCACCTCGGGGATCTGCCAGTGCGAGGCGACGGGCAGGATCTCGGCGTCCGGCCAGCGCCCGATGATCTCCTGTCCGCGCGGCAGTTCGAGCGCAGCGTCCTCGGCGTAGATACGCGTGACGTCGAGCAGGGGGCGTACGCGGGAGTCGGTCATCGCACTCCGTTCTACCCGGGGCCACCGACAGCTCGGACGTCGCTCGGGCAGACTCGGAGCATGACCGCCGGTGTGGAGGACGACCACTTCTTCGTCGTGGACGGCCGTCGGTGGCGGCGGACCGACCCGGCGCTCCCCGAGGACCTCGCTGCCCGGCTCCGGTCCCACCTCGGCCGAGGACGGAACGGGGTGAAGCTGGCGAAGCGGGCCGGGGACGAGGACGCCGTCGCCCGGGCCCGACACCGGAACGGCCTCGCCAAGCACGGACTCGGCGAGCGTGGGCCTGAGTGGTGGACCCGACCGGTGCCCGAGCGGATCGCGCAGGCCGAGCAGGCCCTCGCGGATCTCGACCGGCTCGACGAGTCGCCGTGACCGACGACGAGGTCATCCGTGCCCCCGCAAGGGAGCGCAGCGCGAACACCGCCGCACTCGGTCCGCTGCAGATCGTGGTCGGTGGGGTCCTCGTCGGGGTCGCCTTCGTCCCGGAAGCGTCGGCTCGGGTGTTCGTCGGGATCCTCGGCCTGGTCATGGTGGGCTTCGGGGTGTGGACGACCGCTCGTGCTCGACGGGTTGCGGTCCACCTGGGCGACCAGGAGCTCCGCTACGACGGGTACGTCCTCAGCTGGTCGGTGCCGCGCGCGCAGATCACGACCGTGCTCGACGACGGGTACGTGGAGTGGGTAGACGACGCCGGGCGCCAGCGCCGACGGCAGATCGGGCTCCTGACAAAGGCCTACGAGGACGACGGCTCGAAGTTCGCCCCGTACTGGATCTGGCGCCGCGAAAAACTCCTCCGCGTCCGGGAATGGGCGGACGCGCGCGCGTACTGACAGCCGGGAGGCCCGTGACGGGCTCGCACCGCGCCTCCTGTCGGGGCCGTGGTCGCCGCGTCAGGCGACGCAGGCGCGCGCGCCTGGTCAGCCCAACGGCGGACGACGCGCGGACGATTCCCCACCTTCCGGATGAGGTGCGAGGGATCCTCGCGGCCGTAGGCTCGTCGCGGCGACGACGCCGAGGAACGAGGGGGACCATGAACGACATCGTCACGCACACGGGCGCACTGGTGGGGCTGCGCACCGGCACGAGCACGGCCGGCGGACCGGCCGGCGCCCGGGTCGGCGTCCTGCTGGAACTCTGCTCCGAGGACAGCGCCGGGGTCCGCCGTCCGTGGGAGCTCCTGGTCACACCCGCCCAGGCCGCCGCACTCGTCGAGGCCGAGCGGACCGAACCCGGGGTGCTCGTCCGCTTCGCCGGCGAACGACTGGGCGACCGCAGCGGTGTCCCGGTCGTGCGCGTCGGCCGGATCGCGGTGCTCGTGCCCGAACCGACCTGCTGACCGACATCGGCTGACCACGACGTGACGAACGGCCCCGGGTGTCCCCGGGGCCGTTCGCGGTACAGGCGGCTCAGGCCTCGGTGTGCCCGAGCGCCGGCTCGACGCACATGCAGACGATCCGGGACGCCGATGCGTGCACCTCGAAGACGACGACCTCGTTCCGTCCGGCGCGGAGCACGGGTCCGGGGACGGCCAGCGTCGCCTGTGGGCCTCGTGACCAGTACCGGCCGAGACAGAACCCGTTGACCCAGGCGACGCCCTTCCGGAACCCGTCGAGCGCGAGGTAGCGGTCGAGGTCCGCGCCGCTCTCGGCCAGGTCGAACGACCCCATGGCGAACGCCGGACCGGCCAGGGTCTCCCCCGCCGACGTCGCCGCGGTCCGCAGGGCGTCGAGCGCGTCCTCCGGCACCGGGTCGAGTGCCAGGGGCGAGACGGTCCAGCGGGACAGGACGTCGTCGTCGATCCGGACCGCTCCGATCAGTCCCTTCGGCTCGCCGATGCGGGGCCCGTAGTCGACGCGTCCCTGGTCCTCGACGAGCAGTTCCAGGAGGCCCGTCACCGGCGGCAGGGCGATGGCACGGTCGTGGTGCTCCCGCTCCAGGACGCCGACGGTCCGACCGTCGACGCGGACGAGGACACGGTCGCGGACCTCCTCGGCGACGGTCAGCACGCCACCCTCGGGCAGGTCGACCTCCGTCCGGTAGAGGACGAAACCGGAGGCGGCGCCCAACTCGTCGAACGTCGGCGGCGTCTCGTGCGTGGTCCAGGACGCGATGGTCGGCAGCAGACCGGCGAGCGGGAGGACGCTGTCCAGGCGGACGGCGACGTCCGAGGCGGGGGTGGGGCGTGCCTCCAGGCCGGCGACGACGTCCGTCGTGAGCCGACCGGACCCGCCGGGCTGCATCGACGCGGGCAGGTCGGGGACCGGAGCGTGACGGGCGATGACCTGCCGGAAGGCGTGGAACTTCTCGGTGGGGCGACCGGCCTCGTCGAGCGGGGCGTCGTAGTCGTACGACGTCGCGATCGGCCGGTACACGCCCTTGTCGTTCGCGCCGTTGGTGAACCCGAAGTTCGTGCCGCCGTGGAACATGTAGACGTTCACCGAGCCGCCGGCGGCGAGCAGGTCGTCCAGGTCCGACGCCGAGGCAGCGGCCGAGGTGGTGTGGTGGTGCTCGCCCCAGCTGTCGAACCAGCCGTCCCAGAACTCGGAGCACATCAGCGGACCGGTCGGCTGCGCCTGGCGGAGGCGTGCGAGACGTTCCGTGGAGCGGGAGCCGAACGAGCCGGTCTTGTGCAGCGACGGCAGCGACCCGTCCTCGAGCATCGAGCCCATCGGCTGGTCGACGCTCGTGAACGGCACGGTGAGCCCGATGTCGCGGTGCATGCGCTCGAGCTTCTCGAGGTAGACGGGGTCGGACCCGTACGCGCCGTACTCGTTCTCCACCTGCACGAGCACGATCGGCCCGCCGGCGTCGATCTGCCGCGGAACCAGGATCGGGGCGAGGGCGTCGAGGTAGCGGCCGACGGCGGCGAGGAACTGCGGTTCGTCCCGGCGGATCCCGACCGTGCGGTCGGTGAACAGCCAGAACGGCAGGCCGCCGTTCGTCCACTCGGCGCAGATGTAGGGGCCGGGCCGGACGATGGCGTGCATGCCCTCGGCGGCGACGAGGTCCAGGAACCGGCCGAGGTCGAGCCCCCCGGTGAAGTCGAAGGTGCCGGGGGTGGCCTCGTGCGCGTTCCATGCGACGTAGGTCTCGACGGTGTTCAGACCCATGAGCTTGGCCTTGCGGATCCGGTCGGCCCACAGGTCGGGGTGGACGCGGAAGTAGTGGATCGCACCGGAGAGCACCCGGTGCGGCTGCCCGTCGAGCAGGAAGTCGGTGTCGCCGATGGCGAAGCGCATGTCACGTCTTTCTGGTGGGAACACGTCGGGTGGCGACGCGTCTCGTGGGAACGCGGCCGTGCGGAGAACCCGCACGGCCGCGTCGATGTGGTGGGGCTACTTGGTCGAGACCGTGAAGCCCTGGTCCTTGCCGTACTTGGCGAGGGCGTCCTGCCAGGCGGACAGACCCGACTCGAGTGACGTGCCCTTCTCGTACGACTGCCCGACGGTGTCGGCGTAGACGCTGTTCGCGTACACCTGGTACGGCAGGTAGGTGAAGTCGTTGTCCGACGCCTTGGACGCGTCGACGAGCACCTTGTTGATCTGCTGGCCACCGAAGTAGTCCGGCTTCTCGTCGAGGAACGCGGACGACTCGAGGTCGGCGGTGGTGGACGGGAAGCCGCCGGACTCCATGAAGACCTTGGTCGAGGCCTTCGACGAGTTCAGCCACTTGAGGAAGCCGGCGGCGAGGGCCGGGTTCTTCGACTGCTTCATGACGACCTCGGCGCTGCCGCCGTTGTTCGCGGTGGCCGCGGTGCCGCCGTCGTAGGTCGGCATCGGGGCAACGCGCCAGTCACCCTTCGCGTCGGCGACGCTGGCCTCGAGGTTGCCGGGCATCCAGGCGCCGGTGATCAGCGTGGCGATCTGACCGTTGCCGAGCTGCTTGTACCAGTCATCGGTCCAGCCGACGGTCTTGGACAGGAGCTTCTGCTCGACGAGCTCGTCCCAGGTCTTGGTCCACTTCTTGGTGCCCTCGTCCTGCAGGTTGATCGTCACCTTGTCACCGTCGGTGGTGAACGGGGTGCCGCCGGCCTGGGCGATCATGCTCGTGGTGAAGCCCGCGTCGCCGGAGTCGGCCGCCAGGTACTTCTCGGGGTCGGCCTGGTGCAGCTTCTTGGCGGCTGCCACGTACTCGTCCCACGTCTTCGGCACCTCGATGCCGTACTCGTCGAAGACCTTCTTGTTGTAGAACATGGCCATGGGGCCGGAGTCCTGGGGCAGCCCGTAGACCTTGCCGTCCATCGAGACCGAGTTCCAGGTGCTCGCCGCGAACTTGCTCTCCAGGTCGCCGAAGCCGTAGTCGGACAGGTTGAGCAGCGACTCGGAGAGGGCGAACTGCGGCAGCGCGTAGTACTCGACCTGGGCGACGTCGGGGGCGCCCGAGCCGGCCTTCACGGTGTTCTGCAGCTTCGTGTACTGGTCGGCGCCGGTACCGGCGTTGACGAGCTTGACCTTCACCTTCGGGTAGGCCTTCTCGAACGCCGCGACCTGGTCCTTCGCCGATGGGGTCCACGACCAGTAGGTCAGGGTGCCGCCCTGGTCGAGGGCCTTGTCGATGTCCGAGGCCGAGCCGCCGGAGCCGGAGCCGCCGGACGCGCAGGCGGCGAGGGCCATCGCGGCGGTGACGCCGATGGCGAGGGCGCTGAGCCCGCGCCGGAGACGCTTCTGCATGGTGGTGCCTTTCACTTCATCGTGAAGAAGGTGCTTCTTCGTGGAGGAGGGACTGCTCGGTGCCGGTGCGGTCCTTGCAGGGCCGCGCCGTGCCTCCCGGCCGGGGTCCGGTGCTGCTGACCGGGGCCGGAGGGCGGGATCAGGCCTTGACGGACCCGGCCGCGAGGCCGGACTGCCAGAAGCGCTGGAGGAAGAGGAACGCGACCACGATCGGGATGATCGTGAGGAGCGAGCCGGTGACGACGAGGTTGTAGATCGGCTGTGCACCGGAGCCGGTGGCCTGCGCGTTCCACTGGTTCAGGCCGACGGTCAGCGGGTACCACTTCGGGTCGCTCAGCATGATGAGCGGCAGGAAGTAGTTGTTCCAGGTGGCGACGACCGCGAACAGCAGGACCGTGACGACACCGGGTGCCAGGAGCTTCAGCGCGATGGTGAAGAAGATCCGGAACTCGCCGGCGCCGTCCATGCGGGCGGCCTCGATGAGTTCGGTGGGGATCGCCTCGACCGCGTAGGTCCAGATCAGGTACATGCCGAACGGGCTGATCAGCGAGGGCAGGATGATCGCCCACGGGGTGTTCGTCAGGCCCACCTGCGAGAAGAGCAGGAAGGTCGGGACGGCCAGGGCGGTGCCCGGGACGGCGATCGCGCCGAGGACGATGGCGAACACCGCGCGACGGCCGGGGAACTGGAACTTGGCCATGCCGTAGCCGGCGACCGTCGCGAGCAGGGTCGCTCCCCCGGCACCCACCACCACGTAGAGCAGCGTGTTGCCGAGCCACTGGACGAAGATGCCGTCGTTGTAGGTCAGCGTGTCGACGATGTTCTGCCACAGGTTGAAGTCCCCGCCGAACCACAGGCCGAAGGTGGAGAGCAGTGACGCCTGCGTCTTCGTGCTGTTCACCAGCAGGTAGAACAGCGGCGCGAACGAGTAGACGACGAACACGACCATGACCGCGGTCAGCAGACCGGAGCGCTTCACCTTGCGTCCGTCGACGGGCTGCGCCGCCTTCCGGGAGGCTCGGGTGCGGCGTTCGCGCGGGTCGCCCTGCGTCGTGGTCGCCTCGGTGACGGTGAGGGGGGCGGGACCCTGCAGGGTGCTCATCGGTTCTCCTGTCGGGTGCCGCGGACCTGCACGACGTAGGCGATGACGGCGGTGATGACGCCCATGACGATCGCGACGGTGGCGGAGTAGTTGAACTGCTGGCCGCTGAAGGACAGCGAGTAGGCGTACATGTTCGGCGTGAAGGCGCTGCCGATGACGTTCGGGGCGAGGGTCTTCAGCAGGTTCGGCTCGTTGAAGAGCTGGAAGCTGCCGATGATCGAGAAGATCGTGGCGATGACCATCGGGCCGCGGAGGGCCGGGAGCTTGATCGAGAAGACGGTGCGCATCGGGCCGGCGCCGTCGAGCTCGGCGGCCTCGTACAGGTCGGCGGGGACCGTGCGGAGAGCGGCGTAGAAGATCAGCATGTTGTAGCCGAGGAACTCCCACGTGACCACGTTGCCGATGCTCGTGAGGACCCACGACGAACTGAACGGCTGCAGCAGGTCGATGCCGAGGGCGTCGTTCGCCGCTCCGGTCAGGCCGAACTGGTTGCCGTAGATGAAGCCCCAGATCAGGGCTGCGACGACCCCGGGGACGGCGTAGGGCAGGAACACGGCGATGCGGAAGAACCCGGTGCCCCAGAGGCGGGCGCTGTCGAGGGCCAGGGCGGCGACGAGGGCGAGGCCCAGCATGATCGGCACCTGCACGACCAGGAAGATCGCGACCCGTCCGAAGCCGGACCAGAACTTGGCGTCCTGGAAGAGCTGGACGTAGTTGGCGAACCAGACGAACTGGTTGCCGCCGATGAGCTGGTCGCGGAACAGGCTGAGCCAGAGGGCGTAGCCGATCGGGACGATGAGCATCAGGACGAGGACGGCGACGAACGGGCCGACGAAGAGCCAGCCGGTCATCCGCCCCCGGGGCTTCCCACGGCGACGCGGTGCGGGCGTGGTGCCCGGGCGTCGCGGCGCGGCCTCGGGGCTCCGCGCGGTGAGCGTGCTCATGTGACTCCTTCGTCGTGTCCTGACTGACGTCGACGGGTCTCCCAGCGCCGGTGGTCGTGCTGCGACCGGCCCTGATGTTGACGTCAACATCGAACGCTGGCGACCATAGCATGGCAACGTCAACATGCACTAGCGTTCGCAGGAGTGGCCGTGCGCAGGCGCCGACCCGAACCGTTCCGAGGAAGGCAGCGCGTGACCATCTCGACGACCACGGACGCTGCGGCTTCCGCCCGCCGCGCCCCGTCGCTCGCCGCCGTGGCCGAGGCTGCCGGTGTCTCGATGCAGACCGTCTCCCGCGTCGCCCGCGGCTTCGACAACGTCAGCCCCGAGACCCGCACCCGCGTCCAGCAGGCGATGGCCGAGCTCGGCTACCGCCCCAACCGTGCCGCTCGGGCCCTGCGCTCCGGACGGTTCCGGACCATCGGCGTGATCATGTTCACCCTTGCGTCCTACGGCAACATGCGCACGCTCGAGGCCATCGCCGACGCCGCCGGGGTCGCCGACTTCACCATCACGCTGCTGCCGATGGCATCGCGGACCGAGGAGGGCGTCCGCTCCGCGTTCTCCCGCCTGCACGAACAGGCCGTCGACGGCGTGGTCATCATCATCGAGTCCCACGTGATCGACACCGCCGAGGTCGAACTGCCCGACGGCGTCCCGATGGTCGTCGTGGACTCCACCGGCACGACCGACCACCCGGCGATCGACACCGACCAGGCCGACGGCGCCCGACTGGCGACCCAGCACCTGCTCGACCTCGGACACGACACGGTCTGGCACGTGGCCGGCCCCGCGTCGTCGTACTCGGCGGCGAGGCGACAGGCCGCGTGGAGTGCCACGCTCACCGCAGCCGGACGGACGGTCCCACCCGTGCTCGAGGGTGACTGGAGCACGTCGTCCGGCTACCGGGCCGGCCTCGAGATCGCCCGTCGCCCCGAGATCACCGCGGTGTTCGCGGCGAACGACCAGACCGCGCTCGGGGTCCTGCGCGCCTGCCACGAGGTTGGCCGCGCCGTCCCGTCCACGCTCAGTGTCGTCGGCTTCGACGACTCCCCCGAGTCGGACTCGTTCTGGCCGCCGCTCACCACCGTGCACCAGTCCTTCGACGAGGTCGGGCGCCGCGCGGTCGCCACCCTCCTGCGCCAGATCGAGGGCGGTGCCGCCACGGCGGCGACCGACCTGGTGCCGGTGCGGCTCGTCGTGCGCGCGAGCACGGCCGCGCCGCCGCGGTAGCGGCGCGGCGCGGGGCGCGGCGGGGCGGGCGCGGCGGCCCGGTAGCGGCGGGTGCGTTTCGCGCTGGGCGACACATTTCGGGTTGGTTGCCGCGCGGCCTGTCGCTGGGCGCGAAACGCGGCTGGCCGGGAGGCGCGTGTCGGGCGCGCCCCGTTCCTCCTGTCCGGCGAGCCTTGGCTGGGCGGACGCCGCTCGGCCCGCGCGAGGCGCGGTCCGTCCGTGGTCCGCGCGGCGGGTGCGTTTCGCGCTGGGCGACACCTTTCGGGCTCGTTGCCGCGTGGCCTGTCGCTGGGCGCGAAACGGGGCTGGCCGGGAGGCGCGTGCCGGCAAGGCGGCGGTGGCCGCGGTCCGCGTGGCGGGTGCGTTTCGCGCTGGGCGACACCTTTCGGGCTCGTTGCCGCGTGGCCTGTCGCTGGGCGCGAAACGGGGCTGGCCGGGAGGCGCGTGCCGGGCCCGCCCCGCCGCTACCGGGCCGCCGCGCCCGCCC
>NZ_QKSD01000013.1 GCF_003234085.1 Curtobacterium sp. MCPF17_052
GCGGGGGCAGGGTGAGGGGTGTCGGGGAATCGACCGTGGGGTCGGCCCGCATCGGGACCGACCCCACGGTCGACTGGTCAATGCGTCAGCTGCTCGACGTGGCGCTTTCGACCGCGAGCGCCCCGGTGCTGTCGCCCGTGCTGATGGCGATCTTCCGCGGCTTCGACGACTCCTGGACGGGGATCGTCACGCTGAGCACGCCGTTGTCGTAGTGCGCGGCGATCCGTTCGACGTCCAGGCCGTCGCCGAGCGTGAGCTGCCGGACGAACGAGCCGGGCTGCCGCTCTCGCGTGAGCCACTGCGCACCGTCGGGGGCACCGAGGGTCCGTTCAGCCCGGATCGTCAGCACGGAACCGTCGACGTCGATGTCGACCGAGCCCGGATCGACGCCGGGCAGGTCCACGTCCATGACGTAGTGGTCACCGGCGCGGTAGAGGTCCATCGGCATCGAGCGTGGGCCCGCTCCCGCTCCGGCGAGGAGGGACCCGGCGAGACGGTCGAGCTCGCGGAACGGGTCGAAGTTCATGGCCATCTGACATCAACTCCTTCACTGGATGGTTGTCGGTTGAGTCGCTCTGACTCAACTGCATCCAGTTTTAGCACTCGAACCCGGAGAGTGCCAAAAGGACGCCGAGAGGACGCCGAGAGGTCGACCAGCGGGTGCCCGGACGGTCGCGGCTAGGATCGGAGGTGACATGAGCAGCTCGTTCACCCTTCCCGACGCCGCCTCGCTCGGTGACCTCCGCACCTACCTCGGGCGGGCCGCTCGCATCGAGGACGGGTCGGTCCGGCTCATCGCCGACTCGGGGGTCCTGGCGGTCTACACCGCGATCCTCTACCCGCTCGGTCTGCTCGACGAGCTGCCGACCGTCCTCGGCCTCCGGACCTTCGCGCTGACGCAGCCGGAGAACATCGACGTCGTCGTGCCGCTGCGGTCGTTCCAGGAACGTCTGCGGCTGCTCGCCGAGGCTCAGGACGCCGACCACGCGGACAGCGCCGACCCGACGCGTGCCACCCCGATCGAGGTCGAGTTGCCCCTCGAGGTCCACACCGTGACGTGGGCAGCGATCTCGCCGCCCCGTGGTGGATGGGCCCCGCTGCCGGACGTCTCCGCGGAGCTCCTGCACCGCGCGGCGCGGCAGGGGATTGACGAGGTCGCGGCCGCCGTGCCGGCGAGCTCGGGGGAGTCGATCGTCCGACGCGTTCGCTCCGAGGTGTGGGGTCGGCCGATCACCGGCGTCGAGCACCTGCCTGCCGGCGCGGGATTCGCTGCCGAGAGTCTCGGGTTCCTCGGCACCGAACCGGTGCGCCTGTTCGAGACCGGTCCGTGGAGTCGACTCACGACCTCGCGTGGGCACGTGCTCGTCAAGCGGCGCGCCTGGACCCTGAGCTCCTAGCCCGGTCTCGACCGCCGACGGCCGGCCTCGACGCGGGACGCCTGGCCCCGACCCCGGCCCGATGCCCGACTCCGACTCCGACTCCGACTCCGACTCCGACTCCGACGGTGAGCCGAGTGACCTGCTTGAGCGGGGCGAGCGGGTGACGGACGGGAGGCCCGTGTTGGATCCGCCACGGGCCTCCCGTCCGTCATCCGGCACGTCCGAGGCTGCCGAACGTCCCCCGACTCAGTCGAACGCGTTCGTCATCGCGTGGGCCGCACGGTCCAGGTACCCCCAGAGCTCGGCCTCGTCGAGCGGAGCGAGTCCGAGCGACTCCACCGCGTCGTGCATGTGCTGGAGCCAGTGCTCGCGCGCCTCGGGCGTGATGTGGAACGGGTTGTGCCGCATCCGCAGGCGGGGGTGTCCGCGCTGTTCGCTGTACGTCGACGGTCCACCCCAGTACTGCTGGAGGAACTGCGACAGCCGCCAGATCGCCCCCTCGAGGTCGTCGGCCGGGTACATCGGCCAGATGACCTCGTCGTGCTGCACTCCCTCGTAGAAGCGTCGTACCAGACGGTCGAACGTCGGCGCGCCGCCGATGCGGTCGAAGAGCGAGCCGCTCGCCGCGGCGCCGCCCAGTCCGACACGGAGCGTGACGGGCTGCGCCGGAACCGCGCCGGCACCGTCGGAGCGACCGGCACCCTCGGCGCGGCCGCTGCTGTCGGGCCGACCAGTGGCTCCGGCCGGTGGCCCGATCGGTAGGAACGGTCCGGTCATGGCGAGTCCTCGTGGTCGGTGCTGGGTTCTTCTCCGGTGCGGATGGCCCGCCCGAAGACGTTCCGTCGTGAGCTGCGGGACCGGGCGGGTGTCGGGACCGGCGCGGTCCGCACCGGGCGCAGGCCGTTCACGGAGGTGGCGTTCTCCCACCCGGCGGGCATGATCATCGCCATCGCGGGAAGGGTGACGCCGAGTTCATCGACGCTGTGCTTGAGCCGGATGCGGAGCTCACGGCCGACGACGTCGAGCTCCGAGGCACGGGTCTTCACGACCAGGCGGAACACCATGCCGGTGTCCGTGATCGACTGCAGGCCCCAGATCTCGGGCTTCTCGACGATGCGCTGACGCCACCGGGACTCCTGCGACATGGTGACGGCAGCGTGCAGGAGGGCGTCCTGCACCGCGTCGATGTCGGTGTCGTAGGGGACGGTGATGTCCACCAGGACGCGGGACCACCCCTGGGACAGGTTGCCGACGCGCAGGATCTGGCCGTTCGGCACGAACCAGAGGATCCCGTTGACGTCGCGGATCTGCATGACGCGCAGGCCGACGCTCTCGACGACGCCGGTCGCCTGCCCGGTGTCGACGACGTCACCCACCCCGGCCTGGTCCTCGAGGATCATGAAGATGCCGGACAGGATGTCGCGGACGATGCTCTGGGCACCGACCGCCAGGCCGGCGGCGACCACCGAGGCGCCACCGACGATGCCGACGGCAGCGGTGGGGAAGACGGTCGAGATGATGATGGCGAACGCGATGACCGCGACGACGACGGTCGCCAGGTTCTCGAGCACGCTGCCGAGGGTCCGGGTGCGCTGGACGACCCGGGCGGTCTGCAGCGGCGAGGCGACGAGCGCCTGCGTGTCCGCTGCACCCTGCCGCTTCTTCACGCCGTTGACGATGCGGTCGACGACCTGCTTGATCGTGCGGCGGAGGATCAGTCGAAGGATCACCGCCGAGAGCAGGACGATGACGATGGTGATCGGGACGTGCCAGGTGTCGACGAACTGGGTGAACGTGTTCGACGCCCACTTCGAGACGTCGGTGGTGTCTGCAGCCAAGAGCATGATCCGGTCGATGCTAAGCGGCGAGGCCTCGGCCTCCCTGGAGGAACGCCGAGGCCTCGCCGCTCGTCACATCAGGGTCGGACGTCCGCTGCCTGGACGCGGAGGGCCCGCTCGGTGCCCGCGAGGTTCTCGGTGACGATGCGGCGCAGCGCCGGCGTCTCCGGGTGTGCCTCGAGCCACGCCACCGCCGCGTCACGCAGTTCCGTCGACGCCAGCGGCGCGGGGTAGAGCCCCGTGACGACGGTGTCGGCGATGTGGTAGCTGCGCTCGTCCCAGATGCGGGTGATCACGTCGAAGTACCGTGACACGAGGCCCTCGAGCACGACCGGGGAGTTGACGTGCTGGAACCCGATCGTGGTCTGACGGACGATCGCGTTCGGCGCGTCGTCGCTGTCGACGAGCGACGAGAACGCGGCGAGCTTGCCCTCGGCCGTGGGGATCGTCGCCCGGGCACGCGCGGCGGCCTGCTCACCCGAGGCCGTGCGGTCGGCGGCGAGCTCGGTGTCGATCTCGCCGTTGCCCGCAGCGCCGGCGAGCACGAGGCCCTCGAGCAGCTCCCAGCGGAGATCGGTGTCGACCTCGAGCCCCTGCAGCGTCACCGAGCCGTCACGCAGCCCCTGGAGCGTCGCCACGTGCTCGGGCGTCGAGGGGATCTGCGCGAAGAACTTCACGAACTGGAACTGCGCGTCGGAACCGGACTCGGCCGTCGACGCGAGCTGCCAGAGGGTGTCACCGACGGTACGGACGGTGCTGTCGGACTTCGCCGGCGCGACGTAGTTGCGCGCGGTCAGCAACAGCTGCGACAGCGTGGTCCGGATCGTCGTGGACTCGGTCTCGGTCGCGATGTTCCCGAGCACGAGCGACACGTAGTCGCTGGCGGGGGACTCGGCGTCACGGGTGGCGTCCCAGACGGCACCCCACACGATGGATCGCGCGAGGGGGTTCGCGATCGCGGCGAGGTGCTCGATCGCCGTGCGACGGGACTGCTCGTCGAGACGGATCTTGGCGTAGGCCAGGTCGTCGTCGTTGAGCAGCACGAGGTCGCCGTGGTGCACGCCGACGAGTTCGGGCACGTCCGTGCGGGCTCCGTCGACGTCGATCTCGACGCGGTGTGCCCGCTCGAGCTTGCCGCCGGACGACGCGGTGTCGGCTCCGAACGGTGCCGAAGCGTCGTTCGTGAAGGAGTAGACGCCGATCGCCAGTCGGTGCGGTCGCAGCGTCGGGTGGTCGGCCGGGGCTTCCTGCAGCACGGCGAACGAGGTGATCACACCGTCGGCGTCGGTCTGGATCTCCGGGCGGAGGGTGTTCACGCCGGCGGTCTCGAGCCACAGCTTCGACCACTCGGACAGGTCACGGCCGCTGGTGGACTCGAGTTCGACGAGCAGGTCCTTCAGCTCGGTGTTGGAGTGGTGGTGCTTCTTGAAGTAGGCCGAGACGCCCGCGAAGAACGCATCGATGCCGACCCACGCGACGAGCTGCTTGAGGACCGAGCCACCCTTCGCGTAGGTGATGCCGTCGAAGTTGACCTGGACGTCTTCGAGGTCGTTGATCGTCGCGACGATCGGGTGCGTCGAGGGCAGCTGGTCCTGGCGGTAGGCCCAGGACTTCTCCATCGCCTGGAACGTGGTCCACGCTTCGGTCCACTCGGTGGCTTCGGCCGTGGCGATGGTCGACGCCCACTCGGCGAACGACTCGTTGAGCCACAGGTCGTTCCACCACTTCATGGTGACGAGGTCGCCGAACCACATGTGGGCGAGCTCGTGCAGGATCGTGACGACCCGGCGCTCCTTGATGGCGTCCGTGACCTTCGAGCGGAACACGTACGTCTCGGTGAAGGTGACGGCACCCGCGTTCTCCATCGCACCGGCGTTGAACTCCGGCACGAAGAGCTGGTCGTACTTCTCGAACGGGTAGGCGACGTCGAACTTCTCCTCGAAGTACGCGAAGCCCTTGCGGGTGATGTCGAAGACGTACTCGGGGTCGAGGTACTCGGCCAGCGACTTCCGCGCGAACACCCCGAGCGGGATGGTCCGGCCGTCACGGCTGGTGAGCTCGCTGCGGACGACCTCGTACGGGCCGGCGACGAGCGCGGTGATGTAGCTCGAGATCTTCGCCGTGGGCGGGAAGGTCCACGTGGCGTGGTCCCCGTCGACGTGCGGCTCGGGCGTGGGAGCGTTCGAGACGACCTGCCAGCGTGCCGGTGCGGTCACGGTGAAGCTGAACTCGGCCTTGAGGTCGGGCTGCTCGAACACGGCGAACATGCGCCGGCTGTCCGGGACCTCGAACTGCGAGTACAGGTAGACCTCGTCGTCGACGGGATCGACGAAGCGGTGCAGGCCTTCGCCGGTGTTCGTGTACAGCGCGTCGGCGACGACGACGAGCTCGTTCTGCGCCTGCAGGTCGGCGAGCTGGATGCGGACGCCGTCGTTCACGGCGGCGACGTCGAGCGCCGCGCCGTTCAGGGTGACCGAGTGGACGGTCTTCGTGATGGCGTCGATGAACGTGCTGGCGCCGGGCGTGGCCGTGAAGCGCACTCGGGTGGTGCTGCCGAAGCTCTCGGCGCCGCGGGTCAGGTCGAGTTCGACGTCGTACGTCTGGACACTGACGATGCCGGCACGTTCCTGGGCTTCGGTTCTGGTGAGGTTCTCTCCGGGCACGGACGCTCCATCTTCGCTGCGGACGCGGACGATCGATGTCCGCGTGTCGGTGGTCCCGCTCGGCGTCGTGCGACGGCGGGACGGCTCGTGACCAGCCTAGCGAGCGGGCGTACGCTCACGACCTGTGACTGACACCACTGTGGAGAACACCCCTGCGACCCGGACTGCTGTGGAGTTCTGGTTCGACCCGACCTGCCCCTGGGCGTGGATGACGAGCCGCTGGGTGGGTGAGGTCGAGCAGCACCGCGACCTCGACGTGACCTGGAACGTGATGAGCCTCTTCGTCCTCAACGAGCACAACGAGGACATGCCGGCGGAGTACCGCGAGGCGATGGAGCGCAACCAGGTGTACTCGCGCCTGGTGACGGCTGCGAAGGCCCGCCACGGCCAGGAGGTCGTGAAGCGTCTCTACGACGCGCTCGGCGAGCAGATCCACCATCGCCAGCAGAAGGACCCGAAGCAGGTCGTGCCGGCCGTCCTCGAGCAGCTCGGCCTCGAGGCCGACCTCGCCGACGCCGCGTGGACCGACGAGACCGATGTCGCGATGCGCGAGAGCCACCGGGACGGCATCGAGCGGGTCGGCCAGGACGTCGGCACGCCCGTCATCGCCGTCGACGGTGTCGCCTTCTTCGGACCGGTCATCTCGCCGGCGCCGAAGGGCCAGCAGGCACTCGACCTCTGGGACGGCGTCGTCGCCGCGGCCCGCTACCCGGGCTTCTTCGAGCTCAAGCGCTCCCGCACGACCGGTCCGGTCTTCGACACGGTCGAGGACTGACCCCGGCGCGACCACGACGGTCGCGCCCGCCGCGTGCATCGCCCCCCCGTTCCGACGGGGCGCGATGTCGGTGCGGGGGCAGAACACGGCCGGTGCCGTCGCGGTCCCGCGGGCTCGCGTGGTGCGGGGCGGACGGGAGGCGCGGGTCGGCCCCGTCACGAGCCTCCCGGTCCGCGTCCAGCCGCGTGCGCTGCGGCCCGTTCTGACGGACGCGATGTCGGAGCGGGCGGGCTCGCGTGGTGCGGGGCGGACGGGAGGCGCGGGTCGGCCCCGCCACGGGCCTCCCGGTCAGCGGCCAGCCGCGTGCACTGCGCACCGTCCTGACGGACGCGATGTCCCTGCGGGGTGCAGCCCGGCCTGAGCAAGGTCAGATCAGGCCAGCGGCAACCGCATCAGCGTCAGGTCGAGCCATCGGTCGAACTTGCGGCCGACCTCCGGGACGACCGCGACCGTCGCGAACCCGAGTCGCTCGTGGAGCGCGATCGATCCCGTGTTGGTGCTGCAGATGCCGGCGATCATCACGTGCCGGCCCTCGTCGGTGGCGCGGGCGACGAGGGCGCGCATGAGCGTCGAGGCGACACCCCGCCCGCGGAACGACTCGACGACGTAGACGCTGTGCTCGACGGTGAGCCGGTAGCCCTGGTGGGGCCGCCACTGCGAGTAGGTCGCGTACCCGGCGACGACCCCGTCGACCTCGGCGACCAGGACGGGCCAGCCGTCGCCCTGCCGCTCGGCCAGCCAGGTGTCGAACCAGGCGCGGGGGTGCGGGACCTCTTGCCAGATCGCCGTCGAGTGCAGGACCGCGTCGACGTGGAGTGCGTGCACGACGTCGAGGTCCGCGGGAGTGCAGTCGCGGACCCGAACTGCATCTGTCGCATATGCTGTCGCCATGTCTCACATCGTAGACGAGCCCGAGGGTGCCGACGCAATCCCCGACCAGGAGCGGACGGACCACGAGCGGAAGGACAGTAGGCGCGCGGACAGTGATCGTGCGGAGATCGATCACCCGGACGACGCCAACCAGCGCCGACTGGGGGAGCGGCTGCAGCGCCTCCGCACCGAGCGCCGCTGGAGCCTCACGGAACTCGCCGAGGAGTCCGGCGTCTCCCGCGCCATGATCAACCGCGTCGAGCGGGGCGTCTCGAGCCCGACCGCCACGATCCTCGGCCGCCTCTCCGGCGCGTTCGGGCTCACCGTCTCGCAACTCCTCGACGAGGCCCTCGAGCACGAGGTGCCCCGGACCAGCGATCCGGACGAGGCCCGCGGGGTGCAGCGTGCCGCCGCGGCCGACTCGTGGACCGACCCGGAGACCGGGTACCGCCGCCGCCCGCTGTCGAGCGCGGACTTCCCCGCCGACGTGACCGAGGTGCGCCTGCCCGCTGGTCGCGAGGTCGCCTACCCCGCCAGCGCGTACGCCTTCCTGCGGCACTGCATCTGGGTGGTCGACGGGGCCCTCGAACTGCAGGTGGGTGCGACCACGACGCGCCTCGGCGCGGGGGACCGGATCGAGCTCGGCGAACCGGCCGACGTCGTCTACCGCAACGCCGGCGACGAGCCGTGCCGGTACGTCGTCGTGGTGGTCCGCCAGCGCTGACGGGAGGCCCGCCCCGCGTCCGGCACCGCGCCTCCCGGCTCGGCCTGGCCGCCCGGCCCGGCCGCCCGCCCGGCCCGGCACA
This sequence comes from Curtobacterium sp. MCPF17_052, assembly GCF_003234085.1. Classification (GTDB taxonomy): domain Bacteria; phylum Actinomycetota; class Actinomycetes; order Actinomycetales; family Microbacteriaceae; genus Curtobacterium. The sequence goes on from NZ_QKSD01000013.1 coordinate 8,332, forward strand.
TGCGCGAAAGCGACAGTCCGCGGCGGAAGGTGCGCGCAGATCTGTCGCTTTCGCGGACGGGAGGCCCGCCCCACGTCCGGCACCGCGCCTGCCGGCCGGAGCGGGCGCGGGAAGCCCGCCGCGGGTGCAGGAATAGGATCGGTCCATGCGCATCCACCTCGGAACGGACCACGCCGGCCTCGAGTTCAACAAGACCCTCGCCACGCACCTGACCGAAGCCGGCCACGAGGTCGTGGACCACGGTCCGACCGAGTACGAGCCGCTGGACGACTACCCCTCGTTCTGCATCAACGCCGCGCACGCCGTGGTGCAGGACCAGCGCGCGGGGGTCCAGGCCCTCGGCGTCGTGTTCGGTGGGTCGGGCAACGGGGAGCAGATCGCCGCGAACAAGGTCGAGGGCATCCGGGCGGCGCTGGTGTGGAACGAGTCGACCGCGGTCCTCGCGCGCCAGCACAACGACGCGAACGTCATCTCGATCGGTGCCCGTCAGCACACCGAGGAAGAGGCCATCCGCTTCGTCGACCTGTTCATCGCCGAGCCGTTCTCGGGCGAGGAGCGCCACGCCCGCCGGATCGCGCAGCTCGCCGAGTACGAGCAGACCGGCACGATCGCCGGCAAGCAGGTCGACGCGTAGCAGGGCGCCTCCGGCCCGGTCACCGCGGACCGGGCCACGCGGTCGGCAGTCGGGGGACACGGGTCGTCAGCGGTACCGGGTAGAACGGAACGCATGCCCGAGGGTCACTCTGTCCACCGAATCGCCAACCAGTTCACCCGGCACTTCGTCGGCAAGCGCTGCGAGGTGTCCAGCCCGCAGGGCCGGTTCGCCGCGGGCGCCGCACAGCTCGACGGCAAGACACTGATCGCTGCCCGTGCCGTCGGCAAGCAGATGTTCCTCGAGTTCGAGGACGACCTGTTCCTCCGTGTGCACCTCGGCCTGTACGGGGCGTGGGACTTCGCCGGCGTGATCTCCACCGCCGAAGCACTGTCGGACGACGACGACCGCGAGGAGTCCTTGTCCTCGATCGGCGCCCCGCGACTCGCCCGCTACCGGATGGCCGAGCAGGAGAAGACCGAGGACCCGATCGAGGCCTTCCCGCCGGACCCGGTCGGCCAGGTGCGTGTACGGCTGCTCACCGAGGACACCGTCGCTGACCTGCGGGGCCCGACCGCCTGCGTCGTCGAGGATGCCGCCGGTGTGCAGCGGGCGCTCGACAAGCTCGGCCCGGACCCGATGAACGACGACGGACCGGAGGCCGAGAAGGTCTTCGTGGAGAACATCCGGAAGCGCAACGTCGCGATCGGGCAGCTGCTGATGGACCAGTCCGTGGTGAGCGGCATCGGCAACATCTACCGCGCGGAGCTGCTGTTCCGGCAGCGCCTCGACCCGTACAAGGTCGGGAAGAAGATCACCGTGAAGCAGGCGAAGGCGCTCTGGGCGGACTGGTCGAAGCTGCTGCACGACGGTGTCCGGGACGGCTTGATGCTGACGATGGACGGCCTGTCCGACGCCGACCACAAGAAGGCACTGCGCTCGCGGAAGGACCGCCACTGGGTGTACCACCGCCAGGGCGAACCCTGCCGGGTCTGCGGCACCGAGATCCGGATCGCCGACATGGCCGGCCGCAAGCTCTACTGGTGCCCGAAGGACCAGAAGTAGCCTTCCCGCAACACGCAACGGTGGCGGCGCTCCGCAGGGGTACTGCCGTGCGTGACGACGCCACCGTTGCGTTTCGCGAGGGCCTAGACGGCCCTGTGGGTCCAGCGGCCGGCGACGGCTGTGGCCAGGACCGGCATCGTGCGGAGAGCGGCCGAGGTGGCCGTGAGCGGGTCGGACGGCACGAGGACCAGATCGGCGACGTCACCGACGGCCACGCCGACGCGGCCGTCGGTGCTGCCCCGCCACGCGGCGAGCGCCGACATCCGCTGCTCCGGGTGCCACGGATCCCGTCCGTCGCGGTCCCGGCCGACGGCGGCGGCGAGCGCCACCCACGGGTCGAGTGGCGCGACGGGGGCGTCCGATCCGAGTTGCATCCGGGCTCCGGCCCGCTCGAGTGCGGCGAACGGGAAGGCCCGGTCGGTGCGGCCCGCCCAGTGGTGGTCGGCGATGTCACGGTCGTCCATGGCGTGCTCGGGCTGGACGGAGGCGACGACGCCGAGCCGCGCGAACCGCGGGACGTCGTCGGGCTGCAGCAGTTGGGCGTGCTCGATGGTGCCGCGGGTGCCGACGGTCTCGAACGCGTTGAGTGCCAGCGTGACGGCCCGGTCGCCGATGGCGTGGACGGCGGGGACGAGTCCGGCGGCGACGGCACGGCGGAGGACCGGGACGAGGTCCTCCGGCGTCCAGGTGAGCAGCCCTCCGCCGTCCGAGGTCGCGGCGGTCCGGGTGCCGAGGGACCCGTCGGTGATCACCTTGAACGGCCCCATCGTCAGCAGGCCGCGGGTGCCCGGCACGACGTCGCCGGTGCGGAGGCCGCGGGCGACCACGCCGTCGAGCTCGCCCGGGTAGACGCCGGACGCCACGCGGATGCCGTCCGTGCCGGCGGCGATCCGGCGCGCCCATCGGTCGAGTCCGAACACCATCTCGAGGTCCACGACGCCCGTCACCCCGCGTCGGGCGGCGGCCTCGACCGCTTCCTCGACGGCGGCGTCGAGCAGTTCGTCGGGCACCCGGGACAGCGCACCGGTGACGTCAAAGGCGTCCTGTTCGCGGAGGACGCCGTCCTCGCCCGCCGGCAGGGCACGGCCGAGCGCCGCTGCGAAGTGCGCGAGGGCGCGGGTGTTGCACCAGACGGCGTGCAGGTCCGCGGCGACGACGACGACCGGGAGGCCCGGGGCGGCTCGGTCGAGCAACTCGCGTCGCGCCGGGGCCGGCCAGAGTCCGTCCCGGTAGCCGTGCCCGACCAGGACGCGGTCCGGGAGCGCGGTGCGGGCGGCCTCGGCGAGGCGGTCGGCGGTCTCCTCGGCGGAGGCGCAGTCCTGCACGTCGATGCGCTGCCGCATGAGCGCCCACTGGTCGAAGTGCACGTGGTGGTCACGGAGCCCCGGTCCGAGCCAGGCGCCGTCCGCCTCGACGACCTCGGTGGTGACCTCGCTGCCGGAGGGCACGTCGATCGTCCCCGCCGGTCCGATCGCGGCGACCCGTCCGTCGACGACCAGGACGTCGGAGGGGGCGCCGGACGTGCCCACACGGCGGACGGTGCGGAGCAGGACGGTTGTCACAGCGCCTCCCGTCCGGCGTCGCCCAGGTCCTCACGACGCGCGCGTACCCGCTCCATCTCGTCCGCCAGCGCCGGCGCCGCGTAGGGCCCGTCGGCGCGGAGGCCCTCGATCACCCGGTCGACGACCTCGGGTGCCTTGTTCTGGCTGAGCTTCGCGCGCGCGTCGAACCGGGTGACGCGCAGCCGGATGCCGACGGTGCCACGGGCGATGCGGCGGGCGGTGTCCTGGTCGACGTCGAGCGACACCGGGGACGGCATCTCCCGTTCGAAGTGGTCGACGAGGTCCCCGAGGACCCGGAAGTTCTCGTCGTCGGACAGGATCTCCGGCGTGCCCCACAGATGTGCGGTGGTGTGGTTCCAGGTCGGGACGAACTGCTCCGGCGGGTACCAGGCGGGGGAGATGTAGCCGTGTGGGCCCTGCACGATGACCAGGACCTCGTGCTGGCCGAGCTCGTGCGCGACCTCGTCCGGACGGCCGACGTGCGACACCAGGACGAGTTCGTCATCGGCGCTCGGTTCGCGGAGGAACGGGTAGTGCGACGCCACCAGCCCGGCCGCCGTGTGCGACACGATCGTCGCCCAGGGGTTCCCGTCGACGAGTCGTCGGACCTCATCGACCTCGGTCATCAGGAAGGATGGTGTGTGCCGCATCCGACGAGCGTGGCACATGCCAGGCTGGTCGGCATGGAGAAGCGCGCTGCCTACGAGTCCGTCCTGCCCTACGTCCGGGAGTGGATCGCCTACAAGGTGTGGCAGCTGCGGTTGCCCGGTGTGCAGGTCGCCGTCGGGTTCGAGGGGCAGGAACTGTTCGCCGACGCCTTCGGCTACGCGGACGTCGAGGCCGGGCGTCGCCTGACCACCTCCGACCTGTTCCGGATCGCCTCGCACTCGAAGACGTTCACCGCGACCGCGCTGCTCCAGCTCGCCGACCAGGGCGCCCTGCGCCTCGACGACACCGTCGGCACGTTCGTCCCCGCCCTGGTCGAGGCCGGTTCGCCGATCGCCGACGCCACCGTCCGCGAGCTCATGGAGATGGGTGCCGGAGTCGTCCGCGACGGCGCCGACGGCGACCACTGGGCGCTCGCACACCCGTTCCCGGACGCCGCGGAACTCGTCGCGCTCATCGTCGCGGGCGGCGCGAAGGTGCCCGTCGGGTCGGCCTTCAACTACTCGAACCTGGGCTACGGTCTGCTCGGCCTCGTCATCGAGGCGGTCACCGGCACCCGCTACGCCGACCACGTCCGCACGGCGATCACCGAGCCGCTCGGGCTCACCGGCACCGGCGCCGAGTTCGACCCGGCACGCGAGGACGAGTACGTCATCGGCTACACCGGCCTGCACACCGCCCGCACCCGGCAGCGCGTCCCGCACGTGACGACGGGGGCGCTCGCCGCGGCCACCGGGTTCCACGGCACCGCCTCGGACCTGGTCCGGTACTTCTCGGCACACGTGCCCGGCCGCGGCACGCTGCTCTCCGACCATGCCAAGCGGCTGGCCCAGCGGAAGGCGTGGAGCGCGCTCGACAGCGACCCCGCCGCCCGCGGTTACGGCGCCGGGTTCGTCGTCGACCGGATCAACGGCCGGGAGGTCCGTGGCCACTCCGGCGGGTTCCCCGGGCAGATCACGCAGTCGGTGTTCGACCCCGCGTCCTCGTTGGTCGTGTCGGTGTTGACGAGCAGCGCCACGGGTCCCGCGACGATGCTGGCCTACGGCATCGTCCACCTGCTCGATGCCGCCGCCGACGAGCACGCCCCCGGGGCGCCGGTGCCGGCTGACGTCGACACCGACCGCTACACCGGGCGCTTCACCACCTTCGAGGGGATCACCGACATCGCCCGCGTCGGGGAGCGGCTGCTGGCGATCGACCCGACGCAGCCGGTGCCGACCGAGTCGCCCGTCCGTCTGGAGGTCGTCGACGCGGACACGCTGCGGATGGCGTCCGGCAACCGGTTCGGGTCGATCGACGAGGACATCGTGTTCACGCGCGACGACTCCGGCGCGATCGTGTCCGTCCGGGGCGACAGCGGCATGACGCAGCGTCCGTGGTCCGTGCCGGAGGAGTCACCCGAGGTCGCGGCCGCGCTCGTCTGAGCACTGCGCGGGTCTGAGCACTGCGCTCGTCTGCACACGCAGCCCTGCGGCCGGGGACCGGGTGGTCGGCGTCAGCGGACGTCGGCCGTCTCCCACAGCCGTCGGGCACCGTCGCCGACCGGGCGGAGGAGCGGCGGCGCGAACACCAGCAGCGCCCCGACGAACGCCACGAACTGCGCGGTCTGCGGGATCGCGAACAGAACCGTCAGGGCGTCCTGCGGCGGCATCCAGAACCCGAACAGGACCGGCTCGACGACCGTCCAGGCGAGCCAGATCCCGGCGCCGACCAGCACGGCCCAGGCGGCGACCCGGTGCAACGGACCGCTCGCAGCGCCGGCGGTGGTGTCGGTCGTGGTGTCGGCTGTGGTGCTGGACCTGGTTCGCAGGACGAGCAGCACGCCGAACACGAACAGCAGCACCCGGGCCGCGATGAACAGCACGGTCCCGAGGGGCCAGGCGGCACCGGGCACGAGTCCGGCCACGGAGTACGTCAGCGCGGCGAGGGCGAAGGCGAGCAGGACGTGGTCATGACTGCGGAGCACCTGCATCGTCACCACGGCGGCGGCGGCGAGACCGACGGCCATCACCGCCCGGAACCCGATGCTGTACTGGTCCGGCCACGTGAGGGCGACCTGCAGCCAGCTGGCGACGACGGCGATCGCCGGGACGAGTGCGGCGACGACCGCGGCGAGTGCCGTCAGCCGGTCACGTGTGGTGTCGTGCATGGTTCCCCCTTGTGCTGTCCTGCACCGGTGCAGTGTCGGCACTCTACACATCACCGGCCGCGGCAGGGAAGGGTCGGGAGGACGGGTGGGGAGGACGGGGTGGGGACAACCCCACCACGGGTCCGGGAGGCGGCAGGATGGGACCGGGCCCGCTCCTGGGCGAGGCTCGATGCATGACCGACACCGACCGGCTCGACCTGGCCCGCACCGTCCCCCTGGACGACGCGATGACCTCGCCCGACCATGCCGAGACCGTTCCGCTCGACACCACGACACCGGAAGCGACCATCCCGATGCCCTCCGCCCCTGCACCCGGTCCTGGCGGGCCTCCCGGAGCCTGGGACGCGACCCCGCCGGTGACCACCCCGCAGCCGCCGAAGCCGCCGGCGTCGGCCGCCGGCGGTCGCGGTCCGGATGCCCCGATCCGCTCCGGCAGCGGTGGCAGCGGTGGGCGACCGAGTGCCGGTGCCTTCTACCGGGAGGCCTGGCGTCGGTCACCGCGGGACTTCGGTTACATGGCCCTCACCGCGGTGCTCCTCTGCACGCTGTACTTTGCGTTCCCCGCGATCCTCGGCATCGGCGGCCTCGGGTCCCGCGACGTGTTCAACCCGTTCACGCTGCTGCTGTTCTTCGTGGCGCTGTTCGTCGCCCGCTGGCTCGGACAGTTCGAGAAGCTGCGGATGAGCTGGGCCGACCCACGGCCGATCCGTCCGGTGGACTGGACGCCGAAGTGGCAGCAGAACTGGTGGACGCGCACCGGGTCGGCGGTCGCGAACCCGCACTACTGGCTGTACCTGCTGCACGCGGTCGTCGTCTACCCGCTGACCGCTGCCGTGACGGTCGGTGCCGGGCTGCTCCTGGCGGTCGGGTTCCTCTGGCCGGTCGTCGTCGTCCTGGTGTACGTCGTCGCCGGCCGGTACCTGCTCGACCCGAACGACATCGGCTCGGGTGCCGGGGTCGTCTTCCTCGGCCTCCTGTCGATGGCGGCGAGTGTGCTCCTGTTCCCGCTCTGGCTGCGCGGCTCCGTGCTCGCGCACTACTGGATCGACCACGGCCTGCTCGGTGGCTTCCGGGCCGAGGTGCTCGAGGAGCGGGTGGCGGGCCTCCAGGCCTCCCGTGCCGGCGCCGTGACCGCGGAGGGGCAGGCGCTCCGCCAGATCGAACGCGACCTGCACGACGGCCCGCAGCAGCGACTGGTGCGTCTGCGGATGGACCTGGCCGCGGCCGAGCGGTCGTTCGAGAAGGACCCGGAGCGGGCCAAGCGGCTGATCGGTGAGGCGTCCGGCCACGCGCAGGACGCGCTCGACGAACTGCGGGCGTTGTCCCGCGGGTTCGCGCCGCCGATCCTGCTCGACCGTGGGCTCGTCGCGGCCCTCGAAGCGCTGTGCTCCCGTTCGCCGATCCCGGTCGGACTCGACATCCGCCTTCCCGACGGGCTGGAGCTCGCGACCGAGATCCAGCGGAACGTGTACTTCACCGTCAGCGAGCTGCTGACGAACACCGCCAAGCACGCCGGCGCCTCGGCGGCCGGGGTGTACCTCGGGCTGCTGGTCGACACGGCCGGCACCTGGTTCCTCACGGTCAGCGTGACGGACGACGGCCGCGGCGGGGCGAGCCCGCGCGAAGGGCACGGCATCGAGGGGCTGATGGGCCGGATGCGCGCCCTGGACGGTGAACTGACGGTGTCGAGCCCGCTCGGCGGACCGACGGAGGCGACCGCCCGGATCCCGCTCGGTGCGCTGAACGGTGTCCCCACGCCCCGCACGTGAGCAGGTGCGCGTCGCCGCTAGGCTGAGCGCATGACCGACGGCCCGGATGCAGCACGCATCCGGGCCGTCGTCGTCGACGACGCCGTCCTGCTCCGCGAGGGCCTGGCCCGCGTGCTCGACGAGGCCGGCATCGACGTCGTCGGCCAGTTCGGCGATCCGGCGTCGTTCCTCGCCGCACTGCCCGCGCTGACCCCGGACGTCGTCGTGATGGACGTGCGGATGCCGCCGACCTTCACCGACGAGGGTGTCCGCGCAGCCGTCCAGGCGCGGCGGATCGCCCCCCGGACCGGCATCCTGCTGCTGTCCCAGTACGTCGAGGCCGCCTACGCCGAGGACGTCCTGGCCGCTGGTAGCGCCGGCATCGGATACCTGCTGAAGGACCGCGTCACCCGGCTCGACGAGATCGACGACGCCGTCCGTCGGGTCGCATCGGGAGGCACGGTGCTGGACCCCGAGGTCGTCACCCAGCTGATGAGTCGCCGCCGCGACCCGCTGGCCGCGCTGACCCCCCGGGAGCGCGAGGTCCTCGGCCTGATGGCGGAGGGTCGCACCAACGCCGCCATCGCCCGTGCGCTCGTGATCGGCACCGGGGCGGTCGAGAAGCACGTGACGAGCATCTTCGGCAAGCTCGCGCTCGAGGACACCGGCGAGGACCACCGCCGCGTCCTGGCCGTCCTGGCCTACCTCGGATGAACCGCGTCCCGGCACCGCTGCTGGCACTCACCGCGATGCTGTCGGTGCAGATCGGCGCAGCGGTCGCGAAGACCCGCTTCGAGGACGTCGGCTCGGTGGGCGCCGCCACCCTCCGACTCGTCATCGCCGCGGTCGTCCTGGCGCTCGTCGTCCGCCCCCGGGTCCGGCACTGGACCCGAGCCCAGTGGCTCGCCGCGGTCCTGCTCGGCCTGGCGCTCGGCGGCATGAACCTGTTCATCTACGTGGCGTTCGCGACGATCCCGATCGGCGTCGCCGTGACGATCGAGTTCCTCGGCCCGCTGACGCTCTCGCTCGCGCACACCCGGCGCTGGCGGGATGCGGGTTGGGCGGCGCTGGCGCTCGTGGGCGTGGTGCTGCTCGGCGTCGGACCGTCCGCGGTCGGCGACGTCGGGGGAGTCGTGGCCGCCGTCCTCGCCGCCGGGTGCTGGGCCGCGTACATCGTGATGAACCGCCGTGTCGGTGCGGCGATCCCGGGCATCGACGGGCTGGCCGTGTCGATGCTCGTCGCGATGGTGGTGGCGCTGCCGTTCGGACTCCGGCCGGCAGTCCAGGGCGTCGTGGCCGACCCGCTGCTGCTCGTCGTGTTCGGCGTCGTGGCGCTGCTCTCGAGTGTTCTGCCGTACGCGCTCGAGATGTCCGCGCTCCGCCGGATGCCGACGCGGGTGTTCGGCGTGCTGCAGAGCCTGGGCCCGGCGATCGCAGCGCTCGCCGGCCTGGTCGTCCTCGGTGAGGCGCTGTCGGTACTCGAGGTCGTCGCCCTCGTCTGCGTCACCGCGGCGAGCGCCGGGGTCACCCTGACGTCGCGGCGGGGCGCCGCCGCGGTCTGACGTCGGCCAACGGTCTGACGTCGGCCGACGGTCTGACGTCGGCCAACGGTCTGACGTCGGCCGACGGTCTGACGTCATCCGGCTGTCCGCCGGACGAGGGCCGACTACTCGGCGCGCAGGAAGTCGGCGTAGGTGGGCTCGGACTGGACGCCCGACAGGAGCGAGGGGTCGTTGACGCGTCGGTCGACGTAGGCCTCGATGACCTCGGGTGGGGTGAGCACGTGGGCGATCCAGGACGGCACGTCGGTCTTCTTCACGGTGCCTCCTCTCGGTCTCCGGCGCAGATGTCTCGATCGTCGAGAATCTTCGTGAGCCGGTGTGTCACGAACGATCCTCGCCGGCGCGCATGAAGTCAACGCAGTGCGTCATGCGGACTCCGGGGAACGCGATCTCGCCGGTCGGGGGTCTGATCGGCTGCCGCTCGTCGGCGCGTGTCCGGTCCGCGGATCCACCGCACGGAGGGTGCGGTGCTTCACGGCCGAACGCCAGATCCAGGCGTCGGCCTGCTGTCCGAACTGCGCCCACTCGACCAGGACGGCGTCGCGCGTCCAGCTCCGTGCGAAGGCCTTCACCCGGACGTGGAAGGTCGGGAACTGCACCCATGCCCAGACCGGCATCGGGGTGACCGCGTGGCACACATCGCCGCCCCGGGCCTCCTCCGACAGGGAGAAGGCGCTGGGGCGTTCCACCTCCGGGTGCTCCGGGGGCTGCCACCGGTTCTCGCGACGCCGTCCCACCCTCGTATTCGAACGTGTGTTCGAATGCCCCGTCAAGTCCGGCGCGTGCTCCGGCGTGTCTGGCACGGCTCGGAGGACCCGACCCGGGTGCGAAAGCGACAGATGTGCGCCGGAACTCGGCGCACATCTGTCGCTTTCGCGTGCAGGACGGGCGCGGCGCGGCGCGGCCGCGCCGCGGGCGCGGCCCCGGCAGCGCCGGCTCGCGCGGCCGAGGTCAGGGGGCGGCGCGCGCGGTGGACTCGCGCACGCTCAGCGTCAGCTCGGGCCCAGGCCGCGACGGCAGGTGCACCTCGGACTCGATCTGCTCGCGGAGCAGCACCGCGGCTCGCTGCCCGAGCTCGACGGTGTCCCGGGTGAGCGAGGTGATCGCCGGACGCACGAGCCGGATCATCGCCGAGTCGTCGAACGACACGATCGACACGTCCTGCGGCACCCGGACGCCCATCTCGCTCGCGACGCCGAGCCCGGCGACGGCGAGCACGTCGTTGTCGAACACGATCGCCGTCGGCCGGGTCGCGCCGGAGAGCAGGCGGCGGGTGGCTGCGGCACCGGCCTCGGCGGAGTAGTCGGTCGGCACGGACTCCATGCGGTCGTCGACATCGGTCCCGGCGAACGCCCGCACCCGGTCGATCCGCAGCGCGGTGTGTTCGAACTCGGGCGGCCCGGAGACGTGCGCGATCCGCCGGTGCCCGAGGGCTCGCAGGTAGCGCAGGACCGTGTCGGTGGCGTCCGAGTCGTCGATCCAGACGCTCGGGGCTGCGCCGGCAGGGGAGGGGTGTGACCCGACGATGACCGACGGCATGCCCAGGTCGGCGAGCAGGCGCAGGCGTTCGTCGTCCCTCCGTGGGTCGATGACGATCACGCCGTCGACCCGGTGTCCGCGCCACCAGTCGCGGTAGGTCTCGAGCTCTTCGTCGGCGTCGCGGGCGACGAGCAGCGTCATGCCGATGTGGGTGCCGGTCAGGCCGAGCTGGATGCCGGAGATCAGGTCGCCGAAGAACGACTCGGTGCCCAGGGTGCGGGCGGGGCGGTTCAGCACGAAGCCGATCGACCCGGCCTTCGCGCCGCCCAGTGCCCGTGCTGCGGTGTGCGGTTGCCAGTCCAGGTCGCGGGCCACCCGACGGACCCGTTCCCGTGTCGTCTCGGAGACGCCGGGGCGGCCGTTGAGCGCGAACGAGACGGCGCTGATCGACACGCCCGCCCGCGCTGCGATGTCGGCGATCGTCGTTCGGCGTCCTGTGGCCACGGGCTTGACTATAGCGCTTTAGTCAGGCATCGTCGCCGTCACGCAGGGGTTCGGCGCACAAGGCTGAACCGGTTCAGTAGCTCGACGAAGGAGTCAGCAACGATGAGAAGCACCCACCGCACCACGTCGGGCCGAGTGGCCGCGATCCTCGCAGGCGCCGCAGCCACCGCCCTCGTCCTCACCGGTTGCTCGAGCGGCGGCACCGCCAGCACCGGCGGCGGTGACGGCGAGGTCAGCGGGTCGATCACCCTGCAGACCTGGGCCCTCACGCCGACCTACACGGACTACCTCAACGGGGTGGTCAAGGCGTTCGAGAAGAAGTACCCGGATGCGAAGGTCAAGCTCGTCGACCAGCCCGGCGACGGCTACGCGGACAAGGTGCTCAGCCAGGCCTCGTCGAACTCGCTGCCGGACGTCGTCAACCTGCCGCCGGACATCGCCCTGCCCCTCGCCAAGAGCGGCTTCCTGCAGGACGTGTCGAAGGACGACAGCAAGCTCTCGAGCACCTACGTTGAGGGCGCCCTCGCGGCGTACGACTACAAGGGCGTCGACGGCACGTTCGGCTACCCCTGGTACCTCAACACCGACATCGACTACTGGAACAAGACGATGTTCGAGAAGTGCGGTCTCGACCCGGCCAGCCCGCCGAAGACGACCGACGAGCTGTTCACGCAGGCCGAGACGATGCACCAGAAGTGCCCGGACGACTACCTGATGAGCCGCAAGCCCGGTCTGTCCGACTTCTCGCTCGCCGGCGTCAAGATCCTCAACGCCGACGGCACGAAGTTCACCTTCGCGAACTCCTCGAAGGCCGCCGACCTCATCACGAAGTACGCCAAGGCCTACAAGGACGGCCTGATGCCGTCGTCGGTCCTCAACACCGACTACCTCGGCAACTCCACCCTGTTCACCCAGGGCAAGGTCGCCTGGACCACCGGTGGTGCGACCGCGATCAGCGACTTCGAGAAGAACAACCCGTCGCTCAAGGGCAACATCATCGTCTCGCCGGCGCTGGACAACCCGCCGCTCTACGTGCAGGGCCTCAGCGTCTCGGCGAAGAGCAAGCACATCGCCACGGCCGAAGCGCTCGCCGAGTTCATGACCAACGCGGAGAACCAGGAGGCGTTCGCGCACCTGGTGAACATCTTCCCGTCGACGAAGTCGTCGCAGTCCGACCCGTTCTTCTCGAAGGACGACGGCACCGTGCAGGCCAAGGCCCGTGTGCTCGCGAACGAGGCGCTGAAGACCGCGAAGAACCTCAACCCGGTCGAGGCGAACTCGGCGATGACCGACTTCCTCGACCAGCAGATCGCGCTGGCGATGAAGGGCGGCACCACCCCGGAGAAGGCGCTGCAGACCGCGCAGGACAAGATGAACACCCTGCTCGCCAACGGCTGACCCAGCTCGTCACGTCAAGGAAGAGGGAGGATCGTCATGCGTGCGAACCGTTGGTTCACGCCCTGGCTGCTGGTGCTGCCCGCACTGGTCTGGCTGCTCGCGTTCAGTCTCTGGCCGTCGATCAACACCGTGCGGCTGTCGTTCACGAACGCCAGCCCGCTCGGCGGGGTCAGCGCCTGGGTGGGGACGGCGAACTTCCGGACCCTGCTCGCGGACCCGCAGGTGTGGGAGGCGCTGCTCAACAGCGTCATCTACATGGCGGTGTGTCTGCCGCTGCTGACGGTCCTCCCGCTCCTGATGGCGGTGCTCGTCCAGCACAAGATGCCCGGCATCGCGTTCTTCCGGACCGCGTACTACACGCCGGTGATCGCGAGCGCGGTCGTCGTCGGGCTGATCTGGAACTGGATCCTCGACGACCGCGGTGTCGTCAACGAGATGGCGCAGTCGCTCGGCATCGTGCAGGGCGCGATCCCGTTCCTGACCGACCGGTGGCTCCTGCTGTTCAGCGCCATCAGCCTGACCGTGTGGAAGGGCCTCGGCTACTACATGATCATCTTCCTGGCCGCGCTCGGGAACGTCGGCAAGGACCTGCACGAGGCCGCCGCACTCGACGGTGCCGGCTCGGTCCGACGCTTCTGGTCGGTGACCATGCCCGGTGTCCGCGGCACGATGACCCTCGTCGGGATCCTCGTGTGCGTGAGTGCACTCCGGGTGTTCAGCGAGCTCTACATCCTGACGAACGGGACGGGTGGCCCCGGCGGCCAGGACAACTCCCTCGTCATGCTCATCCAGCAGTACGCCCGTGGCTTCACCGGCAACCTCGGCTACGCGTCCGCCCTGAGCCTCCTGCTCTTCGCCGTGACGCTCATCCCGATGCTCGCCCTCGCCCGGATGAACAGCAAGGCGGACAAGTGACGAACACGACCGACACCAGCGAACCCGTCATCGGCGGCAACGCCGGCCTGGCCGCACCGACGCCCGACGTGGCCGGCGCGACGGGCGGCGGACGGGCCTCCCGAACGGACCGACGGGGCGGAACGGACGGAACGGGCGGAACCGGCAAGCGTCGCCGTCGTGCGGTCTGGGGCGTCATGTCCACCCGCGAGAAGGTGGTCCGCTACGTCCTGCTCATCGTGGTGCTGTTCATCACGATCGGCCCGTTCCTCTGGCAGCTCTCCACCTCGCTCAAGGGCACCGGTGAGGACATCTACACGGCGAACCCGTCGTTCATCCCGTCGCAGCCGACGATCGGCAACTACCTGCGCGTCGCCGACGCGATCCCGGTCTTCGGCTACATCGGCAACTCGCTCATCGTCGCCGCGATCGACGTGATCGGGAACATCGTCTTCGCGACCCTCGCCGGGTTCGCCCTGGCACGGCTGCAGTGGCGCTTCCGCAAGGTCGTCCTCGGCCTGTTCCTCGCCACCCTGGTGCTGCCGGGCGAGGCGACGATCATCTCCCAGTTCGTCACCGTGAAGGACCTCGGCCTCGCCGACTCCCTGGTCGGCGTCGCCCTGCCCGGCATGATCGCCGCGCTCAACGTGCTGCTCATGTTCAACGCGTTCCGGCAGGTCCCCGAGGAGATCGACCAGGCCGCGGTGATGGACGGCGCGAACGCCCTGCAGCGGCTCCGGTACATCTCGTTCCCGGCCGTGCAGGGGACCATCGCGGTGATCGCGATCTTCTCGTTCATCGGCGCGTGGGACGACTTCCTCTGGCCGCTCATCGTGCTGCAGTCGCCGGACAAACTCACCCTGACCGTCGGACTGCAGTACCTGCAGGGCACGTTCGCGACCGACCAGCGCATGATCGCGGCCGGCACGATGATCGCCTTCATCCCGATCGCGGTGATCTTCGCGCTCCTGCAGCGCTTCTTCTTCAAGGGCGTGGAAGAGGGCGGGGTGAAGGGCTGATGCGCTTCGGCGTCAACCACACGCCGTCGAACGGGTGGTTCCACTCGTGGCTGGACTTCTCGCCCTCGGACACCGCGCGGGACCTCGAAGCCATCGCGTCGCTCGGGGCCGACCACGTCCGGATCTTCCCGCTCTGGCCCGTCGTGCAGCCGAACCGGACGCTGATCCGCCCCTCGGCACTCGAGGACGTCGCCACCGTCGTCGACATCGCCGGCTCGTTCGGACTCGACGTCAACGTCGACGCCCTGCAGGGTCACCTGTCCAGCTTCGACTTCGTGCCGTCCTGGCTGGAGAGCTGGCACCGCCGGAACATGTTCACCGACCCGGACGTCGTCGCCTCGACCGCCGCGTACGTCCGGGCGCTCGCCGCCGCGGTCGCGGACCGGCCGAACCTGCTCGGCATCACGATCGGCAACGAGGTCAACCAGTTCGCGCACGCCCCGCACCCCGCACCGTTCGCGACGACCGCCGAGCAGGGACACGCGTGGGCAGCGGCGATGGTCGACGCGGCCCGGGCCGGGCTCGGTGACGGCCGGGAGGCCCGGAGCGCGTCCGTCCCGCCGGCCCGGCGACCGCTGGTCACCCTGGCCCAGTACGACGCCGCCTGGTACGACGACGCCCAGCCGTTCGGCCCCGAGCACGCCGCCGAGCACGGTGACGCGACCGTCACGCACTCGTGGGTGTTCAACGGTGCAGCGCGCCTGCACGGTGCCCTCGGAGCCGGGTCGGTCCGGCACGGGGAGTACCTGCTCCAACTCGCCGCCGCGTGGAACGGACGCGCAGACCGGCCGAACTGGTTGCAGGAGGTCGGCGCACCGACGAACGTGGTGGACGTGGCCGACGCCCCGACCTTCACCGAGCAGACGATCCGGCACGCCCTCGACGTGCAGGAGTTGTCCGGGATCACGTGGTGGTGTTCGCACGACGTCTCCCGCTCGCTCGCCGACTTCCCGGAGCTCGAGTACGACCTCGGGCTGCTGACCAACGACGGCCGCGTGAAGCCGACGGGGGAGCGGTTCCGCGAGATGGCGCTGGCGTTCGGCGACGGCCGCTACGACGCCCCCACCCCGCCGGCGACCGCGCTCGTTCTCGACGATGTCGCCCCCGACGGGGCAGCGCTGCACGGCACCCGTGTCGACTCCGCTCCCGGCGGCCGGTTCGCCGCCGCCTGGCTCACGCTCGCCGAGCAGGACGGGCGTGGGCCCCAGGTGGTGCTGCGCTCCCGACTCGCCGACACCGCGCTGCTCGCAGCCCGCGGCATCCGTACCTGCGTCGACGTGCCCGCGGGCACCACGGCGACCGCGCTCTCGGTCACGCACCCGGCGACCATGCCCTGACCGACCGACCGCACGACCGCACGACCGACCGCCTGACTGACTGCACGACGAACACCACCGACCCGACGACCACCGCCGTCCCCGGAAGGACCCATGCACGACGACATCCCGCTCACCATCGGCCGCGCACGCCGCGTGCTCGACGAGCGCATCCTGCCCGAGGTGCACGCCACCGCCGTCCCGCTCGACACCGCCTGGCACGAGCTGCCCGGCGAACCGATCGCCCCCGCCGAGGGACTCGCGCTCACCTTCGAGCCGTACGAGGTCGGCACCCCCTGGGGAGCAGCCTGGGGCACCACCTGGTTCCGCCTCTCCGGGACCGTCCCCGCCGAGTGGGCCGGGCAGCGCATCGAGGCGCTCATCGACCTCGGGTTCGACAAGAACATGCCGGGCTTCCAGTGCGAGGGCCTGGTCTACCTGTCGGACGGCACACCGGTGAAGTCGATCAACCCGCGCAACCAGTGGGTCCTCATCGCCGAGCAGGCGGTCGGTGGCGAGACCGTCGAGTTCTTCGTCGAGGCGGCGTCGAACCCGGTGCTGCTCGACTACCACCCCTTCCTGGTCACGCAGGAGGGCGATGTCCGGACCTCGTCCCCGAAGCACCTGTACACCTCGCGCCGGATGGACCTGGCCGTGTTCGCGGCCGAGGTGCACGAGCTCGCACTCGACATCGACGTCCTGCTCGAACTGCAGGAGGAGCTGCCGCAGGGCCCCCGGCGGATGCGGATCCTGCAGGCGCTCGATGACGCCCTCGACGCGCTCGACCTGCAGCACATCCCGGAGACCGCCCCCGCCGCCCGTGCGGCGCTCGCCGAGGTGCTCGCCGCCCCGGCCGAGGCCTCGGCACACCGGATCTCCGCCGTCGGACACGCCCACATCGACTCCGCCTGGCTCTGGCCCGTCCGCGAGACCATCCGCAAGGTCGCCCGCACCACGTCGAGCATGACGGAGCTGATCGGGCAGACCGACGACTTCCTCTACGGGATGTCCAGCGCGCAGCAGTACGCCTGGATCAAGGAGCACCGCCCCGAGGTCTACGCGAAGGTCAAGGACGCCGTCGCCGCCGGACGCTTCCTGCCCCTCGGCGGCATGTGGGTCGAGTCCGACACCGTGATGCCGACGGGGGAGTCGATCGTCCGGCAGTTCTCGCAGGGCCAGCGGTTCTTCGAGCGTGAGTTCGGCATCCGACCGAAGGGCGTGTGGCTGCCGGACAGCTTCGGCTACTCGCCGGCGCTGCCGCAGCTGATGCGCCGCGCCGGCTTCGAGTGGTTCTTCACGCAGAAGATCTCCTGGAACCAGGTGAACAAGTTCCCGCACCACACGTTCCTCTGGGAGGGCATCGACGGCTCGCGGGTCTTCTCGCACTTCCCCTCGATGGACACGTACAACTCCCGGCTCTCCGGGTCCGAGGTCGCCAAGGCCTCCCGCCAGTTCCGCGAGAACCGTCTGGCCACGGGCTCGATCGCTCCGGTGGGCTGGGGCGACGGCGGCGGCGGCACGACCCGCGAGATGACCGGCACGGCCGCACGCCTGGCCGACCTCGAGGGCAGCGCCCGCGTCACGTGGGAGCACCCCGACGCGTTCTTCGACCGGGCCAAGAGCGAGCTCGAGAACCCGCCCGTGTGGGTCGGCGAGCTCTACCTCGAGCTGCACCGCGCGACGCTGACCAGCCAGCACCAGACCAAGCAGGGCAACCGCCGCAGCGAGCACCTGCTCGTCGAGGCCGAGCTGTGGTGTGCCACGGCCGCCGCACAGACCGACTTCGCCTACCCGTACGACGAGCTCGACGCACTCTGGCAGCAGGTGCTGCTGCAGCAGTTCCACGACATCCTGCCGGGCACCTCGATCGCGTGGGTGCACCGCGAGGCCGTCGAGCGGTACGCGGAGATCGCGGACAGCCTGGAGGCCCTCATCACGTCCGCCCTGTCGGCGCTCGCCGGTCCCGGGGACCGGACGGTCGTCGTCAACCCGGCCCCGAGCCTCCAGAGCGGTGCCCTGGCGCAGAGCGCGATCCTGACCACCGACGTGGTGGCGACGACCGCCGTCACCCTCACCGAGGCCGACGGCGGGTTCGTGCTCACCAACGACCTGGTCCGGGTGGTCGTCGACGGCCGCGGCCTGGTCACCAGTGCGGTCGACCTGACCACCGGACGCGACGCGATCGCCCCCGGCCAGGTCGCCAACCTGCTGCAGCTGCACCAGGACTTCCCGAACATGTGGGACGCGTGGGACGTGGACCGGTACTACCGGAACCGGGTCGAGGACCTGGTCGACGTGACCGGCCTCCGCGCCTCGGTCGATGCCGACGGGACCGCCCGGGTCACGGTGTCACGCGCGTTCAGCGAGTCCACCGTGACGCAGGAGATCACGCTCGCACCGGGCGCACGCACCCTGGAGTTCGCCCAGGTCACCGACTGGCACGAGACCGAGAAGTTCCTCAAGGTGGCGTTCCCGCTCGACGTCCGCGCCGAGCACACCATCGCCGAGACGCAGTTCGGCGCGCAGAAGCGGGTGACGCACACGAACACCTCGTGGGAGGCCGCGAAGTTCGAGACGTCCATGCACCGCTACGTGCTCGTCGAGGAGCCCGGATTCGGCGTCGCGCTCGTGAACGACTCGATCCACGGGTTCGACGTCACACGTGACTCGGTCGACGGCCACGTCACCACGACGCTCCGGCTCTCGCTGCTGCGGGCGCCGCGGTTCCCAGACCCGGAGACCGACCAGGGCGTGCAGACGCACCGGTACGGGATCGTCATCGGGACGGACATCGTCGGCGCGACCGCGGCCGGCACGGCGATGAACACCGCCGTCCGGACGGTCACCGGTGCGCACGGCTTCGACTCGCTCGTGCAGGCCTCCGGCGACGTGGTGGTCTCGGCCGTCAAGCTCGCCGACGACCGCTCCGGCGACCTGGTCGTCCGGGTCTACGAGCCGGCCGGACGCCGGGGGACGGGCGGCCTGGCGGTCGACGGGCCCTTCGACGAGCCGGTCGAGGTCACGCTGCTCGAGGAGACCGACCCGGCACTGCCGGGCGTCGCCGCGATCACCGACGGGGTGGCGGCCTTCCCGGTCGACGCGTTCGAGGTCCGCACGTTCCGCTTCCCGCGACGGGGTGCAGCGCACTGACCGTGGCCGGATGAGACCCCCGCCGCCGGGACTTCGGGTGTCCCGGCGGCGGGTCCCACGGCCGGTCGGTCGTGGACCCGCGGCGGCACCTCGTCGCCGCGGACACCACTCGAAGAGGAGTGACATGCAGAAGTCCATGAAGATCGGGATCGTGGCGGCGCTGGTCGCCATGGTGGCGGCACCGATGGTGCCCGCCGCCGCATCAGCCGCACCGGGCGGGCCGGCAGCCGCGTCGCACGGCCAGGGGCACGGAAACGGCCACGGCCACGGCCACGGGCGGCCGGGACACTCCGCCCCGACGAAGTCCGGGCCGACGAGCATCGCGTACGTCGAGGTGAACAACGACGAACTCCGGAACGTCGGTCGGTACACGCTCGAGAACGGTGCGAACGCCTTCGACGTGGCGATCATCTTCGCCGCGAACATCAACCGCGACGCGGACGGCGACGCGGTCCTGTACGCCAACGAGAACGTGCAGCGCACGCTGGACCAGGCTGCGACGCAGATCCGGCCCCTGCAGGCCAAGGGCATCAAGGTGACGCTCTCCGTGCTCGGCAACCACCAGGGCACCGGGCTCGCGAACTTCACCTCGAAGGCCGACGCCCGCGACTTCGCGGCGCAGGTCTCCGCGACGGTCAAGCAGTACGGCCTGGACGGCGTGGACCTGGACGACGAGTACTCGGACTACGGCGTGGACGGCACACCGCAGCCGAACGACCAGTCGATCGGCTGGCTCGTCTCGGCGCTCCGCGCGGACATGCCCGGCAAGATCATCTCCTTCTACGACATCGGCCCGTCGTCGACGTCGCTGCAGCAGGAGAAGCCGTCGATCGGCAAGAAGCTCGACTACGCGTGGAACCCCTACTACGGCACCTACACGGCGCCGCAGATCCCGGGTGTGCCGAAGTCGAAGCTCTCGGCCGCCGCGGTCGACATCCAGAACACCCCGGTGGCCACGGCCGTCTCGTTCGCCGAGCGGACCAAGGCCGACGGCTACGGCGTCTACATGACGTACAACCTGCCGGACGGTGACGTCAGCCCCTACGTGTCGCAGTTCACGAAGGTGCTGTACGGCCAGTCGGCCGTCTACCGGTGAGGGACGACTGATCGATGAGTGACGTGCGCCGTGGTGGCCCGACCGCAGTCGGACCGACAGCCGGACCGACGACCGCGGTCGCGGCCCGGAACGGGGTCGGGTTCGTCTCGCAGGAGGCGACCCTGATCGAACAGACCGGCCCGGGGGCGACCGTGGTGGTCGTCCCCGGTCCAGAGGGTCAGGAGGTCGGACCCACCGACGTCCTGACCTGGGTCTGGTTCCCGGAACGGTCACTGCCGGACGGGCAGACCGAACCGGCCGAGGCGGACCTCGACGGGTTCTGGGCCGCCACGGCGTTCGCACTCGACATCGTCTTCACCGACGGCACCCGGCTCAGTGCCGGGTCCGGCACCGACTCCGCCCGCGACCAGTACGGGGACGCCGTCACCCCGGAGGCGCAGGACGACGCCCGCAAGCAGTGGGTCGACCAGTGGAACCGGCGGACGGTCGGCCTGTCGGCGCACGCCGGCCGCGTGGTGGACCGCCTGGAGGCCCGGCTCGGCCGGACGGACCGGCCAGCGCCCGCCCCTGCTCCCGACCCCACCGCCGCGTCTGCTTCTGGTTTTGCTTCCGCTCCCGCCTCTGCTTCCGCCGGAGTCCCCGCCGACGGCGTGGTCCGCACCGTCCGTGGCTGGCTGGACGACGTCCGGATCGAGCCGGCCGGGCCCGCCACCGGTGCTCTGCCCGCCGATGCTCGCCCACTCGACCACGTCCGCACCACCCGCGGCACGCACTCGTCCGGCACGTTCTCCCGCGGCAACAACGCGCCGCTCGTGGGGCTGCCGCACGGCGGGGTCTTCGGCCTGCCGATGACGAACGCCGCCGACAGCCGGTGGCCGTACGCGTACCAGGAGCACAACCGGCCGAGCGACAACCGGCCCGCGATCCAGGCGTTCGCCACCAGCCACCTGCCCTCACCGTGGATGGCCGACCGCGGGGTGTTCCAGGTCATGCCGTCCCCGCTCGCCGACCCCGACGTCGACCGGACCGCCCGTGCGCTCGGGTTCGACCACGTCGACGAGCTCGACGGCCCGCACCGCTACCGGGTCACGCTCGACGAGGGGATCACCGCCGAGATGACCGCCGGTGAGTTCGCCCTGGCGTGGCGGTTCACCGGTGTCCGGAGCATCGTCCTCGACCACCACGGTGTGCTCCGTTCGTGCGGGGTCCGGATCGAGGACGGCACGGCGATCGTCGACGCCCTGCTCGACGACCGCGCCGAGACGCCACCGCACCACGTGCACCTGCGGATCGGGAACGCCGTCGCCGAGCACACGACGGTCGTCGACGGGCTGCTGCGCGGCTCGGTCGAGGTCGCCGGCGACAGCGACGTCCTGCTCGGCATCTCGACGGTCTCCGCGGCGGACGCGGTCGCGAACCTCGACGCCGCGGGCGACTTCGACGCGATGCGCCGGCACGCCGAGGACCGGTGGGTCGCCGAGCTCGACACCCTGCGGGTCGAGGGCGCGACCGAGGACCAACTCGTGTCGATCTACTCCGGCCTGTACCGGGCGTTCCTCTACCCCACCCGCGCCGGCGAGACCGCCCTCGTCCACCAGGACGACCCGGCCGGCAGCCCGCGTCACCGGTCCCCGTACGGCGACGTCCTGTCCGAGCCGATCCGCGACGAACCCGGACCCGAGGTCGTCGACGGACCGCTCACCACCACGAACGGGTTCTGGGACACCTACCGGACCGCCTGGCCGCTGCTCGCGCTCCTCACCCCGGACACCGCCGCCGACCTCGCCGAAGGGGTCGTGGGGCACTTCACCGACGGTGGTTGGACCCCGCGGTGGAGTGCTCCCGGCGCCGAGGACGTGATGACCGGCACCACGAGCGACACCGTCTTCGCCGACCTCGTCGCGAAGGGCGTCGACGGGTTCGACCTCGAGCAGGCGTACCGGTCCGCACTGCGGAACGCGACCGTCCCGGCGCGGGACCGGCGGGTCGGGCGGAAGGGGAGCCTCCCGGGCCTGTTTCGCGGGTACGTCGACACGGCGACCGGCGAGGGCATGTCGTGGACCCTGGACGCGGCCATCAACGACTGGGGCGTCGCCGTGCTGGCGGACGCCCTGGCCGACCGCGCGGTCGCAGCCGGTGACGACGTCGACACTGCCCGGTACCGCGCCGAGTACGAGTGGTTCGCGCGCCGTTCCCTGCAGTACCGGAACGTGTTCGACCGCGAGCGCGGGTTCTTCATCGGGCGGACGCCCGACGGAGCCTGGCGCGACGACTTCGACCCCGATGTGTGGGGCAGCGACTACACGGAGACCAACGCGTGGGGCACGATGTTCACCGCGCCGCACGACAGCACCGGCGTCGTCGAGCTGCACGGCGGTCCGGCCGGGTTCGACGACGCGTTCGCGCGGTTCTGGGCGCGACGGGAGACCGGTGGGACCGATCGTTCCGGCTCGTACGGGTTCGCGATCCACGAGATGACCGAGGCCCGCGCCATCCGGATGGGCATGCTCGGACTGTCGAACCAGCCCGCGCATCACATCCCGTTCTTCCCGATGGCCACCGGCCGGCACGACGACGCGCACCGCGTCGTCCGCGAGTGCCTGGAGCGGCTGTTCGTCGGCTCCGACATCGGTCAGGGGTACCCCGGTGACGAGGACAACGGCGAGATGAGCGCCTGGTACGTCTTCGCGACCATCGGGCTCTACCCGCTGGCGCCGTCGACCGGGACCTACGTGATCGTGCCGCCGTCGGTCCGCCGGACCGTGCTGAACCGGGAGGGAGGGTCGCCCACCGTCATCGAGACCACCGGCAGTGGGGCGTTCATCGCCGCCGTGACCGTCGACGGCGAGCCGTGGGAGTCGGTGAGCATCCCGCACGCGGTCGTGGTCGGGGCCTCGCGCATCGAGGTCGCGCTCGCCGACACACCCCGGGGGTGGGCGGCGGACAGCCGGCCGGCATCAGCCTCCGTGCTGCACGGGTACCGAGACACCCCTGACGACGTGCTGCCGGTCGGCGCGTCGCCGCTCACCGACGACACGGGGGTGACCGTCGTGGCGCTCGAGGCGGGGGAGTCCGCCACGGTGCCGGTGACGGTCGAGGCCGTGTCGCTCGTCACGGTGACGGTCGCGGCCGCCGGTACCGCGTCGTGGCGGATCGTGCTGCGGGACGTCGACGGTGCAGCGGTGCACGTGCTCGAGGGGCGGGACGAGGTGTTCGACTGGGCCGGGCAGACCCGGGTGTTCCCGTTCGCCGGCGGGGTCCACGGCGGGACCCTGACGTTCCACGCCCTGACGCCGATCGCGTTGTCGCAGCTGCAGCTCATCGCCGCGGACGGCACTTCCTGACCTGCTGTTGACGTTCCTGGCTATGGGTGTTAGCTTTTGGCTAACACTCGTAGCCAGGAGGCACGCATGCTCGAACACATCGAACGTGACGGCGGCACCATCGCCGTCGACGTCAGCGGTACCGGACCCCTCGTCGTCCTCGCCCACGGCATGGGCGACAGCCGGCACTCGTACCGGTTCCTCGTCCCCGAACTGGTCGCCGCCGGGTACCGGGTCGCGAACGTCGACATCCGCGGCTGCGGCGACTCGAGCACCGGATGGACCGGGTACTCCCGCGCGGACATCGCCGGAGACCTCGTCGCCGTCGTCCGGCACCTCGGCGGCCCGGCCGTCGTCGTCGGTCAGTCGATCAGTGGCGGTGCCGCGACGATCGCCGCCGCGGACGCCCCGGAGCTCATCACCGGCGTCGTGGAACTCGCCCCCTTCACCCGGGCGCAGTCGTTCGACCTCGGCGGGTTCCTCCGCAACCGGAACCACCACCGATCCGGCACCGTCCAACTCCTCCGGGTCATGACGGCCGGCAGCCTGCCGGGCTGGCTCGCGTACCTGGACCTGGCCGTCGCCGCCAAGCCCGCCGACTGGGTCACCGAACGCGGGCACATCGAGGACACCCTGCGGCAGCCCGAGCGGATGGCCGTGCTCACGGCGATGACGAAGACCAACCCGGCCGACGCCGGCGCTCGACTGGCTGACGTCCGCTGCCCGGTGCTCGTCGTCCAGGGCGGTGCCGACCCGGACTGGGCCGACCCCGCAGCCGAGGGCCGCCGCATCCTCGGCGACCTGCCGACCGGCCTCGGCGAACTCGCCGTCATCGAAGGCGCCGGGCACTACCCGCACCGCGAGACCCCGGCCGAGGTCATGGACCTCCTGCTCCCGTTCCTCGGGCGGACGCTCACGGCGACCACCACGGGTGGTGACCGTGCCTAGGGCCGGACTCGACCCCGCGGTCGTCACCGAGGCCGCCGCGGTCCTCGCCGACGAGAACGGCCTCGCGCAGCTGAGCATGAGCACCGTCGCGGACCGGCTCGGCGTGAAGCCGCCGTCGCTCTACAAACACGTGGCGGGCCTCCCGGACCTGACCCGGCGGATCGCAGCACTCGCTGCCGCCGAACTGACCGAGGCGCTGACGGAGGCGACCCGGGGGAGCACGGGACGGGAGGCCCTGGCCGCCGCCGCGCGCACCGTCCGTCGGTACGTGCAGGAACACCCGGGCCGCTACGCCGCCACCACCGGCAGCCGACCGGCGGACGCCGACGATCCGCTCGCCACGGCCCTCGACCGGTCGCTGTCGTCGTTCGTCACGGTCCTGCGGGACTACGGGCTCGACCCGGCCGACGAGGTGCACGCGCTGCGGATGCTCCGCAGCATGCTGCACGGTTTCGCCACCCTCGAGGTGTCCGGCGGGTTCCAGCTCGGCGCCGACGTGGACGAGAGCTTCACCTGGATGATCGACTTCCTCGACCAGGGACTGCGGGCCCGGGCTACGGGTGGGGACGGGCGTTCGGTCGTGCCCGACGGGCGAGCGCCGCGTCCCTGACGCGGAGCTCCCCCGTGGGTCAGCGCAGCGTCGCGATCCCGGCCAGGATCACGTCGACTCCGGCGCGGAACTGCGCGCGGTCGTCATGGTCGGCGAACGTCGTCGCGACCCGGTCCAGGAAGGGGAACGCGTCGGCGCCCCCCTGGGTGGTCCTCCTGGTGGCGACCGCGCCGAGGAACGCGGACCGGTCCGTGCCGGGGCCGGCGAGGCGCGCTGCTGCTGCGTACTGCCCCGCGACACCGAGGACGTGGTGCACCAGCGTCGAGGTGGCATCGAACTGCGCCGAGGCGGGCACGCCCAGCGCGTCCAGCAGTGTGCCGACACGGTCGAAGACCCGGAGGACCGCGGGCTGCCACGGCTCTGCTGCCAGTTGCGTGCCGACCCACGGGTGCGCGTCGAACACGTCGAACACGTCGAGCATGAGGATCCGCACGGCCTGCGCTGGTTCCGCGGGGGGCGTTCGGTCGTGCAGGGCTGCGGCGACCACCTCGTCGGTGACGGCTGTCAGCAGCTGGCTCTTGTTCGCGACGTGGTGGTAGATCGCTCCTGCGCCGGTGTGGAGCCGGGTCGCGAGCGCCCGGAAGGTCAGTCCCGTCTCGCCGGCTGCGTCGAGGATCTCGACCGACGCCCGGACGATCACGTCCTTCGTCAACGGTTCCCTGCGCCGCTCGGCTCGCTGCTCGTCCTGCACGACCCCATCTTGACATGACTGGAACCACGTTCCATACTCAGCGGTGGAACACCGTTCCAACGTGATGTCACCGATGTCGCCGTCTTCCCTCCCCAGAAGGATCCGCATGCTCACCTCCAACCAGCCCGGCACCGTCCTGCAGTTCCAGGCGAAGCCCGGCATGGGCGACCGCCTGTTCGAACTCACCAACGCGCTGCACTTCACCGGGGACCCGGACGGTCCCACCGACTGGGTGCTCTGCCGCGCGGACGACGACCCGGACACCCTGTGGGTGTTCGAGTTCTACGCGGACGACGCGTCGTTCGAACGCCACTTCGCCGACCCCGTGATCGACGCGAACCACGAGGAGGTCATCGACCTGCTCGCCGCTCCGCCGATGCGGGTGACCGTCCGGCCTGCCTTCTCGGGGTTCGCGAGCTGAAGCCCGGCCGTCGCGATCGCCGCGGTCGCGCTCCTGCCTCCGGTTCAGCACACGCCGACCTTGGCGCTCCGGCCGGAGCAGGCGGCCCGCTACCGTCATCGGTATGAGTGTCTCGTCCTCCGGCCGCAGATCCGTCGAGGGCGACTGGCCGCTGGTGCGGGAGCTGCAGAGCGGGCGTCCTCTCGACGGACGCGCACGATGACCAGCATCCGCCTGATCGAACCCGGCGACGGCCGCGCACTCTCCGACCTGCTCGTCCGCAACCGGGCGTTCCTCGCGCCGTGGAGCCCCATCCGCGCCGACGGGTACGAGACCGTCGCCGGTCAGCGGACGGACATCGACCTCGTGCTGGAGCAACACCGTCGCGGCGGGACCGTCCCGTTCGTGGTCCTCGACGATGACGGCCAGGTGGCAGGTCGTCTGACCCTCAGCGGCATCGTGCGCGGCTCGTTCCGGTCCTGCGCGATGGGGTACTGGTTGTCGGAGGACCGGACCGGCCGAGGCCTCGCGACCCGCGCAGTCGCCGCGGCGCTCGGGCATGCGTTCGACGAGATCGGCCTGCATCGGGTCCAGGCCGAGACCCTCGTCCACAACACTGCCTCGCAGCGGGTGCTGGCCCGCAACGGTTTCGTCCAGTACGGCCTCGCCCCGCGGTACCTCGAGATCGCGGGCCGATGGCAGGACCACCGCATGTTCCAGCGGCTGCGTGACGATCCTCCGGTCCCGGTCCCGGTCCCGGTCCCGGTCGACCGTTGACTTTCCATGGCGGCAAATGATTGACTTGCCGATATGGAAAACGACCCGAGGAACAGCGCACCCGACGGCTCGGACCCGACCGACGCCCGACAGGCGCTCGCCGCGGTCGACGCGACCAGGGCCTCCGTCGCCGACCGTCTGGTGACCCCGTGGTGGTACCACCCGGCCCTGGGCCTGCTCGCCGGCGCCTACCTGGTCGGCTACGCGTTGGGCGACACCATCGTCCGAGTGACCGTGCTCGTCGTCTTCTTCGCCGGGATCTTCACGCTCGTCTCGGCCTACCGCCGACTCACCGGTGTGTGGGTCTCCGGCCACCGAGCCGGAGCCGCGACCCGATGGGCAGTGGCGATGGGCGTGTTCGACGTGGTCGCGGTCGTCGCCGCGATCTTCGTGCACGAGGCCACGGGCCTCCTCTGGCCGGTGTGGGTGCTGGCGGCGATGGTCGTCGTGGCGATGGTCGTGCTCGGACGTCGGTTCGACCGCCGACTGCGGTCGGAGCTGCGGCAGGGCCGTGTGCAGGCCTCGTGACCGCCGCGCCGTCAACGGGTCGGGGGAGCGGCGTGAGCGGGACGTTCGACGAGGTGGTGCACGCACCGAACCGTCTGCAGATCTGCGCGTTCCTCGATCCGCTCGACCAGGCCGAGTTCGCAGTGGTGCGCGACGTGCTCGGCGCAAGCGACTCGGTCACGAGCAAGCACGTCAAGGTGCTGCAGGACGCGGGGTACCTGACGGTGCGCAAGCCGACCGGCAAGGGTCGGGTCAAGACGTGGCTCGCACTCACCCCGGAGGGTCGCAGCGCCTACCAGGGACACGTCGCCGCCCTGCGCGCACTGTTGGGCTGACGCCGGAGCGTTCGAGGGACCGCGACGTGAGCCGATGCGGTCGTGGAGATCGGCACGGACGCTCAGGCGTGAGCGGCCAGGTGTGCGCCCCACACCGCGTAGGTGTCGCGGTACCGGTGTTCCTCCGCCTCCGGACGCCACACCGATCGCGTCAGCTCCTCCGGGAAGCCGACGACGCTGACACGCGGATGGTCCTCCGCCACGGCGCGAGACCGGAGGTTGAGCGCCTTCCCGTGCACGCCGGCGGCGGCCCGCGCGGGACGGGAGAGGCTGCCGGCGTTGTCGAGGGGCGGGATCTCACCGACGAGGACCCGGGCGGTGGGCGGGAGTACCTCGAGGAGTGCGGTGACGGTGTCCCGGAGGTGCTCCTCCCACGTTCTCGGAGGCATGACTCGCAGCGCGTCGGTGATGCCCACCATGACGACGGCGAGCTCGCACTCCTGCAGGTGTTCGCGGTGCGCGTGGACGATCGGTGGCAGCTGTCGGACGCTGGACGACGGTGCGCTGGCGATCGACCACGAGGTCCCTCGCCCACATCGGCCTGCGCGCTTCCGGGCGAAGAACGCCGGGAGGGACAGCTCGTGGGTACGGACGCCGAGCGACAGTTCGCCGCGCTCGCCGACGAACCAGACCCGGTCGACCGCCGACCCCGGGACGGTGCCGGCCGGGTCGTCGTCGGGGAACACGTCCCAGGCGGCGTCGGAACGGCGGAAGACGAACTCGCTCATCCGCCCCACACGCACCGGCATCATGAGTGCGGAACGGACCATCTCGCGGGCTCGTGACATCGGTGCACCCTCGTCGAACGAGCGCAGCAGCGTGTCCGCCGCGGGGTCGACGTCCTTCCGGGTCACCGCCAAGCTAGTCCGCCACCATGGGGACCATCGGGGTACAAACCGTCGGTGGCGAGCCGGGGACGGCCCGGACCTCAGAACGGAACGCCGCAGACGAGCACCGCGTTGGCGAACGGCGTCGCCTCGCCGGTGCGCACGAACAGCCGCGCTCCGCCGGACATCGCCTTGAGCTGCTCGTGCGACACCGACCGGCGCTCCGGGAACCGTTCGGCCAACCAGGTCTCGGCCTCGGTCCCAGCGACCTCCGTCGCGACGACGCAGTCCTGGAAGACCGCGTCCCCGAGCAGTGCGTCGAGGACGTCGACGAAACGCGGGACTCCGTGCACGAGGGCGAGGTCCACGACCGGGACTCCCGGTGGGATCGGGAGCCCGCAGTCCGCGACCACGACGAGGTCGCCGTGGCCGAGCCGACTCAGCCCCGCGTTCAACTCCGCGTTGAGGATGCCGGTCTTCTTCACGCGTCGACTCCCTGCGCTCCGTCGGTCCCGTCCTCGGACTCGGACACGGACTCGGACTCGACCTCGGGCAGCACGTCGTCGAGCGTCGGGTAGGACGGCTGGGTCCCGACCCCCTGCACGGCGAACGCCCCGACCCGGACGGCCTCACGAGCCGACTCGAGCAGGGAGCGTCCCGCGGCGAGCCCGGCGGCGAGCGCCCCGACGAACGCGTCGCCCGCACCGGAGGTGTCGACCGCGACCACGCGCGGTGACGGCACGGCGATCACCGCTGTCGGGTCCTCGTCGTCGGAGACCAGGGCACCGCGTGCTCCGAGCGTGACGACCACGGACCGGATGCCGAGCGAGCGGAGCATCGCGACGAGCGCTCCCTCGTCCGCCGGCACCTCGGCACCGGGGACGAGCTGCGCGAGGACGAGCGCTGCCTCGTGCTCGTTGACGACGAGCGGGTCGGCGGCGAGCACGACCTCCCGTCCGACCGGCACGACGGGCGCCAGGTTGAGCAGCACCCGCCCGGTCGCCGCCGTGACGGCGGCGCCGACGCCGTCCGCGGGGACCTCGCCCTGCAGGACGACCACCGCGGCCGACGCGACGGTGTCCGCGGCCGCGAGCACAGCCTCCGTCCCGGTCGCCGCGTTGGCCCCGGGGACCACGACGATCGTGTTCTCGCCGCTGCGGTCGACCGTGATGGTCGCGAGCCCGGTGGGGGCGTCGACCGCGCGGACGTGGGTGACGTCGACGCCGCTGTCGGCCAGGAGGCTCGTGGCCACCGTCGCCGCACCGTCGCGTCCGACGCTCCCCACCATCACGGTCGGCGCGCCCCGACGGGCGGCCGCGACGGCCTGGTTCGCACCCTTGCCACCCGGGAGCAGGGCGAAGGAGGTCGCGATGAGCGTCTCACCCGGTGCGGGGTGGCGATCGACGGTCACGACCTGGTCGACGTTGAGCGAACCCACGACGACCACGGTTCCGGTGGGACGGCTCACTTGGTGAAGTCTCCGACGTTGCTCTTGGTCACCGAGACGACGGGCACCTGGACGGTCTTCTCGGCCTTGCCGGAGACGGCCTTCACGGCCTGGTCGACCGCCAGTGCGCCGAGCTTGGCGGGCTGCTGGGCGACCGAGCTGCTCAGTGTGCCGTCCTGGATGGCCTTGAGGCCGTCGGCCTCGCCGTCGAAGCCGGCGACCTTGACGCTCGTGCCGGCCTTCGCGCCCAGGGCCTTGATCGCGCCGAGTGCCATCTCGTCGTTCTCGGCGAAGACGCCGACGACGTCGGGGTGGGCCTGCAGCAGGTTGGTGGTGACGTCGAGCGCGGTGGCGCGGTCGAAGTTCGCGGTCTGCTTGCCGACGACCTTGATCCCCGGGTAGGCCTTGATGCCCTCGGCGAAGCCCTGGCCACGGTCACGGCTGGCGGAGGTGCCCGCCTGACCCTGCAGGACGAGGATCTCGCCCTTCTCGCCGATCGCCTTCGCCAGGTCGTCGGCGGCCTGCTTGCCACCGGCGACGTTGTCGCTCGCGATGAACGAGTCGACCGAGGCGTCGTTGACGGTGCGGTCGACGGCGATGACCGGGATCTCGGCCTTGTTCAGCGCGGTGACGCTCGGGCCGGCAGCGTCGGAGTCGACCGGGTTGACGATGACGGCCTTGGTGCTGCCGCTCGAGGCGGTCTGCAGCTGGTTCGCCTGCTGGGCCGAGTCGTTCTGGGCGTCGACGACGTCGAGGGTGACGCCCTGCTTCTTCGCCTCGGCCTTCGCGCCGTCGCGGACCTCGACGAAGAACGGGTTGTTGAGCGTGGAGAGGGCGAGCGTGATCTTCATGTCGCCGCCGCCCGACGCGCCGGTGCTGCTCGTGCGGTTGCACCCGGCGGTGCCGAGGACGACCAGGCCGGCGACGACGCCGACGGTGGCGACCTTCTGGAAGGAGGAGAACTTCATCGTTGGTTCCTTTGTGGAGAGGGTGGGGGAGGAGGAAGAGGAGAGGAGCGCGTCAGCTGCTGCGCGTCTTGCGGCGGAGCACGTCGAACCCGACGGCGACCGCGATGACCAGGCCGATGACGACCTGCTGCCAGAACGAGCTGACGTTGAGCAGGTTCAGGCCGTTGCGGATCACGACGAGGACGAGCGCGCCGATGAAGGTGCCGGAGATCCGGCCGACACCGCCCGCGAGCGAGGCGCCGCCGATGACGACCGACGCGATGGCGTCGAGCTCGTAGCCGCTGGCGGCCTGCGGCTGCGCCGAGTCGAGTCGACCCGCCAGCAGCAGGCCGGCGAGTGCGGCGAACAGCCCGGACAGCCCGAACACGACG
This sequence comes from Curtobacterium sp. MCPF17_052, assembly GCF_003234085.1. Taxonomy (GTDB): domain Bacteria; phylum Actinomycetota; class Actinomycetes; order Actinomycetales; family Microbacteriaceae; genus Curtobacterium. The sequence goes on from NZ_QKSD01000013.1 coordinate 39,697, forward strand.
ACGACGATCCGCTTGACCGGGAGGCCCGACAACCGTGCCGCTTCCGCGTTGCCCCCGACGGCGTACATGCTCCGACCGATCACGGTGCGGTTGAGGATGAAGGACGCGATCAGCGCGGCCACCACGAGGACGATGATCGGCACCGGCACCGGGCCGATGTCCCCGCCGAGGAACGACACCTGGGGCGAGGTCGGCACCGGCTTGCCGTCGGAGAGCACGAGGGTCAGACCGCGGGCGACGCTGAGCATCGCCAGGGTCGCGATGAACGACGGCAGCTTGCCGTAGGCGCTGGCCAGGCCGTTCACCACGCCGGTGGCCAGCCCGGCGACGAGTCCGCCGACCAGGGCCAGCCAGCCGGGCAGCCCCGCGGTGGCGAAGAACCACGCGGAGACCATCGCCGACAGTGCGGCGACCGAGCCGACGGACAGGTCGATGCCGCCCGCGACGATCACGAAGGTCACGCCGAACGCGAGCACGGCCACGGTCGACACCTGGATGCCGATGTTGAGGATGTTGCGGCCGGTGAGGAAGTCAGGCGTCGCGATGAAGAGCGCGATGCAGAGCACGACGAGGCCGACGAGGGCGCCGTTGTTCGCCAGGAACTTCGTGAACGAGAAGGACCGGTTCGGGGCCTTCGCAGTGGTCGATGACATGCGGCATGTGCTTTCTGGTGGGTACTGCGCTGTACGCGGGGAAGTGCGCGCGGGTGACCGCGCGGGAGGGGGCGCCGTCGTCAGGCGGCGTCGGCGTCCGGGACGTCGCGGGCGGCGAGGGTCATCACGGCGTCCTCGGTGGCGTCGGCACGGTCGAGTTCACCGGCGATCCGACCGTCTCGCATGACGAGGATCCGGTCGCTCATGCCGAGCACCTCGGGCAGCTCGCTCGACACCATCACGACGGCACCCCCACCGGCGGTGATGGCGTTGACGAGCTCGTAGATCTCGACCTTCGCGCCGACGTCCACGCCACGGGTGGGCTCGTCGAGCAGCAGCACGCTCGAGCCCGCGAGGATCCACCGACCGAACACGGCCTTCTGCTGGTTGCCGCCGGAGAGCGACCCGATCGGCTGGTCGATGTCGTGCATCCGGATGCGGAGCCGGGCAGCGACCTGCTCGGCACGCTGCTTCTGCCCGGCGAAGTCGACGAGTCCGCCCCGGGCGCTCGACGCGAGCGTGGCGTACCCGAGGTTGTCGTTGACGGAGGCGCCGAGCACCAGACCCTGACCCTTCCGGTCCTCGGGCACGTGTCCGATGCCGGCGCGGATCGCCCCGGCGACGCTGCCCTTGCCGAGCTGGCGGCCGCGGACGGTGACCGTGCCGCTGTCGTACCCGTCGGCGCCCGCGATGGCCCGGACCAGTTCGGTCCGTCCGGCACCGACGAGTCCGGAGATGCCGACGATCTCACCGGCGTGCACGTCGAAGGACACGTCCTGGAACCGGCCGGCCGCGGTGAGGTGCTCGACCCGCAGGACGGCGTCCGCGCGGTCCACGACGGCGCTGCCGGTCGGGTACTGCTCCTCGATGCTCCGGCCGACCATGAGCCGGACGAGTTCGTCCTCCGGGGTCGATGCGGGGACCTCGGCGACGAAGTGGCCGTCGCGGAGCACGGCGACGGTGTCGCCGATCTCGGCGATCTCGTCGAGGTGGTGACTGATGAACAGCATGCCGACGCCCCGGGCACGGAGGTCCGCGACCACGCGGAACAGGGCCTCGGTCTCGTGGCGGGTGAGTGCTGCAGTGGGCTCGTCCAGGATCAGGATCCGCGCCTCCACGCTGAGCGCCTTCGCGATCTCGACCAGCTGCTGTCGGGCGATGCCGAGCTCGCCGACGGGGGTGTCGACGTCCACGTCCAGCCCGATCACCGCGAGGGCGGCCTCGGCCTGACGGCGGAGCGTCTTCCGGTCGACCAGCCCGAAGCGGGTCGGGATCCGGCCCATCATCACGTTCTCCGCGACACTGAGCGAGCCGACCAGGTTGAGTTCCTGGTGGATCGTCGCGATGCCGAGCCGCTCCGCGGCGGAGACGGTCGGGAGGCTCACCTCGGCCCCGTCGACCAGGATCCGTCCGCCGTCGGGCTGGTGGATCCCGGACATCATCTTGATGAGGGTCGACTTGCCCGCACCGTTCTCGCCCAGGAGGACCTGGACCTTCCCGGCGTGCACGTCGACGGTGACGTCGGTGATCACCTGGACGGGGCCGAACGACTTGCTCACCCGGTCGAGGGTGAGGAGGGGGGTCTGCGCCATGTCAGTTCTCCGGGTGCTGCTGGGCGGCGGGGCGCGACGATGCGGCCTGCCGGACGGGTCGGATGGGGGTGGCCGAGGACGCGCGGACGATCAGTTCGCTCGGCAGACGGACGGACTCGGGGCTGCCGCCGTCGATGACGTCGCGGAGCAGGCCCACGGCGACGCGACCCATGTCCTCGACACTGTGGGCGACGACGGAGAGCGCGGGCTCCAACAACGAGAACCACTCGATGTCGTCGAAGGCGACGAGCGCGATGTCCTGGCCGACCCGGAGGCCGAGTCGGTTGAGGATCGCGATCGCACCGACGGCCATCAGGCTGTCCGCGGCGAAGATCGCCGTGGGCGGATCGTCGAGCTCGAGCAACGTGGTGACACCGGCGGAACCGGACGCGGCCTGGAAGTCGCCGAAGACGACGAGCTCGGGGTCCTCGCTCAACCCGGCTGCGACGACGGCGTCCTGGTAGGCGGTGAACCGCTCGCGGCCGGTGGAGACGCTCTGTGGACCGGCGATGTACCCGATGCGGGTGTGGCCGAGGGCGGCGAGGTGCTCGACGGTCTGCCGGATGCCGGTGGTGCTGTCGGTGGTCACGCTCGGGACGTCGATGCCCGGGATCACGCGGTCGACGAACACGGTCGGGACCTCGCGGTCGACGAGCTGCTGCACGGTGCCGGTGTCGTTGCCCTGCGGAGCGACGATCACACCGTCGACCCGGCGGGCGATGAGCGTGTCGAGGTACCGGTTCTGCTGGTCGGCTCGTTCGTTCGCGTTGCCGAGCAGCGTGACGTACCCCTCGGCCAGTGCCGCCTGCTCGATGGTGTGAGCGAGGTCGGCGAAGAACGGGTTGCGGACGTCGGAGACGAGCAGACCGATCGTGTCCGACCGGGTGGAGCGGAGCGCGCGGGCCTGCAGGTTCGGACGGAAGTCGAGGTCCTTGACCGCCTGTTCGACCGCTCGACGCGACTCCTCGCTCGTCGCTGCGTTGCCGGAGAGCACGCGAGACGCCGTCGCTGCGGAGACGCCGGCGCGGGCGGCGACGTCCTTGATGGTGACGGTGTTCATCGATGAGCACTCCGTTGGGCGAGTCGTGGAATCGATTCCATGGAATCGATTCCATGACCATAAGGACCACCCCCGGGCGCTGTCAAGCGGCGCGGTCCGGGACCGCGCCCGCCGAGCCGTCCGCGAAAGCGACAGTCCTGCGCCGAAGATGCGCGCCGATCTGTCGCTTTCGCGGAGGAGTCGGGCACGCCGAGACAGCGCCGGTCAGACAGCGCCGGTCAGACGGCGCCGGAGAGGGGGGAGTGGAGGGGATGACGGGAATCGAGGATCGGCGCTGTGCCGGTTCGCGTCTGTGGAGGGGATGACGGGAATCGAACCCGCGTAGCCAGTTTGGAAGACTGGGGCTCTACCATTGAGCTACATCCCCGCGCCTGCGCACATGTCGCAGCCCCACCACCATACCGGACGAACGACACCCCCATGATCCTGCCGCCGCCGGACGAGTCGTCGGAGCGCACGATCAGGCGCTCCCGGGTGCTGTCGTACGCGCTGGTGGCCGTCGCCGCGGTGGTCCTCTCGCTCCGCCCGGAGTTGTTCGGCGACCCGCAGGCGCAGCCCTGGCACGCACTGCTGCACGTGTGGCGGATCGTCGTCGGGCTGCTCCTCGGGGTGGCAGCCCTGGCCGTCCAGGTCGTCGTCGGCGTGCAGTGGCGTCGGGGTCTGCGGCAGTCCGCGGACGGGTGACTTCCCACAACCGGCGGTCCTCCCGGGCGGCGCGCACCTGGAGCCCGCTAGACTCGTCGAGGTCGCTGGGTGGGATTCGTCCTGCCCGCGCGCTGAACGGCGCACGCGACGATCCTGGCCCTCGTACCGGGGCGTAGCTCAGCTTGGTAGAGCGCCCGCTTTGGGAGCGGGAGGTCGCAGGTTCAAATCCTGTCGCCCCGACCAGGTCACATCGAACGTCAACCAACAGGAGAACATCCCTTGGCCACCAGCACCGTCGACAAGGTGAGCGACACCCGCGTCAGGCTCACCGTGAACGTGACGCCGGACGATCTCAAGCCGAGCATCGACCACGCGTACAAGCACATCGCAGAGCAGATCAACATCCCCGGCTTCCGCAAGGGCAAGGTCCCGCCGGCGATCGTCGATCAGCGCGTCGGTCGCGGCGAGGTCCTGAACCACGCCGTCGGCGACGCCATCGACACCTTCTACCGCCAGGCGGTGGACGAGCAGGAGCTGCGCATCCTCGGCCGCGCCGAGGCCGACGTCGCCGAGCTCCCGAACGTCAAGGACTTCTCGGGCGACCTCGTCCTCACCTTCGAGGTCGACGTCCGTCCCGAGTTCGACCTGCCCGACTACGGCTCCTTCGAGCTGACGGTCGACGCGGTCGAGGTCTCCGACGACGAGATCGACGAAGAGCTGCAGAACCTCCGCACGCGCTTCGGCACCCTCGTGACCGTGGACCGTCCGGCCACCTCGGGCGACTTCGCCCAGCTCGACCTCACCGCCACCATCGGTGACGACGAGGTCGACTCGGCCACCGGCGTCTCCTACGAGATCGGCTCGGGCGACCTGCTCGAGGGCATCGACGAGGCGCTCGAGTCCCTCACCGCAGGCGAGTCCACCACCTTCGAGTCGAAGCTCGTCGGTGGCGACCGCGAGGGCGAGACCGCCCAGATCGCCGTCACCGTCACCGCCGTCAAGGAGCGCGAGCTCCCCGAGGCCGACGACGAGTTCGCCCAGATCGCGAGCCAGTTCGACACGCTCGACGAGCTGAAGGCCGACCTCAAGGAGCAGATCGCCAAGTCGAAGACCTTCGGCCAGGGCGCTGCGGCACGCGACAAGCTCGTCGAGCAGCTCCTCGAGTCGGTGGAGATCCCGATCTCCGAGAAGCTCATCGAGGACGAGGTGCACCGTCACCTCGAGCAGGAGAACCGTCTGGAGGACGACGAGCACCGCAAGGAGGTCGCCGAGTCCAGCGAGAAGGCCTTCCGCTCGCAGATCCTCCTCGACTCCATCGCCGAGAAGGAGCAGATCCAGGTCTCGCAGGAAGAGCTCACGCAGTACCTGATCCAGGCCGCTGCGCAGTACGGCATGGAGCCGGCCGAGTTCATCAAGGTCATCGACCAGAACGGCCAGATCCCCGGCATGGTCGGCGAGGTCGCTCGCTCGAAGGCCGTCGCCACGGTGCTGTCGAAGGTCACCGTGAAGGACACCGCCGGCAACCCGGTCGACCTCTCCGCGTTCACCGCGGGTGTCGCCGACGGTGACGACGTGGAGTCCGACGAGACCGACGACGAGTCCGCCGAGGCCGACGCGAAGTAATCGGGAGCCATTCCGCAACAGGAGGCGCGGTGCCAGCTGGCACCGCGCCTCCTGTGCGTCCGCGGTCGGTTTCCGGTCGACCGCATTGCCGACAGCGAACAGGCGCGACCGCGTGCGTTGCAACCGATAAGTTCGACAACAAGCGACAACTGAACGGGAGCTTTTCCATGGCCGAAGCAACACTGAACCCCAGTGTTTTTGACCGCCTTCTGAGAGACCGGATCGTGTGGCTCGGCTCCGAGGTCCGCGACGACAACTCGAACGAGATCGCAGCCAAGCTGCTGCTGCTCGCCGCCGAGGACCCTGAGAAGGACATCTACCTCTACATCAACTCGCCCGGTGGCTCGATCACCGCCGGCATGGCGATCTACGACACGATGCAGTTCGTGCCGAACGACATCGTCACGGTGGGCATCGGCCTCGCCGCCTCGATGGGGCAGTTCCTGCTCTCGTCCGGCACGCCCGGCAAGCGCTACATCACGCCGAACGCGCGCGTGCTCCTGCACCAGCCGTCGGGTGGGTTCGGTGGCACCGCTGCCGACATCCAGACGCAGGCGAAGGTCATCCTCGACATGAAGCAGCGGATGGCCGAGCTCACGGCGGAGCAGACCGGCAAGTCCATCGAGCAGATCCTCAAGGACAACGACCGCGACAACTGGTTCTCGGCGCAGGAAGCCCTGGAGTACGGCTTCGTCGACCACCTCCGCGCCTCGTCCGCCGAGGTCGTCGGTGGTGGCGGAACCGTCAACGACGGCGAGACGCAGACCCCTGCGGCCGAGCCCGACGCCCAGTCCTGATCCCCACCGAAGAAAAGGAAACGAGAATGCATCTCCCCATGCTCGGTGGCGCGCAGAACGTCCCGGCCCCCTCTGATCGGTACATCCTCCCGAGCTTCGAGGAGCGCACGGCCTACGGCTACAAGCGGCAGGACCCGTACGCGAAGCTCTTCGAGGACCGCATCGTGTTCCTCGGTGTCCAGGTCGACGACGCGTCGGCCGACGACGTCATGGCCCAGCTGCTCGTGCTCGAGTCGATGGACCCTGACCGCGACATCGTCATGTACATCAACTCGCCCGGTGGCTCGTTCACCGCGATGACGGCGATCTACGACACCATGCAGTACATCCGTCCGCAGATCCAGACGGTCTGCCTCGGTCAGGCGGCCTCGGCCGCGTCGGTGCTCCTGGCCGGCGGCACGCCGGGCAAGCGCCTGGCGCTCCCGAACGCCCGTGTGCTCATCCACCAGCCTGCCGTCCAGCAGGGTGGCGGTCAGGCGTCCGACATCGAGATCCAGGCGGCGGAGATCCTCCGCATGCGGACCTGGCTCGAGGAGACGCTGTCGAAGCACTCGAACAAGACGCCGGCCGAGATCAACCACGACATCGAGCGCGACAAGATCATGTCCGCGCAGGAAGCCGTGGAGTACGGCCTGATCGACCAGGTCCTCACCAGCCGCAAGAACGTCCCCGCGCTCGTCAAGTAGCACCCGGACACACGACGGCCCCGCACCTCATCGGTGCGGGGCCGTCGTCGTTCCCGGGGCGGGAACTGCCGATCAGTCGTCGTCGCCGTCGGCGGCGGGTGCCGGTCGGCGACGCACGAGCAGCAGCACGGCGACGACCGCGGCCACGACGACGAGTCCGCCGGCGCCGATCCACAGCGCGTCGGAGGCCGTCGAGGCCGTGCCGCCGGACTCCGTGCCGGTCGTGCTGGCCGCGGCTGTCGAGCCGTTGCCGTCGGTCGCGCAGGTCGGAGGCTTCGTCGCACCGGTGGCGGGGGTGAAGCCCGCCGGCGCCTTCCAGGTGAAGTCGTACGAGTCGGAGACGGTGTGCCCGTCGGCGGAGATGATCTGCCACTCGGCCTGGTACTCGCCGGACTTCCCGAGGGCGGCCGCGGTGGACATCGTCGGGCCCTCCACGTCGACGCAGCCGTCCTCGAAGTACCGGCCGTCCGGACCGACGATGCGGAACGCGAACCCGGAGTCCGTGTCACCGATGTCCAGCAGACGGTCGTTCGTGGTGATCGCGAACGTCTTCGGCAGCTCGGTCAGAGTGCTGTTCGCCGCCGGGGTCGCCGACACGACGTAGTTGTGGGCGCTGGCCGGTGCCACGAGGCCGAGGACCGCACCGCCCACGAGCGTGAGGGCTGCGAGCGTCCCGACACCGAGCCTCCCGGCTCGGATCCGGCGGCGCACCGCCGGACGTGCGCCCGGCTGCACGTCCGACTGCACGCCCGACTGCTCGGCGCCCGTCGTCACTTGCTGCTGCCGCGGCGGCGCGTGGCGGCCACCGAGACGACGAGTGCGACGGCGCCCAGGAGCAGGCCGCCGAGGCCGAGGAAGCGGCCGACCAGGTCCGGGTCCGCCGGGGCGGAGGACGACGAGCCGGAGGCCGTGGTCGCGGTCGACGTGTCGGACTCCGTCGACTCCGTGGTGCCGTGCTCGTCGTCGCCCGATGCGGCCGAGGTCAGCGTGATCGTCGGTGCGGGGTGCTCCGGTTCGGCCTGACCGGCCTTCGTCGCCTGGTCCCACTCGGTGGAACCCTGCTCGCAGGTCTGCGTCACCGGCATCGACACGGTGTCACCGGCCTTGCCGTCGGGCAGCGCGAAGGAGAGCGAGAAGGTGTCGCGCTCGTCGGCGGGCAGCGGGGTCTTGGCGGTGTAGGTGACGCTGGTGATGCGCTCCGCGGCCGCCTCCGCGGCGTCCTCGTCGGATCCGGCTGCGGAACTCGGGGCCGTGTACGGCTCGGTCGCCTTCGTGATCGTCCAGTTCGGGTTCACGGTGGGCGTGACCTCGATCACGGACTCGGGGACGTGGAACTGCAGCTTCGTGGTGGGGGAGCCGTCGCAGCCGTGCGGCACGGAGAACGTGACGGTGGTGTACGAGTTGACGGCGGTCGACGATGCTTCGGCCTCGACGTGGGCGCTGGCCGAGGCCGCGGTGCCGAGGACGATGGCGGCGGCGACGCCGAGGGTCACGACACCGCCGGTGGCGAGGCGCTTCTGCATGGTTCCTCCAGGAGCCGTTCTCTACAACTTGTAGAGCAACGCCGCTCACGCTACCAGGCCGACCACGCCCTGGGCGAACGCGGCCGGGGGTCCCCGACTGTGTCACCGGGAGCGGTTAGGCTCGGTCCACGACGACCTCGTGGACCGCACTGGCGGTGCACGTCGACCAGGGAAGGCCGAGAGCATGGCACGCATCGGAGAGAGCGCCGACCTCCTGAAGTGCTCCTTCTGTGGGAAGAGCCAGAAGCAGGTACAGCAGCTGATCGCCGGACCCGGCGTCTACATCTGCGACGAATGCGTCGAGCTCTGCAACGAGATCATCGAAGAGCGTCTCGCCGAAGCGGGTGAGGACACCGGCAGTGGTGAGTTCGACCTGCCGAAGCCGCGCGAGATCTTCGACTTCCTGCAGGAGTACGTCATCGGGCAGGACCCGGCGAAGCGCGCCCTCGCGGTCGCCGTCTACAACCACTACAAGCGGATCCGGGCACAGGGGCAGATCACCGCCGCCGAGGACCGCGACGACGTCGAGATCGCGAAGTCGAACATCCTGCTCATCGGCCCGACCGGCTGTGGCAAGACGTACCTGGCGCAGACCCTCGCGAAGCGGCTCAACGTGCCGTTCGCCGTCGCCGACGCCACTGCCCTGACCGAGGCCGGCTACGTCGGCGAGGACGTCGAGAACATCCTCCTCAAGCTGATCCAGGCGGCCGACTACGACGTCAAGCGTGCCGAGACCGGCATCATCTACATCGACGAGGTCGACAAGATCGCGCGGAAGGCCGAGAACCCATCGATCACGCGGGACGTCTCGGGCGAAGGCGTGCAGCAGGCGCTGCTCAAGATCCTCGAGGGCACGGTCGCCTCGGTCCCACCGCAGGGCGGTCGGAAGCACCCGCACCAGGAGTTCATCCAGATCGACACGACGAACGTCCTGTTCATCGTCGCCGGTGCGTTCGCCGGGCTGGAAGAGATCGTCTCCTCGCGCGTCGGCAAGCACGGCATCGGCTTCGGTGCCCAGCTGCACAGCCCGACCGACCACCAGGACCTGTACTCGGAGGTCCTGCCGGAAGACCTGCACAAGTTCGGCCTGATCCCGGAGTTCATCGGTCGTCTGCCCGTCGTCACCACGGTGTCGAAGCTCGACCAGGCTGCGCTCATGCAGATCCTCACCGAGCCGAAGAACGCCCTGGTCCGTCAGTACCAGCGGATGTTCCAGATCGACGGCGTCGAGCTCGAGTTCGACCACGCTGCACTCGAGGCGATCGCCGACCTGGCCGTCCTGCGCCAGACCGGTGCCCGTGGCCTCCGCGCGATCATGGAAGAGGTCCTCGGGCCGATCATGTTCGACGTGCCCTCGGACGACGACGTCGCCCGCGTCGTCGTCACCCGGGCCTCGGTGCTCGAGAACGCGGCGCCGACGATCGTGCCCCGGTCGCAGCCGAAGCGCGTCGAAAAGTCCGCGTAGCCGAACGCACCCCGGACACAGGAGCGCGCCCCGTCCTCGACGGGGCGCGCTCCTGTGTCGCGTGGCGACCGCCCGGCTACTCCAGCCCGCGGCGACGCAGCAGCGGGCCGACCTCGGCGTCACGGCCGCGGAACTCGCGGTAGGCCTCGAGGGGGTCCTTCGCGCCGCCGACGCCGAGCAGCAGCCGTGCGAAGCGTTCGCCGGCCTGGCGGGACAGCCCGCCGTGCTCGCGGAACCACTCCACGGTGTCGGCGTCGAGCACCTCGCTCCAGATGTACCCGTAGTAGCCGGCGTCGTACCCGCCGGAGAACGTGTGCGCGAAGTAGGTCGACGAGTAGCGGGGCGGGACGGCCGGGGCGTCGATGCCGGCGGCGACCAGGGCCTCCCGTTCGAACGCCTCGACGTCCGTCACCGCAGCGGCGTCCGCGGCGCTCAACCGGTGCCACGCCTGGTCGAGCAGCGCGGCGGCCAGGTACTCGGTCGTGCCGAAGCCCTCGTTGAACCCTTCCGAGTTGCTGAGGCCCAGGACGAGCTCTGGCGGCATCGGCGCGCCGGTCTCGTGGTGCCTGGCGTAGTTCGCCAGGACCGACGGCCACGTGACCCACATCTCGTTCACCTGCGACGGGAACTCGACGAAGTCGCGCTCGACGTTCGTGCCGGAGAACCGGGGGTACGTCGTCCGGGCGATCAGGCCGTGCAGGGCGTGGCCGAACTCGTGGAACAGGGTCTCGACCTCGTCCTGCGTCAGCAGCGTCGGCGAGCCGACCGCGGGCTTCGGCACGTTGAGGTTGTTCACGACGACCGGCAGCGTGCCGAGCAGGTGTGACTGCTCCACGACGGGGTTCATCCACGCACCACCGCGCTTCCCGTCGCGCGTGTACAGGTCGAGCAGGTACAGCCCGACGGGGGCGTCCTGCTCGTCGACCACCTCGAAGACGCGGACCTCCTCGTTGTACCCGTGCAGGTCATGACGCTCGGTGAAGCGCAGGCCGTACAGGGCTCCTGCGGCATGGAAGACGCCGTCGACCAGGACCCGGTCGGCCTCCAGGTACGGACGGAGGGCACTGCTGTCGGCGGCGAACTGGGCGCCCCGCAGCACCTCCGTGGCGTACGCCCAGTCCCACGACTCGACGTCGAAGCCGACGGTGCGGGAACGAGCCTCGCGCTCGTCGCGTGCGTTCGCGACGGCGGCGGTGACGAGCGAGGACAGGAGGCCCGCCACGGCTTCCGGGGTACGGGCCGTCTCGTCCGCGGTGACGACCGACGCGTGGTCGCGGAAGCCGAGCAGCTCGGCCCGTTCGGCTCGGAGGCGGACGATGCGGAGCAGGACCGCCCGGTTGTCGAACGCGTTGCCGCGGCGGCCGCGGGCGAGCGACGCCTCCATGATCCGCTGGCGGAGGCCGCGGTCGGTGAGGGTCGCGAGCCACGGGTGCCCGGTGTACAGCGGCAGGGTGACGAGCCACCCCTCGAGACCACGGTCGGCGGCGGCTGCCGCGGCGGCGGACTTCGCACCGTCGTCGAGGCCGGCGAGTTCGGCTTCGTCGGTGACGTGCACCGCGGCGTCGTTGGTGTCCTCGAGCAGGTTGCGTTCGAACGTCGTCGTCAGCGAAGAAAGCTCTTGGTTGACCGCGGTCAGGCGCTCCTTGCCGGCGTCGTCGAGCCCTGCACCGGCCAGGGTCATCTCGGTCAGCGTGCGTTCGGCCAGACGGCGGTCCTCCTCGGAGCGACCGGGGGTGGCGTCGAGCGCGTCGTGCACGGCGCGGACCCGGGCGAACAGTCGGCCGTCCAGGACGATCGCGTCGCGGTGTGCGGCGAGGAGCGGGGAGAGCTCGGCCTCGAGGTCACGGAGCTCGTCGGTGGAGTCGGCCGAGGTGACGGTGGAGAAGACCATCTCGACACGCTGCAGCAGCTGCCCGGCACGCTCGAGCGCGACGAGGGTGTTCTCGAACGTCGGTGGTTCGGGGTCGGTGGCGATCGCCTCGACCTCTGCGCGGTGTTCGGCCATGCCCGCGTCGAAGGCCGGCCGGTAGTGCTCGGTCCGGACGTCGTCGAACGGGGGGAGGGCGTAGGGGAGGGTGCTCGGTCCATCGAACGGAGTGGCCATCGCCCCAACCTAGCGACGTGCGCGCCACGCCGGGCGCGCGAGCCCCTCGGTCCTAGTGCGTCGCTGCGTCGATGAGCACCGCGGCTGCTCGGCGTGCGTGCACGGCCGCCTCGGTCGTCCCCGCGATCGCCGCGGTGGTCTGCGCTCCCTCGGCGAGCAGGGCCAGCTGCGACGCGAGTTCCTCCGCCCGGTCAGCGTCGGGGACGGCCCGCGCGGCGATCTCGGCGACGAACCGCTGGAACGAGTCCTTGTGGTCGCGGGCGATCTCGGCGATCGCGGGGGAGGTCGCGCCGAGCTCACCGAAGGCGTTGATGAAGCCGCAGCCGCGGAACGTCTCGTCCCCGAACCACGACTCGAGGAAGTCGTACACGGCCAGCAGTTGCGCGCGCGGACCGTCGGCGGCGTCGACCGCGGCCCGGATGCCCTGCTCCCAGAACTCGTGGCGGCCGGCGAGGACGGCGGCGATGAGCTGCTCCTTCCCGGGGAACGCGGCGTAGAGCTTCTTCAGCGAGACGCCGGCGGTCGAGCGGATCTCGTCCATGCCGACGGCCTGGATGCCGCGCGTGTAGAAGAGCGCGTCCGCCGTCTCGACGATCCGTGCTGCCGTCTCGGGTTCGACCGTGCTCGTCGCCATGTGCGTGCTCCGTCCACTCAGTGTCCACCGGCATCCGAGTTGCGCCGGGAACGATCGTTCTCTAGTGTAGGCGACACCACCGGAGAACGCCCGTTCTCCACGGGGCTCAGTGCACTTCACCAGGAGGAACACCATGGGATCCATCACCGTCGGGACCGAGAACAGCGTCGACATCGCCCTGCACTACGAGGACAAGGGCCAGGGGCAGCCGATCGTGCTGATCCACGGGTTCCCGCTGGACGGCAACTCGTGGGAGGGCCAGGTCCCGCCGCTGCTCGACGCCGGCTACCGGGTCATCACGTACGACCGTCGCGGGTTCGGGCAGTCCTCGCAGCCCTCGACCGGCTACGACTACGACACCTTCGCCGACGACCTGCACACCGTCCTCGAGACCCTCGACCTGCAGGACGTGATCCTGGTCGGCTTCTCGATGGGGACCGGCGAGATCGCCCGCTACATCGCCCGCCACGGTGAGGACCGGATCGCGAAGGTCGCGTTCCTCGCCTCGCTCGAGCCCTACCTGGCCATCACCGACGACAACCCCGACGGTGCCGCGCCGATGGCCTTCTTCGAGGGTGTCTCCGCGGACGTCGCGAAGGACCGCTACGCGTACTTCACGTCCTTCTACGAGGGCTTCTTCAACCTGTCGGAGAACCTCGGCACCCGCATCTCCGAGGAGCAGGTCCGCAACGCCTGGAACGTCGCTGCCGGCTCCGGCGCGATCGCATCCGTCGCGGCCCCGCTGACCTGGCCGACGGACTTCCGGAAGGACATCCCGGAGGTCACCGTCCCGGCGCTCATCGTGCACGGCACCGCGGACAACGTCCTGCCGATCGACGCCACCGGCCGACGCTTCACCCAGGCGCTGCCCGCGGCCCGCTACGTCGAGATCGAGGGCGCGCCCCACGGCCTCCTCACCACGCACACCGCCGAGGTCAACGCGGTGCTGCTCTCCTGGCTCGCCGAGTCCTGATTCCTCGGCGATCCCGGTCGGGCGTCCGCGCCTGACCCGACACCGAGCCGGCCTGCACCACGGTGGTCCCGTGCTGCAGGCCGGCTCTCGTCCGCACGCGCGGTGTTCAGTCCTCGGACCCAGCGTCGTCCGGGTCCGTCACCTGCGCGTGCCCGAGCGGGTCGAGGTGGATCGACGTCCCGTCGTCCAGCTCGACCATCGGCTTGCCCTCCAGGAACGTCAGCGTCCAGCGCCACGTCGACGCATCGACCGCCTTGGCGGCCAGGTCGTCCTCGACGGCGCGCACGGCGACGACCATCGTCTCGGGCAGTCGCGCGGGTGGTTCCGCGCCGACGTTCCATCTCGTACCCAACTGCATGCGAGCCTCCAGTCCGTGTCGGGGGAGGGCGCCGCGACGACGGACGCCCCGCCCGTGTCTCCACGGTAACGGGGCGTCCGGTGTCCGGTCCGGGTCGACTAGGCCGAAGGCTGCTCCGCCAGCTCGATCTCGACGACGGCGAACTCGTCGCCGTCGACGAACGACAGGTCCTGGATCCGGCCGACGGCCGCCAGGTCCACGGCCGCCCGCTCGACGAGTTCACGGACGGCGGTGGGCGCCTGCACGACGGCCCGGGTGACCGGCGTCTTCTGGGACGCCTTCGCCGCGGTCTTCGCACCACGGATGCCGATCAGTGCCTGACCGACGGCGGCCAGCAGCCCGGTCTCGGCCTGGTCGACCGGCAGGTCGGCACGGACCGGCCAGGAGGCCCGGTGCACGCTGGTGTCGTGGGTCCAGGCCCACACTTCCTCGGTCGCGTACGGCAGGAACGGCGCCAGCAGGCGGAGCAGCACGTCGATCGCGCCGCGGAGCGCGAGGACCGCGCTCGCCTGCGTCTCGTGGACCGAGTCGGGGGCGGTGCCGTAGGCACGCTCCTTGACGAGCTCGAGGTAGTCGTCGCAGAACGTCCAGAAGAACCGCTCGGTGATCTCGAGCGCCCGGGCGTGGTCGTAGGCATCGAACGCGGCCGTGGCCTGGTCGACGACGGTACCGAGCGCGGCGAGCATGTCGACGTCGAGTGCCTCGGTGACCCGGTGGGCGCCGGTGGGCAGTTCGAAGCCGTAGACGAACTTCGCCGCGTTGAGGACCTTGATCGCCAGTCGTCGACCGACCTTGATCTGCTTCGGGTTCTGCGGGTCGAACGCCGCGTCGGTGCCGAGCTTCGACGAGGCCGCCCAGTAGCGGACCGCGTCGGCGCCGTGTGCCTCGAGGACGGACAGCGGTGTGACGACGTTGCCCTTCGACTTCGACATCTTCTTGCGGTCGGGGTCGACGATGAAGCCGGAGATCGACGCGTTCTTCCACGGCACCACGTCTGCCTCGAGCTGGCTCCGGAGGACGGTCGTGAACAGCCAGGTCCGGATGATGTCCTGCGCCTGCGGGCGGACGTCGTACGGGTACACCAGGTCGTAGAGCGCCGGGTCGGTCTCCCACTTGCCGGCGAGCTGCGGGGTGAGGGACGAGGTCGCCCAGGTGTCCATCACGTCGAGTTCGCCCTGGAAGCCACCGGCGACACCGCGCTGCGACTCGTCGTACCCGGGGGCGGGGTCGGACGACGGGTCGACGGGCAGCTGCGCCTCGGTCGGGACGATCGGCTGGTCGAAGACCGGGTTGCCGTCGGCGTCGAGCGGGTACCAGACCGGGATCGGCACGCCGAAGAAGCGCTGGCGCGAGATCAGCCAGTCGCCGGACAGGCCGCCGACCCAGTTCTCGTACCGGACCTTCATGAAGTCGGGGTGGAACGCGATCTGGTCACCGCGCTCGAGCAGCGTCTTCTTGAGCTGCTCGTCGCGGGCGCCGTTCACAATGTACCACTGGCGCGTGGAGACGATCTCGAGCGGCTTGTCGCCCTTCTCGAAGAACTTCACCGGGTGGTTGATCGTCGTGATGTCACCGACCAGCTCGCCGGACTCAGTGAGGGCGTCCACGACGACCTTCTTGGCGGAGAACACGGTCTTGCCGGCCATCTCGGCGTAGAGCGCACGGCCCTCGGCGGACTCGATCCACTCCGGCTCGTCGGATCGGACACGACCGTCGAAGCCGATGACCGAGCGGTTCGGCAGCTGCAGTTCGCGCCACCAGACGACGTCGGTGGTGTCACCGAACGTGCAGATCATCGCGATGCCCGCGCCCTTGTCCTTCTGCGCGAGGTGGTGTGCGAGCACCGGGACCTCGACGTCGAACAGCGGGGAGCGGACCGTGGTGCCGAAGAGGTCCTGGAACCGCTCGTCGTCCGGGTGCGCGACGAGGGCGACGCACGCCGGCAGCAGTTCGGGGCGGGTGGTCTGGATGACGACGTCGCCGCTGCCGTCGCTCTTGTGGAAGGCCAGGCCGTGGTAGGCGCCCGGCATCTCCTTGTCCTCGAGTTCGGCCTGCGCGACCGCGGTCCGGAACGTGACGTCCCAGAGCGTCGGGGCGTCGGCCTGGTAGGCCTCGCCGCGCTCGAGGTTGCGGAGGAAGGCACGCTGCGCGCTGGCCCGGGAGGTCGCGTCGATCGTGCGGTAGGACTGCGTCCAGTCGACGGAGAGGCCGAGGGTCCGGAAGAGCTCCTCGAACTGCTGCTCGTCCTGCACGGTCAGCTCGTCGCACAGCTCGATGAAGTTGCGGCGCGAGATCGGCAGCTGGTCGGCGGCCTTGCTCGACTTGCCGTCACCGCCGGCGAACGGCGGGGCGAAGTCGGGGTCGTAGGGGAGCGACGGGTCGCAGCGGACGCCGTAGTAGTTCTGCACGCGACGCTCGGTGGGGAGACCGTTGTCGTCCCAGCCCATCGGGTAGAAGACGTGCTTGCCGCGCATCCGCTCGAACCGGGCCTTGAGGTCGGTGTGCGTGTACGAGAACACGTGACCGATGTGCAGCGAGCCGGAGGCGGTCGGCGGCGGGGTGTCGATCGAGTAGACGGCGGACCGGTCACCGGCGGCGTCGCGGTCGAACCGGTAGGTGCCGTCCTGCTCCCACTGCGGCCCCCAGACCTGCTCGAGTCCGTCCACCGATGGCTTGTCGGGCATGGGCTTGGTCATGGCTGCGCCTTCCGTTCGTATGTGCGGCACCGAGTCCGTGATGAGGTGCCTGAGTGTCCCCGCGTGGTGCGGGTGCGGTCCTCAGCGTACCGGTCGGCCGCGCCGGACAGCCCACCTGCTAGGCTTCCGGGGTTTGTCCGGCGAGCGCGGTCCGCAGGACGCCAGTGTCGCTGTCTCGCCGGAAGCCCGGCCGTCCCGCCGGGAGCCCGAAGGACGCCACAGCACACCGGAGGAACACCTTGCCAGCCAACGACACACCGAAGCAGCAGCACGCGGACCGCCCGCTGCGGACGAAGGGCGCCGTGCGGACGAAGGGGGCCGTGAAGCGTGCCCGACGGAAGCTGACCGAGGACGACGTCACCGTCGTCGAGGAGTCGATGCTCAAGCGTGCCGTCGCCGCCGCGGCCCTCGGCAACGCGATGGAGTGGTTCGACTTCGGCATCTTCGCCTACCTCACGGTCACGATCTCGCAGGTCTTCCTGCCGGAGGGTGACCCGGCGTCGAACGTCGTCGCGACCTTCGGCTTCTTCGCGGCCGCGTTCATCGTCCGACCGATCGGCGGCGCCGTCTTCGGTCCCATCGGCGACAGGATCGGCCGCCAGAAGGTCCTCGCGCTGACGATGATCCTGATGGCCGCCGGCACGCTGATGATCGGCCTGATCCCGTCGTACGACACGATCGGCGTCTGGGCCCCGATCCTGCTGCTCGTCGCCCGCTTCGTGCAGGGCTTCTCGACCGGTGGTGAGTACGGCGGTGCCGCGACGTTCATCGCCGAGTACTCGCCGGACAAGCGGCGCGGGTTCATGGGCTCGTGGCTCGAGTTCGGCACGCTCGCCGGGTACGTGCTGGGCGCCTCGATCGTCACCGGCCTGCAGTTCGGCCTGTCCGAGGACGCCCTGCTCAGCTGGGGCTGGCGCATCCCGTTCATCATCGCCGGGCCGCTCGGCCTGATCGGCCTGTACCTGCGGCTGAAGCTCGAGGAGACCCCGGCATTCCAGAAGCAGCAGGAGCAGGCCGCCGAGCGCGAGTCGCAGAAGACGCCGTTCCTCACGCTCTTCGCCGAGAACTGGCGTGCGCTCATCATCTGCATCGGGCTGGTCCTGGTCTTCAACGTGACCGACTACATGCTGCTGTCGTACATGCCGACCTACCTGGAGCAGAACCTCGGCCAGAACGCCACGTTCGGGCTCATCCTGATCGTCGTCGTGATGCTGCTCATGATGGTCGTGATCACGTTCGGCGGTCGGCTGTCGGACCGCTTCGGTCGTCGTCCGGTGCTCGCCGCCGGTTGCATCGGCTTCTTCCTCCTGTCCTGGCCGGCGCTGGGACTCGTCCAGACCGGCACCGGCGTCGGGGTCTTCTCCGGCCTGCTCATCCTGGGCGTGGTCCTGGTGACCTTCACGTCGACGATGCCGTCCACCCTGCCGGCGCTGTTCCCGACGATCATCCGCTACGGCGCCCTGGCCATCGCGTTCAACGTGTCGGTGTCGCTGTTCGGTGGGACCACCCCGCTCGCCACCGCCGCACTCATCAACTGGGCGAAGGACGGCGGCTACGGCTGGGCCGAGGACATCCCCGCCTTCTACCTCATGCTGGCGGCCGTCATCGGGCTCGTCGCGGTGTACTTCACCAAGGAGACCGCCGCCACGCCGCTCATGGGCTCCGGCCCCACGGTCGGGTCCGAGGACGAGGTCGCCGGCGTCATCGACGACTACAACGACCCGACCTCGGAGCTCGCACGGTCCGACTGGGCGAAGGAGTTCTCGACGAGCCAGATCCCGGTCGTGACCGGGGACGGTCCGGTCGGCGACGGCGCGCAGGACAGGGCACCCGCGGGATCCTGACCCGCACCACCCGGCCTGGAGGCCCGACCCGCGTCACGTGGGTCGGGCCTCCGTCGCGTGGGTGGTCGGGTCCGGCACGCCGACGGCGTGACCGTCAGGCGGACGGGCCGGCTGCCAGCCGCCCGGCGGCACGGACGAGCCGCTGTGTGACGGGGTGTTCCGGACGGCCGAACACGGCCTCGGCCGGGCCGTGCTCGACGACGGTGCCCTCGTGGACGACGAGCACCTCGTCCGCGAGCCGCCGGACGGCTCGCAGGTCGTGCGACACGAAGACCATCGCGACGCCGGTGTCGTCGCGGAGCCGTTCGAGCAGGCCCAGCACGGCGTCCTGCACGGTGGCGTCGAGCGCGGTCACCGGCTCGTCGAGCACCAGGACCTCCGGCTCGGTGGCCAGCGCGCGGGCGATCGCGAGCCGCTGCCGCTGACCGCCGGACAGGGTGCGGGGCGACCGGGTCCGGAGGCTCGTGTCGAGGTCGACCTGTCGCAGTGCGGCCTCGACACGGTCGCCCAGGGCACCGGTCGCACGCCGGGCACGGCCTCCGCTCAGGGCGTCGGCGAGCACGCGGTCGACGTCCCACCGCTCGTCGAACGTGGCGCCCGGGTCCTGGACGACCGCGGCGATCCGGTGTCGCCGAGCACGACGCTCGCGCTCGGGGAGCGGTGCCCACGCCTCGCCGTCGAGCGTGACCGTCCCGGCGTCCGGCGTCTCGAGCCCGAGGAGCATCCGCGCCACCGTCGTCTTCCCGGAGCCCGACGCCCCGACCACGCCGAGCACCCGGCCCGGCGCGACCCGCAGCGCGACGTCGGTGACGGCGGCCACTCCCGGGTAGGAACGCACGAGGCCCTCCGCGGCGAGCACCGGCTGCTCGACCGCCAGCACCGGCTGCTCCGATGCGGACGGGACGTCCCCGGCACGGACCGTCGCTGTCGACCGCGCCGCGCGCACCAGGGCCTGCGTGGCGGGGTGGGTCGGGGCCTCCAGGACGGTGGCGGTCGGACCCTCCTCGACGATCCGGCCGGCGTCCATCACCGCGACGCGGTCCGCCCAGCCCGCGACGAGTCCGAGGTCGTGCGTCACGACGAGCAGCCCGGTGCCCCGCTGTTGCGCGGCCCGCAGCTGCTCCATCACGCGGAGGGCGATCCCGGCGTCGAGGGCCGTGGTCGGTTCGTCCGCGACGAGGAGCCCGGGCCGGCCGATCGTCGCGGCGGCGATGAGGGCACGCTGTCGCATGCCGCCGGACAGCGTGCCAGCGGTCCGGCCGTCGGTGGCGAGCGCGGGGTCGAGCCCGACGGCCTCCAGTTCGGCGCGGACCGCCTCCACGCGGTCGCGGGCCGACAGGTCGGTGTGCAGGCGGAGGGCGTCCGCGACCTCGCGCCCGACGGGACGGAGCGGGTCCAGAGCGCCCAGGGCCTCCTGGCCGACGTAGCCGACGTGCCGACCGCGGACCGCGCGCCACCGACGTTCCGACAGGCCACGAACGTCGTGGTCGGCGACGGCGAGCCGGTCGGCCGTCACCACCGCACCGGTGGCGGAGAGGCCGAGTGCCGCTCGGACCGTGACCGACTTGCCGGACCCGGACGCGCCCACGAGCGCGACGCACTCACCCCGGGCGACCCGGAGCGTGACGTCGGAGACGAGGGGGAGGCCGTCGATCGTGACGGAGAGACCGGCGACCTCGAGGGTGAGGTCGCCGCCGTGCCCGCTCACCGCGCCGCTCACCGCGCCGCTCCCGCGCGGCGGAGCGCCCGGCCGAGCACCGTCACCGCGGTCGCGAGCACCACGATCGCCAGCCCCGGGAACGTGCTCATCCAGGGTGCGGTCTGCAGGTAGGTACGGCCGTCGGCGAGCATCGCACCCCACTCGGGCACCGGCGGCGGTGTCCCGACGCCGAGGTAGCTGAGCGCCGACGCCCACACCACGGCCTGGCCGATGCCGAGCGTGCCGACCGCGACGACCGGCCAGAGCGCCGCCGGCAACACGTGGCGGAGCACGATGGCGGCGGGGGAGCGGCCGAGCAGCACCGCGGTCTCGACGACCTGGGACGACCGCGCGGTGCGGACCAGGCCGCGGACGATCCGGGCGTACCCGGGGGCGGTCGCGAACCCGACCGCGAGCATCGCCGGCACCGGTCCGGGCCCGGTGACGGCGATGACGACGAGTGCGACGAGGAGCAGCGGCAGCGCGAAGGCGACCTCGGTGACCCGCCCCACGACGGCGTCGACGACCCGGCCGCCGAGCCCGGCGAGGACGCCGAGGACGACGCCGGTGCCACCGCCGACGAGCGTGGCGACCACGCCGACCAGCAGTGAGGCGCGCGTCCCCGCGACCACCCGTGCCAGGATGTCACGTCCGGATTCGTCGGTGCCGAAGGGGTGGCCGGCACCGGGCGGCAGGAGCGCCTCGGTCGGGTGCACCGCGAGTGGGTGCGACCCGCCGAGCAGCGCCGGCCAGAGCGCCGCCACGACGGCGACCGCCACCACCACTGCTGCGACGGTCCCTGCCGGGCCGAGCGTCCCCCCACGGAATCGCTCGGACCGGCGTCCGGCGCGGGCGGCGCCGGGGTCCTGGGACGGCGTGCTGCCGGGCACGCCGTCGATGCTGCTGCGTCCGGACGGGAGGCCCGGGTCGACGATGCCGCTCACCGCGCCTCCGCCTCGTCCGACGTCGTGCCCCGCGGGTCGACCGCCCGCTCGACGAGGTCCGCCGCGGCGAGCACCACGACGTACGCCGCCGCCGACACCAGGGCGATCCCGGCGACGAGGGGCATGTCCCGCTGCGTCACGGCGGTCACCAGCGCCCGCCCGATGCCGGGCAGCGCGAACACCGATTCGACGACCACGGCCCCGGACACCAGCGACCCGAAGGCCCAGGCGGACAGGGCGATGCCGGGCAGCGCCGCGTGCCGGAGCAGGTGTCGCCCGAACAGCCCCGCGCGGGACTCGCCCCGGCCCAGTGCCGCGAGGGCGAACGCCGAGCGCTGCGCGTCCACGACGCCGTCGCGGATCGTCTCGGCCAGGTAGCCGGCGACCGGCACCGCGACGACCAACACGGGCAACACCCACCCGCGGACGGTCCCGTCGCTCACCGCGGGCACCCAACCCAGGCTGCCGGCGAAGACGACGATGAGCACGCTGCCGAGCCAGAAGTGCGGCATCACGCTCGCGGTCACCGACAGCCCGGTGGTCAGCAGCGCCGCCGTGCGCCCGCGCTGCGTCGACCACCACGCGGCGACGACCGCGAGCAGCCAGGCGACGACGAGCCCCGCCACCGCGAGCGTCAGCGTGACCGGGAGCTCCTGCGTCAGCAGCGTCGACACCGGCGTGCGGAACGCGTACGAGTCGCCGAGCTGCCCGGTCGCCAGGCGTCCGAGGAACACCGCGTACTGCACCAGCACCGGGCGGTCGAGGCCGTACTCGGAGCGGACCTGCGCCACCGCCTCGGCCGAGGCCTGCGAGCCCGGACCGCCGAGGATCGCGAGTGCCGGGTCACCGGGGATCAGGCGGATCGCGACGAACACGATCGTCGCGACCGCCCACAGGACGCCGACCCCGCCGAGCAGCCGGCGCACCGCCCAGCGCGCCCACCCGACGGCGGGCGAGTGGCGTGCCGGACGGGTGCCGGGCCTCCTGGTCGTCCCCACCGGTGCGTCAGCGGGCGAGCCACGCCGTCCCGAACCACGGCGTGGAGACCGACGTGGTCGAGATGCCGTGCACGGCCGAGCGGTACAGGAAGTGGTTCTGCTGGTCGTAGAGCGGCAGGACGGTCCGGCTCTCGAGGATCGTCTCCTGCGCCTGCTCGACCAGGTCGGCACGCTCCGACGAGTCGGCGGTCTGCGCCGCCTGCTCGAGCAGCCGGTCGAGGGCCGGGTCGTCGAGCTGCGCGAGGTTCGCGAAGTACCCGGACGGTGCCGGAGTGATCGACGCGGAGTCGTAGAGGATGCGCAGGACGTCCGGGCCGACCTTCGTGTACGGAGCACTGACGACGTCGTACTGGTTCGCCGCCAACGCCGCGTACCAGCTGGACAGGTCGAGTTCCTCGAGCTCGACGGTGATGCCGACCTCCGCCTCGGACGCCTGGATCTGCTGGAACAGGCTGCGCTCGGCGGGCACCGACTGGTTCGTGGAGACCGGGAACGTGACGGTGAGGGGCTTGCCGTCCTTCTCGCGGACGCCGTCGCTGTTCGTCTTCCAGCCGGCGGCATCGAGCAGGCGCTTCGCTTCGGACGGGTCGTACGCGAAGAGCGACTCGTCGGAGTACGAGGTCGGCTCCACGCTGGACAGGACCGAGTACGAGCGCTTCGCGGTCCCGAGGAACAGGGACTTCAGGCCGGGGTCGATCTCGGCAGCTGCGATGAACGCCTTGCGGACGGACTCGTCCTGGAAGACGCCGTGGCCGGAGTTCAGCTCGAGCCGGTTCGACGCGCCGGGACGCGGGGCGTCGAGGTCTCGGATCGCAGCCTTCGACGACGCGGCCCGCAGCTGGTCGGGCTGGGCGTTGTCGATGACGTCGACCTGGCCGGACTGCAGCGCTGCGTAGCGGGACGTCGAGTCCGGCAGGAACCGCCAGGTCAGACCGTCGAGCCGGGGCTTCGTGGTCGAGCCGCCGAGCGGCGTGTAGTCGGCGTTCTCCGTCAGGGTGACGCGGTCGCCGTGCTTCCAGTCGGTGACCTCGAACGGGCCGGTACCGACGGGGGACTCGCAGTTCGTGGCCTGCTTCCGCTGCAGGGCCTTCGGCGACTCCATGCCGACCCAGGGCTGCGAGAACGACTCCAGCAGCGCGGCGTCCGGCCGGCTGAGCGAGAGGGTGACCGTCCGGTCGTCGGTGGCCGTGGCCTTCTCGATCGACTGCAGGGCGAGGTACCCGGTGCTGGATGCTGTGGCCGGGTCCTGCACGTGCTCGATGTTCGCCACGACGGCGGCGGCGTCGAACGGGGTGCCGTCGGTGAACGTCACGTCATCCCGCAGGATGAAGGTGAGGGTCTTGCCGTCATCGCTCGTCGACCACTTCGTGGCCAGCTCGGGCGTCGGCCGCCCGTCGTCGAGACCGACGAGTTCCTCGATGTACTGCGTCGCCAGGAGCGCCTGCGGGTAGTTGCCGCCGACGTGCGGGTCGAGGCAGGTCGGTTCCGCGTCGCCCGAGGCGTACGTCAGCGTGCCGCCACGGACCGGGGTGCTGCTGTCGCTGGGGCTGCCGCCGCCGGAGCAGGCGGCGACGGCCAGGAGGACCGTGGCCGCGCTGGCGACGCCGGTCACGATGCGCCGCAGCGCCGGGCTTTTCTGTACTGGGTCCAAGATCATGGCGCGACGAGTCTAGCGGTTTACTGGAGGGCATGGACCAGCCAACCCGCCGAGGCGGTCGACCGCGACGATCGAGCGCCGAGGTGCTCGCCGACGCCGCTGCCGAGCTCTTCCTCGAGCAGGGGTACGCGAAGACCACCGTGGACCACATCGCCGCCCGCGCCGGTGTCAGTCGCGCGACCTTCTTCAACTACTTCGCCGCGAAGTCCGACGTGATGTGGCTCGACCTCGACGCCGCGGTGGCCGAGTTCCCGCAGCACCTGGCGACCTCCGCCGAGACGAGCGCCGTCCGCGCCGTGGAGGACGCCCTGCTCGCCACCGCCCGCGCCCACGATCCGGACCGCGTGCCCTGGGCGATCAGTCAGGCCGAGGTGATGGACGTCGGTGCCGAACTCGTCGCGAGCGGTGCCACCCGGGTCACGGGGCAGCACCAGGCGATCGCGTCGTTCGTCGCCGGGCGGACCGGAGAGCACCCGGCGTCGCTCTGGCCGCAGACCGTGGCAGGGGCGATGCTCGGGGCGGCTGCCGCGGCCTTCGGGGTCTGGGTGACCGACGGGGTCGCGCGACGTCCACTCGTCGAGTACGTCGCCGCCGCGCTGACGCCGGTGGTGGCGGGGCTCGACGCGCGCTGACCCGGTGTCGCTCCGCTGGTAGGTTCTGGGTGCGCCGTCCGAGGGGGACGGCCGATGACTCCAGGGGGATCCGTGTCCGAGACACCCGAACAGCAGCCGTCCTCGTCCGGAACGGGTGGTCCGGACCCGGAGCGCCACGAGCCGGACGCCGCGCAGGCGCCGCAGTACCCGGCGCAGGCGCCGCAGGACGGCGGTCAGCAGACGCCGCAGTACCCCGCGCAGGCTCCTCAGTACCCGGCGGGCCAGCAGCAGCCCCAGCAGTTCGGCGGTCAGCCCCCGCAGTTCGGCAGCCAGCCGCCGCAGTACCCCGGCGCCCCGCAGGGCCAGCAGCCCTGGCAGGGTGCCGGCGCCCCGACGGTCCAGCCCGGGGGAGCCGCTGCGTACGGCGGCCGCCCGCAGCAGCCCCGGGGCCGTCGGGTCCTGGTGGCCGTGGTCGGCATCGTGGCGTTCCTCGTCGCCGGTGCCCTGGTCCGTTGGGGCCTGTCGTCGTTCGGCGGCCCGTCGAAGCAGGAGCTCGTCGACCAGGGCGTCGCGAAGATCACCGAGCAGACGACCTTCCCGAAGCAGGTCGACGAGATCACGACCTGGACCGGGGTGGACGCCGAGGACGAGGCGATCCACTACCGCTACAGCGTCGCCGCCGACCCGACCGCGATCTCCGAGCGGGCGATCCGCAGCTCCGTGCTGTCGAACCTCTGCTCGACGACGGCGACGCGGGACATCCTCGAGGAGGACATCGCGATGCGGTACTCGTACGTCTTCCCGGGCTCGACCAAGACCGTCGACCTCGAGTTCACCGACGCCGACTGCTGACGCCCCGGCCGCTCGAGTCGCCGCGGTCGTCCGGGGCGCTCAGGCGCGGAGCGTCCCGGCGCCTCCGGCGGCGACGTCCTCGACGGTCCCGTCCTTGACGACCTCGGGGATCTCGTTGCCCGTCGGCTTCAGGACCGCGGCACCCGGCACGGACAACGTGAGCACTGCCTCCTCGACGTACTGGCTGTCCTCGAGCGACTGTTCGATCTTCCGGAGACGGCCGGCGACGTGCTCCTCGGTGTCGTTCCCGACCAGGTCGACCGCGGCGACCATGTACACGCGCGACGGGCCGACGAACTCCAGGTGCAGGTAGCTGACGCTCTCGACCTGCTCGCGGGCGAGCAGTTCGACGAGCACGGCGTTCTCGAGCTCGGGGGAGGTGCTCTCCCCGAGCAGGAACCGGCGGTTGCGGTCGATGAGGACGACGGCGACGACCCCGAGCAGCAGGCCGACGGCGATCGACCCGATGGCGTCGAACACGGCGAGCCCGGTGACCTGGTGCAGGAAGACACCGAGGAACGCGATGACCAGGCCGACGAGCGCGGCGGCGTCCTCGGCGAAGACGGCCCGGAGCGTCGGGTTCGACGACTGCAGCACGTGCCGGAGGACCGGGACGCGGCGCTTCGTCGCGGCACCGTGGGCCTGGCGGAACGCCTGCAGGAAGCTCGTCCCCTCGAGGAGGAACGACACCCCCAGGACGATGTAGTTGAGGACGACGTCCTCCGCCGGCCCGGTGTCCCCGAGCTCGGTGATGCCGTGGTAGATCGAGACGATCGCGCCCGCGGTGAACAGGCCGAACGCGGCGAACATCGACCAGATGTAGGTCTCCCGGCCGTAGCCGAGGGGGTGGCGCGCATCGCGCTTCCGGGCGCCACGTCGTTCGGCGATGAGCAGGAAGATCTCGTTCCCGGTGTCCGCCCACGAGTGCGCGGCCTCGGCGACCATCGACGCGGAGCCCGTCAGCATCGCGGCGACGGACTTGGCGATGGCGACGAGCAGGTTCGCGCCGAACGCGATGAGGACGGTGAGCAGGGACTCCGGCTTCGCTTTCGCGCTGCCGGCCGAGGCGTCCGGAACGGTCTCGGGGGTCTCGGATGACGACGACGAGGGCATCGCTCCAGCATGCTCCCGTCCGGTAGACTCGCGCGCACAGGCATCGATCCGGCCATCACCGGGGAGTCATCCGGAAGAACGCGGCACCCGTCGGGGGTCGTCAGTAGAACCGGACGGGTTCGGGACCGTCATCATCCCCGACGCAGAGTGGTCACGAACAGGCGGTCGCGCCGGTCCGAGGCAAGCGAGGTGGTACCGCGGAGCGCAGGCTCCGTCCTCGTGGTCCAGTTCCACCGACCTCCAGGAGCCATCCGGTGCGTTACCCCCTGAACCGCGAGTCCCCGAACGGCGACGTGTCCACGAGCGGTGCGGGCGTGAACCCGTCCCCGTCCTTCCCCGCGGTCGAGCGGGGGATCCTCGCCTTCTGGAAGGGCGACGACACGTTCCGCGCGTCCATCGCCGAGCGCGAGGGCTGTGACGAGTGGACCTTCTACGACGGCCCGCCGTTCGCGAACGGCCTGCCGCACTACGGGCACCTGCTGACCGGCTACGCCAAGGACGTCTTCCCGCGCTACCAGACCATGCGCGGCAAGCAGGTGCACCGTCGCTTCGGCTGGGACACCCACGGGCTGCCCGCCGAGCTCGAGGCGATGCGCCAGCTCGGCATCACCGAGAAGCACGAGATCGACGCCATGGGCATCGACGTCTTCAACGCGGCCGCTCGCCGGTCGGTGCTGCAGTACACCGACGAGTGGCAGCAGTACGTCACCCGGCAGGCGCGCTGGGTCGACTTCGAGGACGACTACAAGACGCTCGACGTCACCTACATGGAGAGCGTCCTGTGGGCGTGGAAGACCCTGTGGGACAAGGGCCTGGCGTACGAGGGCTTCCGGGTCCTGCCGTACTGCTGGAACGACCAGACGCCGCTGTCGAACCACGAGCTGCGCATGGACGACGACGTCTACAAGATGCGCCAGGACCAGTCGGTGACGGTCTCGTTCCCGCTCACCGGTGCACGTGCACAGGAGCTCGGACTCGACGGCGTCCGTGCCCTCGCCTGGACCACGACCCCGTGGACGCTGCCGACGAACGCCGCGCTCGCGGTCGGTCCGGCGATCGCGTACGCGGTCCTGCCGGCCGGGCCGGGAGGCGCGGCTGACGGGTCCGACGCCGGTTCCGTCTCCTACCTGCTCGCGGCCGACACGGTCGCCGCGCACGCCAAGGACCTCGGGTACG
The DNA here is from genome assembly GCF_003234085.1 of Curtobacterium sp. MCPF17_052. Taxonomy (GTDB): domain Bacteria; phylum Actinomycetota; class Actinomycetes; order Actinomycetales; family Microbacteriaceae; genus Curtobacterium. Next base: position 67,382 of record NZ_QKSD01000013.1, read on the forward strand.
CCTCAGCAGAGGAGGCCGTGGGCGCCGTCACGCGGACGATCGAGGGCCGGGAGCTCGACGGCGTCGCCTACGAGCGCCTGTTCGACTTCCTCGCGGAGACCGAGGGCATGGAGAACGCCTGGAAGGTCCTGGTCGCCGAGTACGTCGAGACCGGCGAGGGCACCGGCATCGTGCACCAGGCCCCGGCCTACGGTGCGGACGACCAGGAGGTCTGTGCGGCCGCCGGCATCCCCGTGGTGCTCTCGCTCGACGAGGGCGGTGTCTTCACGTCGCAGTTCCCGCTCGTCGCCGGACAGCTCTGGATGGACGCCAACAAGCCGCTGACCAAGGCCGTCCGCGACGCCGGCCGACTGCTCCGCCAGGCGTCCTACGAGCACAGCTACCCGCACTGCTGGCGCTGCCGCAAGCCCCTGATCTACAAGGCTGTCTCGTCGTGGTTCGTCCGGGTGACCGACCTCCGCGACCGCATGGGCGAGCTCAACCAGGACATCAACTGGGTGCCGGACAACGTCAAGGACGGGCAGTTCGGCAAGTGGGTCGGCAACGCCATCGACTGGTCGGTGTCCCGCAACCGGTACTTCGGCACGCCGATCCCGGTGTGGCAGTCCGACGACCCCGAGTACCCGCGCACCGACGTGTACGGCTCGCTCGCGGACATCGAGCGCGACTTCGGCCGACTGCCCCTGAACGCCGAGGGACAGGTGGACCTGCACCGTCCGTTCATCGACGACCTGACCCGTCCGAACCCGGACGACCCGACGGGTGCGTCCACCATGCGACGGATCACCGACGTGTTCGACGTCTGGTTCGACTCCGGGTCGATGCCCTACGCACAGGTGCACTACCCGTTCGAGAACGCCGAGTGGTTCGACGCACACAACCCGGCGGACTTCATCGTCGAGTACATCGGTCAGACCCGCGGCTGGTTCTACGTCATGCACGTGCTCTCCACCGCGCTGTTCGACCGGCCGGCGTACACGAACGTCATCAGCCACGGCATCGTCCTGGGCTCCGACGGCCAGAAGATGTCGAAGAGCCTGCGGAACTACCCGGACGTGTCCGAGGTCTTCGACCGCGACGGCGCCGACGCGATGCGCTGGTTCCTGATGTCGTCGTCGGTGATCCGCGGTGGCAACCTCGTGGTCACCGAAGAGGGAATCCGCCAGGGTGTCCGCGAGTTCCTGCTGCCGCTGTGGTCGACGTACTACTTCTTCACCCTCTACGCGAACGCATCGGGGGAGTCGGGCTACCAGGCCGCCCGCAGCACCGCGAGCACCGACGTGCTCGACCGGTACCTCCTCGCGAAGACCCGCGTGCTCGTCGCCGACGTGACGACGCACCTCGACGCGCTCGACACCCCGCTCGCCGCGCAGGCGATCCGCGACTTCGCCGACGTGCTCACCAACTGGTACGTCCGCCGGTCCCGGGACAAGTTCTGGGCCGGTGCGGAGACCTCCGCGGAGGCCCGTGCCGCGTTCGACACGCTGTTCACGGTCCTCGAGACCCTCGCCCGGGTGGCGGCGCCGCTGGCACCGCTCGTGACCGAGGAGGTCTGGAAGGGCCTGACCGGTGACCGCAGCGTCCACCTGACCGACTGGCCGGACGCGTCCGAGTTCCCCGCGGACGACGCCCTCGTCGACGCGATGGACCGCGTGCGGGACGTCGCCTCGAAGGGGCTCGCGCTCCGCAAGTCGACCGGCAAGCGCGTCCGGCTGCCGCTCGCGACGCTGACGCTCGTCGTGCCGGACCCCGCAGCGGTCGAGCCGTTCGCGGACATCCTCCGCGACGAGCTCAACGTCAAGCGGGTCGTGCTGGAGGCGCAGGCCGAGGAGTCCCTGGCGCAGTACGGCATCGAGCGGAAGCTCACCGTGAACGCCCGCGCCGCCGGCCCCCGCATCGGCAAGGCCGTGCAGCAGGTCATCCCGGCCGCGAAGAAGGGCGACTGGACCGCGACCGAGACCGGCGTCACCGTCGGTGGCGTCGACCTGGTGGAGGGTGAGTTCACGCTCGACCTCACGGTGGCCGACACGTCGAAGGCCGTGGCGTTCCTGGACGGCGGCGGGTTCGTCGTCCTCGACACCGTCACCACGCCGGAGCTCGAGGCCGAGGGCATCGCCCGCGACGTCGTCCGTGCCGTGCAGCAGGCCCGTCGCGACGCCGGTCTCGACGTCGGCGACCGCATCGACCTGACGCTCCGTGCAGACGAGACGGCCGCTGCCGCGATCGGCGTGCACGAGACGCTCATCGCGAACGAGACCCTCGCCAGCGGAGTACAGGTCGTGCCGACGGTGTTCGGTCAGGACGAGGACACCGTCGCGGTCGGCGACGGAGCGAAGGTGACCGTGGAGGTCCAGCGCGCATGAGCGACAGCAACGAGTACGACGCCCCGGCGGACGACGCGGACGGGATCGAGGCCGAGCCCGTCGAGATCCCCGTCGGTCCGGCGGGCGACACTGCTCCCGGCGAGGAACTGCCGTACGGCGGGGACGACGACGAGGTCCGGCGGGTCGAGGCGGCGCTCATGGCCCGGATCGGTGAACAGTCGCCCGAGCACCGCCTGACCGCGACCCGACGTGCCGTCGAGCTCCTCGGTGACCCGCACCTGGCGTACCCGGTCATCCACATCACGGGGACGAACGGCAAGACGTCGACCGCCCGGATGACCGAGAGCATCGTCCGTGCCCACGGTCTGCGCACCGGGCTCATGACCAGCCCGCACCTGGTGTCGATCCGGGAGCGCATCGTCATCGACGGCGAGCCGATCGAGCCGAGCCGGTTCGTCGAGAACTGGGACGACATCACCCCGATCCTCGAGATGACCGATGCCGAGCTCACCGCCAAGGGCGAACTGCCGCTGACGTTCTTCGAGGCGCTGACCGTCCTGGCGCTGGCGTGCTTCGCCGAGGCGCCCGTCGACGTCGCCGTGATCGAGGTCGGCATGGGCGGCGAGTGGGACTCCACCAACGTGGTGCAGAGCCAGGTGCAGGTCTTCACCCCGATCGCCATCGACCACGCGAAGCAGCTCGGCAACACGGTCGCCGAGATCGCGCGCACGAAGTCCGGGATCATCAAGCCGTCCTCGTCCGTGGTCACGTCGGCCCAGGTGCCCGAGGCGCTCGCCGAACTCGAGCGGGCCGCCGATCTCACCGAGTCGACGCTGGCGGTCGAGGGAACCCGCTTCCGGGTGACCAGCAACACCCCGGCGGTCGGCGGGCAGCTGATCAGCGTGCAGGGCATCGCCGGGACCTACGACGACCTGTTCGTGCCGCTGTTCGGCGCCCACCAGGCGCACAACGCGGCGGTCGCGGTCGCCGCGGTCGAGTCGTTCCTCGGCCGGGGCAGCCAGGCACTCGACGAGGACGTCCTCAGCGAGGGGTTGGCCAACGCGACGAGCCCCGGCCGGCTGCAGCCGATCGCGACCGGTCCGACCGTCGTCGTCGACGCAGGGCACAACCCGCACGGCGCGAAGGCACTCGCCGACGCGCTGCCCGTGGCGTTCCCGTCCGGACACGTCGTCGGCGTCGTCGGGATCCTCCGCGACAAGGACGCCCGCGGGTTCGTCCGTGCCCTCAAGGACACCGTCGCGACCTTCGTCGTGACACAGCCGCCGGGGGAGCGGGCACTCGACGCCGACGAGTTCGCCCGGCTCGTCGTCGACGAGGTCGGCAACGACCGGGTCGTCGTCGAACCGTCGCTCGCCGGCGCCCTGCAGGAGGCCCGTGACCTGGCCGACGACGCCGACGCCGAGGACGCGATGGTCCTGGTCGCCGGCTCGATCGTGATGGTGGGTGCCGTCATGGAGATGGTCCACCGCGAAGGCGGGACGAAGTGACGGACGCACCACGGGCCTCCCGTCCGCCCCGCACGCCCCGGATGCGACGTCCGCGTCGGGACCGCGGGGCCCGCGAGAGCCTGCTGTCGATCACCCTCGTGCTCGAGGCGATCATGTTCTTCTTCCCGATGCTCGTCGTCTACGGCAAGCACACCCTGCCGGCCGGACTGGCCTTCGGCGGTGGCATCGCCGCGATCGTCGTCCTGGCCCTGGCGTCCCGACTGACCGGCTCCCGTGCCGGTGTATGGTTCGGGTGGCTGCTGCAGGCGGCCATCCTCGCCACCGGGTTCATCGAGCCCTTCATGGTCGTGGTGGGCGTGGTGTTCCTGGCGCTGTGGGTCTTCTGCTTCGTCAAGGGCGGTCAGCTCGACCGTCAGAACGCCGCCCGCCGAGCCGCACTCGGCGAGGACTGACCCACCACCACCTCGAACCGCAGGGAGTCCCGCTGTGTCCGAACTCGAAGAGACCCTCGTCCTCGTCAAGCCCGACGGCGTCGCCCGCCAGCTCACCGGTGAGATCCTCCGCCGCATCGAGGCGAAGGGCTACGAGATCGTCGACCTGAAGATGCTGACCGCGCCGCGCGACCTGCTCGACAGCCACTACGAAGAGCACCAGGGCAAGCCGTTCTTCGAGCCGCTCGTCGAGTTCATGCAGTCCGGACCGCTCGTCGCCGTGCGCGTCGCGGGCAACGGCGTCATCGCCGGGTTCCGCTCGCTCGCCGGGACCACCGACCCGACCTCGGCCGCACCCGGCACCATCCGTGGTGACCTGGGCCGCGACTGGGGCCTCAAGGTCCAGCAGAACCTGGTGCACGGCTCGGACTCGGCGGAGTCCGCTGCACGCGAGCTCGGACTCTGGTTCGCCTGATCCGGTACGACGAAGGCCCCCGCACTCTCGAGTGCGGGGGCCTTCGTCGTCGTGCCGGCGACTACTCGCCGGAGCCGCCGTTCTGCTCCACGAAGGAGGCGAAGGCCTGGGCGTCGGACCAGGCGTTGGTGCCGGTGCCGTTGTACTGCTTGCCGTTCACGAGGACGGTGGGCGTGCCGGTCAGCTTCGGCAGGTCGGAGTTCGGCAGGGGCTCGGTGAGCGCACGGTTCGTGGCGTCGGCGACCCACCCGGCGAACCGCTGGTCGGTGATGCAGGACTGCACCTCCGCGTTCGTCGCGCCGGCCTTCTCCGCGATGTCGGCGAGCTTGTCGTTCGTCAGACCGCGGGTGTTCTCCGACGGCTGGTTCTCGTAGAAGGCGCTGTTGACGTCGAGGAACGCGTCGGGATCGTAGTTCGCGACACAGGCGGCCGCGGCGGCCGAGCGGGTCGAGTACTTCGAGCCGAGCGAGGCGCGGTCGAGCAGGTTGAACGGGCGCACCTCGAGCGTGGCGGTGCCGTCCTGCACCCACTGCTTGATCTGGGACATGTTGCCCGTCTCGAACTGGTTGCAGATCGGGCACATGTAGTCCTCGTACACGGTGATGTTCGCGACCGAGTCGTCCTGCTTCGTGGCCGTCGGCTTCCCGCCCTCGGGGATGCCCTTCGTCTCGACCGGGACGATCTTGCCGTCCTGCCCCGTGAGCACGATGCCGTCGCTCGCCATGTTCTTCGGTCCGGGCCCGACGGGCTGGATCGAGTTCGCGACCACGAGCACGACGATCGCGACGACCGCGAGCGACGCCACGATGATGCCGCTGATCAGGAACGTCTTGTTCCGACGTCGGCGGGCCTGCTCCTTCTGGCGGGCCTCGCGGGCACGCTCGCGCGCGGCGTTGCGGCGCGCCTTCTTGCTCTCGTTGTCGCTCATCGGGATCGAGCGTAACGGCTCCGACCGCCGGGACCGGGCCCCGGTGCTGGGAAGACCCCAGGAATCAGGTGACACGTCACCACTGGAGCTGGGTTGCGGGGGTCACAGGGTCGTGAGGACAGTCGGGAACTCCACCAGGATCACCACGGCGATGAACAGGTAGTTCGCGAGCGGGAACGCCCAGCAGAACGGCAGGAGTGCTCGGCCGATCCGCCGTCCACCGGTGCCGAACGGCAGGTTCCCCTTCGCCAGGTTCCAGATCGTGAAGAGCCAGAACATCGGGATCACCATCGCCCAGACGAGCATGCACCAGGGGCAGAGGTAGCCGATGAACCAGACGGTCTGCGTGAACAGCCAGGTGACGAAGACCCAGGCCAGGAACAGCCCCGAGTTGAACAGCGTCCAGAACCACTTCGTGCCGCGGAAGCCCGCGAGCAGCACGACCCCGACGGCGATCGGCGCGACGAACCCCATCAGTCCGAGCAGCGGGTTCGGGAAGCCGAACAGGTGCCCCTGCGCACTCGCCATCACGTTCGAGCAGTTCACGAACGGACTGACGTCGCAGGTGAGGACCGCCTTCGGGTTCTCGTACTTCTCGAACTCGTCGAGCACGAGTCGGAACGCCGCGTACAGCCCGACCAGTCCGGTCACGAGCAGCAGGATCGCGACGGCGACGGGACGGCGGGGAGCAACAGGCGTCGAACTCACGGCGTCATCTTCGCACGAGGCTCCCGACGTTCTCCGTGACCGCGTGCGATGATGGGGGAGTCACCCGGCCGATCCGGGCGACGACGAGAACTTGCCGGGCCACCGCCCGGACGTGATGGTGTTGTGACAGAGCACCGTGACCGGACGACGCGTCACCTCCGACGCCGAGCCGCCGTGAGCCGGGTGCCCACGACGACCGGGCGTGGACGAGACGCCGGATCGGTCACTGACAGCAGCGAGCGCGGGGGCGGAGTCGCCGCCCGCACCGATACGAGAGAATTCCCGCCACCCACCGGGTGCGTGCGGGGTCGAGGAGTGCACCAGTCCATGGTGGATCAGAACGAGAACCAGAACCAGAACACCGACGACGCGCCGAAGCGCCGGACTCGCCTCTTCGGCGGCCGTCGCGCTCGGTCCGGCGGCCTGGAGGCGCCTGACCCGTCCGACACGTCGACCGACGCCGTCGAGACGGTCGGGTCCGACGAGCAGGTCGGGTCCGACCGGCAGGTCGAGCCCGACCGGTCGTCCGACGTGGTCGAGGCGCTCGACGTCGCGGACACGGTCGACGCCTCCGACGGTGCCGACGTGAGCGACACCGCCGACGTCACCGACACGGCAGAGGCTGACGTCACCGACACGGCAGAGGCCGACGTGAGCGACACGACCGAGGTCGAGCAGTCGCCGGACCCGGAGACCGTCGAGGTCGTGGTCGACACCGCGACCGGCACGGTCTCCGTCGTGGTGGAACCCGCCTCGGGTGCGGGAACCGCGCCGGAGGACGTCAGCACCCTGACCGGTGACCTGCCGGCCGTCGGCCAGGACGGGGTCGAGACGCAGGGCACGACGGACGCGAGCGATGTACCGGACGCGCGACGGGCCTCCCGTCCGGACGAGGCACCGGCACCGGCCGAGCCGTTCGTTCCGAAGGCAACGAGCACGCTCAGCCTGATCTTCCACGCCCCGGTGCTGCCGGAGCTGCCCGCTCGCTCCGATCACGACCGTGACCGTGACCGTGACCGTGACCGGAGCGACCGGTACGACCGTTCCGACCGAGCCGAGCGCTCGGGACGCGGCTCCCGTTCCGGCCGGAGCGACCGGTACGACCGTTCGGACCGGTACGACCGGTCCGACCGTGACGACCGCGACGACCGTCCGGAGCGCGACGAGCGCACCGAGCGGGTCGACCGCTCCGACCGCTCCGACCGTTGGGACGACGAGGACCGCGACGAGCAGGGTGGCAGCCGCCGCCGCACCCGCCGCCGGGGGAGCAGCAGCGACCGCGAGCAGGCCGAACCGCGTCGCCGCGAGCCCGAGCTCATCACCGAGCCGCAGCGCATCAAGGGCTCCACGCGCCTCGAGGCCAAGAAGCAGCGCCGTCGTGACGGCCGTGACGCCGGACGTCGTCGCCAGGTCGTGACCGAGGACGAGTTCCTCGCCCGCCGCGAGAGCGTCGACCGCCAGATGATCGTGCGGTCGAGCTCCTCGACCATCGAGATCGGCGTGCTCGAGGACGGCGTCCTCGCCGAGCACTACGTCACGAAGTCGCAGAACGTCTCGCTCATCGGCAACGTCTACCTCGGCAAGGTGCAGAACGTGCTGCCCTCGATGGAGGCCGCGTTCGTCGACATCGGCCGCGGTCGCAACGCCGTCCTGTACGCGGGCGAGGTCGACTGGAACTCGGTCGACACCAGCCACGGCCGTCGCATCGAGGCCGCGCTCAAGCCGGGTGACAAGGTGCTCGTGCAGGTCACGAAGGACCCGGTCGGCCACAAGGGTGCCCGTCTGACCAGCCAGGTGTCCCTGCCGGGCCGCTACCTGGTCTACGTGCCCAACGGCTCGATGAACGGCATCTCCCGCAAGCTGCCGGACACCGAGCGTGCCCGTCTCAAGAAGATCCTCAAGGAGGTCCTCCCCGAGCACGCCGGCGTCATCGTGCGCACGGCCGCCGAGGGTGCCACCGAGGACCAGCTGACGCGCGACGTGCAGCGCCTCACCAGCCAGTGGGAGGCCATCGAGAAGAAGGTCCAGAGCGGCCAGGCGCCGGTCATGCTGCACTCCGAGCCGGACCTGCTGGTGAAGATCGTCCGCGACGTCTTCAACGAGGACTTCACGAAGCTCATCATCGACGGCGAGTCCGCTCGACAGACCATCGACGAGTACCTCAGTGCGGTCGCGCCGGACCTCAAGGACCGGGTCGAGCTCTACCAGGGCCCGGACTCGTTCGAGGAGCACCGGATCAACGAGCAGATCGAGAAGGCCCTGGACCGCAAGGTCTGGCTGCCCTCCGGTGGTTCGCTCGTGATCGACCGCACCGAGGCCATGACGGTCGTCGACGTCAACACCGGGAAGTTCGTCGGCTCCGGGGGCAACCTCGAGGAGACCGTCACGAAGAACAACCTGGAGGCCGCCGAGGAACTCGTCCGCCAGCTCCGTCTGCGGGACATCGGCGGCATCATCGTCGTCGACTTCATCGACATGGTGCTCGAGGAGAACCGGGACCTCGTGCTCCGTCGCCTCATGGAGTGCCTGAGCCGCGACCGGACGAAGCACCAGGTGGCCGAGGTCACCTCGCTCGGCCTCGTGCAGATGACCCGCAAGAAGATCGGTGTCGGACTGCGCGAGTCGCTCGACGAGGTCAACGCGCAGGTCAACGACAACAACGCGGACCCGGGGCCGACCAAGGGGCGCCGCAAGGCCCGTGGTGGCAACGGCAACGGTGGAGGTACGAACGGCAACGCCGTCGCGGCCGAGTCGAAGGCGTCGCAGGCGCACCAGATCACCGACGACGTCAAGCACGCGTTGTCACGGATCGCCGCGTCGACCATCCCGCACGAGCAGTCCGACGTGCCGGTCACCGGCGTCGCCGGTGCCGCGTCGCCGGTCACGGCGGCATCGCCGACGTCGCCGGTCGCCCCCGCGGCCGAGGCGCCGAGTGAGCCCACCGGTGGCTCGAAGCGTCGTCGCCGCCGTGGCAGCCGGGCCGGTGACGCGCAGCAGGCGTCGGGTGACGCGCAGCAGGTGTCGAGCGACGCGCAGCAGGCGTCGGGTGACGCGCAGCAGGGGTCTGCCGAGCAGCACACGTCGCTCGCGACGCCCGCCCCGGAGACGGTGCTCCCGGCGACGACGACGGGTGTCCACACGCGGTCCACGCGTGCGGAGTCGGCACCGGCGCAGCCGGCCGCGGCTGTCGCTGAGCAGCCAGCCGCCGAGGTCGCACCGAAGGAACGTCCCGCCGGTCGCCGTCGGGTCAGCTCGTCGGCCCCGGTCACGCCGGCCGACACCACCGTCGCCATCCTCGACATCCCGGTCGGCGTCGCCAAGCGCGAGCCGCGTCGGGTGAGCGAGGAAGCGGCGGAGTCCCTCCTCGACTCGGTGCTGCAGGCGCTGCCGGAGCCGAAGCAGCCCGGCCAGGGTCGTGCGCGTTCGCGTCGCGTGTCGTCGGGGAGCATCAGCGCCCCGGCGAACCCGACGGCCACCGAGGACGACGGCACCGTCATCCTCGGGCAGTGATGTGACGGACGAGCAGCGTCAGGCTGGTCGTGACCCGGTACCGGGTCACGACCAGCCCCGGACGGGCTGGGGAGCCGTGCCTCCGCCGGCGGCGCCTCCGTCGGCGGTGCCCCCGCTGGGTCCGGTCGGTCCTGGTCGGGCCGGTCCTGGTCGGGGCGATGTGCCCGGCGCCACGTCCGTCCTCGCGCCCGGGGTCTCCATCGTCGCCACGACGGGCGCGGCCATCACCGTGGTCAGCGTCGTCCTGGTCGAGTTCCTGGCGGGCCTGATCGGGCTGCTCGGCACGAGCACGATCGTCGGCCCCTTCCGGAGCCACGGTGGGACGAGCCTGGTCGAGGCCTTCGTGCAGAACGTCTTCGTCGCGCGCTCCCCGTTCGCCCTCGCGGCCTTCCTGGTGCTGGCCTTCCTGGTGCCGGTGGTGCCGCGTGCCCCACTGCCCGTCGTGCTCCTGCGGACCGTCCTGGCGGGTGCTGCGGGCACCGTGGCACTCGCCCTGGTCGGCATCGTCACCGCGGTCCACGACGCCGGCCAGCAGGGGAGCGTGGGGCAGGGGCTCGGACGTGTGCTCGTCGGCGGCGTCACCACGCCGCTGCAACTCGGGCTGCCGATGACCCTGATGCTGCTCGGGTCGGCGTCGGCCGCGTGGCTGTGGCTCGGTCGGCATCCGCGCTGACGTCCCGCGACACGCCCGTGTGTGCTTCCCGGTGACGGATCCGGCCGACGTTCCCGGTGCCGCGGTCAGCCCTGGTCGCGCGCCGTCTTCCGCTTGTCGCGCTGCGGCACACGCAGTCCGCTGGCGATGAGGCGCAGCACCAGCTCGCGCCCGGTCACCGGGGCGGCCCCGGAGGCCACGAGTTCGGCGTACCGGTCCTGCGGCACGTCGTAGTGGTCGTGGTCGAAGGCGCGCCGTGGGACCCCCGCCCGGTCGGCGAAGGCGTGCAGCTCGTCGTAGGATGAGTCACTGACCAGGTGTGACCAGAGCGTGTCGTGTGCGGGCCAGGCCGGGGGATCGATCAACACGGTCATCCCCCCATGGTACGTGTGTCGGCGTTTGACCCGCCTGGTCGGATCGAGTATTCTCGATCCCTGGTGTCAGCGGGCCGTTCTGCCTGCGTCGCCGATCGTCCCGGGGCAACCCAGGACGCTCGCGCAGAAGTGGGCACCCGAGACTTCCCTCAAGCAGAGTTACGTAAGGATTCCACGTGGTTTACGCAGTAGTGCGCGCCGGCGGCCGTCAGGAGAAGGTCGAGGTCGGCTCGATCATCACCATCGACCGCATCAAGGCCGACGACAATGGCAACATCGACCTCGCGCCGGTGCTCCTCGTGGACGGGGACAAGATCACCTCCGCCGCGTCCGAGCTCGCGAACGTGACGGTCACCGCCGAGGTCCTGGCCGACCTCCGCGGCCCGAAGGTCGTCATCCAGAAGTTCAAGAACAAGACCGGTTACAAGAAGCGCCAGGGCTTCCGCGCGGATCTCACGCGCGTCAAGGTCACCAAGATCGCATAAGGCGGGAGCAGAGACATGGCACACAAGAAGGGTGCGAGTTCCACTCGCAACGGTCGCGACTCGAACGCACAGCGCCTCGGCGTGAAGCGCTTCGGTGGCGAGGTCGTCAACGCCGGCGAGATCATCATCCGCCAGCGCGGCACGCACTTCCACCCGGGCGCCAACGTCGGCCGCGGTGGCGACGACACGCTGTTCGCCCTCTCGGCCGGCTCGGTCGAGTTCGGCACCAAGGGTGGCCGCAAGGTCATCAACATCGTCAACGCGTAGTCGCTGACGATCAGCTTCAGCGGGAGGGGCAGGCCGTGTGCCTGCCCCTCTTCTGCATTTCCCGAACACCTACAGGAGTGACCCCATGGCGACGTTCGTCGACCGCGTGACGCTGCACCTCACGGCAGGCAACGGCGGCAACGGCTGCGTGTCCGTCCGTCGCGAGAAGTTCAAGCCCCTCGCGGGCCCCGACGGCGGCAACGGTGGTGACGGCGGTGACATCGTCCTCGTCTCCGACCCGCAGGTCACCACCCTGCTCGGGTACCACCGCTCACCACACCGATCCAGCCGCAACGGTCAGCCCGGCATGGGCGACCACCGCAGCGGGGTCAGCGGTGACACGCTCGAACTCCCCGTCCCCGTCGGCACGGTCGTCTACGACGAGAACGGCGACGTGCTCGCGGACCTCACCGAGCCGGGCATCCGCGTGGTCGTCGGCCCCGGCGGCCAGGGTGGCCTCGGCAACGCCGCGCTCGCCACCACCAAGCGCAAGGCCCCCGGCTTCGCGCTCCTCGGCACCGACGGGTGGAGCGGCGACGTCAGCCTCGAGCTGAAGACCATCGCGGACATCGCCCTGGTCGGGTACCCGAGCGCCGGCAAGTCGTCGTTGATCGCCGCGATCTCGGCCGCCAAGCCGAAGATCGCCGACTACCCGTTCACGACGCTGACCCCGAACCTCGGCGTCGTGGAGTCAGGCAGCACCCGCTTCACCGTCGCCGACGTCCCGGGTCTGATCGAGGGCGCGTCCGAGGGCAAGGGGCTCGGCCTCGAGTTCCTCCGTCACGTGGAGCGCTGCGAAGCCCTGCTGCACGTGATCGACTGCGCCACGCTCGACGTCGGCCGTGACCCGATCAGCGACCTCGACGTGATCCTCCGCGAACTCGAGCAGTACCCGGTCCCCGAGGGGCAGGTCCCGCTGCTCGACCGCCCCCAGCTCATCGCGCTCAACAAGATCGACGTGCCCGACGCCGCGGAACTCGCCGCGTTCGTGACCGCCGAGTTCGAGTCGCGCGGCTACCGCGTGTTCCCGATCTCCACCGCGTCGCACAAGGGCCTGCGTGAGCTCACCTTCGCCCTGGCCGACGTCGTCGAGCAGGCCCGTGCCGAGCGGGCCGCCGAGCCCGAGGTCGAGCGCATCGTGCTCCGTCCGAAGGCCGTCAACGAGAAGCCGTTCACGGTGCGTGCCGAGGGCGGCGAGGAGCACCGCTTCTACCGGGTCCGTGGCGCGAAGCCGGAGCGCTGGGTGCAGCAGACCGACTTCACCAACGAAGAGGCGATCGGCTACCTGGCCGACCGGCTCGCCAAGCTCGGGGTGGAGGACGGCCTGTTCAAGGCCGGAGCCGTCGCCGGGTCCACCGTGGTCATCGGTGGCGACGGCGGCATGATCTTCGACTGGGAGCCGACCCTGACCTCCACCGCGGAGCTCATCACCAGTGCTCGCGGGACGGACTCCCGGCTCGACCTCAACGCCCGACCGACGCGCAACGAGCGTCGATCGGACTACTTCGAGCGGATGGACGGCAAGGCCGCCGCACGTGCCGAGCTCGAGCAGGAGCGGATCGCCGGTCTGTGGGCGGGCGACGACGACGCCGAGTCCGACTCGGTCGAGCCGACGACGTCCGAGCGCGACTGAGCGCCGTGATCGGACCGAACACCGTCGCGGAGCGCGCGGACATCCCGCGCGCCCGGCGGATCGTGGTCAAGGTCGGCTCGTCCTCGGTCAGCGGGGACAACGCGTCGCAGATCGGCCCGCTCGTCGACGCCCTGGTCGGCGCGTACCGCCGTGGGACCGAGGTCGTCCTGGTGTCCTCCGGCGCCATCGCCACCGGCTTCCCGTTCCTGGGGCTCGAGGGACGGCCGGAGGACCTCGCCACGCAGCAGGCCGCCGCCGCGACCGGGCAGGCGGTGCTGGTCTTCCGGTACCAGAAGGAACTCGACCGGCACGGGGTCACGGCGGCGCAGGTCCTGCTCACCGCGGGTGACCTGCAGAACCCGACGCACCGGGTGAACGCGCGGCGGGCGATGAACCGGCTGCTCGAACTCCGGGTGCTCCCGATCGTCAATGAGAACGACACGGTCGCCACCCACGAGATCCGGTTCGGTGACAACGACCGGCTCGCCGCGCTCGTCGCCCGGCAGGTCGAGGCGGACGCCCTGGTGCTGCTGTCGGACGTCGAGGCCCTGTACACGAAGCCGCCGGAGCAGCCGGGCGCCACCCGCATCGACGAGGTCGCGTTCGGCGACGAGCTCGCGGGTGTCACCTTCGGCTCGATCGGTGCGGCCGGGGTCGGTACCGGGGGAGCCGGCACGAAGGTCGCGGCCGCCCGCCTCGCGGCCGAGGCCGGCACGTCCGTGCTCGTCACGGCGACAGCCCTCGTCGAGCGCGCGCTCGGTGGAGAGCACGTCGGTACCTGGTTCCGGGCCGCACCACGCGCCTGACCGGGGCGACCTGTCGGACGGGAGGCACGCCTCCCGTCACAGAGGCGCGGCCGACTTAAGATCGGGTCATGTCCCTCACCGCTCCCGCGCAGGCCCAGGCGAGTACGCCGCTCGTCGACACGCTGACGGCCGCCCGCGCAGCCGCGACGGTGCTGGCGACCACGACGACGGCCGTCAAGGACGCCGCCCTGCGGGCGATCGCCCTCGGGCTGCGCGCCGCGACGGCCGAGATCGTCACCGCGAACCACGAGGACCTGATCGCGGGTCAGGACGGCGGACTGACCTCGGGCCTGCTGGACCGACTGCGTCTCGACGTCGACCGCGTGGACGCCCTGGCCGACGCGGTCGAGCACGTGGTGGGGCTGACCGACCCGGTGGGGGAGCACGTCCGCGGCTCGGTCCTGCCGAACGGGCTGCAGCTCGCGCAGGTGCGGGTGCCGTTCGGGGTGGTCGGCGCCATCTACGAGGCACGTCCGAACGTCACCGTCGACATCGCCGCCCTGGCGCTGAAGTCCGGCAACGCCGTGGTCCTCCGCGGCGGATCGGCGGCGCTCCGCACCAACGCCGTGCTCGTGCGGCGGATCCAGGACGCGATCGCCTCGGTCGGGCTGCCGCGCGAGCTCGTGCAGACGATCGACCCGCTCGGACGCGCCGGGGCGACCGGTCTCATGCGGGCCCGCGGCCTGGTCGACGTGCTCATCCCGCGCGGCAGCGCCTCCCTCATCCAGACCGTCGTCACCGAGTCACAGGTGCCCGTCATCGAGACCGGCGCGGGGGTCGTGCACGTCTTCCTCGACGAGTCGGCACCGGTCGACCGTGCCGTGGACATCGTCCTCAACAGCAAGGTCCAGCGGCCGAGCGTCTGCAACGCCCTCGAGACGCTGCTCGTGCACGAGCGGGCGGCCGAGCGGCTCCTGCCGGTGTTGGCCGACCGCCTCCGGGCCGCCGGCGTGACCCTGCGGGGCGACGATGCCACCCGGACCATCGTCCCCGGGGTGCTGCGTGCGACCGAGGCCGACTGGGCCACCGAGTCGATGGACCTCGACCTGTCGATCCGTGTCGTGCACGACGTCGACGCGGCGATGGCGCACATCGCACAGTGGTCCACCCACCACACCGAGTCGATCGTCACGAACGACGTCGACACGGCCGAGCACTTCCTGGCGGGCGTCGACTCGGCGGTCGTGATGGTGAACGCGTCGACGCGGTTCACCGACGGCGGGGAGTTCGGGTTCGGCGCCGAGGTCGGCATCTCCACGCAGAAGCTGCACGCGCGGGGCCCGATGGGGCTGCCCGAACTCACGAGCACCAAGTGGCTCGTGCGCGGGCAGGGACACATCCGCGGCTAGGATGGTCCGGAGTCTTCCTCGATCGATCGGAGCACTGCCAGATGTCACTCCTCGCTGAAGCCGCAGAACACGCGGCCGGCGTCCCCGCGATCGTCTTCCCGATCGTCGCGGCCTGCGTCTTCACCCTCCTCGGCTTCGTCACGTGGAGCTTCCGCGACGTCGCCTACCGCCACTCGCACAAGTTCCAGGCCACCCGGCAGCACGAGACCGGTGTGGACGAGTTCGGCCACTCCAAGATCTGATCCGCCACCCGATGCTCGAGAGCACGGGTCGGCCGCGCATCGGGGTGATGGGCGGGACGTTCGACCCGATCCACCACGGTCACCTCGTGGCGGCGTCCGAGGTCGCGATGCACTTCGACCTGGACGAGGTCGTGTTCGTCCCGACCGGCCAGCCGTACATGAAGTCCGACGTCACCGACGCCGAGCACCGGTACCTGATGACCGTGATCGCGACCGCATCGAACCCGATGTTCACGGTCAGCCGCGTGGACATCGACCGGCCGGGACCGACCTACACCGTCGACACCCTCCGCGACCTGCACGAGCAGCGGCCCGACGCCCAGCTCGTCTTCATCTCCGGGGCGGACGCCGTCCAGCAGATCGTCGACTGGAAGGACCACGACGGGCTCTGGGACCTCGCACACTTCGTCGCCGTGACACGACCGGGCCACCAGCTGAGCATCACCGGACTCCCAGAACGGGACGTTAGTGTGCTCGAGGTCCCCGCGCTGGCGATCTCCTCGACCGACTGCCGTGACCGGGTGCGGAGCGGGTCCCCCGTCTGGTACCTCGTGCCCGACGGCGTCGTCCAGTACATCTCGAAGCACCATCTGTATCGGAGCGTTGCATGAGTCCGTCCGACGCGCAGCCGCCGCTGTCGCGGCGCCAGATGCGTGAGCGCGAGCGCGCCGCCTCTGGCGGTGCCCAGCCCGCGACGCCGCCGCCGACCGTCGCCGCCCCCGCCACACCGGAGGCCCGTCGTCGCCCCGGCTCGCACGTCGCCCCCGGTTCGGCCACGGCCAACCAGGCGGCACCGCGATCCGCCGGAGCCGCCACCGGTGTGTCCGACGTGCCCCCGGCCTCCGCGACCGAGATCGTCCCCGGCACCGGCGGGATGTCCCGCCGACAGCTGCGGCTGCTCCGCGAGGCGCAGCAGCAGGGCGGCCGTCCCGTCCCGCTGCAGAACCCGACTCCGCAGTCGTCCGACCGCACCGTGCAGGACGTCCTCGGCACGCTGACGGACCCCTCGTCCGTGCCCGCACCGGATGCCCAGGTGCCGCCGCTGTCGACTCCGGTCGAAGCCGCTGCCGCCGGCATCGGGGCACAGTCCTCCCCGCTCGTGCCCCTCGGGTTCGACGCGCCGACGGACGAGCGGTCGGCTGACGACACTGACGACACTGACGCTGGGGCTCGGGCTCGGGCTGGGGCTGGGGCCGGGGCCGGGCTCGGCGCTGGGGCCGGGCTCGGGGCGACGGAGGTCGACGACGCTGACGCTGACGCCGACGCTGTCCAGGTCGATGGCGGGTCCGACGACGACGCCGTACAGAGCCAGGCTGCCGAGGACGACGAGTCCTCGCACTGGCAGGACCCGAACCCGGAGCTCACGCACCTGGAACCGGCCGCTGTCGAGCAGGCCACCGCCGCCGACGGTTCGCCGGACGCCATCGAGCCCCTGGAAGAGGCGGCTGCGCACGGCGAGGAACCCCGCCAGCACCGCACGACCTGGGCGCCGCACGACGCCGACCCCGACGCGATCATGGCCGCGACCGACGACGTCGCGGCGCCCGCCACCGAGCTGCCCGCCGCGGCTCCCGGCGTGTTCCCGCTCGACCTGGACGACGACGACACGAACGAGGTCCCGGTCGTCGTGCCGGCAGACGCGCCCGTCTCGGCACCGACGTCCGCCGCGCAGCCGGGATCGACCCCGCGTCCGACGTCCTCGGATGCGCCGCGCGAGCCGAAGCCCGTCACCACGGCGTTCCAGCCTCCGGCCGGCCACTGGTCGACCTTCGCGCACGACTCGAACGACGCCGAGGTGCACGACGAGGAGACCGGCACCCGCCGGGTCGCCGAGTCGCACACGAACGCCCTCATCCTGCCGAACTCGGCGCTGGCCGACCCCACCGGTGCGCTCAACGCCACCGGCGAGGTCATCCTCACCGGTTCGATCGACCTGCCTTCCTCGCTGTCCTCGACCGGGTCGCACCGGCCGATCGACGGCGCGGAGGTCGACCGCCTCCTCGAGCAGCACGACGAGCAGCCGGACACGGATGCCAGTCCCGTCCGCGCGAGCCGTGCCGTGTCGAGCCACACGTCGACCCGCCAGGTCGTGCTCGCCGCCGCCAAGCCGAAGGACTCCAAGACGCCGGTCGTGCTGGCCGTCGCCGCGAGTGCCGTGGGTGTCGTCGCTGCCGGTGTCATCGTCGTCGCACTCGTCGCGACGAACTTCTTCGGCTCCTGAGCGAGCCTCGAACTCCGTGGGCATGGCCCGCGTCAGCGGTCTGACCTATGATCGTGACCCATCATGAACATCCGGACGCACGCGTCGGGATGACCACCGGAAGGAATCCGTGACCGCCTCCGCTCGCGCACTCGAACTGACGCAGATCGCCGCTCAAGCGGCCGACTCCAAGCAGGCCGAGGACATCGTCGCCCTCGACGTCACCCGACCACTCCAGCTCACCGACGTCTTCCTGCTCGCCACCGGCCGCAACGAGCGCAACGTGCTCGCCATCGCCGACGAGATCGAAGACCGCCTGCTCCAGGTCGGTGCCAAGCCGCTTCGTCGCGAAGGCCGGAGCGAAGGCCGCTGGGCTCTGATCGACTTCGGGGACATCGTCGTGCACGTGTTCCACGAGGAAGAGCGCCAGTACTACTCCCTCGAGCGCCTCTGGTCGGACTGCCCGGTCATCCCGCTGGAGCTGGCCGCCGATCAGTCGCAGGCTGCCGAACAGTCGGCCTGACGCCGGTCTCAGCGCGACGCGCCCGGGTGGCGGTGACGATTTCGTCACCCGGTGATCGCGTGGTGTACGCTGTACTGGTGCCTCCGGGGAACCGGGGGAACGAGAATCGGCCTCCGGGCCGTTTCGGTCTGGGTCTGTGGCGCAGCTGGTAGCGCACCTGCATGGCATGCAGGGGGTCAGGGGTTCGAGTCCCCTCAGATCCACCAGAAGCAAGGACAGCACGAAGAAGCCCCGCCGCTCATGGAGCAGCGGGGCTTCTTCGTGTCTGGGCTTCTTCGTGCCTGGGCTTCTTCGTGCCTGGGCTTGCCTGTGCTCGCGGACCTGGGCTTGGGTGTCTGGGCTTGCGTGCCTGTGCTCGCCTGCCTGTACTTGCCTGTTCGGGCTTGCTGTCCCGTGCTTGCGGTTTTCGTGCCTACGGAGCCGGAGCCGGAGCCGGAGCCGGAGCCGGAGCCGGAGGCGGGCAGCCGGTCGCCGTCCGACTCGGTGCGTCCCGTCACCGGGCTGGCAACGAGACGCACCGAGTGATCCGCTGGTGACCGTCAGACGCGGCGCCGTGCGCGGGCAACCGCTCGGAGGCCGAGACCGGCCATCAGCAGGAGGAACGCGCTGATCGCGGCCGCAGCTGTCCCGACTGCTCCGGTGAAGGCGAGGGCGTGCCCGGTTGACCCGCCCGGATGCGCAGTCGCGTCAGCGTGGTCGTCCGGCCCGCTGCCCGTCGACCCGCTGCTCCCGGGCCCGCCGTCTCCGGACCCACCGTCTCCGGACCCACCGTCTCCGGACCCGCCGTTCCCGGGACCACCGTCTTCGGGACCGCCGCTCCCCGAGCCGCCGCCCGGCTCGGGAGACGATGACGGCAGGACGCCGGCATCGATGCGGTCGTTCCGTTCGACGCCCTCGAGCGCCCCGTCCGGGCCCGTCCGCCGGGTGATCGTGATCGGTGCTGTCCGTCCGTCCGCTGCGACGTCGGAGTCGCGGGCGTCGTCGTCACCGACCGAGGGGATCGTGAACGCGCGATCCGGCACCGGTGCGACGGACACGACGTAGTCGCCAGGGCGCAGGTCGTCCACGAGGTAGTGCCCCTCCCGGTCCGTTCGCGCGACCCGGTCGACCTCTCGCCCCCGGTCGTCGGTGCCGTGCAACCGCACTGGGACGTCCGGGATCCCGGGCTCATCCGGGTCCTGCACGCCGTTGCCGTCCGAGTCCGTCCAGACCAGGTCACCCACGGCGCCCGACACGACCCGGACGGTTGCGGGGTTCGACCGGACCGGCAGCGCGAGGTCGGCGGAGCGGACCCCGAAGCGGTTCGTGTACCGGTCACCGTCCCGCTGCCCGTGGGTCGCGATGGACACACGGTGGGACACGGTCTCCCCGGGAGCGATCCCGTTCGGGTCGTCGATCCGGATGGCAGTGACGTCGGCGAGGGTGTCCGGACAGCCGGCGCTGCCGAACGCGGTCTCCGCGCACCACGTCGTCGAGCCGCCGGGCTGGTTCGACTCGTCCGCGGGGTCGAGCGACACCGCCTCCGGGTCGGCGGCGGTGTAGACGACGGACTCCGCCGGACCGGCTTCGACGGGACGGGCCAGTTCGACTCCGCCGTGGAACGACGATCCGTCGCCGGCGTGCGGGAGGACGTCGACGAGCTGGACGTCGCGGACGGGATCCGTGTCGGTGTTCGTCGTGTCGAGCGACCACACCAGGTCGTCTCCCGTGACGACGACGGGGGCCTCCGCCCGCTTCTCGACGCGCAGGCCACCACTCGTGACGACCTGCACGGCCCGCGCGGCGGACCGGTACTCGGACGGAGACCGGTCCGTCGGAGCCGAGACCTCGACCCGGTTCTCCAGCGGCCCCGCCGGAGCATCCCGTGCGACGACGGCGGTGTAGCGGATCGGCGCGATGCGGGTGTTCGGCGTCACGTCGTCGATCGCCCAGGTCAGTCGCTGGTGCTCGATGCCGTCGTCGTCCCGGACCGTGTCGACCGCTGGCTCGACGGACGCGCTGCCCGGGCTGTACGCCATGTGTGCCGGGAGGACGTCACGGACCGTCACCAGTCGTGGTCGCCCCGTCGTGTTCCCGTTCGTGAGCGACGGCGTGAGGACGTAGTCCACGGCGTTGCCGGGCACCACGGGAACCGGTGTGTCCATGTCGCCCGCCGTGGCGCTCGAGGAGCTGGCCAGCGCCACGGTCTTCCCGATCCGGGCCAGGTCCTCGGTGACGAGCACGCTGTCGGACAACCCTCCGGCGCCGAGTTCGGGGTCGGAGCGGGTGTCGTGCACCCAGTCGGGGTGACGGTCGCTGAAGCGCACGTGCCCGAAGTCGTAGGCACGCGTCCCGTCTGCGACCTCGCGGACCGAGACGAACGAGGACAGCGCGGCAGCGGTGCCACCGACGACGTCACCGCGGGCACGGACGGCGCCGACGGCGTCGATCCCGCCCGGCACCTCCGCCGGGTCCGTGAACCAGGGACCGCGATCGTCGTCACACGTGGCCCGGCGCTGCCCGTCCTCCGGACCGTCCATGTCGTACGCGGCGTACTCGACCCGCGCCTCGCGCAGCCCGCTGGTCCGGGCCGACGTCCCCTGCACCCGCGTCAGACGCTGCGTGTGCCGGTCGAACGTGTCGCACAGCACGGTGTTCCGGAACGTGTCGAGTCCGGGGTTCGAGGCGCTCACGTCGCTGCGGAGCACCGACCCGGGCGTGCTCCACGGGTCGCCCCGACGCGCCGAACCGTCGCCGGTCCGACCGCTGTCGTCCAGCACCCTGAGGAGACGCTTCCCCGCGGTCCCGA
Source organism: Curtobacterium sp. MCPF17_052 (assembly GCF_003234085.1). Taxonomy (GTDB): domain Bacteria; phylum Actinomycetota; class Actinomycetes; order Actinomycetales; family Microbacteriaceae; genus Curtobacterium. Next base: position 88,546 of record NZ_QKSD01000013.1, read on the forward strand.
CGGCGTCCGCCACGATGTTCCGTGTCGCTCGGTTGTCCGCCACGGGTTCGGCGTCGCCGGGGAAGTTCGGTGTCCCTGACGCCGCGTGCGTCAGGACGTCGCGGAACGTGTTCACCGATCCGAGACTCGTGCCGGCGGGTGGGTTCGGCACCCAGAACGAGATGTAGCCCGAGACCACGAACCCGGGGGTGTTGCCGACGACGGGGCCGCCGAAGGCGTTCTGCGTCGGCATGCGTGACGCGTCGGTGACGGTCCCGGTGATCGTCACGGAGACGTCCTGACCGGCACCGGACTGCTCGCACGTGAACCGGCCGGAGTCGGCGACCGCCCGGGGGCCACCACCGCTCCCCGCCGGCAGCGAGGCGAACCGGGACGAGACGGACGGGTCGTTCGGACCGCACGGCGGAGCGTCCCCGTTCCAGAGCACCGCGCCGGACGGCAGGTCACCGCGGAGCTGCGAGACGTCGTCCGTGAACGTCATCCGCCCGTCACCTGGAGCGAACCCGAGCAGGCCCTGCCCGGGGACGACCGGCTGCCAGTCGACGGCGATCGGGAACACGAGTTGGAACCCACGTGTGCCGTCGGGTCCGGTGACGTCCGGGCGCAGCACGGAGCCGACGACCCGCTTGCTCAGGTTGTAGCGGGCCGCCGCCGAGACGGTGAGCCGCGGCGCGGTCGCCGAGACCGGTGTGTCCGCGTCGTCAGCGGTGGCGGTCCCCGTCACGATGACGGCGTCGCCGTCGTCGAGCCCGGTGGAGACGTCGAGGACGACGGACACCGCGACCACCTGGCCTTCCGCCACGTCGCCGAGGACGCAGGTGAGGTCGCGGCCGTCGATGCCCGAGCCGGACGCTGAACAGCCTGCGGGCAGAGCCGCCCACGACGTCCCGGTCGGCGCGGTGACGGTGAAGCGTTGCCGATGGCCGACACCGCCGTTCGCGTTCACGGTCACCCGGTACGTGACCGAGTCGAGCGTGCGGACGACACCGTTCGTCGGCCCGATGTCGCCGCCGGGTCGGTCATCGGGGCTGAACGGCCCCGCGCCGTCCGCCAGGACGTCGATCGCCAGCCCGACCTGCGGACGCCCGGCCGGACCCGGGGGAGCGGCGGTCGCTGGTGCGACCGTTCCGATCGCGATGCTGAGCAAGGCCGTCGACGCGACGGCGATGCGCGTGGTGATGCGGTGACGCATGAGGATCCTCCGATGGTCAGCCGTCCCCGTTCCCCGTCCCCGTCCGGGCGGTGGAGGTGGTGACGGCGCAGGGAACGTAACCAGACGGCACCCCGGTCACCCAGTACTCGGTATTCCGTACTCCACTGGCGCCTTGATCGCCGCCCGGACGCGGTGCCCCGCTACGCTGAGCGCATGAGCAGCGCTGCGCCCCGGTCCGGAACCCAGACGTCCATCGCCTCCGACGGGTACACCGCCGAGATCGCGAGCGTCGGAGCCACCCTGCGCGCACTGCAGCACGACGGCCGAGACCTCGTCACCACGTTCGACGCCGACGACGTCCGCCCGGTCTTCCGCGGCGCCGTGCTCGCCCCCTGGCCGAACCGCGTCGTCGACGGCCGGTACACCTTCGACGGGGTCGAGCAGGAACTCGCGCTGACCGAGCCGAAGCGCGCACACGCCCTGCACGGTCTCGTGGCCTGGACCGACTTCGCCGTGCTCGAGCAGGACGCCGACCGGGTCGTCCTCGCCACCACCGTGCAGCCCCAGGAGGGCTACCCCGCCCGCGTCGAGGTGCGGGTCGAGTACCGCCTGGACGCCGACGGTCTGCACACCACGATCACCGGGACGAACACCGGGGACGACCGGGCACCCTGGGGGACCGGTCCGCACCCGTACCTCGTCGCCGGCGCGGGCACGGTCGACGACTGGACGCTGACGCTGCCGGCAGCCGAGGTGCTCGAGGTCACCGAGGACCGCCTGATCCCGACCGAGCTGGTCCCCGTGCACGACGAGTTCGACCTCCGCCGGCCGACGGCGATCGGTGCCCGCTTCATCGACCACGCCTTCACCGGCTTCGACCGTGACGCCGAGGGCACCGCCACGATCACCGTCACCGCGGCCGACGGGCACGGCGTGCGGGTCGCCTTCGGCAGGGACTGCGGGTGGGCGCAGGTGCACACCGCCGACCACGTCGTCCCCGAGTACCACCGCTCCGGCCTCGCCGTCGAGCCGATGACCTGCGCCCCGAACGCCTTCAACGCCGACGCCTTCGCCGGTGACGTGGACGCCGGGCTCGTCGTGCTCGAGCCCGGCGCCGCGCACGCTGCCGCGTGGACGATCTCGGCGGTCTGAGCGTCACGGTGGACCGTCCCGCGGGCGTACCGCGGATCGCGGTCCAGCGGCTCGCCGACGTCCGGGACCTCGGCGAGCTCGCCCGTCACAGCACCGCCGACCTGGCCTGGCTGGACTCGGCGCTGCCGGTCGGCTCGCCCGCAGCGGCGGCCCGCCGTGCGGCGTGGTCGGTCCTCGCCGTCCCGGACGGCCCCTTCGCCGCCCGCCTCCGGCACGAGGACCGGATCGCCCACGTCACGGTGTCGGGGTCGGCCGCCCGGTGGTTCGGGTCCAGCCGGGTCGAGAGCCGCCCGGCCTTCGCCGTCCTCGACGAGCTGCTGCGCCGCACCCCGACGCTCGACGAGCCGTTGCCGGGGTGTGCGTTCGCCCTCGGCTGGGTGGGCTTCCTCGGTTACGAACTCGGTCGCGAGGTCGACGGACCCGACCGGAGCGCTGACGGACACGCCGACGCCGACCTCCGGTTCGTCGACCGGGCCGTCCTGGTCCACGCGGACGGCTCCGCCTGGGCGATCGCGCTGGTGGACGACGACGCGCCGACTGCCTCGGAGGCGAACCGAGCGTGGCTGGCGGAGGTGCGCGCGTCGACGACGCGAGACGACGTCACGGTGGCACGCCCGGGCCTCCCGGTCGGCGACACGGTCGTCGTCGGGCGCATCCTGGAGGCCCGTGGTCGCGTCCGCCGCGTCGCCCACGAGCACGCGGTGGACGTGTGTCGACACGAGATCCGCGAGGGCAACGCGTTCCAGGTGTGCCTGACGACCGCCTTCTCGGTGCCGGACGCCCCGCCGAGCCGCGACGGCGACCGGTACCTGGCGGAGTACCGGCGCGTGCGCGAGGGGGACCCGGTCCCGTTCGGCGCCTACCTGCGCTGGGGCGACCTGCGGATCGCGAGCCGTTCGCCGGAGCGGTTCCTGCGGATCGACGCCGACGGGAGCGTGCTCGCCGAACCGATCAAGGGCACCCGTCCCCGTCACCCGGACCCGGTGGCGGACGCCGCGACACGCGCGGAGCTCTCCGACAGCGCGAAGGACCGCGCCGAGAACGTGATGATCGTCGACCTGCTGCGGAACGACCTGCTGCGGACGGCACGCCCGGGCTCGGTGCGCGTGGAGCGGCTCTGCGACGTCGAGACCTACGCCAGCGTGCACCAGCTGGTGTCGACGGTCGCCGGGGTGCTGCCGGAGGGCGCCTCCCGGGCCGAGGTGGTACGTGCCGCGTTCCCACCGGGGTCGATGACCGGCGCGCCGAAGCGCAGTGCGACGGCGATCGCGGACCGCCTCGAAGCGGCGCCGCGCGGGGTCTACTCGGGGGCGATCGGGTACTTCTCGGCGAGCGGAGCGGTCGATCTGTCGGTGGCGATCCGGACACTGGTGACGGTCCTGCACCGGGACGGCCGCGTGTGGTCCCGGTCCCTCGGGGCCGGCGGTGCGGTGACGTGGTCCTCCACGGCGGCGGACGAGGCGGACGAGGTCGAGACGAAGACCCTGTCGGTGCTCGGGGGGATCGGGGCAGTGGCACGCTGGTGATCGTCGGGTCCTGAACCGCTCGAACAGGTGTTCGAGCGGTTGTCCACCGGATGTCGGTGCCGGTTGACATGATCGAACACATGTTCGAATATGAGGGCATGCAGACGGCGGCGGCACTCCGGTCGCCCGATGAGCGTGGCGACCGCGGACGCGGGGACCGGGAGCACATCGGGCGGAACGGTGCTGCCCGGGCTTCCGACCACGTCGGTGCGGCTCGGGCTGCGCTCGACCGGATCACCGCACTGCGCTCCCGGGTCGCCGACATGGAAGCGACCCGCGTGGACACCGAGGGGCTGCCCACGGCCGATGCCCTCGCGCCGCTGTTGCCCGGCGGCGCCATCCGCGCCGGTGGCACGTACTCCGTGCCGGAGTCGGTGCTGCTCGCCCAGACCATGCTGCAGGCGGCCTCCGCGGCCGGATCCTGGTGCGCCGTGGTCGGGGTGCCGTCCTTCGGCGTCGAAGCCGCCGCCGCGGCCGGCATCGACCTGGAACGACTCGTCCTGGTACCGGACCCGGGCGACCAGTGGCTCGCGGTCACCGCGGCGCTCGCCGACGTCGCGCAGATCGTCCTCACCCGGCCGCTCGGCCGCGTGGTGCCCGGTGACGTCGCCCGGCTCTCCGCACGCCTCCGCCAGCGCGGGGCCGCCCTCGTCGCACTCGGTTCCTGGCCCGGCGCGGACGTCACCCTGCGGGTCACCGAGTCGCACTGGAGCGGCATCGGCCAGGGACACGGGTACCTCACCGAACGCCGGGTGACCGTCACCGCTTCGGGTCGGGCCGGAGCAGTCCGGCCGACCAGCACCGAGCTGCTGTTGCCCGCGGCGGACGGGGCGGTGCGCGCGGCGGTCCCGGTGGCGGCCTCGGCCGGTGGGCGGGTCCTGCGTCCCGTGGCGGTGGCATCGTGAGCCCCCGCGGACGCCGGGCTCTGGCCGCCGGGCCGCGTGGTGGTGCCGTGCTGCCGAGTGTCGGGTCGTCCGGGGTGGGGCTGCCGGGTGCCGGAGCCGTCCGGGCCGACGCGCTCAGCCGTGGTGCCGGTCTGCCGGAGCCCCCGCCGACCCGGACGATCGTGCTCTGGTGCCCGGACTGGCCCGTCATCGCCGCTGCCCGGGCCGCGGGCACCCCGCCCGAGCAGCCGTTCGCCCTCATCGCGAAGGGCCTGGTCTTCGCGAGCTCCGCCTCGGCTCGACAGGTCGGCGTGGTGCGCGGACTGCGGGTCCGCGAAGCACAGGCGCGTTGCACCGACCTGGTCACGCAGCCCTACGACGACGCACTCGACCACCGGGCGTTCGAGCCCGTCATCCGCGCGATCGAAGCCGCCGCGCCCGGGGTGGAGGTCCTGCGCCCCGGGACGATCGCGCTGCGTGCCCGCGGTCCGGCGCGCTACCACGGCGGCGAGCGGGCGGCCGCGACGATCCTGGCGGGCATCGCCGCCGACCACGGCGCACCCGGCGTGCGTGCCGGTGTGGCGGACACCCCGTTCGCGGCGGAGCAGGCTGCCCGGGCACGGCCGACCCGGCCGGGGGAGCGCGTCCGGATGGTGCCGGTCGGTGGATCGGGCACGTTCCTCGCCCCGCTGCCGCTCGGGGTGCTCGGCGACCCCGACCTCGCGATGGTGCTCGGCCGCCTGGGCCTCACCACGCTCGGCGACTTCGCAGCCCTCACCGACGAACAGGTGCGCGACCGCTTCGGCGTGCCCGGGGCGTTCCTGCACCGGCTCGCCGGGGGTCGCGACCCGCGGGAGGTCTCCGCGCGGGACGTCCCACCCGACCTCGAGGTCCAGGCGTCCTTCGAGCCGCCGCTCGACCGTGCCGACCAGATCGCCTTCGCCTTCCGTCGTTCCGCCGACGAGTTCGCCGCCAAGCTCCGGGCGGCTGGGCTGGTGGCGACGACCATCCGCGTGGGCATCGTCGACGAACGGGACGTCCTGCTCGAACGGGTCTGGGCGCACCCGCGGTGGTTCGACGCCGCGGACGTGGTGGACCGGGTGCGCTGGCAGCTCGCCGGTGGGGTCGACCCGACCGGGCTCGAGGCTCCCGTGACCACGGTCGTGCTCGAACCGGTCGCGGTGGACGACCTGGCGAACCACGAGCGCGGGCTCTGGGGCTCCGGACCGGACGAGCGGGTCCACCACGGGCTGGCCCGGGTGCAGGGCATGGTCGGGCACGACGGGGTCGTCACGCCCCGGATCGGTGGCGGTCGCACCCTGGCCGAGCGCATCGTGCTCGTGCCGTGGGGCGACACGCCGATCGGTGGCGAGCGTGCCCTCGCGGTCGTGCGGGACCGTCCGTGGCCGGGGAAGCTCCCCGGGCCCCCGCCGGCGACGGTCCTCGAACGACCCCGGCCGGTGGACGTCGTCGCGGCGGACGGCGGATCCGTGGACGTCGACGACCGTGGCGCCCTGACCGGGGAACCCGAGGGGTTCCGCTCCGACGGCGACCGCGGGGGACGGTTCACCGCCGTCACGGCGTGGGCGGGACCCTGGCCGCTGGTCGTGCGCTGGTGGGAGTCCGGCGGGCGACGGCTGCACCGGTTGCAGCTCGTGGACGCCGACGGGCGTGCCTGGTACCTGGTCCTCGCCGACCACCGCTGGTGGGCAGAGGCGATCGCGACGTGAAGGACGGTTCCTGATGGGGTACAACAACCCGCCGATCCCGTGGTCGCAGTTCGAGCGCGCCCTCTCCGACAAGCGGAGCCCGGGCACGACCCCCGAGGGCGACGGTGGGGACAGCCCGGCCTGGTCGCGGAAGCGTGCGCCGTACCGACCGGTGGACCCCGCCGCGCCCGACGCGCCCCCGGCCGTCCCGTACGCCGAACTCCACGCGCACTCGACCTTCAGCTTCCTGGACGGCGCGAGCCCGCCCGAGCACCTGTTGGAAGAGGCTGCACGACTGGGCCTCCGTGGACTGGCGATCACGGACCACGACGGCTTCTACGGGGCCGCCCGGATGGCCGAGGTCGCCGAGACGTACCCGAGCATCACCACGGTCTACGGTGCCGAGCTGTCGCTCGGCCTCACCGAACCACAGAACGGCGTCCCCGACCCCGAGGGCTCGCACCTGCTGCTCCTGGCCGACGGGCAGGACGGGTACCACCGGATGGCCGGCGCGGTGACGGCCGCGCACCTCGCCGCGGGCTCCGAGAAAGGTCGGCCGCGGTACGACCTCGACGACCTCGCGGAACGCTCGGGCGGCCGGTGGCGGGTGCTCACCGGCTGTCGGAAGGGCAGCGTCCGTCAGGCCCTCGAACGCGGCGGTGAGAGCGCTGCCGAGCAGGCCCTCCGCGCACTGCTGGACCGGTTCGGCACCGGCAACGTGGTGGTGGAGCTCTCCGACCACGGTGACCCGCTCGACAGCGCCCGGAACGACGTCCTCGCCGTCCTCGCCGACCGGCACGCGCTGCCCGTCGTGGCGACCGGCAACGTGCACTACGCGACCCCGGACCGGTTCCCGGTCGCGACCGCCCTCGCCGCGGTCCGGGCCCGCCGCAGTCTCGACGAGATCGACGGGTGGTTGCCGGCGGCCGACACCGCGCACCTCCGTTCCGGTGCCGAGATGGCGCGGCGGTTCGCGCGGTGGCCCGGAGCGGTGGAGCGGAGTGTGGAGCTCGCCGACGAGCTCGGGTTCGCGCTGCGCACGGCGAAGCCCGGCTTGCCCGACCTGGACGTGCCGGACGGTCACACCCCGATGAGCTGGTTGCGAGACCTCACATGGCGCGGTGCGCGTCGGTTCTACCCCGGGGACGCCGACGGGGTGCACGCCCACAAGCGGGTGCGCATCGAACGCGAACTGTCCGTCATCGAGGACAAGGGGTTCCCCGGCTACTTCCTCATCGTCCGGGACATGGTGCAGTTCGCCCGGAGCCGGGGGATCCTCTGCCAGGGACGCGGGTCCGCGGCGAACTCGGCGGTCTGCTTCCTGCTCGAGATCACCGCGGTCGACTCGATCCGGTACGGCTTGCCGTTCGAGCGGTTCCTGTCGTCGATGCGCGACGAGGAACCCGACATCGACGTGGACTTCGACTCCGACCGGCGGGAAGAGGTGATCCAGTACGTCTACGACAAGTACGGCCGGTTCAACGCCGCACAGGTCGCGAACGTCATCACCTACCGGCCCAAGGGTGCCGTGCGGGACATGGCGAAGGCGCTCGGCCACAGCCCCGGCCAGCAGGACGCCTGGTCGAAGCAGGTCGAGCGGTGGGGCTCGGTCACCGAGAGCCAGGACCACGACATCCCGGAGCCCGTGGTCGACCTGGCGCAGCAGGTCCTCGGGTTCCCGCGGCACCTCGGCATCCACTCCGGCGGGATGGTCCTGACCGATCGGCCGGTGGGCGAGGTCGTGCCGATCGAGCACGCCCGGATGGACGGCCGGACCGTCCTGCAGTGGGACAAGGACGACTGCGCCTACATGGGGCTCGTGAAGTTCGACATGCTCGGGCTCGGCATGCTCGCCGCGCTGCAGTACTCGTTCGACCTGGCCGCGGACCACTGCGGGGAACGGTGGGACATGCACGCCATCCCGAAGGAGGAACAGGGGGTCTACGACCAGCTCTGCCGCGCGGACACGATCGGGGTCTTCCAGGTGGAGTCCCGCGCGCAGATGGGCACGCTGCCCCGGCTGCTGCCCCGACGGTTCTACGACCTGGTCATCGAGGTCGCCCTCGTCCGCCCCGGGCCGATCCAGGGCGGCGCGGTCCACCCGTACATCCGACGCCGCACCGGCGAGGAACCGGTCACCTACATGCACCCGGCCCTCGAACCCGTGCTGGAACGGACGCTCGGCGTGCCGCTGTTCCAGGAACAGCTCATGCAGATGGCGATCGCGGTGGGCAACTGCTCCGGGGACGACGCCGACCTGCTCCGCCGTGCGATGGGGTCCAAGCGTGGCCTCGAGAAGATCGACCGGCTTCGGGACAAGCTCTACCGGGGGATGGCGGAGAACGGCATCCTCGGCGAGGACGCCGATGCCATCTACGCCAAGATCCAGGCGTTCGCGAACTTCGGCTTCGCGGAGAGCCACTCGATCAGCTTCGCGCTCATCGTCTACGCCAGCGCGTGGATGCGCCTGCACTACCCGGGAGCGTTCCTGGCGGCGCTGCTCCGGGCGCAGCCGATGGGCTTCTACTCACCGCAGACCCTCGTCGCCGACGCCCGGCGGCACGGGGTCCGTGTGCTCCGGCCGGACATCCTGCGGTCCGAGGTCGACGCGACCCTCGAGCCGATCGACGACCCCGACGACCCCGACCACCCCGATCGCCCCGACCGTTCCGCCGGTCCCACGGGTCCCACGGGTTCCGCCGCTCACGCCGCCGGCGGTCTGGGGGACGCGTGCCTGGCGACGGAGCAACCGCCCGTGCTGCCCTTCGACCGGGACGCCGAGGACGACACCGCCGCCCACCGACGGGACGGCGCGTTCGCCGTGCGACTCGGGTTGGCCGAGGTCGCCTCGCTCGGCCGACGCAGCGCCGAGCGCATCGTCGCCGAACGGCGGGCGAACGGGTCCTTCACCGACATGTCCGACCTGGCCAGGCGGGTCGGCCTCACCACGGCACAGCTCGAGGCCCTCGCCGCCGCCGACGCGTTCGAATCCCTGGGCATCGACCGCCGGGCCGGCATGTGGTCCGCAGCGCAGGCGGCGGCCGAGCGGGCCGACCAGTTGCCGGACACCCAGGTCGTCGTGCAGCCGCCGCTGTTCGGGCAGATGACGAGCGGGGACGTCCTCATCGCGGACATGTGGTCGACGGGCATGTCGACCGACGACCACCCGATGGGCCACCTCCGTCCGGAGCTGTCCGATCGCGGGGTGCTCAGCGTCGAGGACACCCGGACGGCGGAGACCGGTCGGCGCGTCGAGGTCGGCGGCATCGTCACACACCGGCAGCGTCCGGCGACGGCGTCGGGTATCACGTTCCTCAACGTCGAGGACGAGTCCGGGCTGGTGAACGTCATCTGCAGCGTCGGCGTGTGGGGGCGGTACCGGCGGGTGGCCCGGGAGTCGCCGGCGGTCATCGTGCGGGGGATCCTGGAACGCTCGCCGGACGGCGTCGTGAACCTGGTCGCGGACCGGATCGAGCACCTGCCCCTCGCGGTCCGGACCCGGTCCCGGGACTTCCAGTGAGCGCGGCAGTTCCCGTGAGTCCAGGAGCACCCGTGAGCGCGGCCCTCCCCGGATCCGTCAGCGCGGAGGGTTCGGCGTGACCCGCACCTCAGGGACGCGGATGGTGACCTCGAGCCCGCCGGTCGGGACGTTGCGGAGGGTGGCCGAGCCCCCAGCCCGTTCGGCGACCGCGCGGACGATCGCGAGTCCGAGTCCGGAGCCGCCCGGCATCGGGATGCCGGGCACAGCGTCCGGGTCGCGTCGTGACGTGCGGGCCTCGTCGGGCCGGGTGAAACGGTCGAACGCGACCGGTACGAACGACTCGGGGACGCCGGGGCCGTCGTCGGTGATCTGCAACACACCCTCGCCGGGGGTGGTCCGCCAGGTGACGACGACGCTGCCGCCGCGGGGGAGTGCGGCGACCGCGTTGCCTGCGGTGTTCGTGACGAGTTGCGCCATCCCGCCGGTGTCGAGCCGGTACCGCGGTTCCACCGTGCCGCCGCCGATGCCGGGGCCCGAGCCACCGACCGCGACGGGCGGGTCGAGTTCGAAGTCGACCGTGACGTCCTTGGCGCTCGCGATGAGGCGGACGCGGTCGACGGCGGCCATGACCTCGTCGCCCAGGTCCGACCACGCGGTGGCCGTCTGCGGGGCGCCGTCCGCCGATCGGCGTTCCGACTCCTCGATGCGGGACAGGGTGAGCAGGTCGTTGGCGAGCCTCGAGAGCCGGGCGACGCTGTTCTTCGCGCGTTCGATGTGGGCGGCGAGGGCCTGGGCGTCGTCCCCGTCCAGGGACGCCAGGTCGAGCTGGGTGGTGAGGATCGCGAGCGGGGTGCGCAGCTCGTGGCTGGCGTCCGACACCATCTGGCGTTCCCGCTCGGTGGCCTGGCGGGTCCGCGCGAGGAAGGCGTTCAGGGTCGTGGCGAGGGACGCCAGCTCGTCCTGCGCGGGGCCGACCGGCAGCTCGGCGCGCTCCGGGGCGACGGAGAGCCGTTCGGCCTCACGACGCATCCGGTTGACGGGACGCAGCGCCGTGGTGGCCAGCACCCATGAGGCGACGCCGAAGGCCACCAGGATCGCCAGACCGGTGAAGGACAGCGTGGTGGTCAGGTCGTCGACGACGATCGCCTCGGCCTGCGAGTTGCGGGCGGCGACCACGGTCCAGCGTCCGGCCTGGTTCACCGGGTGTTCGACGACGACGCGGTACTCGGAGTCGCCGACGTCGATCACCGAGGTGCCGGCCGGGGTGGAGCGGAGACTGCCGAGCGCCTGTTCGAGGCGTCCGGGCATCGACGACAGGGTGATGTCGCCCGTGGGCGAGACCACCGCGACGAACTGCGCGTTGCCGGGCGGGGAGAGGTTCGGGTTGCTGTCGACCTCGAGCGTGGCGACGTACGGGTCGGTGTCGGCGTCGAGCAGGGTCTCGGTGGCCCGCGCGACGACGCTGACGACCTGCAGGCGCATCACGATCACGAGCAGCGCGATGACGACGGCCGCGATCACCGTCGAGCCGATGGTGATGCGGGCACGCAGCGAGAGCGATCGCAGCGTCCACCGGGTCCGCCGCGCGGGTGCTGCCCCGTCCGACCGCGTCACGCGGTCGTCACGCGCCGATGAGGTCGAGTCGGTAGCCGCGGCCACGGACCGTGCTGATGGCGACGGTCGCCTCCTGCGCGACGAGCTTCTTCCGCAGGTACGAGATGTACTGCTCGACGACGTTCGGGTCGACGTGCTGCGAGCCGTCCCAGACCTCTTCGAGGATCTTCGGGCGGTCGACGACCGTGCCGACCGAGCGGGCGAGCAGCCGCAGCAGCGCGAACTCGGTGGGGCTCATGGCGACGCGCTGGCCCTTGATGGACACGCGGCGTGCTTCGGAGTCGATCGAGACGTCGCCGACCTCGATGGTGCGGGGAGCACCGACCGGTTCACGGCGGCCGAGCGCACGGAGCCTGGCGGTGAGTTCGGCGAACGCGAACGGCTTGGTGAGGTAGTCGTCGGCGCCGGCGTCGAGTCCGAACACCCGGTCGTCGACCGCGTCGCGTGCGGTGACGAGGAGGATCCGGACCGGGTCCTCCCGTTCGCGGACGCGTCGAGCGAGCTCGAACCCGGACATCCCGGGCATCATCACGTCGACCACGGCGATGTCGTAGGCCTGCTCACCGAGGGCGATCAGCGCCTCCACGCCGTTCTCGACCGCGGTGACGCGGTACCCCTCGGCAGCGAGCCCGCGCTCCATGAGCGCGCGCATCTCGTCATCGTCCTCGACCACCAACAAGCGCATCTGGACCTCCCGCGACCATCGTGGCACCGAACGCCGTCCGGCGGGCGGATCGGCGTCCGGCACGCCTGAACACCGTCACAGCACGGAGGGTGTCCCGTTGCGCCCGGTGGACAGCTCGAGACCGACGGGTACTGGCCGGGACCATCGCCTTGCTATGCTCCGGCCCGGACGCTGTACCCGACAGACCGTCCTGTACTGGGGGGCACCATGCACGACCCGGACCATCCGGAGATCGTCCGCCTGCGCGCCGAGCTCGACTCCGCCCGGGAGGGCGTCGTCGGTCTCGGTCCGCTCGACGGACCACATCGCGACCGCGTCGTCGCCGACCTGCTCGCCGCCGTGCTGGACGGAGCGGGTCGCGCCGCGCGTGCAGCCGGCCGGGAGGCCGTGGTCGCCGAGATCCGTCGGTTCGCCGACGTCGAGGTGGTCACGTCCGACCCGTCGTGGCCAGCGGCGGGGGTGTGGGCGGACCTCCTCGAGGCGGCGCGCCAGGCCGCGTGCGGCACGGACGAACCCGTCCGCTGACCCGACGTCGGAGCAGACTGCTCAGTCGTCCTCGCCGAGCAGTTCCTCACGGACGCGCCGGACGTCCTCCAGCAGCGCTCCGATGAGCACCCAGTGCCGGGAGTTCGGCCGGACGACCGCGAGCGGCGCGGTCAGCGCGTGCTCGACCGCGGTCGCCTCCGGTCCTTCGGCGAGCTCGCCCGGCGTGAGTCGTGCCGACTCGACCTGCGCGCCGAGGCGGCGGACGTCGGAGCCGATGCGGGCGACCTCGGTGGCGATCCGCCCCACCATCGGGTCGGCACGGAGGTCCGGGGCGGTGTTGTCCCGGACGGCGCGTGTCATGCCCGTGACCCGGGTGACGAGGACGCGCAGGTGTTCGGCGACGGCGACGTCCCGCTCGAGGACGGTGTGGTGCCGACCGCCGCGGGGGTTCATGGCGAGCGAGTCGCGAGCCGAGGTCAGCGCGGCCTCCGTCCGGCCGTGCTGCTGCCGGAGCGCCCGGGCCTGCAGCAGGGCTGCGTCCCACTGCTCGTGGTCCCACCCCTCGGTCAGGCCGACGGCGATGCGTTCGAACGCGGCGGCGGTGTCGCGGGCGAGTCGTGCGACGGCCAGGTGTGCGGGTTCGAGGAGGACCGGCGGCACGATGACGGCGTTCACCACGAGCGCGACGACCGCGCCGATCACGGTCTCGAGGATGCGGTCGGCCGAGTAGTTCGGCGTGACGACCCCGGCGGTCAGCACGAGCATCCCGCTGATGCCGACCTGCGTCGCCGAGGTCGGGGTCAGGCGCAGTGCCCAGGCGAGCAGGATCGCCAGGACGACCACGAGCAGCACGATCCACACCGCGTCGCCGAGGAGCAGGTGCACCCCGGTCGCCAGGACCACGCCGAGCAGGACCCCGGCGCTGCGCTCCAGGCCCTTCATGAACGACTGGTTGATGCTCGGCTGCACGACGAGCAGGGCGGCGATCGCGGCGAAGGTCGGGAACGGTCCACGGATCAGGAGCTCGCACAGCAGCACCGCCGCGACCACCGCCACCGCGGTCTTCACGACCTGGAGGAACGGGGTGCGGCTGGAGCTGCGGAGGCGCCTGACCGGGTTCACCCCTCCACGCTAGCCAGGAGCCGCACGCCGAGCCGCTCGGCAACGCGCCGAATCCCCGCACACACGGTTGACTGTGGCCGTGTGGCCCAACCATGAGCGTGTCATCCCCGAGGCCTTCGCCGGGTCCGGGACGTCCGTCGTGGCCGCCCGTGCGCACTCGGTCGAACCCTCGGGCAACGGTTACCTCTACGGGTACGAGGTCGACACCCTCGACCGGAACGGCCAGCGGGCCACCGTCCTGACCTACGTCGACACCGGCGGCGCCCACGACCAGAACAGCGCGATCGTCACCGACCCCGCGACGGGGGAGCCGGTGTCGGTGTGGGCCTACCCGAACGACCCGGGCCTCCCGGTGCTGCCGCAGGTGACCTACCGGGACGCCGTCGCCGAACTCCTGACCACGCTCGGGATGCCGGTGACGGACCCGACCCTGACGGTGGCCGCCTACCGGCCCGGCAAGCGTGCCGTGGTCCGCGTCGACGCACCCGAGCGCACCCTCTTCATCAAGATCGTCCGGCCGCACCGGGTCGCACCGATCGTCCGCACCCACGAGCAGTTCGCGGCGGCCGGGCTCCCGGTGCCGCGCGTGCTGGCGAGCCGCGGTGACGGGCTGCTCGTCCTCGAGCTCGTCCGGGGTGTCCCGGCCGGCAGCCGGATCGTCGAGATCGCGGACGACCCGCGCTTCGTGGCGTCCCTCGCAGCGCTGACCGGCCGCATCGCCGCGGTACCGATGACGCAGCAGGCGCGTGCGGACGCGATGGACCACGCGGACTGGCACCGCCGTACCCTGACGACCGCGCTGCCCGGGGACGCCGAGGAGATCGACCGCCTGTACGACGCGATCGGGCGCCGGTCGATCGGCTGGAACGCCGCGCAGAAGCAGGTCGTGCACGGTGACCTGCACCTCGAGCAGGTCTTCGTCGACGAGGACGAGCCGTGGCGCATCTCCGGCCTGCTCGACATCGACACCGCCGGTTGGGGGTACCCGGTGCGGGACGTCGGCGCGGTCGTCGCGCACCTCGTCGTCACCGGGCTGTGGCACCGCTCCCGTGGTGACGTGGACCGCGGTGCCGCCGCCGAGCGCCTCGCGGACGCCGTCGCCCGGGACTGGGCCGCCCGGAACCCGCAGGAGGCCGAGCGCCTCGGGCCGGCGATCGGGGCACAACTCCTCGCGCACGCGGGCGGGCAGGCGACCACCGGGTCGGTGAACGGGATCGCGACGGCGGAGCAGCTGCTCGCGGCGACGCGGGCCGCCCTGGCGGAGCCGGCCCCGAGCCTCCCGTCCGGTGCCGGCCGGCCACGCTCCGCACCGCACCGCTGACGCCTGTCCCGTCCGCCCTGCCCGTGACGCCGTGTCCCGGTCGGGAGGCCCGCCACGCGCGGGGTGTGGAGAGTCGCCTCCGTCGGTTCCGGGGGAGTAAACTGACCGCGCACGCACGGCGTGCTCGCATGTCGCGTCGATCCCTGCCGCGACGACCGGTCCCTGGCCGGTGCGGGCCGCAGCCGCGTCGCCTGGTAGGTCAGACCTCCAGGACGTTCTCCGGGGGACCTCCTCCGGGATGGGTGGCGTGCGTGAGACGCCGCCGGACTCCCGCGCAGACCGTCACATCGGCCACCGGCCCGCACCTGGGCCCCCGATGCGTCCTGTCGGAACGTGCCGGCGTGCTGCGGGCCACGGCGGCCCGCGGTGGACACCGGTGCGACGGCCACGACACACGGCAGCCGCACCACACGACTTCCGCCCGTACCGGGTGGCTCGCCCCGACGAGGGCGGAACAGGAGGAGCCTTGGCTCGATCAGGTACCCGTCGCGCTGCCGGTGGCACGCGGACGGCTGCGCGCCGGACCCGGCCGCTCGACAACGACGGCCTCATCCCCGTTCTCGCCCGCGCCGTGCGCGAGGTCGAAGCCGCCGCGCAGCGGGGCCCCCTCAAGGCGACGAACCGCACGAAGTTCCAGGCTGTCGCCCTGCTCATGCGCGAGGAGCGTGCCCGCGTCAAGGCGGACGCGACCCTCACCGACTCGCAGCGTGCCGAGCAGCTGAAGCGCCTCGACGGGGTCGCCACGATCCTCGCGAAGACCGCTGCGCGGGACACCAGTGTCATCCAGCTCCTCACCGAGGAAGCCTCGGTCTCCGAGGCCACGCGCACGGTGAAGCGCGACATGATGATCGCCGCCGGCATCGAGCTGCAGCCCGAGGACCTGGTCATCGCAGCCGAACCGACCGCTGCGGTCGAGACGCCCGAGCGGTCCGTGGTGCCACAGTCCGTCGTGCAGCGGCAGCTCGCGAACCCGTTCCTGCCGCCCGACTTCGCGCTCGCCGACCAGCCCGTGGCGCACCCGCGTCGTCTGGCGAACTGGGAGCTCTTCGGTCCGCTGTTCAAGTCGTTCGAGTACGGCGCCGGCGGCGGAGTGGCCTCCATGCCGCTGCCCGAGCCCGCCACGCTGCACACCCCGGCCGGTGCCTCGCTGATGAAGCACCAGGCGGAGCTCGTCACCTCGGCGGCGCAGGGGCACCGCACCTTCCTGCTCGCCGACGAGCCGGGCCTCGGCAAGACCGCGGAGTCGCTGCTCGCTGCCGACGCCGCGAAGGCGTTCCCGCTGCTCGTCGTCGTCCCGAACGTCGTCAAGACGAACTGGGCTCGCGAGGCCGAGCGCTGGGTGCCGAACCACCGGGCCACGGTCATCCACGGGGACGGCCAGGACCTCGACGGGTTCGCCGACATCATCATCGTCAACTACGAGATCCTCGACCGGCACGTCGGTTGGCTCGGGACCTTCGGGTTCAAGGGCATGGTCGTCGACGAGGCCCACTTCATCAAGAACAAGGACTCGCAGCGCTCGAAGTTCGTGCTGCAGCTCGCCGAGAAGATCCGCGAGCGCACCGCGAACCCGCTGCTGATGGCCCTGACCGGGACGCCGCTCATCAACTCGGTCGAGGACTTCCGCACGATCTGGGAGTTCCTCGGCTGGATCGACGACAAGAAGCCCCGCGCGCAGCTCATGAACGAGCTCGAGGAGATCGGGTTGACCCCCGCCGACCAGGGCTTCTTCACCGAGGCGCGCAAGGCCGTGATCGACCTGGGCATCGTCCGTCGCCGCAAGGTCGACGTCGCCGCGGACATCCCGGCCCGCCGGATCGCCGACATCCCCGTCGAGCTCGACGGCGACGAGGGCCGTTCGATCCGCGACGCCGAGCGCGAGCTCACCGCGAAGCTGGTCAAGCGGTACCACCAGGCGCTCGCTGCCCGCACCGGCCAGGCGCCGGTCGACGGCATCGACGAGAAGCTCGTCCGCCAGGTCGCCCGCTGGGAGCTCGAGGACCAGGACGCCTCGTCCACCGGGGAGAACGTGTTCTCGATGGTGCGTCGCATCGGCCGTGCCAAGGCGCAGCTCGCGGCGGACTACGCGGCGCAGCTCGCCTCGAACGTCGGCAAGGTCGTGTTCTTCGCCAAGCACCTCGACGTGATGGACCAGGCGGAGGAGGTCTTCGCCCGCCGGCACCTGCGCACCGCGACGATCCGCGGCGACCAGACGCCCGCGCAGCGCACGGCCGAGATCGACTCGTTCGTGAACGACCCCGACGTGGCCGTCATCGTCTGCTCGCTCACCGCGGCGGGCGTCGGCCTCAACCTGCAGGTCGCCTCCAACGTCGTCCTCGCCGAACTGTCGTGGACGAGCGCCGAGCAGACGCAGGCGATCGACCGCGTGCACCGCATCGGTCAGGAAGAGCCGGTCACCGCGTGGCGCATCATCGCCGCGCAGACGATCGACACCAAGATCGCCGAGCTCATCGACTCGAAGGCCGGCCTCGCCGCCCGCGCGCTCGACGGGTCGGACGAAGAGGTCGTCGACTCCGGCGACATCCAGCTCGACGCGATGGCGGCGCTGCTGCTCGACGCGCTCTCGCGGTAGGGCGCGGCCGGCTGGCTGGCCGGCTGGCTGGCCGGCTGGCGCCGTTCGGCTGCGCACAACAGGAACCCGCTCGAACCACGGGAGACCGTGGTTCGAGCGGGTTCCTGTTGTGCGGGTCCGGCTTGCGCCGGGCGCCGGGGCCGGCTTACGCCGGGCGCCGGGGCCGGGCGCCGCCGCGCGTCAGACGCGCGACTGCACCTCGGCCAGGGACGGGTTCGTCGCCGTGCTGCCGTCGGGGAAGACCAGCGTCGGCACGGTCTGGTTGCCGCCGTTGACCTCGGCGACCAGCTCGGCCGTGCCGGGCGTGTTCTCGATGTCGACCTCGCGGAAGGGCACGCCCGCCTTGGTCATCTGGTTCTTCAGTCGGGCGCAGTAGCCGCACCAGGAAGTCGTGAACATGGTGACGCCGCCGGCCTCGGGCACGAACGCGTCACGGGTGATCGTCTCGCTCATGTGCTCACGGTAACCCCGGTTCCCGGGAGGCGCGTCCGACCCCGCGTCCGACCCTGCGTCCGACCGAGCCTCCGGCCCCGCGTCCGGCCGCGGCTCCCTGACGAGGGACGACGGCCACACCGCCGACCCACCCGTGGTGAGGACCACGCCGCCACCCTGGTAGACAAGACCGTGTGAGCGACACCCACCTCGAGATCGAGCGCACCTACGACCTGCCCGACGGCGCCGCACTGCCCGACCTGGTCGGCGCCGGCGGGATCATGCAGACCGACGTCCAGGAGCCCTTCGAGCTCGACGCCACCTACTGGGACACCCAGCGGTACGACCTCGTCGCCGCCCACGTCACCGTCCGACGGCGGACCGGCGGACACGACGCCGGCTGGCACATCAAGCGCGCCGAGTCCGACACCGTCCGCCACGAGCAGCACTTCCCGCTCACCGAGGACCCGGACACCGTGCCTGTCGACGTCCTCGCCGCACTCTTCACCGAACGCCGCGGCCGCGGACTCCACCCCGTCGTCCGCATCACCACCACCCGCACCGTCACCCGCCTGCTGGACGAGGACGGTGACCAGGTCGCCGAACTCGCCGACGACCGGGTCGTCGCCGAACGCCTCGACGACGACGCGCCGGCGGACCCGAACACCTGGCGGGAGGTCGAGGTCGAAGCCGTCGAGGGCGTCGACCCGCAGATCGCGCACGAACTCTTCGCCGCCCTGGACGGCCGGTTCGCCGCCGTCGGCGCCGGCCCCGCCGCCGTCGCGTCCAAGCTGGCACGGGGGCTGGCGGGGGCACCGGCACCGCGCCTCCAGACCGAGGAGAAGCCGCACAAGGGCACCGCGGCGCGCGCACTCACCAAGCGGCTGCGGAAGCTCCGCGGCACGCTGCTCCGACTGGAGGCCGGACTCCGGTCCGGCGCACCGACCGACCTGGCCGAGACGGCCGAGACCGCGCTCGGCATCGCCGCCGTCCTCGGGTCGTACCGGCCGGCCTTCGCCGACGGGGACGAGATCGACCGGGCCGCCGCCGCGGCCGACGCACTCGCAGCCGTCACGGCACGAGCCGCCCTCGCCGAGTACCTGGTCGACCGACTGCCGCACGCGTCGAGCCCGGCGCAGGAGGCGCTCGTCGACTCCATCACCCGCGAGCGCGTCCTCGCCGCCACTCGCCAGCGCCGCGACGACGCCACCCGCGGAGTCGTCCTGTCCCTGCACGAGGAGTCGTTCCTCGAACTGCTCGACGCCCTCGACGACGCCGTTGAGCGCCCCCGACCGACGGCGTGGGCCCTGCGCGACCCGAAGCGGGTCGCGCAGGACGTCTCGGCGATCGAGAAGCCGCGCATCCGCGACCTCGTCCGCGTCGCCGTCGGGGACGACCCCGCCGACGAGGCCGGCGACCGCGAGGCGACCCAGCGTGCCTGGCACGCGACGCTCCGCGCCCGGATGGCGATGGACGTCCTCGGCGACGACGCGTTCCCGCATGCGCTGTGGAAGCGCATCGGCACCGCGGCCGACGTGCTCACCGAGCGGGTCCGGTCGCTGCACGCGCTCGAGCAGCTGCGCGTGCAGGCCGGCATCGCGGAACGGGCCGGCGAGGGCACCTTCGGGTACGGGGTCCTGGCGGGAGACCGGGTCCGCGTGGCCGAGGAGTCCTACGACGAGGCGGTGCACGCGCTCAACCGCGTGTGACGGCGACGCCCGGAACCACGACGGCGCGCACCCTGCTCGGGTGCGCGCCGTCGTCGTCGGGCCGGATTCGGTCCGTGCTCCGGGTCAGCCCGCCGCGATCGGGTTCGCGCTCGCGGCTGCGGGGGAGACGTCGGCCAGTCCGAGCACGTCGAGCAGCCAGGCCAGCTCGGACGCACGCTCCTTCCACGAGTCGTACCGACCGCTGACACCACCGTGTCCGGCGGACATCTCGGTCTTCAGGAGCACCGGAGCGCCGACCTCGCGCAGCTTCGCAGTCCACTTCGCCGGCTCGACGTAGAGCACACGGGTGTCGTTGATGGAGGTCACAGCGAGGATGCGCGGGTACTGCACGTCGTCGCGGACGTTCTCGTACGGCGAGTACTCGCTCATGTACCGGTAGACCTCGGGGTCGTGCAGCGGGTCGCCCCACTCGTCCCACTCGATGACGGTCAGCGGCAGGTCCGGGTCGAGGATGCTGGTCAGCGCGTCGACGAACGGCACCGCGGCGAGGATGCCCGCGAAGCGTTCGGGTGCCAGGTTCGCGACCGCGCCCATCAGCAGGCCGCCGGCGCTGCCGCCCTCGGCCACCAGACGCTCGGGCGTGGTCCGGCCGCTGTCGATGAGGTGATCGGCGACGGCGACGAAGTCCGTGAACGTGTTTTTCTTCGTCAGGGTCTTGCCGTCCTCGTACCAGTGCCGGCCGAGCTCGCCGCCACCGCGGACGTGGGCGACGGCGAAGACGACCCCGCGGTCGAGCATCGACAGGCGCATCACACTGAAGCCCGGGTCGATCGAGTGCTCGTACGAGCCGTACCCGTACAGGTGCAGCGGGGCCGGGGTGTCGGCATCGACGGCGTCACGGCGCCACACGAGCGAGATCGGGACCCGCGTGCCGTCGGACGCGGTCGCCCAGTCGCGCTCCTGCACGTAGTCGGCCGGGTCGTAGCCGCCCAGCACCGGCTGCCGCTTCAGCACGGTGACCTCGCCGGTCGCCAGGTCCAGGTCGCTGACCTCGGACGGGGTGACGAAGGACGTGTACCCGAGGCGGAGCGTCGGCTGGTCCCACTCGGGGTTGCCACCGAGGCCAGCCGAGAACAGCGCCTCGTCAAAGGGGACCTCGTGCGCGTCGCCGTAGCCGTCGCCCTCGATCGGGATGATCGCGATCCGGGGGAGCGCCTCGGACCGGTACTCGAGCACCAGGTGTCCGGCGAAGGCGTCGACCGACTCGATGCGTCGCTCGGCGTGGTGCGCGACGACGACGCGGCGGTCGGACTCCGACGTCGGGTCGTCGGCGGGGACGTCCACCAGCTCGAAGTTCTCGGCGCCGTCGTTGTGCAGGACCAGCAGTCGGTCGCTGCCGCCGACGATCGCGTGCTCGATCTCGTACTCCACGCCCTCACGACGGGGCCACACCACACGGAACTCGCCGGTCGGGTCGGACGCGTCGAGGACGAGCGCCTCGGAGGTGATCTTCGACCCGAGCTCGATGACGATGTACTGCGACGAGCGGGTCACGCCCACGCCGACCCAGTAGCGGTCGTCCGGCTCCTCGAACACCACCACGTCCGCGTCCGCGGACGTACCGACGGTGTGCCGCCAGATGCGGTCCGGTCGCCACGAGTCGTCGACGGTCGGGTAGAAGACGTACCGGCCCGAGGGGTCGAACGTCGCGCCGGCTCCGGTGTTCGGTATCGTGTCGCCGAGGTCCTGTCCCGTCTCGAGGTCCCGGACCGCCAGGGTGTAGCGCTCGTCCCCCTCGACGTCGACGCCGTAGACCAGCCGGCGACCGTCGTCGCTGATGTCGTAGGTGCCGAGCGAGAAGAAGTCGTGCCCCTCGGCCAGGGCGTTGCCGTCCAGGACCACCTCTTCCCCGGGCAGGGTGCCGGCGCCCGTCGGCGAGTGCTCGGCTGCCGCCTCGAGCGACGGCGGGGTCCAGTCGTCGGGTCCGCTGATCGGAGCGCGGCACTGCACCCCGTACTGGCTGCCCTCGCTGGTCCGGGTGAAGTACCACCACTGGCCCATGCGGACGGGGACCGAGAGGTCGGTCTCCTGCACGCGGGTCTTGACCTCGTCGAAGAGCCGCTGACGGAGCCCGCTGAGGTGCTCGGTCTGCCCCTCGGTGTAGCGGTTCTCGGCTTCGAGGTACGCGATGGTGTCCGGGGACTCCTTGTCGCGCAGCCACTCGTAGTCGTCGACGAAGTCGATGCCGTGGTGGGTCCGCGTCCGGGGCCGCTTGGCGGCGGTCGGCGGGATGGTCACGTCGTGCTCGCTGGTCACCCGGCCCACCCTATTCGCTCGGCATGGAGGACCGGCCCGGCCCCGCCGCTCCGCCCACCGCCTCGGCATCCACCACCGAGTCCGCCGGCACGGCCGCCGAGGTCGACGGCACCACGGCCGCCCGGATGCGTTCCGCGAGCGCGTCGAGCTCCGCCAGCACGTCCGACGCCACCCATGCACGGTCCCGTCGCCGCTCGGTGACCGGCCGCAGCACGCCCGCGGCGACCAGGTCGTCGATCACCGCGTCCGTCCAGGGCAGGTCCGGCGGCAGCGCGGCACTGATCGCCGCCTCGGTCAGGACCGGGTCCGCGAGCAGGACGCGGAGCACCGCGGAGTCGTGCGTCACCCCCTGGTCCGCAGCTCGTGCTGTGCACCGCGGCACGGTCGTGCTCGATCTCGTCGAGTCGGAGTGCCGCGTACTCGACCTCGTCACACACGGTGCCGATCGCCGCGGCGACCAGGGTCACGACACCGTCGACGTGCCCGTCCCGGTACCGGACGAGTTCGGCGAAGTACCCGGCCCGGTCCGCGACGAGTGCCGCGGCCACGGGGACCACGAGCGAGGACGTCAGACCGCGTCGTCGGAGCACGGCGTTGACGAGGGCGCGGCCGATCCGCCCGTTGCCGTCGGTGAACGGGTGGACGGACTCGAACTGGGCGTGGGCGATCGCCGCCTGGACGATCGGGTCGAGGTCGTCCCGCGAGAGGAAGGCGAACAGGTCGTCCATGGCCTCGGCGACGTCGTCGGCCGGCGGCGGGACGTACGCGGCGTCGCGCGGTGACGCTCCGCCACCGATCCAGTTCTGCACCTGCCGCCAGCGCCCCGCGACCGGGCCGTCGACGGGGTCGTCACGCATGAGCACGGCGTGCGCGTCGAGCACCGAGCGCTCGGTGATGCCGCCCCGGCCGACGTCGTCGATCATCGCCCTGAGGGCCGCGGTCGCGCCGACCATCGCCGTCGCGCTGCCGTTCGCGCGGATGCCGACGAGGGCTCGGGCGTAGTCGTCGAGCGTGGCGTGCTCGTCCTCGATCCGGGAGGACGAGACGGCCTCGGTCCGGGCGAGCAGGTCGAAGGTCGCGGTGCGGTCACCGAGGCGTCGGTCGAGCCCCGTCAGGCGCTCGGTGACCCGCGACACGAAGTCCGCCGTGGTCGGGGGTGCGGTCCAGGTGCGGTGGGCGATGCGGGGCGGCAGCGAGCACCGGACCGAGCGGACCATGCGGTCGGCTCGGGGCGGTCGTCCACTGCTGCGCCACGGTCGGGTCGCCGTGCGGTGCGCCGGCCAGTCAGGCCGGGGCGACCGGGTGTCGTGGTGGTGCATCCTGCCTCCGCTCGTCGGGTCTCCAGACGGTACCCACGAGCCGTCCTCCACCGCGAAGAACCCGTATGTCGTGTACGAAGACCGAGGCGTCCACCGATGTGATCGGTACCGTTGTGGAATGACTGACAACTCGTTCGTGATCACCGGTGCCCACGTCGTCCCCGTCGACGGGGCGGAGTTCGACGGGGGAGCGGTCGTCGTCCAGGACGGCCGGATCACGGCCGTCGGACCCGACGTGACGCCTCCCGACGGCCTGCCCGTGATCGACGCCGCCGGCGCCTGGCTGCTGCCCGGCTTCGTCGAGGCCCACGGCCACGTCGGCATCCACGAAGAGGCGAACGGCTCGGCCGGCAACGACACCAACGAGATGACCGGCCCGAACATGGCCGCTGTCCGCGCGATCGACGCGGTCGACATCGACGACGAGGGGTTCCGCGACGCCCTCTCCGGCGGCATCACGAGCATCGTGGTGAAGCCCGGCTCCGGCAACCCCATCGGTGGGCAGACGGTCGCGATCAAGACCTGGGGTGGCCGGACCATCGACGAGCAGCTCATCTCCGACGCGGTGAGCATCAAGAGCGCCCTCGGCGAGAACCCGAAGCGGGTCTACGGCGAGAAGGGGCAGACCCCCTCCACCCGCCTCGGCGTCGCGAAGGTGATCCGCGAGGCGTTCGTCGCCGCACAGGACTACCGGGCCGCCCGTGACGCCGCCGCACGGAAGGACGAGCCGTTCACTCGTGACCTCACGAAGGAGGCCCTGGTCCGCGTCCTCGACGGCGAACTCGCCTGGGACCAGCACACCCATCGCCACGACGACATCGCCACCGCCGTCCGTCTCGCCGAGGAGTTCGGCTACCGCCTGGTCGTCAACCACGGCACCGAGGCCCACAAGATCGCCGACCTGCTCGCCGAGAAGGGCATCCCGGTGATCTACGGACCGCTGTTCACCAGTCGTTCCAAGGTCGAGCTGCGCGACCGCGGCATCCCGAACCTCACCACGATCGCGGCGGCCGGTGTCCGCGTCGCGATCACCACCGACGCGCCCGTCGTCCCGATCAACATGCTCGTCACCCAGGCGACGATGGCGGTGCGCGACGGCCTGCCGCGACAGACCGCGCTCGAAGCGATCACCTCGGCCCCGGCCGACATCCTCGGCTTCGGGGACCGGGTCGGGCGCATCGCCGAGGGGCTCGACGCCGACCTGGTCCTCTGGGACGGCGACCCGCTCGACGCCACCAGCCGCGCCCAGCGCGTCTGGATCGAGGGCGAGCAGGTCTTCGCCTACGTCGACGGACAGGGCGTGACGACACCGCGCTGGTGACCAGCCCGGTGTCGGTGACCGGTTGACGGACGGGAGGCTCGGGGCGGCGCCGCACCGAGCCTCCCGTCCGTCGTCGGGTCCGGCCGGTTCAGTCCTGACGCGACAGGAGGAAGTCGTTGATGCGCTCCGTCATCCCGAGGTCCATCTCCTGCGGCACGCCGTTGACCGTGTGGATCGGAGCGGCCTGCCGGATGCTCGACACCAGCCACAGCGCGTCCGCGGCCCGCAGGTCGTCGAGCGTGACGAGTTCGTAGGCGGTCTCGATGCCCTCCTGCTCGGCGAAGCGGAAGACGTCGGCCTGCGTGGTGCCGTCCAGGATCCCGATGTCGGTCCGTGGGGTGACGAGGCGGCCACCGACCGCCATGACCAGGTTCGCGCGGGTGCCCTCGAGGACGTAGCCGTCGGTCGAGACGAAGAGCGCGTCGTCGGCACCACGGCGGACGGCCTCGCGGAGGGCGGCCATGTTGATCGCGTACGACAGCGTCTTCGCGCCCTGCAGCAGCCAGGGCGACGTCCGCACGACGTCGTGCCGGTAGCCACGGTCCAGGGTGACGACCCCGATGCCCTCGGTGCGGTCGCGGGTCTGGTCGGCGGAGGGGGCCGAGTAGACCCAGCCGGTCGGACGGCCGAGGCCCTCGACCCCGCGCGTCAGGACGGTCTTCGCGTACGCCTCGCGCACCGGGTCCAGCCGTGCACAGACCGCTTCGATCGCCTGTCGCCAGGCATCGAGGTCCGGCTCCGGCAGGTCGAGCTTGGCGGCGGACCGACCGAAGCGGGCGAGGTGCGCCTCGAGTGCCTGCGGACGCCCGTCGATGACCGTGATCGTCTCGAACACACCGTCACCCCGGGTCAGGCCGAGGTCCATCACCTGGATGTGCTCCTCGAGCGGCTTCACCCACGTGAAGGCCTCTGCCTCCGGGTCGTGCGGCGCGGCAGCGCGGGAGGGCTGGTTCAGGACGGCGAGGACGGTGTCGGTCATGCCCCCATCCAACCCCAGGTGGTTGTCAGCGACCACCGGGCAGTGCGTCCATGAGCTTCCACACGGCCTCGGTGAGTTCCGGGTGCTGGAGCGCGATGCGGCGGAGGCGGTGGTACTCCTCGCCGTGCTCGGTGCCGTGCCCGGAGGCCGGGTGCGACGACCACTGTGCGCTGCGCTGGCCGATGCGGACGTCGAGCTCCATCGCCTCGGCCCGGAGGATCAGCACGACCTGCTCGTCGACGCTCGGCAGCGTGTGCATGAAGTCCCAGGGATCGTCGCCCTGCCGACACCGGTGTTCGACGATGACCGAGATCTCCTCGGCGGCTTCGGCGCGCAGCACCTCGAGGCTGCGCCCCGTCCTGCGAGACTCAGCCATGACGCCCCCACAGCACGCCTGCCATGCAACGAGCGTACGTCATCCGATCGGTCACACTGGACACATGACCGAGCGCGACGAGAGCAAGTCCCAGCACCCGGCCGTCGTCGTCGTGTACCTCCTGCGGGACAGTGCGGACGGGCCGGAGGTGCTGCTCGGCGAGAAGCGGCGGGGCCTCGGCACCGGGCGCGTGGTCGGGCCGGGCGGCAAGCGCGAGGGTGTCGAGACAGCGGTCGAGACCGCCGTGCGCGAGGTGGCGGAGGAGGTGGGCCTCCGCATCGACCCGGCCGACCTGGAGGCCCGTGGCACGTTGGACTACCGGTTCCCGTTCCGCCCGTCCTGGTCCCAGGTCTCGGACGTCTTCGTCTGCCGCCGCTGGCAAGGCGACCCGTCGGGTGGTGACGAGCTGGAGCCCCGCTGGGTGCCGGTGGACGCCGTGCCGTACGACGCGATGTGGGACGACGCGCGCTACTGGCTGCCCGGGGTCCTGGCTGGCGGGCAGGTCGGTGCGCGGGTGGTGTTCGCGGAGGACAACGCCTCGGTCGCCGGGTTCACCGGGACGGGGATCGGCGAACCGGCCTGATCGCTGCCCGGCACGGCCGTCCTGACGCTCTGACCGCCGGCGCTCGTCAGCGTGCGCGCTGCGTCGGGGTGTTGCCGGTGCGCGCGGCTTCGGCCTCGGCCATCACGTCCGCGTCCCCGCTCTGTCCGCCGAGCGGCCGGACGAAGAAGTCGACGACGCCGAACGCGATCGCGGCGACGAGCGCGAACATCGCCCAGCCGTCCCAGAGCCCGGCGACGCTGCGGCCACCGCTCGGCGCGAGCACGATGCTCGTGACGTAGGACAGCGCCGCGATGACGAGGAAGACGACGACGATCGTCATGAGGAGGCGGTGCCAGGCGGTTCGGGTCATGATCGGATCAGGATAGCCCTCGCTCGGACGCTCATCGACGTGGGTTCAGCGGCTCGTTCTCGAGCCCGTCGCGTCCGCCGGTGAAGACGTCACCGGCGGCGCGCTCGTCCTCCCAGTCGTCGTCGCGCAGGACCTGCAGCGTGCCGGTCTCGGTCGAGATGAGACCGTTCCGCTCGAGTTCGGCGTCCCGCTCACGGCCCAGGAACTCGCGGTTCGCGGTGTTCGCGTCCTGGAACATCGTGGTCCGGCCGGTGACGATCGCGCGGATCCGGCGGCGTTCCCACCACTTCTTGCCGAGGAACATCAGGACGAGCCCGGCGGCGGCGTAGCAGCCCATCGTGACCAGGCCGCGCTCCGGGCCCGGGCCGACGCCGTAGAGCTGGTGCTTGATCATGTCGACCATGCTCGAACCGACCACGACGTTGTTGAGCCACGCGAACGGCTCCGGCATGAACCACTTCGGGTAGGCACCACCGGACGACGGCATCGACAGGAAGACGAAGCAGATCATGGCCGGCGCGGCGATGAACCGTCCGACGAAGTAGCTCAGGCCGTTCACCGCCAGCCCGATCGCCACGATCCAACCCCAGGCGATGAGGACGAGCGGGATGAAGTGCCCGTGGATCGCGCCGACGACGGGGCCGGCGAGGGTGTTCGTGATGAGCGAGATGACCAGACCACCGGTGACGATGACCGTCATGCGCGTCCGGTGGCGCAGTGGGCCGCCCATGATGCCGATGAACATCGCGACCATGTAGCCGCCGATGCACCACGCCAGCATCACGTACATCGCGACCGTGCCGTACTCGTCGTAGGCCGGCAGGGGAGCGAGCTCGGTCACCCGGGGAGCGGCCAGTCCCGCGCCGGTCAGCACCGCGGTCAGTGTGGCGGGCACCAGGCTCGCGACCTGGAACTGGTGCGCGCTGGCCTTGAACAGCTCGTTGGCCGACGGGTCGTAGGCCACCGCGATCGTCCCCGCGACGACGTCGCGCTTCGCGCCGGCGAGTGAGTCGTAGGACGAGAAGAGGTACTCGCCGGGGAGGGCCTTCTGCACGGCCCCGATGAGTGTCTGGTCGCTGCCGACGATGCCGATCGGGACGTCGTGCGGATGCGGGGCGTGGAAGGCGAACACGTAGCAGAGGCAGAACCCGACGATGAAGAACAGCGGCATCCACAGCTGGAGCCCGATGAGCTGCAGCGACGGGTGCAACGTGGCGTACCAACGGCGGTAGCGGCCGATGTGTTGCTTCGGTGGCGGAGTGGGGCGCGCCTCCCGGCCGGGGCGGTGGACCGGCCGCGACCGCTCGTGCGCGACCCGCGCTGTGTCGTCGGCGCTGCGCGTCGGGAGGTCGTTGTTCCTGCGTGCTTCGTTCCGCGGCGTGCTCACTCGGCGGTGCGCTCCTGTCCTGTCGTCTGGCGTTCCAGGGTACGCCCGGGCACCAGGGTGCGGGCAGGTCAGGAACGGCTGCGGGACGCCTGCGCCGAGTCCATCGCGAGCTCTTCGGCGTCGAGCGTCACGAGCACGCGGCGCATGACCTCCTCGTCGAGGTTGCCCTTCTCGCGTTCCTCGAGGACGATCTCGCGTCGGCGGTCGAGCAGCTCGCGGCGGATGTCCTGGATCTGCGTCCCGCGGAGCCGGACCGAGGTCCTGCGGTCCTCGGACTCCTCTTCTTCTGCGTCCTGCCGGAACGTCTCCGCCTGGCGTTCGAGACGGGCCTTCAGACGGGCGAGGACCTTGGCGGTCGCTTCCGGACCGTACCGGGTGCCCCACTCCGGCCGACGGCGGTCGAGCAGCTCGATCGCGGCGACGGTCGTCCGTTGGTTGAGCAGCATCTCGCTGCGGCGGTCCTTGTCGTCCTCGGCCGGGTCCTGCACCCTGAGGGCGCGGATCACGAACGGCAGGGTCAGCCCCTGCAGCAGGAGGGTGCCGACGGTGACGATGAACGCGATCACGAAGATCGTGTCCTGCGCCGGGATCTGCGTCGGGCTCGCGACGACGGAGACGGCGGCGGCGAGGGTCACCACCCCGCGCATGCCGGTCCACGAGATCACCGTCAACTCGCGCCAGTTCAGTCTCGGTTCCGCCGTGCCGCGGATCCAGCGCAGGGAACGGTGTCCTCGGGACAGCCGGACGCGCAGGGGACGGATGAAGCGACCGTGGAGACGGTTCCGGGCGTACGACTCGAAGATGAACAGCGGTCGGACCAGGATCACGACCGCGAGTACGACGGCAGCGGCGGTCAGGGTCTGGCCGAGGCTGCGTTCGCTCTCCACCAGGTCCTGCACGACCGTGTTGAGCTGCAGTCCGATCAGCGCGAAGACGAAGCCCTCGAGGATGACGTCGATGCTCGTCCAGAGCGGGCGTTCCTGCAGGCGGGTCGCGTACCCCTCCTTCGGCGAGTTGTAGCCGATGTAGAGCCCGGCGGTGACGACCGCGATGACGCCGGAGCCGGACAGCTCCTCGGCCAGGATGTACGCGACGAACGGCAGCAGGATGCTCATGATCGTCTCGACCACCGGGTCGTTGATCCGCATCCGGATCCAGTGCACGAGGACGCCGAGGACGCCGCCGACGACGAGTCCGACGCCGATCGCGAGGCCGAAGATCGCGAGGTCCTGCCAGATCGTCAACGAGGCCCCGGCGATGATCAGCGTGAACACCCGGACCAGCGTCAGGGACGCCGCGTCGTTGATCAGGCTCTCGCCGGAGAGCACCGTCATCACGCGTCGGGGGAGCCCGAGCTTCCGACCGATGGCCGCGGCGGACACCGCGTCCGGCGGGGCGACGATGGCGCCCAGGAGGATCGCTGCAGGCCACGTCATGTCCGGGATGATCAGGTACGCCGCCAGGCCGACCGCGAGCGCCGTGACGATGACCAGGAAGATCCCGAGCCGTCGGATCTGCTTGATCGAGCCGCGGAAGCTCTGCCACGACACGTCGAGCGCCGCCGAGTAGAGCAGCGGTGGCAGGACGACCGTGAGGATCACCTCTGAGTCGATCTCGATGTGCGGCAGTCCGGGGATGAACGACACGCCCAGAGCGACGGCGGTGACGAGCAGCGGTGCCGGGAGTCCCCAGGCCCGAGCGAACCCCGTGACGGCGAGCGATCCGACCAGCAGGATGAGCAACTCGGCGATGTCCACGGGTCCATCTTCCCATCCCGGAGCCGCGGACCTGAGCGAACGTGAAGGCCAGATGAACAACAGGTGTCCGTCCGGCTTGCTCGATGCCCCCTCGCCTGGGACACTTGCCGGCGGTGGACATCACGCTCATAGTCGTCCTGGTCATTGCGTTGGCCCTCTTCTTCGACTTCACAAACGGTTTTCACGACACCGCCAACGCAATGGCGACCCCGATCGCGACCGGCGCCATGAAGCCCACGGTGGCGGTCTCCGTCGCAGCGGTGCTCAACCTCGTCGGGGCGTTCCTCAGCACTGCTGTGGCGACGTCGATCTCGCACGGGCTCATCAACGAGGGACCCGGTGGCGTCGCCATCAGTCCGGAGATGATCTTCGCGGGACTGATCGGGGCGGTGGTCTGGAACATGATCACGTGGCTCCGCGGTCTGCCGTCGTCGTCCTCGCATGCGCTCTTCGGTGGCCTCATCGGCGCCGCGATCGTCGGGGCCGGCTTCGACTCGGTGAACTACGCGGCGCTGCTGACGGTGGTGATCATCCCCGCGTTCCTGTCGCCGGTGATCGCGTCGCTGGTGTCGCTGCTCGCCACGCGGATCGCGTACCGGATCACGCGGCGCCCGGTGTTCCCGAACGAGCGTGGCGGCTTCCGCATCGGCCAGATCTTCACCTCGTCGATGGTGTCGCTCGCACACGGCACGAACGACGCGCAGAAGACGATGGGCGTCATCACGCTCACGCTGATCGCGTCTGGTGCGCAGTCGGCGGACCAGGGCGTGCAGTTCTGGGTCGTCGTGGCCTGCGCGCTCGCGATCGCACTCGGTACCTACACCGGCGGGTGGCGCATCATCCGCACCCTCGGTTCCGGCATCACCGAGATCCGTGCGACGCAGGGCTTCGCCGCCGAGGCCTCGACCGCTGCGACGATCCTGGCCTCGAGCCACCTCGGCTTCGCGCTCTCCACCACGCAGGTGTCCTCCGGGTCGATCATCGGCGCCGGACTCGGTCGGCGCGGGTCGAAGATCCAGTGGTCGACCGCGGGCAAGATCGTCATCGCCTGGTTCATCACCCTGCCAGCAGCGGCTGCGGTCGGCGCGGTCGCGTCGGGCATCGCCCGCTTCGGCGTGATCGGCCTGGTGATCGACGCGGTCGTCGGTGCGATCGTGATCCTCGGCCTGTACCTGTGGTCGCTCCGGAAGCCGCACGAGCATGCCTCGGCCATCGAGATCGACGTCGCCGCGAACGCCGTGCTGACCCGCAAGGAGCAGCGCGGACTGCAACGCAAGAAGCGCGCTGAGGCCGTCGCCGCCCGCCGCGCCGAACTGAGCCGTGAGCGGACGCTCCGCCGCATGGCCGGACGCAAGGGAGGCCGTCGCTGATGGGCATCGACTGGGGAGCGTTCCTCCTCGTGGCACTCGTCGCGGTCGTCTCGGCGTGCTTCGTCGTCTCGGTGTACTCCGTCGGCCTCCGCTTCTGGAGCGCCGCCGACACCCGGGCCGGCAAGTACACCGTGAAGGACGACGGCACGATCGGACCGGCCACGGCGGGCTTCCCGAACCCGAACGCCGCGGCGTCGGCCGTCCGGATGCTGCGGGCGCTCGCCGTGGTCTGCTTCGTGCTCTGCGGTGCGGCCGTGCTCTACGGCATCTACCTGATCGTGCCCGCCTTCCACTGAGGAACCGCGCGACCCATCCGACAGCGGTCGGCCTCCGGGCCGGCCGCTGTCGCGTTGCCGGGCGTGCCCGTCCGCCCTCGGGCGTGAGCGGGCGGAATGCCAGGGTGCGTGACGGTCGCGCCACGGGTCGTGCCCGCTCGCCGTCTGCCGGACGGGAGGTTCGAGGCGGGCTGGTCCCGTGCCTCCCGTCCGGCTCACGCGAGCGGGCGGAGTACCAGGGTCCGTCGCGAGTGCACCCTCCTGCAACGCCCGCTCACCAGAGCGACTCCGCCTCGGGTGTGAGCGGGCGGAAAAGCGGCGCGCGCGCCGTGCGTGCGCCGCTTTGCGCCCGTTCGCCCGCCGCCCACTGGGCAGCTGGCGGCCCGGAGGCGCCTGGCGGCCTGGCCCCGCGCCTCCCGTCCCCGCGCATGCGGGCGGGCGGAAACGCACCGCTGCGGCGGATGGCACGCCCGCTTCCACCCGCTCGCCGGAGCGGGCCCCGTTCGAGTCGACACGCGGGTGTGAGCGGGCGGAAACGCACCGATGCAGCGGAAGGAACCGCCCATTTGCGCCCACTCACCCCAAGGCGGACGGGAGGCTCGTGTCGGCCGGGTGGTGCGCCTCCCGTCCCCATGACGGCGAGCGGGCGGAACCCCGTGGCGGGCGGGGAGAGGACCGTGGCATTCCGCCCGCTCGCCTCGCCTCGCTCGCCTCGCCTCGCTCCGCCCGCTCGCCCGCTCTACCCCTGTCTCTTATACACATCTGCCG
>NZ_QKSD01000014.1 GCF_003234085.1 Curtobacterium sp. MCPF17_052
AGGAATTGCTTCATGACCCGACCAGCCGAAACCGATCGAGCACGAGGTCAATAAAATTGGCATTGACAATGTGCACGCTGTTGAGTTCTCAAGGACCAGACGCACTCCCCACACAACACCAACACGATGTCACGCCAGAGAGGCTGGTTCGTTGCCCGGGGAAGCACGGGGCCGGATTGCATCTTCCAGGTCAGTGACCCGGTCAGTGTCTCGGCCGTTCCGTTCTCCGCCTCAGCGGCAACGAGTGATTACTTTACGCACGGGTGAACGGCAGCGCCAAGCCAGCTCGACACCCGGGCGTGTCGCGTTGTACGCGGAGTGATGGGTACGCGCCCCCAGGAACGCCGGAAGGCGCGGTGCGAACCCGCACCGCGCCTCCTGGCAGACCCGTCGCCATGGCGACCGGCATCGAGAACGCTTCGTCAGTCGGCCGCGGCCAACTGCCCGCAGGCACCGTCGATCTCCTTGCCGCGGGTGTCGCGGAGGGTCGTCGGGATGCCGGCGGCGTTGAGTCGGCGGACGAACTCGTCCTGCACGTGGACCTCGGACGACGTCCACACGGAGCCGGGCGTCGGGTTCAGCGGGATCGGGTTGACGTGCACCCAGCCCTTGCCACGCTTGTTGAGCTTCTCCGCCAGCAGGTCAGCTCGCCAGGCGTGGTCGTTCATGTCCTTGATGAGCGCGTACTCGATCGACACTCGCCGACCGGTCTTGACGTAGTAGTTGTGGGCGGCGTCGATCGCCTCGTCAGCCTTCCACTTCGAGTTCACCGGGATGAGCTCGTCACGGAGTTCGTCGTCGGGTGCGTGCAGCGAGAGCGCGAAGGTCACGGGGATGTCCTCTTCCGCGAGCTTGAGCATCGCCGGCACCAGGCCCACGGTCGAGATCGTGATACCGCGGGCACTCATGCCCAGGCCGTTCGGCTGCGGAGCGACCATGATCCGCACGGCGTCCATCACGCGCTTGTAGTTCGCGAGCGGCTCCCCCATGCCCATGAACACGATGTTCGTCACGCGCTCGGCGTCGACACGGTCCTGCCCGCCCTTGCGCGGGTCTCCCCCGAGTTCCCCGGCGGCGATGGCGGCGTTCGCGCGGACGATCTGCTCGATGATCTCGGCCGTCGACATGTTCCGGGTGAGGCCGGCCTGTCCGGTCGCGCAGAACGGGCAGTTCATGCCACAGCCGGCCTGGGATGAGACGCAGAGGGTGATGCGACCGGGGTAGCGCATGAGCACCGACTCGACCAGGGCGCCGTCGTGCAGCTTCCAGAGGAACTTGATCGTGTCGCCCTTGTCGGTCTCGAGACGACGGGTCTCAGTCAGCATGGGCGGCAGCATCCCGGCGACGAGTTCCTCGCGCTGGGCCGCCGGCAGGTCGGTCATCTTCGCCGGGTCGGACGTGTAGTGCGTGAAGTAGTGGGTGGCGAGCTGCTTGGCGCGGAACCCGGGCAGACCGAGTTCCTTCACCTTGGCTTCGCGCTCCGCCACCGTCAGGTCCGCCAGGTGCACCGGCGGCTTGCCCCGCTTCGGGGACGCGAACTGCAGCAGCGGCCGACCGTCGGTCCCGGTCGCCTGCTGCCATCCTTCGGTGCGCGGGCGCACCTGCGGGCGGGCAGAGCGCTGCTCCTCGAACGGTGTGCGGGTGTCGGTGGCCATCACTCCAGCTTACGGGAGGCCCGCAACCCCTCGAGCGCGCCGGTCCGGCCCGTCAGGTGGTCGCCGCCCCGGGTCCGTGTCCTGCTCCGGGTACGGGTGGTCGCCGCTCAGGAACCGGCGGGCAGGAGCCGGCTGAAGTGGTGCGCGGCCGGGTACATCGGGACGATGTCGACGACCTCGCCCGGGTGCGGTGCCTGGAGCACGAGCCCCTGGCCGAGGTACAGGCCGACGTGGTCCTCGTCGTCGTAGACCACCAGGTCGCCCGGCAGCGCCTCGGACTCGGGCACCGTCGTCGCAGCGGCGTCCTGTGTCGGGACGTAGTGGGCGAGCTGGATGCCGACCGCCTGGTACGCCACCATCGTCAGCCCGGAGCAGTCGATGCCCGAGTGGCTGGCCCCGCCCTCGACGTAGGGGTCGCCGAGGTACTGCAGTGCCGTCTGGAGCACGGTGGCGCGGTCGCCGCCGGCCGAGAGCGCAGCCGACAGTGCCGACTTCGCCTGGGTCTCGGTCACGCCGAAGCGGAGCACCAGCGTCGGGTACGACACGATCGAGGTGGTCGTCACGCCGTCCGAGGACACGATCGGCACCTGGACGTCGTGGGCGACCGTGTAGGTCTGCAGGTCCTGCGACGTGGTGGTGGTCGCCGGAGCGGGGACGGCCGTCGCCGCCTCCGCCGGGATCGACAACGACAGCGTCGAGGTGATCGCGAGCGCCGGCGCGAGGAGCAGCGCGGCACGCTTGGCGTTCGCGGCGCGGCGGACGTGGCGCGGATC
Source organism: Curtobacterium sp. MCPF17_052 (assembly GCF_003234085.1). Lineage (GTDB taxonomy): Bacteria > Actinomycetota > Actinomycetes > Actinomycetales > Microbacteriaceae > Curtobacterium. The sequence goes on from NZ_QKSD01000014.1 coordinate 2,429, forward strand.
GGCGACGCGCTCGGCACGGAGTGCGGCGTTCCGCGAGACGAAGGCGTTCGTCGTCGGCTGCACGGCTCGGGCGGGAGCGAGCGCGACCACGCGGGCCGGGCGGCGGTGCTCGACGAAGGTGGAGCGGGCGACGGCCGGACCCGCTGCTGAGCGGCGGCCACGGGTGCGCGGTCCGGGTGTGGAGGTCGGGACGGGTGCGGCTCGACGGTCGTCGTCGAGTGCGGGCAGAGCGTGGCGTCCCATGGTTCCTTCCGGGTCCGAGGCGCCCAGTCTGAGCGGCGACTCGGGAAGATAACGTATTGGTCACGAACCTGATCTCGCCTGGGGAACCGGGCCACGAACCTGCGGTCCGTCACAGGCTCGCCGACCCGACCCGACGCGTCTCACCGGCGGAACTCGTCACGCGGAGGCGAGCCGGGCCTCCCGTCCCTCGGCGAGCGCGTCGAGTCGTGCGGCGAGCGCGACCACGGAGGCATCGACCGGGGTTGCCGCGTCCGCGGCGAGCGCGCCGGGCACCGGTGCCCCCGCCCGGAGTGCGACGGGCAGGACGCCGGCCCAGGTGCGGTGATCCTCGCCGTCGTCGGGTGACTCCCCCACACCGGCGGCGCGGACCTTGACGCTGGCGGCGTCGAGCGGGAGTTGCAGGACCTGGGTCTGGCGGACCTCCTTCGCGGTCATCTCGCGCAGTTCCGCCCGACGACCCGGCATGAGGTGGTCGGACACCTGGCGGAGCGCGTCCGCCCGGAGCTCGGCCGGCACCACGGTGGCCCGTCCGACCACCATCGCGCTGCGGTAGTTCGCCGAGCTGTCGAAGGTCGAGCGGGCGAAGACGATGCCGTCGACGTGGGTGATCGTGGCCGAGACGGGGACGCCGTTCGCGCCGGCGTCGAGGAAGAGTCCGCCGCCGGTCGAGCCGTGCAGCAGCAGGACCGGTCCGGCACCGAGGTCGCCGACGCCGTAGAGGAAGGGCAGCACGATCGGGAAGCCGTCGCGGACCAGGCCGACGTGGGCGACGAAGCCCTCGGCGAGGACCTGGCGGAGGGCCTCGGGGTCGGTCTGCTGGCGGTCGCGGAGGCGTCGGACGGTCAGGGAGGGCAGGGCGTCGTCGGTGGGCACACCTCGACGCTAGGGTCGGGACTGGATCAGCACGTAGACCAGATCGGGGCAGTTCGAGTGGACCAGTCGAGCAAGGTGGCCGCCGTCGTCGCCCGGGTCCGACGACTGGTCCACGACGGGACGCTCGGCGCCGACGACCCGCTGCCGTCCACTCGTGCCCTGGCGGCCGAGCTCGGGGTGGCGCGCGGGACCGTGGTGGCGGCGTACGAGCAGCTCGACGGCGAGGGCTACATCCGGACGCGTCACGGGGCCGCTGCACGGGTGGTCGGGGGCGCGGCCTCCGGCGCGGGGACCCGGCCGGTCGCGTCCGACGCGGACCCGGGTCCCCGGGTGGGCGGCGGGACGAACGTGGACCGTGCCTCCCGCCCGGGGCCGCCGCTGGACTGTCGGCCGGGGATCCCCGCCGTCACCGCGATCAGCCCGCGGGACTGGCGGGCGGCATGGCGGGCTGCCGCCGAGGCACCGCTGCGCAACGAACTGTCGAACCCGCTGGGCCTCCCCGCGCTGCGGGAGCAGGTCGTCGCGCAGCTCGGTCTGGCGCGCGGCTTCAGCCCGCCGGTGTCCGACGTCGTGGTCGCGGCGGGGACCTCGGAGGCACTCTCGCTGCTCGTCGAGGCACTCCGGTCCCGGCTCGGTCGTGCCCCGCGCATCGCGGTCGAGGACCCCGGCTACCGCTCCGGCCACCGCGCGCTGACGAGTGCGGGCGCGGAACTCGTCGCCGTGCCGGTCGGGCCGGACGGCATCGACCTGGCGGTCCTCGCGACGACGTCGGCCGACGCGGTCGTCGTCTCGCCGACGCACCAGTACCCGCTCGGGTCCGTGATGCCGGTCGGCCACCGGCGGGCGCTCCTCACGCAGGCCGCCGTGGCGGGGATGGTCGTCGTCGAGGACGACTACGACTCCGAGCTCAGACACCGTGGCACACCCGTTCCGGCGCTCGCGGCGCTCGACACCGAGGGGGTGGTCGTGCACCTCGGCGGGTTCTCGAAGACCCTCGACCCGCGGTTGCGGTGCGCCTACGTCGTCCTGCCGGGCTCGGCCGGTCCGCTCCGTGACGCGGTCGTCGCCGCTCGGACGTCGCGTGGCGCCGTCGTTGCGGAGCCGGTGCAGGTCGCGATCGCCCACCTGCTCCGGACCGGCGCGTACCGGCGGCACCTGGGCCGGGTCCGGCGGGACTACACGCACCGCCGTGAGCGGATCGCGCTCCGGCTGACGGACAGCGCGGTCCCCGGCCTGGAGGCTCGTGCCCTGACCGGTGGGCTGCACGCGGTCCTGACGTGGCCGGCTCCGGCGGCGGGTGCGCCTGTGACGGGCGCTGGTGCGGCCGTTCCGTCCGGCGCGGACGTGGCGGCGCAGGCGGCTGCGGCCGGGGTCCTCGTGGCAGACCTCGCGGACTACGAGACCGAGCGGTCCGGCCCCGGGGCGGCGCTCGGGTACGGAATCGCGCTCGGGTACGGGGTGGTGCTCGGCTACGGGGCGGTGACGCTGCCGGAACTCGACCGGGCGCTCGACGTGGTGCTCGCGGCGATCCGCGGACCGGTGGCGACCTGACCGGAGTGGTGCAGCCTCCCGGCCGTCACGGATGACGTCGAGGACGCACGCGGTCGGTCACCGTCGGCGGACGCGCTCCGTGGTGCCGGTGCGCCAGAGGTCGTCCAAGGACGGGACCGGCATGTCCGCCGGGATGGCCCAGCCCCGTCGCGCCGCCTTGCGGGCCGAACGGTAGGTGGTGACGTGGAGCGGCTCCACGTCGTGGTTCGATTCGTACTTCGTCATGGCGTGCTCCCTGTTCACGGCGCCCACCCTCCGCTGGCGATGTCCGGCTCCGGAAGACGGGGCCTGCGACCACCCGCGGACTGCGGGACGCGAGACGAACTCTCTTCTTGGCGGGGACGCTACGTGACGTCGGAGGCGGCCGGGTGAACTGCACCGGAAGACAGCGCCATGCGGACGACGCCGCTGCGGTGAGACGCCGGCGTCACTGCGAGACGCCCCTGAACGACCGAGACGCCGCGGACTTCGGCGGCGTCTGGGCATCGCGTCGGCGTTTCGGGGGCTCAGCGGCGCCTCGGGCTGTGCGGCGCCTCGGGCTGTGCGGCGCCTCGGGCTGTGCGGCGCCTCGGGCTCCGCGGCGCCTCGGCCTCGGCGCCTCGGGCTGTGTGGCGCCTCTGCTCGCCGCGGATGTGCGTCCGGGCCGTCGCGGGCGGCAGGATGGTCGCATGTCTGATGCACCTCCCGAGGGGATCGACGAACTGCTCGCAGCCTCGCGAGGACTCCTCGGAGTCGTCGCACGGTCCCTGGCCCCGGCGCTCGAGGACGTCACGGTCCCGCAGTTCCGCCTGATCGTCCTCGTCACCACCCTCGGCCCGACCCGCTCCGGCGACCTGGCCGAACGACTGGCGGTCGGGCCGTCCACCCTCACCCGCAACGTCGACCGGCTCGTCGCGGACGGCTGGGTCGAACGACTGCCGAGCGCGGAGAGCCGCCGCGAGGTGCTCGTCGGCGCCACGGATCAGGGTCGCGCGCTGGTCGCCGACGTCATGGAGCGCCGTCGCGTCGAGATCGTCGGGCTGCTCGCGAGCCTCGGGGAGGACGAGCGCGCCACCGTGTTCGCCGGAGCCGCGGTGCTCCGACGGGCCATGCACGAACCGCTGCTCGAGGAGATCTCGGGCTTCGGCGGGTGAGGTCCTCGCGGCAGCGCTGACCGTCCGAGCTCAGCTCTGTCCGGGTTCAGCCCCGTCCGAGTTCAGCCCCGTTCGGCCTTCTCCCGCGTCGCACGCGCACGCGCCTTCTGCCGAGCGGCCTTCTCCCGACGCCGCCGCAGCTTCGGGTCGTGTCGCCGACGGTGCACCACCACCGGCACGCCGACGCCCAGGAAGACCACGCTGCTGATCGCCACCCCCACCGACCGGTGCAGCGCGCGGGTGTTCCGGTCACGCGCAGCGTCCGACGCCGGCACCACGGAGTCCCGATCGCCCGGGTCGACGAGCACCGCGAACCGCTGTCCGCGGTGGAAGGCGTCCTCGTCGCGCGACGAGTACCGCTCGAGCTCGGTGGTGCTGCTCCACCCGTCGACGGTCTGCTGTGTGGTCGGGATCCACTCGTCCCAACTGCTGTGCCGACCGTGGTGGTGTTGCTTCCGGACGCTCACCACCTCGGCGGTGGCGCGCACCCCGATGCGATGGAGTTCCACGTTCTGGTCGTGCGCCGCGACCGCCGGACCGAGTCCGAACGCCGTGACGATCAGGCCCAGCGTGCCGAAGTAACCCAACAGGTTCGGCAGGAGCTGCCACACCCCGGCGCCGAACCGACGCCAGGTGAGCGGCTGGGCCGGTCGGCGAGGACGTCGACGACGAGCGGGCCGCCGCCCGGGCTGCCCGGGTCGAGCAGGTCGGGTCACGCCCCGACCTCCGGACACGCGTCGACGTGTGGGTCCGCGTCGGCCTCCGACACCGCGTGCCGCCGCAGATCCCGCCGGCGGACGACGATCAACGCGACGACGACGGCGAGGACCACCGGGAGCAGGAGGACCGGCGGGAAGGAGTACGGGTTCCCCGCGACGAGGCCGGTCAGCAGGAAGAACGGCCCGGTCGACAGCACCGACGAGACGAGGGCCACCACCACCCAGCCCCACACGACCAGGCGCGTCAGTCGACGATCGCGGGCCGCGAGGTCGTTCGAGGCGTAGTGCGGCGCCGGTCGTCGGAGCGCCCGACGCGCGAGGGCCAGCACGAAGGCCAGGACGATGCCGAACAACACCAGCGCCCCGACGAAGCCGCCGGGGCCGAAGCTCAGTCCGAGCCCGAAGCTCAGGCTGGCACCGATCGACAGCGGGATGCACACGAGGACGACCCCGACGTGCACGAGCCGCCGCGCCGGCCCTGCGACCAGCATGCCGAGTCCGGCGAGGACGGCCGCGACGGGGACACCGCCGAAGACCAGCCCCAGGACCGCCTGGCCGAGGGGTTCCGGCAGTCGCAGGAGCCGCCCGAACGGCAGGCTCAGGAGCGCCGCGTTGACCACGACGACGGCGACCAGGACGATCGTCGCGAACACCCACGACCCCGCACCCGGCCCCACCGACGGCTCGGCCGCCCTCGCCCCCGCGTGCTCCTCGTCCGGCCACGGCGCTGCTGGACCCGTCATGTGTTCCCCCTGTCCCCTCCTTCCATCCTGCCCACCTCGGCCGCTGGCGTCCGGGAGGCCCGCCGCAGCCGAGCGCGTCTCGGTCCGGGGACGAACGGGCAGCGACCGTCACACCGGAATGGACGGCGCCGGAGCGCGCTTGTCGCGTCCATGACCTCACCAGCGGATCGACGCGGATGGCTCAGCGTCCTGTCGGTCGCCCTCGGCTCGTTCGTCCTCGTGCTCTCGGAGTTCCTGCCCATCGGGCTCCTGCCCGCCATCGCCGACGACCTGCACGTCGGCATCGGCACGGCTGGCCTCATGGTCGTCTTCACGGGCCTGACCGGCGCGGTCGCCGCCCCGGTCGTGACCGTCGCCACGTCGCGACTGGATCGTCGGACCGTGCTGCTCGGTCTGACGGTCCTGCTCGTGGTCGCGGACGCGCTGGCGGCACTGGCCCCGACGTTCTGGGTCCTCCTCGTCGCACGCATGCTGCTCGGGGTCGGCATCGGCGGGTTCTGGGCGATCGGGGCCGGGATCGCGGGCCGCCTCGTCCCGCCGGCGTCCGTCATCCGAGCCACGTCGCTGATCACGGCCGGGGTCTCGGTCGCGACGGTGGTGAGCCTGCCGCTCGGCGCCTTCGTGTCGTCGCTGGCGAGTTGGCGGCTGGCGTTCGTCATCGGCGGTGCGCTCGGCATCGTCGCACTCGTGCTGCAGCTCGCGATGCTGCCGCGCATCCCATCGGTCCAGCGGGTGCGCTTCGCGACGCTCGGCGGACTGCTCCGGGTGCAGCGCGCCCGGGTTGGGCTCATCGCGACGGCGTTCCTCTTCGTCGCCCAGTTCGCCGCGTACACCTACGTCGCGCCGTACCTGCAGGAGTCCGTGCGCGTCGGTCCGGACACCGTCACGCTGGCGCTGCTCGTCTTCGGTGTCGCCGGCATCGCGGGGAACTTCGTCGCGGGCGTGACGCTGAGCCGGAACGTCATCGGCACGATCGGGGTGTCGAAGATCGTCCTGGCCGCCGCCGTCGTCATGCTGCCCCTCGCGGCGCACTCGGTCGTCGGGGTGTTCGCCCTGCTCGTCGTGTGGGGCTTCGTCTGGGGCGCCCTGCCGCTCGGGACCCAGACGTGGATGTCGACCGCGTCCCCCGGCGGTTCGGAGAGCGGTCTGGCCCTGTTCGTCACGACGATCCAGTTGGCGATCGCGGCCGGCTCCGTGGTCGGGGGCGTGGCCGTGACGGGCTTCGGGCTCGCCGCCGACTTCTGGTTCGCCGGTGCCGTCGCGGTCATCGGCGCGGTCGTGCTCCTGTCGCTCGGCTCGCGACGGTCGAGCGCCGTGCCCGAGGTCGCACCCGCACCCGCACCCGAGACCGGACCGGTCACGACCGCAGCGGCGGACTGACCGGGTCCCGGACGGCGCGGTGCCGGACGGGAAGCATGAGCCGGACGGGAGGCGCGACTCTGTCCCGGTGCGATACGCCCTTCAGCCGACGTGCGGGCCGGGTACCGGAACCCGCACCGCACTGATGCGCCCGGCGTGCGTCCGGGCCGTCGTCGCCGGGTCGTAGCTGTCCGCCGTCGCCAGGTACAGCGTCCGCCCGTCCTCGCCACCGAGGGCGCAGTCGATCGCACACCGACCGGGGGCGTCGATGCGGTCCGTGACCTCGCCCCCTTCGACGACCCGGAGGAACTCCCCCGTGTCGACCGAGCACACCCAGATCGCACCCTCGGCGTCGACCGTGCTGCCGTCGGGGGTGACGCCCTCGGGCAGCGCTGCCCACTCGCGGCGCCCGGTCAGGGACCCGTCGGGCTCGATGTCGAACGCCGTCAGCTTCCCGCCCCACGTCTCACTGACCACCAGGGTGCGGGTGCCGGGCAGGACGTTCGCGCTGTTCGGGAAGACCAGACCCTCGGCCGCCAGGCGGAACGACCCGTCCTGCTCGATGACGTAGAGGGGGCCCGGGCGGAGTTCCTCGCCGGCGTAGAGGTCGTAGCCGAACGCGCCGATGTAGGTCCGGCCGGTCTCGGGGTCGACGACCAGGTCGTTGACGAGCGACGACTCGACCGACGACAGGTCCGCGAAGACGCTCGTCGTGCCGTCATCCTCGACGGCCACGACCGTGCGGGACTCCATCGAGCTGACGATCAGGCGACCGTCCGGCAGCCAGCCGAGGCCGGACGACTGCCCGGCGACCGTGGCCTCGAGACGGGGAGCGGCGTCCGCGGCGCTGTCCGGGTCGATCGAGAAGACCTCCCCGGTGTGCATGTCGGAGTACCAGAGCCGACCCTCGTGCCAGCGGTTCCCCTCGGGGAAGCGGATGCCGGTGACGACGTCGGTCGCGGAGTCCAGGGTGATGTGCACCAGGCCAGCATGCCAGCCGCCCCACTGCCCGATCGCAGCATGTGTCCGGGCTGCTCGTTGAGAGTCTGAACTCGAACACGCCGAGGGCCGGTCCGGCACGTGGTCACCGCCGTCAGCTGTGACCGGCGCTGTCGATCGCGACGAGCAGGTCCCGAGGGTCAGGCCTCGGTGGGGAACGCCGCATGGACGGCACGGACACGGAGGAAGTCGAGCTTCTCCGCGTCCGTGCCGCTCTCGGTCGTGGAGTACACGACGAGCTTCACGTCGGAGTCGGGCACGGTGAGGACGTCGCAATCGAGCGTGACGTCCCCGACGAGCGGGCTGTGCACGGTCTTCACCATCGAACGGTGAGCGGCCGCACGCCCCTCGTCCCACAGCAGGGCGAAGCGCGGGCTCTCGGCGCGGACCCGGGCGATGAACGCCCGGAGCCGGGTGTCACCGTCCAGCACGGCTGCGGTCCGGCGGAGGTCGGCGACGAGGGCGCGTTCGAAGCTGTCGGGGCCGCCGTGGGCGGTCGCGACGTCGGCGATGCTGTCCTCGATGAACGTCTGGACGATGAGGTTCTGGTTCGGATCGCTGCGCGTCGACGGCGCCCCGAAGAGGGCCTGCCACAGCGGCGTGGAGTGCAGCAGCGTCCAGTCCGCGGCGAACACCGCCAGGGGCAGGTCGGCCATGCGGACGACCATCCGCTGCACACCCGGCGGGATGTGGTGCGAGACCGTCCCCGTCCGGGGCGGAGCGAGGCCGGCGGCATGGTGGAGGAGGTCCGTCTCCGGCCGGTCGAGCTGCAGGGCCCGGGCGAGCGACGCGACGATCTGCGCCGACGGCGTCCGCGAGCGCCCCTGTTCCAGTCGCGTCACGTAGTCGACACTGACGCCGGCGAGTTGCGCGAGCTCTTCACGCCGGAGGCCCGTCGTCCGCCGCTGCCCGGAGGACTCCATCCCGACGTCCGCCGGGAGCAGCCGTCCTCGCCATGCGCGGAGCAGCTGGGCGAGGGTGTCGTCGTCAGCGGGCATGGCCCCATCATCCGCCGATCGCAGGTCCGCAGCCTGGTACCGCTCGTCCCAGGCAGCCGAGCTTGGGACGCTCGGGCGTCGGGTAGCACGATCCGTCCCTGGCTGACCATCGTCGTCTCGGCACACCCTGGACTCCGATCCGCAGCGGCTCGATCCGCTGCCCGCAGAACCAGGGAGCACCATGACCATCACCCTCATCACCGGCGGCAACAAGGGCCTCGGCCGCGAGACCGCACGACGCCTGGTCGGCGCCGGCCACACCGTGTGGATCGGAGCCCGTGACGCCGATCGCGGCCGCGAGGCTGCCGAGGCCCTCGGCGCCTCGTTCGTGCAACTCGACGTGACGGACGACACGTCCGTCGCGTCGGCGGTCGCCACGGTCCGCGACCAGGCCGGGCACCTCGACGTCCTCGTCAACAACGCGGGGATCCTGGGCGACGTCACCGCTCCCGAGCAGATGACCGTCGAGCAACTCCGCACCGTCTACGAGACGAACGTGTTCGGGGTCGTCCGTGTCACCAACGCGTTCCTGCCGCTCCTCCGGCTGGCGGACGCTCCGTCGGTCGTCAACGTGACCAGCGGCCTGGGCTCCTTCACGCTGGTCCACGACCCGGACCGTGTCGAGTCCCAGTACCCCTTCGCCGCATACGGGTCCTCGAAGACGGCCCTGACGATGCTGACCATGCAGTACGCCAAGACCACACCCGACGTGCGCTTCAACGCCGTCGACCCGGGACAGACCGCCACGGAGTTCACCGGGCACCTCGGCCACAGCGTCTCCGAGGGTGCCGACGCCGCGGTCCGCATCGCGACCCTCGGTTCCGACACGCCGACCGGGACGGTGACCGACCGCGAGGGCGTCCTGCCCTGGTGACGAGGGACGTGCCCGCGTGACGGGCGAGGCGGGCTGGTCGCGTCCCTCCAGGAAGGGAGTCGCCTGGAGGGGCGCGACCTGCGGGACGCGGAACCGCTTCGAGATCCCGTGCCCGAGGCGAGCCCGGCGGACCCGTCATGCGGTCGGCCTCCCGGCGAGGGCCGTCTCGATCTTCGAGATCGTCCGCCGCATGGCGTACTCGTCGTGGTTCTGCTGGTCGTCGAGCATCCAGAGGTGCACGGTCGCCGTGCCGGCGTCCCGCGACACGGCCTCGCTCGGGGCGAGGGCGATCGCGATCCCCCACCGGTTCGTACTGCCGAGCGGGGTCCCGTCACTGAACACCTCGAGGCCGGTGACCTCCTGCCGTGTGGCGATCGGGATCCCCGCCCCGCCGCCGTCGTCCGGCCAGGCCGTGATGCCGTTCCGGTCGAAGCCGAGGTCGCACGGGAACCAGACCCGGAGGCCCGGGCGCCAGGCGTCGAGCTCGTCGTAGGTCGAACCCGTGGGGTAGGCGTCGACGAAGAACGTGCCCGGGCTCGCCTCGCTCTTCCGCTGGAGACGCTCCCGGCGGCGACGGTTGCCCACCGTGATGACGAGGCCGGCGCCGAAGCCGATCGTGACGAGGCCGCCGAGCCGGAGCACCTGGAGCAGCACCTGCGTGTCATCGGTTCCGACGAGGAGCGCGAGGACGATCGTGGCCGCGCCGAACACACCGGTGAGCAGAGCCAGGAGGATCGTCGACGGTCGCATGGCTCGACGATGCCAGACGGGGGTCAGGTCAGTGCACGCATCAGTGCTCACCACCGGAAGCAGTGCGGACGGGCAGGATGACCCGGCTCGCGATCAACCAGCGACCCTCGTGCAGCGCGACCGTGTCGTCGTACACCACCCCGTGCACGGCGCCGTCGTGCATGATCATCAGCCCCTTCGAGCGCACTGATGCCGTCGACCCTGGGGTCTCCGTGATGACGATGTTGGTCACGAAGTGCGACAACGGCGCGTGTCCGGAAGCGAACAGCTGCCCCGCGGCGGCCCGCAGTGCATCGAGACCCTGGAAGGCACCCATCCCCGAGCTCGTCATGTCGTAGGTCGCGTCCGGGGTGAACACCTCCCCGAGCTCGTCCAACCGGTTCTCGTCCACGACGAACGCGTGACGGGCGAGCGTCTCGGAGATCTGGGAGCGGTCTTCGACAGTGAGCATGAGCTCCTCCTTGTTTGGTACTTGGTACCGTAACACACACGGTACCGATCGGGACCAAGTGCGGTGATTGCGGTACGATCGGTCCATGGCAGAACAGATCGCTGGTGCGAAGAAGGCCTCGCTGTCCCTGGTCGAGCGGAAGCAGCTCGCAGCGCGGAGTCGGATCATCGAGGCGGCCGATGCTCTGTTCGCCGAGCGGGGCTTCGATGCGGTCTCGGTCACGGACATCGCCGCGCGTGCGGAGGTGGGGCGGACCACGTTCTTCCGGCACTTCGGGGACAAGACCGAGGTCGTCTTCGCCAAGGAGCAGGCCGTGTTCGACGCGATCGGCACCACGACGTCCGCGGCGTGGGATCCTCCGCAGTCCGTGGCGTCACTCGCAGGGGCGCTCCGCGCACTCGAACCGCTCGTCCTCCGGTTGTGCGCTCAGGCCACCACCGACCTCGCCGCCTACCGACGCCACGTCCTGCTCGTCGACGCACACGAGGAACTGCGGGCACGTGAAGCGGTGAAGCACCAGTACATCGCGCAGGAGTTCACACGAGTGCTCCTCGAGCACGACGCCCCGCTCGACGTCGCCACCATCGCGGGGCAACTCGCGGTGGCCTGCTACTCCAGCGGCCGCATCCTGGCCACGGACCCCGCCGACCTCGTCACCACGACAGCCGATGCGTTCCGCCGTGCTCTCGCAATGCCTCCCGCAGAGCCGACGCACTGAAGAAGTGAACCGCTCTGCGATGCGCACAGACCAGGACACCACTACGGTGCTCGACATGAGTGTGACGGGCATCGGTGGGCTCTTCTTCCGGAGCCGTGACCCTGAGGCGCGAGCGGCTTGGTACCGGAAGCACCTCGGTGTCGACGCCGGAGCGGACACGGTGTGGCACCAGGACGCGGGGATGACCGTCTTCGCACCGTTCCGTGCCGACGATGAGTACTTCGCACTCGACCAGCCCTTCATGATCAACCTCAGGGTGGAAGCGCTCGACGAACTCGTCGCCCGGCTGGAGGCAGCGGGTGTCGCGGTCGAGCGCCGGCCTGAGTGGGAGACGGAGTACGGGCTTCGTCCGCGTCCACGATCCGGAGGGTCTGCCGCTGGAGCTGTGGGAACCGAGGTCGCACGAGGGTCCCGGCGAGCGGTGATCAGCGGCGGCTCGGGTTCGTCCTGACCGGGGCCACTCCCGTCTCGGTGGTGGATCCTGCACGCGCACGATCCGATGTCGCAGCCTCTCCCGACGGTGACGAACCGATGACCAGGTGCCGCTCGTGCCGCTGGAGTTCGCACTCGTGTCCCCGTGATCCGTCGACGCCCGCGGTTGCTGCCCAGCTACTGAGGAGGTCGAGGGCCTCGCGGTGCTCGGTACCGACCTCGGCCGTGTAGAGGAAGAGCGTCTGGTCGGGGTCGCCGGGCAGGCTGACGGATTCGTACTGCAGGGTGAGGTCTCCGACGATCGGATGGCGGAACCGCTTGTCGCCGTGGGTGCGTTGGAACACTCGGTGTTCCTGCCACCAGACGGCGAACTCACTGCTCGCGATCGTCAGCTCGCCGACGAGGGCTTGGGTTGCAGGGTCGTGCGAGTTCCGGCCAGCCTCGAGTCGGAGGTTCTCCACGACGACGCGTGCCTGCATCTCCCAATCCGCGAAACCCGTTCGCTCACCAGCCCCGCTCCGGCAGATACCTGAGCCAAGAAGAGCGGTTGCAGATCGCAGACCTACGCCAGGACGGTGAGGGCGTGCGTGCAATCGCCAAAGCACTCGGTTGGGCGCCGTCGACGATCAGTCGTGAGCTGACGAGGAACGCCGCGGCCGGCGGGAGCTACCGGCCGTACTCCGCCGAGAAGCGATGCCGGGCACGAGCGCGCCGGCCGAAACCGCGGAAGCTCGCCCTGCCGAGGCCGACGACCGAGCTGTTCCCGGCCATTGGGAAGGCGATCTGATCGTCGGGATCAACGCCCGCAGCGCGATCGGCACCCTCGTCGAACGCACGACCCGGTACGTGATGCTGCTGCACCTCCCTGACGGGCACGGCGCCGACGCGGTCCGTGACGCGATGATCCCCACCATCCGCACCGGCTCCTCACAATTTTGTCCTGACGAGGATCGTTCAGCGGTCCGTGCGCCGGAGCGAGTTGAGATCGCGAACCAACTCCGCGACGCGGGACGATCCGAGCCGAGCAGTCAAGGACTCGGAGAACGAGCGCGACCAGATGCCTTCCACCTCCTGCACGGTGACGTTTCCGTGCTCGAGCAGGATCCCGGCCAAGGCGATGGCCTCTGGTGCGTATTCGTCCCCCGGGGTTCCGTCATCACTTCCCGGCGCGAGACCGTACGGGTCCACAGCGGTCACCAACTTGAGAGCACCGGACGCGGCGAGTTCGAAGTCGTCGCAAGGGACTTGACCAACGCTGCTTCCCACTGCACCTGAACCAGCGCGCCCAAACGCCGGGGCAACGCAAAACGAGCCGCCCCAGGGAAGGGGCGACTCGTTTCGTGCTTCTGCCACGTCAGCCGGCAGTCGGCATGTCCTCCGGCTCGACAGATTCCACGCGCTCATCCGTCCAGTAGGACGACGAGGGGTCACCCTTCGGACCAACAGATGTCAGCGGCGCCGGAGTCACCGTCTGATCGCCACCGTCGCCGGCAGACGTACCGTTGCCACACCCGCCGAGCAGGCCAGCAGCTGCAACCACCACTCCCACCATCAGCATCCGTCGCAGCATCATCAGCTCATCTCGTTGTGCATGCTCAGCACGGCGTTCCCATTCGGAGTCGTGATCAGATACGCCGTCCCACTCAAAGTACGCCTCGGCGTCACGCCGTAGAGCTAGCCGACGTTCGGCGTCGGCCATGAGCTGTACCAGGGGCCACGGGAAGCTGATGAAGACCGTTCGGATGCCGATCGGCTACCAAACGGTCAGGTCACGTTCTCAGAGAACGAGCGACCCGCTTCGTCCCACTTCTGCGAGGCCGCTTCTGGTGAGGACGCGACGCGGCGTTGTCAGCTTCCGTGTCCGCCGCTGCGACCGACGTTCCAAGCAGACGAGCATGTTCGAGCGCGAGAAGGACAGCACACATACGTCATCTGACGCATTCGGGCACCTGCCGCTGTCACTACCGTCGTTGCGACTACGTTTCAGCGCGAGGGAACTCATTTCATCCTCGTCGTTAACGGTGGAAAGGTGCGTCCCCGGCGAATGGATTTGCCGTCCCTGCTGTTCCGTCGTTCACTCGCGCGGTGGCGGTTCCTCGTCCCGCTCGCGCTCGTCCTGGCGGCCCTCACCGCGCTCCCGCTCCTGCTGACTGCAGCCGTAGACACGGTATCCGCCGCCGGATCCACCGCCTTCGTCCATGACCAGCCCGCACGTGCCGCGTCGGTCCACGTCGAGGAGGACCTCGACACGGCAGCGACGGAGCAGGCCCATGCCGTCGCCGCGGCGATCACTGAGCACTTCCCGCGCCACAGTGTCGACGTCGTCCGGGGTACCCACTCCACCGCGGACCTGGTCGACGGTCGGGCGGTGGGAATCGCAGCGATTCCCGACCTTGCACGGGTGGCACGACTGAGGGCCGGCGAGTGGGTCGGCGAGGGGTCCCCCGGCGCGATTGCCGGGGTGCTGCAGGTAGACGCAGCCCGTCGGCTCGGCGTGACCGTCGGCAGCACGATCGCCGTGGGCGACCCGGACGAGCCCATTGACGTGCTGATCGTCGGGACCTGGCGGGCCGACGACCCCGGTGCTGCCCGTTGGTTCGGCGCCTCCGATGTGGGTTCCGGGCGAGACGGCGACGCCGTCGGGCCCCTGGTCGTCGCGGCGGACGACCTGGTTGCGGTCACCGGCACAGCAAGGGCCACGTGGACCATCACGCCATCCGCGGGACTCCTGACGCCGGCGGACGTGCAGGACGTTCGTCGTGGAATCGCCGCCGTGACGACGGCCGCGTCGGGTGGCAGCTCCGTCCTGGCGGGCGCCGACGTCTCCGGGACGCTGGACGCGACGTTGGCGGAGGTCCAGGCGTCGGTGCGGACCGAGACGGCGCTCGTCACCGTCGCGATGGCGGTGATTGCGGTCGTCGGGACGTTGACCGTCATCCTCCTCGTGACGCTCGTCGCCCGGTCGCGGGAGGCCGAGGACCGGCTCCTGACAGCGCGCGGAGCCTCCGTCGGCCAACGACTCCGGTGGGCTGTGCTCGAGGGGCTGGGCGTCGGTCTGCTCGGCGCCGCGGCCGGGACCGTGCTGGTCGTCGCCGCGGTCCTCCTCGGCGTCGGCGGCAGCTCGGTGAGCGGGGCTGTGGTGGATCCAGCTCGGGTGCTCCTCGTGGTGCTCCTCGTCGTGCTGGTCGCCGCACTGTCGAACGGCGGGGCGGCGCTCCGTCTCGGGCAGCGCGACGGAGCGGGACGGGCCGGTTGGTGGACCGCCGCCCCGGCGGTCCTCCTCGCCGCAGCAGCGGGCTTCACCGTGTGGCGGCTCGGGTCCGCCAGCGCGCCGGGCCGCGTCACCGGAGATGGGTTCGTCCTCGACCCGGTCGCGTCGGCGGCGCCGGTCGTCGTGGTGCTCGCCGGGTCCGCGGTGTCCGCCCTCGCGGTCCTGGTCGCCTCCCGGGTCGCAGCGCGCGGCGTCCGGCGCACGCGGCGCCTTCTGCCTGCGTTGACCGTGCGCCGACTGGCCCGTGGGTGGTCGACCGTTGCACCCGTTGTGGTCATCGTCGTGATCGCCGTGTCCACCGGTGGCTTCGCGGCCGGGTTCGCGGCGACGAGCGCCCGGGTCGAACGGGTGACGGCGATGGCCGTGGTCGGGCCGGAGGTGCGTGTGGTGTCCGACGGCGATGCCGTGGTCTCCGACGACACCCCGGACCAGGGCATCGACGGCCCACTGGACGGAGCGACCGCGATCGGACCGGTCCTGACCGATACGGTCCGTACCGGTGGCTCCGAAATCCCTTTCACGGCGCTTCCGAAGTCGGTGATGCCCCTCGCGGTCCCGTCCTTGGACGCCCGGAATGCGGCGGCATTGCATCACGACGTCGCCGGCGTGCCACTGCCGGCTGGCACGACGCGGGTGCGGGTCGTCGTCCGCAGCGCCGTACCGACGCTCAACGGCGTCGAGCGCCTCGACGCCCGCGGCTCCTTGCGGTACTCGCTCTGGGTTGGTGACAGTTCCGGTGTCGTGCGGTCCTTCACGCTCGCCGGTGCAGACGGGGAACAGATGCCGACCGGCACCAGCACGACCCTGACGGCGACGCTGCCCGCCGACCACCGCTGGCGAGTCCTGGCGGTGGCACCGACCCTGACGTTCTCCGTCCGACCGGCGGAGGTCGACGCCACCGTGAGCCCCGCCACGAGACCTGCACGCCTGCGGGTTGCACTGCACGCCCGGGTCCTGGGAGTGGACGACGCCGTCGGGACCGCCGACGTCGAGGACCTGACCGCGGCCCCGATCGTGCGGCTCGGAGCGCCGGCGATCGCCGGGCGCCTCCCGGTCGTGGTGACCGCTGCGACTGCGGCCAGCCTCGGGGCGAGGGTCGGCACCAACCTGGACTTGACCCTTGCCTCGACGAGCGCGGCGGTGCGTGCGCGAATCGCCGCCGTCGTCCCGCGCGTCTCCGGGACGTCCTCACAGTCCGGGATTGTCGCCGACCTGCGGACCCTCACCGACGCGTCCGTCCTGGGCGGCGGCGCCATCCAGGGCGCGCCCGGGACCGTGCCCCGGGTCGACGAGACGTGGATCGCGAGCTCGGATCTCCCTGCGACGACAGCTTCTGTGCTCCGTGCCCTGCCGGTTCCGGGCAGCGTCATGACGACCGCCTCGGCATATCCCGGACGGATCGTCGATGTTGCTCGCGCCGTACTCGTGGGTGTGGCCGTCTTCGCGGCGCTGTCGGCAGCACTCGTGATCGCGGCCGTGTCCGTCGTGACCGGCCGCTCGTCGCCGACCGTCGTCCTCCGGTCGCTCGGCGTGGCGCCCGGGGCCGCCGCACGTGCACGCGCCACCGAGGTCGGCGGACCCGTCCTCGTGGCGCTCGCACTCGGTCTCGTCAGCGCGGTCGTCGTGGTCGCGCTCACCGCTGCCCCGTTCGCGCACGGCTCCGTCCCTACCTCCCTCGGCCTGGTGGACGTCGGGCCGACGGCCGCCGTCCGCGACGTCCTCCTGGTGCCGGCCGCGATCGCGGTCGTCACCGCCGTCGCGGCCATCGCTGCAGCGCGCTCCGTATCGAGACGCATGGATCGGACGACCGACGGGGAGGCGGACGGGTGACGGCGGCGACCTGGAGGGCCGCGCTGCGGATCCTGCGCGTCCACCGTCAGCCGCTGGTCGCGATCGCGGCCGTGACGCTCGTCGCCGCCTTCATCGGCGGCACTGCCGTGCCGGCGCTCGACGCGCTCGCGAGCGCCGGTACCCGTGCTGACCTCCACCGGTCGACGGACCGCGAACGGGACCTCGAGGCGACGTTCGCCGTCATCGCTCCGGACAGCGTCGGCGGTGACCCGCAGAAGGCGTTCGACGGCGTCGCCGGAGACCTCGCCGCCATCCATCGCCGCATGCCCGCAGAGCTCCGCGCGTCGACGGGAGCTGGCCAGTGGGTGGCAATGACCCCCTTCGCCGCGCTCGACCCCTTGCCGACGAAGGTGCCTGCCTCTGTCGCGCTCGCCACTGACCCCGATGCCGCGCACCGGGTCCGGTTCGTCCAGGGCCGCGCTCCGTCCCCGTCGAAGGACAGCAGCGCCATCGAGGTGATCGTCTCTGAGCGCGTCGCGGGGGCCATCGGGTGGCACGTCGGCGAAGAGCGGACCATAAGCGACGCCACAGGGACGACAACGCTGCGATTGACCGGGATCTACACGGCGCGCGACCGACACGATCCGGCGTGGGGCCACACACCCGACGCACTCAGACCGGCAGCCACCGGGACGAGTGACGGCGGAACCGCATTCTCGGGAAGCGCCTACACCGCACCCGGGTCCTTCGGCGCGGTGGCCGGTACCGGCCGAGTGACCCTCGGACGAGCGTGGTTCCCGTTGCACCAGCACTCGATCACTGCAGAGATGCGGACGCAGCTCATCTCGGACACCCGCAGGTTCCTCTCCATCCGTCAGCCACTGCCCGCGACCGCCGCGGAGAAAGCGGTCTTCACCACCGACCTCCCCCAGTTACTGCGCGCCTCGGCAGCTCGGGACGCGACGGTGCGGACCCTCGCCGCAGCGCTCGGCTCCGGTCCTGCCGGCGCCGTAGTCGCCCTGCAGTTCCTGCTCGCCGCACTCCTGCTCCGACGTGCACGTCCGCAACTCGAACTGCTCAGCGCCCGCGGAGCGAGCCCGGCGACGATCCGGATGATCGCGGCGGCACTCGTTCTCCCTGCAGTGGTACCGGCGGCGCTGGTCGGTGGGGCGCTCGCGGTGCTGGTGTCGGCGTCGTCCGCCGGTGACGCCCCGGGGGGCACGGGGACGGCCGTCGGTGCGACGGTCCTCACGGTCCTGCTGTCCTGCGCGGCCGCGGCGGCTTCCGCGCCGACCGATCGGCTTCGGACGCCCTCGCCCCGTCTGCGCTGGACCGGTGCGGGAGTTCTCGTCGCGGTGACAGTCGCCTCGGTCGCTGTGACTGTGCGTGATGGCCTCGACGCGGCGGCGCCCGGCGGCGCAGTGGACCCGGTGGTGGCGGTCCTCCCGCTCGCGTTGGCGACGTGCGGCGCGTTGCTCGTGGTCCGGGTGCTGCCGCTGGTCGCCCGGATCGTGACGGAGCGGGGTCGCCGTCGTCGTGGACTCGGGACGTTCCTCGGCGGTGCCGCGTTGTCGCGGTCCGGTCCGGGAGGGGCGGTGCCGCTCGCGGTCGCCGTGATCGGGCTGGTTGTCGCACTGTTCGCGACGGTCGTCGGCAGCACGCTCGAGCACGGTGTGGCCGACGCAGCCCGGCGGTCCGTCGCGGCCGACGTGTCGGTCTCGGCCGACGGTCTGGACGTCGACGACGTCAGACGGATCAAGGCGGTGCGAGGTGTCAGCGACGCGGTCGGCGTTTCCACGACGGATGAAGTCACCTTCGACACCACCCACGGCAGCGTCTCCGCAGTCGTGCTCGTCGCCGACACCGCCACGCTCCGTCGGGTCCAGGCCAGCATCCCCGGCGCCCTGCCGACGCCGGATGCGCTCCGGCGGGCTGAGGGGCACACGGTCCCCGTCCTCGTCTCACGGACCCTCTTCGCCGCCACCGGCCGGGCGTCTGAGGTGCTCTCGACACACACCCGGGTGGTCGCCACCGCGCCCAACGCCGTCCCGTTCACCGCGGCGAAGCGGTGGGTACTCGTCGACGACCGCTTCGCCGCGGACCTCACGGAGACGGGAAGCGTCGACCGCGTGCTCGTCCGGCTGACGCCCGGAGCCCACGCCGCGGCGGTCGCCACCGCGGTCCGCCGAGCGGCTCACGGTGCGCAGGTCACCGTCGCCGCCGACGCGGAGCGTGCCCTCGCAGCGGACCCGCGGGACCCCGGCGCGCGGATGATCGCCACGGCCGCGTCAGGGCTGGGCGGGGCGTTCGGCGTCGGAGCGCTCCTGGTCGACGCCGTCCTGACCGCACCGGTCCGTCGACGGCGGTCCGCACTGCTCGACATGCTCGGTCTCGAGCGCCGCCGGACCGGCCGCGTCACGGTCGTCGAGAGCCTGCCGACGCTGGTCGCGGTCCCGGTGACGGCGGTGCTCGTCGCTGCCGCGGTGGTCGCCCTGACGCTGCCGGCCGCCGACCTCCGGTCCTTCACGGGCGGCGCCGTCAGGCCAGCCGTCACCGTCGACCCGACACTGTTTGGGATCGTCCTCGCGGCGACGCTGTTGTCGCTGGTCGGCGTCCTGGCCGTCACCGTTCACCTGTCGCTGCCAAGACGCCCCGACCCTCCCGGCGGCGCCCAACCGACCACAAGCACCGCGACGACGAGCACGGCGAGGACGACGACCAGGGACCGCCCACGCGGATCGCACCGCAGGAACAGGGAGAACCGTTGAGCACCAGCACCAGCACCAGCACCGTCGCGATCACCGCGGACGTCGTCTGCCGTGACCTGGTCCGTATTTTCCGGACTCGTGATGTCGAAGTCCAGGCCCTCCAAGGACTCAATCTCGTCGTGCGACCGGGTGAGATGGTCGCCGTCGTCGGCGCCTCGGGGAGCGGGAAATCGACCCTGCTGACGATCCTCTCCGGACTGGACGCACCGTCCGCCGGGCAAGCCGTCGTCGCCGGGGTCGACATCGGCACCCTCACCGCACGCGGCCGAACGGCGTTCCACCGGACCGGTGTCGGCTTCGTGTGGCAGCAGACCACACGCAACCTCATCCCGTACCTCACCGTGCGGCAGAACGTCGCCGCGGTGCTCACCATCGCCGGCGTCCGCGGCCGGCCGCGTGCCGAACGCATCGAGGAGGTCCTCGACCTGGTCGGGATGCGAGCGCACGCCGACCGGCTCCCCGGCACGCTGCCGGGTGGCCTGCAACAGCTGGCGGCCGTCGCCGTCGCACTCGCGAACCGCCCCAGGGTGCTCCTCGCCGACGAACCGACCGGGGCCCTCGACCGAGACACCGCCACGGCCGTGCTCGCGGCCATGCGTGCCGTGAACGAACACGAAGGGGTCACCGTGCTCATCGTCACCCACGACCAGGACGTGGCGGAGCAGGTCCGTCGGACGGTCCGCATCCGAGACGGCCGCACGTCGACCGAGACCATCCGGGACGACGTCGGACGCGCCTCCGGTGAGGAGTTCGCGGTCATCGATGACGCCGGCCGCCTCCAACTGCCCGAGTCCTTCCAGGTGGCCCTCGGCCTGCGCGACCTCGTGCGGTTGACGCTCGAGGACGACCACGTCGCCGTACACCGCGGGGACGCCGACGCGACGGGACTGGGCCGGTGACCGGTCCGGTGCTCAGCGCGGGCGATCTGGGGCGCGACCACGAGACGGCAGCGGGAACGGTCCGCGCGCTCGGCAGGGTCGACCTCACTGCCGACCGCGGTGAACTCGTCGTCGTTCGCGGAGCGTCCGGATCCGGGAAGACCACGTTGCTCCGCCTACTCGGCGGCCTCGACGTCCCGACCCGTGGCAGGGTCCTCGTCGACGGCGTCCCGCTCGGTGAGCGCGACGAGGTCGGGCTCCGCGCGCTCCGTCGTGACCGGATCGCGTTCGTCTTCCAGGACTTCGCCCTGTTGCCGGTGCTCACCGCCGCCGAGAACGTCGAGATGCCGCTGCGCATCCGCCGGGTCTCACCCCGTCGCCGCGATGCCGCCGTCGTCGATGCGCTCCGGAAGGTCGGGCTGACGGGGCACGAGGCCCAGTTCCCCGACGAGCTCTCGGGCGGCCAGCAGCAGCGGGTCGCGATCGCCCGGGCGGTGGTCGGCGGCGCGGCCCTGCTGCTCGCGGACGAACCGACCGCGCAGCTCGACAGTGCGACAGCCGCGGGCATTGTCGATGTCGTGGCGGACCTCGTCGACCGCACCGGGCTCGCCGTGGTCGTCACCACGTCCGACGACGCCTTCCTCGATCACGCAACCCGCGTCGTTGAACTGGAGCGGTGAGCGAGCGCGAGCAGCAGCGCCCAACAGCGCCGCCTCGCTCGCGCTCCTTCACAGCTCGACAGGGCGTCCGAGGTTCCCCCCGTCGGTGTCGCGCCTCCGTGCGCTGACGGCGTCGGTCACGACGACAACTCCGAGGACCAGGACCAGCGCCCACTCCATGGCGAGCGGCGGCACAACTCCGTGCAGGGGGATGAGCGCAAGAGATACGAACACTGCCGGGACGTGGGAGCGGAACGGTGCGTTGCTGAGCGAGAGCCGGAAGAGGAGGTTCGCGATCAGGCAGACGACGTTCGCACCGATGAGCAAACCCGCAGTCCACAGGGGCGTCGATGCTTCCCCCGCCTGCTCGAATGCGATGTCGGTCGCACCAGCACTCAGCACGATGCCGAAGACCAACAGCGCGGCGGTGTAGCTGTACGTGTTCCTCGCTATCGCCCCGGTCTGGTCTGCGCCACGGATTCGACGGCTTCCGAGTGACTCGCTGCGGTCGAAGTACAGGAACCACAGCAGCACCGTGTGCGCGAACGCTGCAGTGAGGCTGACCAGCGCGAGCGGGTCGGGCAGTGCCTCGGCGATGTGCTCGCCGATCAGTGCGATGGACTCACCGAGCGCGATGAGGACGAACAGTGAGACGCGTTCTGCGAGGTGCGCGCCTCGGATCTTCCATGCGTGGTACTGGGTGTGACCGAGGCCGGGAACGGCGTAGAGCATCGCTGGACCGAGGAGGTCCACGACCACCGCGAGAGTCCACCAGAGCAATGGCTCCGCGGTGAACGCTCCGATGACCCACAAGGGTGCCGACGCGACGACCCAGAGGGTGAGGTTGACGAAGTTCGCGGCGTCGTCACGTCGGTTCTGCCACAGCGCGAGAAGCGCGAACAGTGGCCGCCCGAGGTTCATCACGACGAGCGTGATCGCGAACGCAGCTCCGCCTCCGTGCAGTACGTCACCGATCGTGCCGCTGAGCACGAGACTGGCTGCCATCAGGCCGATGAGCAGACCCCGAACGGGGCCACGGTTCGGATCGAGCCAGTTCGTGACCCACCCTGTCGAGATCCACGTCCACCAGATTGCGGTACCGAGAAGGACGGTGGCGAGCAGGCGGTGCCAGGTCTGCTCGTGCACCAGCAGTTGTGTCAGGGCAGTGATCGCGTAGACGAACACCAGGTCGAAGAAGAGCTCCATGTAGCCGACGCGGTCGGCGTTTTCTCCGTCGTCCGGCCGGTGTAGGTCGGTGCGGAACCCGAATCGTGGTGTCCGGTGGCCTCCGAGCATGATGCTGGCTCTCCTCGCCTCGGGGGGGAGCTTGCCGCACTGGACACGCCGCCGCATCCGAACGATGACGTATCTGGAGGAGCCGCGGTCGTTTCAGCTCCCTGACTGGGCAGCGAGTCCGGCGAGCGTGCGGTAGGTGAGCATGTGGTGTTTGAGCGCGGTGGACACTGCGACGACGTCGCCGGCCTTCCGCGATTCAGCAAGTGCGTGAAGTATCTGCTCGTGCCGTTGGCGCTGGAGGGAGAGGACGTTCATCGGCAGGTCAGCGGGGATCGGCACCAGTAACGCCCGCTCACCCACCCGTCGGTGCAGCGCGATGAGTTCCGGTAGCTCCGTTGATTCCACGAATGCGAAGTGGAACTGCATGTCAGCTTGCATGGACGCTGCGGGGTCGCCCGCGGCTGCAGCGGCGTCCATCCGGCCGAGGGCTTCCGCCACTTCAGGGAGAACCGGCCGTTCTGTCTCCGTCAAGAACCGAGCCGCAGCGGTCTCGTAGCTCCAGCGAATGAGGTTGAGTTCGACGAGGTTGTCCTCGGTCCACTCTCGGACTCGGAACGGGTAGTTCTGCTGCTTGGTCATGAGCCCATCTGCGACGAGTTGGTTGCACGCGTCGCGGACCGGCGCGCGGCTGACGTGCAGTTCACGAGCTATGACGGAATCCGCCACGTCAGCTCCCGCGGGGAGCCGACCGTCGAGGATTCGAGCGCGGAGTTCGTCGAACACACGCTGCCCCAGAGTCGAGCTCTGGAGCATTGGGAAATCGAGTGCGTCTTCGTCCACGCCTTGAGAGTAGTGAGAACACCGCTCAGCGTGGTGGTGGCGACGTGACAGGCGGGGATCCCAGTGAGATCACCCGCCTGTCGTGCTTATGCAGCCCGCGTCTTCATCACCGCGGTGGGGATGTTCAGCAGCACTGTCATGTCGATGGGCTGCGTGTCGAGGAGAACGATCCCGCTGGGGTCGTCACATCCGCTGGGGCGGCGTGTGATGCCGACGACCATGTTCACTCGCTCCACGTTGTCCACGGCGCGCTCACCGTCTTGCCGCCGCGCAGGTGAACGTCGAGTACCTTGGCGTCTGCCTGGTTGGTGCCGGGCCACCATGCGACGAACCATCCGTCCTGGACCGAGGCCTGCACGACGCCCTTGGAGGTTCGGACGTCGACTCCGGTGACGTCCGAGCCCACCCGTCCGACATCGTAGGAGTACCCGTCGGCACCGTCGCCGCTGGTCTCGATGCCGTAGATCCGGAGACCATTCGAGGTCGGGGTGGCTTCCGTTGAGACTGCGGGGTCGTAGAGCCGTTCCCAGCCCACCGGCACGTTGGGGTCGACGCCACTGCACATGAGGACGCTCTGACCGTTCTTCACCAGGGCGATCTGCGCGTCTCCGCGCCATTCGCCGAGGATGATGTCGTCGTTGCCGACGGTTGTCGGGGAAGCCCAGCTCTCGGCGCAGTCGTTGGCGAATGCGACGGACTGCTTCGTCGTCGCGGGGCTGGGAGTGGCAGTCCAGTCGGCGTACGCGGCGCTACCGCCGGTGACGACCGAGACAGCGAGGACAGCGACTGCGGCGATGCTGCCGCCCAGCGCGCCTGCGCCGACGCCTGCCCGGCGGCGGCGGCGCTTCTTGCTTTCGGCAGCTGGCGGCGTGGCGATGATGCGTTCGAGGTCGGCTTCGGCGCGGATCATCTCGGCGTCGCTCAGGGTTCGGTTCTTCGCCGGGTCGAGGGTGGTGAGGGTGTCCAGGTCGGTCATGCGTTCCATGTGATGGCCTCCAAGTCGGGTTGTGTGTGTGGGACGGCGCCGTGGTCTGACGTCTCGTCCAGGGCGTCGCGCAAACGGCGACGAGCGCGGGTGAGGCGCATGGTGAAGGTAGAGCGGCGGCAGCCGAGGACTGTTGCGGCCTGATCCGCGTTCAACCCGTCAAATGCGACGAGGGCGAGCGTTTCCCGGTCTCGGGGTTCGAGCCGGTGCCAGGCGCGGACGAAGTCGATCCGGGCCGATGACGCCTGCGCGGTGTCGGCGACTGTTGAGTCGGCGTGAGCCGCGATGGCCACATCGAGGTCACGTTGCCGGGCTGCGCCGCGAGCAGCATTCTGCATCTGCTTCCGAGCGATCCCGAACAGCCAGGGCCGGGCGTCTTCCGGCATGTCGTCGATGCGACGCCATGCCGTCATGAAGACCGCGGAGACGACATCTTCTGCGTCGTTGCCGAAGGATCGGCGTTCAACGAAGCGGACGAGGTCGGCGTACGTCTCAGCGTGCAGGTCGCGGAAGCGTCGTTCGATCGCTGCGCGTGGTGGTGATGGTGTTCTCATTGGCGCCCCTTCCGTGACGTCTCATTCAGTACATGTCCACCCGCACGTCAAGTGACACAACCTCTACGAGGGACGAGGAAACGAACGTCCCGCCTTCTCCGGCTGGCGGCGCCCCTGCAGCGGGAACAACCCACGCAGTCGATGCGTTCGCATGCACAATCGAAAGAAGGACGACATGCAGTTCGGCATTTTGAGTTTCGGTGACCTGAGGCAGGATGGGTCGGGTCAACGGCAGCACGTGAGGGATCAGCTTCGGGAGCAGCTGGAGCGCATCCAACTCGCCGAGGACGTCGGCTTGGGTTTTTACGGGATCGGCGAACACCACCTTCCGGAGTACGCGGTGTCTCATCCAGGTTCGGTCCTGGCTGCCGCGGCTGCGGTGACTGACCGGATCACACTGAGCAGTGCGGTCACTGTGCTCAGCACCGAAGATCCTGTTCGGCTGTACCAAGAGTTCGCGACCATTGATCAGCTCACCTCGGGCCGAGCGGAGATCATCGCGGGGCGGGGTTCCTTCACGGAGTCGTTCCCACTGTTCGGGGCAAGCCTCGGCGACTACGACGCTCTCTATGCGGAGAAACTGGGCCTGCTCCTGCAGATCGACCGGCAGAACCCCGTCAGCTGGACGGGTCAGCATCGCGCGCCGCTCGAGGACGCGTTCATCTGGCCGCGACCGTTCGGTGATCATCTCAAGGTGTCTCTCGGCACCGGCGGCAACGCGGAATCGTCGGTTCGAGCGGGGAGTCTCGGTCTCCCGATCGTGTACGCGATCATCGGTGGTGAACCCGAGCGGTTTGCGCCCCTGGTGAACCTGTACCGGGAAGTCGGAGCGGAAGCGGGCCACGGGGACCTCGAAGTGACGATGTCGGGCATCGGCCTCATCTCCGACACCTCGCAACAGGCAAAAGACACGTACTTCCCCTACTGGCGATCGACCATGGAAGCCGGCGCGAAGTCCCGGGGGTGGCGGATACCGGGTCGTGGGGAGTACGACGAGTTCACGCGCGGTGCGAGGTCGATCCTCGCCGGAAGTCCTTCGGAGATCGTGGACCGCCTTGGCCCGGTGGTTGAGCTGACGCGCCCGGATCGGTACGGGCTCCAGATGGACTGGTCCGGTGTTCCGCATGCTGATGTCATGCGGGGCATCGAACTCCTCGGCACCCAGGTCGCACCACACTTCGCCGACAAGTAGTAGTCGGTCAGGCCTGAGGAGTGCGGGATCGGGAGGCACGCCCCGATGCCGCACTCCTCACAGTGTTCAGTCGTTGACGAGCACGAGCTTCCGGTGTGACCGGTGTTCTTCGAGAGCCGTGTGCGCAGCTGCAGCCTGCGCCATCGGGAACGTTTCCCGGGGGCGCATCCTCAGCTGCCCAGACGCCAGCAACGGCATTGCCATGTCGAGTGCATCGGCGGCGCGGTTGACGCCGTCAGCGAGCATCTGCACACCGCCGCGCGCTCCGGCACCTGTTAGCGTGACGATCTTTCCCGGCGCCCCGACAGCGTCGACGACCTCTTCCAACCCACCAGCAGAGATGGCGTCGAGCACCCAGTCCACCTCAACTCCGAGCGCTTTCAGGGCGTCACCGACCGGAGTCCCGGCCGGAAGGAACAACGCCCCGAGGTCCTCGACCACTGCACGGTCTCGTTCAGGAGCTGACCCGATGACGGTAGCCCCCATGGACCGCGCCAGCTGCACGGCCATCAAGCCGACGGATCCGGTCGCACCGAGCACCAGGAGCTGATCCCCCTTCGCCACGCCGAGCTGGCGGAGTGCCGCGACCGCAGCTTCCGCAGCCGTGGGCAGGGACCCTGCCTCTTCCCAACTGACGGATTCCGGCTTCGGTGTCCAAGCATCGGCTAGCACGAAGTCCGCGTAGCCGCCGAGCCGCGGAAGTCGAGCGGCCACCTCATCACCGACGCTCACTCCGGTGACACCGTCCCCAAGGGCATCCACCACGCCGGCGGCTTCGAATCCGAGGATCGCTGGCTCAGGGAGTGCGAAGAACGCGCTGAGGTCGCCGGCTCTGATGTGAAGGTCAGTGGGGCTGATCCCGGCGGCTCGAACGCTGATGCGGACCTGGCCTGGTCCTGGTACTGGGAGCGGGACGTCTCGTACCACTAGCACCTCTGGGTCTCCGTACTCGGACACCACTGTCGCTCGCATCGTTTGCGGGGTCGGTTCTGTCATCGCTGCCTCCTGCGCTTGATCGTTACTTCAAGCTTCGAGAAGGACGCCCGCTGCCGAATCCGTCAGTCGACGTACGGCCGTCACGACTTCGAGCGCAACTGATCGTTCTCGGCGACGTCACTCCTGGCCGTCAGCAGATGCGTGCTCATGAGGCGGAGGATCGGCGCTGGGTCCGATGCAGCTTGCGATTCCTGCAGCACGTCGAGGATCTCGCGGTGCCGGTACTCCTGGGTCGGAACGACGAAGGCCGGCAGCGTCCGCATCGACAGCGACAGTTGCGTCATCAGGGAATCGTGGCGGCGGGTGAGTTCAAGCAGCCCTGTCGACCGAACCAGCGCGCGATGGAAGTCGATGTCCGCCTGCCCGCTCTCGTCGCCGTCACCGTCCTCGCCAGCGACCCGCATGCGATCCAGGGGTTCTCTGACGCCCTGCGGATTGACGTGGGCTCTGACCAGATGCCGCACCGCCACGGACTCGTACCCCCACCTGATGAGCTGAAGCTCGCCGAGGTCAGCTTCTGAGAACTCACGCACGCGGTAGGGATGGTGCTCTTGCTTCGACAGCAATCCCGACTGCACGAGGAGATTGCACGCATCGCGCACCGGAACCCGACTGATGCCCATGCTCTTGGCGATGACGGAGTCGCGTACTTCGCTCCCAGGAGCCAGACGCCCGTCAAGGATGCGCCGCTTCAACTCTGCGTGCACCTGCTCCGTGAGCGACTGGGTCCGCTGCACGTTGGTTTCGCTCACGACATCAGTCTACTCCCGACCAACTCTGTCGACAGTGTCGAGTTCGCGAGTTATGGTTCCTCCGTGCTTCCATTCCCCGTCGAGACTCCTGAACCCCTGTTGTTCGGCAGGGCACGGGAGCGTGCGCTCCTTCTGGAGCTGGTGGGACGAAGAGGCTCCGGTGGTGCGCTCATCATCGAAGGCGAAGCGGGGATCGGCAAGAGTGCGCTTCTCGCCGACGCAGTCAGGGCCGCGGAAGCAGGAGGGGCCCGGAGGCTGACGTCCACCGGACTGCAAGGACCGACACGCTCCGGTTACGGTGGGCTCCACGAGTTGCTGCATCCGCTCTTACCTCACGTGGACGCTCTGCCGAACCGTCAGCGGGTGGCGCTGCTCACGGCGTTCGGGATGGTCGACGGGCCGTCGCCGGATCGGTTACTCGTCTCTTTGGCTGCGCTCGGGCTCCTCGAAGAAGCTGCCGCGAGACACCCACTCGTGCTGGCGATCGAGGATCTGCAGTGGCTTGACCGGTCCACCGTCGCAGTCATCAGTTTCATCGCCCTCCACGTCTCGGGCGTTCCCATCACGGTGCTCTGCACGGTGCGACCCGGCGTCGACGCAGACACACTGCCCGCTCTCGGACTCGATCGTCTCCATCTGGCCGGCTTGTCAGATGATGACGCACGCGAACTGGTCTCGGTGCTCGGTTGCGACCTGAGCGACCTTGCTCGCCGCCGCATCCTTCAGGAGTCCGCCGGCAACCCGTTAGCGCTTCGCGAGTTCATCGCTGCCGTTCGTCAGCGCGGCCCGGCAGGTTCCATACTGCAAACCCGCCTGCCGATCACGAAGCGGCTCGAACGAACGTTCCTGGGCCGCCTCGGCCCTCTCCCCTCCGGAAGTCGATCCCTGCTCATACTCATTGCAGCAGCAAATGGCGCAGACTTCCACGACGTCATGTCCGCAGCGCGAACACTCGACCTCACGCTCGAGGACCTCCGACCGCTCGAGGAGAACGACCTCGTATCTGTCGATGGGAGCGACCTTCGCTTCCGCCATCCGTTGATCCGGTCGGCCGCCGAGAACGCTGCTTCGACAACCGAATGGGTCGACGCCCACCTCGCCCTGGCATCAGCGATGAGCGGGCACGACAGCGCCGTATGGCACCGAGCAGCAGCAACGATCGAGCGCGACGAAACCGTCGCCGGTGAACTCGAAGCCGTCGGCCGACGCGCGTCGGAACGTGGCGCCCTCCCGGAGGCTGCGTTCGCGCTCGAGCGCGCCGCCATGGTGTCTCGCGGCGCTTCACAACGGTCTCGACGCCTGGTGCTCGCCGCAGAATCAGCCCGATCCGCGGGCCTCACCAGTGAAGCCGTTGAGCTGCTCAACCGAGCCGACTGGGCCGAGGCTGATTCGGACACACGAACGCAGGCCGTCCTCTCCCGCGTCATCCTCGCTCTGACCGCAGGGGCGCCAGTGCCCCGAGCGGTCGAGATCGCTGCAGTCCTCGCTTCGTTGCCTGGAGAAGAACACGGGCCGCGCCGAATCAAGATCCTGTGGGTGCTGGCGGTCCTGATGCGCAGCCAGCACGTGACAGTGAGTTCATGGCAAAACCTCCGCGACAAGCTCGATCGCGAGGACGAGCGAAACCCACTCCGGACAGTCGCACTCGCGTTGCTTGCACCGCTCGGTCAGGCGGCGGAGACGCGAGGGGACCTTCCTGACCTTGTTCCGCGTCTCGCCGACGACCCCCTCGCACTTGTCTCGTTGGCCATCGCTTCGGAGTCTCTCCAAGACCTCGACACAGCGCTGACCTGCTGGGGTCTGGCGCAGGAAGGATTCCACAAAAGCGGCGCTCCTGCGGACGAAATGCAGGCCATCCGTGGTCGCGCCCACCTGCTCATGCTGCGAGGGCGGGTCCGTGAGGGTCTTGCCGACGCTGAGTACGCCGAACGCATGACCGACGAGATGCATCAGCCGCTGCTGCAGAGCATGGCTGCCGCCACCGCTGCCCGCGGTCATTCGCTCCTCGGGGACTTCGCGGCCGCGACCGCCGCCCTGATGCGCAGTGCGGAACTCGCCCAGGACAGCCAGATGGCGTTGATCGTCGCCGATGCGCGATGGGCGGCCGGCACAGTTGCACTCGCGCAGCACCGATACCGTGACGCGCTCATCGAATACACGCACATGACCGTGCACCCCACGCGCTCACTTTGGGCGATCGCGGATCGCACTGAAGCAGCAGTTCGAGCGGGTCGTCCTGATGACCTCCGCAAGAACGTGGAAGAGGCCGCTGTTGCCGCGGCTCTGTATCGTTCGCCGTTCCTCAGCGCGCTTGTTGCTCGCAGTCGCGCTCTTCTTGCCGACGACGACGCGGCGGAGTCGTACTTCGCCGAGGCTCTGGCGCTCGGCGCTCTCAGCGAATCTCCCCTTGAAGTCGCGCGAACGCAGCTCCTGTTCGGCGAATGGCTCCGCCGTCAGAAGCGGAGGAAAGACGCTTGTGCGCAACTGACCGCCGCGTTGGATCAATTCGAGACCGTTGGAGCTCAAGCCTTCATCGAGCGCGCCACCCAGGAGCTGCGGGCCGCGGGTCAGGTCAGCGCACGACCCACCGCACCTTCGACGGCGGTACAACAGCTGACACCTCAAGAACTCCAGGTCGCGCAGCTTGCCGCCGCAGGCTTGAGCAACCGCGAGATAGCGGACCGGGTTTACCTGTCCCACCGGACAGTGAGCACGCACCTGTACAAGGTGTTCCCGAAGCTCGGTATCTCGAGCCGCGGGCAGTTGCGGCACGCGTTGGGCGGAGCCACGAGCGACTGAGGCGCCCGTTGCTCATTGGTGGGAGTCGTCACCCTCTCCGGAAGCGGCGAACATTCCCGATGCGGCTTCGATTTGCAGGGCGCCTGACGGGCAGGCACGAACCGTGGCGACAACCCGTGCCGGGTCGGCGTTCTCCGGCTGCACCCAAGGGCGTCTCGCAGTGTCGAACACCTCCGGCAGTTGACGGACGCAGACCGCGAAGTGACGGCAGATGCTCCCGTCCCACGTCACGATCACTCCGTCCGCGGGATAGTGGTGGACCGCACTGTCAACCATGAGCACCTGCTGTGGTGCTGTCTTGAGGCCCAGACGGCGTGGAGCTTCGTGGGTCGGTGTAGCGCTGGAACTCCGGATGCGTTGCCACGAAATGCGCTACGAACGGGCACACCGCTACGATCCGAAGCCCGTCATCCACCACTGACCGTAGGGCTTCGCTGACGAGTGCACCGCCGACACCGTTGCCTTCAACGTCTCGGGCAACTTCCGTGTGGATGAACGTGCGATGACCTTCCTGGGGTGTGTACTGCGTGAAGCCGACTTCGCGTCCGTCGAGGAGCGCGACGTATCGGTGTTCGTTTGACCGGTGGACGACGGTGAGCGTTGTCAACTGAGCCTCGATGCTTGTGGCGGGGCTGCCGCCTGCGTGGCAGCCCCGCCGGACGGTCAGGAGAGAGCGACGCGCAGCGAGGCGGTGGCCAGCAGCACGGCATGCTTTGCCGCTTCTGTGTCGTGCAGCTGGTTCACCATGACGAAGTCGTGCACGATTCCACCGAAGCGGGCGTTTGTCGCCTTCACGCCGGCTTCACGAAGACGTGCTGCGAATGCTTCACCCTCATCGCGCAGAACGTCGGCTTCCGCGGTGATGATGAGCGTCTCGGGAACGACGGCGAGCTGTTCGAGCGAGGCTCGCAGTGGGGAGACGGTCGGCAGTGCCCGCTGCGCCTCATCGGTCGTGTACTGGTCCCAGAACCACTTCATGCCGTCTCGAGCGAGGAAGTAGCCCTCCGCGAACTCCTCGTAGGAGGCGGTGTCGAACGCTGCGTTGGTAACCGGGTAGAACGCGACGAGCTTGCGGAACTCGACGTCTCCACGCTCTGCAGCGAGGAGCGTCAGGGCGATGGCCATGTTGGCACCCACCGAGTCGCCAGAAACCGCCATCCGAGACGCGTCGAGTCCCTTCGAAGCGCCTTCCGTCGCGACCCAGTGAGCGGCCGCGTAGGACTGCTCGAGCGCGACCGGGAAGCCGACCTCCGGGGAACGGTCGTACTCGGGGAACACCACGGCGGCTTCCGAGCCGATCGCGAGGTCTCGCACCAGACGGTCGTGCGTGTGGGCGTCACCGAAGACCCATCCGGCACCGTGCACGTACAGGATCACCGGCAGGTTACTGGTCGTCCCCGCGGGCTTGACGATGCGGACCTTCACCGAACCGGTCGGTCCGCCCTGGATCTCGATCCATTCCTCGTCAACGTCGGGCTTGAAGATGGGCGCGTCCTGCACCGCGTCCACTGCCTTGCGACCCTCGGCTGGCGGCAGCTGGTAGAGGAACGGGGGCATCGAAGTCGCGTCGACGAAGTCCTGCGCCGCAGGCTCGAGGGCGATCTTCTTGGGGTTTCCAGACATCACGTGCTCCTGTTGCTGGGTGAGGTCGAGCGTCTGCTCGACACAATCAGCATCGAACAATGGTCCGCTCGCCGAATCCGTGAGGTGACGTATCTGACCCCCGCGCATACGTCACGTCACGGATTCGCCGCCTCGACCTGCTCCAGCACACTCGATGTCGTTCCCATTGCACGAGTTGCTGCCACCAGGAGGCGCCATGTCCGAGGTCGACGACCAACCGGCCACCCGACCACGGACCCGTTGGGCAGCCATCGCTTCTCTCGGAGCCGGCGCTTTCGTCATCGTGGCTGCTGAGTTCCTGCCCGTCGGGATCCTCCCGGAACTGGCGAAGCACTTCGGAGTGTCCCTGGGCGCGGCCAGCGCAGTGGTACTCGTCCCGGGACTCGTCGCCGGAGTGTCAGCCCCGCTCATCGTCGCTCTCGTTCGCAACCTGGATCGTCGACTCCTCGTCCTCGCGACGACCGCTTTGCTCGTCGCGTCGAACCTACTCACCACGGTCGCCCCGGACTTCGGAGTTCTCCTCGTGGCACGCGTTCTCGTCGGGCTGTCGCTCGGCGGATTCTGGGCGGTCGGCCCGTCACTCGGAGTGCGTCTGGCAGCCCCAGAGAAGAGCGGGGTTGCGACCTCCGTCGTGCTTGCTGGCATCTCCGCAGGCACCGTATTGGGTCTCCCGCTCGGTCAACTTGTCTCGGCGAGCAGCGGTTGGCAGAGTGCGTTCCTCGGCGCCGCAGTCGCTGCAGCCGCCGTGCTCATCTTGCAAGCGATCACCCTCCCCTCGCTCCGCGGAGCCTCGACCGCGGTTCCCCTGCGAGCGATCGCCGCCGTCTTCGCCCGGCCTCGGTCACGCGTCGTTCTCATCGTGACCGTGTTGGCGATCACCGGACAGTTGATGGCGTCGACGTACGTCAGCGCGTACCTCGATGCGATCCACGGTTCCAGCACCTCGCTGCTCAGCGCACTGCTGCTCACTTACGGGATCGTCGGGCTTGCCGGGAACCTCATCGCCGGCCGCATCCGGCTGTCGTTCCCGGTTCTGTTCGGGTCGGCAGCGGTCGCGCTCAGCGTCGTCCTCGCGCTGCTCCCGTTCGCCGAGTCCTCGCCCGTCGCCGCGATCGTCCTCGTCATCGCCTGGGGGCTGCTCTGGGGTGCGTACCCGTTCATGCTGCAGTCGTGGACGATCTCGCTGGTTCCCGACGCTCCCGAAGCGGGGTCAGCAGTCCTGGTGACGTTCCTGCAGCTCTCGATCGCGCTGGGGTCGGCTGTCGGTGGCCTCGTCATCTCCTTCGGCGACCTCAACGCGGTCTTCTTCGGCGCTGCAGTGCTCCAGCTCGCAGCCGCGACCACCGCTCTGACACTCGGCAGGCGGAAGAACGCGTCGCCGATCAGGGGAACGCTCGAAGAGCCCGTCGCACCACCAGCATGAGTTCCGCGCGAGAGGCGCCCCCTGCAGCCTGCACCGCCAGCCCGGCGGACACCGTGCTCACGTACTTCGCGAGCTCCTCCGGGACCTCGGTGTCGTCGAGGTCGCCCTCCTCAACAGCCCGCTTGAACCGGTCGATGAGCCGCTGTTCGCCTGACATGCGGCTCTCAGCGAGGAAGTCGACCACCCCCTGGTCGGACTCTCCCGCAACCAAACCGCCCTGGATGGACAGACAGCCCGCTGGTTTCCCTGGCGTCGTGACAGCGATCGCGTTGCTGGTCAGGTAGGTCTCCGCTACAGCCCTGGCCGTTGAGCAGGCCAGAGCGTCCTCGACATAGGCCATGTCGACCTCCGCGTACCGCGCGACCGCCTTGCGAAAGGTCGACTCCTTGTTGCCGAACGCCGCGTAGAGACTTGGGCGGTTGATGCCCATCGCCGACGTGAGGTCATCGAGTGACGTCCCGTTGTAGCCCTGGCGCCAGAAGACCTCCACAGCACGGTCGAGTGCATCATCCAAGTCGAACGACCGCGGCCTTCCCCTTACAGCCATGGCTGCCTCCTCCCAAAATCAGCCAGCGCGGCGCCCTCGCGGGTTCGCACGCACCGTCCTGCCGTACGTCAGGTGACGGATTCGCCCACCTGACAGTCCCCACCACAGTGGGTGTAGCCCTCACGAACAGTACCAGTCAGTACAGATTTGACAAGGACGAGGATCCATGGTGTTCTCTCGTTCTGTACCAATCAGTAAGTAACCCGGGTGGCCGGGCGACGGAAGGAAACACCATGGGAGACTTCACCAACAAGACAGCGCTCGTCACCGGCGGCACCGCGGGCATCGGCCTCGCCGTCGTCCGCCGCCTGGTCCAGGAGGGTGCTCACGTATTCGTGGCCGGCCGCCGGCAGGAAGCACTGGACACCGTGGCAGCGGAACTCGGTGACGCAGTCACCACTGTCCGGGGAGACGTCACGAAGGCGGACGACGTCGAGAACCTCTTCGCAGCCATCCGCGAGCACGGCGCCGGACTCGACGTCGTCTTCGCGAACGCTGGGGGCGGCGAGTTCGCAGCCCTCGGTGACATCAGCTGGGAGCACTACTCGTCCACCTTTGATGGCAACGTCGGCGGTGTCATCCGGACCGTGCAGGGCGCGCTTCCACTGCTCACCGTCGGTAGCTCGATCGTCTTGACCGGCTCGAACATCGACGTCAAGGGCAGCCCCGCCTTCAGCGTCTACGCAGCCACGAAGGCCGCCGTCCGCTCCTTGGCGCGCAGCTGGGCGGCGGAACTGATCGAGCGGAAGGTCCGCGTGAACGTCGTCTCCCCGGGCCCCATCGGCACGCCCGGCCTCAGCGGTCTCGCCTCCGCTCCGGAGGAGGCGGACGCACTCCTCGAGGGTCTCGCCGCGGGCGTGCCCATGGGTCGACTCGGCAGCGCCGACGAGGTCGCAGACGCCGTCCTGTACCTCGCGTCCGACCGCGCGAGTTACGTCACCGGCGCGGAGCTCTACGTAGACGGTGGCGCCAGCCAGATCTGACGCTTGCCGCGTCATCAACGCCGCCCTGCCACGCCGCTCACAGCGGCACAGCAGGGCGGCGTCCCCATCTTCGCCGGCCTGCAGCTCGGGCCCGGACACAGCAGAGGTCGCACATGAACGAGGACCGCTCGGAAGAACCAGTTGATGCGCCTCCCCCCGCTGAGGAGGCCGCGGCTGTTCTCTCAGATCGACCGCTCGCGTTCTTCAACGCACTCCTCACGGAGCACTTCGTACTCCAGTCCGTCCGCGGGGTGACTGTATCCGAGTCGTCGTCCAGAGCGTCGATCTACCTCATGACACTTTCCAGTGCGCTCGTCGCCTACGGGTTCCTCGCGAGGACCGAGTACGCACTCGGCTATCTCGCTGTGGTGATCCCCGTGATCGTGTTGCTCGGCGTCTTCACCTACGTTCGCCTGGTGCAGACCTCACTCGAGGACGTCGCAGCCCTCATCGCGATGCAACGCATCCGGCGCTGGTACGGCAGCTTGCTCCCCGGAGCCGCTGCGTACTTCCCCCTCCCGGATGAGGCACGAGCTCCAAACGAGATGCTGGAGATCGGGTGGCGCGGCTCGTGGAGCGGAGTGTTCTTCACCCTGTCCTCGGCAATAGCGGGCGTGAACTCGATCGTTGCCGGAGCTGGCGTCGCGCTGTTCCTCGCGAAAGCGACGTCCTCAGGTACGGCGATCGGAGTCGGTATCGGTGCCACGCTCGTGCTGGTCACAGTCCACGGGCTCTACCAGGAGCGGCAGTACTCGCATCTACTCAAACTCGAGTCGAACGGCTCATAACCCACCAGCGACTCCGTCGGCAAGCACGACGCGGTAGTTGAACTCTCCTGTGCCGTACTTCCGCACTAGTGCCCAAAACAACAAACCGAGATGCTCAACCGCTCGAGAAGTCGTGATGTCGCCGAGGTCAATCTGCGCCGCTTCGCTCCACCCGATGCTGACCAGCAGGTCGCTCACAACACGTTTGGCGCGCTCGTCGTTGCCGGACAGAAACACGGTCGTCTCGCTGAGCGCCGACGGGTCGCCAGCTATGTACCCAGCCATGTTGTTCAACGACTTCACCACCAGAGACGACGGCAACAGGTCCTGCAGCTGCTCGCCGACACTGCTGTTGGGGAAGCGAAGGCCGCCATCAGAGGTGAAGGCGTTACTCACATCGAGAACCACCTTGCCTTGCAGCGCTTCCTCAAACTCGGGCAAGAACGCAAGTGCTGTCTCCCCGGGAAGCGCGACAACAATGACGTCGGCACGAGCGATGGCTTCCGCAGTGGACACCACTAGCGCGCCAGCGAGGAGTTCCTCCCTGCGGTGCCGTGACCCGAAGATGACGTCATGACCCGCGCGGACGAGAGCGGGAGCGAAATCCGTCGCGAACCGACCTGTCCCCAGGAGAGCTATGCGCATGAACACAGTGTTGCAGACGGAGGCCGCCAGGAAGCGCGACTGCTGCCTATTAGCCCGTCGGCTCGTTCGCAATACGCAGCACCGGAACTAGGGGCAGTCCGACCGAGGGCGAGCCATACCAGTGCCGTGACGTGCTGACGCTCATCGTGACCTACAGAGAGAGAGCTCCGACCGCCGGATCCGGACCGGGCTACGCGTGCCGTCCTAGTTCGCAGGCACTGGCCGGTCCGGACGGGATCGAAGGAAGCGTCGAGCTTTCGCAACCGGTGCCACCCTTCAGCACCCGGGGACGACGAAATGGCAGTTGCGACCGAGGCCGCGGTCGAGATGCCCATGACCGTCCACAAGTACGGGGCTTGTACTAGAGAGCGGCAGCGCCAGCGGCGTCATCGACTCCAGCGTGATACTGAGTCCTCATGCAACACTGTCTGACTACTTCGGCCGACCCGACGACTACAGCGGGCGGCAGCCTTTCTCGCCTCCGACGCAGGACATGGTTGTCCACCGCGGTGATCCCCGTCTCCCGAGGAGGACACCGACTGCGCGCGGAAAGCGGAAGGGCCCGGAACGCAACGCGTCCGGGCCCCGTCAACCGATCACGGCGATTCGTTACTGCTGCGCGACTGGCACGGCTTCTGCTGAGGGGACCGCTTCGCTCGACCCGCGCTTCGAACGGGTGACTTCGTCCGGGGTCTTGAGGAACGGCGTCAGGACGGCGCTCAGGATGTAGAGACCGGCGTAGATCCCGAGAACTCCTCCGGCTCCGAGCGATTCGTAGAAGAGGCCCGCGATGGCGGGAGCCACGAAGGTCGACAACCCGGCCCCGAGGTTCAGGATGCTCATCGATGCGCCCTTGTTGTCGGGAGCGAGGAGCGGGAACAGTGCCGAGAGCGGGACGTACCCGGCCATGGTGACGCCGCAGAGGCAGAGCACGAGGGTCATGAGGGTGACGTTGTGGCCGATGACCTGCGGGGTGAAGAACAGGACGACGAGGACGACGGCGTAGGCGACACCACCGACCCATCCGATGGTGCGACGCCAGCCGATCTTGTCACCGACGTACCCGAAGAACAGGTTGGCGAAGATCGCAACGGTGAAGACGAGCGACCACATCTGCAGCCACTGTGTGGTGGTGTAGCCGAAGGTGGCGAGGTAGAGCGGCATGAACACGGGCAGGCCGTACTGGGCGATCCCGTTGATCGTCTTGACGACCAGGCCGGCGGAGACCCGCGGTCGGCCGAGGAGGGTGACTGCCTTCGACAGTTCCTTGGCGCTGAACGGGTGCAGTTCGGATTTCGGGATCGTCGCCTTGTTGACGAACACACCGATGATCGTGCCGATGATGACGAAGGCCAGGCCAGTCCAGAGGACGGCGATGTGGCCGAGGACCGGGAGCACGATGGATGAGTAGAACGGTCCGACGACGCTGAGGCCGAGGGAGAACATGAACCAGAACCAGCCGGCGGCCATGCCACGGCGCTCCAACGGGGCGCTGTAGTTGATCCAGGTGAGGAACGAGAACGCGAACAGCGGGTAGCCCAGCCCGCGGATCGCGTAACAGACCAGCATGACCGGCCAGTCGAGCGCGGCGACTCCGTATCCGATGAACCCGACGCTGCCGACGACGAAGGCGCCGGTGGCGATGAGCATGACCTTGCGGGGGCCGAGCGTCTGCACGAGGACACCGGAGAGCCAGGCTGCGATCGCGACGGTGATGCCGTACACGGTGATCAGGAGCGCGGTGTCGGGCACGGCGACTCCCCGGGAGACGAGCCACGGGGAGATCCAGCCTTGCTCGACTCCGTCGCCGATCATGAAGAACACGAGGCCGATGTAGCCCCAGATGAGGTTGCTCGGCAGACCGATACGGTCCAGTACACGGTTCACGTGAGAACCGACCTTTCAATTCACGTCATTGGGAAAGTGTGTTCAGGTGCACGC
Organism: Curtobacterium sp. MCPF17_052; assembly: GCF_003234085.1. Lineage (GTDB taxonomy): Bacteria > Actinomycetota > Actinomycetes > Actinomycetales > Microbacteriaceae > Curtobacterium. Next base: position 40,922 of record NZ_QKSD01000014.1, read on the forward strand.
CTTCGGCGTGCGACGGGCCGACCGGCTGAAGTCCGCCACCGGTCGGCCCGGGTGTTCAGCGCGTCAGTTCGGCGGCGTACTTGGCAGCGCCGATGCCGAGGAGCTCGTTCCGGAGCTGCTGCGCGGCGATGCCGTCCTGCGACCGGATCACGTCCGTGATGCGGTCGACGCCGACGGCCTTCACCTTCTCGAAGAACAGCTCGACGGTGGCGCGGTTGGTCTCCGCCTCGTCCTGCGCGTCCTCCCGGATCGGGAAGGTGTCGAAGTAGATGACGCCATCCCACTCGTAGCGGAGGAGGAAGTAGATCATCTCCATCGTCTCGAACGGGTGGATCGAGCCGATCAGCAGGCCGTCGTCGTGGGCGTTGTTGCCGTCGTTGAGGTGGATGCCGAACAGCTTGCCGTCCTCGAGCAGGAGCGAGGCACCGAAGCCGGGCTGGTCGCCGGCCATGAGCATGTGCGCGAAGTCGAGCGTCGCGCCGAGGTTGGGTCGGTCGATCCGCTTGATGATGTCGAGGGTCTGGCCGAAGCTGTTGATCATCGAGTGCACGCGCTCTTCGTAGGGCTTGTACTCGATGCTGATGCGAAAGTCGGGGCGGTAGTCGGCGAGTTCCTGGAACGCCTCGACGATGCGCTGCAGGTCCTTGGCGTAGTCCTTCTGGAACGTGAAGTCATAGCCGTCGAAGCCGAGCCAGACGGTGAGCAGGTCGCTGCCGCAGGTGGCAGACGCGTCGATGGCTTCCTTCGCGAGGTCGATCGCAGCCCGACGGATCGTTTCGTCCGGGTTGCTGAACTCGCCCGCGACGAACTGCTTCCGGAACCGGGTCGCGGTCCCGTTGAGGGTAAGCCCGAGTTCATCGAGCAGCGCTTTCATGGCGGCAGGGTCGAGGTTCTCGAAGTGCTCGGGGTAGTTGAGGTCGACGTAGTCGATGGCGTCGGTCGCGGCGACGCGGCGGAGGGCGGCGGACACGTCGCCGCCGCTGACGAATGAGTTGAGACGAGTAGCGAACTTCATGGCGGCGAACGTAACAGGGATGACAACCGTGGTCAACTTTTTCCGTTCTGCGTCATTGCGGACGCGGTTCGGTTGACAACAGTGGTCAGCGGCGTCGTATGCTCGACGGGCCGTCCTCGGCGCTGAGCGCAGCGGATGGCACGAACCGGCTGGCTTCGACCAGCGACACGACGAGGTGGAGGTCCCCATGGCGAGCGGTCACGTTCTGGTCATCGGCAGCGTGAACTACGACTACATCGTCACGCAGGACCGGCTTCCACGCCGGGGCGAGACGTACGTCGCATCGGATCTCCGTGGAGCCTTCGGCGGCAAGGGAGCGAACCAGGCGGTGCAGGCTGCTCGCCTGGGCTCGCAGGTGCGATTCATCGGCTCGACCGGTGGTGATCAGCTCGGGCAGATCAGCCTCGACAACCTGCGGAGTCAGGGCGTCGAGTGCCACATGCGTCCGACCGATCTCGGCAACGGACTCGGCATCGTTCACGTCACCGGCGAAGGCGATGTCTACGCGACGATCTTCGAGGGTGCCAACGGTGCTGTCGACGCGGCGTGGGTCGAGGAGAACCGGGAGCTGTTCGCCGGCGCTGGTGCTGCGGTGATCCAGAACGAGATCCCCGCGGAGGCGAACGAGCGTGCCGTGCAACTCGCAGTGGCCGCAGGTACCCCCGTGATCTACAACGCAGCACCGGCTCGCCCGGTGCCGACCCGCGTGAGCCGTCAGTGCGCATGGTTCGTCGTCAACGAAGACGAGGCTGCCGCCTACATCGGCCGTGACCTCGGCGACGTCCACGACGACCGGGCCATGCGCGAAGCTGTCGACCGGCTGCGCGACTACTGCTCCAGCGTCGTCCTCACCCTCGGAAGCCGAGGCTGCTATGTTGCGACCGGCGAGGACGTCGTCTTCATTGAAGCGATCCCGACCCACGCCGTCGACTCCACTGGCGCTGGAGACTCCTTCATTGGAGCCTTCGCCCACGCGCTCGTCGGCGGTGCCGACCCCTTCGCCGCGGCGGCAGACGCATCACGTGTCGCGTCGATCACCGTCGAAGGTCTCGGAGCACAGTCCAGCATGCCTACCCACGAGGTGCTCAGCCGTGAAGTCCTTTGAGCGACACCAGCTCATCCTCGACCAAGCATCATCCGGAGAACCGGTCACCATCGATGCGTTGATCGACGCCACCGGCGCATCACCATCGACAGTACGACGCGACATCAAAGCGCTCGAGGAAACCGGACGCATCGTCAGCCTCCGTGGAGGGGCGATCCGGCTCGAAGACGCAGCAACCGAAGTGCCCGTTGCCGCGAAGTCGTTGATCAACCCCGACGAGAAGCGTTCGATCGCAGAAGCGGCCGCCGCCCTCATCAGCGACGGGGACACGATCTACCTCGACTCAGGGACGACAGCGACAGAGGTCATGCGTGCGCTGCACGGCATCACCGTGCACGTCATCACGTCGAACACGCACGCACTCGCGCTCCCCATCGCGCCGACCGTGACGGTGACAGTCCTCGGCGGTGACCTCCTGCCCGACATCGGTTCCGTCGCCGGCCCCATCACAGACCGTGAACTCAACGACCTCTACTTCGACAAGGCCTTCATCGGCGTGACCGGCATCGACGCGGATGCCGGTGTCACCACCTTCGACATCCGCGAAGCGACGAAGAAGCGAGTCGTGCACGCACATAGCCGGCACACGTACGTCCTCGCCGACAGCAGCAAGTTCGACCACATCTCGCTCTGCCACGCGTTCCCCCTCGCCGACTGCACCGTCATTACCGACAAACAGGGAGACGTACTGTCCGCAGCAGGCGCCGCAGTCATCGCCACCTGACACGGAAGGTCTCATCACGTGAGACGTCTGCACTCGACTGACCACGAACGGGACCAACGGCAGCGCCCTCAGTCACCCATTCGCTAGGTGGCACTGACGGCCCTCTGCTGCTGGCGCTGGCGGCAACAGGGACGATCCCAAAGCGCCGATTCGTTCCGTGCGTGGGGTCGCCCGGGGCGGGGCGAGGGGTTGATCACCCACCCCACCACCCGCGGCGGGTGGTGGGGTCAGCTCGTAGTTGAGGTCGCCATCTCGTCGAGCAGCCGGGGTGGAGGCTAACTCTCACACCTCGATCGAGTGATCGTCGAATGAGTCGAAGTCGGGAACGTTGAAGGGGCTGGAGAGGTCGCCGTCGTCTCGGTCCTCGTCGGGGACGTCGTCAACCTCGAACGTGATCGGCACACCGGGGGTGACGACCACGTCCAGCGACCGGTTGCCGTACAGGGTGACTTTTACGAGGACCGCGCGAGCGCGGTCGGCTTCCACAACGGCCGTTTCAAGCGTGTGCAGGTCCTGGCCTTGCGCCAGCGGGTATGCGGTTCCATCGACGTTCATCGTGATCCGACGCAAAAGGGGCCCTGTCTGTTCAGCAGGCCCAAGTGAGCTGCGGTGGCCGACCAGCCACCGACAACAGAACGCCCGGCTCCTCGAGCTTCGCGAACAGCTCCGCATATCTCTCTGCCCGCCTCTTGGCGGCCTTCTCTAGTGCAGAGCCTCCTTGCCATGAGCCAGCCGTCCATAGACCAGCCTCGACGAGATACTTGAAGACAGGCACGTACGTCGTGATTGGCAGCTTGGGATACACCTTGGAGATGACCAGATCCGCAGGCAAATCTCAAGCAGGGCTCTGTAGCACGTCATCGAAAAGGTCCTGACGGGTGAGTCCGACGATGCCAACTGCCGTCATCTTCGCTCCGACGCCAAAAACGACGTCCAACCCGCTAGGTATTCATCATCGAGCGAGGTCGCGGCGCCCCAGCTGGGGGCGTACTCGTCGGAGTCCTATGCTCGGTGTAGCTCCGGTCCTCCGAGTGACACATCTGTGCAGGTCAGCCGCACCGCGAAGTACGCCGCAGGCACATCGCTGCCTACGGAGACGTCGAGCAGCTCGCCCGCGTCGCCGTCGAGCCCGGTCGCTTCGGAATTCGCGGCGGGAGGCCTCACGTAGGTTCTCGCTTTCTTCGACGCCGCCTCCGGGGAGCACGCAGTAGCTCCGGCCGTCCTTGAGCCGTCGGATCACGAGCACCTGCTCGTCGTGCACGACGACTTCCGATAAGCAGTCACGCTGGCGGTCAACGCCGATACGAGACAAACTGAGGCCGGAACTGAGAATCTGAAGAACTTCCAGACATTTTCACCCGCCTAGTCACACGAAACTGAGTCGACGGACTCACTACTTGTCGCCAACTCCGCTCGCGAGTCTCGGCGACGGCGCGCGTGTCACTCGATTCGACCAAACATCTTGTCGCCGTTTCGACGGCGCTAGGGCGGTCTCGATAGCCGATAACGGTTCGGACGGTAGACAGGGCCATGCCTTCCTCCGACGACGTCCCACACCTCTTGCAGACGGTCATCGACACGCCTGCACCGCGCGAGCTGGCCGAGTTCTACCGGTCGCTCCTGGGTCTCCGGTACCGCGATGGTGACGCACCCGACGCCGACGAGTCGGAGCAGCCCGAGTGGTTGGTGCTGACCGCCGACGACGGAACTCGCCGCCTGGCCTTCCAACTCGCTCCTGACCTGCCACGACCACAGTGGCCGACAGGCTCACCCCCGCAGATGCTCCACCTCGACCTCACCGTGGACTCGACAGCAGCCCTCGAACAGCAACGGGCTCGCGCCCTACGCCTCGGAGCGGCAGTTTTGAATGATCGATCCGCCGATGTCGACGAACCCCTCATTGTCTTCGCTGACCCTTCCGGGCACCCCTTCTGCATCTTCGTCGCACCGCGCACCGCGTCCCGATCGCTTTGCGATCAAGGACGGAGCCGAGAACGTCGATAGCCGACCGCGGCGCTCGCGAGGATGACGACGGCGCAGGCGAGCGTGACCCAAGCGAACACGTTGACCGAGCCGGTCGTGAAGAGAACGACTGCGGCTGCGCCGAACACGAGTCCAAGCAGCAGGAACACGAGCCATACGGCGTTCGGTCGAGTCATGAGACGAAGATACCGGCGCCCGACGACGGGCTTCGAGTTACGGCCTGCGTCCGAAAGACGATCGGCCAACGGGCCGTTCCATGGGCTTGACTGGGTGGCCATGAGCCCGCGAAGCAATCGACCACCGCTGATGAGCTGGGGCGCTTCTCGTTCTTGGCCGCGACAGCGGTCGTCGTGGGTGTTGTGCTGCTAGCGGGTGCTGTTGTTGCAGCGCAGGGACGTCTTATCGGCGGTGATGATGGAGTTGGGTGCCTGACGGACCCTGCTGTTGTGGGTGCTGAGTTCGAGGAGGAGGTCGGGATCAGTGTCACCCCGTCGTACTGGCCGCTTGGCACCGACTGCACGCTCGTCGGACCGTCGGACCGTAGCGCAGTCGTCGCCGAGAGTGACTGGGCGATGACAGCTGTTGCTCTCACGGGCATGGGTCTGGGAGCGGGACCAGTGCTCCTCCTGCCGTTTACGAGTCTCGGAAGACGTCGCATCGTTCGATCGGGTGACCGTTAGCCGATCGTGCTGCGGGACGCCTCCAGCGCCTTATGGTGCTGCTTGATGATCAAGCAGTGCGTAAGCACCTTCGACCGGTGGCGATGTGAGCGGGAAGTCGATCACGTCGGCGACCATGAGCAGATCATCGGCCACGAGCGCACCAGATGGAATGAGAACGCGGCGGGCAAGCAGCTGCGCGATCTGCGGTCACAGCGGTCCGCCCAATAGCGGATCGTCTACCGGCACACCGAATTGAGGCGCATCGACGCCGAGGAGTCACTTGGCGAGCTGCGCTGGCCGTAGACGGTCCACGAGGAAGACTGCCACCACCCCGAGCATGATGATCGCGCCTTTTCAATCGACAGCACCGGGCACCGGGCACCAGGCACCAGGCACCAGGCACCAGGCACCAGGCACCGGGCACCGGGCACCGGGCACCGGGCACCGGGAGGAAGACTTCCCATCCGCTCATAGGAGACGGACTGAAGCTTCCAACGACCTGCACCGATGGTGCTACAGGATGCGGTACCTGACCTGACGCAGTTCTCGAAGTCGGCTTGCTGGGAGGCCCCCGGCCCTCGCGACTGCGCTGATGGGCGACCCAACGTGCAATGGATGCCTCGATCGGGTCGGATGAGCGTCGACGAGGAGGACGCTGTTCCGTTTCCCAGAAGAGTTGGTGGGCATCCAACCAGGACTTCCACACTGCGTCCCTCGGGTCCCATGTGAACCCCGGCAGGATTTCGAGTCGCGCCCGCTGGTACTCGGTCATGCCCGCACGCGTCGACGGTCGGCGCTGGTAGGCGAGTCGGTCGACGAGGCGCTGCTCTTCGGTTCGCGGGCGTGGACGAGCAGCGCTCGCGGACGGTAGCCGGCCAGTCGCCGCCGTGAAGGCGTCGAGGTCGTGCACCGTCGTCACCCATCGCTGGACGGAGGCCGTGGGTATCGGGTCCTCACCGACGTCTGCGAGGTAGTAGTCGAGGCTGCGGCGCTGATCGGGGGTGAGCTGGTTGGCCGGCATGGTCGCGATCGCTGCCCATCGGTCGCGCAGGCGAACAAATCGGGGGTTCGGGGTCGACACGGCGGTCCTTTCCGAGCCCGCGGGTCGGCCTCGAAAGCGCTATGCGCGGACGGGTGCTCGATCCGGTAGGCGCGCTGATCCAGACCCACTTGGAGCCAAGAACAGGACGACTTTGGACGGGCGGATCACTACGGTTCTGACGTCCACCGTCTGAAAGGCCGACTCCTGTGTCCTACCCAGAACGCACATCCGCGACGTACACGCCGCTGCTCGCACTGCCTTGGTGGGACACGGTAGGGCCCTTCCTCACACCGCTCGTGGAAGACGCAGCCGACCATCTCGACCTCGACCCGCGTTTGCTCTACCCAGTGGTCACCCCGTTCGTTCTCTGGTGCTGGCAGGACCGGGGGCTCGACCTCGAGCCTGGTCAGGTCTTCCGGCAAGCCGTGATCGAACAGTTCGTTGCCACAGGGATGCCCGACTACGCGCGAGGAAGCCGCAACACCTTCCGAGGACGTCTTCTCCGGGTCGCGAACGTCGTGGGGACGGCTTCTCAGCGTGACCTCCGGCCCATCGGCAGATCGGCGCCGACGACGCCGTACTCGACCGCCGACATCGCTCGCTTGTGGTCCTGGTCAACTTCACAGAACACGCCCGCGCGTCAGACAGATGCGCGGGTGCTCCTCGCATTGGGGCTCGGGTGCGGTCTCGCTGCTCGAGAGGTACTCAACCTCCGCGTGCGCGACATCAGCCCTGACGGCTCGTTGGTCACCGTTCCTTCAGGGCGCCAGCGCACCGTCAGCGTCGATGGCCTCTGGCGCGCTCCGCTTGCTGATCGCGTCGTAGCGGCGGGCAGGGACGAGTGGGCCTTCAGGCGTCGCCGCAACTCCGTGGACGTCGGTCAGATCACCGATTTCGTGCAACGACATCGAACCGCCGAGGACATTCGTGTTGTGCGGATGCGCGCCACCTGGCTGGCGGGGAGGATCCGCGCGGGCCAACCGACCACAGACCTCTTGCGTGAGGCTGGCCTCACCCGGTTCGCCGCGCTAGATCGGTACCGAAGCAGTCCCTGACCTGGGCAAAGCCCCCCAGCTCACAGGTGGGTTGGGGCTCGCGGTATAGGGCGCTCGTGATCAAGAACACGAACCGCCCGTCAGGGGCTCGGCTCAGCCCGCGAGAACCCCAGCCGCGGGAGCAGATGGAGCCCCCGATGGCCGACCGCATCGACCAACGAATCCAGAAATTTCAACCACAGGTCAACAGGCACGTGTACGAAGTGATCCGCAACGACGTCATCGCCCTTGCTCGTGCGTCAGAGCCGCGGTCGATCTCTGACGCGCGGCGCGCGATGACGATGCTGAACGGCTTCGTGTCGTCCGTCTACACGAACGTCGGCGGCGACCTGACCGCCGACGCTCTCCTTCGTCCCTCCGTGATCATCCGCTACCTCAACACCGACACGCTCCACATACGCTACGTGTCCCGCTTCGACATCGCCCGGTTCCTCGGGACGCTCACCGAACGGCTCACCGGTCGTCAGGTGATGCGGCTTGCCCCGCCGCCGAGCACCCGCTCGAAGCCGTACACGAACGCAGAACTCGGGAAGCTCGTTTCCTGGGCGGGCAGCATGAACAGTGAGCTGCAGGCTCGCAACGCCTGGGCTCTTCTCGCGCTCGGCGCAGGTTGTGGCCTGACGGCAGCGGAGATCGCATCTTGCCGGCGGTCCGATGTCGAATTGATCGACGGCATCTGGTGGGTGAACGTCTCCGGTGAACGCGCTCGTCGGGTTCCCGCCCGTCGACAGTGGGCATCCGCTCTCGAACTTGCATGCGATCACTCCGAGGAATACCTCTTCCACGGGTACCGCCTCGACGAGTACCCGCCGCGAATGATCCAGTCGTTCGTTTCAGACCATCCCGCCGAGGTACGCCTGAGCCCCCTGCGGCTGCGCTCTGGCTGGATCGTCGGTCTGATCGACAATGGCGTTCCGCCCACCTACATCGCTGCCCTCGCCGGGCTGGCGAACGTCTCGTCACTTAACGACTACTTCGCCTTCGCCGCGCCGAGCGCGCTCACCGATCATCTGCAGGCCATCGTCGGCGGCCGCGAGGTGACGCGATGATCACGAACGGCACTCCCCCGGTCGGTGACCTCCTAGAACGCTCGACCCCGGACAACGAAACCGGTGCACCCTCCGCCCGCATGCTCGCTGACCGGAAGCAGACACTCGCCTCGGCCGATCCGTCCGACGAGCTCTACGCGGACGCGTTCGAGATGCTCGGCAAGATGCTGGACGCGCGTGGTCTCGACATCCAGCAGGACGAGGTCGAGGACTCCGTCGCAGCCGCCCGCCGGTACTCGTTCAACGACGTCAAGCGCATGCGCGGCCGCCTGCTCGCCTCCCGCGCGGACCTCCTGCTCGACGGTTTCGACTCGGAGGAACGTCGACCCGGAGCAGGTGGTCGACCGGCCACCATCAATCGACTTGCCCTGCTGACCGGGCTGTGCATGCTCGCGCTGGACAACCGTCCCCTGTGGATGCGCCAACTCGGCTCCTTTTTCAAGAACCAGATCGACGACGACGCGCGGGAACTCCTCGGGCTTCCCGACCCGAACAGCAAGCCGAGCCTGCAGAGCAAGCGGAACTGGGAACAGAACTGCCGCAACGCGTTCCAGCGCATGCTCGGTCTGATGGACCCCTACCCGTACAGCCGCTACGAGAACCGTCCGTACTCGGAGCACGCCCAAGAGCGCGCCGAGCACGAAGCTCACCACCTCGAGCGTGAGAAGAAGATGTACGAGCGTCTGGGCGACTTCGCGGACTTGCTCGTCAACATGACCTTCCACATGCAGCCTCGACGGCTCCGTCGAGCATCCGCACGTGAGAAGGTCAACGTCTCCTTTGACCAGACATTCATGTCGTCTCCGCTCAGCCGCACCGTCACCGCGTCACGGCTTCCGGCGAAGATCCAGGAGCAGCGTGCGCTCGAAGCCGCCGGTCGGCCGAAAGCCGGAATTGTCGACTCCTGGTCGGGCTACTACGTCCGAGAGACCGAGGACCGTCAGGATGGCGCGCCCGGCACCGCTCCGGCGTACGGAAGCGGAAGACCCACGACCAAGGTCGGTTGGCAGGCATCGATCGCCATGCGCGTTGACGATGGGATCGGCCTCGGGCGACACCCGAAGTTGATCCTCGCGACTGCGCTCAGCATGCCGAACGTGGGCGTTGCAGAAACCGCAGCGGACCTGCTCATCCGTATTGCGGACAATGGCCACCGGCCCGGTCTCGCTGCCGCTGACAAGGAGTACTGGGCGAACGCCATCCCGTCGCGCCTGCAGATCCCGGCGACGGCACGAGGCTGGCTGCCCAGCACTGATTACAGGATTGATCGTCTAGGCAAGTGGGGCGACGGACATCGCGGCGCCATCTTCGTCGAGGGCAAGGCAATGTGCCCGGCTACTCCAAAGTCGATCATCGACGCCACGAAGGATCGCATGCAGGGACGTATCGATGACGTGACGTACCACAAGCGACGCGGCAACCGTCGGTACTTCGAACTGCGCCCGAAAGCGAAGCCGGATGCTCGCGGAAACGTGAACATGATGTGCCCGGCCGCAGGCAAGAGTCCGACCGTCATCTGCCCGCTCCGCGAGATGCTCAAGACAGCCTCGAACAGCAAAGACCGGTGGGAGATCGAGGACGACGACCCCAACCTGCCCGACCGGGCGCTGATGGACGACATCTGCAAGCAGCACTCCGTCCAGTTCACCCCTGAGGACATGCCCCCGGCGTTCCAGGGGCTCGCCTACCGGTCACCGGAATGGCACGACTTCCACAGTCACGCCCGCAATTCGATTGAATCGCTGAACGGCAGCTTGAAGGGCACGCACCACGGCAACCTCGACGACCACGACCGTCGCAGGGTCCGCGGCTTCGCTGCTGCGTACGTCTTCCTCGTGATCATGGTGGTCGCGTTCAACATGAGACGCATCGCCGACTTCCTCGAGGCAGAAGCAGAAGAGTCCCGGCGAGAGAACCCGCAGGCGCCACCCGTTCAGCGTGCCCGAGACCGCAAGTACGCCAACCCCTACACCGCGACCCTTCCCGGTGGAGCTCCTGACGAAGTCGAACTCGCCAGACGCAGGGAGAAGAAAGCTGAAGGTGCTCGGCGAAAAGCTGAGCTCAGGGCAACGTCGCGCACGCCGCTTCGAACCTGATCCCGAACGAACGCGTCGCCACGGTCCGCGACTTCAGCACCCTCAGCCGCGCTTCCACCGAACCCCAAACCTCCAAGCGGTCTGTCCGACCCCTACTGCGCTCCGGTTGCGACATCTGCCGCAGCGCTGCCGGCCCTGAGTACCCCGGCTCGCGCTGATCCCGTCTTTTCGGGGTGCTCCGGCGCGCCCGGAAACGGCTGACGACGAGCTGGACGGGCGCAGAACGTTCTCAACGACGCAATGATCGTGTTGCGCCAGCCGGATCGATCCGCTGCCGCGCAAGAAGAAGGCCCTTCCCGGAGACATTCGGGAAGGGCCTTCTTTTTGCCGTCGAGTTCTTAACACACTAACTACGACGGCCCTTCGGTCGGGCTGACAGGATTTGAACCTGCGACCCCTTGACCCCCAGTCAAGTGCGCTACCAAGCTGCGCCACAGCCCGCGAGTCCCAGAAGGACCCAGACCCCGCCTCCACGAGGGAGACTGCGAGCCCCGCCCCACACCCGACCGAGCGTGGAGCAGCCCGTCAAGCATAGCGGAAGCGGGAGCCCCACCGCGCCACGACGACCGACCCGCGCGTCACCCCCGCAGGTGCATCGGCTGGACGACCCGCCGCTCCCGCGACAGCCAGGGCAGCGCGAACCCGGCGAGCAACGCCCCGAGTCCGTCCGCCGCCAGGTCGCCGATGGTGTCGTCGTACCCGACGAAGATCGTGTCGTCGACGAGGTTGTGCCCGAGCCACTCGCCGATCTCCCACACCGAGCCGATCGCCATCCCGGCAGCGAGCGCCACGAGGGCGGAGAGCAGCACGCCGGCGCGCGGGGCCGAGACGACGACGCCGGCGTCCGAGGCGATCACGACGAGCAACGCCGCGAGCAGCCCGACCAGGATGACGTGGACGAGCTTGTCCCAGAGGAACACGGTCGTGTACCAGTCGAGCACGCTGCTCCAGGCGGCGACCAGGCAGAGCAGCACGACGGCGGCGTCGAACGTCGGTCGCAGCCCGAGCATGCGCGGAACGACGGTGCCGAGGAGCGCGAGGGTCGTCACGGCGAACGCGACTGCTCCCCAGCCGACGGCTGCGACGGGCACGCTCACCAGGGTGACGATGCGCAGGACGTCCGCGGCCCAGACGGCGCCGTGCGGCCGTCGGAGGAACGTCGGCCCGAAGGTGTCGATCACGCGGTCGCCTGGAAGGACAGCACGGCGTGCACGGCGAGGTGGTCGGACGGCCACACTCCCCCGGGCCGCCGTGTCGAGATCGCGGCGCGGGACACGACGGCGTCCGCGGTGGCGAACACGCCGTCGATGCGCGGCTTGTCGGCGCGCGGCTCCCGGTAGGCGGCGTACGTGCCGAGTTCCGCCGTCTCCAGACGGGAGGCTCGCCTCCAGGTGTCCGTGATGCCCGCCCCCGCCAGTGCTCGCCACGGTGCCGACCCGGCCGGCGCGTTGCAGTCGGCCATCACGACGGCGGGCAGGCCGGACTGGGCGACGATCCGGCCGAGCAGTTGCGCCGAGCGGAGTCGGGCCCAGGGCGATGCGACGTCGAGGTGCGTGGCCAGTGCCAGGAACCGTCGTCCGGTCGCGTGGTCGTCGAGGACGGCGCCGACCACGTGCCGGGGGAAGGCGGTCGCCCATGAGCGGGAGCCGGGGCGCAAGGGTGTGCGGGACATCGCCCACGACCGGCGCTCGACGACGGTGCATCGCTCGGTGTCGACCAGGAGCCCGACGGCCTCCCCGTCGCCGAAACGGTCACGGCCGAGCAGGACCGCTTCCCAGCGCGACCCTATGCCGGTGGCGAGGTCGACGGCCTGGGGGCGCAGGGCCTCCTGGACGGCGAGCACGGTGGGCTCCTCGGAGGCGACGAGTGCCACCACGGCGTCGCGACGGTGTTCCCACGAGTCCGGGTGGCCGGTGGGTCGGGGCACGCTGCGGCGCAGGTTGAGGGTCATGCAGTGCAGGTCGGGAGCGGCCACCGGCCCGATGATCGGTCGGTCGTCGGCCTGTCGGTGCATGCTCCCCTTCTACGAGACGGCACGGATGTCCTTCTCAGGGAGACGTCGGCTCGCCTCCTAGGGTGGGCCGATGCGTTCTCGACCCGTCCGTGCCCTGCTCGCGCTCGCTGTGACCGGTCTGGTGCTCGGGGTGACGGCCTGTTCGGGTGCGGCTCCGACCCCGCGTCCGACGCTCGCCCGGGCGTCGTCGGACACCGTGACCGTGGTGGCGGAACGGTCCGCCGCGGACCGTTCGGTCCGGACGAGTCGTGCCCTCTTCCGATCCGCGCCGGGTGCTGTCGTCGCGCCCGCCGGAGACGCCGATGCCGTCCGCGACGCGGCGAGCGCCGCGGTCCGCGCGCACGTTCCGGCCCTGCTCGTCGACCCGGGATCGAAGAAGGCGACCGCTGCCGTGACCGACGAACTCGAGCGTCTCGGTGCGTCCTGGTACCGGGCGTTCGGCGACGTGACCCTCGACACGCAGATCGAGGAGCGGGACGTGCCGGAGGTGGGCCGGCAGGCGGAGGCGGGCCGGGCCTCCCGGCAGACGGTGCTCGTCGCGGACCGGTCGGACGAGGCTGCCGCGGTGGCGACGGCCCGCGCTGCCGACGCTCAGGTGGTGGAGATGCCCTCGGGCGTGTCGGACCCGGCTGCGTCGGGGGCGGTCGTCCGCGCGCTGCACGGTGCGCAGGGGCGGCCGACGCTGTTGCTCGGGGCGTCGTTCGCGGACCTCGGCGATCCGGATTGGGTGGTCCGGGCCGCGCAGACCGGGTACCGGATCGGTGGGGGTGGGCAGCGTCCGTTCGACGGCCACCGGTACACGGCTCTCTACGGCGCGCCCGGGGCGCCGGTGCTCGGCGTCCTCGGCGAGCAGGACCCGGCCGCGAGTGTCGCGCGGGCCCGGAAGCTGGCGGAGCAGTACCGCGGGCTGTCCGACGTGCCCGTGACGCCCGCGTTCGAGGTGATCGCGACGGTGGCAGCGGGTGAGGCAGGGGACGACGGCGACTACTCGCGCGAGCTGCCGGTGTCGGCCCTGGAGCCGTACGTCGATGCCGCGCACCGAGCGGGCATGCCGACGATCATCGACCTCCAGCCCGGGCGCAGCGACTTCCTGGCGCAGGCGGAGCGGTACGAGTCGCTGCTGTCGCGGCCGGACGTGTGGCTGGCGCTCGACCCGGAGTGGCGGCTCGGCCCAGACCAGGTGCCGCTCCGGCAGATCGGTTCGGTCAGCGCGCGGGAGGTGAACGGCGTGTCGGAGTGGCTCGCCGGCCTCGTCCGTCGTGAGGGGCTGCCGCCGAAGGCGCTCGTCCTGCACCAGTTCCGGTCCTCGATGGTGACGGACCGCGGCTCGCTCACGTCGCACCCGGAACTCGACCTGCTCGTCCACGTCGACGGCCAGGGGTCGCAGCCGGACAAGCAGGCGACGTGGAAGGCGCTGCACGACGGTGGCCCGGACGGACTGCACTGGGGGTGGAAGAACTTCTTCGACGAGGACACCCCGATGCTGACGCCGGAGCAGACCATGTCCGAGGTGCAACCGACGCCGTCGCTGGTCACCTACCAGTGAACGGTCGCGGGTTCTCCACAGCCTGGCGCGCCCCGCTCAGTGGCGACGCGAAGCGTTGCGCGGGGCGCGCCGACCGAGCCTGCGAGGGAGGGGCCGGGTTCGTCGGTCGGTCCTGACAGCATGGGGGCATGAGTTCACCCGCTGGCTCCCCCGTCCCGCCTGCTGCGGTGCCGTCTGCTGACATCGTGGCCGAGGCGCAGGAGGCCCTGCAGGCGCTGACCGGCCGGGTCGATGCGGTCTTCCACCCGGGGCAGCTCGAGGCGATCTCCGCGCTGGTCGAGCACCGGCAGCGAGCGCTCGTCGTGCAGCGCACCGGGTGGGGCAAGTCAGCGGTCTACTTCCTCGCCACGCTGCTGCTCCGGCGTCGGGGCGGTGGGCCGACCGTCCTCGTGTCGCCGCTGCTCGCCCTGATGCGTGACCAGGTCGCCGCAGCGGCCCGGGCCGGGGTCCGAGCGGTCTCGATCAACTCCGCGAACGCGCACGAGTGGACCGAGACCCAGGCGGCCCTCGCCCGTGACGAAGTCGACGTGCTGCTGGTCTCCCCGGAGCGGCTGAACAACCCGAAGTTCCGTGACGAACAGCTGCCCGCGCTCATCGGGCGGATGGGCATGCTCGTCGTCGACGAAGCGCACTGCATCTCCGACTGGGGTCACGACTTCCGGCCGGACTACCGCCGCCTCGCCGAACTCATCCGGTCCCTGCCGCACGGCGTGCCGGTCCTCGCGACGACGGCTACCGCGAACGAGCGCGTGGTGGAGGACGTCGCCGAACAGCTGACCGCCGGACCCGACGACCCTGTGTTCACCATCCGCGGGTCGCTCGCCCGCGCTTCGCTGCGGCTCGGTGTGCTCACCCTGCCGGACGCCCGTGCTCGCCTCGGCTGGCTGCTCGCCCACCTCGGCGACCTGCCCGGCAGCGGCATCATCTACACGCTCACCGTCTCGGCGGCCGAGGACATCGCCCGGCTCCTCCGGGAATCCGGGTACGCCGTCCGCGCCTACACCGGCCGGACCGACAACGACGAACGCGAGCAGCTCGAAGGGCAGCTGAAGGACAACCAGCTCAAGGCCCTGGTCGCCACCAGCGCGCTCGGCATGGGGTTCGACAAGCCCGACCTGGGCTTCGTCGTGCACATCGGGGCGCCGTCCTCCCCCGTGGCGTACTACCAGCAGATCGGTCGTGCCGGCCGCGCCACCGACAACGCCGACGTCCTGCTGCTGCCCGGGCGTGAGGACCAGGAGATCTGGCAGTACTTCGCCAGCGCCTCGATGCCGACCGAGTCCCGGGCCTCGGCGGTGCTCGGCGCGCTCTCCGTCGACACCGCTATGTCGACCGTGGCCCTCGAAGGGCTCGTCGACATCAAGCGATCGACGCTGGAACTGCTCCTCAAGGTGCTCGACGTCGACGGCGCCGTCCGTCGGGTCGGCGGCGGCTGGGTCGCCACCGGTCGGCCGTGGGAGTACGACGCCGCCCGCTACGAGCGGGTCGCCGCCGCCCGTGCCGCCGAGGCCGCGTCGATGCTCACCTACGAGTCCACGAGCGCGTGCCGGATGCAGCTGCTCCAGCAGGACCTCGACGACCCCACCGCGGAACCCTGTGGCCGGTGCGACAACTGCGCCGGCGCCTGGTACCCGACGGACGTCTCGGACGCGGACCGCACGGGTGCCGCGAACGCCCTCGACCAGGTCGGCGTCGAGATCGCCCCCCGTGCACAGTGGCCCTCGGGCATGTCGTCGCTGGGCGTCGCGGTCAAGGGCAAGATCCCGGTCGGCGAACTCGTCGCTCCGGGTCGGGCCGTCGCCCGGCTCACCGACCTCGGATGGGGTGGTCCGCTGCGAGCCCTGTTCGCGAACGGGACCCCGGACGCACCGGTGTCCCGCGAACTCGTCGACGGCTGTGTCCGTGCGCTCAAGGACTGGCCGTGGGAGACCCGACCGACCGGTGTCGTCGCGATGTCCTCGCGCTCCCGCCCGCAACTCGTCGCCTCGCTCGCCCAGGCGCTGTCCTCGATCGGTCGGCTGCAGTACCTCGGCACCCTCGACCGGGAGGGCGGGGTGCCGCGTGGTGACGGTGCGACGAACAGCGCCTACCGGTTGTCCGGCGTGTGGGAAACGTTCGTCGTCGGACCGGAGCTCGCGGCGGCGCTGCAGGCGCACGAGGGGCCGGTCCTGCTCGTCGACGACCTGGTCGACAGCCGGTGGACGATGACCGTCGCCGGGCGGGAACTCCGACGGGCCGGCGCATCGGCCGTGCTGCCGTTCGCGCTCGCCACCGTGGCCTGACAGTTCGCCCGGCCCGCTCGGCCGCGCGGCACCGAGCCGGCGTGACCGGGCCGGCGGGACCGAGGCCGGGCCGATCCCGGTCGGACTATCCGGCCGAACCGATCGCGTCGAGTTCGGCGACGGCGTCGTCCGGCAGCACGAAGCCCGCGGACGCCACGTTGTCCCGCAGGTGGTCGACCGACGACGTCCCCGGGATCAGCAGCATGTTCGGCGACCGCTGGAGCAGCCACGACAGCGCGACCGTCAGGCGCGAGACCTCCAGGCGCTCCGCGACCCGGTCGAGTGCCCCGGACTGCAGCGGCGAGAACCCACCGAGCGGGAAGTACGGCACGTAGGCGATGCCCTGCGACGCGGTGCGGTCGACGAGGGCGTCGTCTTCGCGGCGCGCCACGTTGTACATGTTCTGCACGCAAACGATCGGCGCGTAGCTCTGCGCCTCCGCGAGCTGCTCGGCACTGACGGTCGACAGACCGATGTGGCGGACGAGCCCGTCCTCCTGCAGGCGCGCGAGTGCCTCGACCTGCGGGGCGATCGAGCCCGGTTCCGGAGCGTCGAAGCCGCCCATCCGGATGTTCACGACCTCGAGCTGCTCGAGACCGAGGGTGCGGAGGTTCTCGTGCACCTGCGCCACCAGGTCGTCGGGCTGCCGGGTCGGCACCCAGTTGCCCTCGGCGTCCCGCACCGATCCGACCTTCGTCACGATGTGTACGTCGTCCCCGTAGGGCGAGAGCGCTTCGCGGATGAGTTCGTTCGTGACGTGCGGGCCGTAGAACTCAGCGGTGTCGATGTGCGTGATGCCGAGCTCGACGACGGTCCGGAGCACCCGGACGGCCTCGTCGCGGTCGGCCGGAGGACCGAACACGTGCGGTCCGGCGAGCTGCATGGCGCCGTACCCGACGCGGGTGAGTTCGAGGTCGTCGGCGAGGCGGAACGTGCCGCCGGGGAGCGATGTCGTGGTCATGGCCTCCACGATGCTCCCCGTCACCCGTGCTGCCCAGATCCCCGACGATCCTGGGACCACGGGGACCAGGACCGGACCCCGGCACTGCGCCTACGATCGGCACCGTGAGCGACAACCCCCTCGGCGACCACCTGCGCGCCCGCCGCGAGCTGGTGCAGCCGGCGGACGTCGGCATCCGCGTGACGGGCGTCCGACGCACCCCTGGCCTCCGCCGGGAGGAGGTCGCGACACTCGCCGGGATCAGCGCCGACTACTACCTGCGCCTGGAGCAGGGTCGGGACCGCAACCCGTCACCGCAGGTCCTGGAGGCGCTCGCCCGGGTCCTGGGGCTCGACACGACCGCCACCGAGTACCTGCTCGGCCTGGCCGGCATCCGCCCGACCACCCCCGCCAGACGCTCCCGCCCCCACCGCCAGGTGGTGCCGGCCGGCACCCGCCAGCTCCTCGACGTGATCGGGCTACCGGCCTTCGTCGAGAACCGGGCGTTCGACGTCCTCGCCGCGAACAGCCTGGCGACCGAACTCGCCCCGGGCCTCCGAGCAGGCGAGAACCGACTGCGGACCATGTTCCTCGACCACGACGAGGTCGAACGGTACCCGGAGTGGCCACAGCAGCGGGCGGGGATGGTCGCCGCGTTCCGGACGTCGATCGGACCGGACGTCGACGACCCGGACGTCGTCCAGCTGGTCGGCGAGCTGTCCCTCGGCAGCGAGGAGTTCCGGCAACTCTGGGCCCGCCACGACGTGCGGCCCCTCGGTGGCGGCGCGGTGCGGATGTGGCATCCGGAGGTCGGCGACCTGGAACTCCGCCGCGAGAAGTTGGCCGTCGGCGGCACCGACGGGCAGCTGCTCGTCGTGCACCACGCGGAGCCGGGCTCACCGTCGGCACGCGGGCTCGCGCTGCTCGGTTCGCTCGCCGCGACACGGACGGCGGCAGCGCACTCCGCTACCGAACGGTCCGACGTACCGGCTTCGGGAACGTGAGTCGCATGTGGTCGCTCGTCAGGACGTCGCCGATCCCGACCATGAGCACCGAGAACAGGATCTGCTCGATGACCATCCAGAACGGGTAGAGGCCCGGGATCGCCGCGATCACCAGCGTCACGATCGGGAAGACCCGGCTGAAGAGCCGTAGCCGCTGGTACGCCCAGTAGTACCCGAGCTGCGCACGCCACGCGAACACGTAGAGCGTCAGGGTGATGAGCAGCACGACCGTCGCTCGGAACCACACCGCCCACGGGACGACCTCCCCGGCACGGGTCAGCAGCACGGCGACGACGATCGCGGTCAGCCCGACGACCGTCTCGGCGACGAGCAGCCACCGGATCCACCGGAACGAGCGGACCGTGTCGGGATGGGCGAGCATGTCCTCGCGGATGACGTAGCCGCCCTGCCGACCGCCGGCCAGGCGGTCCAGGCGGAGCCGGCTCCACGCCCGGTCAGCGGTCGCTGCCAGGCCGGATGGTCGCTGCGTCACCGTCCCATCGTGCCGCACCCGACGGCTCGCTGCTGCCTCGGGCCGCCGACGCGGCTGAGAGTCCGGCCTGCCGGAGTGCGGTCTGCCGGAGTGCGGTCTGCCGGGAGGCACGCCCTCCCCCGCCGTGCTCCCCCGGTCAGAAGACGGGGAGCAACTCGGCGCCGCCGAGCAGGTCCCCGGTGTCGGCATCGACCAACAGGACGGAGTGCACCACCGGCGGCAGGTCCTGCGGGTCGATGATGACCAGTACGGGGTGTTCGCCGTCCGGTGTGAACGAGCCGAAGTCGGCGGGGACGTCCTCACCGGTCCACTGCGCTCGTTCGCTCCCCAGGACTTCGCCCGAGGACAGCTGGACCCGCACCGCACCGACGTGCGACCCGGTCGTACCGGACCCTGCCATCACCTGCACGCCGGTCAGGGTGATCTGGACGACCTGTTCGCCGACGACCTCGAGGCGGACGTTCCCGCGGACCTCGCCACGGATGGGGACGAGGTCGCCGGCGATCGGCAGTGCCCGTCGCCACCACGGACCCGACGCCTGCGCGTCGTCGACGGGGAGCCCGGTCGCGGCATCGATCATCGGAGCGTCGCCGGTGGCGTCCGTGGTCGGCTCGTCCGGGATGAACCCGTGGCCGATCGAGATCCCGGCGTCGTCCGCACTCGGGGACGGGTCAGGAACCGACGCCGACGTCGTCCCACCGTCCGCAGCCGACCACTGCACGACCGCGCCGGCGGCGACCACGACGAGCAGCACCAGCCCGGCCACGAGAGGCCATCGACGTCGAGACGTCGATCGCTCCCCTCGTGGCACGGACATGGCGGCTCAGCGCTTCCGGCGCTCGCGCACTCGCATGTTGACGACGATCGGCGTGCCGTCGAAGCCCCAGACCTCGCGCAGACGGCGGGTGATGAACCGGCGGTACTGCGGGTCGAGGAACGCCGAGGTGAACAGCACGAACGTCGGCGGCTGGCTCGACGCCTGCGTGGCGAACAGGATGCGGGGCTGCTTGCCGCCGCGGACCGGGTGCGGGTGCTCCTGGACCAGTTCGGCGACGAAGGCGTTGACCTTGCCCGTCGGGATGCGGGTGTCCCACGACTCGAGCGCGGTCTCGAGGGCCGGCACGAGCTTCTCGAGGTGACGGCCGGTGCGGGCGGAGATGTTCACGCGCGGGGCCCAGGCGACGTGCGCCAGGTCCTGCTCGATCTCGCGCTCCAGGTAGCGGCGGCGCTCGTCGTCCAGCAGGTCCCACTTGTTGTACGCCAGGACCAGGGCACGACCGGACTCGAGGACCAGGTCGATGATGCGGAGGTCCTGCACGGACACCGGCTCGGTCACGTCGAGGACGACGACCGCGACCTCGGCCTTCTCGAGCGCGGCGGTGGTGCGGAGCGATGCGTAGAAGTCGGCGCCCTGCTGCAGGTGGACGCGCTTCCGGATGCCGGCGGTGTCGACGAAGCGCCAGGTCTTGCCACCGAGCTCGATCTGCTCGTCCACCGGGTCACGGGTCGTGCCCGCGAGCTCGTTGACGACGACGCGCTCTTCACCGGCGGCCTTGTTGAGCAGCGAGCTCTTGCCGACGTTCGGACGGCCGAGGATGGCGACGCGACGCGGGCCGCCGATCTCCTGCTTGGCGACCGCGGACACGTCGGGCAGCGTCGTGATGATGAGGTCGAGGAGGTCCGCGACGCCACGGCCGTGCAGTGCCGAGACGGGGTGCGGCTCGCCGAGACCCAGGTTCCAGAGTGCGTAGGCCTCGAGGTCACGACGCTCGTCGTCGGACTTGTTCGCGGCGACGATGACCGGGCGGTCGGTGCCGCGGAGCATCTTGACGACGTGCTCGTCGGTGGCGGTGATGCCGACCGTGACGTCGACGACGAACAGGACCGCGTCGGCGAGGTCGATCGCGACCTCGGCCTGGGCGGCGACCGATGCGTTGATGCCCTTCGCGTCGGGCTCCCACCCGCCGGTGTCGACGATGGTGAAGCGCTTGTCGTTCCACTCGGCCTTGTAGCTGACGCGGTCGCGGGTGACACCGGGGGTGTCCTGCACGACGGCTTCGCGGCGGCCGAGGATGCGGTTCACGAGCTGCGACTTGCCGACGTTCGGACGGCCGACGATCGCGAGCACCGGCAGCGCCGGCAGGTACGCGACGCCGTCGACGCCGAGCTTGCCGGCTTCGAGGAGTGCCAGGTCCTCGTCGTCCAGGTCGTAGTCCTCGAGGCCGGCGCGGAGCGCGCTTGCACGCTGGTCCGCTTCGGCGTCGTCGATGCCGGCGAGCCGCTCTCCGAGCGAGTCGTCGTACTCGGGGAAGTCGTCGTCGCTTCGGTCGTCCAGCTGCGCCATGGTGGTTTCCTTGCCGGCGGCCGGTGGGCCGCGTGTTCGTGGTTCAGATGCGGCCGTGTGGCCGGGTTGTCGTCAGTTCGTGGCCGAGCGGGCCAGGTCGACCACCGCCTGCACGGTCTGGTCGAAGTCGAGGTCGGTGGAGTCGAGGGTGGTGACACCGTCGGCGGCGTTCATGAAGTCGACGACCTTCGCGTCGGCAGCGTCCCGACGGGCCAGGGCGGCCGAGGTCTCTTCGGCCGACTGCGTCGTGACCTCTGCCGACCGACGTGCCATCCTAACGGATTCGTCGGCGGTCAACAGGATCCGGACTTCGGCGTCCGGAGCGACCACTGTCGTGATGTCGCGTCCTTCGGTGATGATGCCCTGTCCGTCGGCCATCCGCATCACCTTGCGGAAGAGCGACACGAGCTTCGCGCGGACCTCCGGCAGCTTCGCGATGTGCGCCACGGCCGCGGTGACCTCCGGCGTCCGGATGGCATCGGTGACGTCGACACCGCCGACGCGGACGAAGTACTCGTCGGGGTCGGTGCCGATCGCGTAGTCGAAGGAGTCGAAGGCCGCGACCACCGCGACCGGGTCGTCCAGGTCGACGCCCTGCTGCAGCGCGTGCCAGGCGAGCGCGCGGTAGGCGGCGCCGGTGTCCTGGTAGCCGAAGCCGAGCGCACGGGCCGCCGCGCGGGAGACGCTGGACTTGCCGCTGCCGGCAGGGCCGTCCACGGCGATGACGAACTTCGCCACGAACGCTCCGGCGGGCAGGCCGGCGGGCATCGGGTCGCGGGTCGAACCGAGCTCGCCCGCACCCTGCCCGTCAGGACCGCCGGTGACGTCGCCGCCGCCGAGGGGCCCGGGCTGGTCCTTCGGGCTCGGCAGTCCGGAGTCGGGGGCGTCCGGGCCGCCGGTGACGCCGGACTCGAGCGTGGTGTCGTTGTCGTTCAGGCCCATGCTGCTGCGATCCTCCATCCGCGACCCTCGAGTTCCTCGACGAGTCGCTGTTCGTGCTCCGGGACGACCGACACCTCGACGATGCCGATCTGCGCCCGGGGCGAGTGCTCGAGGCGCAGGTCCTCGAGGTTGATGCCGAGTTCCCCGATGGTGGTGAGGAGTTCGGCGAACTGCCCGGGTCGGTCGTCGATGAGGACGACGACCTGGGCGAACCGTGCGGTGGACCCGTGCTTGCCGGGCAGCCGTTCGACCCCGCGGTTGCCCGAGGCCATGGTCTCGGCGATCGCCCGAGGCGACCCGGCTGCGGCGGGGTCGGCGAGCGCGGTGAGCACCCGGTCGAGTTCGTCGCGGAGGTCGGCGAGCACCGGCCGGATGTGCTCGGCGTTGGCTCCGATGATCTGCACCCACAGCCCGGGGTCGCTCGCGGCGATGCGCGTGACGTCTCGGACGCCGCCGCCCGCCAGACCGAGCGCTTCGCCGGGAGCGTCCCGCAGGCGCGAGGCCATCAGCGTCGCGACCAGCTGGGGCGCGTGCGACACCACGGCGACGGCCCGGTCGTGCGACTCGGGGTCCATCGGGACGACGGTCGCGCCGAGATCGAGTGCCAGGTGCTCGACCACGGCTGCGCGCTGGTGGCTGATGTCGTCGTGTCCGGCGATGACCCAGGGGCGACCGATGAACAGGTCGGCGCGGGCGGCGGTCGGACCGCTGCGTTCGCGGCCCGCCATCGGGTGCGAGCCGATGTACCGCGAGACGTCCGCTCCGGCGGCGCGGAGTCGGTCGAGCGGCCCGGACTTGACGCTCGCGACGTCGGTGACGACGGCGTCCGGGTGCGCGCGGAGTTCGCGTTCCACGACGGTCGCGGTGACGTCCGGCGGCACGGCGACCACGATGAGTTCGGGGTCGTCATCCGCTGCCGGGAGTCGTCCGGCGCCGTAGTCGACGGCGAGCGCCAGCGCGGCCGGGGAGACGTCGTCGAGGACGACGTCCACGCCCTTGTCGCGCAGCGCCAGTCCGATGGAGGCGCCGAGCAGTCCGGCCCCGACGATCCGCACCGGCCCGCGGACGCGGCGGTCGGTCTCGGCGCGCGACAGGCGGCTGTCGGTCGCGGTCGTGCTGGCGTCGATCACCGGGCAAGCCTATCGAGCGCGGGTGCCGGGCAGCAGGACGGCGCCGGGCCTGTGGAGAAGTCCCCACCGGTCCCGGCGCCGTCCGTGTCGCGGTCGGCCCGCAACGGTCAGTCTCCGACGGTCAGTCCGTGCTCTCCGCGTCGTCGTCCCCGGTGCGGGTGTCCGCGGTCCGGGCGATGCCGAGCAGCTTGCCGAGTTCGACCGTGGTCAGCTCGCGCACCTCACCCGGCGCCAGGCTGCCGAGCTGCAGCGGTCCGAACGACCGGCGGACGAGCTCGAGCACCGGGTGTCCGACGGCTTCGAGCATGCGGCGGACGATGCGGTTGCGGCCGGAGTGCAGCGTGATCTCGACGAGCGACTCCCCGCGCGAGGACTCGAGCAGCCGTGCCTTGTCGGCGGCGATCTGGCCGTCCTCCAGCTCGATGCCGTCGAGCAGCAGCTGCAGCGTGGAGGGGACCATGTTGCCGTCGACCTTCGCGACGTAGGTCTTCGTCACGCCGAAGGACGGGTGTGCCAGGACGTGGGCGAGCCCGCCGTCGTTGGTCAGGATGAGCAGCCCGGCGGTGTCGAAGTCGAGACGGCCGACGTTGAACAGCCGCTCCTCGAACTGGTCGACGAACTGTGACAGGTCGGGACGGTCGTGCTCGTCCTGCATGCTCGACACCACACCGGTCGGCTTGTTGAGCACGACGTACCGCCGAGAGGTGTCGGTCTGCACCGGCACACCGTCGACCGCGACCTCGTCGGTGTCCGGGTCGACGCGGCGTCCGAGCATGTCGGCGACCTCGCCGTTCACCGTGACGCGGCCCTCCGAGATCAGGTTCTCGGCGACCCGTCGGCTCGCCACACCCGCAGCGGCGATCACCTTCTGCAGGCGCTCACCGCCTTCCTGGAGGTCCGGCTCGCCCCCGTCGGTCGCCGTCCCGTCCGCCGGGTCCCAGTCGGGGATGATCGGGCGTTCGGGCGTGCCCTCGACGGGGCGACCGGCGTCGTCGCGCTCCCCGGCCGGGAGCGGCGTGGTCCTCTTGCGTGCCGGGTCGTTGCGGGGGCTCGTCGTGCCACCGACGTAGCGGCGCCCGTTGTGCCACACGCTGCTCGGGGCGCCGTCCGGGCTCCGGCGGTCCTCGCGGCGGGGGTCGCTGCCACGCTCGGCTCCACGGTCGTCCGGACGGCGGGAGGCCCCGCGGTCGTCACGCCCGCGGTACCCGCCGCGCTGCTCGTCACGGCCACCACGGTCGTCACGGCCACCACGGTCGTCACGGCCACCGCGCGAGTCGCGTCCCTGGTACCCACCGCGCTGCTCGTCACGGCCACCGCGCGAGTCGCGTCCCTGGTACCCACCGCGCTGCTCGTCACGGCCACCGCGCGAGTCGCGTCCCTGGTACCCACCGCGCTGCTCGTCACGGCCACCACGGGAGTCGCGTCCCTGGTACCCGCCACGCTCGTCCCGTCCGCCGGTGCGGCGGTCGCCGGAGTCGTCGCGGCGCACGAAGCGGCCGCGGTCGTCGTCACGGCTCACGAAGCCGCCACGGTCGTCGCTGCGTCGGTCGGCACCGCGCGTGTCCCGGTCCGGACGTCCGCGGTACCCACCGCTGGTGCGGTCGTCACCACCGCGGTACCCGCCGGAGGAACGGTCGTCCCGCCCGCGGTACCCACCGCTGACGCGGTCGTCACCACCGCGGTACCCACCACGGTCACCCGTGCTGCGCTCGTCGCGGCCATGGTAGCCACCGGTCGGCCGATCTGCGCCACGTTCGTCGCGGCCGCGGAACCCGCCCGTCGGCCGGTCACCACCACGGTCGTCCCGACCGCGGAACCCGCCGGAGGAACGGTCGTCACGACCGCGGTACCCGCCACTGCTCCGGTCGTCGCCGCCACGGAAACCTCCGGTCGGACGGTCTCCACCACGTTCGTCGCGGCCGCGGAACCCGCCCGTCGGACGGTCCCCACCACGTTCGTCGCGGCCGCGGAACCCGCCGGAGGAACGGTCGTCCCGACCGCGGTACCCGCCACCGCTCCGGTCGTCGCCGCCACGGAACCCGCCCGTCGGACGGTCCCCACCACGCTCGTCACGCCCGCGGAACCCGCCCGTCGGACGGTCCCCACCACGCTCGTCACGCCCACGGAACCCGCCCGTCGGACGGTCCCCACCACGCTCGTCACGCCCACGGAACCCGCCCGTCGGACGGTCCCCACCACGCTCGTCACGCCCGCGGTACCCCCCACGGTCGCCGCCGCCGGCCCGGTCATCGCGCCCGCGGTACCCGCCGGACGAACGGTCGTCCCCGCCGCGGTACCCGCCGCGGTCGCCGCCCGCGGCCCGGTCGTCGCGTCCGCGGTACCCGCCGGAGCCGGCCCCGTCGCGTCCGCGGGGTGCGTCTTCGCGGCGACCGGAGCCTCCCGGCCGGTCACCGCCCGGGCGACCCCCGCCGCGGCGGTCGTCGTCTCGTCGTGCACGGTCGTTCTGGTCAAACCCGGCCATCGGGGATCCCTTCGGTCTGCCCGAAACCGTCCGCGCCGTCCTCCAGGAGGGGCGAGATGAGCGGAAGCTCGTCGAGCGAGTTGATGCCGAGTTGCTGGAGCAGCAGCTCGGAGGTGACGTAGTTGATGGCGCCGGTCTCGGAGTCGGTGAACGACTCCTCGATGAGGCCGCGCGCGACGAGCGTCCGGACCACGCCGTCGACGTTGACGGCCCGGATCGCGGCGATCTGGGAGCGGGTGATCGGCTGCTTGTAGGCGACCACGGCGAGGGTCTCGAGCGCCGCCTGGGACAACCGGGCGGGGCGCTCGGCCTCGACGAACTGCTCGACGACGGCGTCGAGTTCGGCACGGACGTAGAACCGCCAACCACCGCCGACCTCGCGGAGCTCGAAGCCGCGGCGGACCGTCCCCTCGACGCCGTCGAAGTCCGCGACGAGGCGGTCGACAGCCTGTCGGACGACGGGCACCGGCGCGCCGACGGCGGCGGCGAGCGCGACGAGGGACTGCGGCTGGTCGGCGATCATCAGGATGGCTTCGAGCTGCCGGTCGACCGGCGCCGCGACGGGCGGTACGTCGACGGGGGATGTGTCAGGTGAGCGCCCCGCGGCCGCGGCACGGAGTTCCGACTCGAGGGCGCGGGCGTCCTCGATCTCGTCCGCACCGCCCGGCTCGGCTGATCCTCCGGCGCGCGACCGAGCGCCGTGCGCGTGCACGTCATCCGTCATAGTCGGCTCCCAGGTTCGCGAGGCTCTCGTCCGTCCAGTCGAGCGCGGTCCACCGGAGGACGAGTTCCCCGAGCGGTTCGAGTTGTTCGAACGAGATGGAGGCGTTCCGGTACAGCTCCAGGATCGCGAGGAAACGAGCCACCACGATACCCGCCTGGTCGACCCCGGCGATGAGTTCGCGGAACGTGACGTCCGGCGACCCCTCGTCGGTGCGGGTACGGAGGACCGACACCACGATGGCGGCCTGTTCCCGGATGCTCACCGCGGGGGCGTGCAGGTGGTCGAGGCCGACGGTCGGGATCTCGCGCGGTGCGAAGGCCAGCGCCGCCATCGCCGCGAAGTCCTGCACGGACAGGGTCCAGACCAGCTCGGGCGTCCGAGCACGGAACCGTTCCTCGAGCCGAACGCTCCGCACGTGTCGTCGCGACTCGGCGCCCCAGCGGTCACCGAACCAGTCCGCGGCCTGCTTGAACGCCCGGTACTGCAGCAGTCGGGCGAACAGCAGGTCGCGGGCTTCGAGCAGGGCCACGTCCTCGGCGTCGACGAGTTCGCCCTGCGGCAGCAGCCCGACGATCTTCAGGTCGAGCAGCGTCGCGGCGACGACCAGGAACTCGCTCGCCTCGTCGAGTTCGTCGCTCGACTCGGCCTGCCGGACGTACGCGATGAACTCGCCCGTGACGGCACTCAGGGCGACCTCGGTGATGTCGAGCTCGTGCTTCGTGATGAGCGACAGCAGCAGGTCGAACGGCCCGTCGAAGTTGCTGAGGCGCACCCGGAACCCGGGTGCGGTCGTGGTGCCGACCGGCGCGTCGGTCGCGCCGTCGGCGTGTCCGGCTGCGTCGGACGGGAGGCTCGTGGCCGGGTCCTCAGGCGACGGCGCCACGCTGGACGAGCTCTCGGGCCAGCTGCCGGTAGGCATGGGCCGCAGCGTGGTCCGGAGCCGTCTGCGTGATCGGTCGCGCCGAGACGGTCGCGTCCGGGAACTTCACGGTGCGCCCGATGACGGTGTCGAGGACGCTGTCGCCGAACGTCTCGACGACACGCTCCATGACCTCGCGCGAGTGCAGCGTCCGCGAGTCGTACATCGTCGGGAGGATGCCGTCGAGCACCAGCGCCGGGTTCAGCCGGTCGCGCACCTTGTCGATCGTCTCGATGAGCAGCGCGACACCGCGCAGCGCGAAGAACTCGCACTCGAGCGGGATGAGCACGCCGTGCGCCGCGGTGAGCGCGTTCACGGTGAGCAGCCCGAGGGACGGCTGGCAGTCGATGAGGATGACGTCGTAGTCGTTCGACACCTTCCGCAGGACGCTCGCCAGGATCTGCTCGCGGGCGACCTCGTTGACCAGGTGCACCTCGGCCGCGGACAGGTCGATGTTCGCCGGGATGACGTCGAGCAGCGGCACGTTCGTCGGCTGGATGACCTGGTTCGGGTCCTTCACGGCACCCATCAGCAGGTCGTAGACCGTCGGGATGTCGTGCGTCCGGACACCGAGACCGGCGGACAGGGCGCCCTGCGGGTCGAAGTCGACCGCCAGGACACGGCGGCCGTACTCGGCGAGCGCGGCACCGAGGTTGATGGCGGTGGTGGTCTTGCCGACCCCGCCCTTCTGGTTGCACAGGGAGATGATGCGGGCGGGACCGTGGCCGTCCAGCTCTTCCGGCACGGGGAACGACCGCACGGGCCGACCGGTCGGACCCGTGACGATGTCGCCGGTACCGGAGGCTGTCGTCGGGATGCTGCTCACCGGGCCATCGTACCGGCGCAGTCGCGCCGGACCGGGCCGCACCGCCGGGCGGTGGCCGAGGAGGCGGACGGGCCACGGGCCTCCCGGCCGTCGGAGAGCCGGGATCAGGCGGCGCGGAGGGCGACGCGCATGCTGTCGACGCGTTCCGCGATGACCGGATCGGAGGCCCACCGCTGCTGCAGGCGCCCGACGAGGTCGGCGATCTGCTCGCGGTCGAGGCCGGCGATGAGTCGGAGGCCGACCGTCAACTCGGGCCCGGCGAACCGCGACAGCGGGTCCCCCGGCGACAGCTCGACGCGGACCACGGCCGGCTCGGTCTCGATCGTGCCGGCGAAGGCCTGCGCGACCTCCGGGTCCTCGGAGCACGGCGTCCACGGGAGGTCCTGTCCGAGCGCCCACACCGCGGGTCGGCGGAGCACGAACTCCGTCGCTGCCGTCGGGTCGAGCACGACGAGCTGCGTGTCCTCGCTCGCGGCGGCCATCGCGACCCGGCGCGACTCGACCGGGATGGGTCGGGCGTCCGCGTCCCAGGCGCGCATCGCCTCGACCGAGGTGAACGCCGGCATCACCGCACGACCGTCGGGGCCCCCGACCGTGACGATCGAGAGCTCCTGGGTCTTGTCGACGATGCGGCCGTCCGGCGTCTCGCCGACGTCACCGGCCTCGGCGACCAGCGGGATGAGCAGCCGTGCGGTGCGGAGGGCATCGACGACCGCGCCGTGCGGGCCTCCGGAGGCGACCGCGGTGATCGCGGCGACGACGGCGGGATCGGCGAGGCCGTCGTCCTCGGTGAAGGTCGTGTCGTGCGCGTCGAACGTGCGGCCGGCCCACGGGTTGCCGGCGGAGTCGCCAGCGTGGTCGTGCGCCGCCTGCTGGTCTGCTGCCTGCTCGTCTGGGTCAGGGCCGGCACCCCGACCGTTCGAGATGCCCGCCACGGGACTACTCCGACGCGATGTCGAGTGCGGCCGGCAGCGTGAACGCGCCCGTGTACAGGGCCTTGCCGATGATCGCGCCCTCGAGCCCGTGCGGCACGAGCGTACGAAGCGCGCGGAGGTCGTCGAGCGTCGAGATGCCACCCGAGGCCACCACGGGCTGGTCGGTGCGGTCGCAGACCTGGCGGAGCAGGTCGACGTTCGGACCCTGCAGGGTGCCGTCCTTTGTCACGTCGGTGACCACGTACCGGGCACATCCGGCGTCCTCGAGCCGGTCGAGCACCTCCCAGAGGTCCCCGCCGTCCTCGGTCCACCCGCGGGCGGCCAGGGTGGTCCCGCGGACGTCGAGCCCGACGGCGATCTGCTCGCCGTACTGCCCGATCACACGGGCCGCCCACTCCGGGTTCTCCAGCGCGGCGGTACCGAGGTTGACCCGAGCCGCACCGGTCGCCAGAGCGGCTTCGAGCGAGGCGTCGTCGCGGATGCCGCCGGAGAGCTCGACGGACACGCCCTCGACCTCCCGGATGGCGTGGGCGATGACCCGTCGGTTGTCACCCCGGCCGAACGCGGCGTCGAGATCCACGAGGTGGATCCACTCGGCACCCTGGTCCCGCCAGGTGCGCGCGGCAGCGACCGGGTCGCCGTACCCCGTCTCACTGCCGGCTTCGCCCTGGGTGAGGCGCACCGCCTGGCCGTCGACGACGTCGACCGCGGGCAGGAGGACGAGGGGCTGGGTGGTGGAGAGCTCGGTCATGGTCCCGTCGGGATCGGGGGTCACAGCGACGAGACCCAGTTGCGGAGGAGGCGGATGCCCGGCTCGCCGGACTTCTCCGGGTGGAACTGCGTGGCGCTCAACGGGCCGTTCTCGACGGCGGCGACGAAGCGCTCGCCGTGCTCGGCCCACGTCAGCTTCGGCGCGCGGAACGGACCGTAGGCGTCGAGCGGGAAGTCGGTGACCCCGTAGGAGTGCACGAAGTAGAACCGCTCGTCGCGGAGGCCGTCGAAGAGCACCGAGTCCTCGGGCGCCTGGACCGTGTTCCATCCCATGTGCGGCAGGACGTCGGCCTTGATCGGCTCGACGACACCCGGCCACTGTCCGAGGCCCTCGACATCGGCACCGCGCTCCACGCCACGGGCGAAGAGCACCTGCATGCCCACGCAGATGCCGAGCACGGGACGGCCACCGGCCAGACGGTGGTCGACGATCTCGCCGCCGCGGACCCCGTCGAGCTGGTCGACCACCGCGGCGAACGCGCCGACTCCGGGAACGAGCAGACCGTCGGCTGCCAGGGCCGTCTGCTTGTCGTTCGACAGGGTGACGTCGGCCCCGGCACGTTCGAGTGCCTTCGCCGCCGAGTGGACGTTGCCGGAGCCGTAGTCGAGGACGACGACGTTCGGGCGGGCGGTGCTCACAGCGTGCCCTTCGTGGACGGGATGCCGTCGACGCGCGGGTCGAGTTCGACGGCGCGGCGCATCGCGCGGGCGAAGGCCTTGAACTCGGCCTCTGCGATGTGGTGGGGGTCGCGGCCGTCGAGGACGCGGACGTGGACCGTGATGCCGGCGTTCATCGTGATCGCCTCGAACACGTGCCGGACCATGGACCCGGTGAAGTGTCCGCCGATCCGGTGGAACTCGAAGCCGGCGGGCTCTCCGGTGTGCACGAGGTACGGGCGACCGGAGACGTCGACGACCGCCTGGGCCAGTGCCTCGTCGAGCGGCACGAGGGCGTCGCCGTAGCGGCCGATGCCCGCGCGGTCACCGAGGGCCTGACGGAGCGCCTGGCCCAGGACGATGCCGGTGTCCTCCACCGTGTGGTGTACGTCGATGTCGGTGTCGCCCGAACTCTGCACGCGCAGGTCGATCAGCGAGTGCTTGCTGAAGGCGGTGAGCATGTGGTCGAAGAACGGCACGCTCGTCGAGATCTCGGACGTGCCGGTGCCGTCGAGGTCGAGCGACAGGGAGACGGTCGACTCACTCGTCGAGCGGGTGATCTCGGCGGTGCGCGCGGTCATGCTGCAACCCTAACGGGCGGCTGCTCGGCGGCGACCTCGCGCATGGCGTCGAGGAACGCGGTGGTCTCCTCAGCCGTGCCGGCGCTGACACGCAGGTGGTTCGGGATGCCGAGGTCACGCACGATCACGTCCCGCTCCAGCAGGGACTCGAACGCAGCACGCGGGTCGGCGACGCCGCCGAACAGGACGAAGTTCGACCACGTCTCGTGCGGCTGGTACCCCATGGCCCGCAGCTCCGTCACCATCCGATCGCGCTGCCCGCGGATGTCGTCCACCATGCGGAGCATCTCCGGGGCGTGACGGAGGGCGGCGACCGCGGCGGCCTGTGTCAGTGCGGACAGGTGGTACGGCAGGCGGACCAGGCGCAGGGCGTCGATCACGGCCGGGTCGGCGGCGAGGTACCCGACCCGGGCGCCGGCGAACGCGAAGGCCTTGCTCATGGTCCGCGAGACGACCAGGCGCGGGCGTCCGGGCAGCAGTGTGAGGGCCGTCGGCTGGCCGGCGGGCATGAACTCAGCGTAGGCCTCGTCGACCATCACGATGCCGTCGGTGGCCTCGTAGACGGCTTCGATGGTCGCGAGGTCGAGGGGCGTGCCCGTCGGGTTGTTCGGCCCGCAGAGGAACACGAGGTCGGCCTGGTGCGCACGCACCGCGGCGACCGCGGTCTCGGGAGAGATGCGGAACTCGGCGTCCCGCTCGGCCGCGATCCACCGACTGCCCGTGCTCGAGGCGATGATCGAGTGCATCGAGTAGGTGGGCGGGAACCCGAGCACGCTGCGCCCCGGACCGCCGAACGCCTGGAGCAGCTGTTGGATGACCTCGTTCGAGCCGTTCGCCGCCCAGATCGACTCGGCACCCAGGCCGTGTCCGAGGTACCCGGCGAGGGATTCCCGCAACTCGGTGAACTCGCGGTCCGGGTAGCGGTTGACGGTCGCCAGCGCCTGACGGATCGAGGCGACGATGTCGTCGGCCACGTCCTGCGGCACCGGATGCGTGTTCTCGTTGACGTTGAGTTGCACGCGGACGTGCTTCTGCGGGGCGCCGTAGGGGCTCTGCCCGCGGAGGTCGTCTCGGATGGGGAGGTCTTCGAGCGTGGTTGCCACCGATCCATCGTAGGCCGCACTGCCCGCATGCTGACCGGCCGTCCGGACGGTCACGCCACGGGCGAACGCCCGCGGGATGGCGGACCTCTCAGTACCGGGTCAGTGCTCGTACTGCGTGGGGATCGAGATCTCTTGCCCGGCCTGCACGGCGGACCCGTTCAGGGCGTTGAGGCTCACGACGTCCTGGATGAAGTCACGGGGGTCGGAGTTCGGCGCGGTGTCCTCGGCGACCTGCCACAGCGTCTCGCCGGGCTGGATCGTCACGGTGTCGAAGTGCACGTTCGCCGCACGGTCACCGGCCGAGGCCTGGCCGCCGTTCAACATCGCGATGCCCACGCAGAGCAGGACGGGGACAGCCGCGAGGGTGGTGAAGACCACTCGCCCGCGACGGGTGAGACGGAGGCGCGTGTGCGCGACGGGTGCTGCGGTGTGCTGCATGTCCGCGATGGCGTTGGTGCTCATGTCGTTGCCTTCCTGCTTGCCTTGGTGTCGGTCGACCGTCGTGGCCGTCCGAAGCCGTGTACCGAACATACGTTCGACTCGGAGGATGCACAACCCCTCAGGAGGGATTCGTGGGGGTTTTTCTTGCGACACGCTCGAACAGGTGTTTGTCCGACATGTCACGGTCGGATACTGTTTCGATCGACTGGAGCAAGTCTCGCCGGGACCACTGACATTCCCGCGGGGCACGGTTCCACTCCGGACGAAGGGCGAGACGTGGCGGACGAACTGCGCGGACAGAAACCGTTGACGGCGAAGCAGCAGTCGATCCTCGACGCGATCCGAGCGTCGATCGCGAGCCGGGGCTACCCGCCGAGCATGCGCGAGATCGGGGACGCAGCCGGCCTGTCCTCACTGTCGAGCGTGTCCCACCAGCTCGGGCAGCTCGAACTCGGCGGCTGGATCCGCCGAGACCCCAATCGTCCCCGCGCGCTCGAGGTCCTGGTCGACGAGCCGGCCCCCGACTCCGACGGCCCCGACGTCGACGCCACGACGCTCGTCCCCCTGGTCGGACGCATCGCCGCCGGTGTCCCGATCACCGCCGAGCAGCACGTCGACGAGATCATCCCGCTCCCCCGTCAGCTCGTCGGCACGGGTGACCTCTTCATGCTCAAGGTCGTCGGCGAGTCGATGATCGACGCCGCGATCTGCGACGGCGACTGGGTCGTCGTCCGGTCGCAGCAGACGGCCGAGAACGGCGACGTCGTCGCCGCGATGCTCGACGAGGAAGCCACGGTCAAGGTCTTCCGGCAGCGCGACGGCCACACCTGGCTGCTCCCCCGCAACACCGCGTTCGAACCGATCCTCGGCGACGCGGCGACGGTCCTCGGCAAGGTGGTGGCGGTCCTCCGCTCCCTCTGACCCCGCAACACGCAACGAGGGCGGCTCCTCGCAACGGGATCACGTTGCGGGGAGCCGCCCTCGTTGCGTTTCGCGATCCTGCACGGACCGGGACGGACAGACGGGAGGCGCGGAGCCAGCTGGCACCGCGCCTCCCGTCCGTCAGCCAGTTTCAGGCGGAAGCGACCGGCGCGACCACGTACGGGTCGAGCTCCGCGACCTCCCGCTGGAACACACGCACCCGGAGGCGCGTGCCCTCCTCCACGTAGTCGAGCGATTCGACCGCGCCGGCGTCGTGCAACTGCGACACCAGGTCGCCGCGCGAGAACGGCACCACGACGGTGAGTTCCACGTCCGGCTCGGGCAGTCGGGCCTCGATCGCCGCGAGCAGGTCCGGGATGCCCTCGCCCGTGCGCGCGGAGACGAACACGGCGTCCGGGGCGAGCCCGAGCAGCAGCATCCGCTGGGTGTCATCGACCAGGTCGGCCTTGTTGAAGACGACGACCTCGGGGACGTCCCGGGCACCGACGTCACCGATGACCTCGCGGACCGTGGCCAGCTGTGCCGCCGGGTCCGGGTGCGAGCCGTCGACCACGTGCACGATGACGTCGGCGTCGCCGACCTCTTCGAGGGTGGAGCGGAACGCCTCGACCAGCTGGTGCGGCAGGTTGCGGACGAACCCGACGGTGTCGGTGAACGTGAACTCGCGACCCCGCGCGGTGCTCGTCCGGCGGACCGTCGAGTCCAGCGTCGCGAACAGCTGGTTCTGCACCAGGACGCCCGCGCTCGTCAGGCGGTTGAGCAGCGACGACTTGCCGGCGTTCGTGTAGCCGGCGATCGCGACGCTCGGGACCTCGTTGCGGTTGCGCTCGGCACGTTTGGCCTCGCGCGCGGGGGTGAAGCCGGCGATCTGCCGACGGAGCTTCGCCATCCGGGTGTGGATCTTGCGGCGGTCGAGTTCCATCTTCGTCTCACCGGGACCACGCGAGCCCATGCCCGCACCACCGGAGACCTGACCACCGGCCTGCCGGGACATCGACTCACCCCAACCGCGCAGACGCGGCAGCAGGTACTGGAGCTGCGCGAGCTCGACCTGCGCCTTGCCCTCCCGTGTGGAGGCGTGCTGGCTGAAGATGTCGAGGATCACGGCAGTGCGGTCGATCACCTTGACCTTGACGACGTCCTCGAGCGCACGGCGCTGCGAGGGCGCGAGCTCGGTGTCGGCGATCACCGTGTCCGCCCCCGTGGCCTTGACGACCATCGCCAGCTCCTGGGCCTTGCCCTTGCCGAGGTAGGTCGCGGGGTCCGGGTTCGGACGGCGCTGCAGGAGGCCGTCGAGCACCACGGCGCCGGCGGTCTCGGCGAGGGCCGACAGCTCGCGGAGGGAGTTCTCGGCGTCCGAGGCGTCGCCCTGCGCGTACACGCCGATCAGGACGACCCGCTCGAGCCGGAGCTGCCGGTACTCGACCTCGGTGACGTCCTCGAGCTCGGTGGAGAGGCCGCCGACCCTGCGGAGCGCCGCGCGGTCGTCACGGTCGTACTGTTCGCCGTCGCCGTCCCAGCCCTGCTCGTCGACCGAGCGGGTCTGGATCGCCTGCGCCGGCGCGAAGATGGAGGAGGCTGCGCGCTTGTCGGCATTGCGCAGCACTCGTTCGACGACACCGTCTGCGCTGTCGTCGTGGATGGTCTGTTCGTCCTGCTGATGGGTATCCGTCATGCTGTCCACAGGCTACCTCCGGACGCCTCAGGACACACGGGGTTCCCGGTACGGTTCTTCCATGGCGAACGACCACTACTTCTCGGCCACCCCGGAGAGCGCGGCGCGACCGCGGCAGATCCGGGTGACCCTCGCCGGTCGGACGCTCGAGCTCACCACCGCGGCGGGTGTCTTCAGCCCCGACGGCGTCGATCGCGGCACGAGCGTGCTGCTGCAGAACGTCCCCGTTCCGTCGCCGGACGGGGACCTGCTCGACGTCGGCTGCGGCTGGGGGCCGCTGGCGATCACGATGGCGCTGCAGTCCCCGGACGCCCACGTGTGGGGCGTCGACGTCAACGAGCGCGTGCTCGACCTGGCCCGGACGAACGCGGCCGCCGCCGGTGCGGAGAACGTCACCGTCGGACTGCCCACGGAGATCCCCGCTGACACGACGTTCGCCACGATCTGGTCCAACCCACCGATCCGGGTCGGCAAGGACGAACTGCACGACATCCTCCGCACCTGGATCCCCCGGCTCGCGGTCGGCGGGGACGCCTGGCTGGTCGTCTCGAAGGACCTCGGTGGCGACTCGCTGCAACGCTGGTTGCAGCAGATGCTGGGCGACGGCTTCAGTGTCGCGCGGGCGACGACCGACAAGGGCTTCCGCGTCATCCGGGTGCACCGCACAGCCTGACGCACGCGCGCGCGGTCACGGCCGGGCTGCGCAGTCGGGGCGGAGTGCGCGGTCAGGCCGGAGTGCGCGGTCAGGCCGGACCGGTCAGGGCATGGAGACGCGGGACGCTCGGCCGGGAGGCACGGATCGCCGCAGCGACGTCCCCCCGGTGATCCGGGCCTCCCGTCCGACGGCACCGCCACCCGCACCGCGAACGGCGTGCCCGCTCAGACCGTCAGGTCCCCGGAGAACACGAGTTCGGCCGGACCGGCGAGCGAGACGTGTTCGCCGTCCTCGGTCGCCGTCATGCGCACGGTGAGCACGCCACCCGGCACGCGGACGCGCCAGGTGTCCGGTGCCGAGGCACCAGCCCAGTACCGGGTGGCGAGGGCCGCGGCCACCGCGCCGGTGCCGCAGGAGAGCGTCTCGCCGCTGCCTCGCTCGTGCACGCGCATCGTGATCTCGCCGACGCCGTCGGTGACGAGCGGGTCGCCGGGCAGGACGAACTCGACGTTCGCACCGGTGGTCGGTGCCGGGTCGAGGACCGGGATGTAGGTGAGGTCGATGCCCGCGAGCTCCGCTTCGCTGGCCACCGCGACGACGACGTGCGGGTTGCCGACGTCGATGCCCAGACCGGGACGAGCGTTGTCGAGGTCCTTCGCCCGGACGAGGACGTCGTCCGCTCCGCCGCCGTCGATGCCGAGTCCCCAGCGCCCGAGGTCCGCGGCGAACCCGTTCGTGGAGCGCTGGATGTCGACGACGCCCTTCCGGCTACCGACCGTCAGCGTGCGGCCCGGCTCGAGGTCGACGAGCCCCGCCTCGGTCAGGTACCGGGCGAAGACGCGGATGCCGTTGCCGCACATCTCCGCGACCGAGCCGTCGGCGTTGTGGTAGTCCATGAACCAGGTCGCGTCGGGGTCCTCGTCGAGGATGGCCCGACCTTCCGGGATCGCGTCGGAGCGCACAGCACGGATGACGCCGTCGGCGCCGACCCCGAACCGACGGTCGGCGATCGCGCGGATCCGGTCGGGGGTCAGGTCGACCGCGGCGTCGGGGTCGGCGAACAGGACGAAGTCGTTGCCGGTCCCGTGGCCCTTGGTGAAGTGCAGCTCGGTCACGGGACGATCTTACGGGCCAGCTCGGACAGCTCCGCCGTGCCGGCCCCGGTGGCGTCGAGGGTGCTGACGTGCGTCGTGTCGCCGTCGGTGTAGCGCTTGAACCAGGAGACCTGCCGACGGGCGTACTTGCGCGTGGCGATGCTGGTGGCCTCGACGGCCTCCTCGGTGCTCGCCTCGCCGCGGAGGACCTGCAGCGCCTGCGCGTAGCCGATCGCGGCACGGGCCGTCGGTCCCTGCTCGAGCCCCTCGTCGCGGAGGCGCGCGACCTCGTCGACGAGCCCGTCGGCGAACATCCGCTCGGCCCGCAGGCGCAGGGCGTCGACGAGCTGCTCACGGTCGCGACGCAGGTGCAGGACCTGGGCGGGTCGCCAGGACCGCGGGGCGGACGGGAGGCTCGGCGTGACACGGTCCGACCGGCTCGCGATCTCGACGGCCCGGATGAGACGACGTGGGTTCCGCGCGTCGATGACGGCGGCGGCCTCGGGGTCGAGCGCGCGGAGCCGCTCGAGCAGGACGTTCGGGCCGAGTTCGCGGTGCTCGCGCTCCAGTTCCTCGCGGAGGACCGGGTCGGTGCCCGGGAACGCGAGGTCGAACAGCACCGCCGAGACGTACAGCCCGCTGCCGCCGACGAGGACCGCGATCCCGCCGTCCGCCGTGATGTCCGCGATGACGGCGCGGGCGTCGCGCTGGTACGCGGCGACGCTCGCTTCGTCGGTCACCCCCAGGACGTCGAACAGGTGGTGCGGGATGCCACGCCGTTCGGACTCCGGCACCTTCGCCGTCCCGATGTCCATGCCGCGGTAGAGCTGCATGGCGTCCGCGTTGACGATCTCCGCCCGTCGGCCCTGCTCCCGGTGCCGCTCGGCGATGTCGAGGGCGAGTTCGGACTTGCCGGTGCCGGTCGCCCCGACGACGGCGATCAGGTCAGCGGCCGACACGGAGCGTGGGGAGGCCGAGCGACACCGGGCGGGCACCCTCGCCGGGCACGGTCGGGGTCGGAACGCCGCAGGACTCGGCCTGCGCGGTGTCCCAGGCGTCGCCGGCCCGGGTGCGACGGATGCGCAACGGAGCGTCGGAGTCCGCGAGGAGGAAGTGGGGTGCCGACCGGGTGATCTCCACCGAGACCACGTCGCCGGGCCGCGGGACCTCAGAGCCCTTCGGGACGGCGAAGTGCACCAGGCGCGAGTCCTCGGCGCGGCCGGAGAGCCGGTGCGTGGCGTCGTCCTTCTTGCCCTCACCCGTGGCGACCAGGACCTCGACCGTGCGGCCCACCTGCGCGGCGTTCTCCTCGGCCGTGATGCGCTCCTGCAGGGCGATG
Organism: Curtobacterium sp. MCPF17_052; assembly: GCF_003234085.1. Lineage (GTDB taxonomy): Bacteria > Actinomycetota > Actinomycetes > Actinomycetales > Microbacteriaceae > Curtobacterium. The sequence goes on from NZ_QKSD01000014.1 coordinate 79,492, forward strand.
AGTCGCTCGTACCGTTCCTGCACGACCTGCTTCGGCAGTTGCTCGTCCATCGTCGCGGCCGGGGTGCCGGGTCGGATCGAGTACTGGAACGTGAACGCCGTCGCGAAACGGGCCTGTTCGACGACCCGGAGCGTGTCCTGGAAGTCGGCCTCGGTCTCGCCGGGGAAACCGACGATGACGTCCGTGGAGATCGCCGCGTGCGGGATGGCGGCGCGCACCCGGTCGAGGATCCCGAGGAACCGCTCGCTGCGGTAGCTGCGACGCATGGCCTTCAGCACCCGGTCGGACCCGGACTGCAGCGGCATGTGCAGCTGCGGCATCACGTTCGGCGTCTCGGCCATCGCGGCGATGACGTCGTCCGTGAACGCGGCGGGGTGCGGGCTCGTGAAGCGGACGCGTTCCAGACCGGCGATCTGCCCGGTGGCGCGGAGGAGCTTGCCGAACGCCTGGCGGTCGCCGAACTCGACGCCGTAGGAGTTCACGTTCTGGCCGAGCAGGGTGACCTCGATCGCCCCGTCGTCGACGAGCGCCTGGATCTCGGCGAGGACGTCGCCGGGACGGCGGTCCTTCTCCTTGCCGCGCAGGGAGGGCACGATGCAGAACGTGCAGGTGTTGTTGCAGCCGACGGAGATCGACACCCAGCCGCTGGAGGTCGACTCCCGCTTGGTGGGCAGCGTCGACGGGAAGACCTCGAGCGACTCGAGGATCTCGAGCTGCGCCTCGCCGTTGTGCCGCGCCCGTTCGAGCAGGGTCGGCAACGACCCCATGTTGTGCGTACCGAAGACGACGTCCACCCAGGGTGCCTTCTCGAGGATGACGTCCTTGTCCTTCTGCGCCAGACAGCCGCCCACCGCGATCTGCATGCCCGGGTGGTCACGCTTGATCGACGCGAGGCGCCCGAGGTTGCCGTAGAGACGCTTGTCGGCGTTCTCACGGACCGCGCAGGTGTTGATCACGACGACGTCGGCCTGCTCGTCCTCGGACCCCTGGGACCCGGCGGCCACGTACCCGGCGGCGCGGAGCGAACCGCTGAGCCGTTCGGAGTCGTGCATGTTCATCTGGCACCCGTACGTGCGGACTTCGTAGGTACGCGGGCGCGAGGCGACGGTGTCCATGATCGTCCAGTGTAGGTCCGGGCTCGGGGTCCCCGGCGGCAGCGCCGGGGACGTCCGCTCGGCAGCGACGGGACGTCCGCTCGGCAGCACCGGGAACGTGAGAACGGGCCGGAGCGCGTCCGCTCCAGCCCGTTCCTGACACATCACGCGGCAGGCGTCACCCGTCCGTCATTCGTCCGTCACTCGAAGCGGACGGTCCCGCCCCCGGTCGTCGGACGTCGCGGTCCGTCCAGGGCACGCTCGACGGCGACGCGGACGACACCACCGTTGTAGCCTTTGCGCATCAGGAACCCGGACAGCCGGCGTTCGGCGGTCGCACGGTCGAGGCCGCGCATCTGTTCGGCACGCTTGGCAGCCAGCTCGAGGGCCCGGACGAACTCGTCGTCCTCGTCGTCGGCGGCCGCTTCGAGGGCGGCGTCGATGGCGGCCTGGTCGATCCCCCGACGACGGAGGTCGGCGACGATCGCCTGCCGCCCGAGCCCCTTCCGCGAGTGCATCCGGTCGACCAGGTCGGTGGCCAACGCGATGTCGTCGAGCAGCCCGACCCGCGTCAGCCGCTCGATCTCGTGCTCGATGACGTCCGGGTCGAACTCGTCCTGCTTGACGAGCATCGTCCGGAGTTCGGACGTGCTGACGCCACGACGGCTCAGCGCTCGCATGCTGATGCGCTCGGCGTCAGCACGCTGCTCGTCGAGCGGCCGCGGTGCGTCGGCGGGATCGATCTCCCCGCCGGTGATCGAGAAGACCGACGCGGTGGGGGCATCGGCTTCCTCCCCGTCGTACCCGCTCTGCTCGTCACGGGTCGTGCGTCCGGAGCCGTCGCCCACCACGGGCGACAGCCACTCGGACTGCGCACCACGGATCGGCAGCGGCACCGGGGTGTCTGCGTCGGGACGGTCGGCGCCAGCGCTGCTGTCGGCCTCGGGGGCGTCGTCGGAGCCAGCCGACTGTGGAGGAGCCGTCCGCGGCGCCGCAGCGGACGAGCCTCGACGGGACCGCGCACCGAACAGGTCGGTGACGGGTGCGAGGTCCGCGTCGTCCTGTCCGGCCGTCACGCGCCCTTCGCGACCTTCGGCGCGATCGACTCGACCGGTGCCGCTTCCTTGGCCCCACCGACACCGAGCTTGGCGAGGATCTTGCCCTCGATCTCGGCCGCGATCTCGGGGTTCTGGATCAGGAAGGCACGCGAGTTCTCCTTGCCCTGCCCGAGCTGGTCACCGTCGTACGTGTACCAGGCACCGGACTTCTTGACGATGTTGTGGTCGACACCGAAATCGAGCAGCGAGCCTTCGCGGGAGATGCCGACGCCGTACAGGATGTCGAACTCGGCCTGCTTGAAGGGCGGCGCCATCTTGTTCTTGACGACCTTGACGCGGGTGCGGTTGCCGACTGCTTCGGTACCGGTCTTCAGCGTCTCGATGCGGCGGATGTCGAGGCGGACGGAGGCGTAGAACTTCAGCGCCTTACCGCCGGACGTGGTCTCCGGCGAACCGAAGAACACGCCGATCTTCTCGCGCAGCTGGTTGATGAAGATCATCGTGGTCTGCGTCTGGTTCAGGCCACCGGCCAGCTTGCGGAGGGCCTGCGACATGAGGCGTGCCTGCAGACCGACGTGCGAGTCACCCATCTCACCCTCGATCTCGGCGCGCGGCACGAGGGCTGCGACGGAGTCGATGACGATGAGGTCGATGGAGCCCGAACGGACGAGCATGTCCGCGATCTCGAGGGCCTGCTCAGCCGTGTCGGGCTGCGACACCAGGAGCGCGTCGATGTCCACCCCGAGCTTCTTGGCGTACTCCGGGTCGAGCGCGTGCTCGGCGTCGATGAACGCCGCGATGCCGCCGTTCCGCTGGGCGTTGGCGATGGCGTGGATCGTCAGCGTCGTCTTGCCGGAGGACTCCGGACCGTAGATCTCGATGATGCGGCCACGGGGAAGTCCACCGATGCCGAGCGCGACGTCCAGCGCGACGGAGCCGGTGGGGATGACGGCGACCGGAGCGCGCTCGTCGGTCCCGAGGCGCATCACGGCACCCTTGCCGAACTGACGGTCGATCTGGGCGAGTGCGGTCTCGAGGGCCTTCTCGCGGTCTACTGCTGATGGCATGGGATGCTCCTTCGTGCTGGTGACGGCCGCCTGTAGGCTGTCGCGTCCGGACCGGCCGATGGTGCAAGGCCACTCGTTCTGCGACAAGGCTTCGGACGTGTTCCGATGTCCATGAACCTACGGCCGCCCACCGACATCACTGCCGGGGCGAGCATGGGTTGTGGATGGAGCATCCGGTCAACGTCGCTGTGCAGGAACGTAGCACCGACCGAACACGTGTTCGAGCGACACGCCGAACACACGTTCGTACCGCGCGCTGGAGTCCGTCAGCCCCGCGGCTCCTGCAGTCCTCGCCCGTGCCGACGCTCCTCGGGGACGTCCTGCGAGTCGCACAGCGCTTCCCAGACCGTCCGCGCGTCGATCCCGGCATCGAGCGCGTCCGCCGCAGAGCGCCCCCCGAGTTGCTCGAGCACGACGTCCCGCGCGACGACCGCCCCGTACGCATCCCCGAACACCTGGTCGACGGCTCGCCAGAACTCACTCACGCGCATCGGACCACCCTAACAACGGCGAACGCCCCCGCCGGCGGACCGGCGAGGGCGTTCGTGCGGTGGGCGTCAGCGCACCGCGAGGTCGTTGTCGAACTCGGCGACGAGTTCATCGGGAAGCGTGTCCGGGACCCGGGTGAGTCCTTCGACCACCGCGAGGCGGTCGCCCACTTCGCGCATGATCGTCGAGATGGGAGTGTCGAGAGCATCCGCAACCGAAGCGAGGATCTCCGAGCTGGCCTCTTTCTGACCACGCTCGACCTCGCTGAGGTACCCGAGGGCAACGCTGGCCTTGGACGCGACCTGACGGAGGGTCCGGCCCTTCTGCAAGCGGAAGTCCCGCAGCACATCGCCGATTTCCTGACGAACGAGAACCATGAGAACTCCTCCTTCCTGTCATCTCCGCGCCCGCTCGGTCGGGATGACCGAGCTCGGGTCCAGCAACCGTGACGTTGCCGGTTGCAGCATGGTAGCCAGTACGGCTGCCGTCCTGCTGGAGATTGCGTGAGATGTAACCTGACGGTCACGCCACCTATTCCACGCCCCGGACTCTGGATCGCAGTCGTGCCAGGAGTTCGGAGACGACGGCCCGTCGGATTGCCCCGCGCTCCCCGTCCAGGTGCAGCTCGACCGCTTCCGCACCGGAACCGCCCGCGATGCCGATGAACACGGTACCGACCGGCTTGCCGTCCTGAGGGTCCGGGCCGGCGACACCCGTCGTGCTGATCCCCCAGGTGGCGGGGACACCGTCGACCGCCAGCGCGATCCGGACACCGGCGGCCATCTGGCGTGCGACCTCCGCGTCGACCGCACCGCGCTCGGCGAGCAGGTCGGCGTCGACGCCGAGCACCGTGGCCTTCACCGGGGTCGCGTATGCCACGACTCCCCCGCGCACGACCGCACTGGCCCCCGGGACGCCGACGAGTTCCGCGACCACGAGCCCGCCGGTCAGCGACTCCGCCACCGCGACCGTCTCACCACGGGCGGTGAGCTCCGCGACGAGCGCCCGGGCGACGTCAGCCACGTCGGTGCCGTCTGCGGGGCCTCCGTCGACCGGGAGGCTCACGCTGCGGTCCGGTTGTGCTTCCAGGCCTGCACGAGGTAGTCCACCCCGCTGGCGACCGTCGCGACGAACGCCGCGGTCATGAGGATGCCGTTCACCCAGTGCGCGAGGTCGCCGACGAGGTCCCACCACGGGAACAGCGCGAGCGTGATCGCGACGGCCTGCAGCACGGTCTTGATCTTCCCGCCGCGGCTGGCCGGGATCACCCGGTCGGACAGCACCGCGAAGCGGAAGACGGTGATCCCGATCTCCCGGACCATGATCAGCACGGTCACGTACCAGGGCAGCTCGCCGAGGATCGACAGGGCGACGAGCGCGCCGCCGATCAGGACCTTGTCGGCGATCGGGTCGACGAGCTTGCCGAAGTCGGTGACCAGGTTCTGCCGACGGGCGATGATGCCGTCGGCGCTGTCCGTGACGATCGCCACGACGAAGAGCACGGCGGCCCAGATGCGGACCGGTCCGTCGGAGCCGGCGTCGGCGAGGAGCAGGACGAAGAACAGGGGCGCCATGAGGATGCGCACCACGGTGATGATGTTGGCGACGTTCGCGGTGGACGCGGGGCCCGGACCCTTGCGCAGGATCCGGCCACGCCACGGGAACCGGTTCGTCGTGCCGTCGGAGGCGGTCATGGTCTCACTCCCTGCCCGTCAGGCCCCAGGCGTCCTCGTCGGTGTCGCCTTCCTCTTCATCGTACCCGCGCGTCATGCCGGCGACCGGGTCGTTGCCGTACCGGTCGTCCGACTCGACAGCCGCGCCAGCGGGGGCGGACGGAGCGCCGGCCGGCGCAGCGGGTGTCGAAGCGACGGATGTCGACGCGACGGGGGCCGGCGCAGCGGGGGGTTCTTCGCCCCGGAGCTTCGCGAGCACCGAGGGCAGCTGGTCCCCGGTGACGAGGACGTCGCGCGCCTTCGACCCCTCGGACGGTCCGACGATGTCGCGGGACTCCATCAGGTCCATGAGGCGCCCGGCCTTCGCGAAGCCGACGCGGAGCTTGCGCTGCAGCATCGACGTCGAGCCGAACTGCGTCGAGACGACCTGCTCGACCGCCGCGAGCAGCAGTTCGAGGTCGTCGCCGATGTCAGCGTCGATCTCCTTGCGCTCGACCACGGCAGCGACGTCCTGGCGGTACTCGGGCTGAGCCTGCCGGGTGACGTGCTGGACGACCTCGGCGACCTCGCCCTCCTGCACCCAGGCGCCCTGCACGCGGACGGCCTTCGACGACCCCATCGGCAGGAAGAGCCCGTCGCCCTGCCCGATGAGCTTGTCGGCCCCCGGCTGGTCGAGGATGACGCGGGAGTCGGTGACGCTGGTCACGGCGAACGCGATCCGGGAGGGCACGTTCGCCTTGATGAGCCCGGTGATGACGTCGACCGACGGGCGCTGCGTGGCGAGCACCAGGTGGATGCCGGCGGCACGGGCGAGCTGGGTGATGCGGACGATGGACTCCTCGACGTCGCGCGGGGCGACGAGCATGAGGTCCGCGAGCTCGTCGACGACGACGAGCAGGTACGGGTACGGCTTGAGCTTCCGCTCACTGCCGGCCGGCAGCACGATCTCCTCGTTCTGGACGGCCTTGTTGAAGTCGTCGACGTGGCGGAACCCGAAGGACGCCAGGTCGTCGTACCGCATGTCCATCTCCTTCACGACCCACTGCAGCGCTTCGGCCGCCTTCTTCGGGTTCGTGATGATCGGGGTGATCAGGTGCGGGACGCCGGCGTAGATGGACAGCTCGACACGCTTCGGGTCGACGAGGACCATCCGCACCTCGGACGGCTTCGCGCGCATGAGCAGCGAGGTGATCATCGAGTTGATGAACACCGACTTGCCGGATCCGGTGGAGCCCGCGACCAACAGGTGCGGCATCTTCGCCAGGTTCGCGACGACGAAGCCGCCCTCGACGTCCTTGCCGACGCCGATGGTCATCGGGTGCTTCGACTTGGTGGCGGCACTCGAGCGCAGCACGTCACCGAGGGACACGATCTCGCGGTCGCTGTTCGGGATCTCGACACCGATCGCGCTCTTGCCGGGGATCGGCGAGAGGATGCGGACCTCGTTCGAGGCCACCGCGTACGACAGGTTCTTCGACAGCGCGGTGACGCGCTCGACCTTCACGCCCGGGCCGAGCTCGATCTCGTAGCGCGTGACCGTCGGTCCGCGCGAGAACCCGGTGACCTTCGCATCGACCTTGAACTCGGTGAGGACACCCGTGATGGCCGCCACGATCTCGTCGTTCGCCTGGCTGCGGGCGACCGACGGCGTGCCGGCGCTCAGCGTGGTCGCGGCCGGCAGGCGGTACGGCTGCGCCGGGTCCTCGGCACCGGCGACGGGCGGCAGTCCCTCGGGCTCGTCCTCGACACCGACCTCGCCGAGGTCGGACTCGCCGGACACCACGGGCACGGAGACGACGGGCACCGGCGCGACGGCGGGTGCGGCCACGGCTGCACCGCCGGACGGGAGGCCCGTGGCCACGGCCGCCGCGACGTCACGGTCCGGACGGAACGCCTCGGTCGGCGCGGCGGGCGCTGGTGAGCCGAAGTCGCGGAGCGCCTGCTCGGCCCGGTCGAGGTCGTCGGCGACGTCCTGCTCGATCGAGTCGTTGAGATTGACCGACTCGGGCTCGGCCGGGGTCAGGTCGCGCAGGGCGGAGGCACCGGCGGCACGGGAGCGGGACCCGGCTGCGGGGGCACCGGCCGGCGGGATGACGGGGCTGTCGTACGCCGGGTCCTCTTCACGCCCGGACTTGTTGCGCCGCCACCAGGGCAGGTGCTCGTCGGCACCCGGCTCGACGGGGGCGCCGTCCTCGTCGAACCCGAGGTCCTCGAACAGCGGGAAGTCCTGCGACTGCCCCTTCGCGCCGCGCTTCCGGTTCGGCTTCGTCGCGACGGCAGCCGCGTCGACGTCGTCCTCGGCGGTCTCGGCTGCGGGGCCGGGCGCGCCGAACAGGTACGCGTAGAGCTCGTGCAGACGGCGACCGAGCTTGTTCGGCGGCGTCTTGGTGATGATGAAGAGGGACAGTGCGAGCAGCACGATCGCGACGGGCACGGCCACCCAGGCCGTGGCGACCGCGACGAGCCATCCGATGACGACCCAGCCGAGCACGCCACCGGCGGCAGCGAGGGCGGGCATGCCGTCCACCGCGCTCGGTCGGCCACCGAAGACGTGGCAGAGGGATGCGATCGAGACGAGCAGCAGCCCGAGGCCGATGCCGATCCGGGTGTTGTCGTGCACGGACGCCGGGTGTCGGAAGAGCCAGCCGGCGAAGACGACCATGATCACCGGGAGTGCGAACGCCAGTCGGCCGAACAGTCCGCCGAACGTGTACGCGTCCAGTGCGATGGAGACCGCGTTGGTCGGGTTGAGCCACTCCACCACGGCACCGGCGATCGCCAGGACGAACAGCAGGAACGGGAACCCGTCGCGGCGCTGGTCCTTCTCGAGCGACTCCTTGCCGAGCAACCGGAAGCCGGCACCGACGCCGTGCGCCATGCCCAGCCACGCGGTCACGAGCGGGTTCTGCTCGCGGAACACCGGCGTCGGTGCCGCCTGCGGCAGTTTCTTCGTCGTGGCCTGGGTGCGCGACGTCCCGCGCGGCCCGCCTCCACGGGTCGACGATGACGACGCGCGCGTGCGCGTGGTCGACTTGGTGCCTCCGGCCATGGGGTCGACCCTAACGCCAGCGGACGACGATGGACGCAAGGCCCGCCGCAGCGTCCGTGGCGGACGTGACGGCGGGCCTCCAGGACGCCAGCGACGGCGCCTACGCCTCGATGACCACCGGCACGATCATCGGACGACGTCGGTGCTTCGTGTTCACCCAGCGGCCGACGGTGCGGCGCACGACCTGGCTGAACGCGTGGGTGTCCCGGGTGCCGTTGGCGGCGGCCTCGGCCAGGGCCTTCGCGATCTGGGGGCGGACCTCGTCGAAGACGGAGTCGTCCTCGGCGAACCCGCGCGACTGGATCTCCGGGCCGATCACGCACTGGCCCGTCGTGAAGTCGACCGCGCAGAAGACGGTGATGAAGCCTTCCTCGGCCAGGACGCGGCGGTCCTTGAGGTCGGCGTCCGTGATCTCGCCGACCGTGGAGCCGTCGACGTAGACGTACGCGATGTCGAGCTGGCCGGCGACCGTGACCTGGCCGTCCTTGAGGTCGACGACCGTACCGTCCTCGCCCAGGATCACGTTGCGCGGCGGGACACCCGTCTGGATCGCCAGGTCGGCGTTCGCGAACAGGTGGCGGTGCTCGCCGTGCACGGGCATCACGTTGCGCGGACGCAGGATGTTGTAGCAGTAGAGCAGCTCACCCGCGGAGGCGTGGCCGGAGACGTGCACCTTGGCGTTGCCCTTGTGCACGACCTTGGCGCCGAGCTTCGTCAGCCCGTCGATGACCCGGTAGACGGCGTTCTCGTTGCCCGGGATGAGCGACGAGGCGAGGATGACGGTGTCGCCCTCGCCGATCTCGATCTGGTGCTCGAGGTTCGCCATCCGCGCCAGGACCGCCATCGGCTCGCCCTGGGACCCGGTCGACATGTAGACGATCTGGTCGTCGGGGACGTTCTTCGCCTTCTTGGTGTCGATGAGCACGTTCTCCGGCACCCGGAGGTACCCGAGCTCGGCGGCGATCGTCATGTTGCGGATCATCGACCGGCCCATGAACGCGACCTTGCGGTTCGCGGCAGCGGCGGCGTCGAGCACCTGCTGGACGCGGTGCACGTGCGACGAGAAACTCGCCACGACGACCTTCTTGCGGGCGCGCGTGATGATGTTCTCGAGCACCGGGCCGATGTCGCGCTCGGGGGCGGTGAAGCCCGGCACGTCGGCGTTCGTCGAGTCCGGCAGGAACAGGTCCACGCCGAGCTCACCCAGACGGGCGAAGGCACGGAGGTCGGTGATCCGGTCGTCCAGCGGCAGCTGGTCCATCTTGAAGTCACCCGTGTGCAGCACGCGGCCGGCCGGCGTGGTGATGGCGACGGCGAGGGCGTCCGGGATCGAGTGGTTCACCGCGACGAACTCGAGGTGGAACGGACCGATCTGCTCGGTCTGGTCCTCGGCCACGTTCAGCGTGTACGGCTTGATCCGGTGTTCCTTGAGCTTCGCCTCGACGAGCGCGAGGGTCAGCGTGGAACCGATCAGCGGGATGTCGCCGCGGAGCTTCAGCAGGTACGGGACGGCGCCGATGTGGTCCTCGTGACCGTGCGTGAGCACGACACCGAGGACGTCGTCGAGGCGGTCTCGGATCGGTGCGAAGTCCGGCAGGATCAGGTCGACTCCGGGCTGGTGCTCCTCGGGGAAGAGCACGCCGGCGTCGACGATGAGGATCTTGCCCTCGAACTCGTAGACGGTCATGTTGCGACCGATCTCGCCGAGTCCCCCGACGGGGATGACTCGGAGGGTTCCGGGTTCGAGCGGCTGGGGAGTCGAGATCTGTGTGGGCATTCGGTCCTACGGATTCGGGCGGCGGGCCGTGAGCACGCCGCGGTTCGTCAACGGGTGGTGCCTGGCACCTTCGGTAGCGCGCCGCCGGCCGCTGCGTTGCGGTCGGGGCGGAAGTTGGAGAAGTCGGCGCCCGGGACGTCGTGGACCGCTTCGAGGGAGGTCTCGATGGCGTACGCCTCGGAGTCCTCGGGGCCGACGAGGGGCAGCCGCACGCGCGGGCTGCCGATGCGGCCGAGTCCGTGCAGCACGTACTTCGCCGCCACGGTGCCGGGCACGTGGGTCATGATCGCGCGGACGAGCGGCTCGAGGCGCTTGTGCTCGGCCGTCGCGGTCGCCAGGTCGCCGCGGTTCACGGCGTCGACGATGGTGCGGTAGGGCGTGCTCGTGATGTTCGCGGTGACGCCGATGAGTCCGGTGGCGCCGATCGACAGGTGCGGGAGCACGTTCGTGTCGTCGCCGGAGAAGTACATGAGGTCGGTGTTGTTGAGGACCCGGGACACCTCGGCGAAGTCGCCCTTGGCGTCCTTCACCGCGAGGATGTTCGGGTGCTTCGACGCGCGGAGGATCGTGTCGTACGTGATCGGGATGCCGGTGCGGCCCGGGATGTCGTACAGGATGACCGGCAGGTCGGTCGCGTCGGCGATCATCCGGAAGTGCGTCAGAACACCGGCCTGGGTCGGCTTGTTGTAGTACGGCGTGACGATCATGACGCCGTCGGCGCCGGCACGCTCGCTCTGCTTGTACAGGTGGATCGCGTGGGCGGTCTCGTTCGAGCCACCGCCGGTGATGATCTTCGCGCGGCCCGCGGCGACGGACTTGCCGACCTCGACCAGGCGGAGCTTCTCCGGGTCGGTGAGGGTGGACGTCTCGCCGGTGGTGCCGGTGACGACGATGCCGTCGGCGCCCGCGGTGATGCAGTCGTCGATGTGCTGCTCGACGCCCGGCCAGTCCACTTCGCCGTCGGCGGTGAACGGGGTCACGAGCGCGACGAGGACCTGGCCGAAGGGATTCTCACGCGTGGACACGGGGTCCAGCGTACCGGGGATGCGCGCGGGCACCGCCGTCCGCCCGGACGGTGGGCGGCCGGGAGGCTCGGATCACCTCCGGCGGGCGGCGCGGGAGCGTGGGTTCAGGCGCCGCGCCGCCACTCGAGGAAGCGGTAGCGGGTGCCGTCGACGCGGGACTCCTGCCACGGTCCCTCGTCGACGAGGGTCCAGTCGTCGCCGAGGGTCGGCGCGACCGTGTCCCCGTCGACCTCGACGTCGACGACGGTCTCGGAGACGCGGTCGGCGAAGGCCACGGCGTCGGCGTAGACCGCACCGCCACCGATCACCCAGACGGGCTCGTCGGTGTCGAGTGCGGTCGCGAGGTCGTGGACGACCTCGGCACCGGCCGCGGACCAGGTGTCGTCACGGGTCAGCACCACGTTCCGCCGGCCCGGCAGCGGCCGGAACCGTTCGGGCAGCGAGTCCCACGTGCGACGGCCCATCACCACGACGCCGTCACCCGTGACCTGCCGGAAGTGCGCGAGGTCCTCGGGCACGTGCCAGGGGATGCTCCCGTCCGCACCGATCACTCCCGATGCCGTGCGGGCCCACACCATGCCGACACCGGTGCCGTGGGACTCCATCAGACCGCGACCTTGCCCGAGATCGCCGGGTGGTGCTCGTAGCCGACGACGGTGATGTCCTCGTACTCGTAGTCGTCGATCGAGTCGCGCGGGGCGAGCTCGAGCGTCGGCAGCGGGAACGCCGTGCGGGACAGCTGCTCCTGCACCTGCTCGACGTGGTTGTCGTAGACGTGGCAGTCGCCGCCGGTCCAGATGAAGTCGCCGACCTCGAGCCCGGTCTGCGCCGCGACCATGTGGGTGAGCAGCGCGTACGAGGCGATGTTGAACGGGACGCCGAGGAACATGTCCGCGCTCCGCTGGTACAGCTGGCACGAGAGCTTGCCGTCGTTCACGTAGAACTGGAAGAAGGCGTGGCAGGGGGCGAGCGCCATGCTCGGGATGTCCGCCACGTTCCAGGCGGACACGATGAGCCGGCGGGAGTCCGGGTTCGTCCGGATCTGCTCGATCACCTGGGCGATCTGGTCGACGTGCTCCCCCGACGGGGTCGGCCAGGAACGCCACTGCACGCCGTAGACCGGTCCGAGGTCGCCGTCCTCGCCCGCCCACTCGTTCCAGATCCGCACGCCGTGCTCCTGCAGCCACCCCACGTTCGAGTCGCCGCGGAGGAACCAGAGCAGCTCGTACGCGATCGACTTCATGTGCACGCGCTTCGTCGTGATGAGCGGGAAGCCCTGTGACAGGTCGTAGCGCAGCTGGGCGCCGAACAGACTGCGGGTCCCGGTGCCGGTCCGGTCGCCCTTGGGCGAACCCTCCTCGAGCACTCGGCGCAGCAGGTCTTCGTACGGCGTGGGGTTCTCGGTCACGACGTCGAGCCTAAGCGACACCGCGCCGGGCCTGCGGTCAGCTGACTGGGTACCGTGGCGGCATGACGCAACAGCCGCTCTCGATCCTGGTCGCCGGCGCATCCGGCTTCATCGGGACGCCCCTGGTCCGTGCCTTCCGTGACGCCGGCCACCACGTCTCGACGCTGGTTCGGAGGGAACCGCGCACCCCGACCGAGTTCCGCTGGTCGCCCGGCGAACGGCCGCTCGACCCGGCGGTCCTGGACGGTGCCGATGTCGTCGTCAACCTCGCCGGCGCGAGCCTCGGCAAGCTCCCCTGGACGGCCTCGTACCGTCGCTCGATCCGGGCCTCCCGGATCGACTCGACGACGACACTCGTCGAGGCGATGCGCGGCGCGCACACCCCGCCGGAGGTCTTCCTGTCCGGCTCCGCGTCCGGAGTGTACGGCGACCGTCCCGTCGACGTGCTCGGTGACGACGCGGCGGTCGGCACCGGGTTCCTCGCCGACGTGTGTCGTGCCTGGGAGGCCGCGGCGGAGCGGGCACCCGAGGGCGTCCGCGTCGTCCTGCTCCGCACCGGCATCGTCGTCGGCCAGGGCGGTGGCGCCCTCGCGCCGCTGGTCCCCCTGACGAAGGTCGGCGTCGGCAGTCGGCTCGGTACCGGCGGGCAGTACTGGCCGTGGATCGCGCTCGAGGACGAGGTCGGCGCGATCGTGCACCTCGCCACCGCCGACGACGTCTCCGGCCCGGTGAACCTCGCCGGTCCCGAGCCCGCCGTGGCCGAACGGATCACCAGGCGCGTCGCCGAGGACCTGCACCGCCCCTACCTGTTCCGCGTGCCGGCGTTCGCGCTCCGCGCGGTCCTCAAGGACGCGGCCGACGAGATGCTCCTGTCGAACCAGCGGATGGAACCGACGAAGCTGCTCGAGTCCGGCTACGCGTTCCGGTACACCCGGGCCGAGGACGCGGTCGACGCCGCGTTCTGAGCGACGACCGTCAGCGTGCGTGCGTGAGCGCCGTCCGCATCGCGGCCCGGGCCCGCTTCCGGTCGCCGGCCGCGTCGTAGACCACACCGAGGCGGTACCAGGCGCGCCAGTCGTCCGGTGCCGCCTCGACCGCGGCGCGGTAGCGCGGGAACACCGCGTCCGCAGCCGACCGGGTGGGCCGTCCCGAGGGCCGCACGTCGACGACGTCGTCCGGAGCACCACCCTCACGCTCGAGCCGGGCCCCGAGCCGGGTGATGCCCAGTCCGAAGCGGAGTTCCAGCACGAGGAGCAGCGCACCGACCAGGGCGATGACGACGAGGGCGACGCCGATGCCGATCCCGACCGGGATCCCCGTCGACAGGAACGCGACCGCACGCTGCCCGACGAGCACGATGTACACGACGAGCAGGACGGTCATCAGCAGCACGCCCCAGAGCGGTGACCGGAGGCCTCGCACGGCCGCCCCCTACCCGATGCCGAGGACGGAGCCGAGCCCGACCGTCAGCCCGCGCATCGACCCGACCACCTGCAGCGCCGCACGGATGCCGGGCAGGTAGGCGGTGTCGTCGCCGGTGTCGTGGCGGATGGTCAGGGTCTCGCCGGGGCCGCTCAGCACGACGTCCTGCACGGCCTTCACGCCGGGGAGCCGCAGCGAGTGGATCGGGACGCTCGCGACCTGCTGTCCGCGGGCGCGCTGGTCGACGTGCGGGGCATCCACCGGGCCGACGTCACGACGGGCGTCGGCGATGAGCTCGGCGGTGCGCACCGCGGTGCCGGACGGGGAGTCGATCTTGCCGGCGTGGTGGCTCTCGACGATCTCGACCGAGGGGAACCACGGCGCCGCGATCGTGGCGAGGTGGGTGCCGACCACGGAACCGACCGAGAAGTTCGGGACGACGAAGGCGCCCTGATCAGGCCGCTCCGCCAGCGAAGCGCGGAGCTTCCCGAGCCGCTCCCCCGACCAGCCGGAGGTGCCGACCAGGACGTTCGCGCCGGTGCCCAGGGCGTTCTCGACGATCGCCGGGCTGAGCGCGGGGACGGTGACGTCGACGACGATCCGCGCCCCGGCGAACACCGAGCCGTCGGCCTCGTGCGCGCGGTCCCGCGACGACAGTCGGGCGACGAGTTCGAAGTCGGGCAGTTCCTCGACGACGGCGGCCACGAGGGCGCCGAGCCGACCGGGGGCGCCGACGACGGCGACGGGAGTGACCATGCCCCCATCCTAGGATCGGGGCATGCCCGAGGATCGCAGCCAGGTCACCGTCCGCACCGTCCCCGCCGACGCCCCGGAGGTCGACGTCCTGCTCGACCGGTACCTCGACGAGCGTGCGGCGACCTTCCCGAGCGCGCAGGGCTCGTACACGCGGAAGCGCACGCCGACCGTCGAGCTCACACCCCCGAACGGCACCTTCGTGGTCGCGTACGACGGTGACACGGCAGTCGGCTGTGGCGGGCTCCGCCGCATCGCGGACGACGGCGACGAGGTCCGGTTCGAGGTCAAGCACGTCTTCGTCCTGCCCGAGGGCCGTGGGCACGGTGTCGCGACCGCCGTGATGGACGTCCTCGAGCAGGCCGCGGCGGCCTTCGGCGCGACGAGCATCGTCCTCGACACGAACGACGCGCTGGTCGCCGCCGGTGCGATGTACCGCAGCCGTGGCTACGACCGCGTGCCGGCCTTCAACGACAACCCCAACGCGACCGCCTGGTACCGCAAGCCGGTCCGCTGACGCACCACGGGCCTCCCGGGAGGCACGGTGTCGGTCCGCCGCGCGGGTCGCGACGACGCACGGGCTCCGTCTAGAGCGGCTGCGGCACCGGCAGGCCGGTGCGGAGTTCGACGGGCAGGTGCGCCAGGTCGTTCAGTGTGACGAGCTCGGCGGGCTTCGCCGACCGGATCCGGATGATCGTCAGCGAGCTGTGGGCGACGTTCGTGCCCATCCAGCGCCATTCGGGTGCCTGGAAGACCTCGCGCACGAACCAGCCGATGACGGCGTTGTGGGTGATGAGGAGGTCGTGCCGGTCCTCCATCGCGGGCGTGAACCACTCCGCGACGGCGTCCTCCATCTGTGCCTGCCCGGCGGCGATCTCCTCTTCCGTGACGCCGCCGTACCAGCCCTTGTAGGCGTGCGGCATGTCGGGCGTCGGGCCGGAGGGGATGCAGTCGAACAGCAGCGTGGACGGCTCGGGCTGGATCGCGGGGAGGCGCTGCTGCAGGAAGGACGCGGTCTCGCTCGGGGCGTCGAGCGGGGAGTGCCAGACGCCGTCGAAGGGCACACCGCCCAGTCGGTCGGCGATGAGCATGGCCTGCCGCTTGCCGCGTTCCGAGAGCTTGCCGTCGCGCAGACCGTGCTCGGCGTCCTGGTGTTCGCCGTGCCGGACGAGGTAGAGGTAGTGCGACATCGTGGAGGTCAACCGTCGATCCCGAGCGCCGCTGCCAGGCGCTCGCGCTGGACGTCCCCGACCACGGCCGTCACGGTCGGTCGGGTGAGGAGGTCGCGGGACAGGTCGAGGACGTCGGTGGCGGTCACGCGGTCCACACGCTCGAGGGCGGTGGCGAGGTCGGTGAACTCCCCCGTGCCGAGCTCGGCCCGACCGAGGCGGGTCATCCGGGCGTCGGAGTCCTCGAGCGAGAGCGTCAGCGCGCCCTCGATCTGGCCCTTGGCACGGCGGAGCTCCTCGTCCGTGATGCCGTCGTCGGCCATCCGGCGGAACTCGCCGTCGATGATGTCGATGACACCGGCGACGTTGTCGGGCGCGCAGCCCGCGTAGACGCCGAAGGCGCCGTTGTCGAGGTACGCCGGAGCGAAGGACGACACCGCGTACGCCAGACCGCGGCGCTCGCGCACCTCTTGGAAGAGGCGGGAGCTCATGCCGCCACCGAGCACGGCGTTGAGGACGCTCAGCACCGGCCGACGGTCGTCCCGCAGGTCGAGCCCCTGCGAGCCACGGAGCATGCTGACCTGCTCGGTCGGGCGGTGCACGACCCGGAGCGAGGACTCCACCGGGTCGGCGGCGGGCTGCGCTTCGCGTCGGGCGAGCGGGCCGGCCGCGGTCGCGTCGGAGAAGACGGCCTCGACCAGGGCGCAGAAGTGGTCGTGGTCGACGGCACCAGCTGCGGTGACGACGATGCCGTTCGGCTCGTAGTGCTCGGCGTAGTGCGCCATCACCTCGTCACGCTGGACCTCACGGATGCTCTCCGGGGTGCCACCGATCGGGCGTCCCAGGGCGTGCCCGTCGAACGTGGCGGCGAAGAAGGCCTCGCCCGCGACGTCGGCCGGGTCGTCCGCGGCCATCGCGAGTTCTTCGAGGATGACCCCGCGCTCGATGTCGAACGCCGAGGACTCGAGGGTGGAGTTCGACACCATGTCGCCGATGACCCCCACGGCCATCGGGACGTCCGTGTCCCGCACCCGCGCGTAGTAGCAGGTGTACTCCTTGGCGGTCGCGGCGTTGTGCTCGCCACCGACGGAGTCGAACGCGACGGCGATGTCCAGCGCACTGCGCTCGGTCGTGCCCTTGAAGAGCAGGTGTTCGAGGAAGTGCGTCGAACCGAACTGGCCGGCCCGTTCGTCCCGGGAGCCGACACCGACCCAGTACCCGATGCTCGTGGAGTGGACGGACGGGACGGATTCGGTGAGCACACGGACGCCCGAGGCGAGAACGGTGCGCCGGACGAGGGCTCCACCGGACGTCACGAAGGACGTTTCCGGAGCCTCGAGCGGCAGCGGCACTGGGCGGTTCATCGTCATGACTCTACTGAAGAGCGGACACCCGTCGCCCAGTTTGACGGCCCGGTGGGGCACGGCGCACCCGATGGGGGACAAGAAATGTGGACAGACCGACTCGTCTGTCTGTCCTCCTTGTGCTACTGTGGTGTCACCGGATCGAGAGCCCCCCTAGATCTCGATCCGGTGGCTCGGGACATCAGTCCTGCGCGGCAACGAGTCCCCCCACTCCGCCGCGGAGCCGATGACCCAAGGAGAGCCACGCTGTGACGGTCGATTCCCCCCAACCGACCGTCCAGCGTCTCCTGGGTCAGCGTCTGCAAGGACCGGCCCTGAGCACACAGAACCTTCCGTCGCCGGACGGGTCGAGCGTCCCCCCGGCTCCCCGTTCCGGCGGCGCGAAGGTCCGCATCCTCGAGACAGCGCTCCGACTGTTCTACGAAGAGGGCATCCGCGGCGTCGGCGTCGACCGGCTCATCTCCGAGGCGAGCGTCACGAAGGCGACGTTCTACAAGCACTACGGCTCGAAGGACAACCTGATCCTCGCCTACATGCACGAGCAGCACGCCCGCGAGCAGGCCGTGATGGACCGCATCGTCGCCGGTGCGGACGCGCCCGAGTCGGCCGTCCGCGCCTGGGTCGACGCCCTCGCGACCGAGGTCAACCAGGCCGAGTTCCGTGGCTGCGCGTTCCTCAACGCCGCTGCGGAGTACCACGACCCCCGCGACCCGGTCCGGCAGGTCGTCGCCATGCACCGCGACTGGTACACGGAGCGACTGGGTGACCTGTTGCAGGACGCCGGTCACCCGCTGCCCGGCGACGGCGCCGACGAACTCATGCTCGCGCGCGACGGCGCGATGAGCGGTGCCTACGCCGGCGACGCGATCGCCGCGACGGCCGCCCTCGGTCGGGTGGCCGAACGCGTGCTCGCCGCCTGAGCAGTCCGACCGGACGTTCCCCGGTTCCGTCGGGCCAGCGGGTGTTGGCTTGCGAGCATGACCAACGACCCCAACTGGAACCTGCCGGACGTCCCCACCTTCGAGCTGACCAGCCCCGAGTTCACCGACGGCGGCGCCCTGCCGCAGGAGGCCCGTGGCGGCGACGCGGGCGGTGCCGACCGCTCCCCCGAGCTGGCATGGTCCGGCGCACCCGAGGGCACCCGGAGCTTCGTCCTCACCGTGTACGACCCGGACGCACCGACCGGCTCCGGCTTCTGGCACTGGACCCTGTCGGACATCCCCGCCTCGGTCACCTCGCTTCCGCAGGGCGCCGGCACCGATGACGCACTGCTGCCCGAGGGTGCCACGCGTCGCCGGAACGAGTTCGGCACGGACACCTTTCTCGGTGCCGCTCCGCCCGCCGGCCACGGCCCGCACCGTTACTTCTTCACGCTGAGCGCGCTCGACGTCCCGACGCTCGAGGTGCCCGCCGAGGCGACCCCCGCCGTCGTCGGCTTCGTGTTCCGCGAACACCTGCTCGGCCGCGCGCAGCTCGTGGGCATCCAGGAGACCCCGGCGTCCTGACCCGAGCGGGTCCGGTCCGGTCGGCACTGCCGGGAGGCCCGCCCCACCACACGACAACGGCCGCCGTCCAGCAGGACGGCGGCCGTTGTGGCGCTGGAGCTGATCAGGGATCAGCCTTCGGCGGGGACCTCGGTGTGGGTGCCGTGGTCGTCGCGACCCTCGGTGTCGACCTCGTCGGCCACGACCGGGGCGAGCGAGAGCTTGCCGCGGTCGTCCACCTTGGTGACCTCGACCAGGATCTTCTGGCCGACGCCCAGGACGTCCTCGACGTTCTCGACGCGCTTGCCACCGGCGAGCTTGCGGACCTCGGAGACGTGCAGCAGACCGTCGCGGCCCGGCATCAGCGACACGAAGGCACCGAACGTCGCGATCTTGACGACCGTGCCGAGGAACTGGTCCCCGATCTCCGGGTTCGTCGGGTTCGCGATCGCGTTGACCTGCGCACGCGCGGCCTCGGCGGACGGACCGTCGACGGCACCGATGTACACCGTGCCGTCGTCCTCGATCGAGATGTCGGCGCCCGTGGTGTCCTGGATGCCGTTGATCGTCTTGCCCTTCGGGCCGATCAGCTCGCCGATCTTGTCGACCGGGATGTTGACCGAGATCACGCGCGGGGCGGTGTCGGCCATCTCGTCCGGGCCGTCGATGGCCTCGTTGAGCACACCGAGGATGGCCGAACGGGCCTCCTTGGCCTGCTTCAGCGCGGCGTCGAGCACCGACGACGGGATGCCGTCGAGCTTGGTGTCGAGCTGGATGGCGGTGACGAACTCGGAGGTACCGGCGACCTTGAAGTCCATGTCACCGAGTGCGTCCTCCGCACCGAGGATGTCGGTCAGCGCCGCGTAGCGGGTCTGACCGTCGACGGTGTCGGAGACCAGGCCCATCGCGATGCCCGCGACGGGGGCCTTGAGGGGCACACCGGCGTTGAGCAGCGACAGGGTCGAGGCGCAGACGGATCCCATCGAGGTGGAACCGTTGGAGCTGAGCGCCTCGGAGACCTGGCGGATCGCGTAGGGGAACTCCTCGCGCGACGGCAGCACCGGCACGAGGGCGCGCTCGGCGAGGAAGCCGTGCCCGATCTCGCGACGCTTCGGCGAACCGACACGGCCGGTCTCACCGGTCGAGTACGGCGGGAAGTTGTAGTGGTGCAGGTAGCGCTTCTTCGTGATGGGCGACAGCGAGTCGATCTGCTGCTCCATCTTGAGCATGTTCAGCGTGGTGACGCCGAGGATCTGCGTCTCGCCGCGCTGGAACACCGCGGAACCGTGGACGCGCGGGATCACGGCGACCTCGGCGTCGAGCGGACGGATGTCGGCGAGCCCACGACCGTCCATGCGGACCTGCTCGGTCAGGATGCGGCCGCGGACGACCTTCTTCGTGACCGACTTGTACGCGGCGCTGACCTGGCTGTTCGCGACCTCGGGCAGCGTGCCCGCGGCGACCTGCTCGGCGATGGCGGCCTTGACACGCGACTTGAGCGCGTCGTCGGCGTCCTGGCGCTCGGTCTTGCCGGCGATCTTGTAGACGTCACCGAGCTCGGAGAGCGCGAGGGACTCGACGGCCGCGTAGACCTCGTCGGCGTACGGCGGGAAGACCGGGTAGTCCTGGATCTCCTTGGCCGACTGCGCGGCGAGCTTCGCCTGCGCCTCGACGAGGGCCTTGAGGAACGGCTTGGCCGCTTCGAGGCCCTGCGCGACGACGGACTCGTCGGGCTTGGTGGCGCCGCCCTGGATGAGGTCCCAGCTGTGCTCGGTGGCCTCGGCCTCGACCATCATGATCGCGACGTCTTCGTTGCCGGCTTCGTCGGTGACGACGCGGCCCGCGACGGTGAGGTCGAAGACGGCCTCGGCCAGCTGCGAGGCCTTCGGGAACGCGACCCACTGGTCGGTGCCGTTCGCGCCCGGGATCAGCGCGAGACGCACACCGGCGATCGGGCCGGAGAACGGCAGACCGGAGATCTGCGTCGACGCGGACGCGGCGTTGATGGCCAGCGCGTCGTAGAACTCGTCCGGCGCGATGCTCAGGACGGTGATGACGATCTGGACCTCGTTGCGGAGGCCGTCGACGAACGACGGGCGCAGCGGCCGGTCGATGAGGCGGCAGACGAGGATCGCCTCGGTGCTGGGGCGGCCTTCCCGGCGGAAGAACGAGCCGGGGATCTTGCCGGCTGCGTACGAGCGCTCTTCGACGTCGACCGTCAGCGGGAAGAAGTCGAAGCCCTCACGCGGGTGCTTGCCGGCGCTGGTGGCCGAGAGCAGCATGGTCTCTTCGTCGAGGTACGCGGCGACGGCACCCTGTGCCTGCTGCGCGAGACGACCGGTCTCGAACCGGACCGTCCTGGTGCCGAAGCGACCGTTGTCGATGGTCGCTTCCGCGAACTTGATCTCGGGACCCTCCATAGAGGATGCCTCCTTGCGTGTGTGGTGCAGCAGACCAGGCCTCGGGCACACTCGTGCACGTGCGCTCCACGACGCGGAACGCATGTCTGGCCAGCAGTAGAAGCACACGGGACGAGGACCGGCCCGGACGCCACCACCGATGACCAGCTTCGTGCCGGTCTGCGTGCGATGTCGTGATTCGTCTCGGGGAACGGTCCCCAGACCAGCCGACCTTAGCATTCCGGGATGGACGAGCGGCGGTGCTCCAGGCGAACGGGCGTGTCCTCACCTAGCCTGCAGGGATGCGTCGGAACCCTGCCCTCGTCCGTCGGCCGCACCGGCGGCACGTCCTCCTCGCCGTGACCGTGCTCGTGGGGGCCCTGGTCGTCCCGGTGGTCACTTCCGCACCGGCGTCCGCCACCGACTACCCGACGTGGCAGGACGTGCAGCGCGCGGAGGGGAACGAGCAGGCCAAGCAGGCCGAGGTCGCGGAGGTCCGGGCAGCCCTGGAGTCGGTGCAGGCAGAGGCGGCCGCGAAGTCGCAGGTCGCCCTCGACCGGTCCGCGGAGGCGACGCAGGCCGAGGCGGACCTGGCCGAGGCCACGCGGACGGCCACGAGCCTCCAGGCCCATGCCCACCAGGCCGCAGCGACCGCCGAGCGCGCGCAGACACGGGCGGGACGGCTGGCCGCGGACCTGTACCGCGACGGCTCGACCGACCAGATGACCACCCGGATCGCGACGGCGGGGAACCCGGACGCCCTGCTCTACCAGCTGGGCGCGCTCGACCAGCTGTCCACGACCTGGGCCGGCGTGCTGGACGACGCCGCCGTCTCGGCGAAGACGGCGTCCTCGCTGCACGACCAGGCGGCCCGGGCCGAGGACGAGCGCGCCTCGCTCGCCGCGGACGCCGAGGCGAAGGCCGCGACGGCGAAGGCGGCGCAGCAGCGCGCGGACGCGGCGGTCGCGTCGACCGAGTCGCACAGTGACGAGCTCTACGCGCAGCTCGCGACACTCCGGGACTCGACGGCTGAGACGCAGCGTCGCTACGAGGTCGGACAGGCGGTCGCCGCACAGGCGGCAGCACAGGCCGCGGCAGCGAGGGCCGCCGCCCGGGCAGCAGCGGCAGCCGCGGCGGCACCCACCTCGACCGGGGGCTCGGCATCGGCCGGCAACGCCTACCCGAGCACCGAGGGGGTCACGGTCGACCCGGCTGGCGCGCAGGCCTACGCGCGGAGCGTGCTCGGCAGCTACGGCTGGGGCGACGACCAGTTCGGCTGCCTGGTGTCACTGTGGACGCAGGAGTCCGGCTGGCGCGCGAACGCCCTGAACTCGTCGAGCGGTGCCTACGGGATCCCGCAGGCCCTCCCTGCGTCGAAGCTCGCCGCCGCCGGTGCGGACTGGCGGACGAACGCGCAGACGCAGGTCAACTGGGGCCTCGCGTACATCAAGAGCAGCTACGGCACGCCGTGCGGTGCCTGGGGCCACGAGATGAGCGTCGACCCGCACTGGTACTGACCCCGACGCAGAGCAGCTACTGCTGGCGCTGCATCCCGCCGAGCAGCGACGCGAAGTCCACGACCTCGGGCAGGGCGTCCGCCTGCTGCGGCTGACGACGGGAGGCCCGCATCATCCACGCCAGGTCGGCTCCGGCCCGGCGGATGCGCGCGTCGAGCGTGCCCGCGTCGTCGCTCCCCCAGTCGTCCGTCGCCGCGAAGACCCCGGTGGGGACGACCGCGGCGCGGAGGTAGGCGAAGACCGGGCGGATGCCGTGTTCGAGGGCGAGCGAGTGCCGTGCGGTGCCGCCGGTGGCCCCGAGCAGCACCGGCATGTCGGCGAGGGCGTCCTTGTCGAGGACGTCGAGGAAGGACTTCGCCAGGCCGCTCATGCCGGCGGTGAAGACCGGGGTGACGAAGACGACCGCATCCGCCTCGACGACCGTCGCCATCGCGGTGGTCAGGGCCGGGGCGGCGAAGCGCGTGAGCATGGCGTCGGTGATCTCGTGCGCGAGCGGACGGAGGTCGACGTTCCGCAGCTCGACCGGGTCGCCGGTGGAGCGGCCGGCGGTCGACAGCGCGCCGACGGTCGCGGCGCCGAGGCGGTCGGCGAGCAGGCGGGTCGAGCTGGGCTCGGAGAGACCGGCGGAGACGACGGCGATGGTGGTCATGGTGATTCCCGACTTTCGATGCGTTTGCATGAACCATAGCAGGAACCCGAGGAGGCCGACGTGCATTCCCGTGGCCGCACGCGGAACGACAGAAGCCCCGTCCCTCACGGAGAGGAACGGGGCTTCCGATCAGCAGGGCTGCACGACGGCAGCGCTCCTGGTACGACTAGCGGCGCAGGCCGAGACGCTCGATGAGCGTGCGGTAGCGGGCGATGTCGACGTCGGAGAGGTACCCGAGGAGACGGCGGCGCTGACCGACCATGAGGAGCAGGCCACGACGCGAGTGGTGGTCGTGCTTGTGCTCCTTGAGGTGCTCGTTCAGGTCGTTGATACGACGCGTCAGAACGGCGACCTGGACCTCGGGGGATCCGGTGTCGCCCGGGTGGGTCGCGTACTCTTCGATGATCTCCTGCTTGATCTTGGCGTCAAGTGCCATGGAGGATCCCCTTTCCTGCTCTGCGTGAGAGCTCTGTCCGTTGCGCGGTGCCCACACCTGATGCGTGAGCGCTCTTGATCCGCGGCCGTTCGACGGCAACCGCACGAGCATACCAGAGCAGGAACGCGTCGACGGGACCCGGCCGCTCAGACGGTCCGCGCCCGGAGGGGCTGGCGGCGCCGACGACGTTCCGGGAGCAGACTCCGCACGAACCCGACGAGCGTCGCCCCGAGCAGGCCGCCCATGCCGTTCGACAGCACGTCGCGGGGATCGGCCACGCGGTACGGCAGGTACTCGGCCTGCGCGAACTCGATCCCGACCGACAGCCCGACGGCGATCAGCGCGCCGAGGATCCACCAGCGACGGGGCAGCCACAGCGCGGCGATGAGCCCGACCGGCACGAACATCGCGACGTTCGCCAGGAACTCGGTGCGGTCGTACGTGAACCAGGCACCGTGCGGCAGGTGCTGCACCCAGGCGACGGCGTGCAGGACGAGGGAGTTCTCGGCCGAGGTGAACACGTGCGGGGTCAGCGTCATCCGCCAGATCACCCAGGCGTAGCCGCCCGTCAGGGCCAGGAGGAGGAGTTTCCGCAACATCCGGTCAGTCTGGGGCACGACTGCTGGGCAGCACCCTGGCATCGCATGACGATGGGATGGGAACATGACGGCAGCAGCGGATGCGGGTCGGGGGCGACGCGCGACAGGGAGGAACGGCCGATGCCGAGACCGCAACGGACCTCGTCCACGCGCCAGTGGGTCTGGATCGGGGCCGTCGGCGCGCTCGTCGTCGCCGTCGTCGTGGCGGTGAGCGTGGTGCTGCCGCATGCCGGAGACCGTCCGGTCGCGCACCGCCGGAGCGTCGCCGAGGCGTGGCCCGGCGGCCTCGCCCGCCAGCCCTCGACCGCGAACCAGGCGCGCTGGCACGAGACGGCCGCGCGGAAGGCGGGTCGGGCCTCCACCGCGGACCGTCTCGCCGTGATCGCCGACCAGCCGATCGCCACTTGGCTGACGAACTCGTCCGTCCCCGAGACGGTCGCGACCGTGCGGAGCGTCCTGGCGGCGGCGCGTGAGCAGCGGAAGACCCCGGTCTTCGTGCTCTACGCCATCCCCGACCGCGACTGCGGGCACTGGTCGCGGGGCGGTACCGCGGAGGACGCCTACCTGCCGTGGGTCCGTGCCGTCGTCCGGGCACTCGCGGGCTCGCACGCGGTCGTCCTGGTCGAACCGGACTCGATCGCGCAGATCGCGGTCTGCGAGCGGCTGCGGGACACGCGGCTGCCGCTCCTCCGCAAGGCGGTGACGGCGCTCACCGGCCACGGGTTGACGGTGTACCTGGACGGCGGCAACGAGAACCGGGTGCCGGTCGCGACGATGGCCGACTGGCTGCGGCGCGCGGGCGTCGACCGTGTGCAGGGCTTCTCGACGAACGTGTCGAACTTCTACCGGGTCGACCAGGAGCGCGCCTACGCCGACGAACTCGCCGACGCGATCGGCGGGGACCCGCACTTCGTCATCGACGTCTCGCGGAACGGCCGGGGTTGGCGGGGAGACTGGTGCAACCCCGAGGGCGCCGGCCTCGGGCAGCTCCCCCACGTCACGCTCGGCACGACCAGGCTCGACGCGCTGCTCTGGGTGAAGACACCCGGTCTGAGCGACGGCAGCTGCAACGGCGGACCGGCCGCGGGTCAGTGGTGGGAGTCCTACGCGCTCGCCCTGGTCGCGAACCGCAAGCGCGACTGACGCGCGGACGACGGCCGGGAGGCCCGACACCGGCCCGGCTGTCGGCCGCCGGTGGTTGCATGTCGCCATGACCAGCCGCCACCTGCGTTCCGTCGTCCCGCCGTACCTGCTGCGCGCCGTCGCGGCCGCACCGGCGGACCGCTTCCCACGCGCCGCCTCGGCGGCACGGACCGCGCTCGCCTCGATGGACCGCGTCCAGGAGCCGAAGCAGGTCACCGGCCTCCGCGCGCCCCGGACCGCCGGCACGCCCGACGCCTCGCCGCAGCGGACGATCTCGACCGCCGCCGGCACGACCACCCTGCCGGGCACGGTCGTCCGACGCGAGGGCGACGGCGACACCGGGGACGCCGCCACCGACGAGGCGTACGCGGGGCTCGGTGCGACGCACGCGTTCTGGCTCGACGTCTTCGGACGGGTCTCCATCGACGGTGCCGGGCTGCCCCTCGAGGCCACCGTGCACTACGGCCAGGAGTACGACAACGCCTACTGGGACGGGCAGCGGATGGCGTTCGGGGACGGGGACGGCGAGGTCTTCCGACGCTTCACCGTCGCGGTCGACGTGATCGGCCACGAGCTCGCCCACGGTGTCACGCAGTACACCGCCGACCTGGTCTACCAGGGGCAGTCCGGGGCGCTCAACGAGTCGATGAGCGACGTCTTCGGCTCCCTCGTCGCCCAGTACGCGGCCGGGCAGACCGCCGAGCAGGCGACCTGGTTGATCGGGGAGGGGCTCTTCACCGACGCCGTGCACGGGGTCGCGCTGCGCTCGATGCGTGCGCCGGGGACCGCCTACGACGACCCGGTGCTCGGCGGGGACCCGCAGCCGGCGACCATGGCCGACTACGTCGAGACCACCGAGGACCAGGGTGGCGTGCACCTGAACTCCGGCATCCCGAACCACGCGTTCTTCCTCGCCGCGACCACGATCGGCGGCCCGGCCTGGGTCGGCGCCGGGCAGGTGTGGTGGGACGCCCTGACGTCGGCCGAGGTGTCGGCGTCCATCGACTTCGCCGGGTTCGCGGCCGTCACGGTGCGGGCGGCGGTGACCCGCTTCGGGGCGGACTCGCGCGAACACGCCGCGGTCACCGACGCCTGGCGCTCGGTGGGCGTCCTGTCCTGACGCGGGGCGGCACGCGCTGCGGCGGGTTCGCCGGCATGACCCGGGCCTGGCGGCTCGACACCGACGACCGGCCGGACGCCGACCGGTGGGCCGAGCTCGTCGGCGCGCTCCCCCGCGACCAGGTACCGGCGACGGACCCGGCTGCGGGCGACGCGGTCCGGGACGACTTCGTCTGGACGGTCACCGTCGCCCGGACCACGGTCACCATCCCGGGTCGTCGACTGGACGGGCCGTGGGCGACGCTCGTGGCGCAGGTGCGGGACCAGGGCGAGCCGGCCTGACGGACGCGGGCCGGGCCTCCCGGCCATGCCGCCCGTCCTGCTCCTCAGGTGACGTCGATGACCGTCAGGCGACGTCGATGACCGTCAGGCGACGGGTGGGGCGGGTCATCGCGACGTAGACCGCCGCAGCCGCACGGGCGGCGTCGGACCCGACGCGGTCCGGGTCGACGAGCAGCACGCCGTCGAACTCCAGGCCCTTCGCATCGGCACCGGTGAGCACCGTCACCGAGCCCGGGCGCGGTGAACCCAGCCCGCGGACGTCAGCCTCGGTGCGGGCCAACCGCGCACGCACGGCGGCGACGTCGGCCTCCGGCACGATCACGCCGATCGTCCCCGAACCGATCAGGTCACGCTCGCTGTCGACCCGACGGACGACGGTGTCGAGCAGGTCCGATCGGCCGACGTGCAGCCGCTCGACGGGGTCACCGTCGCGGACCGCCTCGTTCGCGGTCACCGTCAGCCCGGCCGAGGCGGCGAACGCCCCGGCGGCCTCGACGATGGAGCGCGGCGTGCGGTAGTTGACGGTGAGTTCCTCGAGCCGGGAGTCCAGCGGCACCTGCGGCGCACGACCCCGGCGACGGCGGGAGAGCGCGCCGCGGACGTCGTCCCACGTCCGGGCGGCACCGGGCGAGGAGCCCTGCGCCATGTCGCCGACGATCGTGAAGGAGCGCAGCGGGTTCCGTCGGGCGAGGATCCGCCACTGCATCGGCGAGAGCTCCTGCGCCTCGTCGACCACGATGTGCCCGTAGGTCCACTCGCGGTCCTCGGCGGCACGCTCGGCGGTGGAGCGGGGGTCGCCGCCCTCCGCGAAGGCCCCGGCGACCTGTTCGGCGCTGACGATGCCCTCGACGCCCATGTTCTCGATGGCCTGCCGGGCGTTCTCGATGTCGCGGTTCCGGCTGGCCTTGGCCTGGCGCTTCGCCGCACCACCGGTCGGATCGAACTCCCCGAGGAGCTCGGCCGCCTCGTCGAGGAGCGGGACGTCCTCCACCGTGAACGCGGCACCACGCTCGCGTCGGAGCAGTTCCCGGCGCTCCGGGGACCAGTTGGGAGTCAGCGACGCCAGCCAGTTCGGACGGGCGAAGAGGTCCTCGACGAGCTTCTCGGCGGGCAGCGGCAGCCACGCCGTGTTGAGCAGGACGCGGGCGTCGTACGAGCTGCGGATGTCCTCACGGAGGACCTTCTCGTCGGCCTCGTCCACCGTCGTGCCGCGATGCCGGAGCTGCTCGGCGAGCAGGCGGGTCATGGCGTCGAGCGCGTTCTTGTTGAACGTCACCCGGGCGACGTTGTGCGGCTTGCCGCGGTCCTGGGCGCGGCGCATCGCCTCGGCGACGAGCTGCGGCGGGACGACGAGTCGTTCACCCTCGACGTCGAGCGTGACGGACTCGGTCGGGACGACCTGGCGCGAACGCACGGCCCGGCGCAGCAGGTCGGCCATCTCGCCGGAGCCCTTCACGGCGGCGACGTCGCGCCTGTCGTGCACGGTGGTGTGCAGCCCCGGGTAGAGCGAGCCGAGGGAGGCCATCACGACGCCGGTCTCGCCGAGGGACGGCAGGACCTGCTCGATGTAGGTGAGGAACGCCGGGGACGGCCCGACCACGAGCACCCCGGAGCCCCGGAGCCGCTCGCGGTACGAGTAGAGCAGGTAGGCGGCGCGGTGCAGCGCCACCGCGGTCTTCCCGGTCCCGGGCCCACCCTGGACGATGAGCACGCCCTCGAGCGGGGAGCGGATGATGCGGTCCTGCTCGCCCTGGATCGTGGCGACGATGTCGGTCATCCGGCCGGTGCGCTCGGCGGTGACCGCGGCGAGCAACGCGCCCTCACCCTGCAGGTGGGTGCGCTCGTCGTCGTACAGGGTGGCGTCGAAGACCTCGTCCTCGACGCCGACGACCGTGCGGCCCTCGAGCGTCAGGTGTCGGCGGGCGCGCATGCCCATCGGATGGGCCGCGGTGGCCTGGTAGAACGCACTGGCACCGGGCACCCGCCAGTCGAGCAGCAGCGGACGGTGGTCGGCGTCACGGAGACCCACGCGACCGATGTACCGGAAGGCGTCCTCGTCGGCCGGCGGGTCCTGGACCTCGAGCCGGCCGAAGACGAGCCGGTCGCCGACGCGTTCGAGCGTGGCGACGGTGTCCTCGTAGAGCCGGGCGAACGCGTCACGCTCGCTGCGGCTCTGGTGGTTGCCGCCGACGGTCTGTCGACGGGTCTCGGCGAGTCGCTGGGCGGCCTCGGCCGTCAGCTCGTCGAGTCGGTGGAACAGACCGTCGACGTAACCGCGTTCACGGTCGATCTCGGTGGGTTCGGAAACACGCGCTTCGGACACTCGCAACCCTTCGGGACAGGGGGACCAATCGTATCCCCCTGCCCCGGTCGGCTTCGACTCGATCGCGGCTGCGACCGCGACCGGTCGCGACTACATCTCTTCGTGCGTGTCCGGGTCGCCGTCCCAGAGCCGACCGCGCTCGAGCGCGGAGATGGCCTGGACCTCGTCGTCGCTCAGCGTGAAGCCGAACACGTCGAGGTTCTCGCGCTGCCGGTCCGGGTCGCCCGACTTCGGCACCGGGACGGCACCGAGCTGGACGTGCCAGCGGAGCACGACCTGGCCGGCCGACACCCCGTGCGCGTCGGCCGCGGCGGTGACCGGTGCCTCGGTGAGGAGCTCGGACTGCTTCGCGAGCGGGCTCCAGCTCTCGGTGACGATCCCGAGCCGCTGGTGCACGGCACGCAGCTCGGACTGCGGGAAGTACGGGTGCAGCTCGACCTGGTTGACGGCCGGTGCGACCCCGGTGGCGTCGATGATGCGGTCGAGGTGCTCCGGCGTGAAGTTCGAGACGCCGATCGAGCGGACCTTGCCGCTGTCCCGCAGGTCGACGAACGCCTTCCAGGTGTCCACGAACTTGCCCACCGACGGGTTCGGCCAGTGGATCAGGTACAGGTCCAGGTGGTCGAGCCCCAGGTTCGCCAGGGTCTCGTCCACCGAACGGTGCGCCTCGTCGTACCCGTGGTGGCGTCCCGGGAGCTTCGACGTCACCACGAACTCGTCACGCGGCACGTCGGCGCGGCGGACCGCTGCACCGACGGCGTCCTCGTTGCCGTAGTTCAGCGCGGTGTCGAGCAGGCGGTACCCGCTCGTGATCGCCGCACCGACCGCGGCGATCCCCTCGTCGCCGTCCAGCGAGTACGTGCCGAGGCCGAGCGCCGGGATCCGGTGCCCGTCGTTCAGTTCGAGGGTCGGGACCTCCGGGACGCCCGGCATCAGCGGACGCCGAGCAGGTCGATGACGAAGATCAGGGTCTTGCCGGACAGGAAGTGTCCGCCGCCGGCCGGGCCGTAGGCGAGCTCCGGCGGGACGACGAGCTTGCGACGGCCGCCGACCTTCATGCCGGGGATGCCCTCCTGCCAGCCGCGGACGAGGGCCGCGAGGGGGAAGTCGATCGGTTCGCCACGACCCCAGGAGCTGTCGAACTCCTCGCCGGACTCGTACTCGACGCCGGCGTAGTGGACCTTGACGGTCGAGCCGGACTCGGCGACGGCGCCGTCGCCCTCGACGATGTCGGTGATGACGAGGTCGGTGGGGGCCGGGCCCTCGGGGGCGTCGAACTCGGGCTTGCTGTTCAGGTCAGTCATGCTCGTCAGTCAACCAGAGAACGAAACCCGGCCCCGCAGGCGGCCTCCAGGCCACAGAATGGTTCCACCGTGACACCAGATGCCCCCGTGGACGCCCCCACGAAGCCCCACCGTTCCCTGTTCGCCGA